>CAVTUU010000014.1:0-108797 GCA_963737985.1 uncultured Chloroflexia bacterium | reverse complement strand
CATTTTTACTGCGGGACTTCCTCGGTTTCGGCTCCGGATTGACCTGCCTCTCCCTCGTTCAGGCGAGCAGTAACTCTGACCAAATCTGTGCGAGACACGATTCCGACAAGTAAGTGGTTGTTGTCAACGACGGGTATTGGGTTGACCCGACGGTCAATCATCAATGTTGCCACCTGCTCTAGCGTGGCAGATTCGAGGACATTGAAGACTGGATGAGTCATGAGCTCGCGCGCCGTGAGAGCCACGACTTTGCGCATTTCTTCATCGAAATCCTGACCAGCGTCTATCGAAAATATGGCATCGAAAAAGGTCGATGGGGCAGGGACATCGACCTCCGCTTCGCGCATGATGACGCTCGGCTTCGGTGATGATCCCGATGATTTTTCCGTCTTCAACTACTGGCAGGCCGGGGAGTCCAGAATCTGCGATTTGCCGGGCAACAGTCGCAATCGAATCCTCAGGCGAAAGAGTCGGAAAATCTCTCCGCATCAATTCTGATACTGCGGGATCAGGCAACTAGGCCCCCTTTGCTTCTTCGAGAATCCTCAAGCTCTTCAGCAACAGCTAGCGGCAAATCGCCTGCGAGCAGACCGAGTGTCCCGGTAACCTGTTCGACCCGTCTTGCTGCTTTCGGCCCGATGTAGAGCGCCGAAGCTGCAGCTTCGAGAGGCTTGAGCCTTGCGCGAGGAGTCGCCGATCATCCCGGCTAAGACATCACCTGCTCCCGCAGTCGCGAGCGAAACCGGCGCGTCTGGCGCGACATATGTTGTGCTTCCGTCTGTTGCGATACTGTGACCATACTTGAGGACGACCACTTGATTCCATTTCGATGCCGCGGTCTTGGCTGCGCCGATAGGATCCAAAACTACATCTTTCGGGTCCGAATCGATGGAGCCTGCTCATCTCACCGACGTGTGGTGTGAGAACAAGGCTGTTGGGCTTACAGTTGGCCCACCAATCAGACTGTCCCGACAACCAATTGAGCGCGTCTGCGTCGATCACTGTCGGTTTGTCACCACCTGCAATCAGAGCCGAGTCGTCTCCTTCAGTCGACTGCCTGCTCTCGTTGAAGAACCCGATGCTCGTTGATCGGGAAGCTCCTGTCTTGCCGAAAAAGGCAGCCATGAGGGACGTCGCGTGTTGATCCTGTCCAATACCTGGCCCTATCACCAAAGCGTGCGTCTTTTCGAAGCGTTCGAGTAGCAGTTCCCGGGCTTTCGTTGCGAACGCCTGGGGATCGCTCTCCGGGATGGGCAGGAAAATCGCCTCTGGCAATCGCGTCGCTATAGGCCCGACAATCGATCGCGGCACTGCAAGCATGACCACTCCGGCGCCGGCACGCGCCGCTGCCGTCGCGCAAAGCAACGGAGCCCCGACATAGTTCGGAGCGCCGGCCACGATCGCGAGCCCACCGACTTCCCACTTATGCGTGCCGAATTTTCGGGTTGGCAACCAACCGCGCACCCCTTCATCCGTAATCACCGTGTCGTTCTTGCCCATCTTGGGCAACGTATGTTGTTCCGGTGGCAACGATTTCCCCCTAGCCACGCTCGTGTCAACCGCTAACAGAGCGCCGTGTTTCTAATTCGAGTCTTGGGTATGACCCTTTATGGCAACGACAAACGCCATCGCATCAGTACGAGAATGGGTCATCGAGACACTGAAATCGGTCAGACCCAACCGTTCCGCTCGCTCGGCAGCTTGTCCGTGCAATATCAGGACGGGCTTCCCTCTCCGGTTGGGTAAGATTTCCATCTCTCGCCAGTGAATTCCGCGAATTCCCGTACCAAGCGCTTTCGATGTTGCCTCCTTCGCGGCGAAACGAGCGGCGAGTTCTGACACTCTATTTCGATACCGTTCTCGTTCCTTTTCAGTGTAGACCCGCTTCAAGAATCGCTCACCGAAGTCGGCAATCGCGCGCTCGATGCGCGCGATTTCAATGATGTCGGTCCCGACTGCAATGTCACCGCTTAGCTCCGGATCAAACTCTGGACCGATATAAGCGCAGTCCCTTCTCGACCTTGAGCAATGAACCCAATGGCGAAGGATTGTAGACTGCCTCTAAGAATCAGCCAACCTGCTCCATTGAAGGTTCTACCTTCGACGAAACCGGTCGAAAGGTCGTCTGAAATCTCCGATACTCGGCGTCGAATGTCCCCTCCTCGATTGCCAGACGCATTGTTTCCATTTGCCTGGCGAGGAAACGAAGATTGTGAACCGAAGCCAGTCTTAAACCGAGAATCTCGTCGGACCGAAACAAATGGTGTAAATATGCTGCCGAAAATCGATGACACGTAGAACAATTGCAAGTCGAGTCAATCGGATCGAAGACTTCGCGAAAGCGCTTTGATCTTATGTTCACCCGACCTTCGGGCGTAAACAGCGCTGCGTTTCGAGCGAGTCGGGTTGGCAGAACGCAATCGAAAAGATCGACCCCTCGAGCAACTCCGGACCAAAGATCTTCGGGCGAACCCACTCCCATGAGATAGCGCGGTTTGCCGATAGGCAGGAACGGCGTCGTTTCCTCAATCATCGCCGCCATCACTGCTTTCGGTTCGCCAACACTGAGACCGCCAATCGCGCAACCCGCGACCTCCGCCTCCGCCAAGGTTCTGGCGCTTTGGCGACGAAGATCGGGCTCCATTCCGCCTTGGGTGATACCGAACAGCACAGTACCCCGATCGCAACCGCCATGCCTCTTGTGCTCGGCGATGCAACGATCGAGCCAGCGGGCTGTTCGTTGGGTTGCATCTTCAATCGTTCGGCGTTCAGCCGGTAAACCCACGAGGTGGTCGAGTTGCATGGCTATGTCGGAGCCATAGCCAATCTGTAATTGCACGGTCCGCTCTGGAGTGAGCACATGCTTGCTGCCGTCGAGGTGGGAGCGAAATGTTACGCCGGTCTCATCAAGCGTAGTCTGTTGGGCAAGGCTAAATATCTGGAATCCGCCGCTATCGGTCAGAATGGGTCCATCCCACCCCATGAAACGATGGAGCCCACCGGCAGCTTTAAGCACTTCGAGACCGGGTCGAAGCATCAAGTGATATGTGTTGGCCAGGATGATCTCGGCGCCGGTCTCGGCAACCTCATTCGGATCAAGCGTTTTAACGGTCGCTTGCGTTCCAACGGGCATGAATGCTGGGGTTTCGACAGGGCCGCGGTTCGTTGAGAGTCGACCGCGACGAGCCCACGTTGAACTATCGACAGCCAACAGCTCAAAGTGAAATCGATTCGCCGTAGATTCGACCAATGCTAGCCGACGCTTGCGGGAGGTCGGTTATAACCCGCTTGTTGCCGTCTCAGCCTGGCGCGCGAGAGAGCATCCGCTGTAACTGCTTCTCCATTGCTCGATGCATTGCCATTTGCGGAGGATGCCGGAATCGTTTGCGCAGCCGTTGCTGTTCCATTCTGGTTGGCTGGAGTGCTGTCGAACGCGACGAGATCCGCGAGTGGGTCCTTCTTCGTGGCAACAGGAGCAGCTGCGGGCTTCGTTGATGTGGCGGTGCTCGTGCTTGCGGAAGATGTCGCTTCGACCGGTTTGAATCCGGGATTAGTCGTTTTAGTCGAAGTGCTTGTTGATCCACTTGTTGCAGATTTTGCTGCGTTAGTCACAGTGCTCGCCGACGAATTGACTTCTTTTTGAATCGAGGTTCCAACACCAGTAACTTCCGACTTGATACCGGTAAGCTCATCCGTCAGTGTTTTTTTGATGTCCTTGATGCCGGTAGACCGCTCGAATTCACCGGTGAGATCGCCTGTCATGCGCCGGAAATCCCGCACTGTCTTGCCAACCTGACCCATAACTTCGGGCAATTTGCCGGGGCCAAAAATAATGAGCGCTACGATCAGGATGACTCCGATCTCCCAGCCGCCCATTCCGAAGAAATTCATTGCGCTTGTCCTTAAACGCATCTACATGAGACGCCGCGACGTGGCAGAATCGAGCCAGAAGTATAGCATTGGGTAGGCTTGACGAGTCGCCAGCAATAGCTGTCGCCGATAGTTAATTTGACATGATAGGGATGCACACGAATGAAACTGGTCGTAGGTCTGGGAAATCCTGGCCGCGAGTATGCCAATACCAGACACAATATTGGCTTCATGGCGATCAACGAACTCGCTCGCCGCGCCGCCGCGGAAGGGACAAAGAAGCGATTTCGCTCAGAGATAAGAGAAGGGCGCCTGCAAAACGAGAAAGTTATATTGCTCGCCCCCCAAACCTATATGAATCTCAGTGGTCATGCGGTGCGAGAAGCGGTCAATTGGTACCATGTCGATATTGAAGACGTCATGATTGTTTTTGATGACATGGATCTTCCTTTTGGCCAATTGCGGATGCGCCCATCAGGGACCGCCGGCGGTCACAATGGACTGAAGTCGATCATCGAACAAGTAGGGACAACGCAGTTTCCTCGATTACGTGTTGGGATTGGACGAGGTAGAAGCGCAGCTCGCAGTCACGTTCTCTCTCGATTCAGTCCGGAGGAGGAGAAGGCGCTTCCCGGACTCATACAGGATGTCGCCGACGCGATTGAGCACTGGATCGCGCACGGGATCACCGCAACTATGAATGGTGTAAACCGAAAGTTGGAGACGCCTACGAATTCGTCGGCTAACGTTGAACCGCCTGAAAAACGAGATACGCCGCCCACTTAGCAGCTATGCACATGCCAATGCGGATTTTCAAAGGAGACCCACGGTGCCGGAAGGCGATCTAGAGCCTAGAGATAGTCAACAGCTTGCAGGTTTCGTCTCTGTCATCGGTGCGGGAACAATGGGGAGCGGTATCGCTCAAGTGATCGCTTTGAGCGGTCTCGACGTCCTCTTGGTCGACTCCAATCAACATGCGCTTGATCGTGCATCGGCGACAATTGCTTCCAGTTTGGACAAACTCGTCACAAAAGGCACTGTTGCACCAGCCGAAGCATCAAGGGTGCTCGATTCAATCGTGCGCACAACCAGAATTGATGAGGCTGCGAATTCATCGGTTGTCATTGAAGCCGCGTTCGAAGACGAAGCGGTCAAGGTTGGAATTTTCAACCAGGCTCAGCGGGGTGGTTTCTTCAGCTGCCTTGCTGGCGAGTAATACGTCGTCGATTTCAATCACTCGACTTGCTTCCGTTGTCAAAGCTCCGGAACGGGTCGTCGGCATGCATTTCTTTAATCCGGTGCCAGTCATGCAATTGGTAGAGGTTGTCCGCGGATTACAAACGTCTGATCAAACAATAGAGGTCACCAAGGAACTTGCGCAACGAGCCGGAAAAACACCAGTAGTGGTCAACGACTTTCCGGGTTTCATTTCAAACCGAGTGCTTATGCCGATGATCAACGAAGCCATTTTCTGTCTCGGTGAATCGGTCGCGGATCGAGAAGCAATTGATGAGGTCATGAAGCTCGGCGCTGCGCATCCCATGGGCCCCCTTGCGCTCGCCGATTTGATCGGTCTCGACGTGTGCCTCGATATCATGCAAGTTCTGCAGCGAGATTTAGGCGAAGATAAATACCGGCCGGCGCCGCTTCTAAGGAAAATGGTTTCGGCTGGAAAATTGGGCCGAAAATCGGGCGAGGGCTTCTACAGCTATGGAACATGAAGCCCTTTCGGAGGAAATTCCGAATCCCATCGAAATTGGTCGGCCGCCGATTCGCGTGTTGATTGCGAAACCAGGTCTGGACGGCCATGACCGAGGCGCAAAGGTGCTGGTTCGTGCTCTCCGGGACGCGGGTTTCGAAGTGATCTACACGGGTCTGTTTCAAACGCCCGAGATGATAGCGACTGCAGCTCTGCAAGAAGATGTCGACGTCATCGGTTTGAGCATCCTATCGGGCGCTCACCTCGCGCTGTTCCCGCGAATCATCGATGCGATCCGGGCTCGCGGACTCGACGATGTTCTTGTCGTCGCCGGAGGCACGATTCCGGACGAAGATATTCAAGTAGTCCGCGATATGGGTATCGCCGCGGTGTTCGGACCGGGAACGCGGCTCTCGGACATGGTTACCTTCCTTCGCGAGAACGCGCCAGTTCGGACCGACGTTGCCTGAGCGAAGCCTTTCCGCGCGTGTGCTGTCTGGCGACATCGCCGCGATCGCTCGACTGGCAACAAATATCGAAAATGACACCGACGTCGGTCGCGAGGGCCTTCGAAAGCTCTATTCGCATACAGGAAATGCCCACATCGTAGGGATCACTGGTCCGCCCGGCGCAGGCAAGAGCACGATCGTCAACGCGCTTATTCGCGAGTATCGGCGGACTGGCAAAAAGGTTGCGGTCGTTGCGGTCGATCCGTCGAGTCCATTTTCGGGCGGGGCGGCGCTGGGCGATCGCATTCGCATGCTTGACCAATGGAATGATGAAAACGTGTTCATTCGGAGCATGGCGTCACGCGGACTCCACGGAGGTCTTGCCCCCGCCACTGCCGGTGTCATCCACCTTCTCGATGCGGCAAAATTCGATCCGATCATCGTCGAGACTGTCGGCGTTGGCCAGGAAGAAGTCGACATACTCCGCTTTGCCCATACCGTCGTTGTCGTGCAGGTCCCGGGGATGGGCGACGACGTGCAAGCCCTAAAAGCGGGATTGCTGGAAATCGCCGACTTGTTTGTAGTGAACAAGGCTGACCGCGATGGCGCTGAGGATGTAACGAGGATCCTCCGCGCGCTTCCGAGTTATCAAACGCTTGACTCGCCCCGCGCACCGTCCCGGGAAATTTTGAAGACCGTTGCGACCACGGGAGAGGGAATTGAGGGCCTGGCAAAAGCTATTGGCGATCACTACGCAGCGCTCGCCGGTTCTGGCGGACTTGGTGAGCGACAGCGACGAATCGCGACAGCCGAAGTTCTGGAACTCGTCAAACGGGAGCTTTCACACCAGCTGAGGCGAATTGAATCGTCGAGCGATTCCGATCAAGTAATTTCTGACGTTACTGAACGGAGAACAGCGCCCGCTGATGCGGCCACCCAACTCCTCAACGCTTGGCGGGCGAACTAGCGCTCATTTCTAGCTTCCGCGACGCGATTCGCGATTAGGGCCGCGGTGGCCCCAGCGCCGATCCCGTTGTCGATATTGACCACGACGAGCCCCGGAGCGCAGGTCTGGAGCATCGACATGAGCGCGCCAACACCTTGGCCGCCGTACCCGTAGCCGACCGAGGTAGGCAGACCTATCACCGGCACCGCAACGAGCCCGGCAACTACGGAGGGCAACGCGCCGTCCATCCCTGCCGCCACCACGATCGCGTCTACTCCCTCACTAATGAGACTCTCGAGAGGTTCAACTAGTCTATGAATCCCCGCGACGCCAACATCGCGCACTTGCGTCACGACGGCACCCATTTCTTGTGCCATGACCGCTGCCTCAGCTGCGATCGGCGCATCGGAAGAACCTGCTGTGATGACCCCGACACGGCCTCCGGTCAGAGGCGGTTTCACACCGGGTTGGGCGACGACAACGGTCTTCGCTTCTTCACAATGGTGAATTTCATAGTCATTACTTAACTTCTCACGGAGATGCTCAACCGTCGACTGAGGGCACCGGCTCGCGAGCGCTCGTCCGTTAGCTTCGGCCAAACCGCGCAGCCCTTCTGCAACGGCATCCGCGATTTTGTGCTCCGCGAAGACGACCTCGGGGACACCAGCTCGATGAAGGCGACCGCCGTCCAAGCGAATGGTCGTTGGAATCGTATTGTGTTCGCTGTAATTCGATACGCTATCCAGCGATCTCCGAACATCATCGAATGGCAAACTCTTCGTGCTCACTATCCCACTCCACCAGCGTCGACTACTGACGCTATAGCTCTGATTGAATCGACGCAGTCTTCGCCCCGGACAAAGTGAGCGAGGAACTCTATATTGCCCGCAGGCCCCTTTAGAGATGATTTTGTCAGCCCTTTGAGCCCGAGCCCATTATCGTCTGCTTTTTCAATCACTTCCGCCAAAACCCGACGGTGAATTGAGGTAGACTTCACTACCCCACCTTTTCCAACATCAGATCGACCGGCTTCGAATTGGGGCTTGATTAAGGGCACACAGATCCCGTTTGGAGTCATTACGCGTACTGCCGCCGGAAAGAGCAACCCCAGGGAGATGAACGATGCATCGATCACCACCATCTCAATCGGTTCGGGCAACTCATCGAGATACCGTGCGTTTGTCCGTTCCATGTTGACGATGCGCGGATCAGACCTCAGGCGGTCGTCGAGCTGCCCATAACCCACGTCGATCGCGTAAACGCGTGCGGCTCCGCGCTGCAATAGGCAATCAGCAAATCCGCCCGTGCTCGCGCCAAAATCAGCACAGATCATGTTGCCAACACCGATGCGAAATTCGTTGAGGGCGTGATCGAGCTTTTCGCCGCCCCGACTGACGAATCTTGGCTTGGCTTTCAGTTCAATGTGGTCGCCGCCGCGGACGGGCGCGCCCGCTTGCATCACGGGCTTGCCAGATACCAGGACATCACCCGCCATAATCAGCGCTTTCGCTCGCGACCGATTGTCAGCAAAACCTCGTTCGACGAGCGCCTCATCGAGTCGTAGTTTGGGTTCTTTCGCCGGCGAAGGAGTCACGACGAATCAGCGGTCCGGGCAGCGAAAGCCGCATGTTGGACATGACAGAGCGCAATTGCAAGTGCGTCCGCGGCATCGTCCGGCTCAGGCACATTATCAAGATCAAGGATGATTCGAACCATCTCCTGCATTTGCGATTTTTCGGCTTTGCCATAGCCGACGACCGCTTGTTTCACTTCTGACGGTGTGTACTCGACAACCGCAACGCCCGCTTGAGCAGCTGCAAGCAGCACCACTCCTCGCGCCTGACCAACAGAGATCGCCGTCGTGACATTCCGCGCGAAAAAGAGCTGCTCGATGGCCAACACGTCGGGCTCATAGCGTTGAATTAATTTCGTAACAGACTCGTGAACGAACTTCAGCCGCTCCGGCATTAGAACGGATGAAACAGTCTCCACGACTCCGTAGTCGACAAGAGCAGATTCGCCGTTCGACTCGATCACTCCGAAGCCAAGCAACGCGGTTCCTGGATCGATGCCGATCGTTATCAAAGTCGTTGCCCGTTCCGATTGCCTAGGAGATTTGCGCAAGAACCTCGTCTGTTACGTCCAGATTAGTGTAGACCTGCTGGACGTCATCGAGGTCTTCGAGTTTTTCCATCATCCGGATCACTTTGACTGCCGCATCTGGCTCGGTGGCCATCAGGGTTTTTGGCTTCATGATGAGTTCAGAAGATTTCACTTCAACGCCCGAGCCATTGATTACTTCGAGGACTTTGTGTAGGTCTTGCACTTCGGTAAAGATCTCGACGTCGTCGCCTTCGACCTGAACGTCAACCGCGCCGGCATCGATGGCCGTTAGGGCAACATCATCCGGATCAACGTTGCCGGGATCGGCAACTATCTGGCCAACGTGATCAAACATCCAACCAACACTTCCGTTTTCTCCGAGGGTCGCGCCGGCCCGTGTAAACACTGCGCGGACTTCCGATACCGTGCGGTTGCGATTGTCGGTCATCGCTTGAACCATTAACGCGACTCCAGCCGGTCCGTAGCCTTCATAAAAAACTTCGTCGAAGTTGTCTCCGCCCGCACCACCAGCTGCGCGTTCGATTGCGCGGTCGATGTTTTCTTTCGGCATGTTTTCGGAACGTGCCTTTTGCACAGCAAGGCGCAGGCGGAAGTTCATTTCAGGGTCAGGAATTCCACTGCGGGCGGCAACGGTGATTTCACGGGCCAACTTGGTGAACACCTGGCCGCGTTTCGCGTCATTCGCGCCTTTTTGACGCTTGATTGTTGCCCATTTTGAATGCCCAGACATCTGCTTCCCGCTCCTGACCCCTCTGCTTTATTACGACCTGCGATTATAGCACCGCGCCTAATTGCTGAAACATTTGCCTCGAAATATGGTGGCAAGGCGAGGAAGAAGTTTGCTATAGTCAGGTGTGGAGAGGTGTCCGAGTGGTTGATGGTGCTGCTCTCGAAAAGCAGTGTGGTGATGAGCCACCGTGGGTTCGAATCCCACCCTCTCCGCCAAGGTTTTTTGCAGCGTTATCAGCCGCATGGAAGGGTCGCATAGCCTGGCCTAGTGCGCGCGACTGGAAATCGCGTAGGCGGTAATACCGTCTCGAGGGTTCGAATCCCTCCCCTTCCGCCACATCGGGATGTCAGCGGCGCCACTCCCCGGCTGATTTTTCGACCAGATTACATTTTCCGGACGAGTTCCAAAAGGTCCGCTCGTTCCGGCATCGACGGTTGCGCTCCCTGTTTCGTGACCGCCAAGGCTCCTGCGGCAACACCGATTTTGGCTGCCAATTCCCATTTTGCTCCTTGCGCCACAAACGCCGCGAACGCTCCGCAAAATGCGTCTCCCGCACCGGTCGTGTCAACAACGTCAACACTAGGGGCCGGAATGGCGATTGACGAATCGGCATACCTGAAGAGGGCGCCCTGGCTGCCCAACGTGATGATTGCTGCGTGAGGCCCCAATTCGAGAAGCTTCGTTGCGAACACTTCCCAACTTCCGTCGCCGACGTTTGCGGAGAGTAGCTCAGCCGCCTCCGATTCGTTGACGATTAGCACATCCGCGAGCGCGGCCAGTTCCTTACGCAGTGAAGGCTCCGGTGTGGCATTGACGATCACTGTCGCGCCAATCTCCTTGGCGCCCTGAATGAGCGCTGATAGGGCTTCACGCGGTAGTTCGAGGGTCGTCAAGACCACGCCTGGGTCGAGCCGTTTCAGCGCCGCTTCGACTTGGGCGGCGCTAACGTTGCCTGTCGCGCCAGGAACATAAGCGATTCGGTTTTCTCCGCCATCTTCGACGAAGATCAGTGCGACACCTGACGCAGCGCCATCGATGACCGCGACGCTATCAACGTCGACTCCTTCCGATTTCAATGATTCAAGCCGTTGTCGACCGAAGTCGTCCTGTCCAACCGCCCCCAAGAACGCCGTCTGATCCCATGAGCGTGCGCATGCGATCGTTTGATTTGCACCCTTCCCGCCGCCGAAAATCGCGAAACTTTGCCCGGTCACCGTTTCTCCAGCTTCGGGGGATCGCCGAACATGCGCGACAAGATCGGTGTTGATCGATCCCGCGACGAGCACGGTTGGCATATTCACCACGCCGGAAAGTTTATCCACGCTGGAGCGACTAACCATGCCGCCTGCTTCTCCACGCTTTCAGCCGCTTTGTTGGAAGCGATCGCATCATCGCGTTTCTCGTTTCAGTCCAGGCACGCTTCGCTTGCCGAGCTGTTGATTGATCTGTCGGTGATGGGCCGTATTGTTCAGATTCATAAAGATCAGCAACTACCCGCGCCGGCCTCCGCACCGCGGGAGCTACTCGACCTAACTCACGAGCATATTCAACGGGTGTCATCGTTGCATCGGGTTGCACGCCCCACCACTTGCCGACTCGCTGCACGCGGGCAAACATGGCGGCTCCTGGGCGCAAACCCCGCAGCTTCCAGTGCCACGTGAACGAGCCGACCAGGGCAATTGCTATCAGAACAAGAGCAAATATGGCCACAATGCGTCCAACCCCTGCAGCGACTCTCTGCAAGGTCGAAGGTCCGTCATCATCGCGCTGGGTTGTGATCGTATTCGGTGCTGGTGTTCCAGCGGGAGTTGGAATCAGTGTGGCCGTTGCTTCAGCTTCCTCCGGAGCCTGCGTTGGCTCCACTGTTGGGGTCGCGGCTGGATCACCCTGTGCATCCTCCGCTAACGGTTGCCCTTCGACTCCTGGTGTTGGTTCGAATGGAATCCAACCATAACCCGGAAAGTAAACCTCAACCCACGTGTGAGCCTGCTTTTCGGTATAGAGAAATCCACCTGACGCATCGTCGTACGGCGCCGAATGGTAGCCGGCCACGAGACGGGCAGGGATATCCAGCGACCTCAACATGACGACCATCGACGAGGCAAAGTATTCACAGTATCCACGTTGGCCATCGAAGAGGAAGAAGTCGACCGCGTCTTGATCCGCGGGAGGCACGTCCACCTTCTCGTCATACGGGAAAGTATTTCTCAGGTATTCCTGGATGGCGTACGCCTGATCGTATCGATTGTCGATACCGGACGTGATCGTTTTTGCAAGGTCGACCGTTCGTTGGGTGACGGTAGTCGGGTTGCCAAGATATCGAGAGAGGACAAATCCTGGATCGTTCGCGGGCGCATTCCGCAACGCATCCGCAGTTGCCATGCTCTGTAGTCCGACCGTTTGATACTGCACCCCGTCATTTGGAACCTTGTCGACCCTCACGGCTTCGACGTCGTCGTAGACCGGAAGTTGTCCGTTGACGACGAGGGTTTCAACCTGTCCGCTGTCGTTAATCTCCCACTTCGTGTCGAGGTGTCTGCTGCGAAGATCCTCTTGCTTTCGGGAAATGGAATCATTCAGCGATGGGTCGGTCACAATCCATTGATCCGATTGGTCGTCGTGCGTGAACGTTGCTTGTTGGAGCATGGCGATGAACTCGCGCAGATCAACCGGAGCGACATTGGGATCGGCGCCATTGACTTGAAACCGCGCGTTGTTGAGTTGTTGCCAACCGAGCTGCACGCTCGCGCGCTCAGTGCTTGATGAATACGTGTCGACGGTTAGCAGCAAATCTCCCTTCGGCTTCAGCAGGGTTACGTTCGCCTCGTCCTTGTCGCGGTCCTTTGTCATGGCTGGAGACAGAAAGAGGTCATTGCCAGGCTCGAAGGTCACTAGCGGCGCGAAGTCGCTGCTGCTTGGGTCATCTCCTCGATAGGTGCTTTCGACATCGGTCGACCACCCGTGACCGTCGTAGCGGTTGTAGCGATGCGCGACGAGATATTCAGGATGGTCAGCTTGGACGACGGCAACTTTGTCATCGCTCAGATTTAAGTCGCCACCAAGCCGGAACGATTCATTAAATGATGCGAATCGACCTCCACGGTGGCCGGTATTGCCGAAGTTGCCGAGCCAGTCGTTCCACTGATCTTGAATTGCGGTCCATGGCCGATCAATGCTGTCTGAGACTTGGTTGAGCAAGGGATCGGGCGCGTTCGCGGGCAGCGACCAGGCCATGATGACCGCGATCGCGGTGACCGTCAGTCCTCCTCGCACAAAGTGCCACGGGAGTTGCTCGGGCGACGGGATCCTCGCCCGCGACCACTCAACCTGGCGCTCATATGCGTGATACCGAGCCGCAAGGAGACAACTGGCAAAGCCAAAAAAGAATATCGGCGCGGGCGAAGAATCTTGAGCGTAAACGAAGTTGATTGCGAGAATGCCGCCGGGCAACATCAGCGATGCAATCAGCCAATGGCGGCGAAAGAGCATCCAAGCTGAGCTATACGCGATAAGCCAAACGGTAATGCCCATGAGTAACACGAAGAGTTCGCTGTCGTCAGTGCCGCGGCCCGTCTCGGCCTGGCGATACCAGGCATCGGCCCGATCCCAAAGGATATGAAGTCGAGACCGCCACCCGGCATCGACGTCGTTCATCGTCGCCGCGGTGAGCACGACCGAGACGACAATTGAGGCGACAAACGATATGAAGTGCGCGACGAGATCTGTGACTCGAGTCTTTGCTAAGAGAAAGCCCTCAAGAACCGCCAACGCCGCGATCGGCGTCAGGATCGACAGATTACTCGCCCAATCTTCGCGTTGAATTGCGGTAACTGCGCCAAGCACGATTGCGAGATGAAGGAAAACGGTGAGCCAGCCCTCGGCAGGCGAGTATTGAAACCTCTCACCATCAGAGGAAGAGCGACTATTACGAACTGCGGCGGCGCTAACCAACGCTCGCCCTCCCTCCCGCGTGATTTACGCCATTCGTCGATAAGGCACGCCGAATGTCATCGCCGTACTTGATCAAGTGAGTCGAAATTCCCGCGGCAAGGAGACCGCTAACAATCATCAACGACGAAGGCGCCTGTCCAAAAGTCTCCGGCTCGACAAAAATGGCCGCGGAACGCACACGCTTGCCCGTGATCTCAGCCAGCATTCGAATCCACGACTCATCGGTTGATGACGTGATGACAATCAAGGTGCTCTGGCGGGTAAACCGTCTCGCCTCGGCCACGAGAACTTCAGCGAGCGGCCGATGTCCATCCGCATCAACGACAGCTAGTGTCTCAAGGATCTTTACGTATTGCCGGTCCGATCGGTCTGCTGGAATCACTTCATAGTGCGCGCCTGTCGAAATTAAACCCACATTTCGACCTTGGTCGAGACAGCGGTGGGTGAGTGAAGCCGCGACTGTGACCGCATATTCTTCAGTCGCGTCGAGCCACGCTTCGACCGGCCACTCACCCGCCTGATTTGCGGCGATGCCAAGTGGGCGAACGGCACGTACGCTGTGTTGCCGGTCAAGGTCCAAAACGATCCAGACATCCGACGACGGGTCGTGGTCGAATTCCTTCACCATCAATCGACCCGTGCGTGCGGTTGAGGCCCAGCTTATTCGGTTATACGCGTCGCCGGGGACGTAATCTCGAATCCCGGAAACGCTTGCAGTCGTAAATGGCGTTCTACGTTCAGTCGTATTCCCGCCAGAGAGAATCCCTATAGGCAATGGAAATCCGCTGACATCGACGGCTGCAGGATAGACCAGCACATCAATGGTCGCTGGAACTTCGAGCTTTGTTGGAAAGAGACCGAACGGATCCCCTGATTTGATCCGCATTGGACCCAGATGAAAGCGGCCGCGTCGAGCGGCGACCGTTTCGATTACCCACTCAACGGTATTGTGTCCGCGGGCATGAACGACTCGACTGGCGCTGTGACCGGGAAAACTCGAGTAGTCCTTTGCTTCAAGCCAAAGTTTTGCCAGCATTCCCGAGTTGCGGATGCTGATCCGTTCTCGGATTTGCTGCCCAACTTGCGCCCGATCGGTGTCAGCCCGCCTAGTGATGCTGAGGTTGCGAACGCTCCATTTGCTCCAGGCGAACGCAAGCAACAACAGCGCGATCAGCCCGATCGCCAGCCTGTCGAGCGGCTGCCAATCCGCAACTTGGGCGATGACTGCGACGCCAATGATCAGCACGATGAGGCGAAGCACAGTCATGACAGTTATTGACCGCTTTGACGTGCCACCCAGGGCGCTGTTCGTCCCTGAGGTACCGGTTGCGCTCCAGGCACTTGAATTGAACGCAAAATCTCGTCAACGACGGTTCGGCTATCGATGTTCTTCATACGGGCGGTGGGTGAAACTATCAGGCGATGTGCAAGAGTTGGCTCAGCAAGCTCCTTGACATCGTCCGGGCTCACGAAATCGCGCCCGTGCAGAGCGGCCCACGCGCGCGAGGCGTTGTACAACGCGAGTGATCCGCGCGGACTCGATCCCAAATAGACATCTGGTTGAGGCATTCGCGTCGCTTCGACAATTGAAAGGATGTATTCACTAAGGGTTGGCGCCACGTAAACCTTTTTGACGGCCATCTGGGCCGCAATCAAATCCTCAATTTGAATAACTTGCTGCAAGCCCTCAAGTGGATGGATTTGGTTCTGCCGATCGAGCATCTCGAGCTCGTTTTTACGCCCCGGATATCCGAGAGACAAGCGAATCAAGAAGCGGTCAAGCTGCGCTTCCGGTAAAGGAAATGTTCCTTCATACTCAATAGGGTTTTCGGTTGCGAGGACCACGAATGGTTCAGGCAGCCGGTGCGTCACACCATCAACAGTTACCTGCGCCTCTTCCATCGCCTCCAGCAGTGCGGCCTGTGTTTTCGGAGTCGCCCGGTTAACTTCGTCGGCCAGAACTAGTTGGGCAACGACTGGACCTGGCCGGAATTCGAATTTACCAGTTTGCTGATTGAAGACGTTGACCCCAGTTACATCGCTCGGAAGGAGGTCCGGGGTAAACTGGATTCGTTTGAATCCCGAGCCAATAGTCCGGGCAATCGCTTTGGCCAAGACAGTCTTACCGACCCCTGGCACATCTTCTATAAGGACGTGGCCCTTGCAAAGCAATGCGACAAGGACAAGTTGAACTTCGCGGCGCTTCCCGACGATAACGCGCTCGACGTTATCGCACACCACATTTGCAACGGACTGGACGACGGTCGGGTCCATATGTAGGCGGGCTCCTCTGCCCAAATCGCAATGCCTTAGCACTGCGCTGATGTCAATGCGCGAGACGTTTACCTTCGATGCGGGTACTGAGTTCTATTGGCGCGCCACAGTTACTCGCACCGAATATGTTCATCGTCCGCATGACGGTCATCGAAGTATAGCAATCCGCCATTTGTGAATAGATTTCTGATGAGGCACGAGAACATGTGTGCCACTATACTCGGGATGAAGGAGGTAACACGACGTGGCAAATACAGGAAACGGTAAACTCGACGAGCGGCCCACACTTTTACTCGTCGACGGTTTTGGGCTGATCTTTCGCGCGTACCACGCCTTACCTCCGACACTGACCACCGCCAAGGGAGAGCAGGTCAACGCCGTCTTCGGATTTGCGTCCATGTTGCTTGACACTTTTCGCTCGCAAAGGCCCGAGTATGTCGTCGTCGCATTAGAAACAGGACGTACGTTTCGCCAGGAGCAGTATGAGCAGTACAAAGCCAATCGTGGCGAAATGCCAGACGATCTCCGCAATCAAATAGGTCGCGTGCGCCAACTGATCGATGTCTTAGGGATCCCTGTCGAGCAAGTCGATGGTTGGGAAGCGGACGATGTCATTGGCAGTCTCTCCAAGAGCTGCCCCGAAGCCGCCGGCGTTGACGTCGTGATCGTCACAGGTGATAGCGATCTCCTTCAGCTTGTCGGGGACAATGTCGTCGCCGTTCTGCCTGGTGCGCGTCGATTCGGCGAACTGCGATTGTTTGATCGAGACGCGGTCATTGAGCGGTATGGGTTCGGGCCTGAGTTCATCCCGGATTACAAAGCGCTCGTTGGTGATACCTCCGACAACATTCCCGGGGTGCCGGGCATCGGCGAAAAGACCGCAACCGCATTGATTACACAGTTCGGCACACTCGAACAAATCATTGAGCACGTTGACGAAGTCACACCAGCGCGGGCCAAGAACGCGCTCGAAGCAAATATCGAGCAAGCAAAGCTCAGCAAACGGCTTGCGACGATCGAGCGATCGCTCGATATTCCGTTCGATATCGAGAAGAGCTCGGTTGATGACTACGATCGGGACGCCGCGATCGAGCTTTTCCGGGAGCTCGAATTCCGCACTCTGGTCGCCAAACTGCCCGAGCCAGGTCGACCCGCCGCGCCCGTACAGGAAAGGAAGCCATCAACACGGTCGGTAATTCGAACACGAGAGGCCCTTGAGGCGCTCGTCAAGCGCATCTACGAAACTGGTCGCTACGCTTTTGATGTGGAGACTACCTCCACCGATCCGAACCGGGCGACACTCGTCGGCATCGCCATCGCGACGACTCAGGAGGAGGGTTACTACATACCAGTCGGCCACAAAGAGGGCGAACAGCTTGCGTCCGACGAGGTCAAATCAACACTTTCGCCGGCGCTTAACGACAAGAAGATCAAAGCATACGCCCACCACGGAAAGTACGATCTTCTCGTGCTCAATCGCCACGGCTTCGAAGTAACAAATTACGTTTTCGACACCATGATTGCAGCCTATCTCCTTGGCGAAAATTCAATGGGATTGAAGGATCTCTCTTTCACGCGCCTCGGCATACAAATGACCGAGATCTCAGAACTCATCGGAACCGGGCGAAATCAACTCACGATGGATTGCGTCGATATCGATGTGGCGGGTGATTATGCCTGCGGCGATGTTGAATCGACTCTGGCCCTCGCCGACTTTTTTGGACCGCAGCTAGCTGAAAAAGGGATGCAAGAACTCTTTTACAACGAAGAGATGGCGCTCGTCCCAACACTTGTCGACATTGAGCGAACCGGCATCGCGATCGATATCGATTATTTGAAGCAATTCTCAGACGAAATCACGATCCGTTTCGGCCAAGTCGAGGAAGAGATTTTTCAAATCGTTGGCCGAAAAATCAATGTCGGCTCAACAAGACAGATCGCCACATTGCTCTTTGAAGAATTGAAACTCCAGTCAGGGCGGCGCACGAAAACCGGCTATTCCGTTGATTCCGACGTGCTCGAGGCTATCGTGAACGAGCACCTGGTGGTGCCGCTCATTCTCGAGTATCGAACACTTAGCAAATTGAAATCTACATACGTCGACGCATTGCCGCTTCAGGTGAATCCGGAAACCGGACGGGTGCATACGTCCTACAACCAAACTGTGGCGGCGACAGGACGCTTGTCCTCGCAGAATCCAAATCTCCAAAACATACCGATTCGGACGGAGCTTGGACGTCGGGTTCGCCGTGCATTCGTCGCCGACCATCGACCTGACAAGGGTCTCTTTGCCGAGCCGATCCTCGTTTCGGCCGATTACTCGCAGATCGAGTTGAGGCTCATGGCCCAAATGAGTGGCGAACCATTTCTCGTCGATGCATTTCGCCGGGGTGAAGATATTCACGCGGCGACCGCGAGCCTTGTCTACGGTGTCGATCTGAAGGAGGTCACTCCGGATCTTCGCCGCATTGCGAAGACCGTGAACTTCGGTCTGCTCTACGGGATGCAGGCGTACGGACTTTCGCGCGACACCGGACTCAGTCGTGCCGAAGCGCAAAAATTCATTGATTTGTATTGGTCTCGTTTGCCGAAGGTAAAGGAATACTTCGACCAGACGTTGCGGTTCGGCGCGAGTCACGGATACGTTCAAGCACCGAGCGGACGGCGGCGAATTCTGCCTGACCTCGTCTCACCAAATGGCCAACGACGGGCGGCCGCCGAACGAATGGCGGTCAACATGCCTCTGCAAGGCGCCGCGGCCGACATTATGAAGATCGCGATGATCCGGCTTCACGAGAAACTGGCGAAAGAGAAACTCACTGCCAAGATCCTCCTGCAGGTACACGACGAATTGGTTCTTGAGGTTTCGAAGGAAGAACTTGAGAAGACCGCACAAGTCGTCGTGGAAACGATGGAGAGCGCGGCCGAGCTCGATGTGCCGCTCGTGGCCGAGATTTCCGCTGGCGACAATTGGGAAGAAATGTCCGAACTGGAGATTGATCGTACCTAGATTCGCAATACTTCCGTTTGGAAAGTTTGATCTCTAGGCCAAATTTCAGTACAATTACTCGACGATTGTGTAGTGTCAAAAGGGACTAGGAGTAGTTCGCGGGATGCCCACGTACTCATATCGATGCAGTGCCTGCGCTAATGAGTTTGATCAGTTTCAACGATTTTCTGAAGATCCATTGACCGACTGCCCGTCCTGTGGCGGGAGTGTGCGGAGAGTCATTCAACCAGTTGGAGTCGTGTTCAAGGGATCTGGTTGGTACATAACGGATAGCCGGCCGAAGGATTCCGATTCGAGCGAAAGTTCCAAGACGAATTCGTCCAAGAAGTCGACCTCGGAAGCGTCCGACTCGACAACTTCTACGAAAAGTCCTGAGAAGAGTTCAGATTCGAAGCCGGAAAAGGCCGCCGCGTCCGCTTAGTTGAAGAGGACTTGGGATGCGATCGCGTCGTTTGTGCCCAATCTGCCATTTTCAACCGGAGCCATGCGGCGCAGCCGTTGGAGGTTTCTGCTCCTGTCTCTAGGGGCGCAATCAACGCGCCCCGCCCTCGCCATGGTCAGTACGTCGCATCGATTTAGCGCCGGCGAGCGGTGCTGAGACTATGAGAGAAGCCGATATGTCCCTCTCGGAAGAGATTCGGGCGATTCGCGAACGCGATCCCGCCGCCCGATCAAATTTAGAAGTGTTGCTTGCCTATCCTGGCTTGCATGCCATCGCATTTCATCGCATTGCCCACCGGCTTTATCAACGGAAGCTTCCGTTACTCGGCCGGTTGGTTTCTCAGCTTGCCCGGTTCCTGACTGGGATTGAGATTCATCCCGGAGCCACAATCGGCAAGCGTGTCTTCATCGATCACGGCATGGGAGTTGTGATTGGCGAAACCGCGATCATCGGCGACGATGTGACGTTGTACCAGGGCGTGACCCTCGGCGGCACCGGCAAGGAAACAGGCAAGAGGCACCCAACGTTGGGAAATGGCGTAATCGTCGGGGTCGGCGCGAAAGTCCTTGGCGCCGTCACGGTCGGCGAGCAAGCCAAAATCGGCGGTGGAGCGGTCGTCACCAGAGATGTTCCGGCACACACGACCGCTGTCGGCGTCCCGGCGAGGGCAGTCGCCTGGACCGATCCAATATCCGGTGAAACGCAACGCCTTGAATATCTACCGGACCCGCAGCAGGACACGATCATCGCGTTGATTCAGCGCGTGGAAGAACTTGAGCTCAAAGTCCGCGAACTCGAGGCGTCTCGCGCAATTCCAGCTGAAGACGCCGCGGTACTGTAGAAATCAAGTCACCGCAATTGGAGGAGCGGCTACGTGGAAACGGCCAACGAGCTGTATGTTTACAACACGCTGACCCGTGAAAAGTCGCGCTTCGAAACTATCGAGCCGAATAAGGTTCGAATGTATGTCTGCGGCGTCACCCCATACTCTCCGTCTCATATTGGTCACGCCATGTCATACATCGTGTTCGACGTGATCAGGCGATATCTCGAACACATTGGATATCAGGTTAGGCACGCTTACAACTTCACGGACATTGATGACAAGATCATTGCGCGCGCTCACAACGAAGGCATCGATCCAAACGACCTGACCGAAAAACTCATCGCCGAGTGGCACGCGGAAGCGAAGGCACTCAACATCAAACCCGCGACCGTTTATCCCCGGGCGACGCAAGAAATCCCGGCGATTATCCGAACGATAAAGGGGCTCATCGATAAGGGTTTCGCATACGAAGTCGAGGGCGACGTTTACTATCGCGTGCGATCGTTCAAAGACTACGGCAAGCTCTCTCACCGGCAACTCGAAGACCTTCTGTCTGGCGCCCGTATTGAGGTCGATGAGCGAAAAGAAGATCCGCTTGACTTTGCCCTCTGGAAGGCGGCGAAGCCGGGCGAACCGAAATGGCAGAGCCCATGGGGTGAAGGTCGACCTGGCTGGCATATCGAGTGCTCGGCGATGTGCTCGAGTCATCTCGGCGGGGTCGTCGATCTACATGGTGGAGGGACAGACCTGATTTTTCCCCACCATGAGAATGAAATCGCGCAATCCGAGGCCTATCTCGGACAGGAGCCGTTTTCACGTTACTGGTTGCACAACGGGCTCCTGCAGCTCAATTCGGACAAGATGTCGAAATCGATCGGCAACATCATCAAAATACGCGAACTTCTCGATCGCGGGCTTGGCGAAGCTTACCGGGTCATGGTTTTGCAGTCGCATTACCGCGCGCCACTGACCTTTTCTGAGGAAGCACTTCAAGCGGCTGCGCGCGGATTAGAACGACTTCAGGCTGCGGCTCGACCTATCGAGCAAACTGAGGTAAACCTCGATGCACCTGAGGATCTGTCGCTTGCAACCCTCGCGAGTGACGTCGATGATCGATTTCACGTCGCGATGAATGACGATTTTGATACGCCGGGCGCCATCGCAGCCCTCTTTGATCTTGCGCGCGGAATCAACCGCGCAAAAGCGGAAGGTTCTTCGCATCGCTCAATCGAACGAGCACGCCAGCGCTTGATCGGACTCGCCGACGTGCTTGGTCTGCCGCTCGAAAAGGATCCACAAAAACATGCCGGAGACGCCGCGCCATTCATCGACCTCCTCCTCGAAGTCCGGGAAGAACTCAGAACGGCGAAGCTCTGGTCGCTTTCCGACAAAATCCGGGACAGGCTCGCGGAGCGGGGAGTCACGGTCGAGGACGGACCGACGGGATCGACCTGGAGGAAGGACTAACGATCGCCGCCAAGGAAACAGCTCGACACGTCCTACTCTCGAAGGTGAGGTTATTTACGGGCGGAACGCCGTTCTCGAAACAATACGCGGCCGCCGCGAGCTTCATCGATTGCTCGTTGCAATCGGTATCCGCGAAGACGAGCGGATCAAAGAGATCCTCGAGGAGTGTCATACGCGCCGGGTGATGATTGAGCGATTGGATCGCGAAGCGCTTGAGTTCCTCACGAATACTGCTCATCATCAAGGGGTGGCTTTGGTCGTGGGGCCCTACCCGTATGCATCCTTGGACGAAATCGTTGAGCGAACTGGCACGATATTGATCCTCGACCATATCCAGGATCCTCAGAACTTTGGCACGCTCCTTCGCGCGGCGGAGGCGACCGGAGTGGCCGGGGTCATCATGCCGCAGGATCGCACCGTTGCCGTTACCCCAGCGGTTGTGAATACCTCATCAGGCGCTGTCGAATACCAGCAAATCGCTCGCGTTTCAAATCTCGTTCATGCGATCGGTGTCCTCAAAGCAAAGGGTTGGTGGATCGCCGGCCTCGCCGGTCCCGAGACAGGGCAGAATATCTTTACCAGTTCTGTCCCGTCTCCAATCGCGCTAGTCGTCGGAAGCGAAGGAAGTGGGATCGGGTCGCTCGTCAGCAAGAACTGCGACCTTTTGCTTTCCATTCCGATGGTTGGCCGCATTGCATCACTCAATGCGTCAACAGCCGGCGCTATTGCGCTCTACGAACTCTTCCGCCGAAGTCACGGTGAAGTCGAAACCGTTGACTGAAAAACACTGCAGGTGATAGCCTCTCACTGACGCCAACTTCGAATTCCCGCGCAAGACAATTCAATCAGGCATTTCTGCGACTTGAAGGTGCCTTCCTGTCAACGAATGCCGTCAACCGGGACACCGGCAAACCGCTATTGCAGTGGCGCAGCGCCGGTTCGGAGGGACCGTGAACACTTGCCGTGGAAGCGTCTGGCTACTCAATCGCCATGTCGACCGTCGGGTTCTCCTGAAAGCTTCGGCCGCTTTCGCAGCCATTTCTGCCGCCAGTACAGTTCGGCCACGATCTCTCCTAGCGCAAGAAGCACCGGAAACACTTGGAGCAGACTGGTACGAAGGCGCGAACATCGGTTCAGTTGATGCGTCGTCGCTTGGCGAACCGCGAGATTTTCAAACTGACTTCACGTTTTTCGCAGCCGCTCCCCACTGGTCTGGAAATGGCGATCCCAACGCCATCGTCCAGATGAGCTTTAGTCCCGACGGTGAAAACTGGCTCGATCCCATTTCAGTTGGCGCCGCAACTGGGGACGCGGGTCAGCCGGAAGCAGGTGATCGCCTCTACGGGCATCTTGTGCTCACCGACGCGGCAAACTTCATTCGCTATCAGTCGTTTGACTCCAACGGTGAAGTGACTCAGCTTCCTGATCTCGCGTTCACGTACATCGATGCCACTGGCGGACCGACGATCGACGATGTCTACTCAGCCGCTCTCGCTCCGAGTCTCCAACAGCCACCGATCATCACGCGTGAAATGTGGGGAGCCGACGAGAAATATCGGCATGAGAAGCAGAAACTCAGCCGTCCCATCCTCTGGCCACCGGAGTATCAAACCGTCGAACATGTCATCATCCATCATACAGTCACTCCGAATTTCCAAGATCCGCTTGTTGCGATTCGATCGGTCTACTACTACCACGCCGTCACGCGCGGCTGGGGAGACATCGGGTACAACTATCTCGTCGATTTCATGGGAAATGTCTATGAAGGTCGCTATGGCGGCGACAACGTTGTCGGCGGACACGCCTATCAATACGCTCACGGCAGCTCCGGTATCAGCCTTCTCGGAACGTTTGAAAGTGTCGCGGAAACCCCGGAAGCGCAAGCCGGCCTGATTTGGATTACCGCCTGGGTTTCTCGCGGTCTTGATCCGCTTGGAAGAGCCGACTTCCACGAAACGAACAACCTTCCGACAATTTGCGGTCATCGAGACGTATGGGATTCGACCTGTCCAGGTGATGCTGCGTACGCCGATATGGACTGGATTCGGACAAGCGTCGCGGACGTTCTCGCCTCTGATGTCGACCCAGAGCCTCACCCTCAGTTCTCTGAGGGTGACGAGGCAATCGTGTCGAGCGACAGCGCAAACATGCGAAGCGGCCCGGGAACCAACTACGATGTTCTGGCGGTCCTAGTGAACGGGACCTCAGTTACCATCGCGGATGGTCCGACCACGAACAGGGGATACACCTGGTACGAGGTTCAAACAGATCAAGGAACCGGCTGGGTCGCCCAGGATTTTCTCACGAAAACCGCGAGCGCTCCTTCAAACGCTTTCGCGCCCGGAGATAGTGTTCAGGTCAATACTGATTTCCTGAACCTGCGGGACAGCGCCCTGATGACGGGGTCGATCATCGCCGCCATGCCAAGCGGTACTAAGGCTTCGATCCTGGACGGACCGGCATCCGGCAGCGGCATGACGTGGTATCAACTGCAAACCGACTACGGAACTGGTTGGGCAGTCGGTCTGTATCTCAAGAGATCCAGCTCGTCATCGGGGTCGTCCGCCAAGTTCAACAGAGGCGACAAGGTCTTTGTCGATACCGATGTCCTCAATTTGCGCTCGGCGGCCGGCACTGGCAAATCGGTTATCGCCACGCTGACCCAGAATCACCCGCTCACCATCACCGGTGGCCCTAAGCGTTCAGGTGGATACGATTGGTATTCGGTGACTGGAGCGGCGGAAGGCGACGGCTGGTGCGCCGGGGATTTCCTCAGCAAAGCTGGAAGCACTCCGCCGTCGAATTCGGGTGAGTTCGCCAACGGTCAAATCGTGGTCGTTGATACGGATGTCTTGCGGTTGCGTTCCAGCCCGGGCTTGAGTTCTGCCACCATCGCTTACATGTCCACAGGAACTCAGGTGAAGGTTCTCGGCGGACCGCGTCATTCCGACGGATCTGAATGGTACAAGGTGCGAAGCCAGGTCCATGGGTCTGGTTGGTGCGCCGGCGAATTCCTTTCCGCCCAGGTCGTTTCGACGCTGGGGTTTGGCGACGCGGTGAAAGTGATCGACGGCGAACTGAACCTGCGTTCCCAACCGAGCACGAACTCAGATGTCGTTGCAGTCCTGCCGGACGGCGCCAAGTTGACGGTGACCGGGGGAATCGCGGGGCGCGGAGGTTTGGATTGGTATCCCGTCAGCAGCGATAAGTACGGGTCCGGCTGGTGTGCCGCGGAGTTTCTTACACCGATTTAATTCAACCGCAACGTGTTCAACAGTCTGCCAAACATTGCGTAGGAGCCCTTCGGGACGTATAGTTAGCACGATGTCGATTGGGGTGTCCGTACACCCCGTTTGTTGATTGTGTCCCCGCAGTTGTTCGCAGGGAAGGGATGGAAGGCCAACGTTCATGAAGATCATTCTCCGCACAGACGTCCCGAAGCTCGGCGAGAAGGGCACTGTGCATACTGTCGCTGACGGATTCGCCCGCAACTACCTGATCCCGCAAGGAATGGCAATCCTCGCGACACCCGGCGAACTTAAGGTCGTCGCCAACAATCAAAAGGTTGCGGAGCGCAAGATTCTTCGACAAGAAGAGCAACTCCAATCACTTGCAGACAAAATCTCAGGACAGAAACTGACCTTTACCGCAAACACTGGCGAACAAGGCCGGCTGTATGGATCGATCACCGCGGCTGACGTTGCGGAGAAGCTCGGCGAAGTTGTTGGTCAAGAGATCGATCGCCGCAAAGTAGTTCTCGAGGACCCGATTCGCAGCGTCGGAGAGCACAACGTCACCGTCCACCTCGTGGGTAGGCTTCGTCCTCAGGTGACTGTGATTGTAGTTAGCGAGGCTGGCGAAGAGGTTTCTACAGAAGAACCCGAAACCGCTGAAGTTGAGACCGCTGAAGTTGAGACCGCCGAAGTCGAAGAAGTGTCAGCCGAAGAAGCTTAAGCGGCACAGAGAGTCGCCAGCCGGCGCCCAAAACGATTCGGCTGGCGAAAGTTGACACAGTTCCATAGACTAAGATCGACCGACCCCGCTGGCCGACATCGTGACGATAGTCAGACGGAAGGTTGCCTTGGTCGATCGCCTGCCTCCTCACAATTTGGAAGCTGAGCAGTCTCTTCTCGGCAGCTTGCTGATCGATCGCGACGCGATAATCAAGGTCGCGACATCGATCAAGCAAGACGACTTCTATAGCGGCGCCAATGGCACGATCTATCAGGCGATCGTCGACCTCTACAACCGCCGCGAGCCAACAGACTTCGTTACTCTTACCGACGAACTGACGCGCCAGGAGCGGCTCGATCAAGTCGGCGGTATCGCCTATTTGACATCGCTGCTCAATATTGTTCCGACCGCGGTTCACGTTGAGTATTACGGCAAGATTGTCGAGCGCACCGCCACGTTGCGCCGCCTCATCGATGCCGGTGCAACGATCGTCAGTATTGGCTATCGTGATGGCGTCGATCTTGAGGAAGCACTCGATGCTTCGGAGCGCGCTATTTTCGATGTCTCCCAACGCCGAAGCACGAAAGATTTTCAATCAATTTCCGACGTTCTCGATCGCTTCTTCGATCAAATCGACTACATGCAACAACACCGCGGCGAGGTTGTCGGAGTACCAAGTGGTTATGCGGACCTCGATCAACTGACCGGCGGATTGCAGAAGTCTGATCTCATCATCGTCGCTGCACGTCCAAGCGTAGGCAAGTCCGCGTTTGCTCTCGGCGTGGCTTATGGCGCCGCGATCCAACATGCCAAGACCGTCGGTCTCTTTTCCCTCGAAATGGCTGCTGAACAGCTGGTCCAGCGACTACTTGCTACGGAAACCGGCGTCGATTCGCATCGACTGCGTCTCGGACAAATTGATGATGGTGAATGGGATCGGATTTCACGCGCATTTGGTCGATTGTCTGAAGCGAATATCTTTATCGATGACTCTGCCGGTTTGAACGTGATGGAAGTTCGGAGCAAGGCGCGTCGACTCCAGGCCGAACATGGGCTTGATCTTCTCATCGTGGACTATTTGCAACTCATGTACTCGCGTCGCTCAGAGAATCGGGTTCAGGAGATCTCCGAGATCTCTCGAGGTCTGAAGAGCCTCGCACGTGAGCTCAACATTCCCGTGATTGCCTTGTCGCAGCTCTCGCGCGCGGTTGAAAGCCGTGCCGATCACCGGCCGATGCTCTCCGACCTTCGCGAATCTGGATCGATTGAGCAAGACGCGGATATTGTTATGTTCATCTATCGCGACGAAGTGTATGATCCGAATACAGAGAAAAAGGGGATCGCCGAAATCATTGTCGCGAAGCATCGCAACGGTCCGGTCGGATCAATTAACCTCCGGTTCTTCGAGCGGACGGCGAGATTCGCGGATCTCGAGCTTTACCGCGAACCGACCGCCTGACTACCGGTCCTATTGGAGGCTGCTCCACCTTGTCCAAGCGCACTGGCGGGATGATCGTCGCAACGATGCCGGCGGTCGCGATCCCGCGCGCATTCTTCGCAGATCTGCTGCCGCAAATCTCGGATATCTCGGAACTCCATGTATCGCTGAGTTTCTTCCGGCTTCTCGATGAGGAGAATGACGTTGATGCGCCGATCAGTGAGCAAAGAATCCTCCGCGATCTCTTGCTTCGAGAAGCTCTGAAAGTCGTCGGCAGTCCTAATGAGCCAACTCGACGGATCGAGACCGGACTAGATCTCGCGATCGGGAGAGGCACGATTTGTCGATTCACCGTGGGAAAGGGTTCGAGTCGACAAACCTGGTACTATCTCAACACTCCCGCGAACCAAGCCTTGATTGCGGCAATGAGCCGGGGAGCGATTGCTCCACCTTTGGCTCTTTGGAACGGGGATGAACCGCCAACTGTTTCACCAGAGCGGCCCAACGTTTTTCGACTCTATGAACAGAACATCGGTCTTTTAACGCCGCTCATTGCAGATCACCTCGTAAGTGCCCTCGAATCCTACCCGCAAAGCTGGATTGAAGAAGCTATTAACGAAGCGGTTAGCTATAACCGTAGAAGTTGGCGGTATATTCAGCGCATACTTGAGCAATGGTCGACGCAGGGCCGAGGGGAAGATCAAAGGAATGAAACACATCGGCGAAGTGATCCGCGAAATCTCAATCCCGATCAATACCGACAGGGTCGCCATCTCAAGCGAACCGGCGGGACCTAACTGCTCGATCTGCAATGACGCCGGATTTCTCCGCGTTAACGTACCACTTGGACACCCAAATTTCGGGCGAATCTTTCCATGCGAGTGTCGCGTCCGCGATCGCGAAGATCGCCTCGTCGACGATCTCCGCAAGCTGTCCAACCTCGACTCGTTTGCCGATCGCACGTTCGATTCGTTCGATTCAAACATCCAGGGAACCGAAGAGGCCTACGAGTCGGCCGTGAAATTCGCCCGGAATCCGCATGGGTGGTTGTTTCTTCACGGAAACTGCGGAACTGGTAAAACACACCTCGCCGTCGCAACGGCGTTTTATGCGATGGAACGGCAGAAGATGAGCGTCCTTTTCGCGGTCGTGCCTGATTTGCTCGATCACTTGCGAGCGACGTTTGATCCTGCAAATGGTGTCGCTTATGACGATCGTTTTACGACCGTCCGGAACGCGCAGTTGCTGATTCTCGATGACTTAGGCACGGAAAACACCACGCCGTGGGCGAGAGAGAAACTTTACCAAATCTTCAATCATCGCTATAACGAGAACTTGCCGACCGTCGTAACGTCGAACCAAGATTTCAAGCGCATCGAAGAGCGAGTGCTTTCTCGAATTCTTGATACGAGACTCACGACCTACATCCACATCGATGCGCCTGACTACCGCCGACGTCCCGCGCGTAGACTCGATCAGAGCTCGGGGCGATAGACCTATTTTGCCCTTCAATCGCACTTCCTACCAAGCGCCTATTCTCTGATTCATCACCCTGTTCATACACTGGGATCTACAACCGCGCCCGATGCGCGGAGGGCCGATGCTGAACGGAGGTCGATGGTGTCGCGAAATGTCCTCATGACAGATCTGATTGACGGAGAAAATACACCCGATCAAATCGCGAAGACCACGGCTTTATCCACCGATACCGGAACGAAAGCCATTCGCCAAGCGACCGACGATCTCCTCGGCGAGTTCACCAAGGAACAGCACATTACTGATACGACCCCTGACATAGCATCTTCAAATGCGACCATCGCGCTCGGCGGACCAGAAATCGCCCAGACGGGGACGATTGGAGGACTATCTCAAAAACAAGTGACCCCTGCAGGTTCATCTCCGTTGACGCACGACGATTTCGTCGGGGCGACAATTAATCTTCAAAACCTGACTAATCCTTTGGTAACTGAAACCGCGAGGACGACGGTACTCCCGCAATCAACGCCGGCCGCGTCTGCGGCGACAAATCTGATTCAGGTGCTTCCAGGAGAAACGATAGACACTACGCCTATGTCGCCGGCGAACGCGACAGATGAGTCTCGACACCGTCAAAGTTGCTATCGCCGAGAACCCGGACAACACCGATCTGCTCTTCCGACTGGCCGTGCTCCAACACCGAACGGGCGCTCTCGACGAATCACGAGCCACGCTCATGAAATTGGCAACGGCTTACCAGGGGCGGGGCCAGGATGGTCACGCGGCGCGGATCATGTCAATGCTCGGGGCGCCGAAGCCCGAGACTTCGACCCAATCATCAACGGGTCAATTGCCGATACCCTCGACCAAATCATTACCACGCCAGACACGCGGTCTGACCGGCGCGCTCAATCGGACCGCGCTTTTGCGGTACGGAACGACAGCGATTGGCAAGGGCGGAGAGGAGATTCCGAAGGAAGCGCCTCCACCATTTCCGCCGGAATCGCTTGCGTTCACGATTCCCCTGCCTGGTGAGGCACATTTGCCAAACGAAGTTCGGGATGTCATCGATTTATCAACCGTCGACCTCAAGAGTGGCCATCTCGATGCGGCGCTCGATGCTTGCTTGTATGCCTTGGATATCGAACCAGGCTACGTACCTCTTTACCTTAGAATCGCCGAGATCTACACGGTACAACGCCTTACTCGCCGCGCCCGAGCCCAAGCGGAAACGCTTCTTCGCCTTGTTTCATTCCTTGGCGATGAAGATAGCGCGTGGATGATTTATCGCGTCTTGTTGCACTCGTCGGACAAGGATCTGGTCTCGCTCCGGCGAGTCGTCGAGTTGCTCATTGCGAATGACGAGCCCGAGCAGGCATCGTTCTACGCGTCGAAATTAATCCAATTGCTTGATTCCGAAGGATTGACCAATGAAAGTCTTGCCTACTCGGTCCGTCTCTGCAAGTTGATCCCTGGCGATACTCGAGCAGCGCTGGAAAACGCAATTCTCCGAATCAAAGCCGGCGATCTCGAAGGCGCCGTCGATCGCTGGGAGTCGGCAGTCGCAAACGGAGCGGACGCCGCGATTGCTCGGTCATCTCTCGCCGCCATCATGAGTGGGATCAACGAGAACGAGTTCTGGGTCATTCTTGGCCATGTGGCGGAACTGCAGCGCCAGGCGCCTCAAAACAAGGCAATACTCGACGCGTATGTCCGAACAGTCGCTTCGTTGCCACAACCAACGTCGAGTTGCATTGCCGGTCAAGGACTCCTCGCACAGGCAGCGGGCGACCCTGAAGCGCACATCATTCTAACGGCCGCAGCGGGCGACCGAAACGCCTCCCCCCTCGCTCGCGCAACCGGTGCAGTGGCGCTCGCTTGGTCGCTACAAGATACCGACCAGGTCGATCAATACGTCGCTGCCGTGCGGACTGCCTTGCAATTGCTCGAAGACAGCCAAGTGGCTACCCATCCCGCTTGGGAAGGACTTGTCGGACGCGCGCCGCGATTCGAAGATCTCAGTCTCCAACTCGGCGAGACGTTGCTGAAGCGAGACGATGCCGCGGGTGCGGTCGAGGTGCTGAAAGAGGCACGAGAACGCAACGAGTTCCACCAAGACATCTGTCGAACACTTGCCGACGCCTATTTCAAGATCGGTCAACTCGGGTCGGCGCTAACAATTCTCGATGGACTTGCCGTCCACTTCCGGAACACCGGACAACTCGATCCGATGGCGGCGGTTCTTCGCCAAATGTCGCAATTAGCGCCAAACAACATCAAGGTCAAATCCCGGCTCATTGATAGCTACCTGCAACGAGGCTTCGTCGCCGAAGCGCGAGCGGAGCTTGTTCAGCGAGTCGACCTCGAAGAGCGTTCGGGACTGATCAAGGACGCAATTGCGAGCTTGCAACGGGCGGCAGATCTTAGTTGGACGATCGGACTAGCTGATGAAACGTTTGCGCTTTACGACCGGGTAATCGCGCTCGCGCCAGATGAAGTTGATCATCGACATGGACTGGTGACACTTTATCTACAGATGGGCCGGATTAACGAAGCCGCTGCACATCAGCGCGCAGTCGTCGATATCTCGCTGCGCCATGATCGAACTCACGAAGCGATCGCCGCCTTGCATCAAGTCATCGGACTCACGCCGGATGATATGTCCGCCTACTATCAGCTTGGCGAATTGCTCGCTTCCATCGGTGAATATTTACAGGCAGAAAAGGTTTACCGGCGCGTTGTGAGCATGAGTCCCGGCGATGCGATAGCACAAGCGAAGGTCGCAGCCATGGCATCACTTCGCGATCAGCAAGCGTAGCGCCTCTCCACGCGAAATCAGTGAACTCGCTCAAGATCGAGAGATGCTAGAATTCTAGGCAAATTGCACGCTCGCCCCTTCAATCCTGCGGTGTTTTCATGCCCGAGTTGGGATGGCTTCTCTCAAGGCTGGGTGACCTCCGGTCCATCCTAGATATTCTTGTTGTCACGCTAATCATTTATTGGCTCCTTTGGGTTGCACAAGGCACGCGTGCGACGCAACTCATTCGTGGCGTCATCATCCTCCTCGCTCTTGTTTACTTTCTGGCCACGTCGCTCGATCTCACTACGCTAAATTGGCTCCTCTCCAAAACTTGGCCGGCGCTTGTCATCGCCATCCCAGTGATCTTTCAGCCTGAGATTCGACGTGCGCTCGAGCAGCTTGGACACACCGGGACGTGGTTGCGCACCCCATTTCCTGCCGGAACCGAGGAAGACATCGAACACATGGTCGACGAGATTGTCCGCGCGAGCGCCCAATTGTCTCGCCAACGTTTCGGTGCGCTCATGGTGATCGAGCGCGAGACCGGATTGCAGGACTACGCCGACAAAGGCGTTCCACTCGACGCCGCACTCACTCGCCAACTGTTGATCAATATCTTTTTCCCTAACTCGCCGCTTCATGACGCGGCCGTTATTGTCCGTGGCGACCGCATCGTCGCCGCGAGCGTTGTTCTGCCCTTAACAGACAACGTGTCTGCCATGGGACAGCTTGGGACCAGACACCGAGCGGCTATCGGTGTGACCGAAGAATCGGACGCTCTCGCTGTCGTGGTCTCCGAGGAGACCGGGCAAGTTGCGGTCGCCCACAACGGCCGCCTGATTCGAAATCTCGACCAGGATCGACTGCGCCGCGTGCTCCGTTCGCTCCTGCGCCTCGATCGACCCGAAGGTCGTGTTACTGGATCGAACGGACGACTTCATCTGCCGACTCGCGCCACGACAGTCGTACGGCGTGACAAGGCAACGACCACCAAGCGCGAAACCGAAACCACAAGGACTTCTTAGGGCACGCGATGACGACGATGTATCAAGACCTCAAATCACGCGTGAACAGGGCCAGTCTCATCAGGCTCGGCTCTTCGTTGGTGTTGGCACTCATCCTATGGGGATGGGTGACAACATCGGAGAATCCACAGAGGGACAGAACATTTTCTGACGTTGCGATCGAGGTTTCGGGTCTGACCAATGGTCTCCAGGTAGTAGGTTCGCTTCCAACTGCCAGTATCACGATCACCGGTCCCCAATCGGTCATTCAACCGACAAGGGCGAGTGATGTGAGCGCTCACCTGGATGTCGAACACGTAACTGGACCAGGAACCTATTCGGTTCCGGTGCTGGTCAACGCTCCCGATGACGTTTGGGATAGCAAAGTGACGCCCGATCGGATCTCAATTGAGGTAGAGCAGACCGTTGCTCGTCAATTCCCGCTCGAATGGGAGCAAACGGGTTCGACCGATGGAACGAAGCGGATTAGTTCTGTCGATCCACAGGTCTCCGAAGTTACGGTTCGCGGTCCTAGCTCGGTCGTCAATCGTGTTAGCCGCATTGTGCTGCCGATCGATATTTCGAATCAGTCGGGAACGTTTGAGGACTCGTTCACTCCACAAGCACGCGATGGCGACGACAATCCGATTCCGGAAGCTGAGATCTCCCCAGAATCGATTTCCGCCAGCGTGGCGGTGTCCGCACGCGGTAAGAGCGTGGCTGTCATCACCCAATTGAACGGTGAACCGGCGCGGGATACGAGGTTGTGGACCGTACGATCAATCCCGCCACAGTGCTCGTCGACGGGCCTCAGGGCCTGCTGAGTGATCTCGTTGCGGTCTCGACTGAGCCAATAGATGTTTCAGGCGCCACAAGCACGGTCAGCAAGCGCGTTTCTATCGTCGGGTTGCCAGAAGGCGTGCAGGTAATTGATCCAGCCGACGGAACGGTTATCGCTGTCGTCCAAATCCGACAGCGCGGCGTCACACAGCCACTTCCCAGTCAGCACATTCAGTTTGTCAACGTCGGAGAAGGATTGACCGCCGAGGCAAGCCCTAACGAAATTACGGTCACGGTTGTCGGATCGCAGGAAACGCTCGCTAATCTCACCGCAGATACGATTGAGGTCCAAATCGACGTTTCTGGGCTCGGACCGGGCGTCTACACGCTTTCGCCAAGGTTTCCTACCGCCTGAATGTCCAGTGGATAAGCGACAAATCCATCGAGTGTGACTGTTACGGTTCGTCAGTCGGAGTGGAGACTCGGACGGCCGCTGCTAGCCCGTCTGCATTTCCGCCGCCGGAACAGCACGTAAGAAAGAATCAGCTCGAGCGCAAATCTGAACAGGCCCAGCTGATCAATTCGTTAATGCTTGTCGTCGAGACTTAATTCTGTGACGGTCCCGGATGCGTCCGATAGTTGGTTGGAGAAGTCCATCTCGTGCGTGAGCAGGATCGCCTCGGCGACTTCCCGCATCGACTTCGCGCGTCCATGCTCGTCTTGCGCATGCGGTGGAACGCTTCGGACTCGCGCAGTCCGTGGACTTCCATGAGCACGCCTTTGGCGCGCTCGACGACTTTGCGCGTTTCCAGTGCGTCTTTCAGATCGCCGACTTCGCGTTCGAGCGCCCGGATTTCCTCGAAGCGGGCGAGCGACAGTTCGATCACCGGCATCAGTTCCGCCTCGCGAAATGGTTTGACGACGTAGCCGATGACGCCGGCTTCTTTGGCGCGATCGACCAGTGCCTGATCGGAGTAGGCGGTTAGGAGGACGACCGGCGCGATACGATCTTGCTGTCAACCCCTCGGCGGCCGAGATGCCATCCATGTCCGGCATCTTGATGTCCATGATGACGAGATCCGGACGGAGTTTTCGCGCCAGATCCATCGCCGAGCGGCCGTCGCCAGCCTCGCCGATGACATCATAACCGAGTGGGTGAGCATCTCGCGCAGATCCAGGCGGATCAGCGACTCGTCGTCGGCGATGATGATGCGGCAGGGCGAGCTTCGGGTAGGTGCGGGGTTTCTCATCAGAGTCCCAATCAGGAACGCGGACGGACTCCGCGCGATTCAGTGACCAGCAACCACAGGGATACCGTCGCGCATTCGCGTTGAGTCGTCCGATCGTGCCTGTTGGAGGATGGTCGGGGCGAGAGGATTCGAACCTCCGACCACCGGTACCCCATACCGGTGCGCTACCGGACTGCGCCACGCCCCGCTTCGGCGAGTATAGCACGAGCCGTCAGCCGTCAGCTTTCAGCCGTAGCCAATCAGCGACAGGTGCGACCGGTGACCAGCCAGCATCCTGACCGCGCCCGTGACGGCCGACAGCTGACGGCTGAGGCTACTTGACCTCGCGCCTTGGCGCCGGCTTCTTCGAGCTTCGCCTTGGCGGCCTCGGCCTCGTCCTTGGGGACGGCTTCCTTGACTGCCTTCGGAGCGGCCTCGACGACGTCCTTGGCCTCCTTGAGACCGAGGCTCGTCAGCTCGCGCACGGCCTTGATGACCTGAATCTTGTTCGGGCCGACCTCGGTCAGGATGACGTCGAACTCGGTCTGCTCTTCTTCCGGCTCGGCGGCGCCGCGCCGCCGGCGGCCGGAGCCGCGCCCATCGCCACCGGCGCCGCCGCCGTGACACCCAGCGCTCTTCAAGCGCCTTGACGAGCGGTTGAGCTCGAGAACAGTCATCTGCTCGATCTGGGAGATCATTTGGTCTGTTGACGCCACTGTGTCCTCCCTTGTCGACTCGCGGGTTATGATCCGCCGCCATAGCGTCGACGATCAAACGGCGGTGAGTCTAGTCGGCGTCGCGCAGGGCTTCGCCGCCGCCCAGTTGCTCGGCGCGCGCCTTGAGCAGCGTACGCGATCGAGCGACTCGGCCCGCTGAGCACGCCGACGGTCCGTGCATCGGCGACGCGAGCAGTCCGACGAACTTGCCGAGCAGCACTTCGCGCGGCGGCAATCGTCGCCAACGCTTCGACGTCGCTCGGCGCCGATGAACTGCTTTCGAGTCATCGCCGCCCTTGATCGTCAGAATGCGCGACGTGCGCGCGAAATCGGAGACCGCCTTCGACTGCACCGAGATGTCGTCGTAGGCCAACACCAGCGCCGTCGGACCCTCCAGCACCGGCATCGAGTCCGGTCGATTCCGTCCACGTCGCCGCGATCTTCGTCAGCGTGTTCTTCGCGATCCGGACCTCGGCGTCCTGCGGGCGCAACGTGGCCGCGCAGCCCCTGCAGATCAGAGACCGTCAGCCCACGATAGTCGGTCACGATCGTGAGCTTCGCGCGTCGCAGAGTTGTCGGTCAACTCCTCGATCGTTCGATCCTTCTGTGGCTGTTGGCATGCGTTTCACCCCCTTCCCCCAGGTCTGCCCAACAGTTGCCAGTTGCCAGTTGTCAGATGAGACCGAATTCTGCAACTGACAACTGGCAACTGATAACGAAAAAGCGCCCCAGGCCGGATGGCCCAGGGCGCACAGATCGAGACGCGGGCGACGCGTTCGGTCGCGATCCAGGGGCCTCGGCCGGAAATTAAGCGGCGAACCGCACCGACTGTCTTCAGCCAGTGTTCGATTGTCGTCAAACGCAGATGCGCGCCTTGCGCAGTTACGCCTGCGGCTGCCGCGGCATTCGCCATTGTCTGCGACACATTCAGCGGGATGCCGGGCGCCATTGTACTGGTGATCGTCATCGTACGGCAATAGACGCCCTTGGCGCCAGCTGGCTTGGCCCGGACTGACGGCATCGACCAACGCGTACAGATTGTCGCGGATTTGTTCGTCGGTGAAACTCTTCCTGCCGATGACCGACGTGCACCATGCCGGTGCGGTCGTTGCGGAACTCGACGCGACCGCCCTTGAGTTCCCGCAGGACGTTCGGAAGATCCTCGGCGATTGCGAACGACGGTGCCGGAGCGCGGATTCGGCATCAGCCCGCGGCGACCGAGGACACGACCAAGACCACCGACCTTGCCCATCTGATCGGCCATCGCGACGGCGGCGTCGAACTCGAGCCAACCGCCCTTGATCTGCGGCAACGAAATCGTCCGCGACCAGCGTAGTCGGCGCCAGCTTCCAGCGCGATGCGCTCGGCTTCGCCCTGCGGCGAAGACCAGCACGCGAGGCACCTTGCCGGTGCCGTTGGGCAGCATCACCGTTGAGCGCACGGTCTGGTCGGCCTGGCGGGGGTCGATGCCAAGCCGGGCGTGGACTTCGACCGTCTCGTCGAACTTCGCGTAGGCGATTTCCTTGAGCAGGGCGACGCCTCATCGGGCCGTCATACTGTCTTTGTCGGATCGACTTTCTTCTGCGCCTCGACGATACTTCTTGCCGTGCCTTGGCATGCATTGTTCCTCCTGTGGTGCTAGCGGAGCGTTGACGGCCCTCCCACATCGTGACGGCCAAATGCTGGCCTCTCCGGCCGTGACTTCGATCCCCATGGTGCGCGCAGTGCCCTCGATCTGCTTGATCGCGCCGTCGATGTCGACCGCGTTCAGGTCTCGCATCTTGAGTTCGGCGATCTCGCGCACCTGCTGCGCCGAGACCTTGCCAACCGTCTCGTTCGCGGGTTGCCCGCACCCTTGTCGACGCCCGCGGCGCGGCGCAGCAGGTCCGGCGCCGGCGGCGTCTTGGTCACGAAGGTAAACGAGCGATCTTCGTAGACCGTGATCAACGACCGGGATGATCTGACCGGCCTGGCCGCGGTGCGCTCGTTGTACTCCTTGCAGAAATTCATGATCGCCACGCCGTGCTGGCCGAGCGCCGGACCAACCGGCGGCGCCGGCGTTGCCTTGCCGGCCGGCAATCTGCAACTTGACGTAGGCACGTACCTTTTTGCCAACTGACGACCTCCTCTTCCAAGGCCAGAAGGCGGAATGCGACGCGGCGAGTGTCGATTCGCGCCTTCCCGCCGTTGCCGCCTTCACGCCTACGTTTCTGTTCTCTCGCCTGCAAGAAGTCGAGCTCGACCGGCGTCTCGCGACCAAAGAAGGAGACCAGCACCTTGATCTTACCCTTCTCCTGATTGATCTCGTCGATCTCGCCGCGGAAATCGGCGAATGGCCCGTCGATGATGCGGACCGTGTCGCCGAGCTGGAAGGACATCTTGACCTTCGGCGCTTCGGCGGTCATGCCCTTCATGATCTTCTGGACTTCGCTCTCGGCGAGCGGAACCGGTTTGTTGTTGATATTGACGAAACTGGTGACGCCCGGCGTGTTTCGCAGGGCGTACCAGGTCTCGTCGTCCATTTTCATGCGAACGAGCACGTAACCGGGAAAGACTTTGCGCTGCACCGTGTGGCGCTGGCCGCCCCTGATTTCGATCTCTTCCTGGGTCGGCACGACGATTTCGAAGATGCGTTCATGCAGATCGAGTGCTTCGACACGGTTCTCGATCGACTTCTTGACTTTGTTCTCGTAGCCGGAATAGGTGTGGAGAACGTACCACTTGTCCTTCGGACGTTTCTGCAGATTCACCTTGCTCGGCGGCCCGTGCGCCGCGAGTCGCTCGCGGAGCGATTGGCGACCCATGGCGATTACCTCCTGCCGCCGTTGGCGTCAGTCACACTGCAGTTCCGAAGTGACGCCCTAGAAGTTCTACAACGCCTCAAGAATCTTGAGGAGGACATAGTCGATGCCGCCGAGAAGCAGGCCGAGAACGATCGAAAGTCCAATAACCACGATGGTCAAATTGCGCGTCGTCTGCTGGTCCGGCCAGGTGATCTTGGCCATTTCGGCCCGCGTGTCGCGCAGCGTCCGTTGAAGGCTCGTCCATGCGTCGCTTGAACGGATGCAATCGGCGTTCGGGAGCCTTCGTCTTCGCGCTCGTGTTCGCCGGACGGGATGCGCCTTCGACGACGCCACCTGTAGTCTCCTGTTGCGCCGCGGTCTGTTGGCGCTGGAGGCGTCGCCGTGGCAGTCGCGCCTCGTTTTGGTTGCTGTCCGGCGCTGGGCGCTCATGGCCTCAGTCCTTCCAATCGTTGACGTGCTCATCTCGCGACTGCACGATCTGAACGCCTTCCCGGCCGAAAACGCACGGAAATGGGGCGTGCCAGCTCAGGCGCCGCCCCACCGTCGCAACCTGGCGTCGCCTTCGAGTCTGGCAGGGCCGGCAGGAATCGAACCCGCAACCTGCGGTTTTGGAGACCGCTGCTCTACCAATTGAGCTACGACCCTATGCCCCGCGTCTGCCGTCAGACCGCTGACTGCCGGCTAGCGAGTTTCGCGGTGCAGCCTGGTGACTCCGGCAACGAGGACAGAACTTCTTGAGTTCCAACCGCCCAGGATCGTTTCGCCGGTTCTTCTCGGTTGTGTAATTCCGCTCTCTGCACTGTCGTGCATTCGAGCGTGATCGTCAGCCGGTCGGCCTTCGACTTCTTCGCCATTGTACTACATCCTTTGCCGCTGCGTTCAGGCGTTCGCGACTGACCGCCCGTGGCGACACGTCAGTATAGCCATCGTCCGCCGTCAGCATACCATCACTTGTTCGATCTACTCGTCGATGCGAGGTGACGACGCCGGCGCCGACGGTGCGGCCGCCTTCGCGGATCGCAAAGCGCAACCCTTCTTCGATCGCCACCGGCGTGATCAACTCCACCCCCATCTGGATGTTGTCCCCCGGCATCACCATCTCCACCCCCTCCGGCAAGGCGATGCTCCCGGTCACATCCGTCGTCCGGATGTAGAACTGCGGCCGGTACCCCGGGAAGAACGGCGTGTGCCGCCCCCCTTCTTCCTTGCTCAGCACATACACCTCGGCCTGGAACTTGGTGTGCGGCTTGATCGACGCCCGGCTTGGCCAGCACCTGCCCCCGCTCCACGTCGTCGCGCTCCACCCCGCGCAACAGACAGCCCACGTTGTCGCCCGGCTATCCCCTGCATCCAGCGTCTTCTGGAACATCTCCACCCCGGTCACCACGACTCTGCGCCGCTGCCCCATGCCCACGATCTCGATCTCTCCCCGGCTTTGACCCGCCCCCGCTCGACCCGCCCGGTCACCACCGTCCCCCGTCCCTTGATCCCGAACACGTCTTCGATCGGCATCAGGAAGGGCTGGTCGACCGCCCGCTCCGGCGTCGGAATGTAGTCGTCCACCGCCCGCATCAGTTCCCAGATGCAGGCGTACTCCGGCGCCGCCGGGATCCTTGGAGCTCGCTCTGGACAGCGCGCCGAGGGCACTCCCCCGGATGATCGGGATCTCCTCGCCGGGAAAGTTGTAGGTGGAGAGCAGTTCCCGCACTTCCAGTTCGACCAGTTCCAGCAGTTCCTCGTCGTCCATCATGTCGACTTTGTTCAAGAAGACCACCATCGCCGGCACTTCGACCTGGCGCGCCAGCAGGATGTGCTCCCGCGTCTGCGGCATCGGCCCGTCCGGGGCGCTCACCACCAGGATCGCCCCGTCCATCTGCGCCGCCCCGGTGATCATGTTCTTGATGTAGTCGGCATGCCCCGGACAGTCGACATGCGCGTAGTGGCGTTTCTCGGTCTGGTACTCGACGTGGGCGATCGCAATCGTGATCCCCCGCTCCCGCTCTTCCGGCGCGTTGTCGATCTGGCCAAATCGCGGAAGGCCGCTCCCCCCGTAAGGCCAACGTCTTGGTGATCGCCGCCGTCAACGTCGTCTTGCCGTGGTCGACGTGCCCGATCGTCCCCACGTTGATGTGCGGCTTCGTCCGCTCGAATCTCTGCTTGCCCACGGTGACTCCTCCTCCTACCGCGCGATCCTCATCTATGTGGACGGAGGACCGATCACACGACATAGAGAGGCTCCACGATGGAGCCTCTCACCAGACTGAACAGAGCTGGAGCCCACACTCGGACTTGAACCGAGGACCTCATTCTTACCAAGAATGTGCTCTACCGACTGAGCTATGTGGGCCCGATAGAACGCCGCCAAATCGGCTCGCCTGTTCGGTGGGCAGGGGCGGATTCGAACCACCGAAGCTCGCGCACCTGGTTTACAGTCAGGCCCATTTGTCCACTCTGGCACCTGCCCGTGCCTTGCTCGACTTGCGCCTGATTGCCGACGCGATCACGGCGGAGCCGACGATGGGACTCGAACCCGCAACCTGCTGTTTACAAAACAGCTGCTCTGCCAATTGAGCTACGTCGGCAAGCCAAACCTGCGACCTCTGGACGCCGCACGAAAGTATAGAAATCCGCATCTTGGAAGTCAAGAATTGTAACTCAATTGTCGAAGCACCGACCTTCCCAAATGAAGGCCGAGACGAAACCGCCTTTTCAAACGCCGATAACTCTCATTGCATCTTGGATCTTCAACTACTGACTACAGTCGACTCCATTGGAAACTTAAATTCTCGGCACATCGACCTGTACACGAGAAAGTACTAGTTGACATATAGCGACATAGGTGTATGGTAATAGCCAATTCATCCTACTTCGACGCCCGTGCCCGGCGAGCGACGACAGTGGAGGTCAAACGGAAATGGCTTGCCGCTTCCAGCGCCTTCGCGTCTTGTCTGCTCGCCAAACGGTTGCAGGACGCGCTGGCAACCTCATCGATCGATGAGCGCCGCCACGCGCGCTTCCGCCGAGCGGTCCTCGGAAGGCGATAGGCGACTCGGATGCGATTTCCCAAGCTTTCCCGGGTCGCTTCCCGAATTTCCGAACCCGCTCAGTCTTGGCGGGCGCCCATCTAACCGCTCCAACCATATTGCACCTCATCAACCTCAATTATCTGACCACTTGATATCAACTCTGGCTGCCGGCTTCAGTCTTTCTTTCGTCCGCGCCCGAGACTTGCACAATGTGGTTCGCTGTCAGACGACTTCCGCGAACGGAGGCTTCCTCCGATGACACGCGGACTTTTCCTTTCTCGCTTGCCCAAGCATCTCCTCATTCTTGCGATTGCGGTGGGACTGATCCTCTTTAGCTCGTGGGGTATGTCGAGCATGGGAGACGCCACCGCGCCGGGCGTTGCGCCACGTTCATCCGTAATTCAGACCGAAGCACTCGGACTTTCTGAAGTCGATGTCGGATCACTAGTCAGCGGTCCGATTGAACAAGTGCATCTCAACGGTGTGGCTTGGCTCGACGGCTTGAAGCCCGGATTATCTAACGTCGAGATCGACGCCACTAGATACCGACTGGCAAATTCCACCGAGTCCGCCATCGAGGAAGTCAAAAAGTCGCTGTTCAATGGCGCAATTCTCGTCGTTTTGTGGATGGCGTTGATCTTGTTGGATTGGCTGGTGGACATCTTCAGCCTCATGGGAATTCCGCTTGCCTTCTTGGCAGCCCTCGCTGTGCTCCACCTACGCGGATCGCCGATGAGCTCGATGCTGTTTGCAATTCCAAATTATGCCTTTGGCGCCGTTTTAGTCGGCGCCATTTTTGTGAGTGAAAACTTTAGGAATTGTCACTTCGAGCGCCGGGACGAAGGCGGCGATGAGTCGACAACATCAATTCATTGTCGACGTTTGTCACGAGGTCCGAGGGCTTATCGGATACGAAACGGTGAACTCGATTGTTGCCGTGACCCCAGACTACTTCTTCGAAGGTATTTCCAAATCGTTCTGGAAAAAATTGCCAAACCATCCGCCTCGGCTTTGCTGACCTCGATGGTTGCTGGCCCAAGGGTGAACCGGTTCTGGCCGCAGCCCTTTGGCGTGTCCAAAGTCGACTTCTGTTCGTTGGAACGTCTTGTTCGTCTTGAAGCTGCGCGCAACGGCTGTGTCAGAGTGCGGCTTTTCTTCGTTCGCAGTTCGGCTTGTTATTGGACGTCGACCGCGCGGGGAGGTGCCCTCGGATGATACGTGGAATCGTCGCTTCAAGTATGCGTTTCCGCTTGCTGGTACTCGCGCTGGCCGCGGCGCTGATGATCTTCGGATATTGGCGTTTGCCTAGCATGGCCGTAGACACCGTTCCGGAGTTCACTCCGCCGTATGTCGAAATTCAGACTGAGGCACTCGGTCTATCGGCCGCTGAGGTTGAGTCGCTCATCACTGTGCCGATGGAGCAAATTCTCCTCAACGGTGTCGCGTGGCTCGACGATGTTCGCTCCGAATCTGTTCCCGGACTCTCATCTATTGTGCTTGTTTTTGAACCGGGAACCGACATTATGCGGGCCCGTCAGTTGGTCCAGGAACGCCTAGGACAGGCTCGCGATCTTCCGCACGTCTCAAAACCACCGACGATGATCCAACCTCTTTCATCGTCGAGCCGGGTAATGATGGTTCGCCTTTCGTCAGACACGCTGACCCCTATTGAAACCTCGGTCATCGCCCGATGGACCATCAAGCCCAGATTGATGGGCATCGAGGGTGTGGCCAATGTCTCCATCTGGGGCCAGCGCGAGCGGCAGCTCCAAGTTCAAGTAGACCCGGAAAAGCTACAACAAGAAGGGGTCACCCTCTTCCAAATCGTCGAAACAACCGCCAATGCGCTTTGGGTTTCACCCTTGACGTTTGTCGAAGCATCTTCACCAGGTAGCGGCGGTTTCATCGACACGCCCAATCAGCGCCTGGGCATTCAGCATCTTCTGCCGATCGAGACCGCGGAAGATCTCGCCCGGGTAACGCTCAAAGGCTCGAGTGAAAGTGGTAAGACGCTTGGTGATGTTGCGCAGGTCGTCGAAGATCACCAACCCCTAATTGGCGATGCCGTCACTGACGAAGGTCAAGACCTCTTCCTCGTCATCGAGAAGTTTCCCGGATCGAACACACTTCAGGTGACCGAGGATATCGAGTCGGCGCTCGACGAGATGGCGCCGGGATTGCCAGGTATTGAGACCGACACGACCGTTTATCGTCCTGCAACTTTTATCGACACCGCGATGGACAACCTGAAGTCCGCACTACTCATCGGGGCATTCCTCGTGGTGCTGTTGATGGCCTTCTTCTTGTTTGACTGGCGGGTCGCGCTCATCAGCGTGGTTGCCATCCCTCTCGCATTCCTCGCCGCCGTCGTCGTGCTTTACTGTGCGTGGTGCGACGATGAACTCGATGGTGCTCGCGGGACTCGTCATAGCAATCGGCGCCGTGATCGATGACGCGATCATCGACATCGAAAACATCGTCAGAAGACTGCGGCAGAACCGCCAAGAAAACCTCGGCAAATCGACCCCTTCAGTCATCCTTGAGGCGTCGATCGAGGTTCGCAGCGCGATTATCTATGCGACCTTGATTGATGCCGTCGCGATCATGCCCGTCTTCTTTATGACCGGCCTGACGGGCTCCTTCTTCCGTCCACTTGCGTTCTCCTACGCGTTGGCAGTACTTGCATCAATGCTTGTTGCGCTAACCGTGACCCCAGCGCTGGCGCTGATCTTGTTCCGCAAAGCGCCGCTCGAACGTCGCGGATCGCCGATTGTACGCTGGCTCCAGGGATTTTATGGCCGCGCCCTCGGGCGGATCATTCGCCGCCCTCAGTGGGCGTACGCATCAGTCGCAACCGTCGCGGTCATTGGCGTCATCATGACACCGCTTTTAGGACAGTCGCTCCTCCCTTCTTTTAAGGAGCGAGACTTCCTCATGCATTGGCTGACTATCCCGGGCACTTCTCATCCTGAGATGGTGCGCATCACAACTCAGGCAAGCAAAGAACTACGGACGATTCCGGGAGTCCGCAACTTCGGGGCGCACATCGGGCAGGCCGAAGCGGCTGATGAAGTCGTCGGCATGTACTTCGGCGAAAACTGGATTAGTGTCGACCCGTCCGTCGACTATGAGGACACGCTGGCCTCAGTTCAGCAAGTCGTCGACGGATACCCGGGACTCTACCGGGACGTTCAGGCGTATTTGAAAGAGCGAATCCGTGAGGTGCTAGCTGGGTCCAGTGATGCCATTGTTGTTCGCATCTACGGACAGGACCTCGACGTCCTACACGACAAAGCAGAAGAGGTACGCCAGGTTCTGTCCGGTATCGATGGCGTCGTCGAGGAACACGTTGAACTCCACGTCAACGAACCTCAGATCGAAGTCGAAGTCGATCTCGCCAAGGCCCATGAGTTCGGAATAAAACCCGGCGATGTTCGGCGATCGGTCGCCGCGTTTGTAGCAACTGAGGAGGTCGGCGACTTGTACTACGGTGGGAAAGTCTATGACGTACGCGTCGCCGGCGTGCCATCAGCACGGAATAGCTTGTCCAGCATCCAGGATCTCTTGATCGATACTCCTAGTGGCGAGAGGGTTCGGTTAGGAGACGTGGCAAGAGTAGAGGTTGCGCCCACGCCGAATGAAATTGAGCGTGAACACGCGTCGCGCAAAATAGACGTGAGCGCAAATGTTCGGGGACGCGACCTTGGATCGGTCATCGACGATCTCAATCAGGGGCTCACTCAGGTCACATTCCCGCTTGAATATCATGCCGAGCTTCTCGGCGAATACCAAGAGCGGCAAGCAGCATCGCAACGGCTAACCTGGTTCGCAATCGCTGCCGTGATTGGAGTCTTCGTGCTACTTCAGGCTTCGTTCGGAAGCATGCGCCTCGCGATCGTCGCGTTCCTGACGCTGCCGATGGCGCTCGTAGGAGGTGTGATCGCGGCGTATCTGGGCGACGGCATCATTTCCCTAGGCTCGCTTGTAGGATTCCTAACCGTGTTCGGAATCGCCGCCAGAAACGGCATCATGCTCATCAATCACTATCAGCACCTTGAGCGCGAGGAGGGTGTGCCATTCGGTCCCGGCCTCGTCCTCCAAGGCGCCAAAGAACGGCTATCGCCGATCATGATGACCGCGCTTGCGACTGGATTGGCGCTGGTTCCTCTTGTCGTCGCAGGTAGCATACCTGGCCACGAGATCGAGCATCCGATGGCGGTCGTGATCTTGGGCGGCTTAGTGACATCCACCTTGCTGAACTTGTTCATCATGCCAGTGCTCTACCTGAAATTCGGGAAGGGAAAGCGAAAAGTCAACGTTGGATCCGCGGGTCCCTCCCCTACCCCTGGCGTCGCTGACTAACTTTGGTCGAACATCCCACCTACTTTGCATCTGCGCGGTAGGATAGCTATTCAACGGAAGACCTGAGATCGCCTCACCGATCTCAGGTCCTCGCATTTCAGCAATGTAAAGGAACCACCGTGTCACAACGGTATAAGTCGTCCGATATTGTCATTATTGGCGGCGGAATCATGGGCGCGAGCATCGCCTGGCACCTCGCCCGTCGCGGAGTCGGATCGGTCACTCTGCTCGAGCGCTCGACGATCGCCGCCGGAGCAAGCGGAAAGACGGGCGCTCTTCTCCGGCAACACTACACAAATAGGTCAGAAGCGACGCTGGCTCACCTGAGCCTGCAGGTGTTTCGCGAATGGTCCGACAGAGTTGGGGGCAACTGCGGTTTCGTCGAAAGCGGTCTTGTGTTCACGCTTGCCAAGGGCCCAAACGAGGTCCATAACCTTGCTTCCCTTGAGCGCAATGTAGACATGCAGCGCAAGGTCGGCATCAACACACGGATCGTCACACCGGGCGAGCTTCTCGAAATCCAGCCGTTCCTCGATGTCTCCGATCTCGCAGCGGCGACCTTCGAGCCATGTAGTGGTTATGTCAACTCGGTCGCTGCGACGAGGTTAATGGCCATTGCGGCGATAGCGGCAGGCGCGAAAGTTGTCGAGAACTGCGAAGTCGCGGGGATCAAGCTCTCGGGCGATCGCGTCGTTGGGATCGAGACGGCCGATGGGTCAGTCGAAACCAACACGGTGATCTGCGCGGCTGGTCCCTGGTCGAAAACCTTATTTGCTCCGATCGGCGTGGACTTGCCGATCGCGACACTTCGGGTTCAAGTCGCGGTGCTCAACCGTCCACTTGCTATGGAGCGACCGCACGCTGCCTATATCGACACCGCGTTGGGATTGTTTATTCGACCGTGGACCCAAGGTCAAACGATGGTCGGCATTAGCGGCGGCGACCAGCATGACGAGGTGGATCCGAACAATTACGGGCTTGGCAACAGCGACGACTACGGAAAGCTCGCGGTCGAAACGATCGCAAAGCGAATGCCACTCATGGCTGGCGCGTCCTATTCACATGGTCACGCCGGTCTTTACGACATGAGCCTCGACGCTCACCCGATCATCGGACCCGCGGGACCGGACGGTCTCTATATTGTGGCTGGCTTCAGCGGGGCCGGTTTCAAGAAAGGCCCCGCTATTGGTCAATGTGTGGCTGAGATGGTCGTTGACGGTAACGCATCAACCGTCGATTTCACGCCATTTTCTTTCGACCGGTTTTCGTCTGACGCGTGGAAACAGCCTTGGAGTGATTCGGAATACATCCTGGAATCCGATTTCGGCCATAAGTTTTGACAAGCCTTATAGACGTTCGATAATCGCGTTCGCCATGTCTGAAGTGCCGCCTGCCTTATTGGGATCGCGGTCAGCACGCAAGTCATAGGTTACGCGATCGCCTGTCGCAATCACGTCGGCGACCGCACGCTCGACCTTTTCAGCGGACGCTCGCTCGCCGATGTGTCGCAGCATCAGAGCGCCCGAGAGAATCATGGCCGTAGGATTGGCCTCGTTCTTTCCAGCGTGGCTCGGAGCGGATCCGTGGATTGGCTCGAAGACAGCCGCATCGGCGCCGATATTTCCGCTTGGCGCGACTCCTAATCCACCGACCATTCCGGCGACCAGGTCACTGATGATGTCACCATAAAGGTTCGGCATTACGAGAACGTCGTACTCGTCCGGCTTCTGCATGAGCTGCATACACATGTTGTCGACGATCCGGTCATTTGATTCGATGTCTGGATAATCAGACGCAACTTCTTGCCCGACTTTGAGGAAGAGTCCGTCGGTGAATTTCATGATATTGGCTTTGTGCACGATGGTGACCTTTTTGCGGCCGTTTGCCCGAGCATAGTCGAACGCAAACTTCACGATGCGTCGCGACCCCTCCGGCGTAATTGTCTTAATGCTGATCGCCGAATCCGCGGCCACTTTTTTCGCGCTCAGGCCGTTTATCGCTCCGATGATTTGCGCCGCGCTTTGCGAACCTGAATCAAATTCAACGCCGGCATAGAGGTCCTCCATGTTCTCGCGAACTACGACCAGATCGATATTTCTAAAAGTACTCTGCACGCCAGTAATTGTCTTACCAGGTCGCAGATTGGCAAAGAGTTCCAGGGAATGGCGAAGTCCGACATTGACGCTGCGGAAACCGCCACCGATGGGAGTGGTGATCGGTCCTTTGAGACCAAGCTTGTTTTTCCGAACTGAATCGAGCGTCTCCTCGGGAAGTACGTCACCGTACTTCTCTACCGCACCCTCGCCGGCTTCGCGAACATCCCAAGAAAATTCGATACCAGTTGCCTCTAGCACGCGACGCGTTGCCTCCGACACCTCCGGCCCAATGCCATCGCCTGGAATCAGCGTCACGTTGTAGCCCGACATGAACCCTCACCAATCACTTCGAAACAGATGCCAAAACGCCGCGCATTGTCGCACGACATGTGAAGACCGACGAACTCGCCTTCACGATGGAATTGAGGAAATGGGAAACTGTGACTCGCTGAATTCTCGGTGGACTTGAAGGAGAATGATTCGTCTGTGATGTCCTCTGCTTTTCGCCGGCGCCCGGTCGTTCTCGCAATCCTCGACGGTTGGGGCATCGGCCGCGATGAACCAGGCAATGCGATTCAGGCTGCCAACACGCCAGTTTTCGATGGTCTCAGAGCAAGCTTTCCGAACACGAGCTTGATCACATCAGGGCAAGCAGTCGGGCTCCCCGATGGACAAATGGGTAATTCTGAAGTTGGCCATCTCAACATCGGCGCCGGTTTCATCGTCTACCAGTGGATCACCCGGATTGATAAGGCGATTGCGGACGGATCGTTCTTCGACAATGCCGCATTCAACGAGATGATCGATCATTGCAATGACAACGGATCGACGCTTCACTTAATGGGCCTTGTCGGTGACGGCGGTGTGCACAGCCATTCGCGGCATCTCATTGCGCTGCTCGAACTCGCGAAACGCCGGTGGCTCAGTGACGTGATCGTTCATGTTTTCACCGATGGACGAGATACAGCGCCCACTTCTGGCGAGGAATTCGTCGCGCAGCTCGAAGACCGGATGTCGCAGATCGGCGTGGGTCGAATTGGGACAATTTCCGGCCGCTATTACGCGATGGATAGAGACAAGCGTTGGGAGCGAACAAAACTCGCCTACGATGTCATCGTCGCGGGGCGGGGTCCAAGTGCTTCGTCTGCTCGCGAGGCAATTCGAAACTCCTATGCATCGGGAGCGACAGACGAGTTCATCATGCCGACGGTCATAAGTAGGTCGGACGAGTTCCCGAGCAGAGTCAAACCTGGCGACGCGGTTATCTTTTTCAACTTCCGGGCGGATCGCGCTCGGCAGTTGGTGGAAGCTCTCGCCAAGCCCGAATTCACCGGATTTGAGCGCGAACCGTCCGTCGCAGGCCGGTGCCCCATGACCACGATGACGCGATACGAAGTCGACTTACCGGTCTACGTGGCGTTCGAGCCGCATGACGTCGAATGGCCGCTGGCGCGCGTCATTTCCGACGCGGGAATGAAGCAGTTCCACTCCGCCGAGACAGAAAAGTATGCCCACGTTACGTTCTTCTTGAATGGAGGTCGTGAAGAGCCGTTCCCGGGCGAGGAAAGAGTGCTTATTCCCTCGTCGAAAGTCGCCACGTACGATCTGCAGCCTGAAATGTGCGCGGAGGCTGTAACCGAAGCCGTTGTCACAGCAATTTATTCACAGCAGTTCGACTTCATCATTGTCAATTACGCGAACTGCGACATGGTCGGCCACACTGGTGTTTTTTCCGCCGCGGTTCGAGCAGTCGAGACAGTCGACGCCTGCCTCGGCGAGATTGTTGCCGCGACTCTCAATGAACGCGGCGCCCTGGTAGTAACCGCCGATCACGGCAACGCTGAGGAAATGATCGATCGCGAAACAGGCGGACCAATGACTGCGCATACTACCAACCCTGTTCCGATCATCTTGGTGACAACGGACCAGGATCCGTTTCGAAACATCACCCTGCGCTCCGGTGCGGTTCTCAGTTCAATCGCTCCGACTACTCTCGAACTTCTCGGGTTACCTAAACCTCAGTCGATGGATCAACCGTCGTTAATTTCAAAAATAGGCGCGGAAGGCTGAACTACCGGGATAGAACGCCTCGTCGCCCAATTCTTCTTCGATCCGAAGAAGTTGGTTGTATTTCTCGACTCGGTCAATTCGCGACGGGGCGCCAATCTTTATCTGTCCGGCGTTTGTCGCGACCGCCAAGTCAGCGACAAACGTGTCGGCTGTTTCGCCACTTCGATGGGAAATCACCGATTGGAACCCCGACCGAAGCGCGAGATCAATGGTGTCAAACGTCTCAGAGAGTGTCCCTATTTGGTTGAGCTTGACCAAGATTGCGTTGCTCGCCTTGTCTCGGATCCCACGCGTCAGTCGCTCAGTATTCGTCACGTACAGATCGTCGCCGACAAGCTGAATCTTGTCGCCGATCTGAGCGGTTAACGCTTCCCAGTGCGCCCAGTCATCTTCGGCGAGACCGTCCTCGATCGAAACAATCGGAAACCTCTCGGTCCAATCGACGAGGTAGCTCACGAATTCGTCACCTGATAGTTCTTTGCCTTCGCCAACCAATTTGTACACACCGCCGGCGTAGAGCTCAGTGGCGGCCGGATCGAGCGCGATCATGAAATCCGAGCCAGGTTTGTACTCGGCGCGTTCGATCGCTTCGAGAATGAATTCGATTGCTTGCTGGTTGGACTGTAAGCTTGGAGCATATCCACCCTCGTCACCAACATGGGTGCTCAATCCTCGTTCGGCAAGCACAGATTTCAGCGAATGGAAAACTTCCGCGCCCCATCGCAATCCCTCGCGATAGGTCTTTGCGCCGACCGGCATGATCATGAATTCCTGCATGTCGACGCTGGACCCAAGCGCATGCTTGCCACCATTGAGGATATTCATCATCGGAACGGGAAGGGTGTGCGCGTTTGGACCCCCGAGATACCGGTAGAGGGGCAGACCGACCGCCTCGGCTGCCGCCCTCGCAACCGCCAACGAAACCCCCAAGATCGCGTTCGCACCTAGGTGACCCTTGTTCGGCGTTCCATCGATTTCGCACATGAGTCCATCAATGGCGCGTTGTTCGAGCGCGTCTAGACCGACGACGGCTTCCGCAATTTCTTCGTTGACATGACCGACTGCCTTGAGCACGCCCTTGCCGCCATATCGAGACTTATCGCCGTCTCGCAATTCGACGGCTTCGTAAGCGCCAGTCGAAGCACCCGAGGGCACCGCGGCTGTGCCGAGTACTCCGGACGCAAGTTCGACATCGACCTCAATAGTTGGATTTCCGCGCGAGTCCAGAATCTCTCGGCCAAAAACGCGAGTAATGACTGTCTCCACCATTCCTCCCCGGTTCCCCGTTCCCGTTCACTGATTTCCCGCAATAGCTCGCAGTATAGGATGGGCATGGGAGCGATTTGCTATACTCGGCGCACAAATGAAGATCGCGAGTAGCGTTGACGGAGCAAAGTAACCGCCGTTGCGACGACCAGGGATGGCGAGCCTCAGACTGAAAGCCGCCTCGAGCGCACGACGGTGAAGTTCTCTCCCGAGCTGAACGGGGAACTCGCCCCCACGGGCGAAAGTAGTTGTTCATGGAGCGCCCACCACTATCGGGCGAGCCGCATGTGCGGAAATGAAGCGCGTCGGGAAACCGGCGAAGCAGGGTGGTACCGCGTGGAGAACCCTTCGTCCCTGCCGAGGGGCTTTTTTGTGTCTTCAAAATCGTGAAATCCCGGAAGGCAACGAATGTCTTTTCTAGAACAACTTGAGTCAATCAAATCTCGCGCTCACGACGACCTTTCACAGGTCGCCAATCTTGCGGACCTCGAAGCCTGGGAGCGTCAATACCTTGGCTCACGGGGCGAACTCACGTCCCTGCTCAAACAACTTGGTTCGCTGAGCGCTGAGGAACGGCCAGCGGCTGGTCGCGCCGCAAATGCAGTCAAAAATGAGCTGACCCAGGCCCATGACGACCGTCAAGTCATTCTCGCCGCGGTCGCTTCCGAACAGCACTTGGCTGAAGATGCGATCGACGTTACTTTGCCGGGCAGACCCCGGCGAATCGGCGTTGTCCATCCCGTCTCGCAGATCATTCGTGAGCTGAGCGAGATTTTCGCTCTCATGGGATTCCAAACTGTTTTCGGACCCGAGGTCGAGACCGGGCGCTATAACTTCGACATGCTCAACATCCCATCCGATCATCCGGCACGAGACGTGTGGGACACGATGATTGTCGACTCGGATCACGAAGAGATCGTTCTCCGCACGCACACATCTCCAATGCAGGCGAGAGTCATGGAACAAACCGAGCCGCCGGTGCGCGTGATTGTTCCTGGCCGAGCCTATCGCTATGAAGCGCAGGATGCGTCGCATGAGTGGATGTTCCACCAGCTTGAAGGCTTGGCGGTCGACGAAACGATCACGATGGCCGATCTGAAAGGCGTGTTGCGTGAGCTTGGGCGACAGCTTTTTGGCCCGACTCGAAAGATTCGGTTTCGCTGCGACTATTTCCCGTTTGTTGAGCCGGGAGTCGACTTTGCAGTCGACTGTGCAATTTGCGATGGCAAAGGCTGTCGCGTTTGCAAGTATACCGGCTGGTTGGAAATGGGCGGCGCGGGCATGGTTCATCCCAACGTGCTCAAAGCGGTTGGCTACGATCCCGAACGCTTTACCGGCTTCGCGTTTGGATTAGGGATCGATCGAATCGCAATGATGAAGTACGGAATTGACGATGTACGAGCGTTTGCCGGGAACGATCTTCGGTTTCTCCGGCAATTCGCAAACACGACCGTATCGCTTAACTAGCCCAAGGAAAATGGTTCGATGAAAGTACCGTTACGCTGGTTAGCGGAATTCGTTGACAGCGGGTTGAGCGCCAAAGAGCTTGCCGACAAGTTGACGATGGCGGGTCTCGAAGCTGAGAAGATCATCGAGATTGGCTCAGACTGGAACAGCGTCTATGTCGGCGTCGTCAAATCGGTCGAGCGCCATCCAAACGCCGACCGGTTAGTGTTGGCAGATGTCGAAGCCGGCGAGCATCGTTTGCGGGTGGTGACTGGTGCTCCCAACATCGCACCAGGTCAGAAGGTTGCGCTTGCACTCGCCGGTGCGCGTCTGATCGACGGCCATAGCGAGACGCTGCAATACAAGACGTTGAAGCCGGGCCTCATCCGTGGAATCGCCTCCGAAGGAATGGTTTGCTCCGAAAAAGAGCTGGGAATCTCAGACGAGCACGAAGGAATCTTGGTTCTCTCTGAGGACGCTCCCGTCGGCGCACCACTCGCGGAGTGGCTTGGCGACACGGTGATTGAGTTTGAGATCACGCCCAATCTCGTCCACGCATTTTCCGTACTTGGCATCGCTCGTGAAGTCGCGGCGATCACCGACAAAGTGGTCTCGCTCCCGCCGGCAATTGATGTCTCCACGATGCCGGTTGCTGACGAATCACTGGTCACGATCGAGGCTCCTGAACTCTGCGCTCGATATATGGCGATCGTGATTGAGGGCGTTACTGTCGGCCCATCCCCAGATTGGCTTGCTCGACGCCTGATCGCCGCGGGACTGAGACCTGTCAACAACATCGTCGACGTCACGAACTACGTGATGCTTGAGACTGGTCAACCACTTCACGCGTTTGATCGCCGGCATCTGCACGAAGGGCGCATCAAAGTTCGCCGAGCCCATCCTGGCGAAACGATGGAGACGCTGGATCACCAAAAGCGAAACCTGACACCTGAACACCTCGTCATTGCTGACGCGGATCGCGCGGTCGCGCTTGCGGGCGTGATGGGCGGCGTCGACAGCGAGGTTAGCGATGACACGACGACGTTGCTGCTCGAAGGCGCCAATTTCGACATGAAGTCGGTCCGGCACACGCGGCAGGCGCTCAAGCTTCGAACTGACGCTTCGTCGCGTTTTGAACGCGGTCTCGATCCTAATTTCGTCGGTCCCGCGATGGGAAGAGCGGCGCATTTGTTGCTTGAGGTATGTCCAGGGAGCCGGGTGACTGGGGTCCGAGATGTTTACCCTTCACCGGTTTTGCCAATCACTATCACTATGAAATTCGATCGGATCGAGCGGGTTCTCGGATTGCGGTACGAGCCCGATGTGGTCCTCGATATTCTCGGCCGGCTTGGATTCAAAGTTGATCTCGACGACGATGGTCTCATGAGTATCAAAGTCCCCACCTACCGGCGAGACGTCACTATTCGGGAAGACATCATCGAAGAGGTCGCCAGAATTGCCGGCTACGAAAACTTGCCGAGCACCCTACCGTCTGGACACTTACCTGAGATCAAACGAGATCCGATGTTCCGGCTGAAGGGCGCAGTTCGCGAAACCTTGACCGCGTTGGGGTCATACGAAGCCGTGACATACATTACGACCTCCGTCGAACAACTCGAAAACGTTCAAGCGCCAGACGGCGCCGTTGGACTGGTTCGATCAGCGGGGATCAAAGAGCTCGTTCGCTTGGTCAATCCGCTGCAATCCGACAGAGACATCCTGCGGCCGACACTAATACCTGCCCTGCTGGACTCGGTCAGTCAAAACCGCAAGCATGCCGATTCGGTGAGTCTCTTCGAACTTGCACGGATCTATCTGCCAACTGGACGCGACCAACTTCCAAATGAAATCGAAGTCGCTGGGATTGTCATGACCGGCAAGCGTGAACCTATGTCGAGATTCGGCTCCAGCGGCGAATTTGATTATTTCGATCTTGCGAACGCCGTTCATGAGGTATTCAATCGCCTTGGACTCTCGGACGTTCGCATCGAGCAGCACTGCCACGCCGGCATGCACCCAGGACGAACTGCGGTCGCATTCGTCGAGAATCAGCTGGTTGCGGTGTTTGGCGAGCTTCTGCCTTCTGTCGCGGAGAAGTGGGACCTCGCGGACTATCGAGTCGGTATCGGAGAGCTTGATCTGACTGCAATTCTCCCGCTGGTGCCGGAAGACATCAGAGAGATGACCGTGCCCAAGTTCTTGCCCATTGAGCAAGACTTCGCCATTGTTGTTGATGAATCGACGCCCGCGGCAGATGTCGAGCGAGCGCTGCGGAGTGGTGCGGGTCCGTTGGCCCGGGAGATCAAATTGTTTGACATTTACCGCGGCCCGCAAATCGGTGAGAACAAGAAGAGTTTGGCCTATCGCGTGACGTTCACCGCGCCCGACAGAGCCCTGACCGACGCAGAGCGACGAAAGTTCGGTCACGAATCGAGCGAACACTGTCGCAACAAGTCGGTGGCGCATTGCGCGCCTAGGCACTCGAGATTGAAGTCGCCATGACGATACAAACCGAAGTCATGATCCGCTTTATCACGACCGTGGAGGAAGCTCGCGAAGCGCTGACGCGCCGGCGCGGATTTGAAGAGCCCGAACTCTCTCCCCGCATGAAGGAAGGCGTCAAGCGCGTATTCGGCGCCGATCTTTCAGCCGACGAAGTTGTGGATCGGATCATCGGCGACGTTCGGCATGAAGGCGATTCAGCGCTGCTACGGTATTCGGAACTCTTCGATGGCTCAGCGCCAAAAGAGCTCGAAGTGCCGAAGGCGAAGTGGCAATCGGCACTCGATGGTCTGGATCACGAGCTGCAAGACGCGATGCGCATCGCAGCCGATCGCATCGCGGAATTCCATCGCAAGCAATTGCGAACGTCTTGGCTGGACTACGCTGATGACGGCGCGTTTGGCCAGATCGTTCGGCCATTGGAGCGCGTTGGCATTTACACGCCAGGTGGATCAGCCGTTTATCCATCATCGCTCTTGATGACCGCAGTTCCGGCTCGGGTCGCGGGTGTCTCCGAAATCATGATTTGCGCTCCGCCTTCGACCGCAGGCGCAGTTTCGCCGTTGATCCTTGCCGCGGCTGCCATCGCTGAAGTCGACCGCGTGTTTCAGATCGGCGGAGCACAAGCTATCGCAGCAATGGCGTACGGCACGGAAACTGTTCCTCACGTCGATAAGATCTACGGTCCTGGAAATATCTTCGTCGTTCTGGCGAAGCAGCGGGTTTTTGGCGTCGTGGCGATCGACCAGCTTCCCGGACCAACCGAAACACTCATCGTCGCCGACGAATCGGCCGATCCGGAGATTACCGCCGCGGATATGCTCGCACAGGCAGAACATGATCCGATGGCAAGCGCGATCTTGCTCACCACTGATCAAGATTTGGCTGAAAAAGTCAGAGCTGAACTCGGACGACAAGCCGCAGGGCTTGAACGAGGTTCTATTGCGGCGCAATCGCTCGCAACGAACGGGCTCATCGCGGTTTTGCCAGACATTGAGACCGCCATCGAGCTCGCGAATCTGTATGCACCGGAGCACCTTTGCTTATTACTTCGAGATCCATGGCAAGCTGTTGCGCTGGTAAGACACGCAGGTGGCATCTTCGTCGGTGAGGATAGTCCGGAGGCACTCGGAGACTATACCGCGGGTCCAAGTCATGTCATGCCAACCGGCGGAACGGCCCGATTTTCCTCACCAATTCACGTTCAGGAATTCACCAAGGTTATTAGCGTCGCGGCTGCGAACAAGCGTGCGCTGACGAAATTGGGACCGCCAACGATCGCGCTCGCTCGAGCCGAGGGATTAACGGCTCACGCTCGCGCAATCGAACGTCGCCTGGATCGAGGCAATTAAACTTCGGCGAGCTCACGGAGAGCCGCGATAATTCGCTCCTCAACGGTGGATCCGGCGGACGTCTTTGTGCGCGCAACAGCCGAATGTGCCTCAGCCGTGGTGTAGCCCAACGATCGCAGCGCTTCGACGGCGTCAGAATCGACACCGCTGGTCAGAGGCGCCATCCCCGGCACAGTAGGCAATTTGCCACGTAATTCGACGATAAGTCTGGCCGCAGTTTTCTTGCCGACTCCAGGTATGGTGGCTAGCAAATCGACGTTCTCTTGGGCTATTGCCTCATGCAAGCGATTTGGCTCGAAATGAGATAGGATCGCGCACGCCATTCGCGGCCCGACTCCTGTGACCGAAATAAGCGTTTCGAAGAGCCGCAGTTCGTCAGTTGAGGCAAAGCCATACAGGGTCAGTTGATCTTCGCGCACGAATAGATGCGTAGAGAGCCGCACGGTTTCTCCGACATCGCCGACATCATTGATCGTCGTCGTGCTTGTGCCCACGCGATAGATGACACCGCCAACGTCGACCAGCAACGCGTCTTGCAACTTGCCGTCGAGCCGACCTATCAGACCTGCGATCATCTGGCGTCATTCCTCACGTTTTCAGTCCATACACTCTCTTGGCATTTTCGCAAAGAACCGCCCTGCGTTCGTTTTCGTCTCGCCAATCAACAGACCGTGCTTTTTCGACAAACCGATCTTGCTTCAAGACTGGAAAATCGCTTCCCATCAATACCCGACTCGGTCCAACGATATCGAGCACGGACCGAAAAACCTGCCACCGGTAAAGGTACGTCGATGCGGCCGTGTCATAACAAACTCGAGTAGTTGTCGCAGCAATTTCCGGCATTAGTTCGAAAAATGGGAGTCCACCACCCCAGTGAGCAAGGACGAAGTCAACTTCCGGAAATGCGGCGATCATTTGGATCAATCGATCGGGAGTTGAAGCGCCTTTCCCAGGATACATGTGCCCGATCGGTTCAGACGCGTGCAGCATGACGGCCTTTTTCCTTTTTGAGCAGACTTCGAGCAGATCTGTCAGCAGATCCGAATCGGTGAATTCGAACGACTGGGCATCCGCATTCAATTCGCCGATGCCGGAAGCACCAAGGTCGAAACATCTCTCAGCTTCTTGAACCGCGGACTTGCCTGTTATTGGAGAGACTATGCCCAGCCAGGGAAGTCGTCCACTCGCGCTTTCGCTTGCCTCGGCCATGAAGTCGTTGTGAATCTGGCAAAGTCCGGGGTCCTTCCAAGGAAAACCACAAATGACCGATTGCTCTATTCCGGCAGCGTTCATGCTTGCAATGATATCGGCGAGTCCGGCTAGGAGCGACTTGGGGTTGGTATAGAGATGCTCGAACCAAAGATCGCGCGCCAGAAAGGACACGCGATCACTCTGAATTTCGGGAGGGAAAATGTGCGTGTGGGCGTCGATGATCAGTTCGCGAGAATGCTCGCTCATCGACGGTCCTGACCGATCTACGTCAGCAGCACGAAGGCAACCACCGCAATGATCAAGAGTGCTGCAATTAACGCGATCACTGCCGGCGCTAGGAAACTACTTCGCTGTTCGGCGGTGGATGCGGCAGCCAGTGATTGCTCGCGGACTCGCGACGGCGCAACTGACGCAATAACCGCTGTGACGTTGTCTGTTGTGCCACGATCGTTCGCGATCGTGATGAGGCGATGAGCAGCTTCGTCAGGATCGGGAGCAAGCGCCGCTTCCATCAGGTCGTCGTTTGTGGCGACATCGTAGAAACCGTCAGTGCACATGAGCAGCCGGTCTTCCGGCAAAAGAGTGATTTCAAAGACGTTTGGCATTCGCGCATCGAGTTTGGCCCGATGGCCCAGGCCTTGAGTCACGATGTTGCGGTGCGGACTTTCCCTCGCCTCTTCCTCGGACATCGCTCCCTGAGCGACCTGTTCTGCGACAAAGGTGTGATCTTGGGTAATTTGCGTTAGGCGATTGGCTCGGACTAAGTACGCGCGGCTATCGCCGATGCTGGCAATTGTGGCGTACTTACCCCGGGTCGCGGCAACCACGAGCGTTGTCCCCATCATCGCGTCCTCGCCGTAAGCGCGGCCATTTTGATAGATGCGCTCGTTTGCCCGCCGGAACGCCTGTTTGAGGAGTAGCGCAGGGTCCGCGCCGGGGTCCTCATCGAACATTTCACGGACAGTTTCGATCGCGAGCTCGCTCGCGACTTCGCCGCGTTCGTATCCCCCCATGCCGTCAGCAATTGCGAGCAACAGACCGGACTGACCCGAGAGCTCGCCGCTTGGCAGCGGTGGCAGTTCACTTACAAAAACCGCGTCTTCGTTTTTCGAGCGGCCACCAACGTCGGTCGCATAGCCAACCGAGATATCGAGCGGCTCGTCAAGAACTTTTTCTGGCGCCAGGAGTTCAGTCACGTTTGAACCACATGTCTTTGATGATGTTTCCCATGTCGGTGCCCGATCATAGCATGGCCATTACGACCCGGGCAAAAGACCTTTCGTCCTGATTCGGACCGAACTCAAAGCATGGATTTACATGTCCGGACTGATAGTGACTGTTACACTCCAATCGGGTGAGTCTTCCTCAAGTCGAAGGGCTCCCAACATTGGCGGAGCAAGGGTCATTTTGTGCATCACCTACGTGTTCCAAATCGGTTCATTTTCTTGTTGGTGGCTCTCGTTCTAACCGCTTGCGGTTCCTCGGATGCATCCCCTCAGGCCACCGTCACTTCGACACCAGCCGTCACTTCAATCCTTTCGCAGTCAAGCGAGCGGATGGCGCAAACTCAATCCCTGCGATTTCATCTCGGTGTCGAAGGCGTGATCTACATAGATGTCGCCAAGACTATTCAGCTACTCGAAGCAAGTGGCGAACTCGAGCGACCCGACCGTGTTCACGCTCAATTCAAAATCAAAATCGTGCCGGGCGTGACAATTACCACTGAAATCATTTCAATTTCCGGCGAGTCGTGGGCCACCGATATCATCACTGGAAAGTGGTCCAAAGCCCCAGAAGAGTTCACGTATGACCCATCCGTGCTTTTTGACAATCAAGGCGGAGTTGGTCCTGTCATGAACAAGGTCGACAATCCGCAAATCGCGGGCGTGGAAAAGGTGGGGAACAAAGAAACGTATCACATCACCGGCACCGCATCGGAGGAGGTCGTAGGGCCAGTCACTTCTGAAACGATGCACGGGTCCCCGGTGGCAGTAGATTTATGGATCGACACGAGTACGTTCGATCTCTTACGAGCGAAACTCGCCGAGCCTCATTTGCCTGACAATGCGAATCCTGCCACGTGGACGCTCGATTTGTTTGACCAAAACAAGCAGATAGACATTGAGCCTCCAACCTAGCCGAATCGATTCCTCGGTCATTGCGCGCCCGAACGCATTTCCCGACGATCCCGCGTCGCGTCGAGGTTACTTCGCAGCACTTGCCGCAGTTCTTCTTGGCGCGCTTGATCTCACGGTCATCGCCACACTCCTTCCAAGAATGGTCGTTGACCTCGAAATTAACACGGCTGATATCGACCGTTATGTTTGGGTCGTGAACGCCTATCTCCTCGCCTACCTCGTTGCAATTCCTCTGATGGGAAGAGTTTCAGACATCGTAGGACGCGGTCTCGCATTCGAGATCTCGATCGCCGTCTTTATTGTTGGCTCGCTTGGCTGCGCGCTCTCGAACGATCTCACGACGCTCATCGCATCAAGAGCGATCCAGGGAGCGGGCGGAGGCGCCCTGTTGCCGGTCACGATGGCATTTGTTGGCGATCTTCTCCCTCCCGGGCGGCGCTTTGCCGCGCTTGGCATCGTTGGCGCCGTCGATACTTTGGGCTGGGTGCTGGGTCCGATCTGGGGCGCCACGATCGTCACATTACTCAACAACGCGAGTGAACCATGGCGATGGGTTTTCTACGTCAATATTCCGATTGCGCTCTTAGTTGCATTCGGCGTCGGTCGCACCGTTCGGAGATTGGAACGTCGAACCGACCAATCTCAATCGCTGACTCAATTGGATATCCCTGGAGTGTTTCTTCTTGGCGCGGCGATGGTCTGTCTCAACGTCGGACTGTCTTCTGGGGGAGAGTTCGGAGGTCGCAGTGGCTCCGCGTTGCGAGCGCTTGGTGGCACGAGTAATCCGCTCGCCTCCTACCTCATTCCACTTCTCGCGGCGAGCGCAATTTTAGTGGCACTGTTCATTCTCTGGGAATCCAAAACTGACAACCCCGCCGTCCCCCTCCGGTTATTTCGGCAGCCGAGGTTTTCATGGGCCATTGTTGCAAATTTTCTCGTAGGCGCTGCGCTCATTGTGGCAATGGTCGATGTTCCGATCGTCGTTTCCATTCTTGTAGACGAGGACCGAGTGAGCGTCGTGAGTGCGCTTATGCTGGCGCCATTCACGCTCATGATGGCAGTTCTTTCGTTGACTGGTGGATTGATTGGCACTCGGTTCAATGGAAAGTCGACGGCCTCGCTGGGCGCGGTGCTCGCCATCGTCGGATTTTGCGCTTTGTGGATCGGGCTTCGAAATGAGCGGCTCGTGGGAATGATTCCGGGCCTGCTCGTTACTGGAGCTGGTTTCGGTCTTGTGATAGCTCCGCTTTCAGCAACCGTGATTGATGCCGTGCCATCGGAAGATCGAGGCATCGCGGCGGGATTGACGCTTGTGTCTCGATTGCTCGGGATGACGGTGGGGATTTCGACGTTAACCGCAATCGGCGTTCGGCGCCTGCAAGGGCTCTCAAACCGCCTCGAGCCGATCGTGCAAAACCAAGGCGAATCGACTGCGCAGTATCTCTTACGGCAAAATGAATTTCTGCAAAATCACGTCATTCCCCTGAGCGTTCAAGTGATCCGCGAGACGTTCTTGGCAGCGGCGCTGATTGCGGCCTTGGCCCTAATTCCTATCTCTTTGATTGCTCGATCAAGAATATCTCGACATTCTTCCGATACGAGCGAAGAGATAATCAGTTAGGAATTGCTCTGAAGTGCGGTGCGCAACTCGGAGACCGCGGCATCGACGGTCATCTCAGGTGAGAAGACTGCGGAGCCGACCACGATCGTGTCCGCTCCTGCCTTCACAATCCGCGCGATGTTTGACGGTTTGATGCCTCCATCGACTTGAAGTCGACATGTGGGGTTACGTTCGTCCAAGATGGTTCGCAGCCGGCGAATCTTGTCGAGCGCCAGAGGGATAAACGATTGACCGCCAAACCCTGGATTGACGCTCATGATGAGAATCTCGCCAACAAGTGGGATGACTTCTTCAATTATGCTCAGTGGAGTGGCAGGGTTAAGCGCCACGCCGGGAATCGCTCCTGCTTGCTCAATCGTGCGCAACGTACCGTGCAAGTGGCGGCATGCTTCGACGTGGACGGTCACGACGTCTGCTCCAGCCTCGACGAAACGTTCAACGTATATTTCGGGCTCGACAATCATGAGATGAACATCCAGCGGGAGCTGCGTCGCTTTTCGCACGGCGTATGCGACAGGTAGTCCAAAGGAGATATTCGGTACGAATCTGCCGTCCATGACGTCCAGGTGCAGAAAGTCGATTCCCGCGGCCTCAGCGGCGGCGATGGCCTCGCCAAGATTGAGTAAATTGGCCGTCAATATCGATGGCCCTATCCAAACAGGTTGCATCTACACATCCAGATTGAATTCGGCGAGGCGTTTCCGATTAGAGCGCCAGCTGAAGTGATGTAAAACTACCGGCACTATACTCGGCGACGAGTCCCGGCGGAGTTAGGTTAGATGAGCAAATCGGAACGGCAGTTGTTGACGACACTAAATTCACCTGCTCGGCAGTTCGATCATTTTAGGATTCCACCACAACTTGCCCTCGGGCTGATGCTGCTTGCAGTTGCATGGCCGCTAGCGTGGTTTGGCAATCCTCCCCTTTCGGAGCATACGTTTTTTCCTATCTGGCTGGGATATGTCCTGTCAATCGATGGCGTGGTCCTTCGCCGTACCGGTTCGTCGCTCCTCTCTCGGAGCCGAGTCGAGTTCGTCGGGCTCTTCGTCGCGTCAGTGCCCCTGTGGTGGCTCTTCGAGATTGCCAATCATTTCATCGGTAACTGGAACTACATTCATGCGGATGAGGCGAACTGGCTCCAGACTCGCCTTGAAGCCTCATTCTCCTTTTCAACAGTGATTCCAGCAATTTTCGTAACTGCTGAGTTTTATAAGTCGACCCGGCTTGGCCGGAAGTCGTGGAAAATTTGGCGGATCGATGTGTCTCAGCGGGGCCTTTTAGCGATCGCGTTCGTGGGCCTCGCCCTATTCGTGCTTTCTCTGGCCGTTCCCCGATACTTTTTCCCCTTTGTTTGGATAGGAATCTTTTTCGCGCTTGATCCAGTGAATGCGCTTCTCGGCCAACCCAGCATCACGCGACAGGTCGCGCGGAATCAATGGGATACCGTGGTATTACTCTTCGCCGCGGGAATCACCTGCGGCTTCTTCTGGGAAATGTGGAATTATTGGTCAGCGCCGAAATGGGTCTACGACATTTCCTACGCGGAGCGCTTTCACCTTTTTGAGATGCCCGCACTTGGATACGGTGGATATTTTCCATTCGCGCTTGAGGTCTATGCGATTTATCAATTCTTGCGATGGATCGTTGGGAAACGCAATCACAGCTTTCTGAGTTTTGATCACGTGAACGCCGGAGCAACGCAAACTCGTTGACCGTGGTTTCTGCACAAACCTATAATCGACGCCAGTTACCCGCGAACCAACCAACTCATGTTTCGCTATGGACCGAAGTGTGAACATTCTTGACCGATTCGAGCAGTCTTTCGAACGCCTGATGGAAGGATCCATCGGGCGAATCTTTCGTAGTCCAGTTCAACCCGCTGAAATCGGACGAAAACTCGAACGGGCGATGATGTCAAATCAAGTGGTCTCGGTCGACTCCACCCTCGTTCCTAATGACTACCACGTGGCGATGCATCCCGAGGACGTGGTCGTTTTCGCTGATTATGTCTCTTCGTTGTGCAGGCAAATGGAAACGTGGTTAGGCGAAGTCGCGGGCGAAAACGGCATGACGACAATCGATCGGATACGTGTCCAGATTCTTGGCGATGATACTGTTCCGCGGCGAGCAATCCAGGTATCGGCTGCAATCGCGGATCGCCCTGATCTTGGGCCGCAGGAACAAGAGGCAATTCAGAGGACTGAAGTCTATCGTGTCATTCGTGAGACCTCTGGCGTACCTCCTCTACGAATCCGGTTTATCTCGGGCGCCCAATTTGGCCAAGAAATGATCCTACGTAAGTCAATTACAACCGTTGGCCGGTCTCTTGATAATGATCTGGTGCTCGAATCTGGCGATGTTTCGCGTCACCATGCGCGTTTTGAGTTTAGCCAGGAAGATATGCGTATTGTTGATCTTGACAGCACTAACGGCACTCGGGTAAACGGCAAACAAATCAAATCCCAGAGCATCCGGGCCGGTGACGAAGTTTCATTTGGAACGCTGACTCTTCAGGTGCTTTCGTTCCAGGGCGGGCGCTAGCCGGGTTGCCCGGCTCAGCGGAACACTGACTCTTGAGCGACTACATCTCCTTTGATTGGTTCATTCTCCTCTTGCGCATTGGGTTTATCGCGCTTCTCTATCTGTTTCTCTATCAGATTATTCGGGTGTCGATGCGCGAGCTCGTCGCTCTGAGTCGTTCGCCAACCAACGCGCGGGGGCAAACAAAGCGTCGCTCCGCCAGCTTGGTACTGATTGAACCAGCCGAGTCGGCGTTACCAATTGGCACAACGTTTGGTCTCAACGGACAGACGATTGTAGGGCGTCACCCCGATTGTGATTTGATTATTCAAGAGCCATATATGTCAAGTGAACATGCGGAATTGACGCCGTTTAACGGTATATGGCAAATAAAAGATCTCGGAAGCACGAATGGAACGTATCTCAATGGGCGCAGCGTGCTCCAGGTGGAGGACATTAAGCCTGGAGACGTAATACAATTCGGGAGAGTCAAGCTAGAGTTCCTGCCTTGAGGGGCGCCCCGCGCGTTCGGTGAGTGGCAACCGTTCACCGGCGAATCCAGAACCGCGGGACGAAGAGGGGGACATTGCGTTGCAACAAGAACCTGCCATTTCAGTCGATTCGCGCGCCCAAATTGCCGGCGCGGTAGATGTCAGTCCGGTAACAACTTCAAGAGAGCCTCTTACCCTTCAGGGAAGATTCAAGCGCCTCGGAACTAGATCGATCATTGGCGTGGCCGTCTTGCTTTTGGGCGCTGCCTGGATGCTGTTATGGCTGCGTATGTCCTACGACAATCGCATCTATCCGACTGTTTACGTTGCTGATATGCGAATCGGCGGTCTTAGTTACGGAGACGCTAAGAAGGTTCTCGAGAATCGCGCGGCAAGTCTCGACAGTCAGGCTGTCACGTTCACATATGGCGACCGCACTTGGTCACCAAAGCTGAGCGAACTTGGTGTTACTTTTGATGCAAACGCCTCCGTCGAGAATGCCTACGGTGTTGGACGCGAAGACAACGCGTGGGAGCGTCTGACAACCGTTTCGGGCTTCCTCCAGCATGACCGGCATCTGCCATTACAGATCGTGGTCGATGGCAATAAGCTCGACGCCTGGTTTGATCAGGTCGACGCTCAACTCGGCGCCCCGCCACACAATGCCTACCTGGCGATAGGCGGTCGACAAGTTACCATCGTTCCTGAGGTCGATGGCACAATTGTCGACCGCCAGCAAGCCCAGGCCGTCATCATCAGCGCCTTGCAGGATCTCACCCGCAACTCAGCCTTGCCCACGATTTCCATCACCTCAAAAGTGCACGCTTCCGATCTTGCCGCCGCACAACAACAAGTTGATACCGCGCTCTCTCGTCAGATCAAGGTTCGATACGACGACAAGCACTGGACGCTAAGGCCTGAAGATCTCGGACAATTTGTGGTCCAGACCGACGACCCGAACAAATCAGGGGCCGAAGCTGTCTCGATATCAATTGATCAAGATGCCCTCGCCAAATGGCTTAGCGCCAAGCTCAAAGATTCCATAAATCAGGACCCGAAGGATGCGGTGGTCGGCTGGAACAAGCATCTCGTAGCCGTGGAACCCAGCGTTGACGGTATAAAACTGCGCCAATCCACACTTGCAAAACGCGTCGTCGATAGCTTGTTCAGTGATCACGCCGATGTTGAAATTCCGGTGTCGGTAATCAAGCCACGAGTCGATAGCAACAATCTCGCGGCGCTCGGAATCGTGAAGCGGATCTCAGCTGGAGATTCCAACTTCGCCGGGTCCGACGAAGGGCGCTCGACCAACATCCAAGTCGGCGCAAGTTTGTTAAACGGCACGCTCATTCCGCCTGGTGAAGAATTCTCGTTCAACCATGCAATTGGCGTCATAAGCGCTGATGCAGGTTTCGTTGAATCGCAGGTCGTCGATGGGGAAAAGATCGGTCGAGATATTGGAGGAGGTATCTGCCAAGTCTCAACGACGGTATTCCGAGCTGCGCTGCTTGGTGGCTTCGAGATAACTGAATGGCATCCGCACCTTTATCGACTCGGGTTTTACGAACTCGACGATTGGCCCGCTGGAATTGATGCCTCGATCCTTCAACCGGAAGGAAATCCGTTTGCGCCAGGCGGCGACTTCAAGTTCGTAAACACCACTGATTCGTGGATGTTGGTTGAGTCATACACCCAAGGCACACAAGTTGTGGTCATCATTTACGGCGGCGATATTGGGTACACGGTCGATCTCAGTGATCCTCAATTCAGCGATGATACGCCACCGAAACCGGACACGGAAGAGGTCGATTCTGAGCTCGATCCGGGCACGATCTTCGAAAACGAATCAGCGCAACCCGGCGTCACGGTTGCGTACCATCGAGATGTCTACGACAAGGATGGGAACGAGATTCGGTCCGACGATTGGGTCACGAAGTTCGCCGCTCGAGGAAATGTGTGGAAAGTCAGCCCAGATATGAAGGGCCAATCACCGGTTGGATAGGACGAAATTGAATGCCGTCAGTTAAGGTCGTACGCCCCGCTCCCACAACGAAAGCGCGCTCACAAGCGAGCGTGAAGTTGCCGGGAAGTCTTTCGCTCGTTCTACCGGCGCACAACGAAGAAGAGAACATCCGGTTCGTCGTCGAGCAAGCGCTCGACGTATTGCCGAAATTCACTCCAGACATTGAGATTATTGTCGTCAACGACGGCAGCAAGGACCGGACCGCGGCGATCATCGATGACCTCGCGGCCCAAGACTCACGTGTTCGAGCAATCCACCACAAGCGAAACAAAGGGTATGGCGGAGCGTTGACGACCGGATTCAAAGCGTCGACTTGCGACTTCGTCATGTTTATGGATTCGGACCGCCAATTCGACATCAACGATATTGCTTTGTTGGCGCCCTTTGTTGGCAAGTTCGATATCGTTGCCGGCGTGCGCATGGAGCGAAACGATCCATTCCACCGCCGTCTATTTGCTGAAGTTTTCAACTTGACCGTGCGAGTGCTGTTCGGCGTCCGGCTCCACGATATCGACTGCGCGTTCAAGATCTTCCGCGGCGACCTGCTCAGATCGATGGAGTTGACCGCTCCGGGCGCACTCATCAATACCGAAATCCAAGCGAAGGCAAGGCGCCAAGGCGCAACGGTCGAACAAGTAGGCGTTCACCACTACCCGCGCGTTGCTGGAGAAGCGTCTGGTGGGTCGCCGAAAGTGATCATCCGAGCAATGCGGGAAACGATCACTCTCTGGTGGAACATGCATAGTTACGTTCCGCCCACCACCGCGAAAAAACCGAAAGGCCCTTACCTGCTGGGTGACTTCATCATCGGAACCGCGACGTTTCTCGGTATTCCCGCGGTTATTTCATTCGGTCGACGTCTATTCCGGCGTAACTAATCGAAGATCCAATCCAAGCAAACCGCTTAGCTCGACCGAGGAGATTCCTCGGATCAAAACTCGTTTGTGCCGCGATGTCCTCCCGGAGACGATCTCGATCCGGGATCGCGGCACCTTCAGAACATCTGACAAATAGTTGATGAGTGCGGTGTTTGCCGCGCCATCGACCGCGGCCGCGGTAACTCCAACTCGGACCTCTCCGTCAACTAACGGGCCGATCTCATTTTTCCCCGACCGTGGCGAGGTACGAATTGAAACGACCGCACCATCAGCGCGGTCGTAGAACGGTGTCGGATCGGCTGAATGAGATTTGGCCACTACGCAGCTTTCTTCTCTCGCAAGCGCTGGCGCATGTCTCGAGCGACATCGCTCAAAAGACCGCACGCCACGACAGGTCGGCCCAGCTGTGCACTTAATTCGGGTACGCGAAGATCGTCAAGCATCGTATTGGTCCGATCTGAAACCATTCGGTTCGAGATGTAAATTGGTTCGCTTCCGGCGTCGAATTCAAAGATGCGAGCAATATCGCCGCCTGTCAGCAGCCCGGAGATGTTGATCTCGGATCCGAAGAACGTGTTCTCGACGACGACAACCTCAAGTTCTGCTCCGGTATGTTGGTTGAATCTATCAACTGCCTCACGCATCGTCGGACCGATCAGCGTGCCGCAAGCGACTTTGCCGCGTCCGCCGGCAAGTGAGCCTCGCGGAGTGCGCCGCAAATAAGATCTGAGGTTTTCAAGAAAGTGACGGGTGATTCCGATGCCATCTTCAATCTGCGGGTAGCCATCATAGAGATCAGGTGAAGGGACTGGCTGGCCGGTCATCAAATAAAACTCGTCGCCAAGATAAAAGAACGTAGACCCGCGCTTCTCGCGGAAGTGTGCTTGCCATTTTTCGGCCTGTTCGATGACGGCGAGCGCTTCTTCTGGCTCATGGCGACGGACTTCGATTTGCTTTCCAGGAAGAAGGCGCATGCAGGTTCGGGAGAGTCTAACCTGCTTGCTCTGTCGCTCAAGTCCGTACTTCGTCAATCCAACGGGCACGCCGGCGATTGATAAAAGTCGCGGTCCGAAGACCGATAGGTCGCGGAGACTTCGATCCAATTCGTCTCCGTCGTTCACGCCTGGACAGAGAACCAGCTGCGCGTGGAAATCGATGCCGGCACGTTCGAGCCGCTCGAGCTCTTGCATGATCTGCGCGCCCTTCGGATTGCCAACGAGCGCGACGCGAAGGTCTGGATTTGTGCTGTGCACCGACACATGCATAGGGCTCAAGTGCTGGTCTTCGATCCTGCGCCAATCTTCTTCTGTGAGATTGGTCAGCGTGACGAAGCTGCCATAGAGCATCGAATACCGGAAATCGTCGTCCATGACGTAGAGCGACTTCCGCATCCCCTTTGGAATTTGTTTGATGAAGCAGAATGGACAGGCGTTTTCGCAAATTCTCACGCCGTCAAAGGTCGGATCCCCGAAGGTGATCCCCCAGTACTCGTCGCCTTCGAGATCTAGTTCGTGGCGAACTACTCCGCCATTCCGTTCAACCTCGAAAACGGCGCGCTCGGACTGGATGTTGAATTGAAAATCGAGCGCGTCCATGACTGGGCGGTCGTCAAACGAGAGAATGCGGTCGCCTGGGCGAAGATCGAGCTCCTCAGCCAGCGAACCGCTCGCCACGGCGGAAATCAGCCCAGGCGTTTCGGGGGCAAGATCAACTCGACGATGTGAAAGAGGGCTTCGAATCGGGCTCATTTTTTCTCAATGTGGAATAGAACGAACGAGCGGGGCATCCTCCTCGCCCGGTGGCGGTTAACGCGGCCACACATTGCGTGCCTTCGTCAATCAGCCTTGAAGTGGTCAAACGTAACCGCTGGGCGAAAAGCGACCAGCGGCATCAACGCGAATAGTTTAGCACGGGAAGCGGATTCTCCGGCAATTAGTCGGCGCTTGGCCCACGCATCACCAGTGAAACCCAGTCTTCAACCTGTGCTCGCCGAACGAACGCGAGTCCGAGCGTTTCATAGGCTGCACGGACCGCGGGCTCGCGACTCTCGATAATTCCCGCAAGAATCAGTGTCCCACCCGCTTTCACTGATCCAGCGACGCAATCCGCGATGTCAATCAGGATTCGCGCAATGATGTTGGCGAGCACAAGATCATAGGCGCCCATGAAGGGCTGATCTGGCCCGCAACTTCCTTGAGCCACATTGATCTCGACGCCATTTCTCTCGGCGTTTTCTCTTGTTGAGCGAACTGCGATCGGTTCGATATCAATCGCATCGATGTGTTTCGCGCCGAGCTTTGCCGCCGCGATCGCAAGGATCCCTGAGCCGGTACCAATGTCAAAAACGCGATCACCTGGTTTGATCTCGTCTTCGAGCCCAAGCAGACAAAGACGAGTTGATGGATGGGTTCCAGTACCGAATGCCATTCCGGGATCGAGCTCGATGACGATGTCCTCTCCGATAGGCTCGTAATCTTGCCAAGGCGGTCGAACGACGACCTGTCGACCTACTCGGATTGGTTGGTAGTGCTCTTTCCAAGCGTTAGCCCAGTCCTCTTCACGCCTAGGCTCGATGACCAGATCACCGATTGATCGCATCTGACCTAGGTGCCAGAGTGCTCGTCGGATCTTATCTACTGTTGAATCGGGAACATCGGCCGCGGAGACAAAGGTACGCACCATCACAGGTCGTGAAAGATCAACGGCGAGATTATCGCCGTCAGGCTCCTGAGTGAACGGTTCTTCGATGACGACGCCTTCGTTGTATCCGTACCGGGCAAAGAGCTCAGTGACCGGTTCGACCGCTTCGTGATCGACTTGCACGCTCAATTCGAGCCACTCGGCTGAAATTGGTTCGCTGCTCATAGCTCAACCGAGCTGTTGTCTCCAACATTGAGACTCGATGGTCGACCACGCACTTGCGCTGTCCTCCCAACCAGTGTTTGGTCCAGATTGGCGCGCTCAATCAAAGCGCCATCCTCCACAATCGAGTTAGAGAGGAGCGTGTCTCGCACTTGAACGCCCGATCCGACGCTGGCATATGGGCCAACAATAGAACGTTCCAACACCACGTCGGGAGCAACTACCGAGGGACCGATTATGATCGAATCACCTCGTAGTTCGGAGCCGCATCCCAACCGGTTCAAGAGAAACCTATTCGTGGTCAACAGTGCCTCGACGTTTCCGCAGTCTTCCCATTCAGTCACGGGCGCAGTTATCACCTTTGCTCCGCCATCAATCATCAATTGAATGGCGTCGGCGATGAAATACTCATTCTTGAGCTTGATCCCTTTTTCCATCTGGTCATCAATCGCAGTGAATAATTGATTCATATCCTTGAAGTAGTAAATTCCTATCACCGCGAGATTTGAAGTCGGCTCCTTCGGTTTCTCGACGAGCTTGACGATACGGCCGTTCTCGACCACTGCAATCCCAAGTGCAGATGGATCTTCGACCTCCTTCGTAAACATCACCGCATCGGCATCAACGTGCTTGAGTCCAGAAAAATCCGCTTCGAAGATCATGTCCGCGAAGAGGATCATTGCGTCGTTCCTCACGACATCGCGAGTTCGAATGATCGCGTCAGTTTGACCAAGCATCTCCGGTTGAACAACAAATTCCATGGGAATGTCGTACGTCGCACGTGCCCATTGTTCAATTTGATCGCCGAGGAATCCGGTGATGAAAACAAGTTTCTCTGGATTCATTGGGAGAACGCGGTCGATGACGTGGGCGAGAATCGGTTTGCCGGCAATGCTGACGAGCGGCTTTGGCTTGCTCCACGTCTGCGGACGCAACCGTGTTCCCAAACCAGCTACAGGAAGGATTATGTCCACTGACTCCTCCGAAGATAGATACGCAGCATCGCCGATCAAGAATTGTTTTCAAACAGCGTAAATCTACCACCGCCGGTAATAGTCGCCGCGATGACATGAAGGCCGAATGTTCTTGCGATCGAAGGGCGAGAGAATTTGGTTCGAGGAACCGACTGATGGATCTGAAGAGCGGTACGCCCAGCGGGATTCGAACCCGCGATCTTCACCTTGAAAGGGTGACGTCCTAGGCCGCTAGACTATGGGCGCAAGCCGCTGAAACAGTACCGCGCGCGATCGCTCAGTGTCAACAAAATGGTAGAATTGACATCGCGAACGGGACGGGCCTGTGAAGGTTTGTCCCGCGTTTGGCGTGCCATTTTTTCGGCCGCAAATCGCGTTACAGTTTGGAAAGTCCTTTATGACACTCAATCACTTAATCCCACAGGTTCTCGAGACGAAGGGGCTCAAGCAAGTGGCGAAACAGCTTAGTCGCGCCGATCAAACAGTTCGATTGGTCGACCTGCCGCTTTCATCTCGACCCGTGGTCATCGCGTCTCTCATTTCCATGGCGCAGCGACCCGTGCTTATCGTCACAGCTCGCGAAGATCGAGCCGCGCAACTTGCGGATGCAGTTGCCGAATTCCTGTTCGACCCGATCCGCGTCGAGAGGTGGCCCGGTCCTGAAGCGCTGCCATACGAGCAATTGCCGTTCGATCTCGAAGTCTCGACGCGGCGTGTCTCGATCCTCGATCACCTTGTAAATCAAGATCCGGACGTTCCGTCGGTCGTGGTCGCGTCAGCGCATGGACTCGCTCAGCTCGTGATGGATAAAAGTGATCTCCACGAACACACAAGAGTGCTCCGAGTCGGTGAACGACTGAACGTCGACGATCTCATTCACTGGGCGGTCATTCAGGGCTATCAGCCGGCTCCGCTCGTTCAGGAGCCAGGAACTGTCGCTCGCCGCGGCGGAATTATCGATCTCTTTCCGCCTTCTGCGGAACATCCGATTCGGATCGATTTGTTCGGCGACGAAATTGAAAGCATTCGGAGCTTCAATCCATCGACCCAACGGACCGAGCGGAGAATGGAATCGATCAAATTACTGCCGCCTTCCGAGCTCCCTCTTTGGAAGTTGCCTGAAGCTGGGAATGAAATCTCACGGATCGATACCACGTCACTTCGTGAGGAAGTTGCGACTGAATGGAATCGAATCACCGATCAAATTGTCAACGGTCACACCCCGGTCTCGGTTGACCTCTTCGCACCGTATCTTGTTCAGGATTCACCGAGTCTGATTGATTACCTGGCAGAGGACGCCTTAATCATTCTCGACGAGCCGAGTGCGATTCGTCGTGCGGGAAGTCTGCTTGAAGAGCAAGCGCGCGAATTGCTGCAGGGTTTCATCGCAAACGGGGAGTTGCCGGCGGGATTGAAACAACCCTTTGCCAGTTGGCGGAAGATTAGTGATCGATTATCCCAACGACAACGGGTCGAGATCGGACTGGCCGAGGAATTCGAATCCGGCGATGTGATACGCCTCGACGAAATCGGTGACCCGCCGCTCTATGGGGGCCGCATGACCGCCATCATCAGCGACGTGCAAGTGCGGCTCGCGTCCGGTTGGCGAATCGTGGTCGCGACCGACCAGGTCCAACGACTCACCGAACTTTTTGAAGAGAAGGATATCTTCCCGCGCAAGGAGAAGCGAAGAGGGAACGAGGCTCCGTCGCCGTTGCCAGCTGGCACGATCGAGATCCGTGCGTCCGACCTCGATGGCGGATGGATGATCCAGAAATCGAAAACACTCATCGTTTCCGACCTCGAGCTCTTCGGATTCCGCAAACAGACGCGGCGCGGAGGCCGAAGATCAGTTGCTGAGAACCTGGCATTTGCTGGAAGCCTTACTCCGGGCGAATACGTTGTGCACGTCGATCATGGGATTGCGCGCTTCAACGGACTTGTCAGGGTCGATACGAGCGGGGTTGAACGGGAATATCTGCTTCTCGAGTTCGCGAAAGGCGACAAGCTTTACGTACCTGTCGACCAAAGCGATCGCGTTTCGCGCTACGGTTCGGGAGGGGTCGATCCGGAAGTCACCCGTTTGGGATCAGGGGAATGGGTTCGGACAAAGCAACGAGTTCGGCGCGCAGTCCGGGAAATGGCGTTTGAACTCGTTCAACTCTATGCGACCCGTGAAACCGGTCAGGGGCATGCTTTTTCCGAAGATACGAATTGGGATCTCGAGCTGGCCGAGTCGTTTCCTTACACCGAGACACCCGATCAGCAATTAGCGATTTTCGATGTCAAGAGCGACATGGAAACGCCAAAGCCAATGGACCGGCTCGTATGCGGCGACGTCGGCTTCGGTAAAACGGAAGTAGCGCTTCGGGCGGCTTTCAAAGCGGTAAACGATGGCCGCCAAGTTGCCGTTCTCGTGCCGACAACGGTTCTCGCGCTTCAACACTTCGCAACGTTTTCGCAGCGCCTTGCGCCATTTCCGGTCAAGATCGAGATGCTATCTCGTTTACGAATCAAACAGGATCAACGAAATGTCGTCGCCGGTTTACGGGACGGCTCACTCGATATCGTCATTGGCACACACCGGCTGCTTCAAAATGATATTCGATTCAAAGAGCTTGGGCTCGTCATTATCGACGAAGAGCAGCGTTTTGGAGTCCGGCACAAAGAATTCTTAAAGCAACTGAGAACAGAAGTCGACGTTCTTACCATGAGCGCGACGCCGATTCCGCGTACGTTGCACATGTCACTCGCCGGCGTGCGCGACATCAGCATTATCAATACGGCGCCACAAGCCAGGCTACCGATACGGACATTTGTTACGGAATTCAATGACAACCTCGTTCGCGAAGTGATTCTGCGAGAGATCGATCGCGGCGGTCAGATCTATTTTGTTCACAATCGAGTGCACAGCATCGACCGGATCGCCCATCACCTACGCGAACTCGTGCCCGAGGCACGGTTCGGCGTTGGTCACGGTCAGATGGCGGAAGAGGTCATGGAAGAGGTCATCCTTGCATTCATGCGCCATGATTACGACGTGCTCGTTTCGACAACGATCATCGAATCCGGAGTCGACATTCCAAACGTCAACACGATCGTTATCGACAGCGCCGACATATTCGGGCTCACGCAGCTCTATCAACTTCGCGGCCGAGTCGGTCGAAGCACAAATCGAGCGTATTCATACCTTCTCTATCGACCAGGTAAGGTCCTCAGCGAGGAAGCGCAAGAGCGCCTCGAAGCGATTCAAGAGGCGACGGAACTGGGCGCCGGACTCCGGGTCGCGATGCGCGATATGGAGATCCGCGGGGCAGGGAACATACTCGGCGCCGAACAAAGTGGGCATATCGCGGCGATAGGCTATGACCTCTATATCCGCCTATTGGGGCAGGCAGTCGAAGAAATCCGCCAAGGCCGGCCAATGGTGGAACCTGGCGTCGTCACCCTTGACTTGCCGATTACCGCATTGATCCCAGCCACGTACGTTGCCGACGTCGAACTTCGTTTAGCCACTTATCGCCAGATCGCTGCGATTGAATCAACCCAGCGTCTTCACGAGATGCGCGTCGAACTTGAAGATCGATTCGGCCCAATACCCGAAGAAGTCGAGCATCTTTTCGCGCTCATCTCGGTCAGACTGCGATGCGCTGAGCTCGGAATCGACTCTGTTGTCGAGCGGGAGCGTGAGATCGTCATTCGACCGGTGGATACCAGAATTCTGGATACGCGCCGTTTGACTCGCGAGTTTGGCAGGGCGATTCGAATTACGCCAAATTCGATCAGAATTCGTCTACCGGAAATCGAGGCTCCGTGGCAGTCAGTCTTGGACGCAGTTCTAGACGTTGTCGAAACTGCGGACTTCGCTTTGGAACGGGCGGCTGGGTAGTTTGAATTAGTGCTCGCGCATGTAGGCGATCGTGGCGCCTTCTCCACCCTCTGCCTGCGGTGCAAGCTCATGACGAGCGACGATTGGACTGTTGTTGAGGTAATCGCGAACGACTTGGCGAAGCGCGCCGGTTCCCTTGCCGTGAATGATCCGAACAGTGGGCAATCCGGAACGATATGCATCGTCGAGATACCGATCGAGCATCCCTTCAACTTCCGCCACACGGTTTCCTCGAATATCGAGCTCCATCGGCACGAAGTCGACTCGCTGTGGTTTGTAGACTTGCCGCTCTTGGTCGGGTTCTCGTGCCTTGCCAACTCGCGTTAAACCTTCGACGGGGTGCCGCAATTTGAGCGTCCCCAGCTGAAGTTCGGCGTACTCTCCATCGACCTCGACAACGTCTGCCTCCTGGTTCAGCGAGTCGACGTTCACCCTATCTCCTGCTTTGATCGGACGCTGATCCTGTTGGCTTCTCTTTGCTGGGGCGCGCCGCCGTTTGAATTCCCTGACGGTTTCTCCCGCTTTATCGACTTCTTGACGGCGCTGCTCGACGTGCTCGCGAGTCACTGCGACTGAATCACGGTCGCGCTGCAATCGCCTTAAGAGCTGGCGAATTTCTGTGAGTTCGGCCTCAGCTTCCGCAAGAGCTTCATCTCGCGCTGTTTGACGGGCGAGCTCCGCCTCTCGAAGCTCCCGAGAAACCATTCTCCGGAGTTGACTGATTTCTTCTTCGGTCTCTCCGGCACGTTGTCGCGCGTCAGCGGCTTCGTCTTGTTTGCGCCGAATGTCCTCGAGCAACGAGTCGGCGCGAATCTCCTCGGGATCCACATAGGTGGACGCTCGATCGATGATTTCTTTCGGCATGCCGAGACGCCGAGCGATTGCCAAGGCGTTTGACCGTCCTGGAACGCCAATCGTTAAACGATAGGTCGGCGCGAGTGTGGCGACGTCGAATTCAACGCTTGCGTTCTCAACGCCATCGGTTGCATAAGCAAAGGCTTTGACCTCTGAATAGTGAGTCGTCGCGATCACCAACGGGCCTGCTTCGAGTAGCCTCGCGATAATCGCCCGGGCAAGAGCCGAACCTTCTATCGGATCGGTACCCGCTCCAAGTTCGTCCAACAAGACAAGGCTGTCCGGCGTGACTTGCCGCAGCATCGCGATCACCGTGCGCATATGAGAAGAAAACGTTGAGAGGCTCTGCGCGATGCTTTGCTCATCGCCAATGTCAACGAAGATCGCCGGAAAGACGCTGACGACGGAGCCATCGTCGGCCGGGATATAGAGCCCGACCTGGGCCATGAGCGATAGCAGCCCGACCGTCTTGAGCGCAACCGTCTTGCCGCCTGTATTCGGACCGGTAATCAACAAGACACGAAACGTTTCCCCCAGATGAATGTCTGTCGGTACCACTGTGGTCGGATCGAGCAATGGATGCCGAGCTCGGATCAGGGAAATGCGGTGAGAGACGTGTCCATATTCGCTCTCGGACGTTCCTTCCCAGAGCTGAGGTCGACTGGCCTTCATGTCGAACGCAAGCAGCGCTTTGGCCATCGCCAGATCAATTGCGGCAACCGCTTCAACTGTCAGGTTGAGCGCCTCGGCCTTATCGCCAATGCGCGCACTGAGCAAGTCTAGAATTCGATCGATTTCGTGCTGCTCGGCGAGAATATGCTCGCGCCATCGATTGTTTAACTCGACGACTTCGAGCGGCTCGATGAACAGCGTCTGACCGCTCGCGGATGTGTCGTGAACGACTCCAGAGACCTGACCGCGCGCTTCAGCTTTGATCGGGATGACATATCGACCATCGCGAGTCGTGATGATCGCGTCTTGGATTGCGCCCGCGTATCGTCCACCCGTCACCATGCTGTTCAAGCGGTCCATAAGCCTGGAATGCGCGACGCGAACGTCCCTACGAATCTTTCCGAGCTCAGGACTGGCCGTGTCGAGCACATCGCCCCGAGGGCCGACCGTGCGGGCGATATCAGCTTCAAGATCGGGCAAATCTGCCAAATGCATCGCGAAGTCAAGCAACGCAGGGAATCGATCATCGACGTCAGGCAACCGCATGAACGAACGACGGAGATTGCGCGACGCGTGCACCATGTCATGCACGAGCAAAAGATCGGATGGCGCCAGTCGGCCACCTTTTTCGGCTCGATCGACCAGGACGCGAATATCCCGAGCGCCGCCGATAGAAACGTCGGGAAAGCTGGTCAGCAGATCGACCGCTTCGGCGGTGACGCTCAGCAGGTATTTGACAGTTGTGAGATCACCGCTTGGTCCAAGTTCGAGCGCGCGTTCAGCGGCTACGCGAAACCTGCAGCGCTGGGTCAGCCGCTGCAAGACTTGATCAAGCTCAAGTTTGCGAACAATGTCGAGAGATTCGGATGTCGCCACTAGGAAACTATGTCCTATGACGCTCCATCAAGGATCGGCGGTAAACCGCTCGGGAACCAGGGTGAAACCGCGTGCGATACGACCGGAGCGAGCCGCAAGAAGAGCGGGACAAGTGCCGACTCTCGAATTTGGCTGCGGGCGAACCCGAGTACCGAGTCCGGTCCAGTAAAGCTGATCGTCTGATTGAGCGCTTGCAATACAACAGTCAAAAAGAGCGCCGCGAAGGTCAAAGTCATCGCTGATAGGACCAAACCGAGCATGACGCCGCCGATATTATCCATGACAAGGAAGCGCCTTGGAAGTTGAACGCCGGTCAACCACCTCGAAACGATCATGGTGAGGATCGCCGAAAAGATCAGGAAGAGCAAAACGAACATCACCAACTGACCGACTGTGTCACTCACGTTTGAAAAGATGCTCTGCAACGCGTCGGTCATCGGTCGGTAAAACATAGCGGCAAGGATCGATGATGCATAGATAGCTATGATCGCGGCGGACACCTTGGCGATTCCGCCAAAGAAGCCACAACCGACGATGACCATAAAGATCAGCAGAATGGCGTAGTCAACCCAGTTGAACATTGGGGCGCCGTTCCTAACCTCGCTGGACAAAACCAAGCGGACGCAAGCCGTGCGCTCAACGCGAAATCGCGGTAGAGCGATGCTAGAACGTTACGTAAGGGTCGCGAATCCCCCATTGGCACCAACCGCGGTTGACACGAACACTTGTTCGTCATTATAATGCGCGACAGACACAACACGGCGCTCAAATAGCGAGCGACGGTCGTGACAAGAGGACAAAACAGATGAAGGATCTGTCGCGCAGGCAGCGCTCAATATTAAGTTTCATCGAGCAATTTCTCGATGAGATGATTACCCGCCGACGATCCGCGATATTCAGCGCGAGTTGGGTATTTCGTCGACAAGCGTTGTCGATTACAACCTGAAAGTGCTCGAGGGCCGCAATTACATCCGGCGCAATCGCAACATCTCGCGCGGCATTGAGCTTGTCCATCGCGGCTCAAGTCGCCGCAATATTGTCGCCATTCCGGTCGTCGGCCAGATTGCAGCTGGTGCGCCGATCCCGGTTCCCGACGATCTCATCGGATCGGATCCGATCGAGACGATCGAGTTGAGCGGAGATCTTGTTCCCGACAGCGGCCGTGATCTCTTTGCCTTGCGGGTGAAGGGCCTTTCGATGATCGACGCGCTCATTAATGACGGCGACATCGTTCTCTTACGTCATCAGCAAACCTGTGAAAACGGCGAGACAGTCGCTGTTTGGCTCCGTGATCAGAAGGAAACGACGCTGAAGCGGTTTTATCACGAAGGTGATCGGATTCGACTGCAGCCGGCTAATTCGACGATGCAACCGATCTTTACATCGCCCGATAATTGTGAGATTCAAGGTAAGTTGGTCACGGTCGTCCGCGCCATCGACTAACCCGCACATGGCAACGAGCGCCTCGTCTCAAGACGAGGCGCTTTTTTATGCGTGTTGAATCCAATACTTTGCCATCTTAGTCACATCAACAGTTTCAACTAGATAGCGCACAATCGCGAATTCTCCTAATTCCGCCCATGTTCGGACACTACATTTGGTGATAAGATCATTATTGACCTCGCGAATATTGTTCGTTCGCCAAGCTGCGATTCTAGGAGGCCCGATTCCATGGACATCGGACGATCCTTTGGCTTCGTGTTCCAGGATCCAAATTGGATCAAGAAAATCGTCATCGGCGGAGTGTTGCTCATCATTCCGATTTTCGGGTGGTTCGTCGTCGGTGGTTACAGTATCAGAGTGATGCGAAACGTTATCTCCGGAAGCGACCTACCGTTGCCCGAATGGGATGACTTCGGCACCTTGTTCATGGAAGGGCTCAGCGCTTTTATCATCGTCTTTGTTTGGTACATACCTTTTGCCATCGTGGCGGGAATTCTCAATCGAATCGATGGCTTTGTCTTTCAATGCCTCTCCGCAATCGTTGGTGTTGTTGCGGCGGTGATCCTGGCTGCCGTGATTCCACCCTACGCTCAGAGCGGAAAAATTTCCGATGGCCTCCAGTTTCAGGTGATTATCAATCGCGTCATGGCGAATCTGGGCGACTATCTGACGATCTATATCCTCGGCTTTGTACTCGCATTCATCGCCGCCGCGGGTCTCATTGGACTTTGCATCGGCGTCCTCTTCACGATCATGTACGTTTCGCTGGTCGAAGCGCATCTGGCATCGCAGGCTTATACACGCTCGATTGGGGCAACTACGCCTCCACAGCAAGCCTTCTAACTGCCGGAAAGCAGGACGTCTGGCGGCGGCGCAAATTCAGAGCCGCATTCTCCCTAGGCTGAGCAACTCTAACTATTCGCGACATTTCGTGCACAATCCACCAGAATTGCCAGCGGCCAGACCAAGCAGGGTTTCTGTCTGGCCGCGCGGCTGAAAACGGTGGAGGCATTTACTTGACCTATCCGATCATCACAGGCATTTGTCTTGCCGCCTCGGCGGGTCTCAATGCGTATCTGCCACTGCTCGTGCTTGCGCTCGCGGATCGGGTTACGGATCGAGTTAACCTCGATACACCCTACGATTTCATCGCGTCGACGTGGACGATCCTCGCCCTTGTTGTACTACTCTCGATCGAATTAATTGCCGACAAGATTCCAGGGATTGATCACGCCAACGACTTGATACAGTCAGTGATTCGTCCGGCCGCGGGCGCTTTTCTCATGATGGCGGTCATCAACGACAACAGCTCGTTGAATCCCGTACTCGGCATGATCCTTGGTTTATTGATTGCAGCGAGCGTTCATACGATCAAAGCCCTCTCCCGTCCGCAGATCACGCTCTCTACCGGCGGAATCGGCAATCCTATTGTTAGTCTGCTGGAAGATGCCATCTCTGGGCTGATCTCAGTCCTTGCAATTTTGGTCCCAATCGCCGCTCTCATCCTGCTCGTCTTTAGCGGAGCTTTTTTGCTCTGGTCCTATCGGAGTGTGCAGCGCCTTTCCTTTGGCCGGACTAGATCGACCCCACAGCCGTAGGGTTGCGTCTAATCGACTCAAGTTTTAAAATTAGCTCGACGCAAGATATAGGTGTTGAGCATGCCAACAGTCCAGTTTCGCGATTACTACAAGACGCTCGGTGTTGATCGCACCGCCGATGAAAAAGCTATCCGCGCTGCGTACCGTAAGCTCGCGCGTAAGCATCATCCCGACGTGAACCGCGGCGACAAAGCGTCGGAAGACAAATTCAAAGAGGTCAACGAAGCTTACGAAGTGCTTTCCGATCCCGAGAAGCGGAGGATGTACGATCGGTACGGCGGCGATTTTCAACGCTTTCGTGAGGCTGGGTCTAGTGGATCTGGCCCATTTTCGAGCGCAGGCGGTCGGACGACGGATTTTGGACAATGGTTCACCGGCCAGAGCGACGGCGGTTTTCGCGTCGAGTTTGATCGAGGCGAGGCTGGTGGGTTTTCCGACTTCTTTCAAACTCTGTTTGGATCGGGTCGACGCGCCGCCGGAGGTTTTGCCCATCGTGTCCAACGGCGCCGGGGCGAGGATGTGGAAATTACGGTCGACATTTCCTTTGAAGAAGCATTTAACGGGACGACACGGCGCTTTCAGGTCAATACTCCAGAAACGTGCACAACTTGTGCCGGAAGCGGTCTCGCGCGGGGAACAACGTGTCCGACCTGCGATGGAGCTGGCACGGTCGATCGAAGCAAGTCGATTGAGGTCAAAATTCCCGCGGGGGTTCAGACAGGTTCAAAAATTCGTGTGACGGGTCAAGGTGGAGCCGGTCAAGGCGGAGGTCCCTCAGGAGACGCGTATCTCATCGTCAATGTCAAAGATCATGCTAATTTCGAGAGACTCGGAGACAATCTGAGAACCGACGTTGAAGTGTCGCTATACACCGCGCTCTTAGGCGGAGAAGCATTCGTGAGAACGCCGACCGGAAAGGTTGCGTTGATAATTCCGGCGGAAACTCAGCCTGGCAGAATTTTCCGTCTGCGCGGTCAGGGCATGCCCAAGCTGAGATCCGAGAAAAGCGAACGTGGTGACCTTCTCGCCCAAATCCGCGTCAAGCTGCCCGACAACCTCACGTCGAAAGAGAAATCGCTCCTCAAGGAACTGAGTGCGCTCCGCAAGAACTCAGACTAATCAGCCCTCTTTTAATACCAATTCGCTAGCGAACTCTCGTCGCTTACACTCTCACTCGGTTATAGTCACTTCCATAAGATTTCGATTCCTTGCTTCGCTCCCGCGGATCTTTTCGCGGTCGAGTTGATTGCTTGCTGGGGACACTTACATGCCTGCCACAATCATCATGGGCGGCCAATGGGGCGACGAAGGTAAAGGAAAGCTTACCGACGCGCTCGCCTCCCAAGCTCGAGTTGTCGTTCGCGCGAATGGCGGGGCCAACGCTGGTCATACGATCGACACCCCGGCCGGCGTCTTCAAAATGCATCTCGTCCCTTCTGGCATTCTTTATCCCGACTGCACCTGTGTTATTGGCGCCGGAGTCGTCGTCGATCCCTTGGCCCTGCTCAGGGAAATGGACGATCTTCGCGCGCGAGGAATCTCGCTCTACAATCTCAAGATCTCCGATCGCGCGCATGTTGTCCTTCCCTATCATCCGCTTCTCGATAGCCTAGAAGAGGCGCACCGCGAAGAGGACGAGATCGGCACGACACGCACAGGCAACGGCCCAGCGTACGCCGACAAAGTCGCTCGACACGGGATTCGCGTCGCCGATCTCGTGGACGACGCGACGCTTTTGCGCAAGTTATCGCGTGAAACCGACACCAAAAACCGGATCATCTCAGGTGTCTATGGTCACCCACCACTCGACCAAGGAGAGATCTACCGCGAATTCGTCGACGCTGGCAGCAGACTTCGGGACCACGTCGTCGCAAGCGAAGTCATCGTTCAAGACGCGTTGGAGGAAAACGATGAGGTCCTCATCGAGTGCGCTCAAGGCGCGATGCTCGATGTGGACTATGGGACGTATCCCTACGTCACCTCTTCGTCACCAACGTCGGCGGGAGCTTGCCAGGGAGCCGGAGTCGCGCCAACACAGGTCAAGCGCGTAGTGGCAGTATTCAAGGCCTACAGCACACGCGTTGGCGGTGGTCCTTTGCCTACGGAATTGCTCGACAATGTTGGCGATACGATCCGCGAACGAGGCAGAGAGTACGGCACCACAACTGGGCGGCCACGCCGTACTGGCTGGTTCGATGCTGTGGCCGCCAAGTACATGGCGCGCCTCAATGGGGTGTCTGAGATTGCTCTCACCTTGTTAGACGTGCTTGATACCTTTGAAACAATCCGCGTCTGCACGTCTTATCAACTGAACGAAGTGTCGGTCAGTTACTTGCCCGCTCGAAACGACCTAGTCCAACAAGTAACACCGGTGTACACGGATCTGCCTGGCTGGGGCACTGACACGACTAGCGCGCGCGCAGCCACCGATCTCCCAACCAATGCTCGGCGATACGTGGAGTTTCTGGAAAGTGTAATTGGCGCGCCGATCACAATGGCTGGCGTCGGGCCGGCCCGAGAGCAACTCGTCCCACTGAGTCACTCCGCCGCAATCCTTGGCGCGACTGCTTCGATCGTCTAGGTCCTCAATCAAGCTCATAGGTGCCATGCAGCTCATGCTGCGACTCTCGTTGCATCAAGTCGGCAATCGCTGCCACCGCGGACTTATCTTCATAGAGCACGCTGTACAGTTGCTCGGTGATTGGCATTTCGACACTATGGCGCCGGGATAGATTACGCGCGGCGGACGTCGTGAAGATTCCTTCAGCAACGTGGTCCATGGAATCCTGAATCTCGGCCAATGTTTTGCCTCGGGCGAGTTGTTCACCCACGTAATGATTGCGGCTGAGTGGACTCGCGCACGTGGCGACGAGATCGCCGAGCCCCGCAAGACCGGCAAACGTAGGTGGTCTTGCTCCAACCGCAACGCCGAGTCTCGCGATTTCTGCCAGTCCCCGAGTAATGAAGGCCGCTTTCGCGTTTTCGCCGGCATCGAGACCGTCACCGATTCCTGCGCCAATAGCGATGATGTTCTTCAACGCTCCGGCCATCTCTATACCGATCACGTCTTCATTGGTGTACGGCCGAAACTGGCCAGAGACAAGCAGGGACTGGACCTCTTCCGCAGCCGACAAATCGGTACTTGCAATGACAGTGGTGGACGGCTTTCCCTGCGCAATTTCGAGCGCGAGGTTTGGTCCCGACAACGCACAAACTCGACTTGCCGCGCGGGCTGGCAATTCGTTTTGCAAGATCTCCGTCATTCGACTCAACGAACGGATCTCCAAGCCTTTGCTGCAACTGACAACGATTGCGCTATTGACGATGGGCGCCAATGGATTGGGCGACAGATCTAACGGACGTGCTGGCCGTGGCGATGAGTATTGCATCTGCCTGGTCGCAGGCGATTTCCAATTCGCTCGTGACCTCGATCGATTCCGGATACTCAATGCCAGGTAGCGCTTTCTCGTTTCGTCGAGTTCGCCGCACGGTTTCAGCAGCTGCCTCATCGCGCATCCACAGACACGCCGCATGACCAGCTCGCACCGCGAGCAGCGCCAAGGTAGAACCCCATGACCCGCCGCCGAGAATGGAGATTCTCTTTTCAGAATTGGTCATCGCCTCTTGCTTTCGTCAACGTCGGCAAGCGATCGTCATCGTTGACACGCTGAAATATGAAACGTAGACTCGCGGCGCAGCCAAAGGACATGATAATCGTCCAATAACTCAAGCAGTTGGGAGTATGAGCATTGGTCCGAGAAGAGCAGGCGACTATTCTCGACGCGATCGAGATCCAGCGGATCATTCCGCACCGCTATCCATTTCTTCTTGTCGACCGAATTGTTGAGTTAGTTCCTGGCCAAAAGGCGGTTGGGATCAAGAATGTTTCGATGGGTGATCAATTTTTCCAAGGACATTTCCCGAATTATCCCGTGATGCCGGGAGTTCTCATCGTCGAAGCGATCGCTCAGGTGGGCGCGGTTGCCATGCTTCAGGATCCTGAACATCAAGGCAAGATCGCCTTTTTCGCCGGCATCGACAATGTCCGCTTCAAGAGGCAAGTGAAGCCTGGAGATGTTCTCCGGCTTGAAGTCGAACTGGGGCAAATTCGGCGCTCGATTGGCACCGGCTCGGGTACGGCGACGGTCGATGGCGAGCTCGCCTGTCGCGGCGAGTTCATGTTCGCGCTCGCACCGGCTTCTTCCACTCTTTAGCGCAAACAACGTGGCGCGATCGCAGGTCATTGGAATTGACGGAAGCCGCCTGACTCTCGGCGAGAGAACTGGTACCGAGACGTATTCGTTCCAACTCCTCAAAGCTATTGCCGAAAACCACCCTGCGTCGCCAATTCGGGTCTACCTAAATTCGGCCGAGACGCCATTATTCGTCCCGAGTCAGTTCGATTATGTCCACATGGCTTGGCCTCGGCTCTGGACCCACGCCCGATTGTCATGGGAGATGATTCGCCGGCCGCCGGGCGTATTGTTTGTTCCCTCCCACGTGATTCCAGCTTGGCATCCGCATTCGGTCGTGACGATCCACGATCTCGGCTACATTCATGAACCAGATGCGCACCCAGCCAAACAGCGCCAAATGCTGGAATGGACCACGAGGTGGAGTTATCGCGCCGCGAGCAAGATCATCGCGATCTCTCGCTCGACTAAGAAAGATCTTATTGACCACTACCAAGTGCCAGAGTCCAAAATCCAGGTCATCCATCATGGGATCTCGCCGACATTCGCCCGAGCAACTTCCGCTGAGGTAGCCGATCTGAAAAACGCCCTGAATTTGCCGGATCACTATGTCCTCTTCGTCGGAACCATTCAGCCTCGCAAGAATATCGCGCGAATCGCCGCCGCAATGGTTCAACTCGAAGCCGCGGGACTGCCGCACAAACTCGTGATTACGGGAAAAACGGGATGGCTGGCCGGCGAAGTCGAACGTGAACTCGCATCCACTGGCCGGCCCGATCTCATCCTTCGGATTGGTTATGTGGCTGACGGCGATCTCCCCGCTCTCTATTCGGGAGCCGATGTGTTTTGCTTTCCGTCACTCTATGAGGGATTTGGATTACCAGTCTTAGAGGCGATGGCATGCGAGACTCCCGTTGTCACAAGTAATCGAAGCTCGCTACCTGAGATTTCTGGAGATGCCGCGCTCCTGGTAGACCCAACTTCAGTTGACGAGATCTCGGCCTCGTTAATTCGAGTCCTCACAGATCAAGACGAGCGCGCTCGCCTCACTGCTGCTGGCTTGAAGCGATCGCGAAACTTCACTTGGTCGCGAACCGCCAACGAAACCCTTGAACTCTTGGAAAGTGTCCGCGATCTACCGGAGTAAACCCAATAATCGAAAGTCGACGTAGATCACCACAATGTGCTGTTTAAAGGTTGGCGCATAATAGGTTCGAAGCGCGGCGCGCGCATTGAATGGATTTAATGGAAGGGCTTAAAGCAGAGAATGGCTGCATCCGGACGACTAGTGGGACTGCTTCTCGTCGCGGCAGGTGTGATTCTTGGTCTTGTTCTTGGAGCGTGGATTCTTGCTAGTTGGAGTTCGGATGGTGGGCTAGAAACCACAGGGGCTATCTTCGCGTTGGCTTTCCTCCTGGGATTTCTCGTGCTTCCTCTCGTTGGTTCGGGTGTCTACTTCACTGTCAAAGGTAGGGCTGAGGCAAAAGACATCGCCCGAGTTGAGGAGCAGCGACGCTTGCTCGATATCATCAGCACTCGCGGTCAGGTCAGTATTGCCGATCTTGTGCTTGATCTCAAAGCGACTCGCGACAAAGTTCAAGCCGATCTCTATGACTTGGTCGGGCGCGGGCTCTTCAGCGGATATGTGGATTGGTCGAAAGGCGTTCTCTATTCGGTTGAGGCATCAAAACTGCAAGGTCAACAAAAGTGCCCGAATTGCGGGGGCGAATTGCAGCTAGCTGGGAAGGGCCTGATCAAATGTCCTTATTGCGGTGCGGAAATATTTCTTCAATAGTCTGATCCGCCAATTGGCAAGGGAGCCAAAGACATGTCAGATGAATCGCAAAATCAATTTTCGAGCGTGCTCAGTGCGATCCCCGGGTATCGAGGCTACCGCAGTAAAGAAGATCGCCGAGACGCCGACCGGCGCGTGCGAGAGAAAGTAGCTAACTCTCTGAATGTGCTGGCAGACCGTATCCAAGCGATTGCTCGATCCCTCGCCGATCAACGACAGATCATGGCGGTAGGTCCAGTCGACGAGTTCGCGCAATCAGTTCGCAACCTCTCAATTCGAATCTCAACCGCAACGTACGGTTACGGTGGACTCTTCAGCGATCGGAATGTTGATGACCGTGCCCTGGATCAGCTCAGGCAATTCGATGAGTCCCTTCTTGTCGACATAGAAAAGATTGAAGCCAACGTGGAAAAAGTCGAGCAGGCTCACTCGTCGAATTTGGATCTAACCGGCGCAGCACGTGAAGGATCCAATTCAGTCAATCAACTCAGGCGGCGCTTCGAAACACGATCAGAAGTGATCGAAACCGCACAACCGGCCGCTCCCGAATCGGTTGCTTCCGTCATATCCCCTAGTGAACCTGCAAAAGAACCAGAAATATTCAATTTGCACGAGCGTGATGCACTGACGATCTCCGGATCCAACTACATTGTAGATGGTCGCATTGATCTTCAAAGCGGGTCGGATTCGATTCGCCTCTTCAGGATTGACGGAAATCAGAAACTTTGGCTCTTGGCGCCGGCAACTGAGGCGTTCATGCCTGCGCTGGTCAACGAAACGGCGGGCAGTGCTGACGCCGGTGCTGAGCAAACCGCCGTAAAGGGAACAGGTTCTGCGATCGTTGAAGGTCGAAAGGCAAAGGAACGGCCGATCTCTCTGTCGATTCAGCGCAATGACGATAGCGTCACGCTCGCAATTGATTGGACCGGTGAAGTTCAGCGTTTCGAGGGAAAGGAAATTGCTTTTGAGGACATCGAAATCTATCCAGCCGTAGGAGCGAGCGAACGGTAGCAATCACAACCTGAAGCGCATCGATTTTTGCTTCTGGCAAAATGAGTGAAGTCTGTGGCTTCAATTTCTCAGCAACAACGGAGGATCACCTATGGGAATCATGGATCGTTTGTCTACCCTCATTCGCGCGAACGTCAATGACCTGATCGACCGGGCGGAAGACCCAGAGAAAATGCTCGACCAGATACTGCGCGACATGCAATCGAATATCGCAATGGCTCGCACCCAAGTAGCGGCCATGATCGCGCAGGAAAAAGAGCTAGAAATCGACCTCAACCAGACAAATAAGCTCGCGCTCGAATGGGGCAATAAAGCGCAAAAGGCAGTGGATGCAGGCAAGGACGATCTTGCCCGCGAGGCGCTTCGTCGCAAACGAGACAACGAGCAGAATGCAACGGTCTATCAGCAGCAGTTGACTGTCCAGGAACAAGCCGTCGAGAAGCTGAAACAACAGCTGCGGCAACTCGAACAGAAGTACAGCTCAACGATGAGCCAGCGCGACGTCCTTATTGCGCGAAGTCGTCGCGCGCATGCTCAGCAAAAGGTCGCGGAGAAGGTCTCTTCATTCTCTCCGATGGATCCGTCCGCTGATCTCGATCGCATGGAACGAAAGATTCGGAGCTCGGAAGCACATGCTGCCGCGCTGACGGAAATGGGCGACGAGTCGTACGAAGCCCAATTCCAAGAACTGGACTATGACGATGATATCGAATCGCAGCTGCAGGCACTAAAGGGCGGCACGAGTAGCGATGCTCCAGTGGGCGAACTGCCTCAAGGAACCTCCGATCCCGGCGCTCCAGTTGGAGACACGACGACTGTTCCCGAAACGCCAAGTGAAGTCACGACGAGCGGACAATAAGAAAGCAACATAGTTGATTCACAGGCACGCGCTCCCGCTGCGCGTGCCTGTTTTCGAAGATGCTAGGTGGAGGAGTGCGAGCGATGGCGATTCTCGATCTTATTCAGCTCCCAGACGAACGACCAGATGAAATCGTGCGTCGCGTTCCGGAGTCGGGATCAGGCGAGTTCAAGCTCGGCTCTCAGCTCGTCGTTCGTGAAAATCAGCAAGCCGTATTTTTCCGAGATGGCAAAGCGCTTGACGTTTTTGGACCTGGTCGGCACACCATTTCGACGAACAATATCCCGCTGCTCACTGGACTCATCGGACTGCCATTCGGCGGCACTTCGCCCTTCACTGCCGAAGTCTATTTCGTCTCGATGCGCGAATTCACCGACATGAAATGGGGCACTCCGCAACCGCTGGTTTTTCGCGACAAAGATTTCGGCATGATCCGGTTGCGCGCATTCGGCACGTACTCGATGAAGGTTGCTGATCCTCAAACGTTCGTCACGCAGATCGTGGGCTCCCGTGGCGCCTATTCAACCGGCGCCATCGACGAATACCTGAAGAGCGTTGTCATCAATGAATTTAATGATCTCCTCGGTGAGAGCAAGGCATCGCTTCTCGATTTACCCGGTATGACCCGAGAACTTGCCGACACGGCCCGCAATTCCCTCAGCGATGACTTCAATCGGCTTGGACTTCAACTAACCACGTTTCAGATCACAGCAATTACACCGCCCGATGAAGTCCAAAAGATCATAGACGAGCGCTCGGGGATGGCCGCAGTCGGCGACATGAGCGCCTACATGCAGTTCAAAACCGCTCAGGCGATCGGAGATGCCGCCAACAACCCAAGTGGGGCCGGTGGCGCCGCCGCGACCGGCGCTGGTCTCGGCGCAGGGATGGCGATTGGTCAAGCGATGGCCCAGTCAATGGGTTCAGCGATGCAGCAGAAACCCGCGGCTCAGCCCGCTGTTGAAACAATTACCTGTCCCTATTGCCAGGCAACCGTCGTCGCGGGATCTAAGTTCTGTCCGAACTGCGGCAAGCAGATACAGCCGGCGACGATTATTTGCCCGAAATGCGGTCATGAAAATGCCGAAGGCGCGAAATTCTGCGTCAATTGCGGCAACGCACTTGGAAGCCAATAATCACAGTTAATGATTCTTTGACCGGATGGCAATTCACCACTAGACTTTAAGCTCAAGCGGAGTTGGCGCCTTCGCCGCGCGAGGCGAAAATCTTAGCCCCTGGTCTCGCCCTTTCAACGCGCCGTAGCAGGAGAGCAATCGCTTTGCCGAACAGCAACGGGAAACGCAAAGTTCGAGTCGCAATTATCGGTGTGGGCAATTGCGCATCGGCGCTCGTACAGGGCGTGCAGTACTATCAAAATGCGCCAGAGGACGAATTCGTTCCTGGACTGATGCACGTCAATCTCGGCGGCTACCACGTTCGCGATATCGAATTCAGCGCTGCGTTCGACATTGATGCCGAAAAAGTCGGCAAGGACTTGAGCGAGGCTATCTTCTCGGGACCAAACAACACGATCAAATTCGCCGACGTGCCGAATCTCGGGGTAAAGGTCGAGCGCGGAATGACGCACGACGGTCTCGGCAAATACCTTTCGGAAGTCATTACAAAAGCTCCCGGCCCGACCGCCGATATCGTCAAGATTCTGCGGGACACCAAAACCGACGTTGTTATCTCGTATCTTCCGGTCGGTTCCGAAATGGCCACCAAGTGGTACGTCGAGCAGGTCTTGGAAGCCGGTTGCGGTTTCGTTAACTGTATTCCTGTCTTCATCGCGCGCGAGGAGTATTGGCAGAAGCGCTTTGAAGAAAAGAAGCTCCCGATCATTGGCGACGATATTAAGAGCCAAGTGGGCGCGACGATCACGCACCGCGTTCTGTCACGACTCTTTGCCGACCGTGGCGTCCGCATCGACCGCACCTATCAGCTCAATTTCGGTGGCAACACCGACTTCTTGAACATGCTCGAACGAGAGCGTCTTGATTCAAAGAAGATCTCGAAAACCAACGCCGTGACGTCGCAGATCGATTATTTGCTCCCAACCGCTTCGGTACACGTTGGGCCGTCGGACTATGTGCCCTGGCTAGAGGATCGAAAGTGGTGCCACATTCGCATTGAAGGCACGACATTCGGTGATGTTCCGCTCAACATGGAACTCAAGCTCGAAGTTTGGGACTCTCCCAACTCGGCGGGCGTCGTGATCGATGCAGTTCGCTGCGCGAAGATCGCTATGGAGAACGGCATCGGCGGAGCGCTTTACGCGCCGTCGGCCTACTTCATGAAGTCGCCGCCTGAGCAGTACCACGATGATATTGCTCGCGACCGGATTGAAGAATTCATCAACGTCTACAGCCACGACGCTGGCAAGAAAGTTGACCTCCCTGCCGAAAAGACGGAGTAACTCTCCACGCCTGTCGTGACCATCGAGCCGGCTGCCCACGACAAGGCAGCCGGCCTTTTTTGACTTGAGGCACATAATTTCGGTTCGTAAACTCTTTCATCCAGCAGAGTTTCCTATCGTGAAGCCAAGATGCAATTACGATTTGGATAACGCAAATGTGAAAACACGCCGTTTCTAGGCCGAAAAAGGGCGTACGAACGCGGATTCTAGCCACTGTTTACGGCAAATCTGGTATACTATGACAAGCATGGTTAGCGTTTTTGCATTCATTCAGAAGGGGTAATTAAGCGTGGAAATCGGCAACGTACGTCTGGCGAGCATCGAAAACGAGATGCGTACGTCGTATCTCGACTACGCGATGAGCGTCATTGTTCAGCGCGCGCTGCCGGACGCCCGCGATGGTCTCAAACCAGTTCAGCGCCGCGTCTTGTATGCGATGCACGAAATGGGCATGCGGTCCACAGCCCGCTACCGCAAGAGCGCCGGTATCGTCGGCGAGGTCCTGAAAAACTATCACCCACATAGTGATACGGCCGCATATGACACGCTCGTCCGCATGGCCCAAGACTTCCAACTTCGCTATCCGCTTGTCGACGGACAAGGCAACTTCGGTTCGGTTGACGGCGACTCTGCCGCGGCCATGCGCTACACCGAAGCGCGGTTGGCTGCGATTGCCGACGAGTTGCTTGCCGATATTGACAAGCGAACGGTCGACTACCAACCAAATTACGACGCCTCACTCCAAGAACCCAAGGTTTTGCCCTCGCGATTACCGAATCTGCTTCTCAACGGCAGTTCCGGCATCGCAGTCGGCATGGCGACGAATATCCCGCCCCACAACCTTAGTGAGCTTTGCGATGCGATCGTTTTGATGCTCGACAATCCGGAAGCGACCGTTGACGAGCTCATGGAGATCGTTCAGGGTCCCTGATTTCCCGACGGGCGGGACAATTCTGGGCCGCGAAGGAATCCGTGCTGCCTATGCCACGGGTCGAGGCCGAGTCGTCATTCGGGCGAAGGCCTTTGTCGAGGAAGCGCCGCGCGGCAACAAATACCAAATCGTCGTCACCGAGCTTCCGTATCAAGTCAATAAGGCTGCCCTACTCGAGCGAATTGCCGAAATGGTCAAGGACGGCAAGCTCGACGGCATCAGCGATCTTCGCGATGAGTCCGACCGATCGGGCATGCGAGCGGTCATCGAGCTCAAGCGTGACGCGCAGCCGATGAAGGTGCTCAATAATCTATTCAAGCACACGGCACTCCAGCAATCCTTCGGCGTCAACATGCTGGCCCTGGTCGAACGCGGCACGCAGCCGCGCGTCCTCAGCCTGCGCCGTGCACTTCAGGAGTACATCACTCACCGCCAAGAGGTGCTCACCAGGCGAACGGAGTTCGAGCTTGAACGGGCCAAGCGCCGCGCTCACGTGCTCGAAGGGCTCAAGATTGCGCTTGACAACATCGATGCGGTCATCCAGACGATCCGCAAGTCTCGAACGACCGATTCGGCCCGCCAGAACTTGATGTCGGGTTTCAAGTTGTCTGAGATCCAAGCGAACGCGATTCTCGACATGCGTCTCGCCAGACTCGCCGCACTCGAGCGGAAGAAGATCGAAGACGAATACAAAGAAGTTCTCAAAGAAATCGCCTATCTCGAGTCGTTGCTGGCCGATCCGAAGAAAATCCTCGGTCTTGTTCGCGACGACATGGCGATGCTCAAGAACAAATACGGCGACGAACGCCGTACCCGCATTCAAGATGTGTCAGGAATTCTCTCCGAGCAAGATCTCATTCCAGAGGTCGATGTCCTCGTCACCATCACTAACCGGGGCTACGTCAAGCGAATTGCTGACGGCGTCTATCGCACCCAGCATCGCGGTGGCCGCGGCGTAACGGGCGTGACAATGCGAGAAGAGGATGGCGTTCAGCACATCCTTGCGGCCAACACAATGGATTCGCTCCTCGTCTTTACCAACCGAGGAAAGGTCTATCAGGTTAAGGTTCATGAGCTGCCGGATGCCGGCCGCACCGCTAAGGGCGTTCCGATCATCAACGTGATTAACATTCAGCCCGACGAGACGGTGACCACGCTCTTACGCGTTCGTGATTTCAAAGAAGCTGAGTATCTGTTTTTCACGACTCGCTTAGGACGCGTGAAGCGGACAACGCTCTCGCAGTTCCAGTCTGTCCGATCCTCAGGATTGATAGCAATTGGTCTTGAAGAAAAAGACGAACTCGCTTGGGTTCGCATGACCAGCGGCGAAGACAACGTGGTGATGGTCACGCAGAAAGGTCAGGCGATTCAGTTCAAGGAGACCGATGTCCGCCCGATGGGTAGGCCCGCGGCTGGTGTCATCGGAATTCGATTGGCGGATAAAGACAGGGTCATCGCCTTCGAAGTTGTACGCGACGGCGGAGATCTTCTCGTTATCGCCGAACGAGGTCTGGGCAAGCGCACACCTATTACTCAATTCCGCAGTATTCATCGGGGTGGCAAGGGTGTGACAGCAATGCGCCTGACGCCGAAGACCGGCGATATTGTCGCGGCAGCGATGGCTGAACCGGACGACACCATCATGATGATGAATACCTCAGGCGTCATTATTCGCATTCCGGTGGCGCAGATTTCGCGAATCGGACGGGCGACGCAGGGTGTCACCCTGATGCGTCTTGGTCCGAAGGAACAAGTCGCGTCGATGACCGTTGTCGAGCGCAGGGACGAGCCAGAACCGCCTCAGCTTGGCGAAATGAACGGCGTCGACGTGCCAACGAAGGATTCGAACGGTCACGCAAAACCCAAAGTCAACCAGCCGAAGTAATCGCATTAAGTCAAAACGCCCGCGTTCGACATCGAACGCGGGCGTTTTTATTCCCAGAGAAGGTGGACATCTGTTTTGGTCCATTGCGCTACCGGTATCTCCCCGGTCGTTGACCCTACACGGAATTGAAAAGGCCCTTCCCCGCGCACTGCCGAAAGTCGGTTGATGGCGTTCACCTCATTCCTGGACACACCGGTGCGCCGGCTCCAGTCGGTTTCAACCGACGTCCGGCACTGAGCGGGGAAGGGCCTTATTGATTCCCGGGTGGGCCGACGGATGCGCCTGGTATTGAAGCGAACGCCATTAACCGACTGGAAACCCAAGCGCCCCGTGGTCAGTCCCAGAGGGACTTCGTTGGGTGAGCCTGGGATTTTAGTCCCCGGAGGATCCGAAGACCGCGGCAATCACTTCGCTTCAATGGTCCGGCATTGTTCTCCATATTTAACAATCCGGGGCGGACCAGCCGACCGCTAAGGTCAGATTCAAGATTAGAATTTCATTGAGAACTCTCCGATGGTTAAGGAATCACAGGAAGATCGGTAGTCGTTCGACGGCGATCTGGCGGAGTTGCAGGTTCACTGATCCCTGTCGCGACGATCAATCTTCTCGTGTACAGCGACAGGATAGAGACGCCGACGGTCAGGACGACCGTTAGCACAAGCAGTGACGCATACATGAACGGTACGACTTCGTCGCTGGTCCGGGCAAACGACGGCCCATGCCCGCTCACCCAAAGCGCGAAAAATTGGAACGCGAGCGCAGCGGCGGGAACAAATGGCCGGCTATTTCTCGGCAATGCCCAGGCGATCACTGTCGCGCCAGCTGCAAGCAGCGAAGCTTGAGCAAGAGTTCGAACCGCGCTCTCTTCAAGAATCTCGTGGCGCGCTCCGATGACCGCAGGAACTAAGAGAGCAAGTGGCATAAATATTAACCCCGCTTCTTCAGGATGCTGCCATGAACTCGCGGCGATGTAGACCGCAACTCCAATTTGGACGAGGGCGACGAACGAGGTGGCTACGAGCACCGGACCGGCAGAGCCCATGTTCTGCGACACATAAGGCTCTCGGGCGATCATTGTCTGAAGTGCGACGACAGGGAGAATGATTGCGGTTTCGATTGCGCCGACGATCCACGCGGTCTTCATGCCCAGTGGCGCTTCCTCGCGCGTGAGGAGATATCCGCCAATTTGAACCGCGAGAATAGCGAATATCGCAAGTGGCATGTTCGGCAGCGAGATGAGCAAGCCGACAAGTGAAATGAACAGTGCGATGATCCCGGTGACTGCTTGAGGAAGCGCAATTGCCAGAATCCGCCGCGAACTTGAGTCCGGCTGGCGTTTCGGCGCGGGCGCCCTATTTTGCGTCGGACGTTTCCCGGTTGCGGATTGGCCCGATGGGCGCCGATTTCGTTGTGAACGAGATCGTCGCTCACCTGCCCGATCCGGAAGAGCTGCAGGATTCCACGGCGGCGGAACCCAGTTCGGGTCCACATCAGAGCGTTTGGCTGATGAGCGACTTGCTTGCATGTCGATAGCGCTTTGCTAGACGACCGCGACCGCTCGTTCTCGTTTCAGAAGCGAGATCGGAACCTGTGAGCGCTGTCGCTTACGGAACGAGGAGATGCAGTCGATTCCACACAATTCAAGCATGTCGAGGGTTATCGCCAGACCAGCTCCTACCGTTTGTGGCGCGTGGGAGTCGGTGCCTGTCGTGATCAATTGACCGCCCGCCTCTACATACCAGCGCACGATTGCTGGGCCGGGCATGCTTGTTTTCGGGGCCTGGCGGATGCCAGACGTATTGATTTCGAACGACATGCGCCTCTGAATCAACTTCGCGAAAATTGGTTGTAGCCGTTCCCTGTACGCGATTGGATCGTATTTGCGGTGTGTCTTTGGCGCGTACCGTTTGGGGAGATCGAGATGTCCAAGCGTGTCGAAAAAGCCCGTATCAATCGCGGCTTCGATTTCGTCAAAGTAGGGCAGAAAGACATCGTCGAGAGACTTCCCTTCGAAAAACTCAGGGAAGATGATTTCTCCGCCTTCACCGTAGTGAACGGAGCCGATAACGAAATCATAGTCATACCGCGAAAGGAAACGTTCGACCTGGGACGCAATTCGGCGATTGAAATCTACCTCGGCTCCGGCAAGGACAACCAGCGAATCGCCATACTCGGAGCGCGCGCGCTCAATTTCCTGAAAATACGACTCAGCGCGGTAATACCCGGTACCAGGATCGGCGGGTTCGTGGTCGATATGGTCAGTAATCGCGATCTCGGTCACGCCCGCCGCAACAGCCGCACGACACATCTCGGAGATCGGGATTTTGCAATCGACGGAAAACTCACTGTGAACGTGATAATCGAACAACGAATCACTCTCCGTCGCAGATCGATCAGAATGGGCCTACTATACCAGGGCACTCTTCGAAAATTGCCCGTGGTAGCGGCATAGCACGACTGGAGCGAACGCGACGTTGAGACGCATTGGTGTTTTTGGTGGAACCTTCGATCCCATCCACATCGGCCATCTCATCATTGCATCCGATTTGCAATACGCCCTCGCGCTCGATCAGGTCTTGTTTGTTCTTGCTGCGCGGCCACCCCATAAGAACCGGCAAGAGGTCTCGCCTGACAATCAACGAATCGCCATGCTCGAGTTGGCGCTTACAAATAACGATTCGTTTGTCATCAGCGAGATTGAGTTGCATCGCGACGGCGCGTCGTACACGGCGGATACGCTCGAAACGTTGGCAATTGAACATCGAGATTGCAATCTCGTCTTTCTCATGGGTGAAGATTCACTGCGTGATCTCCCAAAATGGCACGATCCTGAACGAATTGTGCGCCTTGCCGAAATCGGCGTCGCGGCCCGACCCGGGTTTGATGTTGAACTTGAGTCGATTCACTCGACGATCGCCGGTTCAGCAGGTCGCATTCACCTCGTTGAAACGCCAGAAATAGCTATCTCGTCGCGGGAGATTCGTGACAGGATCGTGGACGGCAAACCAATACGGTACCAACTGCCGTATCACGTTGAGGAGTACATACGCGAAAACAGGTTGTATGATCGACAAAATCGGCGTACCTAATGGTCAAATGTTATGGTGACTTGATCGAAAGCAATGTCAGTTTGACCTGCCATCCTGCCAAGCCTATACTCCGGCGCATCCACCCGCATTCTTGACGGGTGTTTGTCTCTTAGTCTTTTGCGGCCGCCGCGCACATGCGTAAGCGGCGATTCAATTTGAGGAGCTAACCGGCGTGCGTTTCCGCCCTTGGCACATGCTCATTTTCATTTCGATTCTGACCCTCGTGGCGGTGTGGATCGACCTGCCGGGAACCACAGGCAATGTCTTTGGCCTGAAAGACAATGTTGACGTCCACCAGGGTCTCGACCTTCAGGGCGGACTCCAGGTGCTCTTGCAAGCAAATCCGCCGGGTGGCGGCAAGGTTGACAGCGGCGCCCTTGAAGGGACTCGCAACACAATCGAGCGCCGTGTCAATGGGCTTGGCGTCAGTGAACCGGTCATTCAGACCCAAAACAACAACCAGATCATCGTCGAATTGCCGGGTGTCCAGGATCCAGAAGAAGCTGTCCGCGTGCTGAAAGAGACCGCGCTTCTCGAAATCATCGATCCACAAGGTCAGTACTTGCCCGAAGGAACTGAGGTAAATACGACCTTAGGCAACGCAACCGCGGCCGGAGAGGCGACTCCCGAAGCATCGCCTGGAGCGTCACCCGTCGGCTCGCCAGAAGCCTCCCCTCAGGCGTCGCCCGTCGCGTCGCCTGCGGCAAACGTTTCGCCAACCCCAACTGGCCCGGTCTACACGACTATCGTCAGTGGTAAAGACCTAAAAGACGCATATCCGACAAGAAACAATCTTGGTTCCATTGTCGTCGGCTTTGAGCTGAAGAGCGGCGCGGCGAGCACGTTTTACGACTTTACGAGTACGCACATTGGCCAGCCGATGTCGATCGTCCTCGACAAAAAGGTCATTTCCTCACCGACAATCAATGGCGCGATCAGTAACCAGGGCATCATCGAAGGAATGTCGGCCCAGGAAGTTAACAATCTCGTCGTTCAGCTCAAGGCTGGCGCTCTTTCGGTGCCGCTGGAAGTGAAGTCGAGCCGAACCGTTGGACCGCACCCTCGGCCAAGACTCGATCGACCGAAGCCTTATCGCCGGCATCATCGGACTCAGCACGGTCGCCCTCTTCATGATCCTCTACTATCGCGTGCCAGGCGCACTGTCGGTTCGTCGCCCTGATGATTTACACCGTCGCTCACGTTCGCTCTATTCAAATTGATACCGGTCACTATGACGCTTGCCGGTATTGCTGGGTTCATTCTTTCGATCGGCATGGCAGTCGATGCCAACGTCCTTATCTTTGCCCGCATGAAGGACGAATTACGTACTTGGCGGGCATTGAACGAACGCGGTCGAAGCAGGATTCGACCACGCCTGGCCGTCGATTCGAGACTCGAATATCTCAACGATGATCACGAGCGCGATCCTTTATTGGTTCGGTCGATACACTGGCGCCAGCATCATCACTGGATTCGCTCTCACCCTCTTCGTCGGCGTTTCGGTGAGCATGTTCACCGCAATTACCGTCACCAGAACCTTCCTCAGATTGCTCATTTCAGCGGGCTGGGCCAACCATCCGCGCTGGTTTGGAGTTGAGGATCCGAGAGAAATTGCCGCTAGCGCGACCGCCGACTAGCTACACATTGACGACTTGAAAGGGTAGGCACCGGTCGATGGCACATCTCGCGAGTAGACGACACCTCTGGTACACGATTTCGCTGATCGTGATCCTTCCAGGCTTACTCTCGCTGATCTTGTTCGGACTCAATCGAGGTATTGATTTCACCGGCGGAACGCTTTGGGAACTCAAATTCGACAAGTCTGTCCAGACCGAAGAAATCAAATCGATCCTAGCCGCGCAAGGTTTTACTGATACTGTCGTTCAGGTCTCAAGCGACGGCGGCACCGACAATGTCGCTCTGATCCGGATGAAGGAATTGGAACAGGGATCGCAAGTCAAGAAGGATCTTGAGCAGGACTTCACGAGCAAGATCGGCACATATACGGAATTGCAAATCTCGAGCGTTGGCGCATCAGTTGGTAATGAGATCCAGAAGCGCGCGATCTACGCCATGATCTTGGCTTCTATCGGCATTCTGCTTTACATCGCGTACGCATTCCGAAATACGCAGAATCCCGCTCTGTACGGCATTTGCGCGATCGTGGCAATGCTTCACGACTTGCTCGTCGTGCTCGGCATCTTTTCGATTCTGGGTGAAGTCGCCGACGTGCAGATCGATGCCCTGTTCGTCACCGCGCTGCTAACCGTGATCGGTTTCTCGGTCCACGACACTATTGTCGTTTTCGACCGGATTCGCGAGAATCTCGCCCGTCGAACGGACCCGACATTCGAGGGAGTCGTCGATTATAGCCTCGCCCAAACCCTCGTCCGCTCGCTGAATACGTCGATGACGGTCGTCTTCACGCTGTTTGCTCTCTACCTCTTTGGCGGCGAGTCGACGAAGTATTTCGTGCTTGCACTGCTCATCGGCGTTATTAGCGGCACGTATTCGTCGATCTTCAACGCTAGCCAATTGTTGGTGTCCTGGGAGACTGGTGAAATTCAGCGTCTCTTCCGAAGGGTGACCTTCCGCGGCGCCGGTCCGGCGCCTGCGCCTTCACGCTGAGCCTAACTTCCTGGGCGGTCGAAATTGGCGGATTCCGGCACTGATAGCGTTTACGGGCTGTTTATCATCGTGTTAGACTTCGAAATCGCGCGTGGAGTGACCTGAAGTCGCACCACGCGCGTCCGTGTGCGCAAGGCCTGTCATTAGGATTATGTCGATCTGCCGGTGATGCCGGTTGCTTGTCATGTACCTATGACGGGCGAAATTATGGCGCTACCGCCTAATCAATAGCTTGGGGTTCGAGGAGGGGGAATTGGACGAAAAGCTCCTGTACACGCTGCCAGTGCTGATATTCGGCTTCCTGGCAGTCCTCTTTGCGGCCTGGTTGGCCCGCGATGTCCTGGCTCGCGACGAAGGGTCGAAGAACATGCAGGAGATTGCGAGCGCGATCTTCCAGGGAGCCCTCGCCTTCCTCAACCGGCAATATCGAACGATTGCATTGCTGGCCATACTTGCCGCGGTTGTCATTGGCGGCCTGGTTGGCATTTTTGAAAATGATCACCAGGTCGAACGCGGCATCATCACTGGAGCCGCCTTCCTCGTCGGCGCATTTCTGTCAGGACTTTCAGGCTTCATCGGCATGTACGTTGCCGTTAAAAGCAACATCCGCACGGCTTCTGCCGCCCAGCGCGGACTCGGCGAGGCAATGCTCGTGGCGTTGCGCGGTGGCGCAGTTTCAGGCTTCCTCGTCATTTCGCTAGGATTGCTCGGCGTTACCGGCGTCTACTATGTTGTCAGCATTTTTGCTGAAGGCGATCTCCCGGGTGTCGCCGAGACGCCGTTCTGGATCGTCGGCTTCGCTTTCGGCGCGAGTTTCGTCGCGTTGTTCGCGCAGCTGGGCGGCGGTATTTACACCAAGGCCGCGGATGTCGGCGCCGACCTCGTCGGTAAAGTCGAGGCAGGCATTCCAGAAGACGATCCGCGAAACCCCGCTGTCATCGCTGACCTCGTTGGTGACAACGTCGGCGACTGCGCAGGCCGCGGCGCTGACTTGTTCGAATCATCGGCCGCGGAAATGATCGGCGCGATGATTCTCGGAGTCGCTCTCTTCAAGCTCTCCGGCGGGAATTCTTCCAGCAAGGATATCGCCTGGATCTTCTTCCCACTCGTTCTCGCAGGATTCGGTCTCCTTTGCTCAATGGCCGGCGTCCTCGCAGTCAAACCCGACAACGTAAAAAATCCGATGGCTGAGCTGAACAAGGGCTATTACGTCGTTGCGGGGCTCTCGGTCGTCGCGTTGTTTTTCGTCTGCTGGTGGATGCTTCCGTACGGTTGGTTCACGTTCTTCCTCTGTGGTGTCATCGGTATCGCGACCTCAATCGCCTTCGTCTATATCACGCAGTACTACACGTCAGGATCGTGGCGACCAGTCAAAACCATCGCTGAAGCTTCGAAAACGGGCGTCGCGACCAACATCATTTCAGGTATTTCGGTTGGGTTCGAAACAACCGGCATGCCCGCGCTCACCATCGCCGCCGCTCTGCTCAGCTCGTATGCGCTCGGCAAGTCCGTCGACTTTCCTGACGTCGGCGGTACGGTAAGTGGCGGTATATTCGGCACCGCTGTTGCAACGATGGGCATGTTAATGTCGGCGGCTTATATTCTGGCGATGGACTGCTTTGGTCCCATCACCGATAACGCCGGTGGTATCGTCGAGATGAGTGACCAACCGGAATCGGTTCGCGAGGTCACAGACGCTCTAGACTCAGTTGGAAACACGACCAAGGCGCTGACAAAAGGTTACGCGGTCGGCACCGCCGCGTTGGCAGCCTTCCTCCTCTTCTCTGCCTTCCTCGATGAGGTCGCACGATTCAGCAGCACGCCGATTGATCGCGTTGTCAACCTGGCGGAGCCAAAGGTCTTCGTTGGCGGTCTGATCGGTGCGACCCTCGTCTTCATGTTCTGCTCCTTCGCGATTCGCGCGGTCGGACGCGCCGCGGGCGACATGATCCAAGAGGTTCGACGGCAATTCCGGGCCGATCCGGGCATCATGGCAGGCACGTCGAAGCCTGATTACGCTCGATGCGTCGATATCTCGGTTGTCGGAGCGCTTCGTGAAATGATTCTTCCCGGAGCGCTGGTCGTCATCGTCCCGGTGCTCGTCGGCGTTACCCTCCGCTGGGAGGGCGCGGCCGGCATGTTAATGGTCGGAACGATCGTCGGCGTGCTCATGGCCATCGTCCTCAATAACGGCGGAGGCGCGTGGGACAACGCCAAGAAATACATCGAGGCGGGTCATCTCCTTGATGACAACGGCAATGTCCTCGGCAAGGGGTCTGATGCACACGCAGCCGCGGTTGTTGGAGACACCGTCGGAGATCCATACAAAGACACGGCCGGACCATCATTGCACGTCCTGATCAAACTGCTGGCAACCATCACGTTGGTGCTTGCTCCACTCTTTGTGTAGCCGTGAACTGCGATAAATCACGTTTCGACTAGCATTTGGACGGGCCGACCAGTACTGGTCGGCCCGTTCTGCCGGAATTCAAAAGTAAAGGCAACTTCATGTCCTCTGAGAAGCAGCGTATCGGCGTCATCGGTGGCGGTATCGCCGGACTTACATCGGCCCTCCGATTTGCCCAGGCTGGTCACGACGTTGCCCTTTGGGAGCGAAGCCCGAAGCTCGGAGGACAAGCCGCAGCGTTTGAGGTCACTGGGAACAGTCTCGAATACTTCTACCATCACTTATTTCAAAGTGATCGCGAAATCGTTGCCCTCATCGAGGAACTCGGCATTCAAGACCACCTCGTCTGGCTGCCCTCAAATGTTGGCTATTTCGCGGGCGGGAAGATTTATCCCCTCAACGGCGCAAAGGATCTGCTGAAGCTCGACATTCTTCCGATTCACGATCGCATCCGACTCGGCCTGGTGACGGCCTACCTGCAAAAGGTCAAGAACTGGAAGAAATTCGAAAAAGTCACGGCTGAGCAATGGCTTCGCCGGGCGCTTGGTGAGCGCGCGTACAAGACGACGTTTGGAGCGCAGCTTGACGCGAAGTTCGGAAAATACGCGAGCGAAATAGCGATGGTCTGGTTTTGGGGCAAAATCTGGCTCCGGACCACCTCGCGACGGTCGCCGCTCGACCAGGAAAAGCTCGGTTACATTCGGGGCAGCTTCAACGTATTGATCGACACGTTGGCAGATCGCGCGCGAAAAGAAGGCGCTACGATCAATCCCGGGATCGGACCCAGTGCATTGAATCCGCGGGACGATGGGACATGGGACGTTCTCTTTGAGAACGGTGAAACGGCGATTTGCGACAAGATCGTCGTTACCACGCCGTCGCCAATCCTGGCAAAGCTCGTTCCAAGTCTGCCTGAAGAATATGTCAAGAAGCTGAATGGTTTGACTTATGAGCCGGCGGCCGTGGCGCTGCTTGAGATGGACCGGCCACTATCCTCAATCTATTGGCTGAACGTCGCTGATCGCGATCTGCCGTTCACCGGCGTGATTGAGCATACGAACTTCATGCCTGCCGCGGACTACGGCGGCAAGCACTACGTCTATCTCAGCAAATATATGGAGATCGATCATCCGTATTTCTCGATGCCCGAGGAAAAGCTTGTAGAAGAGTATCTACCCTATTTGAAACGCATCAATCCGGACTTTGACCGCACCTGGATCGAGCGCTGGTGGGTCTTCCGTGAACGGGCGGCGCAGCCGATCATCACGCTCAACTACAGCGAGCGAATTCCCGATCATCGCACACCGCTCAAGAACCTCTACCTCGCGAACACGAGCCAGATTTATCCCGAGGACCGCGGCACAAATTACAGTGTCCGCCTAGGCAACCAGATTTCCGAACTCGTACTCGAAGACATCAACAACCCCAATCTCTCGTCTCTTTAGGGCTTTCGTATTCTGCGAGCAACAGCGATGGTGGCCCGCCTGCTATGTCGTAGTCCAAAGTGACCGAGCGTCATTCACCTCATGCCTCATGAGGCCATTCCGTTCCGTGTGGCTCAAGAACGCGTAGATCGTTGGATGCAAAAGATAGAACGACGAAGCGTCATGCACCGGCGCTTCGAAGTACCTCAATACTGTCGTCAAAACAGATGTTGCGTCAACTGGTTCCTTCGCACATTCCAAAATCACTTCGATAACTTCGTTAACGAGTCCTTTGTTTACTTCAATCAGCGGCGTCAAATCGTGCACGACCGGTCCGTGACCAGGGATCGCGGTTGTGCAGTCGATGCTGGCAGCTGTGTCGAGCGCTTTGAGATGGGCCGAAACGCTGTGTAGATACGGAATCCTGTATTTCGCCAAGATGCTTTCCGGAAGCACTACATCGGCACAGAAGAATATGCTATCCACCAGGATTCCAACCTGATTTGGCGAATGACCGGCGAGCGAGATAACGTCAATACTCATACCTTCGAGCTCGTATCGATCCTGGCTCGAGAATCTCGTCGACCGGGCCTGGATCGGCGAGCAAAAAATTGTTTCGAAGGGAGTCAAGCGGATCGGCGCCGGCGAACAAGCAAACTGGTTGCAGAATTGGATAGCGGAGAATCGCTTCGTCAATTTCGGGGGCCCAGACCTTAGCTCCTGTTCGCTTCACCACGGTCGAGTTGCCGCCGAAATGATCGGCGTGAGCGTGGGTCGTCAGAATCCCGATGACCTCACTGTCAAGATCTTCCTTGATCGCTTTCAGCGCCTTCTTAGCGTTTGAATCGTTGAGGCCACTGTCGACCAAAATGCAATGATTTTCGTCAACGCGAATGACCCCGATGTTCACGCCGCCCGGCACTACTCCGATTCGATCAGACACCATCAGGACTGGCAATTTTTCGTTCCCTTTCCTCATCTCGCCTCAATGCTTCGGCACTATACTTGGCGCCCGGACCAGGTGGGAGTGGGAGGACCTATCGTGACGCTTCGCCACGTTGTCGAAGTCGCGCAATTCGATCGCGCGATGGTCGAGGAATTGTTCGCTCGGGCCGACCGGATGCGGGCGCTACCTCGCGGCTCGGAACAACTTCACGGGAGAATTCTGGCGACCTTGTTCTACGAGCCGTCCACAAGAACTCGATTGAGCTTCGAATCGGCTATGTTGCGCCTTGGCGGTCAAGTGGTGTCGACCGAGAATGCGCGAGAATTCTCCTCGGCTATCAAGGGCGAGACGGTCGAGGACACTGTCCGTATCGTTGCCGGCTACGCCGACGCCATCGTCATTAGACATTACGAGCAGGGGGCGGCGGCAAGAGCGGCCCTAGTCGCACCGATTCCGATCATCAACGGTGGCGATGGTCCAGGAGAACATCCAACCCAGGCCCTGCTCGATCTCTACACGATTAAGCACGAACTCGGACGCATTGACGGACTCAAGGTCGCACTCGTTGGCGACCTGCGTTTCGGGCGCGCGGTTCGTTCGCTCGCACTCTTGTTCAAGCTTACGTCGGATACCGAAATCTTCTTCGTCTCGCCGCCAAACGTGCCAATGGGCGACGATGTGCGCCAGTCGCTCGACGAGCGTGGCATCAAGTTTGTCGATCGGGAGGATTTGGAATCAGTTCTGCCTGGAGTTGATGTCGTGTATCAAACCCGCATTCAACGTGAACGCTTCGACTCTGAAGCGGACTTTCAGGCGGCGCGAGGCATCTACATCATTGGTGAACACGAAGTCGCGCAAATGAAAGAGCACGCAATCCTGCTCCATCCCCTTCCTCGGGTCGACGAAATTTCTCCCAGTGTGGACTCTGATCCCCGGGCGGCCTATTTCCGGCAAGCCCACAATGGCGTTTACATCCGGATGGCACTGCTCGACCTCCTGCTGAACTAATCTGGAGGCAACACGGCTTCTGGTCCCTGGCGGTGACGAGTCCGTGCTCGGGCCCATCGCGCTCGATCCTCCGTTTTGCGGTGGGCAATGCTGATGAAACCAATACCTCCGACAATGCATGCGACGACGATCAGAACCTGCACCACACCGAAGAGGTCCGCAGCCGCGGCAGCGAAAAAGATCGGTATGAACGCAAACGTGTTCGAGATCGTGAAGAAGGTCGCGTAAACCCTCGCCCGAATTTCTGCATAGGAACGTTCCTGCAGCATCGTTTGCGCCGGAACGAGGATGAACGCGTTGCAAATCCCCAGAAGCGCGGCGAAGAATCCTGCAACCGCGGTGTAGGTCCAGGTCGGAGCATCACCGCCCACCCAAATGAGGTTCACGATTCCTTTGCTCGAGGCCAGTAAGAACAACATGCAGCCGGCAAGAGCCAAAGCCCAATCGATGATGGCTTCTCGTTCGAACCGTTTCACCGCCTGATTGACGGTCAAGACGCCGGTCAACACACCCAGACCTGCCGGAGCGACGATGTAGAAAATGTCTTCTTTCGGTAATCCAATAATTTGCGTGATGAAGGCAGGTCCGAGCGCGGCTAACATAAGAAATGTAGTAGAAGCAATCGTCAAATAGCCGATCGCCTTCATCAAATAGGGATCTTGCAGGATGAAAATCAATCCTTCCTTGATGTCCGCCCAGAGTCGCGCTGCTGGAGAGATTTCAGTTTCTGCCTGTTCGCGCGGTGGAGGAGCTGAAGAGGGCAAAGTCAGAACGAGCCCCGCGCATCCCAGGAAAAGTATGACGGTGAGTACAAAGAGATCGTCGATCCCGAGCAACTTCACCAGTATTGGACCGAGGGTCGCAAATCCCAATAATTGGGCAGAGGTGAGCGTCAAATTGAAGAGCGCGTTTGCCGAGACCAGCTGCGCTCTTGGCACCAATGTGGGAATTGTGGCCCCTTCGGCTGGCGCGAAGAACTGACCCGCGATGCCAAAGAAAAACGTGACGATGTATGTCGCCGCCAAGATCGACGTCACTTGCCAGTTGGGTCGGATAACAATGAAACAAATGACGGCGATCGCTCTGAGGACGTTCGTCATCGTCATCAACGTTCTGCGGTTCATGCGATCTGCCATAACGCCAGCAATCGGGCCAAACAGCACCGACGGAAGTGAGAAGGAAATGATGACGAGACTGATGGCTATGTTCGCCTGGGCGACGTTGTGAACTTCGATGATGTTTTGTACGCGCAACATCAGCGCGAAATTCACCATGTTGCTGGCGGTCTGGGAAATCGCTTGTGCCGACCAAAGTCGAAGAAATGGACCATTTTTGAGAACGTCCAGCATCGACGGCTTGACTGGACGCTCAATACGTTGACCGGGGACGGGAACGACGGTCGCGGGAGCTGCTTCCACTCCGACAGGTTGGATGACGGGTTCGGCATCAGCCATCGCGAAACCTACTCCACCGACTGATCGCTCCCGGGTTCTCTTGCATCTGATTCAATTGAAAGCTGGGCGCCTAACGCGACGGCGTTTTCGTACGCCGGTCCGCGCGAGACGAATGTCTTCAACCGTTTCTCAAGCGTCCGTCGAGGCAGGAGAACTCTATGGTTGCAACCGTGGCAGCGCAATCCGATGTCGGCTCCCAGGCGCACGACCGTCCATTCGAAGCTCCCGCATGGATGGGGCTTCCGCAGTCGGACGACGTCATCGAGATAGAGTTGAAGTGGCCCGTCTCGCACCACAACCTCAACGCTGGCGCTCGCTCGGACCGTTACATCAAACCTGGGAGGTTGAGGCCACCGGTAAGCGCTCCCAGTTTTTCTTCGCTCACGGCTTGTGCTTTGGCCATCCCGTCGTTGACGGCCGCGGTAATGATGTCTTCGAGCAATTCAACGTCGTCAGGATCAACAGCGCTAGGATCGATTTTGATTCCAAGGAATTCCTTGGCGCCGGAGACTTTGACTGTCACGACTCCGCCGCCTGCCGTTCCCTCGATGACCGTTTCCGCAAGCTCTTGTTGGATCTTCGCGATGCGATTCTGCATCTGCATGATCATTTTCGGATTGATCGACATGACTCCTCCTGGAGACGTATTCGATTACGAGTTCTGAAGCGATTGGCGGTAGCAATCGACGCGATTTGCTACCACGTCTTCGCCGATCTCTTTCCGGAGTATAAAGCAGGGCTCGTTCCAGTATGGTCGTCTTACCGGCTGATTACCGTGTCTGTAGGCTCGGCGCAGCCTTCAGTGCTTCGACGCGAGCCAGCATTGATTCGGCGCTCGCGCGTGAAGCGTCAGTCACTGGCCGCCCATCAAGCATCTCGGCAAGTTCGTCAATTCGGTCGTCATTCTCGATTACGTCGAGATGTGTCGTTACTCGGCCGTCATGTTCGCTCTTTGCAATTCGAAAATGGGTTGTCGCAAAGGCCGCGATTTGCGGAAGATGGGTGATAACGATGACCTGGTGATTGCGAATAAGCCCCCAAAGCTTCTCGCCGACGACCTGACCCGATCGGCCACCAACTCCGACATCAACTTCGTCGAAGACAAGCGTCGGAGTCGCATCGGCTTCGGACAAGATTGACTTCAATGCCAGCATCAGGCGCGCCATCTCTCCACCTGACGCTACGCGAGCAAGCGGTTTCAAGGCTTCACCGGCGTTCGGGGCAAGCATGAATTCCACGCGATCGACGCCAGTCTGATCGAACGCGACTTCGATTTTCCTGCCGTCGGTTTCTACAAATGGAACGCCTCCTGGCGACTCTTGGCGTTTGATCGACACGTCGAACAGCGCTCGTCCGAGATTTAGGTCAGCAATGACCACTTCCGTTGCCCGCGCGAGTCGCTCTCCGGCAAGTTCTCGCGAACGAGAAAGCCCCACAGCCAGACTTCCGAGTTCCTCGCGCAATTCGGCTTCCCGGCGTCGCAACGACTCAATATCGGCATCTGAATGGGTGAGCGATTCGAGCTCGGCCTGGCTCTCCTCCGCAAACGCGAGCACATCGTCAATCGTTGTCCCATATTTCTTTTTGAGGAGGCGGATGAGTTCTAGCCGATCTTCGACTTGTTCCAATCGTGCGGGATTCGCCTCAATTCGCTCTCGATAATCGCGAATCGCGGTAGCCACATCCTCAAGCAAGAATAGTTGTTCGTGCGCAGATGTAGACAATTCCCGGATCGATTCGTCAAGCGTCGCTATGGACGCGAGCTCCTGGCAAACCTGCCGCAGCGAAGATAAAGCCGGCATTGGAGCGCCGTCATCAACAGGCAGTTCGTCCCCGCCTGCCAAGAGCGTGTAGGCGCGATCCGCTTCCAGAGCTAGGCGTTCCGCATTTGACAGAACCGATCGCTCGTTCTCGAGTTCGTCATCTTCTCCGGGTCTGAGCTTTGCATCTTCGATCTCTCGTAGCTGGAATGTCAACAGATCGACTCGGTGGGCCAACTCGCGACTACTGCTGTCGATATCCGCAATTCGAGATTGCAATAGGCGCAGTTCATGCACCCTTTGGCCAAACTCTTCACGAGCTGCCTCGAGACCGCCAAATCGGTCGAGGACAGTCAAATGGCTTGAAACTTGAAGAAGCGACAAATGGTCGCTTTGACCATGAATATCGACGAGTAGTGAACCTAGCCAATCGAGTGTGCCAACTGTGGCGGCCCGGCCGTTGATCCGGGCGGTGCTTCGTCCCGCGGCGCTGATCTCGCGACTGAGGATCAGCGTTCCCTCGTCGGGCTCCACTCCATGTTCTTCGAGGTCGCTGCGAAAATCGTTACGCTTAAGTAGATCGGAAATGTCAAACGTGGCTTCCACTCGGGCTTGCTTTGCGCCAGTTCGGACGACATCTGGTCCAACCCGTTCGCCGAGAACAGCGCCAAGGGCATCAATAATGATCGATTTACCCGCACCGGTTTCGCCGGTAAGGGCGTTTAGACCTGGTTCGACCGGGATTCGCAACTGGTCGATGATCGCAAAATCGGTGATCGAAAGTTCGATCAGCATGCTGTCGATCCACTTAATTCCTGTTAACTACGTTT
>CAVTUU010000013.1:0-42759 GCA_963737985.1 uncultured Chloroflexia bacterium | reverse complement strand
GTGGCGCTCTCGCTGGCGGTCGTCGCCACGATCCGCAACGCGCTCGGCATCACCAATGTCGGCCCCGAGTTGCAAAGCATTGTCATCGGTGGCCTACTGATCTTGTCGGTTCTTGGTCCCAATCTCGTCGCACGTCTCACCCATGTCGGGCGACGTTCGATTGTGGGTCTGCGTGGGCTCAGCCCGGGACCAACCGCAGGCGATTAGCGTTCACAGAAAGGAGGAAGGAGGTAATTCACGGATGCACAAATGCGACGAACAACTATGCAGATCGCTGTCACCGGATGATCTATCACGCGTTTCGCGCCCTGCTGTGCCGCAGGGTGAGGATTGAAACAGGGAGGACACGGTGAAGAAGCAGTTTCCAGTGCTCCGTTTGCTCATGGTTTTCGGATTCGCGCTTCTCGGCTTCGGCACTGGTATCCACGCCGCGGCCCCGGCCGCGCCCAAGACGCCGCCACGACCTGCGCCGGCGAACCGATGATCGGCGCGCCAACCGCTAGTCCCGCGGCCGGGAGTCCAGTCGCCAGTGCTATGGCCAGCCCCGCCACAACGATCGATCCCGCCACACTCAACATCGCCTTCCTGCCGAAGGATGTCGTCAACCCCTACTTCGGCACAGCCGCCGCAGGCGCGCAAGAAGCCGCAACCGAACTTGGCGGCCAATTCCAACAGGTCGGACCTCAAACCTCGAACGCGGCTGAGCAAGTCACCTGGATTCAAACCCTGACCCAGCAGAAAGTCGCGGCGATCGTCGTTTCCGCGAACGATCCTGATGCCCTCGCCCCTGCCCTCAAGGATGCAGCCGCACAGGGCATCAAGGTCATCTCCTACGACTCCGACGTGGCGCCGGACGCCCGCATTGCCTTCGCGAACCAGGCCGATTCCGACGAGATCGGGCGAATTCAGGTTCAGATCATGGGCAAAGAACTCGATTGCTCAGGTGACATCGCGATCCTTTCCGCGGCCGCCACCGCGACGAATCAGAACGCCTGGATCGACGTCATGAAGAATGAGCTCGCAAAGCCAGGCTACGAGAATCTGAAGTTGGTCGAAGTTGCCTACGGCGATGACGATCCGCAAAAGAGCCACGACAAGACCGTCGAGCTGCTGACAGCCTATCCTGATCTCAAAGGGATCATCTCTCCAACAACGGTCGGCATCACCGCAGCCGCGCAGGCGCTCGAAGAAGAAGGACGGGGCGGCGGTTCCACAACCAAGTGAAGTTGACCGGTCTCAACCTGCCGAACCAAATGCGACCGTACGTTGAGAGCGGAACGGTTGAAGAGTTCGCGCTGTGGGATCCTGGCAATCTCGGCTATCTCGCCTACTACATGGCGGCGAACGCGATTGCCGGCAACCTGACCGGCGCCGAAGGTGAAACCTTCACCGCCGGCAAACTCGGAACCTACACAGTCGGACCGAACGGCACCGTCATTCTCGGCCCGCCGACAATCTTCAACGCCGAAAACATCGGCAACTACAACTTCTAGAAGGGTCTTAGCGACCCTCAGAAACCCTCACCCGCCGCTTACGCGGCTGCCCTCTCCCAATTTGCATTGGGAGAGGGCACGCCCTCCTTCAGTCATCCTGAGCGCTTACCCCTCCGTCATCCTGAACGCCCCCTTCCCGTCATCCTGAGTGGTCTGTCCCGCGTCATATGCCTTGGTCGCGGCGCGGTTGTCGTGCTTCGTCGCTGCGCCCGGCGCCCCCGTGCGCAGCGACGGGCGTTCCTCCACTGCGACCAAGCTCGCGGGACAGACTACTGAGCGCAGGCGCAGCCGGAGGCGAAGGATCTCGCTCTGCCAAGGCGTACCGGCAGGCCAGGGACAGATGATTCGCCAAGCTCAGCATGACGGTGAGATGGGTGTGGCAAATGCGAACGATTGCGGTGTGCTCGGCCACCCGGGACTGAGGACGAGGCCATGGTCCCGTCGTACGGGCGCCCGGGATTGTCAACCACCGGGTTGCTCAATTGCGCGGCCGTGGTCACCACGCGGGCGTTCGCCAAACGCCCCTACGGCACAACGGAGCCGGCGCTCTTTTACCAGCCGGTTTCAACCGACTTCCGATCCGTAGCTCGGGAATCAATTCCGGGGCGGGGCCGACACCGAGGCTCGTGCCGGAAGCACTCCCCTCTCGCGCGCACCGGAGAGCGGTCGGGGGTGACGAAGGCTCGGCAACGAAAGGGCGGCTCCAAATGGAGCCGCCCTTTCAACGCTTATCGGACGCTGCCGCTACCGCCGGCCGCTATTCAGACCGCGTTCCGATCAGCGAACCGATCTTCTCAGCAAGGCTAAGACAGATCGATCAGATTGACTGCAGGATTGGCGTACTGAGTGATAAGCACCCCGCCGACATCAGTCTTCGGCGTCGATACCGCTCGACCCAGCTCGACCGGCCGATCGAGCCCTGCCTGCAGGTCAACGACATGTACACGCGGGAAAGCCGGGTGACCAGGAACAATTTCGGTCACACGAGCCATGGGGTACCTCTAACCCTTTACTAAACCCATCAGATTGCCGGCAGGGTCGCTGAATTGGGCAAGTTGGACATCCCCGAGATCGGCGGGCTCCATCACAACTTTGCCGCCGAGCGAGACCGCCTTTTCGAGGGCGGCCTGCAGATCAGGCACCGCGGCATAGACCGCGACCTGAGTCCCACCATCTTGCGAGCTGCCAATGCCGCCGCGATACCGCTCTTATCTTCCGGGGCGGCGATCATCCCGTAGTTGAATTCATTGTTGGCATCAATATTCCAGCCAAAGACCTCGTGGTAGAACGATTGGAGTTTGCCGGCATCAGGTCCAAGGATTTCGAAATGAACGACCGGGCTGCTCAAGGATTTTTCCCTTTCTGAGTCAACACTGGCGAGGCAGTTTCATGTGACGCTAACAAAAAAGAATATTTGTTCTGTACGTACACTATACGCCAACGACATATTTGTCAAGAGGGCAAGCCTTATCAAAGCAACTGTGAGGCCGACACGTCGTCATCACCGAACCCAGGATTGATGGAATTCAGGGACTCTTTGTAGGGACGAACGGCTGTGCGCCAGGGCGCGAAAGTGGCAGGTGCGTGCCATCGGGAACCGCCGTTCTCACCAGACGAGCGTGTGCCACACGCCCCTACGAACGAACACGACTCCGTATGACCGGATGAGCCCTGGAAGGGCTGGCAGGTCGTAGCCCGGGCCTTCAGCCCCGGGCATAAAGCAGCCCGCAATTACTCGCTAGCGGGCAACACTCCCAGCTGCTGGCGCAGACCGAGCGCATCCCAGCCGTCGAAGCCTTCCTGGATCTTGCCATTGGCGAGCCGGTCGAGGCTCATTCCAGTCACGCGGATCGATTTCCCGGTCGCGGGAATCCCCATGAACTCGCCCTGGTGGGTGCCGGTAAGAATCCAACGGGTGACGACCTTGTCACCTTCGCCAATCACATCTTCAACCGCGAAATGCAGATCGGGAAATGCCGCGTGCCACTTCTTCCACTGCGCGCGAAACGCCTCTTTGCCCGCGCCAAAATCAGGATCGTTGCCACCCGCGTCGTCCGCCAGATAGCGATCGATCGCTGCCTCATCTCCCTGGTTCCAGACTTCGTCAAAGAAGCGACGAGCGAGTTCCTTATTTTCGTCGACCGACACGCGAACCCCTCCAAATCAACCGATCGCAGACTCGATACAAACTGGCGCATCTTACATGGTCACGGACTGCCCCGAGCGCAGGCGCATTGCCGTTCAATCTGGCACCATTGCAGATCGACAAATCTCACATATTTGAAAGGCTCGACATTACCGATGGAATATCGATTGGATGGCAAAGTAGCGCTCATTACCGGCTCGGATCGCGGCATCGGGCGCGGGATCGCCGACATGTTCGCGGCAAATGGCGCCGACATTTTCGTCACCTATCACCAGAATGAATCGGGAGCAAAGGAAGTGGCGGCCGCGGTTGAAGCCGCGGGCCGCCGTGCCGCAATCGCCCAGGTCGATGTCAGCGACGAAGCCCAAGTCGATTCTCTTTTCACTCAACTCGATGACACGTTCGGTCGGATCGACATCCTCGTCAACAACGCTGCCACCGGCAAATCGGACTTCGTTCATGAACTCGCATCTGAGGATTGGGACCGGGTGCTGCGCACGAACCTCTACGGTCCGTTCTTCTGCTCCGCTCAGGCGGCTCGACGGATGATCGCGCAGGGGGAAGGCGGCAGGATCATCAACATTAGCTCGGTTCATGAGGAATCGTGCTGGCCGAAAGGAAGCGCCTACAGCGTCTCGAAGGCTGGACTCCGGAACTTAACTCGAACCCTGGCCATCGAGCTGGGCGAGCATGGCATCACCGCCAATGACATCGCCCCGGGAATGATCCTGACCCCAATGAACCATCGGGCTATGGAAGATCCGGAGTACCTGGCGGCGGCGGAAGCGCAGATTGTTCTGCGTCGCGCGGGAAAACCGGTCGACATCGCGTCGATGGCGCTCTTTCTTGCTTCAGAAGCCGGATCTTATTGCACCGGCTCAACGTTCTTTGTCGATGGTGGCTGGATGCTGACCTGGCCCCCCGTATAGGAAGGCGTAGAAATTCATACTCATTGGGGAAACCGCGCATATGTTGCGCACGTTACATTGATAGTGCGAAACCTGTAATTTGGTTCACGCCCCGCACAGGCAGAGGGAGACCTCTCCCCGGTGGGGAGAGGGTGGTGCGCAGCGCCGGGTGAGGGTGTAATGGGACACCGCGGAGCATTTCGGCGACGGCTCCTATTCGCGGCGATGGCGCTGCTGATCGCGCAACTCGTCGGGCCGATCGCCTCAACAACCACAACAACCACCGTCGCCGCGAAAACGGCTACGACCAACCTGGTCGCAATTCCCGAAACTCCACTCGGCGAGCAACTCCAGTGGACGCTCGACCAGGTCAACCGGAGCGGCCGCGGACTCTCCACGAGTGCCGTCAAAGAGCACGTTGCCGGGCGGTTCCTGACCAACTATTCGGCTAAAGAGTTGATCTCCACGTTCAAAGATCTCGGATCGGCTGCGCCCATGGTTGTCGGCCGGTTCGAGGGACCGCTTCAACGTGACCAGCTCGTCGCCGTACTCGTCACTGGCGCCGGTCAGGACTGGCGTTTGATCCTTGGCATCGATTCCGGTCGAGCCCACAAGATCGACGTTCTCTATTTCGAGCCACTCTATCTTCCAGCGCTGGTGAAGAGTCCACCGATAAGTTTCAAAGGGCTGAATGCGCGCGTGGCCAAGGTCGCGCCAAAAGCGGGATTCATCGCGGCCGAGGTCAAAGACGGAGAGTGTCTGCCGCTGACGCCAGGGGTGAATGCCGACACGCCGCTGGCGATCGCATCGTCGTTCAAGCTGTACGTTTTGGGGGAACTTGCCCGTCAGGTCGCGGCCGGCGAGGCGAGTTGGGACGAACAGCTCGCGCTTCGCGACGATTGGAAGAGTCTGCCGTCTGGCGACTACGTCTATCAGCCGGCAGGCTCGGTCTATACCCTCGAACAATTCGCGGAAGAGATGATCTCGCAGAGCGATAACACCGCAACCGATCACCTTATATTCCGGTTAGGCCGTGAAAATATCGAGCGCAACTTCGCGACGATGGGTCTCGCCGAGCCCGATCTTGACACCCCGCTTCTCGCCACCCGCGAGTGGTTCGCGATGCGCATTCGGTTCAGCGACAAGCAGCTCAAACGGTATGTCGACGCGAATCCTTCCACCCGCCGCAAGATGCTCACGATCGATGTCGACAAGACAGCCGACACGCTGACATTGGACGAGATTTGGCCGGGTCCGAAATGGAGTCAGTCAGTCGAGTGGTTCGCCTCGCCGTCCGATCTCTGCCGGGCGATGGCCTACCTGCAACAACAGGGTCAAGCCCCAGGCATGTCCCCGATTTTTGACGCCCTCTCGATCAATCCCGGGGTCAATTTCGACGCGAGGACCTGGCGCTATGTCGGCTTCAAGGAAGGGTACGAAACCGGCGTCAAGAGCATGGTCTGGCTTCTTCAGCGCTCCGACGGCCGCTGGTTCACCATCGCCACCATCATCAACGACCCCAAAAAGGAAATCGACGGCCAGATGCTTACCCGCCTCATGCTCACCGCAACGAACATTTTGGCGGGCGTGGAGTAGGTTGTTCGACAACGAGACTAAAGAAGGGAAGGACTAATTCGTTAACTCTGCATCCAATATACAATCCTCATAATCGGGTCGAGTTCATGCGCTGGCGCAACCCCTATGTAGCGCAAGAGGCGAGCTTTGCTGATCGTTCGGATTTGCTCACAAAGCACGAATGATGTCGATGGCAAGCCACCTGTTCCGGCCTCGAGTCGATAGTGCCATGTCAATCCACGATCTCGAGTTGTCACGGGCAAAATGGAAATCAGGTCGCTTGGAAGTGCGTTTACTCGATCACCTGACACAATCAGGACCGGCCGCTTTCCTCCCTGTTCATGACCTACCACCGGATCCAAGTCAGCCAGCCATAAGTCGCCATGCTTGGGAGCTATGGCTCCCAAGGTAGGTCTTCCAATCCGTCCATAAGCGTGCCGTCCATCGACGCAAACTCAGCCATGTAGTCGTTCCACTCCTCAGGATTCGATCGCAGCCGGAGCAAGTCTTCACGCACCTGGGCAAAAAATCGATCACGCTCATAGGTCTCGAGAGCTTCTCGGACCACCGCTCCAATAGTCGTTTGCTCACTGTTTGCCAATTCAGTTAACTTGTCCCGCGTCTGTTGATCGACTCTGATCGTGGCGGTCGCTGCCATCTATATTCTCCAAGCGTACACGATAACGTATACAGGTCTGTTGCTCGGATCGTACACCATTCGCTGACAACGAGCAATAACAATGAACGCGTGCTCGCTTTACTCCCGCTCCAACCACTCGCGCATTTCGGGCATGTGTTCCTGATAGTGTTTGAAGGTGCACTCGGCGACGATGTCGCTGACAGTAGGATCGGGCGACCAGAATGCGTGCCCCTTCTCGGTGAGTTGCTCAGACGTCAGGCGTTCGACCGAGCCGAGGAGGTTGGCAAAAATCTCGTCTGATTCGGCACGAACATCTTCCGCCGTCTTGCCAACATAAGGGGCGACAAACCGCGCGTTGATCTCGTCAAAGTCAAGACCGGCAAAATCGCTCGCCGTGTCCGGATCCTCACGCGCCACAGTGCGCACTTTCTCGGCCGCCCACCGTTCCCAACCCATCACGTGGGCGATGACAAGCTTGACGGACCAAGTCCCCACGACTCCTGGCTCGTCCATCCGGCGCACATCGACCTCATCGAGCAGCGAGTCCCAGCGGCCTCGCTCCGCCATCATCGCCGCCAGTAGATCGGTTCTCGTCAACGTCTCATCCATCTGCCCACCCCCTTGAATGACGCACATTTGGCACCTTATCAGGACTGACAGGTCTACGTCATCCACCCGCACCTGGAACATAGGAGTTGTTCCTCTTAATTGACATTCTGTTGTATTTCTTATACATTTCATCCATGAGGAAGAGCGATAGTCGTGAGAACACAATTCAACAGATCGTCGATCGTCCGGTCTTCAACCGGCTGCCGGTCCTCCGCGCGGAGCGGGGTCTCTCACGTCAAGAGCTCGCGGCAGCGGTCGGAGTCAACTATCAGACGATCGGCTATTTGGAACGTGGCGACTACAACCCGAGCCTCGAGTTGGCGTTCCGTCTCAGTGAGTTCTTCAACCTCCCGATTGAAGCGATCTTTTCTCGCGCCCCGTTCCGTCCCCTCAGCGAAGAACTCTATGGACGTGCTTCGGGAGGAACCGGCAATGGATGATCCAGGTTCCAATGGTCAAAGGAGCAACAACGTGCACGATGCCCATCAGGTCGAGCAGCCCTCGACACGAACCGCTCGCTTTCATCTCCCCGACCCGACGCGGACGTGGCGCCGCCGGGCAGTCCTCGCCGCCTACGGTGGCTATGCGCTGACCGTCGCCATCTTTTGGATCGGCTACGCGGCCGATCTCGGTCCGCGATTCCGCGCGCTCGGGTTCATTCCAGGTCTTGTCTACCTCGTTGGTTTCTTCGCGCTCTGCTCGCGGGGTCTCGGCGCCTGGAACATCGCCAATGATTCCGATAGCGCGCTCGATGAGCGCCAGCAACGGGTGCGCGATCGCGCCTACCGTCCGAGCTATTGGGTCGTTTCATTGATCTTGCTCCTCGGTACGGCTTACGTGCAGCTTGCGAACAACTCCGGATGGTGGCTGCCGAGCTCGACCGAGGCGTTTCAAGGGATCACTTGGACCTTGATTTTTCTGACCATGACGTTGCCAACCGCGATCATCGCCTGGACTGAGCCGGATGTCCCGGCGGAACTCGACGATGCGTTCGCCTAGATCGTCGAGACAAGTGGATCGAGCGTGCGAAAGGTGATGACGATGGACAAGATTTTCGGAGGAAATTGGCACGAAATATTCGTTCCCGACATACCATTACTCGAAATCTTCCTGCGCGGAACAATTGTCTACTTTTTCATCTTCGGTCTGCTCCGCATCTTTCGCCGGGGAGCGGGCGGGTTCGCGGTCAGCGATCTGCTCGTACTCGTAGTTATTGCCGATGCAGCCCAGAACGCAATGGCGTCGACCTACAACTCACTGACCGACGGGCTTTTCCTCGTTTTCGTGATCATTTTTTGGAGCTACATTTTTGACTGGCTCGGCTATCGCTATCCACAAGTCCGCCGGTTCACTTATCCGAAAGAGATTCTCTTGATCCGCGAAGGACACACAATTCAGCCTCATCTCAAGCACGAATTGATCTCCCGCGATGAGTTGCTCAGTCAATTGCGTCTCCAGGGAATCTGCGATCTCAACGAGGTCCAGGAGGCTTACCTGGAAGGCGATGGTCGGATCAGTGTGATCGAGAAAAGCCATAACCGTCACGATGAGCCCGATCGGGGCGGGGAATGACCAAGCTTGCCTTATTATGACCTCGTATTGACATCGATTTGAAACATTTGGAGCAGCATGAAAGCCTATCTCGCGTCTCCGCTCGGGTTCGCCGAATCAACCCGGGCATTCATGGACCAACTCGTCGCCGAGCTCAGAACTCACATCGAGATCGTCAATCCCTGGGACGATCACCGGTTTGACAATGACTTCGCCCGCATTCCGACCATAGACAGCGTCGCCGAGCGCAAAAAGCTGCTCGAACACATCAACCACGAGTTAGGCAAAAAGAACGCCGAGAGCATCGATGCGTGCGACGCGCTGATCGCCGTCTTGGACGGCGTCGACGTCGACTCTGGAACCGCGGCCGAGATTGGCTATGCCTTTGGCGCCGGCAAACGCATCTGGGGCATTCGCACCGATTTCCGTCTCGCCGGTGACAACTTCGGCGCGCTCGTCAACCTCCAGGTCGAATACTTCATCTACCAAAGCGGCGGGATTGTGGTAACAACCGTGCCCGATTTGCTGGCGGCGATTGCCGCACCTTGACGTTCCCGGGGATCAAAGCCCCGAGCTGACGAATGAGCGATGCGTTCCGTAGCGGCGCACGCCGTGCGCCGCTACGAAATACGGAGCGCATCCTGTTCAGCCCCGGACGGCGGTTTCGGGCGGACTAGCGAGTGTACGCTCTGGGTCCTTTTTAAACTGGCGGTCGCACCGCACGCGTCTAGAAAACCTCGTTACACCACAAACTTGCCATCAACCAGGAACGGCGTGCCGTCCGCTTCGGCGCGGCCACCCTGGCGAAGATCGCAGATCATGTCCCAGTGGATGGCCGAACGGTTGAGGCTGCCGCTGTCGGGGTAGCCGGCGCCAAGCGCCATATGAACCGTTCCGCCGATCTTCTCGTCGAGCAGAATCTGGCGGGTGAAGCGGCTGATGTCGAAGTTCGTGCCGAACGCGTACTCCCCGAGATAGCGCGCGCCCGCATCGGAATCGAGCGTGGAAATAAGGAACTCTTCGTTTTTGGTCGCGCTTGCCTCGACAACCTTGCCATTCTCAAACCGAAGGCGAACTCCCTCGACTTCTCTGCCTCCGATCACGGCGGGAAAGTTGAAGGAGATGTGACCGTTGGCCGAGTCCTCGATCGGACCAGTGAAGACCTCGCCCGAGGGGAAGTTGCGGTGCCCGTCAGAATTGATCCAGGTGCGACCCTTGACCGAAAGCGCGAGGTCGGTCTCAGGCCCGATGAGGTGGATTTCTGATTTGTCCGTAAGCCAATCGATCAATCCTTGCTGCTCGGCCGCGAGTTCGCGCCAGGCCGCGGCCGGATCGGGCGCGCGCAGTTTGCAGGCATCGAACATGAAGTTCGCGAAATCCTCTGTGGAAAGATCAGCGTCCTGGGCGTAGGCGTCCGTTGGGAAAAGGGTGCTCGACCACCGCAACTCACCTTTGGCGGCGCGGTTCATATACGTTTCTGTCAGACCCGATCTGGCTTTCTGAAAGACCCGTTGCCGGGACGGATCAACCGCCGAATTGCTCTTTGTGTTCGTCTCCGCGCTGACCGAGATCATGACGTCGGCCGATTCGCGCGCGAACCGCTCGACCGGCGAGACGTACTGAAGTTGGTCGTGGTTGCCATTCGCCAGGAGATCGGTGACCAGCCCGTTGAAGCTCGGAAGGAGGACCGGCAACCCGCCCCGCTTCACGACCTCGCGATAAATCGCGCGCAGCAACGGTTCCGCCGCCACACCTCCGGAAATCGCAACTGTTTCGCCCGGCTGCACATCGGTCGAGTACTCGACCATAACGCGCGCCCATGTCTCGTATCGCGGATCGCCCACTGATTGCTCCTCACTTTTCCGAGCTGCATCAACGGACGCACTTATACCACCGCGCCCGGCTGGAACCAGCCGGGCGCTCGTCGATTGTTTGATTGCGCCTCCTAGAAGTTCGGTTGAACTCCCTGGGACGGAGGAACATATTCGGCCGGCGGACCGGAGGCCGCGGTTGGCTCACCAAACCCGAACGGTGGATAGGCGTCGGTCATCAAGCCAACGTACGCCTGAACGCGATACGACCAGCGGTAATACCCAACCACGAAATCGAACATGCCTCGTGGATATTTGCCCGTGATCAGAATTGCGAAAAACGCTATGAAGGTGATGATGGTCGCAACCAGCCTCACGAAATAAAGAACGATGTAGTGGGGAATCGCGAGAAGCCACTTGACGAAGATCAACAACCGCGAGAGCCGAGATGGATAGTCGAGCGCAAGATTGACCGGATGCGCTCCCTCACCAAAGGGTGGATAGTCATCCGTGAGGAGCATGACATAGCCAGTTACGCGCGCTCCCCATCGCATGACCATGAGGTTGAAATCGAACAGCGATTGCGGAAACTTGCCCGTGATCAGAATCGCAAACCAAGCGATGAGAGTAGAAATGCCAACGGCGATGCCCAGGAGAATCAGCACGATGTAGTGGGGAATCGCCAGCAGCCACTTGATGAAGATCATCAAGCGACTAAGTCGGTCGGGATATTGAACGTCAAGCTGAAGGGTCGGCTGAGGTCTTTCCATGTGAACGGCTCCTTCTCATCCTGTCCCAGGACAAACTGTCGCGGCGCGGGACTTGAGCGGATCCATACTCATTTTATGTCGTTTTGTTTATAACGCAAGATTTGCCGCTGTCAGCCCGCGCTCAATGTCCTCTCCCAGGTCGTCTGGATCTTCGAGACCGACGGCCAACCGGATCAGTCCATCCTGATAGGGCCAGAGAAGCGTGCTGCATTCCCCAAGGCTCACCGCGATCGTCGCGAGCTCGAGCGCGTTGACGAACGCCCGGACCGCCGGTTCGCCACCCTTCAGCGTGAACGAAAGCAGACCGCCAGAGCGACCGCCGGTGAGACGCTCCGCGACGTCATGACCAGACGAGTTTTTCAGACCTGGAAAGTTGACAGTCTCAACAGTGGGATGGGCGACGAGTGTCTCGGCGATCCGTTGCGCGGTCGCGGAGTGACGATCCATCCGCAGCGGCAGCGTTTTCACGCCTGCCAGAAGCAACCAAGCGGCGAATGGGCTGAGCGCCCCGCCGAGCCGCGAGATGCGCTGCGAAATGCGCGAGATCTGCGCTTGTTTCCCCGCGACCACGCCGCCCATTGCTTGCCCGTGACCAGCCAAATACTTGGTTGCGCTGTGAATGACCAAATCGGCGCCATGTTCGAGTGGCCGCAGGATCGCCGGCGACAGGAAGGTATTGTCGACGACGAGAAGCGCGTCGTGGCTGTGAGCGAGATCGGCCAGCGACTCAAGATCAGCAACCTTGACGCGCGGATTGGAAAGCGTTTCGACGAAGATCGCCTTGGTCTCTGGTCCCACGACAGCTCTAACGGAGTCGAGATCGGTCACGTCGACCGTGTTGACGTCCACGCCCATCTTGGCCAAATCCTGGCAGATTAGGTTGGAGGTAACCTCGTAGAGATCGGTCGAGGCGACGAGTTGCCCTCCGTCGCACATCACGTCGAGCAATGTCGCCGCGATCACCGCCATGCCGGTTGCGCCCGCTACCGCCGCCTCGGCGCCTTCGAGATCGGCCATTTTCAGCTCGAAGCAGCGAACCGTGGGGTTTCCCTCGCGCGCGTACAAGTAATGTGGCGCTCGTCCGTTCCGCCAGGCTTCGACCTGATCGAAGGAGCGAAAGGCGAAGGTTGTGTTTTGATAGATCGGCACCCCGTGAGCGCCGGTTGAAGGATCGGGCGCTTCACCCGCGTGGATGCTCCGTGTATCGAATCGATACTGGCGTTTGAGAATCATGAGACGCTCCAAGATCACCCGTTTTCCGTAGCGGCGCACGGCTGTGCGCCTGTCTGGTGAGAACGGTGGTTGGATATGGCGAACCGGTTCGATTGCGCTCTCGGGCGCACAGCCGTGCGCCGCTACAAAAGTACGCGCCGCGCTCCGGAGACCCATCATATCGTGCCCAATTCGGGTAGAGTGTCGCGACAGAAATTTGCCACGACGAAAAGGAGCCACGCGGTGTCTTCCACAATGCCAGCGCCCGCCAGATCCGGAGCCCGAAAAGTGATCGTCACCTGCGCCGTCACCGGCGCGGTGCACGTCCCCTCGCAATCTCCTTATCTCCCGCTCACTCCGACAGAAATCTGCGAATCGGCGCGGTTGGCGCGGCCGAGGCCGGGCGCGGCGATTCTCCACCTGCACGCCCGCCGGGCTGACAACGGTCGCCCAACCCCCGATCCCGATGTCTTCATGGAGTTCCTACCAGAGATCAAAGTGCGAACCAACGCCGTCGTCAACATCACGACCGGTGGCGGGCAGGGGATGTGCTGCAGGAACGCCTCGCTCCGCCGATGCGAGCCAAACCGGAAATGTGCTCGCTCAATATGGGTTCGATGAACTTCGGCCGCTATCCGATCATGAACCGGATCAAGGAATACCGGTTCGATTGGGAAGAAGCCGATCTCGAAAGCTCGCGCGATTACATCTTCCGCAATACCTACGCCGATATCGAGTACATCCTGCGGGAGCTTGGAGAGACGCACGGTGTCCGTTTCGAATTCGAGTGCTACGACGTCGGTCACCTCTACAATCTCGCCCACTTCCTCGATCGAGGCCTCGTCAAACCGCCCCTCTTTGTGCAAACCATTTTCGGCATCCTCGGCGGCATCGGCACCGATCCTGAAGACCTGCTCCACATGAAACGTACGGCTGATCGGCTCTTTGGCGACGATTACCTCTGGTCGATCCTCGGCGCCGGTCGGCACCAAATGAACCTGATCACCATGGGCGCGATCATGGGCGGAAATGTTCGCATCGGTCTCGAAGACAGCGTCTACCTCGGCAAAGGAGAATTGGCGCAATCGAACGCCGATCTCGTCGCCAAGATCGTCCGCATCCTCCACGAGCTTTCCCTCGACGTCGCCACGCCTGATGAAGCGCGCGAGATGCTTGCATTTGAAGGGTGTGCACAACGTGGGGTTTTAGGGAGATGATCGACCAACTATCAATTCGGAGCGACTATCGACGTTCGTTCAAAGGTTTCAATCAGCTTTTCGCAAAGAATTGCCAAGCTAGCGGAGCGCACTGAATCCACCAAACAAAGGTCATCTCCTGCTCGTTTTGCACTTGCCTTTGCGTCAAGCAGCCGAAGGGCAACATCATTCTTGTCCGGAGCTTGAAGACCGTTGATTTTGCACCATGCCTTGAGAGCGTTGGTGCGACCTGTTTTCGGGACGTCCGACGAAATGAAATCAACCTTGATCGGTTGGAAATCATGCAAAACATCGTTGACCGCAGACTGCATACTGTTCTGAATCAATTAGGTCTTCGAGGTGGAGATCCTCGCCATATTCCTCGTCTAATCCGAAAACGTGGGTTACAGCAATCCCGGCCTTTTTCAGCAGTGTTCTGCACTTTCTGCCTCCGGCGTCGCCATCCGTCAAATATAGGACCGACCCGCCTTCGGCATTTAGGCCGAACATGCGCGATGATCCCGCCGACGACAGCCCGGGAGCCACCTGAAACGGCAAAGTCCCGCGATTCGTTGCCTCCCGGAAGATAGTTGGAAGTAGGATCGCATCGGTAATACCCTCAGTCAGCAAGACATTGCGAGCCGGTAGAAAAGCAAATGTGGTCGCTCCCATACCGAAAATTAGAGGCGTAAACCCCGCTTCGCGACCTTCCCAGACGCTCTTCTTAACGGTACTCCGTTCGCAACCAGAAATTGGAACCACCACCCGAATTCCGCTGCCAAGATCACGCGGAAGGCACCCCGCTGAATGTGTGGTGTAGATAACCTTTGCTGCTAAGTGTTGCTCAGTGAAGAGATCGATCAGATCGGCCTGCGCATCGTAGTGCAGATGCATCTCGGCCTCATCTACAAGAAGTATTGGAAGCACGGTGGCATCGCGTTGGGCGAGGAAAGCACGCAATGCTACGAACGATCTGAGTCCAGCACTTCGTTCCTGAATCTCATTGAAGCCTCCTCCAGGGATGGACACAAGTATCTCCAACACTGCCCCTTTAAGGGCAAGCCGAACCGTCAGTTCTTCCTGTCCCCAAGACTCCCGGAAGATTTCGGCGAGCCGGGCGTTGGCTCTTACCAGCAAAGTCTCACGCCGTCCCGCGTTGTTGTTTATCACCGAGTCGAGAAGTTGGTGAACGTCCAATTGCGCGAGCTGCGCCAGATTGAACAGTGCAAGAGGTAAGTCATCTATCACTTGGGGCAATTCGTAGGTTGTCCGAAGGTCTCGGTCTTCAGACGTAAACATTAGGAATTCCGGGCGGCGATCAATCAGACGGCGGCCAGCCGATGCGTGCGGAGATATGCCTTCGTCGTATTCCCTTAACTCTCCTAGCAGTTCACAGAATTCAGGCGATAGGAACTGGTCAGTTGATCCAGGGATTGGTTCCGCGCATACATTCGAAAACAGAAACATCGTGTTGGCAAAATGGCGCACAGCCGCCAACTCTGCTCCAGAGAGGCTGTCCTCAGTGCTAGACAAGGCGGCCAATGCATTCGCGTACGCATCAGCGATCTGAACGCCCCCAGCGTCATGGAACCGCGCAGTCAGTTGCTCAGCGTCGGCGAGCTTCAGCAGCCTTTCGGCACGCTCCAGGCGAGGTCCAAGGTCGCGCTGCGGGGAAGGATGGAGTTCGAAGAAATGGCCATGCTGATTGTCTACCGTCCGCTTGCCATAGGTCCACCAACGCACGTTTCTGCCTCCAGGAAGATCTTCCAAGGCCAAGCGGTCGTCATCGTCAAGCACGTATCCCGCCTTGATTTGGGAGATACCTTGGGTATCGCGGGTTCGCTCGCGTGGCGTGAACGGTTCACCGTTGTCAAGGAAAAGCATGGCATTGAGAATGCTGCTCTTCCCGGCTTCATTCGGTCCGACCAGCGCCACCACTTCGCCAGCAACATCGATTTCGGTTTTCTTTTCGAAGCGTTTGAAGCGCTCCAGCATGATCGACATGAGCCTCACGTGTACGTTCCTTTAGAAGAGCCACTAGTAAGGTCAATGATCGGCCTTCAGTAAATAATACTAACTTTGTGCCGCTTGATAGCCTGTGTGACTTCTCAAGACAACTACCATGACTCAATGACTGAAAAAAGAATCGGGACTTCTATTTGATCAACATCAGGTATTTCGTTTGGATTAGAGATGAAGTGCTTACGAACGTCTTCAAGGGAACTCTGGCGCAGGGGTTCCCATACTCGCTTAAGAATTTCCTCTATAGCGGTCAGGCCACGGGTTGTAACATCAATCGCACGATCGTTGATAACAATGCGGCCGTCGCCATCATGTGCAAAACCATGCTTCAAGTGCCACTCGCCTCTATTCTGAGTTTCTGTGACGACTTCATTTTGGTGCTTACCTCCGGGCAATCGCTCATCCATGTGCTCGAAGTAGTGTCTGAGTTGCACATAGGTCTCTAGTAAATCTCGATCCTCCTTGCGAATCTTGTATCCAGCAGATCGGGCTACGATGGGGAGTAGGCGTTCGATCTGCGCCACGCAGGAAGCAACTAGATGAAGGGTAATTTCCATCATCCCGGCCAAATGAACGGCCATCAATTGGGGGGCGACGGTTGCGACTGGATCACTCAAACGCTTTTGCTGTACTTGAAGACGCAATTCTAGAATCTGGCCGTTAAGTTCAATGCGCCGTTCGTCTAAGTCTCGCAAGGTCTGCAAATACGACATTATCTTTGTTAGGGCAATCGCTCCTGAAAGCGCCAGCTGCATACGCTTTTTGGCACTCTCGTCTAAGTGCGATCCAGTCCGCAAACGAGCTGATTCCACGATTAGTTCAGGTGTTGGAAAACTGGCCAACTCATCGATCACGGCAAACAGCCGTGACTCTTGTTCCGACGTCAAGGCATCCAAATTGGAGTATCCATAATCATTCAATTAACGCCTTTCGTGTGTTTCCAACTCGATGATCCGTGCCAATAGTTCCATAGCGGCATGATCGCGGCCCAAGTCTTCATCATCTGATTCCTTGTGAACTGTGATGGTCAGGAACTTATCATCACTGTTGCGGTACGCCTCGATGTGCCAGCCACCCAGCGTTCCTTGGTCGTCGACAATTTCCCAGCTACGTTGCTGAATGTCGAAGCGGTAGGATGGATTCTCTACATCTACGCCGTTATTGGCTAATAACCTTCGCAAATCTGCTCTGTTTCGCATGGATGCCATCCTGCGACGCCCTTTGTACTAAGAACAGCCCCTATTGATTTTTCCTTCTATACCACGAATTTCGTCATGGAGCACTGGCAACGAACTGTGCGACGAGAATCCAAGGGAAACCTAATGGCTACCTTCAGAAACCACTCCTATGACCCCTCATCGCCCTGGCAGGTTTGATGCGAGAACATCCTGGTCGTCTTACCGATAGCCGCCGGGACGAGCGGCTATTAGGATGGCCTGAATAACGAGCAACGCCGCTCCAGCATTTTTTGCATTTCAAGGAGTTTTTCGAAGATGGAGCGTTTGCAGTCTGTTCCCTATAAGTGGCTTGTGGCGGCGGTTTTTGTCGTCGGTCTCTTCATGGACTTGCTCGACACGACAATCGTCAACGTCGCCCTCCCAACCCTCGCCAGCGAATTCGATACGACGACCACCACCCTGCAGTGGGTCGTCACCGGATATCTCCTCAGTCTTGCGGTTTGGATTCCCGCCTCCGGATGGCTGGGCGACCGTTTCGGCACGAAGCGCATCTTCATGCTCGCCCTCGCGCTCTTCACAATCGGTTCCGCTCTTTGCGGCGTCTCGTGGAGCATCGAGAGCCTGATCTTCTTCCGGGTCTTGCAAGGCGTCGGCGGTGGCATGCTGACCCCGGTCGGCACTGCCATGGTCTTCCGCGCTTTCCAACCCAACGAACGCGCGCAGGCGTCGGCGGTCCTGACCATTCCCGTCGCGATCGCACCAACGATCGGTCCGATTCTCGGTGGGTTGATTGTCGATCACCTGAGCTGGCGGTGGATCTTTTATGTCAATGTTCCGATTGGCATCATCGGGTTCATCTTCGCTTCCATAGTCCTCCGAGAGCACACTGAGCCAACACCGGGCCGTTTCGATTACCTGGGCTTCGTTCTCTCCGGCACGGGATTACCGCTCATCCTGTATGCGCTCTCGGAAGCGCCGAGCCACGGTTGGACATCGACCCTCGTGGTCACGACCGGTCTCCTGGGTATCGCCTTGCTCGCGCTAATGGTCCTCGTCGAGACGAAAGTCGTGCAGGAACCGATGCTGGCGCTCAGACTCTTTAAGGACAGAATGTTTCGCACCGCGAACACCGTCTATTTCATGACCGCCGCGGGACTGATCGGCGTCATCTTTCTGCTGCCACTCTTCCTGCAAATCTTGCGCGGTCTCTCCGCAACGCAATCCGGCCTGACGACGTTTCCCCAGGCGCTCGGCATTGTCGCTGTCGCCCGGTTCGCGAGCAGGATGTATCCCAAGATCGGTCCCCGGCGGATGCTTGCGGCAGGGATGTTGATTACCGCGATCAGCACCTCGTGCTTCCTGTTCGTCGATCTCGAAACGAGCCTCTGGTGGATCCGCGCCATCATGTTCGTGCGTGGCATGGCGTTCGGCATCGTGCTCATTCCGCTGCAGGCCGCCACGTTCTCAACTATTTCGCCTCATGATACCGGTCGAGCATCTGCCCTTTTCAACACGAACCGTCAGGTCGCTTCCTCGTTTGGCGTGGCCATCCTGGCAACCGTTTTGGCCGACCGGGGGCCGAATCTCAACCCTGAAGCAGTGCGACAAATCGCGGCGAACCCCGCTGCGTTGGCACAACTTCAACAGGCCGGGCTCGACGCATTTCACGACGCCTATTTTGTCGGCGCGATCTTGGCCCTGGTCGGCTTTGGCTTCTCGTTCTTGATTCATGATGAAGATGCGGAGGCGTCGATGACGGCGAGCAAGGCGCCGGCTGCCGCCGAGGCTGCCGCCGACTAGCGTTCACTCGCGAACTCGTGGTGGAGTGCGGCGGCGGTCTCGGGGTCAGCGGGGAAGAACGATTCGATCGCGAGTTCGGCGAGGGTAACGTCCACCGGCGTGCCAAAGATCGTCGTCGTGCTGAGGAACGAGAGAATTCCGCGTTCGGTGCGCAGCCGGAACGGCACGATGATCCCAGGTTCCGCCGGATCGGCGTCACCACCCCTCGTGGGGTAACTTCGCAGTTCGTCGTGCAGGACCGACAGCACTGGATCGGCGGTGTGCTCAACCTGCTGTTCTAACCGCGCCAGCAAATGATCACGCCACTCCGTAAGGTTGGCGATGCGCGGCGCCAAACCATCCGGATGCAAACTCAGGCGCAGCACATTTACCGGGGGTTCGAGCAGCTCAGGATCAACGCCCGCCACAAGCGAGGCGATCGCCCGATTCGCCGCTACGAGCGTCCAGTGTCGGTCGACGGCGAGTGCCGGATATGGCTCGTGTCCTACCAGCAGGCGGTCAATCGCCTCCCGCGCAGTTTGCAGCGCCGGATCGTCGAGACTCCGCTCCGGAAAGCTCGGGGCAAACCCGCCGGCGACCAGCAACGTGTTGCGACCTCGCAAAGGAATGTCGAGTTGCTCTGCGAGGCGAAGGATCATTTCCCGGCTCGGTTGGGCGCGTCCAGTTTCGAGAAAGCTCACGTGCCGCGCGGAGACATCCGCCTCAAGCGCGAGGTCAAGTTGGCTCAAATGTCGAGATTGGCGCCAGCCGCGCAAGAGCTCGCCCACTGGCCGGTTCGTGGTCACCATGCGCAGACCATAGTACAGCCCCGATCATGCGGGCAATTACCTCCGAAGTAATCGATTTCGGTCAATGAAGCATCCATCATAGGGTCATGGCCGCTCGGAATTGGAACGAGCGGCGGGATGATCCGAAAGGGGTTCACGATGTCTAACGTCAATAGCGTGATCGATCGCTACATCGAAATGTGGAACGAAACCGACTCAACTCGCCGCCGCGATCTGATCGCACAAACATGGGCTGAAGACGCGACCTACGTCGATCCACTAGTTGCGATCGCCGGATATGACGAAATCGACTCGACAGTCGCCGGCGCGCAAGCGCAGTTTCCTGGTTTCGTCTTCCGGCTCGCCGGTCCGGTCGATTCTCACCACAACCTGGCTCGATTCACGTGGGAGCTCGCCCCCGACGGCGCCGATGAAGCGTTGGTTGTCGGTTTCGATGTCGCCGTCTTAAGCGACGACGGCCGGTTGCAAGACGTGCAGGGCTTCCTTGACAAGGTGCCCGCTGTCTAGGCCCGCCACTAGCGAGAAAGGATCGAGAGGTATGTTCGATCCAATTGGACTTCTCTGGCCAACACTCCCGCTTGTGACTGCGGCGCTGATCGGTGCTGGCTTGATCGCGCTCGCCGTCATCCGGCAGGTGACCGCGCACAGCCCATGGTCGCAGACCAGCCGCCTGCTCATCTGGCTCCGCGGCTTCCGCATGACGATCATCGGTCTCGCGCTGATCGGAACCGCCCTGGCCCTCCTTTGGGGTCAGACCTGGTTGCTCGTTCTCTCCCTCAGCATTGCCGGCGAAGAGATCTTCGAAACCAGCTGGATGATCTCGACGCTGGAGCGAGATCGGCGGCGCGTTCGAGAGCCGACGGCCTAACACCCAGAGGGTACCCTGTCGCTAACTTTGACGAAGCCGCCCTTCCGGGGCTGAAGACCGGATCGCAATGTAAAACTAGCTTCTGGCAGCACGATCTCAGCCCTGGAAGGGCTTCGTCTTTCGTAGCCCGGGCCTTCAGCCCCGGGCACAGGGCTCGCTGCAAGATCAGTTGTAAGTGCACCTAGCCCCGGAGTTCCCTCACCCCTTGATCCCCTCTCCCTTGCGAGGGAGAGGGGAGACTCTTACGCAGGGTTCGACTGAAACGAACCGCTCTTTCTTGCACCATCCAGCACACCGCTCCTTCTCCCCGCGCACGGGAGAGGGTGGCGCGTTAGCGCCGGGTGAGGGAAGCTTTTCCTACCCCACAACCTCCGCCAATCGTTCGAAAAACGTCGGGAAGGTTTTCGCGACACAGCCGGGGTCGAGGATGCGGACGCCGGGGGCGCGCAGAGCGGCGATCGAGAAACTCATCGCCATGCGGTGATCGTCGTAGGTTTCGATCGACGCTGGTTGGACGGGTGCGGGGTGGACTGTCAGACCGTCCGGGCGCTCCTCGACCTCTTGGCCAAGCCGTCGCAATTCGGTCACCAGCGCGCGGACTCGGTCGGTCTCCTTGTGGCGCATGTGCTCGACGCCCCGAATGGTGGTCGGTCCATTGGCGAAGGGCGCTATAGCGGCCAATGTCTGGGCAGTGTCGGAGATGGCGTTCATATCGACATCGATGCCACGCAACTCGCCAATCGGCGGCCCAGTTACCTCGACATGATCGTCAGCAATCGTGACGTGCGCTCCCATTCGCTCCAGAACATCGACAAAGTGGAGATCGCCCTGGGCTGAACCGCTGCCGAGCCCATCGACCCGAATGCGACCGCCCGTCACGGCTGCCGCCGCGAAGAAATAGGTCGCGTTGGAGGCATCCGGCTCGATCTGATAACGCCGCGCTTGGTAACGCTGTCCGGGAGCGATGCGGAATGTCCGCCAATGCTCCTGATCGACCTCAACCTCGACGCCGAACGCTTCCATCACCGATGCAGTGATCAGTAAATACGGTTTGGAGACGAGGTCGCCGATCACCTCGATCTCGATCCCCAGTTCCGCGTAGGGACCGGCGATCTGTAATGCCGTGAAATACTGGCTGCTCGTGTCGCCCGCGACTGCAACCAGCCCGCCCCGCAATCCATTCGCCTCGACGATCACCGGCGGACAACCAGTGCCCGCCTCGCTGACGACGCTCCCACCCAAATCATTGAGCGCGTCGATCAGCGGCTGAATCGGGCGTTGACGCATGCGGGGAATACCGTCCACTCGGTAGCGACCGTGCCCGAGCGCGACCGCCGCGGTCAGAAACCGCATCGTCGTGCCCGAGTTGCCGACGAAAAGTTCGGCAGTGGTCGCTGGAATGTTGCCGCCGAGACCATGGACGGTGAATTGTTCCGCCGTCTCATCAGCCACGACCGCGATCCCGAGCGCGCCAAGCGCCTCCGCCATATACCGCGTGTCGTCGCTGAAAAGCGCGCCGGTCAGCACACTCGCGCCATCGGCAAGAGCGGCGATCAACAATGCCCGGTTGGTGATGCTCTTCGAGCCCGGAATCCGCGCGATCGCGTCGATCGGTCGGGTAAGCGGTGCGATCTCAAATACGTCGGGATATGTGACTGACACTGAAATTCCACCATCGCGTACCCGGGATGAAACCCCGATCTACAACCTGACAAGACCGAGCGTGAAACGTTCTCCGTAGCGGCGCACGGCGGGCGCCTGGGCCTGATGACCACCGCGGTTGCATCATCCAACCGCCGCGTTCACCACGAGGGCGTACAGCCGTACGCCGCTACGGAACAACGTCATGACCCCTGGGAGGTCTTCGTAACCCGGGCCTGCAGAGCCCAGGGTGAGCCAACACATGGATGACCGGCCAACCTAAACGACGATCTTGCCGTCGCGCAAGAAGGGTTCGCCGTCGACATCGACCGCGCCGCCCTGACGGAGGTCGCAAACCATATCCCAGTGCACAGCAGAAGTGTTGCTGCTGCCGGTTTCGGGATAGGCCGCGCCGACCGCCATGTGAATCGTGCCACCGATCTTCTCATCGAAGAGGATGTTCTTGGTGAACTTCGTGATATCGAAGTTCGTGCCGAACGCAAACTCGCCGAGAACGCGCGCGCCGGGATCGGTGTCGAGTTGCTTGATCAAGAACTCTTCGTTCTTTGCCGCCCTTGCTTCGACAATCTTTCCGCTTTCAAAGCGAAGGCGAATGTCCTCCACTTCCCGGCCGCCCATGATCGCGGGGTAGGAGAAGCGGATGTGCCCGTTGGTCGCATCCTCGACCGGTCCGGTGAAGACTTCACCGTCCGGGAAATTCTTGCGGCCATCAGCATTGATCCACCTGCGTCCAGCCGCGGAAACCGTCAAATCGGTATCCGGCCCGGTCACGTGAACCTCGGATTTGCCGGTCAGCCAGTCGATGATCCGCTGCTGCTCTACCGCAAGCTCGTTCCAGGCCGCGACCGGATCGTCCATATGGAGCTTGCAGCCGCGCAATACGAATTCCTCGAAATCGGCTGTCGACATGTCAGCATCTTGGGCCGCGGAATCCGCCGGGAAGAGCGTCAACGTCCATTGCAATGTGCCTTCGGCATCCCGCTTCAGATAGTTCTGAAACAGCTCTCGGCGCGCTCCCTGAAAGAATGCTTGCCGGGTTGGATCGACGCCTGACAGCGCCTTCGTGTTGGAGTCGGCAATAACGAACACAGCCACATCCGCCTGCTCGCGCACGAATCGCTCGATCGGCGAAATGTACGTGAGTTGCTCATCCGATCCATTGTTAATCAGGTCGGCGTTGATTCCGGTGAAACTTGGGAGCATAACGGGAAATCCGCCCCGCTTCACGACCTCTTTGTAAATCGCCCGCAGCAGCGGCTCGGCGACCACCCCGCCCGAAATGGCAACTGTCTGCCCCGGCTTGACCTCGACCGAAAACCCCACCAGGGCCGTTGCCCACTTCTCATACCGAGGATCTGGCATAAACGATTTGCTCCTCTAATTTGAACTTTGCCGGATTTAACAATGGTGAGGGTTATACCATCTAGTGCCGAGCAAGCTTAGATCACTCATGATTTCTCTTATTCAACCATGACAATTCTCTCGAATACTCCGTGAAAACCCACAGAGATATTGAATTCGCCAGCCCGCCCGGGAATTCATTCCCGGGCGGGCTGCCAACCGCCTATCTCCTTGTTACGTAAGCGAGAACGGCGTTGCTCGCGTACCTAGTCGATACGATGTCTATCTTCCGCGCCGGTTTGCGGATTCCAAAGAATGACTCCGCCTTGGAAATCACTGACTCGGCCTTGACCGTTGGGCAGATCTTTTTCATCGGATATTGGATAGTGCAGGTAGCTTCGCTCCCAACCCATGCTCTGCCACTTATCACGGATTGCGCCGTGCACTTCATGCGCTCCCGTGTCGGGTGTCCAATAGATTGAACCACCCTCAAAATGGTTGAATCGCCCGATTCCGTCAGGCGTTCCTGTCTCATCCGTCAGCGGAAAGCCAATCCAGTTGCCGAGCTGGGCAAACTTGATCCGGATGTCGCCATGGATTTCATGGGCGCCAGTTGCCTCAGACCAGTAGATCGACCCGTTCTCGAAATCCCGGCAGCGACCGCGCCCATCAGCGGTTGGCATCTCGTCACTGCCAGCGCCAGCGTCGAAGGGTTGTCCCAGAAATCCACCGGGACCACCGAGTTGGGCGTATTTGTCGTCAATCGCGCTCATCTTGCCTCCATGCATGTGTGAAACGGGATTCCAGCGCTTGACTTTGTCGAACGCACTTCCGATTCATTGTCTCACACGTCATAGTCACGCTCAGTTTCTCAATTCATCGCCAGCGTGATCGACTCGGATTGACCTGCGAATGTCGCCACACTTGGCAGCCTCTGAGACCGGGAATTAGGTAATTCACCCAATCCCCCGCATCCCTGGTCCAGGGCGTATCATCCGTAGCGACACCAAACTGAAGATGACATTTCGTCACGGGCGGTCTGTTCCCATAAAGGGGCGGTTGATGAGCGGCGGCAAGTGGCTAAAAATCCTGTGCATTCTGACCCTGATCCCGATGGGCTGGAGACCGCTCGCGGTTGTCGCCCAACCTTCCTCCTGCGTCACCGAACAAGAACCAAATGACGATCCGGCAACCGCCAACAAACTGACCGATACCGAGACCTGTTTCAAGGGCTCGGCCGGCGGCGGTGACCAGGACCTTTTCTTCTGGACACTGAGTGAGGAAGACGCAAAGGATCGCTGGACCTTCACCATGTCCGGCATCCCTGGCCAGCTCGACATCGTCAAAATCGTGACGCTCGATTACGCCGATGACGGAACGACAGTCACGAATGTCAACGAGATCGCAACCTTGAACTCCCCGAGCCCTGGCGCCCCCGCTTCGGCAGAAAACGTTCTCCTCCCAGCGGGAACGTATGCCATCGGCGCCAGCGCGAGCGCTCCCGGAGACTATTCGTTCACGATCAAACGGGGTGACCCGCTGCCCAAGAATGGCGATGCCGAACCGAACGATTCGCAGGATGTCGCGACGCCGCTGACCGGACCGTTCGCGCTCTCGGGCGATCTGCAGGGGGGTGAGGATTGGTACGCCTGGACGATCGGCGCAGACGACGCAAAGCACGATTGGGAAGTGTCGCTGACGGGTCTGATGACGTCCGTCCCGACGTTGACCATCACCGATCAAACCGGCGCCTTCGTCCTGAATACCGTCGGCGCTAGCAATCTCGGACAACTCAAGTTAGAAGACGTGGCCCTGGACGCGGGAACTTACTACCTGCGGATCATCAATTCTCCGGACACTCCAGCGCCGTACGTTTTGTCCGCGGTCGCGACGACGCCGCGCAAAGCGAATCAAGAAGAAGAGCCGAACGAGGACGTTCCCAATGCCGACACCTTTGACCCGAGCAAGCCGTTCCGCGGACGCTTGACTGCCGATCAGACAACCGACTACCTCACCTTCACGGTCGACGATACCCTGTCGTCCAAACTCTTTGATCTCAAGCTCTTCTGGAAGAACAAGGGCACATCGCGGCGTCTTTGCCTCGTCGATAGCCAAACGCAACAAGACCTGATCTGCCAGGATGGCGATCAGGGCGTGGCGCTGACGAATCTGCGCCTCCAGCCCGGGAATGTCTATATCCGCATCCAAGGTGATCCCGCGCCGGACGATCCGTATATTCTCCGGCTCGACTCCACCTCGGCCTTCGATCCAACTTTCGAATCCGAGCCCAACGATACACAGCAATTGGCGACGGAACTCAACCCGACGAAGGAGATGCGCGGCCGGTTCGGCGTGAACGACAGCGATTACTTCAAGTTCACTGTCTCCGGCGAGCCGCAGCTTTGGCAGATTGAACTCAAGGGAGAGGCGATTAGCGATATCTCCCTGTACAACGCCGCCTCGGATGGATTGCAGGATGCCCGCGCGGGCGATGACGGTGACCAAACAACAGCGACCCTGTGGGATCTCTACTTGGTGCCCGGCGATCACTATCTTCGGGCGCAAGGGGATCACGGCGATTACACGATCACGTTGACGCCGCTAGGCCCACCCGATCCGAATGCCGAGCTCGAGCCGAACGGCGATCAAAGCCGCGCCCAGGTATTGACCTTCGGCAACACCCGCACAGGACGATTGCCGTCGTCAACTGATAACGATTGCTATCGCTTCTCACTCGCGGCGCCGGAGCATATCCGGCTCATGCTCGAGAGCCCTGATGACGGCAACGATCAGCTGACACTGACGTGGGGTCCGACCCAAACCGTTGTCCGGCTCGATCCGGTGGAGAATGGCGCGCCGGTCGTTTACGATGCCTTCTTGCAGCCAGGGGACTATGAGATCACGCTTTCGGCAAACCAGCCGAGTAAGGAAAAGTACGAGATTTCCCTGGAACGGGAAGACCCATTCATTCTTGCCCAAGATAGCGAGCCGAATGACACCGCCGCGCAGGCCTCTCCGCTGCCCAAGGACATGCCAATTTCCGGGGAACTTACCGGCACAAGTGACAGCGATTGGTACGCAATCCCGGCGCAGGCGCAAGATGGAACTATCACGGTCGGCATCAACGAAGAGGAACCGGCCCAAATCCTGCCGTATCTCTACGACGATACCCAGACAGATCTCGGTCTCGTCGCCGACGAGACGCAGACGATCTACTCGACCACCGTTCCCGCCGGCAAACCACTCTTCCTCTTGCTGCAGGGGCGCGGACCGTACGGCATCAGCATTTCATTCAACGGCCAACCGGCGACCCCGCCGGCTTTTGGAACGCCGGAGGCCAGCCCTGTCGCTGTCGCGTCCGGTGGCGTGGCGCTGACGCTGACACCGAAGCAACCAGCGGTCGCGGCCTATTGGACCGAGGGGCAGCGAGTCGACGCCGATTTGAGTATCACCAACAACGGCTCGAGCGCTGCGCAACTCGCGCTCGAAGCCGTGACCAGCGATATCACATGGTCCGTCGCCCTTGGAGAATCGTCGATCTCGGTCGATCCCGGAAAGTCAGCAACTGTTCCGGTCACCATCAACGCCCCCACCGACGCCCACGCCGGACAACCGGTCCGTGTGACTGTGAAAGCGACCGACGGCGCTGGCAACGTCAGGACCGGTGGGGCGGATATCGACGTCGACCGCGACGTCCTGCCGGCGAACCCCGAGCAATCGTGGACCGTGCCGGATGCGTTGCTCGGCGGTCTGAATGTCGCGGCGACTGCGCTCGGCGCGGCGCCCATCTCATCGAGCGACGGTCAAACTCCGGAAGATATGGCCCCGCTTTTCGACGGGTTTGCCTTGCCCGGATTGGGATTCCGCGGCGACGGCGCGAATGCGCCGCTGACAATCACCGTGCAGCTCGCCGGCGATAAGGCGATGCCGATCGCCGGAATCGGGCTCAATCCAGAACCGCTCGGTGTGCTCTCGAGCTACAGCCCAACCGATGAAGCACGAAGTTTCGAGGTTCTGCTCTCGATCGATGGCACGAACTTCACGCCGGTCTACTCGGGTGTTCTCAGCCCGCTGCCAATCCAGCAGTTCTTCGTGTTCGCCAAACCGGTCGACGCGTCGTACGCGCAGCTCGTTATCAACGACACTTACGGCGGCAATCAGGGCTACATCGTGCTCGGCGACTGGCAAGTCATCGCCACGCCTGGAACGACCCCTGACGGGATCGACCGCGTCAACATCGCCGATCCCCTGCTCGGCGGTCACTACGTTCGAGCGACACCCAATCTGCCGGATCTTGCGACAGCGACCACGATGCTGGACGAGTCGCCTGATCTCGTCAGCGAGTTTGCCGAGCAAGGCGAAACCCCTTCGTTCACCATCGGTTTCGATCACGACCGCGCGGCCCAAATCACTGGTTTCGAGTGGGTCGATTCCACCAACGCGGATCCGGCGAGTGTTTTCCAGGAGGTCGAGATTTCGGTCAGCACCGACAGTCCGAACGGTCCATGGACTTCAGTCGGCACGTGGAAGCTCGATCCGTCGAACGCCAGCCCGGACAACCCCATGTCCCTCCAACTCGACAAACCGGTCTGGGCGAGGTTTGTCCGGTTCACGAGCACGACAGTAGCTCCGGAGAATGGGCAGACGGTCGACTTCCCGGCGACGCTGCGCGCCTTCGAGCAGACGAACGGCAACGATTACCAATCAATCCTTGGCGAATGGGGTTGGAACACGCCGGTCGGGATCTACGAAAAGCTCGAACCGCCGAAGCTGGAAACCTATGCTGCCGAGACGACACCCGATGACACACCAGATCAGGCGCAGAAGTTGGCGCTCGGCGATACAGCCACCGGTTCGGCGCAGATCGGCAAGGACGTCGATTGGTATCAGGTCGACGTGCCGCAGGGAATGGATCACCTCAAGTTCACCGTCACCGGTAAGCCGGAGGTCGATGTCGTTCTCAGCGTGATTGACGATCAGGGGAACGACGTCAAGGTTGACGCCGAGACTACGTCGGCCGACGTGACCATCGTTACGGCCCCAGTGCAGCCGGGCAAGACCTACAAGGTCAAGATCGAACAACCGCAGCACTCGGTCGTCTTCAGCTTTGACACGAGTGGCAGCATCGGCGGTTTCACCACGCAAATCTACGCCGCGCTTAACACATTCTCTTCGCAAGTCGTCGAAGGTCAGGAGAACGTCAATTTTCTCCCGTTCGGCGAAGAACTGCTCCTACCAGACTGGGAAGATCACGCCTTCCTGCTGCAACAAGCAATCAACGACTATCCACGGACCGCGGGATCGAGCGATTCGCCGGCGGCCGTCGATACCTCGACGAGCGCGCTGGCCGGGCAGCCAGGCGCAAAGGCGATCATGGTCATCACGGACGCTGAGACAGATTTGCTCAAACAAGGCGACGCGTGGACGGGGCTCGACACGACCAGACCGCGCATTTTCACCGTCCAGATTGCCGGCAACGACGAGCAGTACCCCATGACCCGCGCCATGATGGAGGATTGGGCGCTCGTCAACAACGGGTTCTATGTCTACGCGGCGAGTCAGGCTGATATCGACGTCTCGTTCGACCGCATCGCGACCTGGCTCCGCCGTCCGGCGTCATACACACTGACCGGCGAGGCGATCCAAGCGCCGACCCCAACCCCCGCCCCGACCGCGACACCGGTCCCAACGGCAACACCGACACCGTCGCCGACCCCAACGCCGACCGCGACTCCCTCGGCGCCGGGACGGATTCAGGTTGTACCGCCCAAGAAGACATCGGGGCAGCCACCGTTGGTCGCGGCCAACACCGCGGTCGAGATCATCTTCGACACCTCCGGCAGCATGTTGCAGCCGCTGGAAGGAAGCACTCGCGCCGATATCGCGAAGCAGACTCTGACCGATCTCGTGACGAACACGATTCCAGCCGGCACCCAGGTGGCGCTCCGCACCTTCGGCAACACGCCCGACTCGTGCGAGACCAATCTCGCGGCGCCCCTGCAACCCCTCGATCCTGGATCGATGGCGAACACGATCAACAATGTGCCAATTGTCAATCTGGTGAAGACGCCGATCGGCGACTCCTTGAAACAGGTCGCCAACGATCTGAAGGACGTCAACGGACCGAAGATCATCGTGCTCGTCACCGATGGCGAAGAGACCTGCGGCGGAGACCCCGAGGCGGCAATTCGCGAGTTGGTCAGCCAAGGAATCGACGTCCACGTCAACATCGTCGGCTTCGCCCTCGACGACCAAGCATTGAAGGATCAATTCAACAGCTGGGCCCGGATCGGGCACGGCGCCTACATCGACGCCGGCAGCGCCGAAGAACTCTCAGCTGCCGTGCAAACCGCCGTCCAACCTCCGTTCAGGGTCCTCGATGCCAACGGACGAGTCGTCGCCACCGGCGTGGTCGGCGGAGGCTCCGTCAGCGTCCCGCCTGGCACCTACACCATTGAGGTCCTCTCTGACCCGGTGCGTACCGTCGAAGGGGTCGAGGTGCAGTCCGGCGAGCGCAAGAAATTGCAGTTGGAATAGGCAACAGTGAACACGCTTTGCCAGAACATACCGAGAAGGGCCGGTCGCGTTGCCCCGCCCGGGGTTTTCAACCCCGGGCTCAGTGACCGAAAGTCCCTCCAGGACTGAGCACGAGGGAATGGTCTCGACATAGGAGCGCGTGGTGATGCGCCCGGGATTCGGTGACCACCTCGGTTGCCATCTGCGACGGTCGCGTTTACCGCGCGGGCGTTCGCCAAACGCCCCTACGGAACGACGGGGCCGGCGCTCTTTCGCCAATCGGTTTCAACCGACTTTTTTGACTGAGCGCGGGAATTCATTCCCGGGATATATGGCGGATGGTAATAGAATTGCCCGTGACGAGTCTATTTGAGTCGTTACTTCATTTGATTTAGTGTATTGAACCTAGACACCTCGGCGCTAACCTCTGGCGCCACCGACGTTTGAAAAGCCTTCGAGCTTTTACTCCTTTACCAGCCACCGATTGGCAAATCCCGACCATTGTCGATCGCGACGTCGAACACGCACGCGGACATATAGAGAGCGACGAAGGAGGCTTGCTCATGACCTCACGAGATGTCTTTCGCCATATCAACGAACTCGATGACACATCCCTAGCAACCATCGCCGACCGGCTGGAGTTTCGCGGAAGGGATCCAATCTTTACCGGGTGGCGGGATGAATACCTTGATCGACTCAACATTTCACCAAGCGCTCGGGTTCTCGACATCGGGTGTGGCACCGGAGTAGTCACTCGAAGTATTGCTGCCCGTTCCGGTTTCGCCGGACATGTCGTCGGCCTGGACTACAGCCCCAAACTGATCGACGTGGCGAATCGACTGGCTGCCGAAGAGGGCGTGGCCGACCGGGTCACTTTTGAAGTCAGCAACGCGGAAGAACTGCCCTACTCCAATTCCGAATTCGATGCGGTTGTCGCGCACACCGCGATTAGTCACGTCAGCGATCCACTTGCGTTGCTCAAGGAAGCGGCGCGGGTCGTTAAACCGACTGGCTATGTCGCCATCTTCGATGGTGACTACGCCTCGTGGACCTTCGACCATCCCGACCCTGCATTCGCCAAGATGATGGACGAAGCCTTAATCACGGCGGTCGTGAACAATCCCCGGGTACTGCGCGCGATGCCTCGCCTTCTGCGCCAGGTAGGTCTTGAGCAGAACGAGATCCTCGCGTGGATCTATCCCGACGTCGGTCCTGGCAGTTTTTTCCGGAACGCTATCGAGGTCTACGCCCCGGTGGTGAAGCGTGCCGGTGTGGTGCCCGAAGACCGGGTCGATGAATGGACGGAGTACCAGCGCGGAGCGATGGCGGAAGGAGTTTTCTTCGCTGCCTGCAATTACTACGCCTACATCGCCCGCCGCGCCGCGTAGGAGTTGCAAAACAGTCAAGCCCCAGAAATCAGACCGCCAGACCGCCGAGAGTTCATTCTGCTGCTCAATCAAGTTTCCGAGTTGACGTTCGTTAATCGCTCTTTCGGAGCTTCGCTTCCAGCGGAGCGTTCGAGCTTGCGCAGCCGTCATGCCCCTGCTATCGTCCACAATCTTCATAAAGTTGATCCGGAACCGAGAATTGATCTTCTCGGTGGCTGGAGATTCTGGATAGTGCAAGAAACGGAGAGATCGAGTTGAGTAGGTTGAGTGAAGCAAGATTCAACCGTCGCACGCTCGTGGCGGCGACTGGTGGTGGGTTCCTGGCGACGACGCTGCTCTCGTCCACGAGGCTGCGCGCGCTGGCTTTACAGGCCGGGGGTGGGCCGATTCGTTGGTCGCTCACCGGCGTGAGCGATCTCGTCTCGCTCGATCCGGCGAAGGCGTCCGATCAGCAGGACTTCACGGTGATCACGTTTCTTTACGGCGGTCTGGTCATGCTCGACGGCCAGTTACAGGTCGCGCCGAGCCTGGCCACGGAATGGACCGTCTCCGACGATAGCCTGACCTACACCTTTACGCTGCGGGACGGCATCACCTTTTCGGACGGCACGCCGATCACGGCGGATGATGTCGTCTGGACCTTCAATCACGCGCTCGATCCAACAACTGGCGGCTGGACCGGCGCCTACTACTTCACGTTGATCGATGGCGCCGACGAGGTGGCCGCCGGCAAAGCGACCGAGGTGAGCGGTGTTAAGAAGATCGACGATAAGACGGTCGCGATCACGATCAAGCAGCCCGCGGCGTATTTCTTGAGCTCGCTGGTGGCCGGCCCCTCGAAAATCCTCTCAAAAGCCGCGGGCGCCGATCCCGCTAATGAGGGGACGGTCACGAGCGGTCCCTTCGTGGTGCACGACATGGAACCACGGGCAGGGACTCGATCTGGCGCCGAATCCAAAATTCTTTGATCCGGTGACCGCGGTTACCGAGCTCGACTTCGTGTTTAACCAGGACAGCGAAACCGGTTATCAACTGTATCGTACCGGCGAGGTGGACATCCTCGGCAGCTCCCAGGTTCCGATTCCGGCGGCGCGTGTGCCCGAGGTCAAGGACAGTCCGGACTTCAAGACGACGCCCGCGTTCAACACCCGATACGTCGGCTTCAACAACGTGACGACGTTCAAGGATGTCAAATTGCGGCAGGCGCTGGCGCACGCGCATCGACCGCGATACCTTGGCGAACGCGGTGCTCGGCGGCACGGTCAACCCGACCGATCGGATCCTGCCGGCGGGCTTCCCCGCCGCGGACAAACCGGTCACCGGGCTCAAGTTCGACGCGGCCGCGGCGAAGGATCTCCTCTCGCAGGCGGGGATCGATCCGGCGAGCTTCACCTTTACGCTGACCTATGGCGTCGAGGGGGACAACGAGCGGGTCGTGACTGTCCTCCAGTCGATGTGGCAGGAGAATCTCGGGATCTCGAGTCACGCTGGAACCGCTCGAACTGTCGACCTTCAGCTCGCGGCTGAACGATACTTACGTCGACCCGACCAAGGGCTTGCAGTCCTACTACAGCATCTGGGGAGCCGATTACCCGGACCCGCAGAACTTCCTTTCGCTTCAGTTGCAGACGAACGTCGGCAACAACAACGGCCACTGGTCGAACGCCGATTTCGACCGCCTGACGAAGGAAGCCGACACGACGGTCGACGACTTCGCGAAGCGGGCCGATCTCTACAACCAGGCGGAGCAGATCGCGGTCGACCGAGGTCGGCTGGTTGCCGCTGTTCAACGCCAATGTCAACGTCCTCGTCCGCGACTGCATCACAGGGATCGACGTCACCGGCATGGACTACATGATCCCGTCTTGGAGCGCCTTGGCCGGCTGCCCGGCGTAGAGGTCGTCAGGTCTGAGGCTGAGGTCAGACGACGGCAGTCACTCGGCTGTCCGTCAAACGTCAGACCTAGACTCGCGACTCCGCCCTGACATGCTCGCCGTCATCATTCGCCGTCTGGTCAGTCTGCCGCTTGTCGTGCTGAGCGTGACGTTCCTCACGTTCATCGTCGGCTTCCTCGCGCCCGGCGATCCCATCCTGACGATGATGGGAAACCAACGCAACCCGACCGTCTACGCAGAACCTGCGCCACATCTACGGCCTCGATCAGCCCTGGTACGAGCAGTATTGGCGGTATCTTCAGGGTCTGCTGCATGGCGACCTCGGGCATGTCATACCGGTACGCTCAACGCCCGGTCACCGATCTGATCTTTAGCGGCGTCAGGTCTCGCTGGCGCTGGGCGGGGTCGCGCTCGCGCTGAGTCTGTTGCTCGGCATCCCGATCGGGTCTTCGCCGGCGTTCCATCACAACGGTGGGGCGAGCGTTTGTCGATGGTGCCGATGCTGGCGCTCTTCGCCATCCCCAGCTTTGTTTTGATCCCGATTCTGCAGTGGATCAACTACCGGGTCTATCGCAGGGCTGGCCCGTCGTTGCCGGCGGCGGGGTGGGGTTCGCCACAGAACTGGGTGATGCCGGTGATCGTCCTCGCCGCCGGCAACCTCGGGTATATCGCGCGTCTGACCGGGCGAATGTGCTCGAAGTCCTGCGCCAAGACTACGTGCGGACGGCGCGCGGCGAAGGGACTGCCAGAAAGGATCGTCCGCAACACGCACGTCCTGCGCAACGCGATGTTGCCGATCGTGACCGTGATCGGCCCCGCGATCGCCTTCCTCGTCACCGGCGCCTTCGTAGTCGAGTCGCTCTTTCTCGATTCCCGGGGTCGGGTTCCTCTCGGTGCAGGCGGTCCAGCAGCGCGACTATCCGGTCATCCAGGGAACCGTCGTCGTGCTGACGTTGGCTGTGGTCTTCATGAATCTGCTGACCGACCTCGCCTACACCATCTCGATCCGCGCGTCAGGCTCGACGCATGACGGAGCGAGAACCAAAGAGCCGATGTCCCCCGGCAAGCTGTTCTGGCGCAGGTTCGACAGCAACGTGTTGGCGTGATTGGGCTTGTCGTCCTGATCGCCGTCATCCTGACTGCGATCTTCGGACCACTCCTGCTGGCGGCGGACCCGAACAAGATCGACTATTTGGCGATCAACTCACTGCCGACTCGGAACGCACCCCTTCGGCACGGACGACCTCGGGCGGGATACGCTGGCGCGGCTGATCTACGGTTTGCGGGTGTCGTTGCTGGTTGCCGTCTACGTCGAGTTGCTCGACATCGTGCTCGGAGTACCGCTTGGGCTGGCGGCCGGGTATATCGGCGGTAAAGTCGACTTCGTCATCACCCGCATCGCCGACATGCTGTTCGCCTTCCCCGGGCTTGCTGCTGGCGATCCTGGTCGCCGCCATCTTCGGTCCGGCGGTGACCGACCGGTTCGGAGGGATGGGCCGCCTGGCGCTCGTCGCGGGAGCGCTCAGTCTCGTCTCCTGGCCGCTGATGGCGCGATTGGTCCGCTCGCAAACGCTGTCGATGCGCGAGCAGGACTACGTCCTAGCGGCGGAGTCGCTCGGGGCGGGCCGGGTCGCGGATTCTCGCGGCGGCACATCGTGCCCCAATTGTTCGGTCTCGTCGTCACCACGGTGACGCTCAATGTCTCGAGCGTGATCATCAACGAAGCAGTTCTCAGTCTCCTTGGTCTCGGCATCCAGCCGCCCGATTCGAGTATCGGCAAGATGATCTCCGACGCGATTCCTTATCTCGAATCAAACACGCTGCAAGTGGTCATCCCAAGCGCCATGCTGATGACGATCGTGCTCGCGGTGTCGTTCCTCGGCGACGGCCTGCGCGACGCCTTCGCCCCGTAGGACCTTGACCAAGAAGATCGAAGCCGATCAGGCAACATTCGAGCGTCGGCATATTGGGGGATGAGATTGGGCCGGACCCGTTCGCGTTCTGCGGCTTGCCGTGGACGGGTTTAACAGAAGGAGGCCATATCATCATAGCGAATTGCCAGTGCGGCATATTCTTTGGCCATGTAAGTATTCCTCTCTGCCCAAAGAATGTCTGAAACCGCTCCGTAATAATCCGCCAAGGCAGAGATAGTATTGCAGCTCAAGGGCGCTGCCTTCGCGTCGGAGCGCGGTCCGGCGACGACCAAGCCTGCGACAAGACCAAGCGCCAAGGTACCGATGAGAACCACACGGCTGACGATCCTCCGAAGACGAGTCATGCCAACCCCCTTTCGAGTAACCACGCCGGACGCCCCTTTTGCAGCCCGCGGGGTTAATCTGCCAGGTTCACATGGGCTAGCCATCGGCAATCGTGCCAAATCGCCATCAGTCGAACAGGCGAATGACCGGTCCGGCTCTACGCAACTTCAGCCGCGCAGACCCTAGGTTGAAAACCTAGGGCTAAAGAGAGAAAGCCTCCTCGAGGCTGAACACGACGGTGCGATGATTCGTTCCCGTGTTTAACCTCGGAGAGGTTTTCTCCTGTCAGCACCAGGTTTTGAACCTGGTGTCTCGGCTGAAGTTGCGTAGAGCCGGATCGCCCCGGGAATCACATCACGCGAACGCCGCGACGCACATCGCGCCGGAGAAGGGCAATTGCCCGACGCCGAACTTGACAGCTTCAGTACCGAACCCAGCGATTGCATCGAGGACTGCGACTGCGCCGAAAAAGACGCCCAGCACACAGAACCCGAGCGATGCCAGCTTATGGATCCCTTCCAGGAGTTCGCCGAGGAGCACCGACTCTTCCGCCAGGTCCTGGGAACCACCCGTTTCCATACGATCGAACGTTTCGCCCGTCTCCGGATTGACCTGCCACCAGCCGGTATAGGGTGTGCCATCGAGCGGTACGCCCTTCTGGGGAACGATCACGACAAAGCCGGTATCGAGTGCTTCCTTGATCAAATTAGCGGCACGGGCTGAAACGTCGATCCCCGCCGAGGTCGTCCCTGGCTGCAGCGTCACGAGCGGGATCCCGTTCTTCTTAGCTTCCTCGAAAACTCGGCCCACGCTGAGGAACACTTTTCCTTCCGGCGTCGGCATGACCGACACCAGTTCCCCGAAAATCGCCCGCTCCGCGACGTGGCCAAGCACCCCGGCAATAACGCCCGGGTTGTCAGTAGCGGCACTTCCATCGAGCGGCATCGCGCCATAGGCTTGGTGGAACATGTCGATCGTGGCGATCAGGCGGCCGTCGGCTGACGCGTCGATTTGGGTCGGGATGAGGGTGTAGCCGGTCACGTTCGGCTCGTTCGGGAAAAAGCGGAGCCCAATGTCGCTCGCCTGATCGATCTCGATCGCGGTACGGACAAAATGGTGCGCGTGGGCGACGGTGGCAAGATCTCCACGCGGGTCACTCACCGCAAAATCCTGAGCGAAATAGTCGCCGGGCACCTGGTAACCAACGACGGCCAGACTCGTGGTCGACATCAACGGCAAATAGACGTCACCAAATGGATCTCCGGCCGGCGTCAGTTCGATCGGCGGCAGCGCGGTTGGGTCGAACGTCCCGGCCGCGCGATCTGCGGGAGCGACACGGTCGAATATCGCGCGCTCGGCGTGGCGGGTTTGGCCGTCGGGTGTCGTGATGTCGATGGCCAGCCACGCCGCGATTGTATCCCCTTCGCCGTTCGAGGCTTCTCCGCCTAGAGCGCCGGCAGCTCCGCCCAACGACGCATCAGGGGTTGCGTTGGAGCCGCCCGAGGTCTTGAACGCCATCGGATTTCCCCTCACCGGGGTTTCGCCGACAATGAGATATGGAACCCATTGCATCGCGCCGCCGAAGGCTGCGGCAATCGTGACGCCGATCCCCTTCAGCGCGTCCGGTTTGGCATGCATGACCGTCAAAGGCACGCCAACCAACTCCTGACTCGTCGCTTGATAGGTCAGGAGATCGCCCCGAGTTGGCGTTCCGCCCGAGACCGTTTCGCTGATGATGCGGAACTGCACGTTGTGAAAGAGTTCGGCGGGAAGCTCTTGAAATGTTTGCTCGGCGGTCGTCAGCACGTCGCCCGACTTTGCATCGGGCAAGGTTGGATCGAGATCGAGCCAGTCGGTCCCTGAGGCGTACTGTACCCAGACATGCCGCGTGCGCTCAAGATCGGGAAGTTCTGCGCTCGGCGCGGCGATCGTGACCCCCGCGTCCGTGAGCGCGTCCGTGATCGTCGCAACGCCCTCTGCCCGGAGCTCCATGGCTTTAGCAAGAATCGCTTCCCGCGACTGCGGGAACTTGTCGATCGCTTCCTGTTGCTCGGGGGTGAGCGCCGACGCATCGACATCGCTCGTCGATGGCGTCGTGATCGACATCACTTTTTCCGCCTGAGTTTTCGCTGTCGCAGCGTCGATGGCCGAAGCGGCGAGAACCTTGGCGGCCGTGGCGTCATCGAGCGTGCCGATCGCAAAACGGACGTCGACGAGCGCTGACTCGAGCATCGCGGCCAGAAGCATTGCCTTGTCGGCCGAATTGCCGGCGCGACCCCAGAGCGTTCCTTTCGCGCCGCGCAGCACACCCGCGTACGGCTCGTATCTCACTTCGTCGGCGACGAATCGAAAGATGGTTTCGGGATCGAAATTGAGATCGAAAGCAGTATCGTCAATCGACTTCCCGCCTGGCAGGCGGGAAGTGACCGCCGGCGGCGCGGGAGTGGCGGATGAATCTTGAGCTAATGCGATCCCGGCGCTCGTCGTGAGGGTCGATGCTGCGGCCAGGCCGAACGCCTGGAGAAATGTTCTCCGATCGGTCCGAGTCTTCCCGATGGCGCCCAGGCGACGAGCGAGATCATCAAATCGACGGTCATGCATGCTCGATCTTCTCCCAACATCTGGCAGACGAGATATCAGTCTCGCGTCATCAATCGTTCGTAGGGCTACTATATCCGGCCCTCCGGCGACGCGGACTAAGCATTCACGCTGAATTTAGGCGATAGGCGATAGGCGTTAGGCGCGAACCCATTGAGCCCAGAAGGGCCGGACTGTCGGAGCCCGGGCCTTTAGGACGAATCCTAACGCCTAACGCCTATAACCTATCGCCTATCACCTATCGCCTATCGCCTATCACCTGAGAGGCCGGTTCCGTTACTGCCCGGTGGTCGCCGGCCAGCGGCCACTGACAACGGTCGAGGTTCGATCCTCTCGCCGTGTTCGTGCGCGGACCGGCAGGAGACGTGGCAGAAGCGACCAGATTTGGCCGGCGAGGATGCCGACCGAAACAGCCAGGAAAAGAAGAATCGGGAGATAGTAGCGATTGAAATCGACCCGCATCCCGCCGATGATCAAAGCCGCTTGTCCACCGAGCACCGCGAGCGCCATAAAATGACGGCTGATGATGCCGTGGCGCAACGCCAGGCCAATGAACAGGATGATTCCTGCCGCCTCGATGAAACCGTCGATTCCCACCTGACCCCATCCCGTACCGATGGTCCGGCCCATGAACTCGACCACGCGGCCGGATGAGGTGTAACTGTTCTCGAATGCCGCCCAAACGCGCCGCATGGCTTCGAAGCGCGAATCGACCGCCCGGTCGCCCCAGATTCGCGCCTGGCTCGCCATTTCCTGCTGCCGAAAATCGAAGAGGGCTTTGGTTCGGGCTACAGGATCGGGCCACAAATATGGGTACGAGGCGACGAATGTCGTGTACGTGATCGCGGGGACCGCGAGCAGCATCCAACCGAGCCGGTGAATGAGCGCGCTGTCACCACGAACGAGCAGCGCCCAAATCTTGCCGAGGAATGGGATCCGGCGGATCAGCGCGTCGCAAAGCAACAGCAGTCCGAGGCCGCCAAACCCGACGCCGAGCAAGAGCGGGCTCAGCTTCGCCGAGGCGCCCATCCCCAGAAGGATCCCAAGCAAGAAGACGCGCGGCCAGGTCGGCTTGTCGACCAACCACATTGCCACCAGCGCGGTCAACGCGATGATGAAGACGAGCGGAGCATCAGCCAGTGCTTGGCTCGAGAGAGTGATCTGCAGCGGGTTGATCGCCATGAAAACAGCGCCGGCAAGACCACCGACCCAGTTCGTCAATCGCGTCACGATGAGGAAGATGAAAACGCAGGTTAACCCGCCCAGAACGGCGTTGAAGCGCCGGGCGGCTTCCAGATCGGCGCGGGAGGGCATGTTGCCCATGATCGAGTTCCAATTGACGTTGAACTCGTCGCCATAGTGAAAATCCCATGGCCCGTTGGTCGTCACGTCTCGTCCCTGGAGGAGCAGGCCCAGACCGATCATGTACGAGCCCATCGGCGGCTGGCCCTGAGTGAGATAGCGATCCGCCCAGGCATCGCCGGTTGGATGCTTGAGATCCTGGATGTAATGCGCCCGGTTGATCCAGCGAGACTCGTCGGGATGGAAGCGAGTCGTATCGAGCTCGTCGCCGGTCTGCCAAATGCTCACACCAAAAACGAGGAGGCACATAAGCAGGAGGAACGGCCACGATCGTTGATGGTCAGCCAACCAGCCCGGTGTATGGCGCCATCGGTGCTCGGATTCATTCGTTTGAATCGTGGGATTCTCAGATGACATGACGATTCCCGTCGAGCCGCGCCGACAACATGGTTAGTCTGTGCGGCGAAGCAATTTGCCCCGGCAGTTTACCAGAGCCGACTGTGCAACCCCGCCAGATTGATGCCAGCAGTGACAAGGAAGCGTCTACAATTACGAGTCGTATATCGAATTGGATTGCAGATTGGGCCGATCGCACGCGCAGCGCCGAAGGAGGAAACGAGGGTGGCGCAAATCTATCCACAACCGGCATATGACCACCGGTTGGCCGAGCGGGTCATCCTCTACTTGCAGACGAGGAACCCAGAGCTGTTTCCGTTCACGGCGGGATTTGATGACGCGCGACGTAAGGCATTCGCGCACGATCTACGCGAGGCGCTTAGCGATTTGCTCGACAGCGGCAGCGCTCGGAAAACATCCGCCTCAGGATTCATGATGCGCGATCGGCGCATTCACGAAGTCATTGCCGAATGGGCGGCAGCCGGTGGCGGCTGGCCCGAAGGTTCCGACCCTGAAGACCCCGATACCTCGCTCGGGTCTTCATCGCCGATCGACGAATCCCCAGCCTCGGTCGTCGTAGTACGACCTGACGACGAAGGTTAATTGCAGAAATCTGATCAGTCATATCCAGCAGAATGTTTTATATCTCGCTGCCTGAAAGGAAGGAAGCTCATGACCGACGGAAACGCACCGCTCGCGCCGTTTTATAAGGGCTGGAGCGAGTACAACGATTACCTCGTTGATATCACCGGCAAGCTGAGCCAAGAGCAGTTACTACTTTCGACGAGTCCATCGCAGCGACCGGCATGGTCGCTCGCGGTGCATATTGCGGGCACGCGGGTCCATTGGCTGACTCGGGTTGCCGGTGAGGAATACGCACCGGCGACAGCGCTCCTTGATTGGGACGAAGATGGTGAACCGATCTTCACCGGCGAGCAGATCGCCGAGGGGCTGAGAACTTCGTGGGGCCTCGTCGACGCAGTTCTCAACCGCTGGACGGTCGACACGATGGATCAGCTGCACACATCACCTGATGGCGCGCAGGACTCTCGCCAGTGGATCGTCTGGCACTTGATTGAACATGACCTCCACCACGGCGGCGAGTTCTTCTACACCCTTGGTACGCACGGCATCGAAGTGCCCGACTGGTAGGGGAACATCGTTGGATTGTGTTCGGTACCGCTCGGTTTCCATTGATTCCCGACGCGCCTCCGGCGCGTGCCCGGCCCTAAAGAGACCGGGCTCAAAAAACGAAGCCCTCTGAAGAGGACTAGGTGCGACCCGCCGCATCAATCTCGTAACCAAGTGGTCCCGACCGCCTACAGGTAGTCCCATTGATGGGGCTTTGGGGCTTGAGCGCGGTCCCTGATGGGCTTTGCCGAACTCCTTCGGCCTGCCTCCGTCAGTCGGCTTGAGCCGACATCCGTCACTGAGCCCGGGAATTGCATTCCCGGGCGGGGTGGCCGACGGCGACCGCGCCATCGGCACTTGCCGCCTTAAGTCGTCAAAGCCCATTAGAGCCGCGGGGGCGGCAAACCGCACCTTCCGCAAGGTCATCTCCCACCCCGCAAATCAGCCGCGGTTGGCGAGGGGCGCCGGAAGGGGCGTTGGACGCGGTGGCCGAGGGCGTAATCGGCTTGCATGATCTGGTGGATTTCGGCGGTCCCGCCGTAGATAACTGAACCCTTGATGTTTTGCAGGTGGCGCTCAATCGTGTGATGAGGCGGCGGGGAATAGGCCTGGCGAATCGCCAATGCCGCTTCTGCAGCATCGTATGCGGCGGTTGCTGCGGTCCATTTCGCGAGGCTCGTCGCTTGGGCGCTCGGCTTGCCGAGATTCTTCAGCCACGCGGCCCGTTCGATCAGCAAGCGTGCCCGCGCCTCGCCTGAAACCATCTCCGCGATCGCCGCTTGCACAAGTTGGTTTTGACCAGCGCGCAGACCGCGCCGGTCGCTGTCGCGAACGAACTCGACGGTCGATTCGAGGCAAGCGACCGCGACGCCGAGCGCGCCGGCGCCAACCGTGAACAGTCCATTGCCGAGCGCGGAGAGGGCAACGGCGAACCCCTCGCCCGATTCACCGAGGACATTTTCCGCTGGAACCAACGTGTTGTCGCATACGACACTGCCGGTATCTCCGGCCCGGACGCCGAGTTTCCCCGTCAATTCAGTCGTTGTCAAACCTAGCGATTCGCGCGGGACAATGAACGCGGTGATGCCGCGGTGTCGCGCGGCGGGATCGAGCGTGGCGAAAAGCAGAAAGAGGTTCGCTTCGTTCGCGCCACTGATCCATGTTTTCTCTCCATTGAGCCGGTAGCCTCCGGGCTCGGCCCGCGCCGACATGCGCAACGCCGCGACATCCGACCCGGCATCCGGCTCGGTCAGGCCGAAGGTGGCGATCCGTTCGCCTCGCGCGAGCAAAGGGAGCCACTCTGAGAGCTGCCGCTCGGTTCCCCATTGGAAGATGGTCATCGCGGTCAGCGCGAGATGAACGGTAACGCTGATCTGGAACGCGAGATCGATCCGTCCCAATTCTTCGCAGACCGCGGCGAGATCGGCGTAGTCGCGACCACCGCCGCCGTAGGTGGGCGGCAAGGTCAATCCGAGCAGTCCCGCATCCGCCAACGCTGGCAACGCGGCGGGATTTGTCCGCCCGGCCAGAAAATTTTCCTCCAACGAGTCGGCAAGCGTTTCTTGTCCGAGGCGATGGACAAGCTCGCGGAAATCTGTTGTGGTGTCCATTGCAGCGAGCAACCCTCATCCCCAAAGGTTCCCTAGGTTGAAAACCTAGGGCTCACAGGAGAAAGCATCTCCGATGCTGAGAATGGCGAACTTTG
>CAVTUU010000012.1:0-81916 GCA_963737985.1 uncultured Chloroflexia bacterium | reverse complement strand
ATGGAGTGCTATCGTTGAAGATTGTCGGCGGGCCGAGAATGACGTGCCGTTCGGTCCGACTGTGTAGGTTCCGAGTTTGCCGGCGGTGAAGGTTTCACCTTCGGCGCCGGTCAGGTTGCCGGCAATCGCGTTCGCCGCCATGTAGTAGGCGAGATAGCCGAGATTGCCAGGATCCCACAGCGCGAACTCTTCAACCGTTCCGCTCTCAACGTACGGTCGCATTTGGTTCGGCAGGTTGAGACCGGTCAACTTCACTTGGTTGTCGGAACCGCCGCCCCGTCCTTCTTCTTCGAGCGCCTGCGCGGCTGCGGTGATGCCGACCGTTGTTGGAGAGATGATCCCTTTGAGATCAGGATAGGCTGTCAGCAGCTCGACGGTCTTGTCGTGGCTCTTTTGCGGATCGTCATCGCCGTAGGCAACTTCGACCAACTTCAGATTCTCGTAGCCTGGCTTTGCGAGCTCATTCTTCATGACGTCGATCCAGGCGTTCTGATTCGTCGCGGTGGCGGCCGCGGAAAGGATCGCGATGTCACCTGAGCAATCGAGTTCTTTGCCCATGATCTGAACCTGAATTCGCCCGATCTCGTCGGAATCGGCCTGGTTCGCGAAGGCAATGCGGGCGTCCGGCGCCACGTCGGAGTCGTAGGAGATGACCTTGATGCCCTGTGCGGCTGCATCCTTGAGGGCAGGGGCGAGGGCATCAGGATCGTTCGCGGAAACGACGATCGCCGCGACTTTCTGCTGGGTCAGGGTTTGAATCCAGGTGACTTGCTCAGCCGCGTTCGAGGTTTGAGGTCCGACCTGTTGGAATTGGCCGCCAAGTTCGGTTGCGGCTTCTTGCGCGCCTGCGGCGGCTGTGCCGAAGTAGGGATTGACGACATCCTTCGGCAGGAAGGCGATGTTGAGTGTGGCGGGATCGATCGTTGTGGCGGGGCTGGCCATAGCACTGGCGACTGGACTCCCGGCCGCGGGACTAGCGGTTGGCGCGCCGATCATCGGTTCGCCGGCGCAGGTCGTGGCGGCGTCTGGGCGCGGGCCGGGGCCGCGGCGTGGATACCAGTGCCGAAGCCGAGAAGCGCGAATCCGAAAACCATGAGCAAACGGAGCACTGGAAACTGCTTCTTCACCGTGTCCTCCCTGTTTCAATCCTCACCCTGCGGCACAGCAGGGCGCGAAACGCGTGATAGATCATCCGGTGACAGCGATCTGCATAGTTGTTCGTCGCATTTGTGCATCCGTGAATTACCCCCTTCCTCCTTTCTGTGAACGCTAATCGCCTGCGGTTGGTCCCGGGCTGAGCCCACGCAGACCCACAATCGAACGTCGCCCGACATGGGTGAGACGTGCGACGAGATTGGGACCAAGAACCGACAAGATCAGTAGGCCACCGATGACAATGCTTTGCAACTCGGGGCCGACATTGGTGATGCCGAGCGCGTTGCGGATCGTGGCGACGACCGCCAGCGAGAGCGCCACCCCTACCAGCGTGCCCTTTCCGCCGAAAATGCTGACTCCGCCGAGCAAGACCGCAGCGATCACGTCCAACTCGAACCCGACCGCATTGTCGGCCCGGCTGCTGGAAACACGGGCGGTGAACAAGATTCCCGCCACCGACGCGATCGTGCCGGAGAGGACGAAGAGCCAGAGTTTGAGTCGCGCCACGCGGACCGCGGAATAGCGCGCCGCTTCCTGATTGAGTCCGACCGCGTAGATTTGGCGGCCGGCCCGGCTGCGGTGGAGCAGCACGAGAAAGATGGCGAGCAAACTGACAAAGATCAGCGTCGACCAGGGGATGCTGGTCCCGGTGATCGTGTCGAAGCCAAAATCGTTGAATTTCTGGGGGTAGTCGCTCACCGCGTTCGAGCCAAGCACAACGTAGGCGAGACCGCGGAACAGGGCGAGTGTGCCAAGGGTGACGACGAGGGAGGGCAGTCGCATCCAGGTCACGAGCAGCCCATTGAACAGACCGCAGGTGGCCCCGACCGCGAGCGCCAGTAGAATGCAGGCCGAAAGTGGCCAATCGTTCATCCAGGCTTTGCCCATGACCGCGCTGGCCAGGCCGAGAATCGACGCAACTGAGAGATCGATCTCGCCTGAAATGATGATGAGCGTCATCGGCAACGCCATGATCGCCCGTTCCATGAAGGTTGACGTCGCAACCTTGAAGTTGCTCCCCTCCCAGAAGTAGGGAGATCGCTCCGCGCCCCAGATCAGCGAGGCGATGAGCAGGAAGAAGAGCAACGTCTCCCAGCGCATGAGGGGTTTCAGGGAAAAGGATTGGCTGCGCTCGCTCATCGATTCCTCCGCGCGATGAGCGCCCGTTGTAGGCGCCGGGTGATTAGGGCGTCGAGGGTCACGGCCAAGAGAATGACTGCCCCCGAAATCGCTTGTAGCCAAAACTCAGAGAGCCGGAGCACGGTCAAGGCATTGGCAATGGTGCCGAGAAGGACCGCGCCGAGCACCGCGCCGAAGACCGTGCCGGAGCCGCCGAAGATGTTCACGCCGCCGACAACGGTCGCCGCGATAACCTGCAATTCATAGCCCGAAGCGGCTCGGGCATCGACACTACCGAACCTGGCGCCCCAGAGAATCCCGGCGACGCCGCACAGGAGTCCGCATGTTGTGTAGGCGCCGAACACAAGGAGATCGGAACGAAGACCGGCAAGGCGCGCCGCAGGTGGATTGCTGCCAATCGCATAAAGCTGGCGGCCAGTCCGGGTGTAGCGGAGCAGGAAACCGAAGATGAGCGCGATCGCCCCGGCGATGATGATCGGGTTCGGGATGTTGCCGATCCAGGGATTCATCGCGATCCCGCGGTACGACTTGGGCACATCGGACACAATAATCTGCTTGCCGCTGGCGATCCAGAAATCAATTCCGCGAAACACGTAGAGCGTGCCCAGCGTGGCAACGATTGCGGGGACGCGGCCAACTGTGACCAGCAGTCCGTTGACCGCTCCCATCGCGATGCCAAGAGCGCAAGCGAAAAGGATGACGACGAAGAGGCTGTCGATGTGGTTGTGCTTGAACATGTAGCCGGAGAGATACGCGACCATCCCGACCTGCGACGCGACCGAAAGATCGACATTCCGGGTGAGAACGACCAGCGTTTGTCCGACCGCCAACACCGCCAGAATTGCGACCGAGACAAGAATCGCGCGGATGTTGTTGATTGAGGTGAAGCGAGGAACCTGGGCCCGAACGATAATGACGATCACCAGGAGTGCAACGATCAGGCCGAGCTCGCGGACGCGCCCGACCAAATCGATCAGGCGATCGGCCCGCATCTGACCCGCGCCGCGAGTCTCCTCGTAGGTGGGACTAGACGACGCCATGCGTTTGCGCCTCAGTGGGAGTCTTGGTGGCCGGCGCGGTCGGTCTCGATTGCCCGGTCGCCGCGAACATCACATCCTCCTGGTTCGCTTCATCGCGGCTGAACTCTCCGGTGAGCCGGCCCTCGTGCATCACCAGCACGCGGTCAGACATCGCCAGCACCTCGAGCAGCTCGCTCGAGATGAGGATGATCGCCATCCCCTGCGTCGCGAGGTGGGAGATGATGCGGTGGACCTCGGCTTTCGTGCCGATATCGATACCGCGGGTCGGCTCGTCGAGGATGAGCACCTTCGGCTCGGTTGCTAGCCATTTGCCGAGCACGACTTTTTGTTGATTTCCGCCCGAGAGCGAAGACGCAGGCGCCCGTATGCCGGCCGCTTTCACCTGGAGTTGTTCAGCGTAAGCCCGGGCAATTTGGCGTTCCATTCTCCGATTGATGATGCCGAACCGGCTGACCCGGGTCAGGATAGGCAGGGTGATATTTGCCGAGATCGGAAAATCGAGCACCAGCCCTTGCCCATGCCGGTCTTCGGGGACGTAGCCAATACCTTGTTCGAGAGCGGAGGAAGGGGAATCGATCTCAGCAGGCCGGCCATTGATCTGGATTTCGCCGGCGTCCGCGCGATCGGTGCCGAAAATCGCCCGCGCGATCTCTGTTCTTCCAGCTCCCACCAACCCAAAGAGCCCGAGGATTTCGCCTCGTCTCAGGGAGAAGCTGACATCGCGGAAATCGCCCGTCTTGGTGAGATTGCGAACCTCGAACACAACCTCGCCGATCTCGGCTTCTTCCTTGGGGAAAAGCGCCTCCAGCCGGCGGCCAACCATGTATCGAATCGTCTCCTCGGTCGTTAGCTCCGAGGCCGGCGCGGTGATGACGTGCGCGCCGTCACGGAAAATCGTAACTCGGTCCGAAATCGCGAAGATCTCTTCGAGGCGGTGGCTGACGAACATGATCGCCACGCCCTGATCGCGGAGTTGGCGGACAATTGCGAAGAGGCGATCGACCTCCCGTGACGAGAGTGAGGCCGTTGGCTCATCCATCACGAGCACTTGCGCATTGAGCGAGAGCGCCTTGGCAATCTCGATCAGTTGTTGATCGGCGACGGAAAGCGCGCGTACCGGCGTACGCACGTTGATCCTGACGCCAAGCTGGCGCAAGAGACCGTCGACATCGCGGTACATCTCGCCCCAGTCGACGCGACCGATCCGGTCTCGCGGCTGGCGACCCATGTAGACGTTTTCGGCGACATCGAGATCGGGGAAGAGGGTTGGATGCTGGTGAATGACGGCGACGCCATGATGGTACGCGTCAAGCGGCGTGTGAAAGACCACCTCCTGGCCGCTCATCCGCATGACGCCGGTGTCGGGGCGATGGACACCTGCCAGAATCTTGACCAGCGTGCTTTTGCCGGCGCCGTTCTCGCCGACCAGCGCGTGAACCTCACCAGAGAAAAGGGCGAGATCGACTCCGCGCAGCGCCTGCACCGCGCCAAACTGCTTCGAAACACCGGACAACTCGATCACCGCCACCACTTCAGGCGGGGTCGGAGATGAGGCGCTCAAGCCGTTCGGTTCCATCGCGATCCCTCTCACGGCATCGTGACTCAGAGCTATCGAAGAACATCTGGCCAGAAAAGCATGTGTGTAAACGCGAAGCGCCGCGATGGTACTGGTCACGCAATTGCTACGCAACTGGCTTTCCAGTCGATGGCTCGTCCGTCATGCTGCTCAATCCAAGCTGAACCATTGGATCGCCGGAAATAACTCACTGACTCATGAGACTGGGTAAGGACCGGAGCCGTCAAAATCGGAACACTACCGGAGCGCTTCTTTATTCGGAGAATAACTGACCAGTCACCATCGTCCGCGCTGGGGGAGGAGTCATGACACGACAAACGTTCGCGGCACTTATCGGTTTTTTCCTTTTCGTTTCCACCATCGCTCTCGGGCTAGGTTTCGTTGATAGCGCTCGCCAAGGGTCCACTTTGGCCGCATCACCAGTTGCGAGCCCATCCCCAGCCGCGACACCGTTGACGATTCGCCAGATTCTGGCAACCGGACTGCCTCCGTCGACGCCAGGCCAGACCCTCGATCTCGCCCGTTACGACATTCCACCGGGGACCACACTTGCCGTTCATGTGCATCCTGGGATGCAAATCGCCTGGGTCGAATCTGGGATGTTGACCTATCACGTTATCAAGGGAGAAGTGCAGATCGGTCGCGCGGTCAACGCCTCAGGAGGCCAGCCGGGAGCTACCGAGACGCTCGCGGCCGGTCAGTCGACGGTCCTCATGCCGGGCGATTGGGTGGTCGAGATTCCCGGCGCCGTTCACTATGGCGAAAATCTCGGAACGAGCATCTTATCCTCTGGGCGGCGTTGCTTGTGGAGACCGGCCAGCCTCTGACAATCCCCGTCAACGACCAGGGCACGCCAACCAGCTGAGGCTGTGACTGGGGCAACGGGGATTACGCCGCGGGGTGATGCGAGTGGTGGCCGTTGCGCTCGACGAGGACCGGACCGGGATGTTTTCGACCAGCGGGCTGTCGGTCCAGGCGGTTGGCTCTTCGATCGGCTCGATGTGAACCGTAGTTTCGGCATCCGGGAGAACTGAAGTAACGGCCTGCTCGATCCGGTTCGTCAGGTTGTGCGCTTCTTGCACGGTGACATCGCCCGGGACGAGCAGATGGAAATCGACAAACGCTCGCGCCCCAGCCTCGGCGGGTACGAAGCGCGTGATAAGCGGTCTGGGGTCCAATTTCGCTGTCGATCGCCTGCTGGATAGCGTTGACGGTGTCGGCGGCAAGCGCCCGGTCCATAAGACCGTCGACCGCCACGCGCAAGAGTTGATACCCAGTCCAAATGATGTTCAGGGCGATCAGGATGGCGATGATCGGATCGAGTTGCTCGATACCGGAGAAGTGCGCCAGCGCCAGTCCAATCACGACACCGACCGAAGTCAGCACATCGGTTAGGAGATGACGTCCGTCCGCCTGCAGCACGATCGAGTTGTGAGCGCGGGCGACCCGGAGCAGCACCAGAGCGACTCCGAAATTGATCGCGGAGGCCACAATTGCGATCGCCGCGCCGGCTCCGATCGATTCGAGTGCCTGCGGGTTGACCAAGCGGCCTAGGGCGGTCCAGATGATCGCTGCCGCCGCGAGCAGAATCATGATTCCTTCGATCCCGCTGGCAAAGAACTCGATTTTTTCGTGACCGTAATTGTGGGTACGATCGACTGGGCGGGCGGCAAACCAGAGCGCGAAGAGCACTGTCAGCGCCGCGACCAAATTCGCGGTCGATTCGACCGCGTCGGAGAGCAAGCCGACCGACCCAGTCAGCCAGTAGGCGGCAAATTTCAGGAGCATCGTGACGCACGCGGCGGCGATCGCTAAATAAGCCGTGCGGGTCAGGATAGGTTGTGCCTCTTTGCGGGACAGAGTGTGCATCAAACAACCAAGTCAACATGTGCAAAAACCGCGGCCACATCGCTCCGGAGGGACACTATAGTTGGCTGATAGCGGGTTAGTCACGGGTAAATCGAACGATTAGCCGGGATGAATATTGACGGTTGGACGAGGGTGGAAATTCTTCACTTGGGAGTACTGGTTCCCATGCCGCCAGACTCCTCGTCCGGGGTTGAAGGTTCATAGATGGCGCGACGCGGTAGTCAATTCTGATTACGGTTCCAGCAGACGAAACGTCAGTTCAGCTAGTCAGTTCCCAGCTTTCGCTTCCATCCAGTGAGCGTGCGACGCCGAGATCAAGCAACCCGGCAAACAAGACATGCAAAGAACCAATCCGTTCAGATGACAAAGATAGGACCGGTGCTGGAAGCGTCGCCGATTGTTCCCACGACTTTCCACCGTCGTGGGAGCAGAGCAGTTGAGCGTCGGCAGCGAGAACGAGGTGACGACCAGTTGAATTGGCAAAGACAATGTCCGAAATGCTTTGTTCCGATTGCGTTTCGACAGGAAGCCACTTCAATCCGGCATCCTCGCTTCTGAACAAACCGTCCGCTTCAGTTCCAACCAGAACGACCCCGTCATCGCGATACATTGGTGAACAGACGATGCATTGGACGACGGTCTCATCACTGGGCAGATCAAGAAGCGTCCACTCTTGGCGGCATTTCTACTTTTGTAGATGCCGCTAGCGGTGCCTACGAATATCGTCTGATCTGTTTCAAAGGCGGGAGAAAAAGTGGAGGCGGTGATGGTGAAGTCGAGTAGACCTACCCGAGCACTTTGAAACGAGTAGCCAAGATCCATGGAAACAAACAAACCGTCGCGCTCGGTCCCCACAAGCAACACGGTTGCGCCATTGCGATCAACCGAGGCCGAGATCGTATTGACTTCAGCTTCGGTCAGTTGATGTGACCAGGCAGATTCCTGTTGGCGATACCGAAAAAACCCGTTCCAGTTGCCGCCGAAGAGGGCGGGTGCATTCCCCGGCCCAGCGGTGAGGCAGAGCACGGTAAGAGGAGCGCCAGTAATACTCGGCTCGAGTGGATGCCAGGTAAGACCACGATCCGATGACTGGACGACTCCCATCGGGGTTGCGGCGTAAATGCATCCACACTCACCGTCGAGGGGATCGAGCGCCAGCGACGTTACTGTTGTTTTCCCTAAGAATTGCATCGGCGATTTTCCGGTTCCAACTTGTCGATTACTCATGGCTCCGCCGCGATCTCTGGGATTAGACGACGAATGAGCGCATTGGTTGTCAATAAGACGGTCGCGCTGCTCACGCCCTTTCTGAATTGCAGAAACAAGTGCTGGATACGAATCGAGAATGCCGTGGTTTCTCGCGTCGACCCAAGTTCGATCGCGCACATCGTATGTCCATCCGGCAGGCTGGCCGCTGGCTCCGGCGACGACAAGGGCGCCATTGAGGCCAGCATTCTCGCTGAGCGAACGCATCGGTTCGCACAGAGCGCGCTTGAGGCTACGATGGGCAATGAACTCAGCTTCAGTCGAACTGACCTCGGGCAACGATTCCCCACACCGAGCCAGCGCACTCCCTCCGCCTGGAACGACACCGTCTTTAAGGGCCGATCTCGCGGAGCGGACGGCGGCGTCAACCCGAATGCGTTTTTCCGCCTGAGTGGTTTTACTTGCCGCTCCGATGCGAACGACGGCCGCAACTCCGCCGAGCCGGCCAAGTCGTGCTCGTAGGACATCGATTTCCGGCGAGTCTCCGTTTGCAGTGTTGCGCAGCGCAGCCATGACGCTTTGCAACTGGCGGCGGATTTCCGGCTTTTCACCAGAGCCGCCTAGTATCGTGAAATCTCGACTAGTGACGCGCACGGATCGAGCGTGACCCAGATCCTGAGGATGAACGGTATCGCCATTTGCCCACGCCGCACGATTAACGTACTTGCCGCCGGTAATGACGGCGATGTCGTTCATCACTTGTTGCTGATGGATTCCAGTCAGTCGGCGCCCGCACGGCGACAACGTCTTGGAGCACACCACGTTCTCGGTTGAGAAGGAGTAAGTTCAGTGCGGCGTCACCAACGTGGGGAGCGATGACTAGGAGGCGCTTTTCACCAGTTTCGATGCAAGCTTCAAGCACTGGCAGTACTTCGGCTGCAGTTTCGAGCCCTTGTTCCGAAACAAACACGGTTGGCTCGTCGAACGTGAGAGAGCGGTCACCATCGCGAGCAAATGCGGCCGAAGTCCATCCTTCTTGCCAGGCGATGCCTTCGAGGAAGTGATATCCAGATTCGGTCGTCGCCGAATCTTCGATTGTGACGTGACCATAGATTCCCACGGCGTCCATCACATCCGTCAGCATCTCGGCGAGGTCTGGCTCGCGAAGCACCCTGAAATGACGGCCCGCAGATCCTGAGTCGACGAAATGGTCGTCACCTGCGCTTGAAGCGCGTTGAAGACGTTTGGGAGCGAATCGTTCCAGGTCCGGGCCACTTCCCTTGGATCACCACCGGCGGCGAGATATGGAAGCACGTTGTCAATGAGCGTCTGAGCGATAAGGCAGGCGGTGACCGTTCCATCACCGAACTCATCAAATTGAGTCCAGGCGAGTTGCCGGATGATCATTCCGCCCATATCTTCAAATGGATCGCACAGTTGGACGGTACGGCGCGCGATGATCGCGCCGCTGTCGAGCACCTCTGGGCTCTCCCCGGCGAGGGCGCCCGAGATTGCCACGGTCCGGGCGAGTGGCCCGAACGTCGGACGGAGAAGCGATGTCATCGTTCGGGCGCCGCGACTCAACATGAGCTTAGTGCGGTCACCGTCCAGAACGTAACGCTCGTCTATCACTTGTTTGCTCTTCGTTCGGAGGCTCGCTGCTGCAGTTGGGGCGAATGACGCGCGCTGCTTCTAGATAGCAATAGATGTCCAATCGAAGACGACGCCAAGGGCGCCACCGGTGCGATTGGCAAAGCCCTGATAAACCTTGTCACAGTCGGCGGGCGAGACGACATGCGTAAGCAACGGATCGACCTTGATTCGCCCTTCTGCCAACCAGTCCAAAATCGAACGAGCGCTCAATTGCAATGAACTCGCTTGGTGCTTCTGCGGCAGGATAGGAATTTGCCACTCCCAACCGCTGCGCACAGTGACGTAGCCGACAAAAACGCGACCGAGGAGCGCATGAGCGCCCAAGGATGGATCACCTGCGCCCCAAGGGGTGCCGACAATCGACACTTCTCCGCCCGGCTGGACGAGATTGGCGGCGGTAACGCCGCCGCTCGTTGATCCTGTTGCTTCAATCACGAGTTGAAACGTGCTCCGGAAATCTTCGGGAGCGGCGGAATGCACTGAGCCGATACCGCTTCGTTCGGCGATTTCCAGGCGTGATGGGTCGAGGTCGATCGCGGACGTTTTCATCCCGGCGATCTGGCAGAGTTGGGCAGCGAGGTTGCCGACGAGGCCGAGTCCAATGACGGCGGCGCGATCTCCCAAGCGAGCAGTGGTGGTGCGAAGCGTGGTCATTGAGACCACTGCCATTCGGGCAAAGGCCGCATGGGGCGAGGACAATTTTTCCGGTACCGCGATGCACAGTTGGCGAGATGTGTCGATGCGGAATGCGGATACATGGTTGCCCATCGAAAAAACGCGATCGCCTGGCTTGACCCGAATCAACCCCGGCTGAAACGACGCGGCCAACGTTTGCGTATCCCACCCGTCGCGGGAATGCGGGCGGATCAATACGATCTGGCAAAGTGAGATCGAGGTAAGTTGCCGTTTCTGTGCCTGGGCTGATCAGGCTCGCTTCTGTTGAGACTAAAACGTCAGTGGGTCCAATGTTCTCGGCATCGAGTTCCTCGTCGACGAGCGCGGCTTCTGCCTTGTTTACAAACGAAACCCGCTTAACGCGCATGGTTATCCTTTCATTCCCGTCGCGACAATCCCGCGAATGAAATAGCGTTGGGCAACGATAAAGATGAGAACGGTTGGCAGGATCATCATGACGGCAGCGGCCATGAAGAGATTATCTTCCGGCACCCCCGAGAGCCCAACTTCGCCTGTCGTAAACGCTCGCAGACCAAGCGCGAGCGTGTAGTTTTCACTGCTGTTGAGATAGATCAGCGGATTAATGAAATCGTTCCAATGGTAGAAGAACGAGATAATCGCGGCCGCGGCAAAGGCGGGTCGAGTCAGCGGGACCGCAATCTCCATAAACGCTCGGAAGTGCCCGGCGCCATCGAGTCGAGCTGAGTCGATGAGATCGGGTGGAAGCGCCATGAAGAATTGTCGGAACAAGAAGATGAAGAACGCGCCACCGCCAAACCAGTACGGCACGATGAGTGGTTTGAGCGTGTCAAGCCAATGCAAGTGCTTGAAGAGCACAAATGTCGGCACGAGCGTTAGTTCCGGCGGAAACATGATCGTACTCAGGATCAGCAGAAAGAGATGTTGCCGCCGGGCATCTTAAAGCGAGCAAATCCGTAACCGACGACGGCCGCAGTAAACACCTGACCAAGTGTCGCCAATCCGGTCACGATGACCGTGTTCTTGTAGAAGGTGCCGAAGGGAACGGTCTGCCAGACCTGGTGGAAGTTTTCGTAATGCCATGTGCTTGGGACCCAGATTGGGGGGATGTGGCGAATCTCTGTCACGGTTTTGAAGGCGCCGACCATTGTCCAATAGGCTGGAATGGCAAAGACGATGGCAAGCAGAACCGCTAAAAGATAGAGGATGATCCGCCCGCTGATGCGCAAACCGTTGCGAAGAGGTGACGAGGGACTATGAGCGTCTCTTACGGTCATGCACGTTCCCTTCGTAGTAGACCCAGCGGGATTGCAACCGGAATTGCAATATCGTGAGACCAAAGATGATGATGAAGAAGAGCCATCCCAGGGCGGACGCGTATCCCATCTCGAAAAACTGGAACGCCTCCTTGAACATGTAGAAACCATAGAACCAAGTTGCATAGCTCGGCCCGCCGTCAGTGGCGATGTACGCTGGCGTGAACACGCGCAGAGATGCAACGACGGTCAAGATCGTGACAAAGAACACCGATGGAGTAATGAGCGGGAGCGTGACGCCAAAAAACCGGCGCAATGGCCCTGCGCCGTCGAGCGAAGCGGCGTCAAGCAGATCTTGCGAGATCCTTGGAGCGCCGCCAAAAAGATGATCATTCTGGTGCCGCCGACCTCGACCACCAGTCCATGAAAACCAGCGACGGGAGCGCCCAGCGGCGTACTGGATAACCAGGCTGGCCCCTGAATACCAAACTGGCTAAGGATGTAGTTCAGAAGTCCAAAGTCTGGATTCATGAGCCAGACCCAGAAAAGAATGGCGACAACAGTTGGCACGACCGACGGGAGGAAGAAGAGGGTTCGGAAAAGCCATGTCCCTCGTAGTTTTTGGTTCAGAAGCACTGCCACTGCGAGTGACAGCGCAATACCGATTGGAACGTTGAGCAGGGCGTAGACGATGGTCCGTCTGAGCGAAGGCCAGAACAGCGGATCGTGAAAAAGCGCACGCGAATAATTGTCGAATCCCAACCCAGTTCGCCTTCTCGATCATGTTGTAGTCGGTGAAGCTCATGAGAAAAGCGGCGACGATGGGTCCGAGGCTGAAGATCAGAAATCCCAATACACCGGGAAGAATGAAGAGGTAGCCGACCAGGTTGTCTCGGGCTCGAAGCGACAGCCGCCTCGTGCCAAAGCGCTTCTTCGGCAGGGCTATAACGACGCCCACAGGCACAACCCCCGACGAATTGTGGAGGCATGCGTCGAAGTTCGTCGACGCATGCCTCACAGACCTTTAGAGGCTCATTCCGACCTACGCCGGGCCCTTGTCGAGGATGTCTTGCCCTGCCTTCGTCGCACTGGCGATCGCCTCGTCCACGCTCGCGTCACCCAGCCAAGCTTTCGTCATCTCTTGATTGATCGCGACTTCGAACTCGCGGAATCGATAGTTGGCTGGATAGTAGAGTGGCGCTGCGTCCTTCATCAGATTGGCGTAGACCGCGTGCCCCTCGTCGGCCATCAAGGTCGGATCTTCCCAAACGTCCGGCCGCGATCCGGGCAAGTAGTTCTGCTCCCAGAGAAACATTCCAGCATCCTTGGTGGAGAGGAACTTGTGGAATGCCCACGCTTCGTCTGGGTGCTTGGTGGTCTTGTTCAGCGGTACCGAATCCGTCTGCAGCATGGCTCCGCTTGTACCGGCCGGCCCCTTCGCCATGGGCGACACTCCCCAGTTGAATTCCCAGGTTGCTTTAGCGCCCCACCGGCCCCAATAACCATTAGCCCTCATGGCCATCTTTTGGCTGGACATCAGCGTGTCATTGTTGGTGTCGTAGGTTGATCCCGCAGTCGGAGTCACTTTGTTGGTGACAAATTGATCGACCAACCACTGTATTGCGGCCTTCGACGCGTCTTCCGTAAACGTCATAGTTTTTCCGTCAGCAGAGATCGGATTGCCGCCGAAACTCGGAAGGACTTGACAGAGGCCGTTGAAGAATCCGACAGCTGGCGCGTAACCGAGCAAATCGGCCGTGTCACCCGTGCGCTTCGTTAGTTGGATTGCTGCATTGGCGAGGTTATCCGTCGTCCACGTGTCGTCGGGAATGGCGAGACCGTTTTGATCGAAAAGATCCTTGTTGTAGTAGAGACCGACGATCGACGGGTGAGACCACAAAGGGAGCGCGTAGGAGACGTCACCGACCTTGAGCATGCTCACCGCTGCGTCGTACCACTGAGTGTTATCGATTGCATCCTTGGTGATGTAATCGTCGAGCGCGCGCCAGGTGCCCCGGGAGGCGTAGTCGTAGTACCCCTCGATGCTCGAGATCCAGATGAGATCGCCGGCTGTGCCGCCCGCGATGAGCACAGCGATCTTCTGAAAATACTCTTGATTGTCGGGAGTGAAATATTGGCCGGTGATCTTGATATTGGGATTCTGCTCCGTAAACTGCGAAATGAACCCCTCGAATATCTGCTGCTCGCTACCGGTTCTCGCGTTCAGTTTGAGCTCAACAGCGTCCTGTGCTTGCGCATGCGTGAAGGGCTTAGCGCCTGAAGCTGGCGATGCCGATGTGGAGGACACGGAGGCGAGAGAGCCGACCGCGGCGGCAGCTCCCACTGCGCTTGCCGAACGAAGAAGTGACCGTCTTGAAATCCTGGGTACTGATTTCTGATCGACAGATTCGACATGCTCATAAGCTGAGGACATTTCTTCCCCCTTGCCAATCGACGAACGCCACCGACTTCACTCACGTTGCAAGCAAGTCCTATTCAATTGCTTTTTTACCCAGCGACATTGTTAGGAGGGTCCGAACCCTGATAGGATACAGTCGATTGTATATGATCGATGAACGACAATGCGATCTAACGCTACACAGTTGAATAGATCTTTGTGCCGCAGGAACATGTTTTCGAATCAACTACGCAAGTCATCGAAGTGGTTAAGCTGACCGAAACACACGCTGGGCGCTCGCGCACCGATACTGAAAGCAGATTTGGAAGAGCAATGCGGTATCCGAAATGTGGCGAAGACGACATATCAGCGAATGGACTCACTCGCCCGACGACGCGAACGTTGCGCGCCTGGGTGCTCAATCAACTGACTGCGCGAATCATCGACGGCACCATGCCGCCGGGCTTCCGTTTGGTCGAATCGACGCTGTCGGCGGAACTCGGTGTGAGCCGCTCGCCGCTTCGCGAAGCGCTTCGGCAACTTGAGAAGGATGGGCTCGTCACCACGCTCCCGAACACGTCCACGATTGTTGCTCCTGTGCGTCCTTCGGATATCGACGAAATCTTTGAAATCCGCATCGGCCTGGAACCGTTGATGGCCGAATACGCCGCACTGAACCGCTCCGACTCAACCATTCAGTTGTGCTATCAACTCAACGAGAAAATGCGCGATTTCACCACCGGCGTTGACTTCGCGAATGACGATTTCTCGCTTCATGATCAGTTATGGCGATTAGCTTCACGACCGCGCATCTCCGCCATTCTTGAGAGTCTGAGTCGACAGGCTCTGCGACAACTCGCTTTGGCGGCAAACGGATTGTCAGATGCGAGCGTCATGGAATCGTTCAAAGAGCATCAACGCTTGCTTGACGCGATCGACGCAGGTGACGGCAGTGCGGCGGCTAGCCTGATGCGCGAACACCTTCTCGCGGGCCGGAATCGCATGTTGGAGGTGATGCTTCGCGACCAGAACTAAGCGGCAAACTGACTCATCTGCTCTTCACGTGCAAGGAGTATCCATCATGCGAATTGCCTGCCACGGTATTACTTGGGGGGAACCGAACTTTTTGCTCGCGATGGATGAGATCTCCGCACTCGGATTCCACGGCTTCGAGACATTTGCATCAGTAATTGACAACTTCGACGGCGATAAGATCGCCGACTTCAAAGAACTTTTGCAAGACCGAGGTTTGCGGTTGGTCGCCTTGTACGGAGGCGGCAATATGCACGTGCCTGCAGAATCCGAAGCGTTGATCACACGAAATGTTAAGATCGCGTCGTTCCTGAGCCAGTGTGGCGCTGATCGGATGGTGCTCGGTCCCGGTCGCCGAGGGGCCACCGGACCAACGAACGCAGAGCTTGATGCCTTGGTCGCCTGCGCCACCGAAATCGGGAGACGTACTGCGGAGCTCGGGGTACTGTCTTGCTTCCACCCGCACATCAATACGGTCGTCGAAACCATTGATGAGATCAATTACGTTTTTGATCGGCTCGATCCTCAATACGTCGAGATGGCAGCCGACACAGCCCACTTCGCCAAGGGCAATCCAACCGTTCCGGGTGCGGAAATCATGCTCTTCAACAAATACGCGGAGCGCATCAAATATGTTCATCTCAAAGACTGGGACCCATCTCTTCCGGCTGAAGTGGCAGGAGAGGGAGGCACTGCCATTATTCGAGATTTTGTTGAACTCGGAGAAGGTCAGGTGGACCTGCGCGGATGTATTGAGATCTTGGCGAGCCACAATTATCCCGGTTGGATCACCATTGAATTGGACTACACCCGCCGCACTCCGTATGAAAGCGTCGAGATGAGCAAGCGTTACCTCGAAGAAGAATTGGGCCTCTCGATCTAGCATTCGGCATCCGAATTAGTGGCTCGACATACACGACTGAACTTTCCGTCAGTGGCGCACAAGCGTGTGCCGGCTCTAGCGGCAATTCAGAGTCGACTTGGGCTGGTCAGGTAAAGAGCGTCAGATCGGCTTCGTTGTTTTCAGCAACCCGCGGCATGCCTGAGTTCAAAGAAAGTGGCTTTGGTCGCTCCAAATTGACACGTATCCGGTCGCGCCCTACCATCCATCGTCCTTGGTGAAAATAGGTTTCCAACGACGCGCAATGGGCGGGTCGATGCGGCCATGTGAGGGAGTGGGCGATGAGGCTTGCGGGGAAGGTCGCGATCGTCACCGGTGGGGCGACTGGGATCGGGAAAGCGTGCGTCGAAAAGTTCGTCGCGGAGGGGGCAAACGTCGTCTCATTCGTCCGCGATGAGGCCAAGGGACGCGCGGCGGTCGATGGGCTCAATCTCGAACAGGTGCTCGTTCAGATCGCCGACGTGACGAAGGAAGATCAGGTCAAGGCCGGAGTCGAAGCCACCGTCGCTCGCTTCGGCAAACTCGATATTCTCGTCAACAACGCCGGTATTAATGCCTACCACGACGCGGTCAAGATGACCGACGTCGATTGGGAGCATGTCTTTGGCGTCGATCTCAAGGGCGCGTGGCTCTGCGCGAAGTACGCGATCCCGGAGATGCAGAAGGCCGGCGGCGGTTCGATCGTCAACAACGCCTCAATCCACGCCTTCATGACGATGAAGAACATGTTCCCCTACGCGGCCGCAAAATCGGGGCTCGTTGGTCTCACTCGTAGTCTCGCGCTCGATTATGGATCGGATCAAATACGGGTCAACGCGGTTTGCCCCGGATGGACGAGAACTCGCCTTGTCCAGGAAAATATCGAGATGCAACCCGATCCAGTCGCAGCAGAAGCGAGCATCCTCGCGCAGCACCCGATGGGCCGGATAGGCGCCCCCGACGAGATCGCGAATGTCATCGCCTTCGTCGCTTCCGACGAAGCGAGTTTCATGACGGGAGCGACGATTCTCGTCGATGGCGGTCTCAGCGCTCGCTTCGCATCCTGAGAGCCGACAAGCTCAAGCGACGGCTACCGCAAGTTCGACACGCAGGTAGTCGACGTTAGTACCTGTATTTCGGTTCCCACTCGCCGGCGCCGCCGGCGAGCAGATCGAACATGCGCCAGCCGGGACAGTAATCGTCTCCGGGTCCAAATTCGTCCTTGCCGGTGCGAACGATTGAGCCGTCGTCGTTGCGGTGGAATGCTGAAATCCCAGGCTGATATCCGCTGTCATTGGAGTCGGACCAGAGAAATCCCATGTCCTTGATGAAGTCGCTTTGCGCACCCGAGGCCATTCGAAAGGTCCAACCGCGAGACTTGGCGAAAGCCGATTGGACCGCAGGTTCGTCTGGCGAGACGACGACGAAGGCAGCGCGGTTTTCAAGATGTGGGGTCATGCTGTTGAAGCCGTCGGCCCACATGGTGCAATAGACGCAGCCCCGGCCCATATTGTGGACAACCAGCAAGTCGTTCTTGTCGCCAAAAAGCTCCGAGAGTTTCACCGTCGATCCGTCCTGGTTCATCAGGTCGTAATCGTTGACCGGCTCGGCCGGTCGCCGGCGGCGCGCCTCGGAAAGCTTCGCCTTCAATTCACCGATCTGTCCCGAGAGTTGATCGATTTCATCGTCGATACTCATCGTTTGGCTCCCTATTGCAGTTAGCTCCATCACATCACGAACTGGTTGCAGAAACTCGTCGTGTCAGATTTAAGCGGGGAGGAAACCGTTTCGTTCGAGCAACTCCTGACCAGCGGGGCTGAACAGCATGACTGTGAACGCATCTGCCATAGGATGCTTTCGGCCGTCCCGAACGATCGCGCCGACAGTGAAGACGTTGCGATCGCTCATGTCCAATTCTGGAGGCAGCAGAACGACCTCAAAATCCGGAAACCTACCGGCGAGCGACCGGTAGAGGATGATCGCATCGACTTCACCACTCGCAATCAATTCAGGCATTGGACGGCCGGTTCCGGCGACCATGATGTTTCCGCGTTGTTTCTGTTCCTCGAATATCCCCGTTAGCTCCGCGCGTTCTATGAGTTCAACGGTATAGGCGCCGCCAGGATCGGATTCCGCCGGCGCTACCATCGTGCGAACGTCGGATCGACCGATATCCGCGAGGTTATTGATATCGCCAACGCGTTCCTTGCGCACGAACATGCAGAGTGCATTGCGCGCGAAGACATAGAAGTCGCCCACCAAGCCTGCATCGCGAACCTGCTCCATATATCGGCGATTAGCCGAGATGAAAACATCGACAGGATCGCCTGCGAGGATGGCAGCGGCGAGGTGCCCGGTTTGGTCGATCTTTCCCGCGACTAGGTCAATGCTAGGAGCCACGGTGACGAACGTCGATTGCAAGTCCGGCACGAGTTGACCACACGAACCTGGGAGAAAAACGATGAGAGGGGCCGGGCTCTTCGTCACCTGGTTCTACCCCGAGCCCGAGTTTGTTCGACGGTTCGTTCCGCGTTTTTCACCAACGCTCCTTCCCCACCTTGTCCAGGTGTACGTTCACCCAGTATAAGGCGCTCATCGTACATCCGAAAGATCCCAAACGCGTTAATGCTTCGTGTATCCGCTGGACAGCCTTACTTGGAACGGAGGCGGATTTGAAAGTAGATCGAAACTCTCAACCGTTATCTCAAGTCGCGCATATCTCACGTGCCATATGAAACAACGGGCATCAAAATTGGCTGTGCTAGCTGAGGCCTCGAAGAATCACCCGAAGTAATAATGTCGACAGTTGATTGGATGCGATGGGCAGCAAGTCAAAAAGTCTACTCCTCGATTAATTACCGCCTCTTGTCTCCCATGGAACCGGACAGTCAGCTGTCCGGTGTCCGCTACTTTGCACCAATCAATCTCAGCAAAATACGCATTTTTTACTGAGAGCCCCAGCAATTGTTTACGTTAGGATGGAAATCAATCGATAATGTCGCATTACGATCACGGTAGCCGCCGCGAACATCGCAGCTGCCTTAGAAAGCGTCATCGCCTCATTCATAAAGGATGATCGATGGAACTCCTTCCCCCCAAAGTCTTCGGTCCCTTATCGGAATGCAGCCGCTCGGTAATTTTCGAGGACGCTTCCCCCGGCGCGACCTTGACGCTGCTGCGCACGCGTGGCGGACAAACACAAGAGGTCGGAACCATCCAGGCCCGGCTCATTGCCATATGACATCCACAATAATTGTCCGGGGTCTCAAACCTGGTGCAGATGTCGAATATTCCGTCGAGTCCAATGGGCAAACAACTCTTTCTCGCACCGTAGCCACCGATGTTGATAAGCCGAGAACGGCGCCTGGAATGCAACCGGGCTGCCTTGTGCGCGTTCGCCAAGGAGAGTGTGATCACTGGAGCGACTGGTCGAATTCGCAGACACCTTTTGAGTTCGGACCGCTTCACAAACCAAACATCTTCGGCAACCTCTTCGATTGCCAGAACGTGGTCACGGTACACGACATATTTCCCCTGGCTGGAACTATCACCGTTGTCTCTAACCGGAGTGGACCGATTTCAAATCCCGAGCCCGTGACCGGTGACCAGATGTATATACGGGTCGCCCCGGCGCTTTCCCAGGACCACGAGATCACGGCGGTGCATCAAGCCTGCGGCCAAGTGCAAGTCTCGGATCCGAAGACGGTACTGCTAACCGGTGGGCTCCACTATGGCGCCATCTTGGACCCGCTTTATGACGGGGACACGTCGATGACGGTAGTGAATGTTTCAGCCGGAGTCGACATCGAACTGTGGGATCAAGCAGACCCACTCAAGCCGATCGCCAGTGGCCAAGCGCCGTCAAGTGAAAGCGGGATCGTTTCGGTCATCTTCAAAGGAGTCAAGCCACTCTTATTTGACCACCACATTTACGGGATGATCAGGTTCTGTGGGGATTATTCACGCATGGAGGGCGCGACGACGGTCGAATACCGGCCACCAATCTTGGCGGAGCTAATACCCAACGCGGTAGAGGAAGGAAAGGGGGATCTCCACCTCACAGCCCGCGGCCAATTCTTCCGTGAAGGCTTCAACATCTGATTTTCCACGTATGGATTCGGAAACTCAGACACTGTCTCCGACACAGAACTGCGGACCATAATCCCCGAGTATAGTGTTGCATCGCATGGTGATTATCAGGTGGGCATCGTCTACCCGAAACCCGGCGGACAGACATCTACCTCTAACCTGCTTGAGTTACACGTCTTGGAACCACCGTCACCACCGTTACCGGCCCCGCCGATTATTCAAGTCGACTACAAGGGACCGTCATCAAACGCGACGTTTGCAGTTACGGGAAGCGGTTTCGCGCCAGGCAACAACGTTGGGATTCGGGTTGTCCGGGATGACGACGTGCAGAACTATAAATATTACCAAACCAAATCGGAGCCCGGTCCGGGTCCCAAAGCCGGCACCATTCATTACGAGATCAAAGGAGCGATTCTTGTGGGATTGACGCTCGATTTTTCGGCCACCGACGGGAGGAAGGTCCCGCCAAAAGTCAGCCAGGACCAGTTGTTGTGGAGCAGTGTCGTGAAGAAGACGGTTCCACCAGACGGCAACTGATACGCACGAGCGATGTAATGTCATCCGTTATCCGGTGACAAAGATTATCGGCGATGGCCGGTTGGGGGTGGGGCTTGAGTCGAGGCATATCAAAACTGGGTAGCGGAATAGATTAAGAATTATTTCTCGGCTAATGTGCAAAGCGAACGGCGGCTCGTCGAGGTGATGGCCGCCGTTCGTTTGTCCGACTGGTGCTCAAAATCAAGGGCGCGCTGACGCACTTGAAATCGGGTTTTAGCAATTGGTAGAGGAAGTCTGTTGCCGACTGAAAGCTGGTGTTAGTATGTGCCACGAACGAGCACAACTTGCTGAAAAGGGGGCGGGAAATGGCAGTGTTGTCAGTCGAGGCCGCTCCATCTGTTCTTCGATGGGCGCGAGAATCCATTGGCATTTCGCCCCAGGATGCGGCCAAGAGCCTGAATATCTTCTCCTCAGACCTTGGGCTGTACGAATTGGGCGAGCTCTCGGTTCCGTTGGCGACGCTCGAGAACATGGCTGATCTCTATGATCGGCCCTTGATTTCATTCTTTCTGGATACCCCTCCGGCGCTCGCCGAGAGTCTCCCCGACTTCCGTCTCCTCCCGGAGAATCACGGACGTGCATGGCCGCCCGAATTGCACAAGGCCCATCGCCGTGTGCTCGGTGAGCGGGAGATCCTCCTCGACTTTGTTGAGATGGAGGCAGAAGCTCAGCCGTCCGAAATTGATCTTCGGCTCGATTTGGACAGTGATCCCGAAAAGTCCGGAGAGAGAATTAGGACGTGGCTCAACGTTGATCAGGTTCCCGAGACTCAGCGTACCCCTGGTCAAATGCTTTCATTTTGGTCTTCACTCATTGAAGAGAAGGGGATTCTGGTCACTCACGTACCTGGAATCCCCATTGATCAGATGCGTGGGTTCTCAATTGGAACCTTCCCTTTTCCGGCAATAGCGCTAAATAGCCGGGACTCAGCAAGAGGCAGGCTCTTCACCCTTTTGCATGAGCTCGTCCATATCTTGCTCCGGCGCGGCGGCATTTGCGATCTCCAGGATCAATATAGCGGCCGAAATAAATCAAATGAGTCGCTGGAGCGGTATTGCAACGCAGTTGCCGCGGCCGCGCTTATGCCGAAGCACGTCCTCTTGCAAGATCCGATCATCGCCGAGGCGGGTCCGCGGACAAAATGGTCAGGGCGCGACCTCATACGATTGCTGACCGCTATGGGGTGAGTGAGGAAGCGATGCTTCTTCGGCTTGTCACACTCGAGAAAACGTCGCGCAGCACTATGCGAAATGGAAGCGGATTTTCAACGCGAGATATCAAAAGCCAAAAGCCCAGAAAGCTACAAGGCCGAGGTCTGGGGAAATCCGTACGAAAACACTATTCGGCATTTGGGTCGGCGATTCATCACTTCGGTACTGCGCGCTTACGACCAGGCGGACATCTCTCCCTAGAAGTCAGTTCCTACCTGAACCTCAAATTCAAGCACGTTCCGGAGCTCGTCAATGTGCTGGAGAGGGAAGGTGGCTAATGATCAGTCTTATTGCATAGACACGAGCGAATTCACCGCGGCGTATTATAGTGACCTTCCAGCCAAGAATTTTGTCGCACCCTGGCGCCGCATCTCTGAATTCGTAAAAGCGGGTCGGCTTGTTGCGCCGATACAGGTGTACAAAGAACTTCAGGAACGAGACGACGATCTCTCTCGCTGGGTCAGGGAGCATAGAGAAATGTTTGTGGACCGTGATATGGAACAACTAAAAGTCTTCTATGAAATTGCGCGTGATTTTCCGGCGCTTTCAAGAAAACACACCAGACCGGATCCCGCCGATCCGTGGGTCATTGCACTTGCAAAGACCCGAGGATTGAAAGTGCTTTGTGGCGAGCACGCGGGATCAAAGGAAAACCCAAAGATTCCTTTTATTTGCAATCGTTACGGTATTCCTCATGGCCGAATGGTCGACATTGTGACTACAGAAGGCTGGATTTTTGAGTAAGCAGGATTACGCATACTCTCAAGCAACCACTCACGCATGACCTTGTCCAAGAGATTCTCCCCTGACCTCGCAGCAGCTATCGCCCGCGCCGGCGTCGACACCTCGCTCGAGGAGCGCGATCTGCAAGACGCCATTCGTGAACGCCGCGGCTACATTGACGAGTGGTGGGTCGATCACGATGGTTGATGTTTGCTGCTCTTGTCACCGGAGCGAGAAGAGTTCCGCGGTCTGACGCTCGAGATCGCGCTCGCCTAGTGTTTGGTTTCCCCAATGACGACGAGATTGACACTCGACAGTTTCGACCTTTGTGTAACGGTTTGCGTTGCCGAATTCCGACCACAATTGAGACGCTCAGGCCCAGTGTGCCATACTGAGAAACCCTTAGGCACCTGACATGAGCGCCTCGCGCTGTCGCGGTCGATTCTGACGCAGATCATGACCGAGACACTCAACCGAGCCAGACTGAGATATGCGCAGCCACGCGGTCATATTTGGCTGTGAAACGCGGGCACAGTGATCGGCTGACGCCAGCGTCAAGAATGTTCTAAAGTACCGCCGTCATGGGAAAACCGGGTAAATAGGCCGCGTAGGCGTACTAATCTCCCCTAGGAACTCTAGACCACCTGGCGATCATCCTCGATTGACCCGAATGGGGGGTGCCGCTAGGGTGGGTCGTGTCGTGCTGGGACCCTTTCTCCGGTACGACGCGACCCGACTGGCGGGTGGACTGGCCGGCTCTGGGCGATGAACTCGCTCATCCGGTCAGTCCGCAAGAGCGACATGAAATCGAGATCGCGAGATCGCAGATGACGAAATGCCGGTTGCAACACAGGTTCCGCCGGCGCCCGGATCGAGCGAGTGGGGCCGTGGTGGCGCTGCCCGGAACAGTCGTTCTTCACCAGCTTCCACATTTCTCGATCGCGCCAACGGCCAATCAGGCATCTGATGCCGGGATTGGACTCATAATTGCGATCGGCGTCTCGATGACTGTCGGCATCGGGCTCATTGCCTACCTGATTCGGCCACTCTTGGCGAAGTTGTCCTCCAGTCAACCGAGCGACCCGAATCCGCACGAAGACGTGCATGGGGAGCGGTGGGCGCGGTGGGAAGCAGGCGCGGTCCAACCGGCCCGGCCTGGGAGCGGATCGGGAACTTCACAGCCAGCTCAGCCTTCCAAGCCAGGGGATGCCGTGATGATCGGAGTGCCATGACGAGTGACCTACCATCGGACCAAACGGCGCCAGCGAGTGGCGGATCGAGTGACAACTCCGTACCGTCCGGAATCTCAGCCACGGTCTCAACCCTCCTCGAGTGCGCCAATGACGGCGCGATGCTGAGTGGATTCGGTCTCTACACCGACCGGTTTTTTCAGAAGTTCGCGCAGGAATTAGGTCTTTCGCTCGACGAGTTCATTCGGCGCTATCAGGGACCGGGCGTTCGCGCGAACGAACATCGATCGCTGGTTGCTCATATGGAAAGTGTGATCACGCTCCCCGACGGCAGAATCAGCGCAAACGTCGTGTACGGGCCCAACGGCGCTTTGCCGCCTGAGCGCTATATCTTCAGTTGGTCCCCCGAGCGCGGTCGCTGGCTCATCGATGACATCACAACCGAAGCGTAAAGGAAGGTTTCCACCAAGAGTTCCCTCACCCCCTTGATCCCCTCCCCTTCCGGCCCTGTGGGCCACCTCCCCCCACCGGGGGGAGTCTCCCTTGCGAGGTAGAGGGGAGTCGTTTAGCCGGGCCGGCGCTAGTGTCGCTCCCTCTCCCGCGCACGGGAGAGGGTGGCCCGTAGGGCCGGGTGAGGGAACTCCGCCGGGGTGAGGGAAGCCCCGCCGCTTGAAAGACCGGGTTCTCTACTTGATCGAACCCAGCAGCACTCGCAGCTTCGTCGCGCCTTTCGCCGCGGCCGCGAAGTCGCCAGCGTCGGCGGCAGTCCGCAACTGCTTCAGTTCCGCATCGATTTGCGTCGCGACAGACTGGTCGACAGTCGGAGCGATTCGGTTCCAAATCAACTCCTCAAAGGTGACGTCGCTCAAGATACCGGCAGGATCGTTGGCCGTGGCATCGAGGAGTTGTTGCCGCACCATCAGATCGAGACGGGCGAGATCAATCTCGACCGGTGGTCGATATCGGAACTGAAGATCGAGGGCGGCGCGCTCGACGTTGATCGCTGCCTGACCGGTGGCGATTGCGTCTTGGGCGTCGACCTCCCCGGCAAGTGAGTTGAGTGCTTCACTCATCTCGTACTCGACGAGATCGGGCACATCCTGCGCGCGAAACGCGGACCACGTGGCGGAAAGATCCTGGACTGTCGCCCGAACTGCTTCCCAATCGCCGGTTGACGACGCGTCGATGAGGTCTGAGGCGCCAGACGCGAGGGTCGTCACTCGACCTGGGACAGCTTGAGCGAGCGCGTCGGAGGGCACAGCGAGCGCAAGCGCTTCCAGCTCACCCGGCGATGCGCTGCGGAATTCGCCGTAGCCTGGTGCAAAGATCTTGTCCTCGTACGTCCCGTCCTGATGAAGTTCCTGTCCGACCATCGCCCCCTCGACTGGACCCGTCGGGCCGTTTACGGTTTCATCGATGGTTTTGACGGTCACTTGCTCAAAAACGAAATCGGGCATGTTCTCGGAGCGATAGACGTCGCCGATCTGTGGATGCGCAGGCATGATCATCGCAGGCGGCCCATTTATCCCGGCGAGCCAGGTCCCTTCGGTGTCGGCGACAACGCCGTTCTCGTAATTGAACACGTCTTCACCGAAGTACCAGACCGAACCGTCGTCGGCCTGGGCATAGCGGTCGATCGCAACCTCTTCGATTCGGCCGTCAAGGTACGCGACGAACTGGGAAATCAGCGTTTCGGTTTGCTGACCGTTCCACTCGATTCTTTGGGTCTTTGGGAGCAGGGTGATTTCGATTCGAAGCGGCTTTTCTCCGATGTAGCCGAGGATGAGAACGGAGTGTTGCTGGCTGACCGGGAAGAGCGGGTTCGTAATGTTTGTTCGGGTTCGAGAAAACCGGTGCGCCGAGATCGACGCGCTTGCTATCTGGCGCGATCGGAAGACAGCGATCGCTCGACTCGACTTTCACGCATGAAGCGGTGGGCGACGGCGAAGCAAGAACAGAAGCCGGAATTGCCCAGATCATTGCCAAGAGCGCTACAACGAGTAACGGAAGGAATGTTCGTGTGGCCATGAGGGTTTCCTTTCAATGAAGCTGAGTTGGCACCGCCTCGCGCATGACCACCCTATCGAGGACGAGTGAAAGTGCGATGAACTGAGGATCCCAGCCGGCGATGAACTCGCGGCCCGGTGTATTCTGACCGCTCAAGTCTTGGATATGAGATGAGATAGAGAAGGAGCGGGGAGTGCGGGACGTCGTTCGTTGGGTTGCCGGTTAGTGGACTCGATACACCCGCGCTCCTCGTCGATCTCGATGCGCTTGAATCGAACATTACTGCCATGGCGCAAGATATCGCGGCCCTTGGCGCCTCATGGCGGCCCCATACGAAAGCACTGAAAACGCCAGCGATTGCCCACGGAGATTGCGGCGGGAGCGATCGGCGTGACTGTTGCCAAACTCGGCGAGGCCGAAGTGATGGCATCCTCGGTATCCGCGACATTCTCATCGCCAACCAGGTCGTCGGGGAGATCAAAACGCGGCGCTTGGCCGCGCTCTGCCGCCAGGCGGATGTCATCGTTGCCGTCGATTCACTTGAGGGGATGCGACAGCTTGACGATGCCGCTCGCCGCCAAGGAACGCGGCCCCGCGTCGTGATCGAGGTCAACACCGGTATGAATCGCTGCGGTGTCGAACCGGTCGACGCGGTCACCCTGGCTCACGAAATCGCCGCCTGCGACGGTCTGCGTTTTGTCGGAGTCATGGCCTGGGAAGGCCACACGATGGACATTGCAGACCCAGGTAAACGCGAGACCGCGATTCGGGAGGCCGTTGGCCTGCTCGTCTCGACGGCCGACGCCTGTCGCGAAGCTGGCTTGCCGGTCGACATCGTTTCCTGTGGCGGGACGGGGACCTATTTGGTGACCGCAGGCATCCAGGGCGTGACTGAAGTTCAGGCTGGTGGCGGTGTTTTCGGTGACTCAATTTATCGCGACCTCGGCGCACGGGTCGAACCGGCGCTGACGCTCATGGCGCAGGTCGTTAGCCGGCCGAAACCTGATCGCGTGATCATCGACGCCGGGCGCAAAACGATCGATCCGACCAACTGCCAACCGAGCGTGCGAGGGCTGGCGGTAAAGCAGCCGCTGGGGTTCTCGGCAGAACACGGCAAGATTTACCTGGACGTTCCCTGTCCAGAACCGAGAGTCGGCGAGCGGGTCGAGCTTGGCATTGGTTACAGCGATCAGGTCGTTCACCTCCACGAAGCGCTCTACGGTGTGCGCCACGGGATCGTCGAAACCGTCTGGCCTGTCGCCGCGCGTGGGAAGTTGCAGTAGCGCGACTCTCAGCCTAGCTGATTGTATGTAAATTCGACTGGAGCCTACGCGGCGTTGCCACGTGCCCGGTCCTAAAGAAGCCGGGCTCAAAGAACGAAGCCGGCTCAAGACCGGCTAGGTTCATGCGGTCGGGTCCGCTTGGTTACCAGGTTGATGCGGCGGTGCGCATCTCAGTCGCTTCAGCGGGCTTCGGCGCTTGAGTGCGGATCCCTTTAGGGCCGCGCGGGGCGCAGACCGCGCAGCGGCGAATGAGGGAATCTCTAGGTCGTGGCGGCTTCTTGCAATGCGCGTGGGCGGAACCGGCTGAGGGCGGCGCGGTAAGCGTCGACTTCGCGGTCGGCGCGAGCTTGGTCCCAGCCGAGGTGGCGTTTGGCGACTGCGGCGGCCGCAACGTCGGCGCCGATGCCCATGCGAGGTCCCAATCCGACCATCGTCCGGCGTAGCAGGATGTCTTCGAGTGTGGTCGCCATTTCAGATTTCACAGCGTGGACGACCTCAGCGCCGATCGCGCCGGTTTCGGGGCAGAACGGCTCGAGCAGATCGGGCGATGTTACGGCCAGATCGAGGACGCTGTCCGATTTGTCTCCGTAGACCGCTGCTAGACGGTCGAGGGCCGATCCCGGCAGCCCGATGTCTTCCGATGAGGAATCGGCAGTATGACCAAGCGGGGAATTCGCGGTGGAGGAGCGTTCGTCGACGCCGAGATCGTCGCACACGCGATCGACCATCTCCTCGGCGAGACTGCGATAGGTGGTGAGTTTGCCGCCGATGATCGAGTAGAGACCGCGCAGCTTCGGCGCGTGGTTTTTGATGATGTGGCGACGAGTGATCGCGGCGGTTGTGCCATCCGGCGTGAATGGCAGCGGGCGCACACCGCTGAACGTGTAAAGCACGTCGTCGCCTGTCAGCCCAGCGTCAGGGATGAGCTGATTGGTTTCCTTGAGGAGATAGTCGATCTCCTCATCGCTTGCCCGGGCCTCGTCCGGATTCCCCTCATGGCGAATGTCGGTTGTGCCAATGAGAAAGAGACCGTTCCAGGGCACGACCATCATCGGGCGGCCATCCGCCCCTGCCTCGAAATAAAGCGTAACCTCGGGAGCGCCGGGAAATGAGGCAACAACGAGGTGACTGCCACGAGTACCGCCGATGAGATGTTCGCGGGAATTGGTGTTCGGCGCGCTTGTCAGCACCTGATCGACCCAGGGGCCGGCGACATTGACAACGATCTTCGCTTTAGCGATGAACGAATCTCCGGTCAGCACGTCAGTGATCGAAACGCCGCGTACGACGGCGCCTTCGGTCACGATGCCATCGACACGAGCGTAGGTGATGATTGTTGCCCCGGAGTCCCGCGCGGAAATCGCATTTTCGACCGCGAGCCGTTCGGGGAACGTCGCTTGAGCGTCGAAGAAGAGTGCCGCCGCGCGCAAACCGCTGGTGTCGAGCCCGGGTGCTTTGGCAAGCGCTTGGTCGTGATCCATCATGTGATGGCGGCTCAGCGACTTGTCATAGGACAACACATCGTAGAGGACCATTCCGGTCCGAACGAGTTTTGGTCCGCGCCGTGCTCCTTCATAGATAGGAAAGAGCGTCGGCATCGGCCGCACGAGATGGGGCGCGTTGCGGAGGAGGAGCTCGCGCTCGCGTAGCGATTCGCGGACGAGGCCAAACTCGTAGTGCTGCAGATAGCGCAGCCCGCCGTGAATGAGACGGGTCGATTCGCTGGTCGTGCCGCTCCCGATATCGCCTTTATCGATGACGAGGACACGCAGACCGCGCAACGCGGCATCGCGCGCGATGCCGACACCGTTGATCCCCGCGCCGATGACGACAAGATCAAAACGCTTGCGTTCGATATCAGATGGAATGTTCCGCGTCAAAAATCGATCCCTCGGCGTACTTCAGATGTCACCGGACACATTGTAGCCGCCTGTGTTAGAAGTCCCGGATTGCGCATGAAGGGAGCGAATACATGCGGTTGAGTGGAAAGGTGGCGCTGGTCACCGGAGCAGGGAATGGAATTGGGCAAGCAATCGCCGAGCGATTCGCCAGTGAAGGCGCACGCGTCGTCGCGCTTGATCTCGAATCCGATTCGGTTGGCGAGGTCATCGCTGGCATCAAATCACGTGGTGGTCAGGGCGAAGCGGTCACCGGCGATATCTCTCTGCGAACGGATGTCGCGCGAGCCGTGCAAACGTGCGTCGAGCATTTCAGTGGTCTCGATATTCTTGCCGCGAACGCTGGCATTGCGGATGCGCAACCGTTGCTGGAGATCGAGGAACGGAGCTGGCGGCGGATTATCGACGTGAATCTCACCGGCACTTTCTTTTGTATTCAAGAAGCTGCCCGGGTGATGATCCCCGCACGCAAGGGATCGATGGTCGTTACCGCCTCGACCAACGCGTTCTACGTCGAAACGAACATGGTCCATTACAACGCCTCGAAGGGTGGGGTCGTCGCATTGGTCCGCTCGGCGGCGCTCGATCTTGGGCCCTACGGCGTGCGGGTGAATGCGATCGAGCCAAGTATGGTGAAGACACGGGCGGCGTTCATTACCGAAGATCCGGTCGGCGCGCCGGAGTATCTCAAGCGCGTTCCCCTCGGCCGTTTTGCAGAGACAGCGGAGATCGCCAGCACAGTTGCCTTTCTCGCTTCCGACGATGCGTCGTATATCACTGGAGAAACGGTCATCTTGGATGGTGGCCTCACCCTCGGCGTGCATTTGCCGCTGCCGGAGGAGCCGCTGCCGGGTTCGGCCCGGGCGACGGAAGGATAGGTTCGAAACTTGGCGACCTCAGAAACAATGCGGATCAATCGAAGGACAGTGGTAGGGGCTGGGGCGGTGGCGCTTGGCGCCAGAATTGGTCCCTGGCCGCTCATCGGCCGGGCGGCGACGCCGCCCCTGCGAATCTTGTGCTGGTCCGGATACAACGACCCGGGGCTCTTCGGCACGTTCACCGACCAGACCGGCATTCGGGTCGAAGCCACGACCATCGCCGCCAATGACGAGATCTTTCTCAAGCTCCGGGCCGGTGGACTCGGCCGGTTCGATCTCGTCACACCGCAAAACGGCGTGGTTCACGGATTGATCAATGTCGATCTCATTCAGCCGCTGGACCCAACCAAGCTGACCAACGCCGCGGACTATCTCCCCCAGTTTCAAAAGGCGTACTGGACGATACGGAACGGGGTGACCTATGCCGCGCCCTGTTTGTGGGGGAGTTCGCCGATGGCCTACAACTCGGCGTTGATTTCGGATCCTCCCAAGAACTGGACCGATCTGCAGGGCGAGGCGTTTCGCCGCAAGGTGGTCATGTTCGACGATGGAGTTGGACACTTGAAGGTGTGGAATCGCGCCTTAGGCGCGGAAGATCCAACCAAGGTAACGCCAGATCAGCTCGAAACCACCGTGCAAACGCTGATGAGCTTCAAAGCCGATAACGTGGTCTCGTTCGTCGGCCGGATGGAAGACCTCGCCGCGCAGCTTGCCAGCGGTCACGCCACGGTGTCGACTATCGCCTGGGAAGTGGTGCCGGCGATGGTCACCGCTAAGGGCCAGCCTCTGCAAACTTCGCATCCGCTGCCGGGCGATTTCACCTTTGCCGACGCGTTTGCCCTGGCCAAAGGAGCGCCATCGCCCGATGCCGCGCACGCGTTCATCAACTATCTCATCTCGCCCGATGTGCAGGCGGGGCTGATGAACCGGCTACGCCGGGGCGTGGTGAACGCAAAGGCGGTCCCGATGCTCGACGACATGAGTCGCGGGCTCTATCCCTATGACAATCTCGATCCGTTCTTTGCGATGAACCCGCTCTTGGGTTTCCCGCCGTTCAACACCTCCGATTCGACGATCACGAGTTATCCGGATTGGGTGACGGCATGGGATCGGGTGCGCTACGCGAAGATGGCGGGTTAGCCCACGTCGAGCTCACCACCACCGGTGGCATACTTGGCAGGCGGCAGGCAGCAGGCAGGGCAGGCAGAATGTGTCGATGAACGTGTGAAGGGGTGGACAGAGCAGGAATGGAGTCTCAGCAGTCGAGCGGGCCAAATCCGCTTTGTGAAGTTGGGCGCACGCACCCACGCGATCGTCATCGGATGCGTCCGGTCGCGGGTTATCCCGGCGTTTGGGAATGCCCACGACACGGTTTGTTCGCCCAGGTTGTCTCTAAGGAGCAGGCCGACGAACTCGAGCGGGGCGATCCGTTCACGATGCACGATGGCACGGAAGGTGTGGCGAGTCGCACCGGCGATGAACGCCACGGCGGCATCCTCCTCTATTACCGGCCGAAAGAAGGCTAATGTGAATGCTGGTGGGACCCAACGCTCATGCCTCACACATCCCTGAAATATTGCGTAGCGTTTTCCCACCAGCCTTGGACAACCGGTGATCGCGCTTCACCCGGCAAACTGCTCGCGACGGCTCGGGCCGCCGACGCCGCCGGGATCGAATCGATCTGGGTGAGCGAAGATCCCGACGGATGGGACGCCTTCGCCGTACTCGGCGCGGTCGCGATACAGACGTCGCACGCGCGACTCGGCACTGGCGTCACTAACCCATACCACCGGCATCCCAACCTCATCGCGGCTTCTGTCTCGACGATCGATCAACTCTCGGGCGGGCGAGCCTTCCTCGGCCTCGGCCGAGGACAGACCGAGTGGTACCAACGAGCGCTTGGAATCAGCACCGGCAATCCGCTCGAGGGGCTGGAAGAGACGATCGATCTCTTGACCAGTTGGTGGACCGGCGATCACCGCGCCAGCTCCAGTGGACACTTCGCGGTGAACAATTGGGAGCGAACCGTAGCCCCGTTCGAACGTCCACCGATCTACCTGGCCGCCGCGGGACCAAAGGCGCTGGCGTTGGCCGGTCGCTGCGCGGACGGGGTGCTATTCAATGAACTTGCTTCGATCGAATATCTGCAAGACGCAATTGGGCGGGTGAAAACGGCTGCGGAGGACTCGGATCGAGACCCGGCATCACTTTCCTTTTTTGCCCGCACCGGCATTTACGTGACCGATAATCCCGAGCCTGAGCTCGAACGGCGCAAAGCAACCATCGCCATGATCCACGCGCTGCCTGGGATGGAGCGGCTGATCGAAACTCCTGGGTTCGACGTTGAACAGATCATCACCGAAGTCAGGCGAGTGATGAAGACCGATGAAGTCCTTGCCCACGGCGGCGGATTCCCCGAATTGCGCCGTAGCGGGGATCTTGAGGCAGCTCGCAACCTGATTCCAACGGCCCTCATGGCGCATTTGGCGGTCGTTGGTGATCTGAAGCTGGTTAAGGAACGATTAGCAGCGCTGGCCGAGCTTGGCGTAACGCATGTGTTCATCGACCAGCGGCAGGCTGGCGACAGGAAGTTACTCAGTGACATTTGTCATCATCGAAAGTCACCAAATGATGTACAAGGTTTTATGAGGTAAATTCCGATAAAGAAGTGCGGATGGCAGGTTACCGCGGACGGATTTCGCGCAGAATAAGCTGCATGAAGAACGACGATTTTTCGGCACTTCTGCTTCTGATATTATCAAATCCGATTGTAGTGAGCACATCAGCGAATAAATAGACAGATCCACCGTACGACTTGCCCGAAATCAGGCAGTGAGCCGAAACGACTGACAACATAAAGACGGGGCATGAGCGTAATCCGGGCTACACTCACCATGTTGTTAAAACACATTGATAAAATCCAGTACAATGTGTCCAGAGCTGGTCGCTACATCGCGGCCGTTTGGTGATATGATGCCGAACAATGTTGATGTTCGTGTAAAAGGAGGATTTGGTGGCTGAGAATGGCTCCCAAGGATTCGCCTCGGCTGTATCTGGTGGGGGCGATGTGTACACAATGGCGGAGGCTGCCCGTCTGAAAGGTGTGTCCTACCACACCGTTTCACGCGCAGTGCGCCGTGGCAAATTGCCGGCCCAGCGGCTTGGCAAGATGGCCTTCATCACGGCGGCCGATCTCCAGGCATGGCGGCCGATGGTGGAGCGCGCGCCACGTAAGTACCGGCGCCGCACGCCGCAGACCGATGCGGCTCCAGCCCTTATCGATCTCGCCTCAGGCGAGCGGGTTGAGCTGGCCCGCCAACTCTCGGTCATGCTGCAAGTCGTCGACGCGTCGGCGCGCGGCGTTTCCGCGAAAGAATTCCTGCCACTGATCGCCGACCGCATCGCTGATGTGCTCGACCTCAAGCGCGTCGAGATATGGGCGCTGGACGAAAAGTATGTTCACACTTCATTGATGGCGCGATTCGGGCTGCCGCTGACTGACCTACCTGATTCGGTTTCTTTGGCAGAGATTCCCGGCGGCGCTTCCTATTTTATGGATAAGCAGGGCGTCGAGATCGAGTACCTTGACGAGAACGGTCATGCGTTTGGCTCACTCCGCGACGCCTCTTCAGTGCTTGTCCTCCCGCTTCGCGTCGGCAGTCGCCGTCTCGGACTGATCCTCGCCGACCGCAGTGGTCGCGACCTCCAATTCAACCTGGAGCAGTTCGGTCTCGCGCAGGGCATGGCAAATCTCGCCGCGCTCGCGCTCGAGCGTGAGCGCCCGCGCAATAATGCGAAGTCATCATCAACAACCTTGCAATTCGCCAGCGTGGCTGCTGGCGCACTGATTGGATAATTCCGCCGGCGGACAATGGATGGGGGACCGCCGACTCGCGATCAACGCCTAAGCACTCTTTTCATCATCCATAGTTGATCGGCCAACCGGCCCCGGGTATTCCCGGGGCCGGTTGGCGTTTGGCTGAGTGGAGAACGAACCTGCTGCCCCCACTCGGGACTACCCTCACCCGGGAACAACCCTCACCCGCCGCTTTGCGGCTGCCCTCTCCCTGATGCGCAGGGAGAGGGCCTGAGTCATGAAGGAATCCGGATAAATGCATCCCTCTCCTTCGCAAGGGAGAGGGATGGCGCGTAGCGCCGGGATGAGGGCTGTGCGGTCGTGGTTGGCTCGCCCATCCGGGGTTGAAATCCTGGGACAAGACGATGAAATACCGCCTGGACTGACCACGAGCCCCTGTCGTCGTAGCGGCGTACAGCCGTACGCCGCTACGAAACAGGATGGTGCATTCGCCGGTGCAGTCGGCTTGAGCCGACTTCCGGTCAGTAGCCCGGGAATTGATTCCCGGGTGGCGGTCGCTGAGCCTACGCCTACACCGGAAACGCGCTCCCCACTGCCGCGCATTCCGTCTGGGCATGGTTGGGGGTGAGGGAATGCTTGGGTTGGGAAATTTCCTTGATTTAGGAAGGAAGGCCAGCCCGCGTTCGTCGATCGCGGCGCCAATACCAGAGGGCCAAGGCGAAGACGATCACCATTGCGATTCCCGCGATTGCGGAAATGATGATTCCAAGCTTGAGCGGGGCCGGCTCGTAGCGGAGCTCCACGTGGTGATTGCCGGCGGTCAACGCAACGCCGCGCAATGCGTAATCGGTTGCGTAAACATCGGTCTTCTTGCCATCGACGTAGGCATTCCAGCCCGGAACGTAAATCTCACTGAGCACGAGCATGCCGTCGCTCGCCGCGTTGACATCCATCGCCAGGTGATTGGCGTCGTAGGTTGTGAACTGAACCTGATCCTCACCCTGCGGTGGAGTTGAGGCAAACTTTGGCGCGGTCGTCTCGATGATCGCGGTTTGCCGCGGATCGACACTGCCCGACACGAGCGCGTCAAGAATCCGGTCCTTCGGCATTTGCTGCACGTTATGGGCGATCCAGGCCCGAGGAAGTGCATTCGGGTTGGCAAGAACGCGAACAGTTTGATTATTGAAGACAGTCTTATGTGTCTGCCTTAAGTGACTCAGGTCAGGACGAGTGTCAGTGAGTGGAATCGTACTCGGAACGACGATGTAATCTACGCTGAGAAGTGAAAGAAGCGGTGAATCGAGACCGGAGGGCAGAATCCAGGCATCATGGTAATTCAGGGTGACCCCATTAATTTGCCGTATCAGATCGACATAACGCTGGATTTGAATTGGGTTGTAGCCCTGAATATCATCGATTCCAATCGAAGTGGCACGTGACCCGACAAGGAGCGCTTGCATGACCGGCGATGCCACCTGTGCTTGGTAGCTCGATCCAGTCTCGTCATCAGTGCGGAGACCAGCCGGATCGTAGCCGAAGTATCGTACCGGAGCGCCCTGCTCATCCTCCTGTTCTGCCAAGAAGCCGCCTGCTCCTTGTTTGTCCGCGCTATCCGTATATGTCTGGACCCGCGCCTCGATTAAAGCCTGATTGGTCAACTGCGAATCATAGAGTGGGTAACTCGAATGCCCACGGACCGACTCGATGAACTCCATGCCTAACGGATCGACTAAGATGAGAAGGGCAAACAAGAACGGAATTGCGACAGCGAAGTGACGCGCTGATTTGAAAAACGGCCAGTCGTGATTCAGCCGAAGGATGAGGAGTCCTAGGAGGAGAAGTGTCCCTACGCCGACCAAGATCCATACCCGTCCAGGCAGCATGCGATCGTTGGCTCGGAGGTAGAGTCCTATACCCGCGTAGAACAGCAGTGGAATAAGAGCAATCAACAGTGTTTTTGAGCGCGCGCGCATGTGCACGAGCGATTCAATGCTCGCAGCTGCGAGCATTGATGGACCAATGTAAAACACTCCTAAAATGCGAGATACATTGTGTGTATGAAGTACGCGGAATTGGGGCAGAAGGTAAAAGAGCGAGTGGATAGGAGTACGGTCAAGTGTCAAGATAAGGCAGATGATTGAGAATGCCGTGAAAAATGGAACCGCAAATCGCTTGCGGGCGACAACGGGCGCGAGGAGCGCCAGCATCACAACTATTGTTCCGATATACAATCGTCGGAAGTCCCACTCGGGATCAAGAACACGGACAAAGAGTAGCGGTAGAGACCAGCCGTTGCCACTAGCCGCATCTAGAGCGTCGTAGTTGCCGCCGGCCAAATTCGTGTAACGATTAATATCGAGACGAGGCAAGAGCGCGGCGGCGCCCAAGGCGAACGTGATCAAGAGTAAGACGGCAGCTGTCACCCCTAGAGCTAGTAGTCGTTGCTTAATCGTCAAGCCTTCTCTTTGCGGTGAGATCACAGTGCGGTAGAGCACGTAACTTCCGGTGATGATGAGCGCGTAATACGCGCCTTGGCCGATCCAGGCCGCGATCATCTGGCTCAGCGCCAGACCAGCGACGAAGATCCCAGCGAGGAAGTACAGTCGGTTGCGCGTTCGTGTCGCTATTTCAATGCCGAGGAGGGCCACTGGTATCCACGGGGCCAGGTTGCCATAAATGGTGCAACAAAACGTATTGAATTGGATCAGAGTGATGAAGCCAAACGAGATTGCGCCGACGAGACTGGCAGGTCTGCCCATGCCAAGGACACGACCGAGCGCATAGGTTGAAATCACGCCGATCGTAACGTTCACCGTCATCATCACCTTAAAGGCCGGAATGGGATCAAGGAAAACTGTCGCCGCCATAACCGGAATTTGCATCCAGCCGGATTGGGGATCGGCGGCTAAGGTTGTGCCGGAGAACTGATAAGGATTCCAGCCGGGGATGTGCAGGTCACGCAGTTGCTGGCCAAGGAGGTTGTAATACGGCATGTAATATTGAAGATTGTCGCCGCGGGCAAGCCACATATCGAAACTAGACTTGTACCAAGTGACAAGAGCGGTAATTCCGCAAAGGAGAACAATTGCTGCCCAGTCTGTTGCTAGCCATGACCAAACAGTGGCGGCAATTTCCGAGCGTGGCCGCTCTCTAGGCATTGATCGAATATTTGGAACCGCCTCAGCTCTTGACATTAGTTCTCAGGTCCCACACCGCCGATCGGAGTGACTGGACGGCCGTCCCGGATGCTATCAAGTCTGGCATGTCTCCATTTCTCCAACACGAGGCCAGAGCGTGATCCTAAGCATTAAGATGCCTATCCGAGAATGCAACTCACTTCAACGCACAGATTCTGTAACGGCCAGTCGCTCATCAGTCTTGACGTCAGGATTATTCAACCGAGTCTAGAGCATCTGCATTTAGACATGCCAGGAATCGCTTGGATTTATCTGAATTGGACCAGCAGTCAAAGCGTTTGCAGGCCTTGGCTTGCCACGACTCTTGCTGAGATTCACAAGTTTCAGGCCAGGGAAACTGTTGCCTGGTCTCTCTGATCACAAACATGTTGACCCAACGAGAAACGGAAAGTCGGCATTGCTCGTTTCTCATCATGCAGGGGTGGCGCGAAGCGCCTTCGATCTGCGGGGCGATACAGATTTTGGCGGGTTGACGCAGGACGCGGGCGTGCTACGTTAGCGTTAAGCAAATTCCCTCGCGGGCGCGCAGGCGGTCGCGTACAAAGTCAACCAGCAAGAGTCCTATTCGATTGTGTGAAGTTGGCCGAATCTGAAACGGCCATCGAATCGATTTGAAAAAAGCTGTCCTATGTTTGCCGAAAAGGGGACGGCGCGGCGCTCAACGATGCGCTCCCCGCACCGGCGTCATCTAATCTCTGGAGGACGCACATGCGTGCCCCTAATCGCCGGTTTTCGTCCTTAGCTTCCATTAAATGGATCGCTCCGCGTAGCCGCAGGAAATTAGGCAGGGGAGCGCCCAATTTTGTCCATGCGCTGACAGTTCTCATTCTTTTCGCTGGGCTCTTGTCGCCAATGATGGCGACGGCAAGTCCGGCGCCGAGCGGTTCGCGACTCACCGCGCTGAAAGATCAGAAACCGAACACTCCGCCCCCCTTCCCAGCTCCGAATCGTGTGGTGGTCGCGGGCACGTTCCAGGCCGCCCTCGGTTGTCCGCAGGATTTTGATAAGACCTGCGACATCACCGCGCTACAGAACAACAACGACGGCACGTGGAGCGCGAATATCCCGGTGCCGCCGGGTGACTACACGTTCCGCGTTGTCGCCTCGAGCGATATCGATCGCTCATTCGGTGAAGGCGGCGATCCGGACGGCGGCGATATTCAGACTCAACGTCCCTGACAACACGATTAACACCTATTTCGAATACAACGCGCTAACTGGCGAGATTCAGGCGATCGCCTCCGAACATGCCGCCGTGCTCCAGACTGACTCCGGACAATTCGCGATGACGCCAAAGAACGACGGCGGCTACGAGGTCAACTTCGATTTGCCCGGTGGTCCGGTCAATATCCAGGCAATCTTCGACGGTCAGCCAGTCGGCAATCCGGACCAAATCAGCAGCGACAATCCGGCGCGGGCGCACGTCGAAGTCGATGGTAATGGCAACATCACCACCAAAGACGTCATCCAACCGGCAACCCTCACGATCCAGCTCACCGATGCCGACGGGAATCCACTTCCGGGCGCATGTTTCTCCGCCTATGACGGAAACGATGTCGCCAGCCAAGCCTGCGACATCAGCGACGGGGCTGAGGATGGCATCATCACACTCGCTTTCCCCGACGGCCCGCCAAGTGGTCAGGTCGATCTCGAAGAGTCGAACACGCCGGATGGCCAACCAACGGTCGATGGTCAGCAGATCCAGATCAACGAAGGTGACAACAACGTTCAACTGACCGCCGGAGGTGGCGAGATTACGCCGCCGGAGGAAGAGACGCCGACCGAAGAGGGTGGCGAAATCACCCCGCCTGAAGAAGAGACGCCGACTGAAGAGATTCCACCGGAGGCGCAACCGGTTCAAATCACCATCAGCTCGGTCGATGAGAATGGGAATGTGGTGGCCTTTGCCTGCTACTCGCTTGATGGCGGCAACGGCGTTTGTGACGACGATGGCGATGGCGTGGTCGTCTTCGACCAGGTTCTGCCGGGCGACCACAGTCTGGCGGTCGCGTCGGTTCCGGATGGCTATCAAGGCTTTGACACGACAACGATCACCGTCGGCGATCAGGGCGGCGATTTCCCGGTCCAGTTGACCACCATCGCGACGGAGGTGCCGACCGAGGTCCCACCCGGCGATATCGTCATCCACATTCAGGATGACCAGGGCAACGCGCTGCCGGGCGCGTGCGTCTCGCTCACGCCGAAAACCGGCACGCCAGGCGAGAAAGTCCAGGCATGCGACGGTGACGACGGGAACGAGGACGGAGACGTTAATTTCACTGGACTGGCCGAGGGCACCTACCGGTTGTCGGAAGCGACGCCGCCACAGGGTTACTCCAAACCAGAAAACAGCGACGTCAGTGTTACCGGCGGTCAGCTCAACGAAGCGACAGTCGTCAACACCCCTGAGGCGCCCACCGCTGGATCGCTCGGGATCACCATCACCGATCCCGATGGTTTCGCGATCCAGGGTGCTTGCGTCGATATCAGCGGCGCGCAAAGTCTGAGCGTCTGCGACAACCAGTCGGGCGACGACAATCCCGCAGACGGGGTCATCCTCGTTCAGAATTTGACGCCGGGCGATTACACAGTCAGCGAACAACAGCCGCAGGTCGGCAACGAATTGGCCCAGCCGCAAACGGCCACGGTCGAGGCTGGATCCGAAGCTGACGTGACCTTGACAGAGGGCGCGCCGCAGCCAACAACCGGCGCCCTCGTGATCACCAAGACCGATGAAAACGGCAACCTCCAAGCGGGGGCCTGCTTCAGCGTCGATGGCGGCGCGGAAGTCTGTGATAACGACGGGACTGATACCGATCCGGCCGACGGCACTATCCGTATTGAAGGCCTCGCCGAAGGGTCACACCACGTCGACGAAACGACCGCGCCGGATGGGTACGACCTTGCTGCCGGTGTCGATTTCGACATCACGGCGGGTCAGGACACGCCGGTCGATATTCAAAATCAACCGACTGCTCCGCCAACCGAAACACCAGAACCGACTGAAACGCCAGTCCCAACCGGTGATGTGATCATCACCAAGCAGGACGCGGACGGCAATCCACTCGCCGGCGCCTGCTTCACGTTGACCGGCGATCAAACCTATGGCCCGCTTTGCGACGGAGATGCTGATGATGCCGATGCTAGCGACGGCGTGATCCAGTTCACCGGCGTCGCGGCGGGAACCTACACGCTCAGCGAACAAGCTCCCGATGGCTACGTACCGGCACAAGACCAAGACATCACCGTTCAAGGTGGCCAGCCGACCACGCTCACGATTCAGAACCAGCCAGCCACCGGTTCGCTGACCATCAGTACGCAGGATGGCGATCTCAACGCGGTCGGCGGCGCCTGCTACGACGTTGGCGATCAAGGGCAACAGTGCGATGACGACGGCGACGGTTCGATCACGGTCGACGGTTTGCCGGTCGGCACAGTCACGGTGATCCAGAATTCCGTGCCCGACGGCTACGACCCATCCGATCCGGCCTCGCAGGATGTTGATGTGACCGCCGGTCAGACGGCCACTGTCACCTTCGCGGTGTCTGTTTCGGCAGGTTCGATCCACATCACGAAGACCGATGAGAACGGTAATGCGCTCGCTGGCGCATGCTTCGCGGTCGATGGTGGACAGCCAATTTGTGACAACGACGCGAACGACGGCGATCCAGCAGACGGTTCCATCGTGATCAATGGTGTCGCACCCGGGACACACACGGTCAGCGAGCCACAAGCGCCAGACGGATACGATCCCGGCGCCGATCAGCAAGTTGACGTCACCGCTGGACAAACGGCGGAGCTGACCGTCCAGAACACACCGCAGCCCGGCAAGGTGAAGATCACGAAAGTGCCGGCAGGCGGCGATGAACCGCTGCTCGGCGCGTGCTTCACTCTTTCTGGTCCGGCGACCTTCCAGGCTTGCGATAACCAGGCCGGTGACAGCACAAGCAAAGATGGCATCCTGCTCTTCACCAAGGTGCCTGCGGGCACATACACTTTGCACGAAGACAGCGGGCCAGAGGGCTTCGAAACCGGCCCGGATCAGCAAGTCGTCGTCGATGCCGGAAAGCAGACCAACGTCGTGGTCGAGGACGCACCGATCCCGACCGAGACGCCGACTGAGACCGCGACCGAAGTTCCAACCGACACACCGACTGAAACGGCAACCACCATTCCAACCGAGACGCCGACGGAGACGCCGACCGAGACGCCGACCGAGGCGCCAACGGATACGGCCACACCAACCGAAACCGCGACAGAAGTGCCGCCGACTGAAACGCCGACGCCGCTTCCGACGGAGACACCGACCGCTGTCCCACCGACGGAGACCCCCACGGCGACGGAGACCGAGGTTCCACCAACCGAAACGCCAACGGAAGTTCCGCCAACTGATACCGCAACGTCGGCTCCAACCGACACCGCAACCACGGCTCCGACCGACACGCCAACGACGGAACCGCCGACAGCGACGCAGCCGCCGATCGTGCCGCCCGCTCAGCAAAACGGTACGGTCGAAATCACAAGTCTCGATCCCGATGGCAACCCGCTCGAAGGTGGTTGCTTCGCGCTCAGCGGCGCAACTGATGTCGGGCCGATCTGCGACAACGGAACCGGCGACGAGGATGGCGAACCGGGCATCATCTCAATCAATGATGTTCCGGCTGGCGATTACACCGCGACCCAAACGCAGGCGGCGGACGGCTTCTCGGCCGGTCCAGACCAAGACCTGACCGTTGTTGCTGGACAAACAGCCACCGCGACCTTCAACAACACGGCGGAGGCGCCGGCGACCGGAAATCTGCAAATCCTGGTCCAGGATCAGGACGGCAACGCTATCGGTGGGGCATGCTTCACCTTTGCCTCGAACGATGTTTGCGACCAGGGAGATGGTGACCTCAGCAACGCGCCGGGCGAAGTCCGATTCGACGGACTGAACGTCGGTTCGCTCAAGATCACCGAGACGAGCCCGCCCGAAGGATTCCTCCTCGCGGCGCCGCAAACGATCACTATCGTGGCCGATACGCTGAACAAGGTGACCTTCTCGCATGAGGAAGCGCCGCCGGAAACAGGTGGCATCAGACTGCGGCTCGAGGACGCGCAAGGAAATCTGACAGAAGGCGCCTGCTTGCTCTTCACGAGCGATGCGCTCGATGCGCCCACCGAGATTTGCGACAACGGTGGAAGTAACGCCGAACGACGCATTGGCCAGATGTTCGTCAAAAACCTGCAAGTGGGTGGCGACGAGGATTCGCGACCAGGCAGAATGCTCATTAATGGCTTGCCGGTTGGCGTCTACAGCATCAAGCAGTCGAATGCTCCGGTTGGCCCTGGCCAGGGATTCCAGTCATCGAGCTTCGACGAGATCACCGTCACGATTAAGCCGAACGTCGTCGTCAGCGCCGAGATCATCGTGATCGTGCAGGCGCCCGATACCGCGAGCTTGCTCGTGACAAAAGAAGACCAGGGGAACACGCTTCTTCCCGGGTCCTGCTGGACGCTGTCGTCGGTCCCCAACACGTTCGAGATTTGTGACAACGACGCGAACGATGGGCACGGTGGCGTGGGATTCATCCTGTTCACCGATATCCCGTTCGGCAGTTACACCCTGCACGAGAAGACGCCGCCGGCCGGATTCCAAACCTCGGATGATCAAACGGTCGACATCAACGCGGCGAGCACGATCTTCATCACCGTCAATGATCAGCCGGTGCCGGAAACGCAAGGTGATTTGACCGTGGTCAAGGTCGATGCGCAGGCGGCCAAGCTGAAGTCGAGCTGCTTCGAATTGCTCGACGGATCAACCGTGATCGCGGGGCCGGTCTGCGACGGTGACGATGGCTCGAACGATGGCTCGATTCACTTCACCAATGTCGATGCGGGCACCTACATCCTGCGTGAGACCCAAGCGCCGTCGACCGATTACTTCTTCGCATCCGATCAGAACGTGACGATCGTCGCCGGAGTGACCGACACGACGGTCACGGTGACCGACGAGCTCAAGCCGGGCCGCGTGCAGATTTACAAGCGAGATCCGAATGGCAACCTGCTTGGCGGTTCATGCTTCGCACTGAACGGTGGAGCTGGATACCAACTCTGTGACAACCAAGCCGGCGATCAAAGCTCCACTGTTGGCATCATCCGCTTCGAGAATATCCCGGCGGGCAACTACGAAGCGGTCGAAACGTTGCCGCCGGCCGGATTTGATCCCGGCGACAACCAGAACTTCGCGGTGAAGGCGAACCTCACCACCTTCCTCACGTTTACAGACACTCCGACGCCGCCACCGCCGACGAAGGGGAATGTCACGGTCAATAAGGTCGACTCGGAAAACAATCCGCTGGCGAACTCGTGCTTCTCGCTGAAACAGGGCGCGGTCACGAAGTACGGTCCGGTCTGCGACAGCACGGACGGGGCGAACGACGGCACGATTAAGTTCGTGAATGTCGGCACCGGCACGTACGCGCTGCACGAAACGCAGAAACCGTCGGCCGACTACCAGACCGTGGCCGACAAGAATGTGACCGTTCAAGCGAACCAGACCACGACCGTGAAGGTCACCAATACCCTGAAGCCGGGCCGCGTTCTCGTGCACAAGATCAATCAGCAGGGACAACCGCTGCACAGCGCCTGCTTCGATCTGTCGCCGGATGGCAAAGGCCAGCAGTGCACCGATACCAACGGGTACGCGAGCTTCGATAACCTGACGCCGGGCACGTTCAAGCTGAAGGAGCTGAGCGCGCCGACAGGTTATCTCAAGGTGGCGGATAAATCGGGCATCATCGTCAATCCGGGAGTGACGACGACGATCACGATCGTCGACAAGAAAGCGCCGCCGCCACCCGATACCGGATCGGTCAAGGTCGTCAAGTTCTACTGCCCGGCCGGAACCGGCCCCGAGAAGACGGTCATCATCGACTCGTCGAACCCAGGCGGGCAGCCGTTGACCAAGACGGCGAATTGCACGAAGGGCGACGCGACCTTCACCCTGAAGCCGAAGAGTGGCGGCACCGTCGTCACCTTCAACACGGGGACCGATGGTGAATATCAGGCGACGTTGAAGGCCGGAACCTACACGCTGAACGAGACAACGCCGAAGTATCAGGGCGCCGACACGAACGAGGACATCGTGATCTCGGCTAGCCAGCAGACGACCGTCGTGGTGTTGAACTACAAGAAGCCGCCGGCGCCGACACCGGGCAAGATCCAGGTCACGAAGTACACCTGCGATGCCGGGTACGCGGGCGTCTACTTTGCGGACTTCATCAACAACTGCGCCGACACCACGACGCTAACCAACAACGTCACCTTCCGCACGACCGGCAAGCTCGCGGTCAAGCACGTCACGGGCGATCTCGGGCAGAAGGGCCAAACAACCTTCAGCCAATTGCCACCGGGTGGCTATACCTTGCAGGAAGATGCGAACACGACCGATCTGGTTGTCTATGCCTTCTGCGGGGTCGATCCAAACAATCCGACCCTGAAGGTGGTTGGCACGCAGATCTCGTTCAACGTGCTCGAAGGCACGACGATGTACTGCACGTGGTTCAACGTGCCGGATGACGTGACGAATACAACCGGTGCGATCCTGATTTACAAGTACGTCTGCGATGCGGGCAAGTACCCGTCGAACTTCGACTGGTTCAACAACTGCGCCCCGATGACAGACGGCGCGAAGTTCACGCTCTCGGTCTGGAACGGAACCAAGTACGTGCCGAAAACGACCGGCGTGACCAACCCGGACGGTCTCCTCCGGTTCAGCCGCCTCCCACCAGGCACGTACTTGCCGAAGGAAACTGGCAGCGATTGGTGCCACGCGGAGTCGGATTCGGTGAATGCCAAGGGCGACATCATCGTCAAGGCGAACCAGCGCGCGACCGTTTGGATCTTCAATTGCGTGCCGACGAAGAATCCGCCCAACACGGGTACTGGCAGCACCGCCGGCATCGGACCGGGCGGCGGAAACTCAATGATGCTGTTCGGTCTTGCCTGGCCGGCGCTTGCGCTGGCGGCGTACGTGTGGCGACGACGGAGGTTGGTGGCGTAGCAGTGCACTAGGGTTCGGTCCCTAGAGATCACACCGAATCGTTTCTTCCACATTGAGCGCGACGCCGGACGAATCGGATGTCGCGCTCAATCATCTGTTCAAGGGTTGTTGTGCTGGTGTTTGCGGTGGCGTCAGATAGCCCGGACCTAGTGGAGTTGGACGAAATGGTTCGGTCTCAAACGGGAGCCGTCGTAGTCGGCCTCCCGCCTGGAAATCAATAAGGCCCTTCCCCGCTCAGTGACTGGAAGTCGGCTTCAGCCGACTGCGGCAGGCGGATGGTCCGATCAAGCTGTCCAACCTCATCAACCGACTGACGAGGGGATCCCGACCTAACTCGTCAAGATCCTTAAGACCGTCGCTGATTCCAATCTATTCGCCCTTTGGAGGCTGGGCAATCAGACGGCCGTAATCCATTTGTAGGGGCGTTTGGCGAACGCCCTGGTGCGAATGTCGCATCGTGGACTATTGATACCCCCGTGTTGGACAGAGGGCGTTCGCCAAACGCCCCTCCGGCATATCCTGACGGATCCTCGTGCCTAGCCGGTCTTTAACCGGCTTCGTAGGTTTAGCCCGGCACTTCTGCCCCGGCACCGTTGCCACTCAGCGCAACAGGAAAACTATGCTTGGACGATCCTTCGAGCTTTGCGGGCTCTTCTGGGAAAGGTGATTGCTGAGTGTCTGCAGGGTGAAGTCTTGTAGCGGACACAACAGGTATCACGTCCACCGAGAGTCTTTTACCTCATACAAAAATCGGAAAAAATCCCGTCCAAATGATGCACTGAATCGTTTAGACTCTAAGGGACAGTCGCGAAACGCTTGGCGCGGCTGCTGTAGCGCGTATCGCTACCCCGCGGATTACTATCCTTTCCAAGGGGGAATGAAGTGGCAACCGTTAGGCGTGCGGGCGTATCCTTCACGTGCTCACCGGTTTTTGTCTCATCACGCGCGACTGCGGGGAGCTTTGATCATGTCATTCTCCCAGCGGTCGGAGCGTTGTAGATGCTGCTTGTCGCTCGTTCGAGCGCAATCCAACGGAACCAACACCCCCGCCACCGGTTCCTGACCGGATTGCTTATCTGCCTCCTGCTTCTTGGCGCGACTGGACTCGGCAGTTGGTCGTTCAATCGACGTGCGGCCGCGGCCGATCCCCCTTCGGGCGATGTGATCGTCGTGCTCAAGGACGACCAGGTCGCGGCCGCGACTACTTCGCGATCGCGGACGGCGGCTGTCACCCCCACCCACGTCTACACCAACGTGATCAACGGCTTCTCTGCCACCGTGACGCAGGAACAAGCTGATGCGCTGGCCAACGATCCCGCTGTGGCGGCGATCGTGCCCGATCGGCCGATTCACGCGGCGGCGCAAACCATTCCAGATAACATAAAACGTGTTGGCGCGAATCAGAATTCAACTGCCCGAATTGATGGCGCCGATCAACGTGTTAATGCCGACATTGCGGTGCTCGACACCGGCGTCGACACGAGTCATCCCGATCTCAACGTTGTCGGCGGGACCGACTGCGTGGTCGGCAACGGCAACCCCGGCGCCACGTTCACTGACAGGAATGGTCACGGCACCCATGTCGCCGGCATCGCGGCCGCGATCGATAACGGCAGCGGCGTTGTCGGCGTAGCGCCCGGCGCAAAAATATGGTCGGTCCGCGTCCTCGATTCCACCGCAAGTGGCTCGGAAGGGACCCTCATCTGCGGACTCGATTGGGTCGCGGCGCACTCCAGCACGATCGATGTTGTGAATATGAGCGTCGAAGGTGGCGGCGCTGACAGCACCTGTTTCAGCACGTCATCGCCCGATCCACTGCATGACGCGATCTGCAAGGTCGTCAACAAGAAAATCCCAGTGGTCGTCGCGGCTGGAAATGACACGAAGACTACGACCAACGTGATTCCCGCCACGTACCCTGAAGTTATTACGGTCTCCGCCTTTACTGACACCGACGGCATTGCCGGGGGCAGTGGTCCTGGTTGCCCTAACTTCGGTTCTGACGATCGATTCGCGCCGTACAGCAACTTTGGAGCCGATGTCGATATCGCTGCGCCGGGATCGTGCGTTCTCTCGACCACACTGGGCGGAGGCACGGGCGAAAAGACCGGTACGAGCATGGCGACGCCTCACGTGACCGGGGCGATTGCGCTCTTCAAGTCGGCCAATCCTGGCGCGAGCATCGCGTCGATTCGCAACTGGTTGTTTACGATCGCCGCGTCGTCTCAATCCAGCGGGCGCGGCTTCAAAGGTGATCCTGACAGCACGCATGAACCCGTGCTGTGGCTCGGACCCGCTGGCAATCCGCGAGCAGTGCTCTCACCGACCAACGGCACCGTCAACAGCTACATCTCGGGAACGGTGACCGATTTCCCACCGCATACCAATGTCTGGTTGCGCTGGGATGGCAACCTTATTGGCAAATATCCGGTCAACAGCGCTGGTGACGCCAACTTCGTTTTCCAAGCGCCGGCCTCGCCAATTGGCCAGCATGCCGTGCGCATGGCCGCGGGCGATGTCGCGATTGTCATCCCATATCGGATCAAACCTCGGATCAAACTCATCCCGGATTCTGGAAAACGAGGCGCAACGATTAACGTCTCGCTCCGCGGCTACGCCGCGCACGAATCGGTGCGAATCCGCTGGCTTCATGGCTCGAGCTGGGTCGAGTTGAAGCGCGTCATGACGTCGAGCACCGGCAGTGCGAATGTCGATGTCAAGGTCCCGTCGTGGGCGGCAATTGGCTCGCAGAAAGTCCGCGGCGACGGCAGCGTTGCTCGCGCCCAGACGAACGCGTTCGATGTCACTGGGGGTGCCGCCGCGACCACGAAGTCGCCAACGCCAACGCCGAGTCCAACTTCGACTGTCCCTGAGGGATCGCCCGAAGCATCCCCAGTCCCATCAGAAACTGTTCCATCCGAGATCGTGACTGAAACCCCGGTCGTCAACGAAACCGCGACAACCGAAGCGCCGACGGAGGAACCGACCGATACGCCAACCGAGACTCCGACCGACACGCCGACAGACGTACCGACTGAAACCCCGACCGAATTGCCGACAGAAACGCCCTGTATTCCGCCCACGGTGGCGGCGTTACTCCCGGCCTCCGTGCAGCAGACTGCCGGCGCGCCGAGCTCGGCGATCATCTTCGATCAGAATCCGGGATCGGCTTGGCTGGCGACCCCACCGGAAACAGATCAGGACCCGGCTCAGATCGTCGTCAATCTTGGAGCGCCACAAACGATCGACAAGCTCCGCTGGGTAGTGACCGATCCCAACGCGGCCGCGGGCATGGTCATTTCCGTTTCGAACGATGGCGCGAACTGGCAAACGGTGGCCGCGCCGGCTGATGTGACACCGGGTGACTGGCGCGAACTGACGCTCGGGTCGGCGTGGCAATTCATCCGGTTCCAATTCCCGAACCCGAACGGCGCCGCCCAGGTCGGTGGATTGGCCGAAGTTGAGATTCTGCCGCCACTGATTGATACGTGTGCGTAGCAACGGCTCGTGATCTATTGGGCGAGGACTCGTTACGCTCGCCGCGCGGCCATGAATGGACCGCGCTCAAGCTCCGAAGCCCGCTGAAGCGGACTAGATCATTTCGGTCGGGCCAATTTCGTTCCCAATCTGATGCGGCGGGGCGCACCTAGCCTTCTTTAGAGGGCCTCGGAGCTTGAGCCCGGGGATTTATCCCTGGGCAGCGTTCGGATCACAGCTTTTCCATTAATCGCGGCATTCGGATCACTGCCCTTTATCCCCGGGCGGCGCGCGAGCCCCGGGCGATGTTCTTGTTCGCACCGTTCTTGCATCACCAAATGCAAACGGGCAAATCGTGGCAGTGCAGGCCCATTGCAACCTGCGATAATCGGCCCGTACGGACAGAAGTAGATCGGCTTGCTTCCGTTTGACCGGGGCTTCATAATTAGGTATTATTCAGGCGTAAAATAGAACATTCATTCTAATGTCGTGACTGGTCAAAACGGCCGTTGCGGCGGTCAATTTTCACTTTAGCTTGACGGGTTGCTGTCAAGCGCAGAGGTAAAGGAAGGACGGCTTCTCCATGTCGGAACGCGCACGCGCGATCGACCTCGCGGTAACCCAAATCGAGCGCCAGTTCGGCAAAGGCTCGATCATGAAGCTCGGCGAGGCCAACAGGATGGCGGTGGAGAGCATCCCGACTGGGAGCATCGCGCTTGACTTGGCCCTCGGCATCGGTGGCGTTCCTCGGGGGCGAATCACTGAGATCTATGGACCTGAATCCTCAGGTAAAACGACGCTGGCCCTGCACGTTATTGCCGAGGCGCAGCGCATGGGCGGCGTGGCTGCCTATATCGACGCCGAGCATGCGCTCGATCCGCTTTATGCCGAGCGGTTGGGCGTCAATCTCGAAGAACTCTTCATTTCCCAGCCGGATACCGGTGAACAGGCGCTCGAAATCGCGGAAACCCTCGTCCGCTCAGGCGCGCTCGACGTGGTGGTGGTCGACTCGGTCGCCGCGCTCGTGCCGAAGGCCGAGATCGAAGGGGACATGGGCGATTCCCACCCCGGTTTGCAGGCCCGGCTGATGAGTCAGGCGTTGCGGAAGCTAACCGGCGCGATCAGCAGATCGAAGACGTCCGTGGTCTTCATCAATCAGCTTCGCATGAAGATCGGCATCATGTTCGGCAACCCGGAAACGACCACGGGCGGCAACGCGCTTAAGTTCTATTCCTCGGTCCGGCTTGACATCCGCCGTATCGAAGCGATCAAGAATGGCCAAGACACCGTCGGTGGCCGCGTTCGCGTAAAGGTCGTCAAGAACAAAGTCGCGCCTCCCTTCCGCCAAGCCGAATTCGACATCATGTACAACGAAGGCATCTCCGCCTCCGGCAGCGTCCTCGATGTCGCGACCGATCTCGGAATCGTCCGCAAGAGTGGCGCGTGGTTCTATCTTGGTGAGGAGCGCCTCGGTCAGGGTCGAGAGAACGCCAAGGAGTTCCTGAAGCACAATCCAGACGTGATGGAAGACATCACGAAGAAGATCAAATCCGGCTCCCCTGAGCTCACCGGCCGCATCTCCTTCGATGGCTCCGAATCTGGCGCCACCGAGGAAGCGGAAGAGGACGACGAGGAGTAGGGAGCGGTGGTCCCTAGATTGATGAAACTGGTCAACAGCATCGGACCATGGTGGTGCGCGTGCCCGTCCCGGGAATCAATAAGGCCCAGAGGGCACCGGGCTCAGTGACGGAAGTCGGCTGATGAACGGTGACAACACAAATGGACCAGGGTGGTGGGCCGGCCCACTCGGGATTGATGGCGTTCTCCTAAATATGAGGCCTCCGCGCCGCCCCGCCCGGGAATCAATTCCCGGGCTACGGACCGGAAGTCGGCTGAAGCCGACTGCGGCACGCGGATGGTCCGATCACGCTCTCCACGCTCATTAACTGACTGACGGTTGCACCGGTCTCGGGCTCAGTCCCGGAGAGACTTTGGTCACTGAGCCCGAGATTTATGGCGTTCACCTCATCACTGGATACACTGGTGCGCCGGCTCCAGTCGGTTTCAACCGACTTCCGGTCACTGAGCCCGGGAATTGATTCCCGGGTGGGCCGACGGATGCGCCTGGTATTGAAGCGAACGCCATCAACCGACTGCGGCGGGCGGATGGTCCGATCACACTGTCCACGCTCATCAACCTAGGACTGACAAGAGAAAGCCTCTCCGGGGCTTCGATGTCTTAGCCCTGGGTTTCGACCCCGGGTGAGCGATCTTTCCACGGCGGTAGGCAAGGGACAGATCCTTCGACTCCGGCTCCGTCTCCGCTCAGGATGACCTGGCTGGGGGTGTGGCGGAGGTGAGGCGCGGGCGGCCCTCAAGCAGCCACAACCCAGTGGGTGAGGGTTGCTCATCCCAAGTTTGCGATCTCGACGGGTTCGATGGTTTCGGCTAGGGCGAAGTTAAAGACGCGGGAGAGGAAGTAGAGTTCGCCATCGAGGGAGCGGCGGATGTTCTCCGCTTTGCGAAAGCCGTGCTGCTCGCCTTCGAACGGGACATAGGCGACCGGGATTCCCTTTGCTTTCACCGCGTCGTACATCATCTCCGCCTGGTTGGGCGGGACGACTTTGTCTTCCAATCCCTGGAATAGGATCAGCGGCACATTGAGCTTGTCGACTGAGTTGATCGGCGAAAGCTCGGCGTAGCGATCCTTGGCGGCGGGATAGGGGCCGATGAGACCATCGAGGTAACGGGACTCAAATTTGTGCGTGTCCTCGGCCATCGCCTCGAGCTCGCTGACGCCGAAGTGACTGGCGCCCGCTTTGAAGACATCGCGGAAGGCAAGGGCGGCCAGTGTGGTGTAGCCGCTGGCGCTCCAACCGCGAATGATCAAGCGATCGCCATCGGCGAGGCCTTGATTGACCAAGTACTTCGCGCCGTTCACGCAATCGTCGACGTCGACGATTCCCCAGTTGTCGTTCAATCGTTGGCGGTACGACCGGCCGTAGCCGGTGCTGCCGCCGTAGTTCACATCGAGCACGGCGAAACCGCGGCTCGTCCAATATTGAATCGTTAGGTCGCGGGCAGTATCGGCGGCTGAGGTCGGGCCGCCATGGCTGAGGACAACCAGCGGAGGACGCTCGCCTGCAGGAGCGGTGAAATCCTTGTTCTTGGGTGTGTAATAGAAGCCGTGGGCCGTTAACCCGCCTTCGGTCGGAAATTCGACCGCCTCTGGGATCGAGAGGTAGCCGGGGTCGATAGTGAGCGTCGAGTAACGCTTCAGCACGTCCAGTTTGCCCGTTGCCGGATCGAATCGGTAGATCGCGGTGCCGTCGGTCGGATCGCCGCCAACCACGACCGCGACGCCATTTTCGGCATCGACTCCGCCGAAGTCAGTCAATGTCGTTTCAACCGTATTGAGCTTGCCAGTTCCCACATCTAGCGTGGCGAGTTTCCAGCTCCCGTCGCTGGTGTAGATGCAGACGATCGTCTGCGCGGAGGCGAAGCCGTAAGTCGACATCCCGAAAACCCACTGCGGCATGCCGAATTCAGCATCCATCTCGCAAAGCGCTCGAATCGCGCCGTCTCGTTCCTGATAGAGGTTCCACCATTCCGTGCGGTCGGAGGCGAAGGTGAGGACGCCATCCGGCGACCAAAGCGGTTCGAAGATTGATTCGGTTTTGCTTCCCGCGACCAGACGCTCGTTCGTTGGCGAACCGTCGCTGGCGACATCCGCCACCCAGAGTTCGCAGCCATCCCAGGGCATGTTTGGATGATGCCAGGTCAGCCAGGAGAGCTTTGTGCCATCGGGACTGAGGCGAGGATTCGAGTAGAAATCGTTGCCGGAGACGAGCACCTGCCCGCCGTCCTCATTCGGACCAACTGGGCTGAGGGAGACGATCGTATTGACCGCTTCCCGGCTCGAATCGCGGTGATCCTCGCGCACGCAGATGATCCGGTTTTTCGCGTCGTCAAAGGCGAAGTCGGCGTAGCGCAGTTCCGAGTTGCCAAGATTCGGCGTGATTGCCCGGGGCTCGGCGCCGGGGTCGACCCGATACAAGACCTGATCCGCGAAATTCGCGAAGTATGCAACCCCGTCGTGGATGCCATATGCCCCTCCGCCGTACTCATGCACCCGCGTTCGCGCGTTAAAGGGAGCAGGCGTTACATCCTCGGTCGTACCGTCGGCCTTGCGGCGGACGACGACGCGGCGACCGGCTTCGGTCGCGCGGGACTCGACCCAATAGATCGATTGATCGTGAATCGTCGGTTCCAGCAAGCCGACTGTGCCGGCGACGATCAACTCCGAAGTAATCGGCGATTTCCATGAACCAAATGGCGCTTCCGACATCCGACGCTCCCGAGAAATATGGCCGAGGGCCGTGACAAGCGATAGGCGACAACGCTACACGGAGTTATCCGCATGGGCAAGTTGGGATCGAGTTGGTGTCGCGGCTGACCGGATGAGTACAATGACCGGACACAGTTTGGACAGCGCCCGCAACAGTCCTGTAGTCGCCTTGGCGTTCGCGCTGCGAGGAGTTCCCGCGTGAAGATAGGCAAATTGGATCGATTGACGACGAATCGACGCGCGGGAGCAAATCGGTTCAGCCGTAAGTTCGTTTCGTTGATAGCTGCCCTGGTTCTGGTTGGCGTTGCGAGCTCGGCCGCGCTTGCCGTCGGGGCGTCGCGAAGCGATCCGGTGCCGTTCAAGCAGGAAGCGCAGATCGACCCGTGGAAGATGGCGATCACCGATGTCGTTACGGGCGACGACGCGACTCAGCAGGTCATTGCCGCGAGCGACCAAAACGTTGCGCCCGCCGATGGGTTTGGGTATCTCCTCGTCAAAGTCAAGGTCACGAATACGTCGCAACAGTCCTTCGATATTTCGCCCGATGATTTCGCGATCACCGGCGCCTCAGGCAACGTCCGGCGCTACGTTGGCGTCGTCGTTCCCGATCCCGCCCTCGACGGTGCGGTCGAGCCGGGCGCGAGTCTCGAAGGCTGGGTCGTGCTCGGGGAGTCGAACGATGAGCAGAATCTGCTCCTGCTCTACGACAGCCTGTCGATTCCGGGCAACTGGGCGGATGGCGTGCTTGCACTGCAAGGTGGGGCGACGGTCGCCGATGCCTCCGAGGCCGCGGCGAAACCGAACGACGCCGGCAAGGGCCCAGGAGCACCAGCCCAACTCGATTCGCAGATCGTAACCGCTGATTGGGCGATTCAGGTCACCGAAGTGGAATCGGGCGAAGCTGTCTACAACCTCTATCCCGCCAGCGACTACCGCACGACGGCGCTCGGGCTCGAGCAAGCGACCGACGAAGATCCGTGGCTGGCGTTCAAAGTGCAAGTCACGAATGTCCACACGGGTGGAAAGCCGGCCTTTCTGTCGCCGAGCGCGTTTGAGCTGGCTGATGAAGAAGGCAAACCGATCGACGATGTCCTCACCCTAACGCCACCTTCACCAGACGCCAGCGGGAGCTATTTCCCGGGCGCAACTCGTGAAGGCTGGGTCGTCTTCGAAGTTCCCGCGTCCTACAGCGGAAGCCTCGTCCGGTTCCTGCCGAATCTCACCGGCGCCGATCCGCGTTACTTCACGTGGTCAGGATCGGCCCCGTCGAACGCCGCGCAACCAGACGTGACGCACGTTCCCTTGACCGATTTGGCAGTCGGGGACAAGGTCGTCACGAACGATCAGGGCGTCAATCTGCGAAAGAGCGCCTCGACCGACGCCACGGTGGTCAAGGCGCTCCCGCAGGGCACTGAATTGACCGTTACCGGCGGTCCCAAGGAAGCCGATGGTCACACCTGGTACCCCGTCAAAGATCCCGCCACCGGCGACAAAGGCTGGATCGCATCCGAGTTCCTGGACCGGGCGGGGTAGGGTGATTGTTAGTGCGATCACCTAGGTTTTCAACCTGGCGTAAAAGGCCCAAAAAACGCCTCTCCCTTGTCATCCCGCTACAATTGGTGTCGGAGGACCTTCGAACGGATGTCGTGGCAGACGTGGCTGCTTGCTTTTTTGATTCTGATCGCCGCCGCAGTGCAGTACGGCCTGATGTTCTATGCCATCCGCGATCTCATGCGACGGCCATCGGTCCGGGGCGACAACAAGGTCATTTGGGCGTTTGTGATCTTAATTTTGCCGTTCGTCGGGGCGTTGATGTACCTCATCATGGGTCCGACGAGCTTCCTTCCTCGCCCCAATCGACCTCCCGCCTACGCGGAAGCGCCAAGGCAGACACAGCCAGTCGATGTCACCGCGGACTTGTCGAGCAACGGCGCCCACCGCAACTAGCTCGACCGGCGTTGCGGACTGGGCGCTTAGCAGTTCGCGAGATCTGACTCGCTATACTCACCTCATGAGTGATGCATCCGCTCCGGCTCCATCCAATCACCGAGCAGCGCTTCTGCGATCCTCCGCGTTTCTCGGTCACGACACCGGCACGCATGTCGAAAATCCACGACGGCTGCTCGCGATCGACGCCGAATTGCGCCGTCGAGCACTTCTCGCAGGTCGACCGGAGATTTCGTTCTCACCTGCGTCGCGGGAAGCGATTGAGCGCGTGCACGATGCCCGGTACATCGACTTGCTTGAACGGGTGACGAGCTCCGGCGGAGCCTGGCTCGACGCCGACACGATGATCGGTCCCGATTCGTATGACGTTGCCCGGCTCGCAGCTGGGGCCGGTATCGCGGCCGTTGACGCCGCGCTCGACGACGTGGTGCAACGATCGATGGTGCTTGGCAGACCGCCAGGTCATCATGCGACGAGCCAGCGCGGTATGGGTTTTTGTCTGATCAACAGCATCGCGGTTGCGGCGGCGCACGCGTTGTCGCGCGGCGTCGCTCGGGTCGCGATTATCGATTGGGATGTCCATCACGGAAACGGCACACAGGACATTTTTTACGAGACCGACAGAGTGCTTTTCTGCTCAATGCACCAGTCGCCGCTCTATCCCGGCACTGGTGATGCGTCCGAGAAGGGGGTTGGCCCGGGTTGGGGCTTCACGCTCAATCTCCCGTTGCCGCCCGGTGAAGGAGACACGACCTATCTGCGCGTGTTCGATGAGATCATCGCGCCACGGGTGCGTGAGTACAGACCGGAGTTGGTGCTCGTTTCAGCAGGATTCGATGCCCACAACGCTGATCCGTTGGGATCGATGCGCGTGACTGAAACGGGATTTCGAAAGATGACGGAGCGGACGATCGAGCTCGCGGAAGAGACTGCAAGCGGTCGTATCGTCGCGTTTCTCGAGGGTGGCTACGACCCGCATGCGCTGGCCGCGAGCGTCGCCGAGGTTGTCGAAGCACTCGATACCGGCTCGGATGGCGAGTATGATGGTAGTGACGTCCAGCACATCAACGAGGAGACCAGCGCCCGCCCATGAACAATCGCCAATCGGGAGCCAATCCGATTCCCGTAACCGCATTTCGGCAAGAAGATGAGCGAAAGCGTGACGAAGCGCGTTTCTCGACATTGCAGAATCAGGTCGACGAACTGCGACAGGCGCTGCGTGAATTGGCGAGTCGCCAGGTTCGGGTTGAAGAGGGACTGAAACAGTACGAAGGCGGCGTGGCTCAGAACAAGCTCTTCCTTGATCAGATTCGCCACGACACCCAGCAGTCATCACAGGCGCGGTCATTGGACGAGAACCGAACGCGCCAGCAGATTGTCGATATGGAAGCGCGCCTGGATGATGTTTCGCGCCCGGTGCGAGCGCTACAAGCGCACGTCTCAGAGCTATTGGAAGCGTCCCGGCGCAAGACAGATGACACTGGGCAGAATCAGAAGCGCTTCGAAGAGATTCGTTCTGCTCTCGAGCATTTGTCGGCGGTTGGCGATCGCAACGCGATCATCGCCCATCAATTACGAGACACCCTCGATTTAGTCAAGGGTGAAATCGATCAGGTCCGGCGTGATGTGTTACGCAATGAAGATGGGATCCGGATCGTCGATCAGGAAGCGCGCCGGCGAACCGCTGAGGTTGTCGAATCGCTCGAAACGACCAAGTCGCGCATCGACGAAATGCGCTCCGATTTGACCCACTCGTTCGATCTCATTGAAGAAACCAAGGCCTCGGTTGGTCATATCGATCCGTCGTTCGAGGAGCTGCGGGCATTTGATGCCACGCTCCGTCAGGACCTCACGAAGTTCCAAACGCAATCAATTGAACGCCACGAGGTCATCCTCGAACGCTACGAGGATTTACGGCAGGAGGTCGATGGACATGTTGCCGATTTGCGCACCGGGCAGGACCAGCGAATCGATCGCCTGATTGAGCGAATCGAGGGCATCGCCGAGATGTATCGGGACATGGGGAATCGCATCGGCGCCCTGGCTCAGCATCTCGACGAGCTGCGCCAAACGGACGAAGTATTGCGGCGCGATCTGTGGACGCTGAACGAGCAGCGCGTGCGCGTGCGACTCGAACAGATTCAACAAGAACTCGAGCAGCTCACCGGGCAACGCCGGGAAACAGACAGCACTCCACCGCCAGAGATTCGCCAGATCAACCAACCCAATCGAAACACGTTTGACTACTAGCGCGGTCAGCTGATCCCCTACAGCGTTCGATTTCGTGAACAGTCCGCTTCTCTTCCGCCGCATCGGGCTTGGCTTCGTCGTGGCCGGCGCGGTCCTCGCCGGTCTCAGTAGCTGGTATCGAGCTGATCGAGGAAGCGATCGGGCTAACTGGACGTATTTCCTCGATGTCGTCGCCGTGCTGCTGGCGATCGCAGGCGCCGTTTTCGAGGCCCGCACCGCGGATTTCTTCTTCAACTTTGCTCCGGGCGCCGCGAAGCGACACGCGTTCTTGCGATTGGCAGAAGGCCTCTTCGTTGGGCTTTTCGCGTGCGTGGTTCTCAGTTTCGTCGATCAACCGGTTGTGCATGGCCTCGCGGCCGGCGCGATTCTGCTCGGAGTCGGTATCGGAGCAGGCGGTCTGTTTTCACTGGCCTGGTATTACGGCGGTGGGTACGCCGCGGATCGCATCCAGGAGAGATCGGAAGAAGACTGGTAATTCGGGAGTCATAGGATCGGACTTATGGGACCGGTGTGTGCATATGTCAGGGAGATCCTACCGGCTCTTGCACCAGTGATGGGTTGCACGGCCTGGAACGCATTTTGCTTGCATTGCATTCTGCAATGGCGCAGCGTCAATTTGGATCGAATATGCGCCTGGAGGTGACACAATGAGTATCAGCAGATGGGATCCCTGGCGGGACATGATGAGCCTTCGTGATGCGATGGATCGGCTCATTGCCGAGAGTTTTGTCCCGATGCGTGGCGAGAAAGCGATGACCGCTGCTCCACTATCGGTCGATGTGGCGGAGCAGGGAGACAACTTCGTCGTCACCGCGCCGGTTCCCGGCGTCGCGCCCGATGATGTAGAGATCACGGTCCTTGGCGACACCCTCCGGATTCGGGGCGAGCGGCGAGAATCCAAAGAGCAAACCGACGACGGAAATCGCTGGATCGTGCGAGAGCAACAGTACGGCATGTTCGACCGCACGGTTCGCCTGCCATCCTCAGTCAAACCGGAAGCGGCCAAAGCGGAATTCAAGGATGGCGTGCTGACCATCATCCTGCCAAAAAGCGAGGAGGCGAAGGAGCGGCGAATACCAGTTAGCGCCGGTACAGGCTCGAGCGAGTCCTCGCGACGCACAGAGGAAATTCCCGTGGAGACCGGTGGCACCAAGGAATTGGGCCAGGTAAGCGATTAGTCGACCCAGGAACGGGCGTCTCCCTGAACTATGCCCGCTTGGCATATGAATGAGTGCGAGAAATCCATATCGTTGCCCGATGATCGGGGAATCCATTGCCGGGTCCCGGGTTGATCTACGTTCAATTCGACTGAAAAGTGCGGTCAATTCTCGCTCGTTGCGGGAATCCTATCGATTGGGCTGAGCATTCAGTTCCGGCGGTCGCGTTGCTCAAGGCGACCGATGATCTGAGTGCTTGACTTACCCGGGATCTGGCCTCTGATCTCTCGAGATGCCCAGCCGTCAGAGGTAAGATATTTGACTCACACGTTCGTAAGCCGGCGCGGTTGAGCCGGAGATCGGATTCGCGCTCGAAGTGGCGTGTGAAGCTAACTTGGCCTGAATCGCCAGAGCCGGCCATGGATGCATTCTCTGCGCCAGTTTCGGGTGTGTAGAATGATCCTCAACATGAGGCCAATCGAACCGCTCAATTACGTCGCCGCCCGTCATCGTCTGGTTCTATCGGCACTCTCGCCTCGGGACGCAAGGATTTCTCAAATAATTCCGCAAATTGGCGACACCATGGCACGCTCTCTGCGTTTTATAAGGTGTGATCGTCGTTCCAGCCAACGGCAATCACAAGCGATACGGAGCAATACACTCCGTGATCGTTGGGATTGGGTCGTTACCTGGTGTGTCGCGGGATTTCCCCCTTCCCTCGCCTGTGGCTTCCAAGGTAGCGGCCCTCCCGCGACCGGACGTTAGTCCGGCTCGGTGGCGCAACTGTACGTCGCCGAGTGTGCGTAAAGATTCCTTGTTGTTGCAACTACTCGGTTTCTTTGAGAAACCCGAGATAGGGAGGCAAACTTGGAGTCCGGACCCTCGCCGGCAATGCCAGCGAGGGTCTGTCATTTTCTCAGGTTCCGTGGAATCGTCCCCCACACGTAAGAGGCAACTACCAGGAGCGAATACCAGGGAGCGAAAAGTACTTTCGGCCACTGCTCTGCTTCCCAGTCGCCTTTTACCGTATTCACATCGTCGGCTGTGGCGGTTGGCTCATGTCGTCGCGCCGAACGCCAAGGGGTAGCGCAATTCGTCGATGAAGGCGATAATGCACCCGTACGTACAATCAATCCCATGATTTTCGGAAGAGCCGAATGTGGTGGCCAAAGACTTGCGAATGAACGTTGCTCAAAACGTTGTACAACCCATGAGAGCGCTCCACGGGGGTTGACAGTGCCTGGGAAGTCTGTTAGTTTCGCGTCGTTCCGGTATCGTGAAGAAGCATGAGTCGTAAACGGCACTACCATTGCGACTTTTGCTGACCGTCTCCGGCGAGGGCGTTCGAGAGGTAGTTGGATTGATGAGCACAAACAACACTGCCAAGGAAGATTCCCGCAGAGTTCGTGCTCGCCAAACCTTCGCTCAAGAACAGTAGTCGCCGGATTTTTTGTGCCCGCGATAACGTCGGGGCATTTGCAATATCGTCAATTCTGGAATGGCGACTGGTTGGAGTCGCCGGTCTTGTGGAAGTGAGCGAGAGGTCGCTCGTTCTTCTTTAGGGAGGCCAGACAGGTTCCCATACCCGACACCTGCGGGACGGCTGAGGGGCTGCTCAGCTGGAAGGATTTACGGAGGGAAGGGGTTTTGGCTAGTTTTCCCCGCTGGGCTCCACGTGGCCTCATGTTTGCCATGGCTGGAGCACTGCTACTGACAATGATGGCGCCCATCGCGGCGCTGGCTGATACCGATCTCGTGGTTGGAGGAAAGGCACGCATCGCCTATGCAGATGGCGATGATGTGATGTTGCGCAGCGATCCTGGATACGACGCTGGGGTGCTCGCCCACGTTTCCGAAGGCACAACGGTTGATGTCCTTGATGGGCCGGTCGCCGCCGACGACGGCACCCTCTGGTACAAGGTCCGCGCAAACGGGAAAACGGGTTATATCGTTTCGCTTTACTTGGCGCTTGATGATGGAAGCTCCTCCGATTCGCAGGATTCCACTCCATCAGATCTCTTCCAATGACACCCCAACAGACAATTCAAGCACGGCTGGAGAACCGGCAGCGCCTGTAACCGGCACTGGCGTCATCAGCGGCACGAACAACGATGGTGTGCTCTGCCGAACGGCCCCTAGCTTGGACGCGGAAGTCATCACCGTTATCGTTGAAGGCGCGACTGTCGAGCTTACCGGCGACCAAGTCGATATCTGGCAACCGGTCAACTGCAAGGGACGCTCGGGGTACGTTCACGCTGAATACGTCTCTGTCGGGGGCTCCTCGAAGACACAGGCTCCCGCTGGCGACACGAGCGACACAAGTGGCACGAGCGACACATCAGATCCAGCGGCGGACGACACCGGCGTCACTGGTACCGGTGAGATCTACAACACGAATGGCGACGGCATTCGTTGCCGCGCTGGAGCGGGTTCCGATAAGAACGTGATCACGGTTCTCACAGAAGGCGAGCACGTCGATCTCCGCGGCACCTCCGCGACCGATTGGCAACCAGTCTTCTGCGGTGGTCGCAAAGGCTTCATCAACAAGGCCTACGTGAAGGTCGGCGGCTCGGGAGAAACCTCATCATCGAGCGGTGATTCCAGCGCGTCGTTCTCTGCATCCGCAACCGGCACTGCAACCGTCAAGGGCACCAACGGCGGCGGATTGCGCTGCCGCTCGAGCGCCAGTCTCGACGGCAATATCATCACCGTCCTTGCCGAAGGGGCCAAGGTGAGCCTTCGTGGAAACGCGAAGAGCGGTTGGCAGCCTGTCACGTGCAAGAGCCGCAACGGATACGTCTCCACCGACTACCTCTCGTACGGTGGTGGCTCCAGCAGCTCGCCATCAACGAACGAATCGACAGGCGGCGGCGTGACGATCACCGGCACGGCGCGGGTTAAGACCGACGACGGCAGTGGTCTCAATTGCCGCACCGGCGCGAGCTATAACAACCGAATCATCACCGTCCTGGCGGATGGCGCGAGGATTGATCTGCGCGGAATTGGCCACGCCGATTGGCAACCCGTCGTTTGCAATGGCCGCAAAGCCTACGTCCTGAAGATGTATGTCGATTTCGGCAGCGGGACGAGCTCCGGCAACAGCAACTCTGGCAATAGTAGTGGCAACTCCTCTTCCTCCGGACTCTCCGCGGGAAGCTGGGCGAAGGTCAGCGGCACGAACGGCACTGGCGTGCGGTTCCGCACCGGCGCCAGCACGAACGCGTCGATCATCTCGGTCCTGGGCGAAGGAACCTACGTCAAGGTTCGCTCGGGCAGCAGTGGCGAGTGGGTCGCGGTCACCTACAACGGGAGCAACGGCTTCATCCACAAGGATTACCTCAGTAAGTCGAGTGCTCCGCCCTCGAACGGCAATAGCTCGGGCAACTCAGGCAATTCCGGTGGTGGCGGTTACCGGCTGAGCAATGGCGACCACGCACGGGTCACGACAAACCTGAATCTGCGCTACTCGCCGAGCTTCACCGGGGGTGTCGCGGCGGTGGTGCCGAAGGGAACCGTGGTTCTGATCACCGGTACGCCGAAGGCAGGTTTTTATCCGGTCAATTGGGATGGGCTGAAGGGGTATATGTACACGACATACCTCAGCTCGACCGGCGCTGCGCTCAGTGACCGAGGTGGATCTGCTAATGACAACAGCGGCAACGATGGCGGATCAGGCGATACCGGAAATAGTAGTGGCAGCAGGAACGGGAACGCGATCGTTTCCTATGCCATGCAGTACAAGGGCTATCCATATGTCTGGGCGACGCATGGGCCTGGAAGCTTCGACTGCTCCGGCTTCACCTACTGGGTTGCGCTCAACGTTCTCGGTATCAACATCGGCGCTGGGCTCTGGACGCAGGTCGCGGCGGGAACTCCTGTTTCGCGGAATGCATTGCAGCCCGGCGACCTCGTGTTCTTCCAGAACACCTATACCTGGGGACTATCGCACGTCGGCATCTACATCGGCAACGATCAATTTATCCATGCCGAGAACGAATCGACCGGCGTCACGATCAGCAGCTTGAAGTCGCAGTATTACGCGTCCCGGTGGTACGGAGCAGTCAGACTCGCCTAATTCAAGCCGGTTGTCGCCCCGCAGAGGCAGACGGTAGACCGCGGGGGCCACAGGGCCGCGAGCGAAACGCTCGCTCGCGGTAAAAGGGGGAGGAAGAGGGATCGGGGGTTCGCCCCGATCCTTCTTCTGTGTGTTAGACGCACTGTGATACGAAGTTTTTAGCTAGACAATCTAGCCAATTCGACTGGAGGTCGATCATGGATTGGCAGTTGGCGGAAGCGAAAAACAAGTTCAGCGAGGTCGTCAACCGGGCATTGACCGAGGGTCCACAGCGCATTACTCGCCGCGGTGATGTCGTTGTTCTGCTTTCAGAAGAAGAATACAAGCGGCTGACTGGTCAACGGCAAACACTCGTCGATTATCTGCGTAGTGGTCCTGATCTAAGTGAGCTGGACATAACGCGAGATGAGAGTCCAATGCGAGAGTTTGAATGGTAGGAGTCCTGTTGGACACCTGCATCGTTGCCGAGCTGCAACGGCCAAGGAGTGACCCCAGAGTCGATGCCAGAGTCGCTGAATTTGATCCAGATCTGGTGTTTCTGAGCGTGATCACTGTAGGGGAGATTGCGAAAGGGATCGCGCTCTGGCCGGCGGGCGCTCGCCGGCAGGAGTTCGCCCTCTGGTTGTTGGGGTTGGAACAAAGTTTCACCTCGCGGATCCTGCCAGTCGAGATTGAGATCGCGCGGCTGTGGGGAGAGTTGACCGCCCAAGCTCAATCTCACGGCGCCCATGTCCCGGCGACCGATGGATTGATCGCCGCGACGGCGTTGCACCATGGACTTCCAGTCATGACACGCAATAGCCGGGACTTTGTCGCGAGCGGAGTCCCGATCATCAACCCCTGGGATGACGGAACGTAGAGTATGGTCTCTGCGGCTACCTCACGATGAAGGTCCAGGTGGTTGCGGCGGCCTGCTGTAATCGTCGCGGAAGCTGTGCGAACTCTTCTTGAGTAACGGCGTTGGTCTCACCTGTTAGGCTTTCCCCTAATTCGCCCCATTGATCGAGGACGTTCCACCTGAGGGACATCAGAATCTCTTCGAGCTCCCAGGGGACCACAAAGTTGGCCCCCATCGCTTCTGGTTCGATGTAGCGGCGCCAGGAACGGTTGTAGATCGGGGAGAGTGCGCCGGGAACGCTAACGCGCATTCGTCCACCCGGTTTGAGCACACGTCGCAGCTCGGCGAGCGCGGCCGGTATGCTCGGCACGAATTGCAGCACAACGCGCGCATGGATCGCGTCGTAGATGGCGAGCGGATCGGAAATGGCGTCGACGCTTTCAACGCGAAAGGTCAAGTGCAGGTTCCGTTCAGCCGCGTGCGTCTTGGCCCGTGCGATCATATCGGGCGCGAGATCGATCGCAGTTACCTTGAGGCCGCGCTCGGCGAAGGCAAGCGCATATTGCCCGGTGCCACAGCCAGCGTCGAGGAGCTTGTCGCCTGGTTTGATCGAGAGCGCACTGAGCACGCGATCCAGTTCGGTCACGCGATCGGGCGCGACCGCGTTCGCTTCCGACATTTCGTCCCAGGAGGCGGACCGCTCGTTCCAAACCGACCGCACTCGATCGAACCACGCGTTTTGATCGACCGCCATGATTGCTCCTTGCTTTTGACAATCCTGTGACACATTCGTTGAGGCTACGACGGAGTGAGATGTTCGGCAAGAGGCGTCCCGCTCTCCCTAGGCAAATTTAGTCCGAAACAAGCACAAAGGGCTCCAAAATTGCCGCAAGGAGTTGTTGCGGAAAACAGCTAACAACGCATTGTAGTAATGTACGTACACCACGACAACGTTCCGCGATCGTTCTTGCGATCGACTGATTCGACGGAAAGGAGTGGCAAGGGCTATGGCGCGCGATCCCGGTCTCGAACAGCGAGTCGAGGAATTGTTGCCAGAGGGGGCGAAGCTCGAGCGAAAAGCGATGTTTGGCGGGCTCGCGTTTTTGGACCGAGGCAATCTCTGTTTTGGCGTTTCTAGCGGTCATATGCTGGTCCGAATCGGGAAGGAAGGCTCGGACGAAGCACTACAGCGGCCAAACGCTCGGACCATGGTGATGAAGGGCAAAGAAATGGCAGGCTGGGTCCAGGTCGATCCACCTGGCTATGAGTCGGACAGTGATTTGCAGTGGTGGATGGCCAGGGGCATGGAATTCGCGGCGACGCTGCCCGCGAAGTAGGAGCGCGCTGCACGACATATCCCCGAAAGGTTAGGTTGACACGAGCGCGAACGACATGAGGTATTGGTCATAGTGGCGCAAGGCTTGCGCTCGCGTGGCAAGCACGATTGTCGGCAATGACGCCAGGTTGCAGACAGCACTGGGCTGACGCCATGCGCCCTGACAACGTGTCATGCCGGGGCCTTCCCACCGTCATGCTGAGCCATCCCTACCGTCATGCTGAGCGCAGCGAAGCATCTCGCTTGGCGATACCAAGGCTATGAACACGGCGAGATCCTTCGCCTCCGGCTCCGCCTCCGCTCAGGATGACGATAGGGTGAGCGCGCAGGATGACGGAAGGTATCGCGCCCTCTCCCTGGTCCCACTGACTGGGTCGGTAGAACCGATTCCCTCGTCATTCTGCGCGGAACGCAGCATCGCTGCCCGCACGACCAAGCTGCTCCGGCGCGCGAACCTTCGCCTTCGCTCCGCTCCGTTCAGGATGCCGGCCTGGTACCTACCTTTGTCGGCCTGGTCCGCAGGGAGAGGGAAGCCGCGACGCGCTGGGTGCGGGTTGTCTCGCTTCAGAACACCGGCTGCTGGGCGACGGTGGGCAGGGATCTGCCGACGGCGTCGGCGACTGCTTTCACCTTTGGCATCAGATCAGAAATTCGTCGAAGTTGAGCGATTGCGCGCCGTCGCTCAGAGCATGATCGGGGCTCGGGTGGACTTCTATCATGAGCCCGTCCGCGCCAGCAGCGACGCCAGCCAATGACAGCGCCTCGATGTAGGCGCGCTTTCCAGCTGCGTGCGAGGGATCGACGAACACGGGCAAGTGGGACAGTTTTTGCACGACGGGGACGGCGCTGACGTCAAGCGTATTGCGCGTCTGATTTTCGAAGGTGCGAATTCCGCGCTCGCACAGGATCACATCTGGGTTTCCCTGGGCGAGAACATACTCGGCCGCCAGGAGCCATTCTTCAATCAGCATCGACAAACCGCGTTTGAGCATCACCGGCTTGCCCGCTTTGCCGACCTCCTCGAGGAGTAGGTAATTCTGGGAGTTGCGGGCGCCGATCTGAAAGATGTCGGTGTAGGGGTGGACCAGTCTCGACATCGGCCGGGGTCATGACCTCGGTGATGATCCCCAAACCGGTTTCATCGCGCGCTGTCGCCAAGATTTCGAGACCGCGCTGACCGAGTCCGCGAAACTCATAGGGCGAGGTGCGGGGTTTGTAGGCGCCGCCGCGCAGCAACGTCGCGCCGGCTGCCTTGACCGCGTGCGCGGTCGAGATGGTCTGCTCTTCACTCTCCACGGAGCAGGGACCGGCGATGACCGTGACGGCATTGCCGCCGATCTCGGCGCCCGCGACAGGGATCACCGTTTTCTGAGGATGGAAGTGCCATCCAGTGAGCTTGAATTTCGTGGTGATCCGGACGACGCGCTCGACGCCGGGGAAAACTTCCATCATTTCGTCGAGGGTCGGAGGCAGGGGAACGCCGACGACGCCGATGATGGTGTGCTCTTCGCCCTCCGAGAGGTGGGCATCGAGGTTGAGCGATTTGATGCGGGCGACGACGTCGTTGATCTCTTCCCGAGACGAGCCTGGGTTCATGACGATGATCATGCGCGTGTCCTTCTTGTCCGTAATCAATTGGAACGGAGTGGAGCGCGGCCATCCGCAAGCCCGCTCCCGGTTTCGATCGTTGGAATTCGCGCCGATAAGTGTAATGGGTGGCGTGGGCGAGTGGGTCGTCCCTGATTAATTTGCCGAATCAGTGAACTGCGCCTATTTGCGCTATAGTAAGCTGTAAGCGGCTTTCTTTGTACAACACACGCTTGTTTGGAGAGACGAATGAACATCCCTCAGCCGGTGACCCAATCGATGCCGATCTCTCAAGTTCGCGCCCAGCTCAACACGCTTGTCAATGCAGTCTACGGCAAGGAATCACGCATTCTCGTCGAGAAGAGCGGGATTCCAATTGCTGCCATTGTCTCCCCTAGGGATCTTGAGCGACTCGTACGCTTGGACGAAGAACGCAAGCGGGATTTTGAGGCCATTGCTGCAATTGGCGAAGCCTTTCGCGATGTTCCGATTGAGGAACTTGAAGAGAAACTCACGGAAGCGCTGGAGGAAGTGCGCTCAGAAATGCGTGCAGAAATGCAAGCAAAGCGTGAACAACGCCTTCCACGATCAGCGTGAGGGTTGTCTTCGACGCCAATGTGCTCGCCTCGGGATTCTCGGTCCGCCCCGACCGGAAACAAGCACTCCCGGCGAACTATTTCGTCGCTGGCAAGCGGAAGAATTCGATCTGGTCATTTCTGAGTTCTTGCTCGAAGAAGTGAAGCGGACTCTTGACAGTCCTTACTTTGATGAGCGCTTGACGGTTGTTGGACGCAAAGCCGCGTTGGTGGCAATTGAACGGCGAAGTGTGTTCGTTTCCGTCACCGAAACTGAGCTACCCACCCTGAAGATGATTTCGTCTTAGCAACGGTACTGAGCGGAGACACGGACGTTCTTGTCACCGGAGACAGACAACTCCGGGCGGTTAGGCAAATTCGGGGCATCCCGGTCATGTCGCCTCGTGAATTCCTTGCTTTGCTGGAAGCGAGGCAACGCGCTTCTCAATCACCATGAGCTTCGCGCTCGAATCCCCAGCACCAGCAAGAGCGCCGCAAGACTGAACAGCACCGCGATGCCGAACGTGCGGTCGATGCCGATTTGGTCGGCGAGAAAACCGAGAGCGAGCGGCGCCAGAAGAACTGCCGACCCACCCGTGAGAATCAGGCGGGCGATGGCAAGATCGGCGCGGTCGGGAGCGGTTTCCAGGGCGGCGGTGACGGTGAACGGATAGACGTTTGCGCTGCTAAGACCGGCGAGGAACAGCGCGATCAATGTGACCGCAACCGTGCCCGCGAGCCAGTAGACCGGAAGGATGACGATGGCGATGAGTCAAGTCTGCTATCCCATCGACGTGATGTGCTCAGGCTTTACGACAACGATGACGCGCTGGTCGCTCTCTTGGTGGTACGGATACTTCTCGACCTTCATGTATCGCAGCGCGAGTGAATTGAGGAAATTGAGATCAGTGTCGTCGTCAAGTGCGGCGACTGTCCCGCGCACTTCCAAGTAGCGGTATGGGTTCGCGGGATCGACAAAAGTCATCGCGATGCGCTTGTTGCGCTGAAGATTGTGATACTTCTGGTGATGGGTGGTCTGACTGAACCGGAGGTACTCGCCATCCCAGGTGAACCAGACCGGATTGGCTTGCGGCTCGCCGTGCGGACCGACCGTTGCCACCACTGGGAACGCTTTCGCTTTCAACAGGTCGACGAAATTATCTGGAATGACGCTCGAACGCTGAGTTGCCACGGCCGTTCCTCTCCCAAGAACCGCTCTAAACTGACGGCGAAGCCATCCCTTGCCGTCATGTCGATGACCACGATGCTATCACAAAGTAAGTAACTTCGATGAGGTTAGTATTCGATCGGTGGGCGAGAACAGCGCTCGCGTCGCAGATGCTCCCGTAAACCAAGAAATCCGGCCTCTTGACCGGGAAACAAACGCCAAGACATGATCGCGCGCTGCAGGGATACCCGTAACTCCATTCCCCGCAGGTCTGCATATCGCAAAGGGAAGAGATCAGAGAACCAGGGAACAAAGAATCAAGCAGGAGCGATAGAACAGAAAGGGGTCACCGTATGCCGAATCAATTACCGGCGATCGAACGGGCGCAGCTGCCGACGTCGAGTTTCGACTGGGGTCTGTTGAAGTGGTTAGTGACGCCGGATATCACGCCTGGCGCGGCGATGACGGTTGGGGAAGTGGTCCTCATGCCGGGGAAAGGACATGAACGGCACAACCATCCCGAGTCGGAGGAGATCCTCTACTTCTTGAACGGAGTTGGGGAGCAAATGCTCGATGACGGGGAGCCGTTCGAAGTTCGCGGCGGCGATGTCGTCTACGTCCCAACCGCGGTCTTCCACTCGACGATCAACACTGGCTGGGAACCGTTGCGTCTGCTTGTCGTCTATAACCCCGGCGGCCCCGAAGCCGTCTTGCGCACACTCGATGGCTATCGGGAAACGCCGGCGGGTCAGTTGCTTTCGTGGGAGCGAGGGAAGTAACAAGGGTCCTTCTCTCGCGTCCGCCCGCCCGGGGCTCCAAGAGATGGTCGCGCTCCACGCGTTCCGTAGCGGCGCACGGCCGTGCGCCTTCGCGAGAATGACGGCGTCTGGATGATGCAACAGAGGTGCGAATTCGGTTTTAGGCGTACAGCCGTACGCCGCTACGAAGACGGGGCGGCTGTGTGTGGAGCCATGGCAAGGCTCCGTCTTTGGTAGTCCGGGTTGAAACCCCCGGGACATTTTAGATCGTCACCCCCGCCGCAACCTCGACGAAGCCTTCGCCGGGCCGGTAGTCGGGCGATTGGTGACGGAAGTAGGTGTTGTAAAGCTGGGCATATGGACCGTGCTTGGCCATGAGCGTGTCGTGGTTGCCTTCCTCGACGATCTTGCCTTCGCGCAGGACGATGATACGGTCGGCGTGGCGGACCGTGACCAAGCGATGGGCGATGACGATCGAGGTGCGGTCCTTCAAGACTTCGTCGAGGCCTTCCTGAATCTGCGCCTCGGTCAGCGGGTCGACGCTCGCCGTCGCTTCGTCGAGGATCACGATTGCGGCATCCTGGATCAGCACGCGAGCCAAAGCGACAAGCTGGCGCTGACCCATCGAGAGTCCCCGGCCCTGTTCGCCGATTTCGGTCGATAAGCCGTTGGGAAGGGCGTCGATCCAGTCGCCGCGTCCAAGCCGCCGGGCCGCGATCTCAACTTCTTCGTCACTTGCCTCTGGGCGCGGATAGCGGATGTTGTCCCTAACCGTACCTGAGAAGAGGAACGGCAACTGTGGCACGAACCCGAGTTGGTGGCGGTAGCTTTCGAGTTCGAGGGTGCGGATGTCGCGACCATCGATCAGAATCTGGCCACCCTGAAATTCGTAGAACCGGGCGACGAGTTTGCCGAGTGTCGATTTTCCCGCGCCGGTGTGACCGACGAACGCGACGAGCTCGCCGGCGCGAATATTGAGGTTGAAATCCTCGAGCACTGGCTGATCGTCGGTGTACCCAAAATCGACGTTGCAGAATTCGATCTGACCCCGAATCTTGCCGGCCGGTTCGGGATCGTGCTGGATGACGCGCGGTGTGGCGTCGATTAGCGCGAAGACCCGCTCAGCCGATGAGAGCCCCTGTTGAAACTGGCTCCAGAAGCTGGCGATGCTCGTCAACGGGAACCAGAAAATCGCGATTGCCTGGAGAAAAAGGAACCAGTCTCCAGGAGAGACACTTCCGTTTAGGGCGTCGCGGCCACCGACATAGACGAGGATTGTCGTGCCAAGTCCAGCGACGGTGAAGAGAATTGGAAAGACACTCGCGAAGACATATCCCGCTCGCAACGTGACCCGGTAGGCCTGGTCGTTGACCTCCTGAAACTCGCCGTAGAGCGTCTCTTCCTGGCGGAAGTTCTTGGCGACGGAGATACCGCTCATTGTTTCACGGACGGTGTTATTCACGTTCGACATGCCGCGCTGAGACGCGCGAATGCTCTCCCGCGCGATCTTGCGAAATCCGAGGGCGATGGCAACGACGATTGGGGAAATGAGCATCGCCAGCAGGGCCAGTTTCACATCGCGCGTGAACAGCACGACCGTGACGATCACGATCAGCAGAATCTGGCTGACCAGGTTCAGCGACAATGTCACCGTGTTTGCGAAATCCTCGGTGTTGGAAGTGACACGGTTGACGATCTTGCCCGAAGGGTTCTCGTCGAAGAAGGAGAGGTCCCGGCGGAGCACCGCCCGGAACACATCGAGCCGGAGATGTAAAACGACATCGCTGACAACGGCCGCGGTGCGTGATTGGCGGAAGAAGTTGAACACCCAGGAGAGGACACCGGTGACGAGAATGATGATCACCAGCCACCAAACGGCGGGATCGATGTGATTGCCAGTGAGCTTGTCGAGCGTCCGCGCGCTCAGGATCGGCAACGCGGCGTCCAATATCGATTGCATGACGACCATCAACGAGACGAGGAGCATCCCCTTCGCCTGCGGCTTGAAATAGCTCAGGATGCGATCGACGAGCTCGCGGTCGCTATAGGTCCGGTCGTACGACTCGGCTTCGAGACCCTCCATTATGAAACCCACAGATCGCCTCCTGGTCTCGAAATCGCTCCCTCGCCCGCCCGGGAATGAACAATGCCCAGAGGGCGCCCGCTCACAATCAGAAGTCTGTTCAAACCGACTGGAAGAGGTAACCGCCTCGTCGTTCCTACGACGAAACCGCTCCGAAATGGCCACGTACTCAGTCCCGAGAGGATTACCGACGCTGAGCGGGAAGGGCACAATTCATTTCTAAATAAGAGAAGAGGCGGCAGCATCATTGCGTCACCGCTTCCGGAACCCGCGCGGTTGGCGCCATGTCGTAGCGGGCGAAGATGCGCTGGTAGAGATCGCATCGCGCCAGCAACTCTTCATGCGTTCCTTCGTCGACGACTTCACCGTGCTTCAAGACAAGCACCTTATCGGCCCAGCGGATTTGCGAGAGCCGGTGGGTAATCAGCAAGGTCGTTCTGCCCTCGAGCACGCGGCGAATGGCGCGTTGGATTTCGTCTTCCGTCGCGCTGTCAATGGCGCTGGTCGAATCGTCGAGGATGAGAATGCTCGGGTCGGTCAGCAGCGCCCGCGCGATCGCCAGCCGCTGGCGCTGACCGCCGGAGAGCGTAACGCCGCGCTCGCCGATGATCGTTTCGTATCCCTCGGGCAGAGCGCGGATGAATTCATCCGCTTGTGCGTCGCGCGCCGCCTGCTCAATCGCGCCATTGCTCCGCGATCTGACCCGAGACTGAACGCGATGTTCTCGGCCACCGGCCGCGAGAAGAGCACGATGTCCTGTTCGATCGTCGAGATGCGCGATCTGCAGCGCATCGAGGCTCCAATCGCGGACGTCTATCCCGTCGATCAGAATGCGGCCGCTGTCGACGTCGTAGATGCGATTCACCAGTTTGGTCAAGGTGCTCTTGCCCGATCCGGTCTCGCCGACGATCGCGACCGTCTGTCCCGGCTCAACCCGGAACGAGATGTCGGTCAGAACGGGCTCACCTTCGTAACTGAACGTGACGTGATCGAACACGATTTCACCGCCGCATCTCCCCCCTGATATCCGCCTGCGTTCTCGTCCATCTCGGTCTCTTCGCGCATCAACGAAAGGATCCGTTCAGAGCTGACGATGCCGAGCTGGACCAACGAGAAGGTGAAGATCGAGATGAATGTGGGGAACCGCAGGATTTGCATCAACCCGAGAAAGCTGACGAGCCGTCCGACCGTGAGCTCGATCGCGTGAGACGTACCAAACGCCCTGTAGTAACCCGCCCGCCTGCGCAATGCCAATCAGGAGGGTGGGGATGTATCGCGCCTGGACGAGTCCTTGTTGGGTGAAGAGATCGCGGTAGGCGCGGGCGTTGCGATCGAACTTGCCAAACTCCTGCGTTTCTTGACCTGTCGATTTGACGACCTCGATCCCGGTCACTGTTTCGGTCAGCCCGGCATTGAGGTTGCCGAATTGCATCCGCATCGCGCCGGAGACTGGGTTGAGTTGCCTCATGTAAAGGCGCAACGCGAACCCAAAGGCGACGGTGAAGATCAGAGCGAGCCGCGAGCAACCGCCAATCGAGGAAGCGCAATGAAGATGATCGGGATACAGAGACCGGTAAACGAGTCGAGGATCAGACTCATCCCCGGCACGACCATCTGGCTCAACTGACGAACATCGTTGGCGGCGCGGGCCATAAGATCGCCAACCCGCTGCCGGTTGTGGAATGTCTGACTTTTGCCGAGCAGGCTCAGGAAGAGTTCGTCGCGCGCGTCGCGCTCGAACCCTTTGGCGAGTCGTTCCGCCATCCAACTCGCCATGAGATCGAGTGTGCCCCGAAGGATGACCACGCCGAGGATGACCAGGCTGATGACAGCCAAGCGGTGAAGCGTGTTGTCATCGTCGAGCACTGCATCGAAGGCGCGGCCAACGAGCCCGGGAATGACGCCATTGAGCACCTGGGCGATGACGACCCCGAATACGAACGTGAACAGGGCCACTTTGAAGCGAAGCAAATGGGAAATGATCCATCGCAGCGGACTGCGGTGGTCATAGTGGTGTTGATCCGCGACAGTGAACTCGGATCTCATGTGAGCGCGCCTCAGAAGCGATAGAAGAGTCAATTGGACCAGAAGCGGCGCCGGTCGTGCCGAACCAGCGCCGCGGAATTTGTCACTGTACTACGGGAGAGGTGGGCGGGCCAAACCCCGGGGCCGGGATTGCGGAAGCGTCGCCCAATCAGAACGCATATTCTAAACCGGCATCTACTTTATGCCCGGTTAGGTCTGGTGTCAATGGGGCAGCGGTCGAACTCTTCCTCGGCTCATCGGTGATCCGAGAAGCACGCGGCTTGGCGATCCCTATGCCAATTCAAAGACAGAGATACGCTTTGGCCATGGAGCGGATATGATCCCAAAACTGACTCTTCGTCAATGGAAAGGGAGCATCGCTTGACTGCGATTCGGGTCGGGATTCAGGTCCAACAGCTACATGTGACCTATCCGCCCGCCTCGATAGCGTTTGCTATCTTACTCTCGTCTCCGGCGAAGAACCCCTCCCAGCCAAAGGACGCCGGGGAAGTTCGCTAGGGATCCCTCGTTGATCGGGCTCGTTTCTGATCAATGGGAAATGTGCAAAAACAAGGTTTGGTTGGGCGTTTTGGGGCAGCAGTGAACAGGAATGTCGATATTCGTTGGGCGGAACAAGCCGAGTGCGCGCGGATTCTCTGACGAGCTCTGGTCCGGTGAACTTCAATGTGCCGATACTAGCCTCATTCATCCGTTGGTTTCCTTCGTCTTGGAAGTGAGCGCTAATGCGTCCTAAACCTGCCCATCTCGGTCCGGAGTACGCGTCCCAATTTTCCGATCCGAGTGTTATTGCCGCGTACCATCGCCGACCACCCTACCCAGCCGAGGTCTTCGACGTGCTTGCCAAGCTCGTCATTGACGAACCCCGCTCCGTTCTTGATGTGGGGTGCGGAACGGGAGAAATTGCGCGCGGTTTGGCGAGCCGGGTCGCGTCGGTCGACGCACTCGACCCGTCGGCAGGCATGCTGTACAAAGGGCAAGCTAGCCCCGGCGGGCGCGCCGCAAACCTTGTATGGCGCCACGGATTCGCAGAGGATGCGCCTTTGAATCCACCATATGCGCTGATCGTTGCCGGCGCGAGCCTGCATTGGATGGCATGGGACGTTGTGCTACCGCGCTTCCATGACGCGCTTACACCGCGCGGCCTTTTGGTTATTGTCGACAACCAAGATGTGCCCCCTCCGTGGGAAGCAGCCGTCCGATCGCTGATCGCGCGCAGGTCCACGAACCGCGATTTCCGACCTTACGACGTGGTGGACGAGCTTGAGCAGCGAAAGTTGTTCCGCCCGCTTGGCCGGCACGAAACCGCGCCGGTTTGGTTCGAGCAGCGCCTCGAGGAGTATGTTGAGTCGTTCCATTCGCGAAACGGTCTGTCCCGCGATCGGATGGACCCAGTCGATGCCGAGGCATTTGACCGTGAACTTACTGCGTTAGTCGAACCTTATATATCCGACAATATCGTACGACGACGCATCCTGGCAGAGCTCGTCTGGGGACTCCCAGGACCGTCAGCACGATGACCCAGCCTCATGCATTCAGCAAAATTTGTAAGTCGGGGAAATCCAACACCTCTCGGGACCTGATAGCAAACAACGCCAGGCCGAAGACTAGGGTGATGATCAGGTGCAAGACGGCGGTGAGCGATCAGATCACGTATTCTCAACCTGGTCTGCTTGATGATCAGAGCGGCCCTGTGTCAATGGGTGAAGAGCGCTAGTTTCAACGCCTCCGCCCAACGACCCAATGCCAGCCAAATGCGACTCGTGCCCGCGCGGACACAGACCAGATATGATCCTCGAGTTTATTCATCGGCTAGAGAAATGGAGTAAGGCTTGACTGCCATTCGGGTCGGAATTCAAGTTACTCAGCAACATGCAACCTACCCGCAGATTCGGGAAGCGTGGCGAGCCGTCGAGGCCACCGGCGCCGACACAATGTTCAACTGGGATCATTTCTTTCCACTGTCGGGCGACCTGAACGGGACTCACCTTGATAACTGGTCGGCGCTTGGGGCGATGGCCGAGGTCACCGAGCGGATCGAGATCGGCTGCCTCGTTGCCGCGAACAGCTATCGCAACCCAAATCTCCTGGCTGATATGTCTCGAACCCTCGACCACATCTCTAACGGCCGATTCATTCTCGGCATTGGTAGTGGTTGGAATCAGCGCGATTACGAGGAGTATGGCTACGAGTTCGGGACAGCGGCATCGCGCCTCAAGGATTTCGATCGCGACATGCCCGTCATCGTCGATCGGCTGGCGAAACTGAACCCGAAGCCCATCCGCAATCCACTCCCGATCTTGATCGGTGGTGGCGGAGAAAAAGTGACGTTGCGGATCGTGGCCCAGCACGCCACGATCTGGAACGGACAGGGCGAACCGGAGGTGCTGGCGCGGAAGAACCAAATCCTCGACGAGTGGTGCGCCAAAGTCGGGCGAGATCCAAGGGAGATCGAGCGGTCCGCGCAGATCTTCGGTCCGCAGCTCGATAAGCTCGACGAGTATCTGGCTGCCGGGATCACGCATTTCATCGGCGACACGACCGGCCCGGACTACGACCTCTTAGTGCTTCACAAATTGCTCGAGTGGCGCGATCGACGGGCGAGTCAATAGAGATAAGCTGATGTGAAATCAACGGCAGGCTTTGCCCGGCACGAAGGTGTGCGATTCGGCTTGGCATTTCGCTCGGTCAAACTGCCAATTTCATAGCCCTGAAGTGACCGTTGCCGGATTCGGCAATGTCGCCGATGGCCATAGAGTCGGATGCTCCTAAAGTGCTGTCAAGTGGCGCCGTTGCCACGAGTCGACAAAGTAGTACGGAGAGGAGACACCGATGTTTCGCACAATTCAACGCCGACTGATAGCGCTGGTGGTTGTGGGTGTGTTCGCGATTGCCGTCGCGGGTGGCGCGTTGCTTTCTCCCCATTCGGCGGAAGCGCACTATGAGCGCCCGCTGGCGTGTCCAATTGCTTGGTCGTCTTATGACTACGCTGGTGCCCAGTGGGTCGCCGCACCCACCGGGAGTGATTTGTACTGGTATTGGAAGGATTGGTGGCTCTACTGGGGCGACTACATCTCGAGCTATTGCTAGTGGTATTCACTCACGGGTCTAGAGAACTACAACTACACGACCTCGGGCGCGTCGCCCGAGGTCGTATTGCATTGAAGGAAGTTGAATCTGCAAGCCAGCGAAGGGGAGCCGTCGCGAATTTCCTACCTACGGTCCACCCGGAGACGAGGGGAGGGGTGTGGCGTTCGCGGGAGCTTCGATAGTGACCGGTTCGTTGAATTTCGAGAAGTCGATGATGCGAGCGATGCCGGGGTCGTCGGAGGTGAGAATGGCGCCGATGATACGGATCCGGCGAATGCGGTTGTCCTGGTCGATCCACAAGGTGATGTCGAGCGGTTGATCGAGGATGAGCTGCGTTTCGCCCGGCGCTGGAGTTTGTTCCGCGGTCGGCGTGGCGACGGAGAATCCGGCAAGCTCAATCACTTTTTGCAGGACCACGACGCCGCTCACCTTTGTCGTTTCGACGTCGCCGATCTTGGCGGTGCCGTCGATCTTCGGTTCATCGAGCACGGTCACTGACTTGAGGATTAGTGCGTCCGGATTCATCACAGAGGCGATATCGACGCCGGTCATGTCGGTTGTCGAGAGCTTGATATATGTCCCTTCGGGCGCGGTCGGGTCGGAGACGTAGAGATCCCCGTTGACGCCGATAACGTCGACTTTGACCGTCAACACCGCGACCTTCGCCGTGGCCTGGGCGTGAAATGAATCAGGACGCAGTACTTCGCCCTCAATCGATTCCAATTCGACGATATTGAGCAGTTTCGTCGTGCCACCTTCGTTTTGCACGAGGAAGCTGAACGACGTCAGTTCGGTCATCGCTTGCGCCGCTTTGTCGAGTAGCGCTTTGGCGTCATCATCAGCCTGCGCGTGAGGAATAACGAATCGCAATGATCCGATCGAAAGTGCGGCTGCCGCTGTCGCGCCGCCAATCAATTCCCGTCTATTGAGAGGGCTCATAGAACGCTCCTACCATTCACCATTACCGTCGGAATCCGACTCGCGGAAGGTTACTCTGTTCCGCACTTCTTTGACTGACTCTAACCGACGTGCCGCGGAAATGGTTTCATCTCAACCCGCGCGATGAGTACCCAGGGCTCGCCGAACTGATGGAACGGACCATGCTCAGTGACATCTTGCGGTCGTCGGAGTGCGTCCGCGATGTGCGATGTTCCAACTGAAAGGTCTCCAGGGATGGCTACAACACGAGATGGGCGGTCGAATTCGACCGGTCGATCAAGCAAATCGAGCAATACGATGACTATGAATTTCCAAGCCTATCCAGCGTCCGCGCCCCTCGCGACTCCGACTGGAATTAAACCAGACGACGTGAAGGTCATCGTTGAAACCGTCAACCCGCTGATTGCCGACTCGTTCGCGCTCTACGTCAAATCGAAACATTTCCATTGGCATCTGTTTGGACCGCACTTCCGCGATTACCACTTGATGTTCGATGAGCACGCGGAGTCGATTCTGGAAGGGATCGATCCCCTCGCCGAGCGCCTGCGCAAAATCGGGGGCACGACGATCCGCAGCATTGGGCACATCGCCTCGCTACAAACGATCGAAGATGACGATGAAGTCGAGATTCCCGCGGCGAAGATGCTGAGCCGTCTCCTCGCGGACAACGAAAAGATGGCCAACGCGCAGCGCGAAGCAATTGACACCTGCGAAGATCACAACGATTCAGTGACCTCGAATCTGTTGCAAGAGATTCTCGATCAGACAGAGCGCCGGATCTGGTTCCTCCACGAAGCGGCGCAGCGCTAATCTGGGCGGCAGGCATCGGGCATCAGGCGTCGGGCATCAGGCGTCGGGACGACGCGCTGCGTTCGGCAATCTGCGGTCAGAGAAATGGCCACCGAACAGCGAGAGCCGTCCTTAATGCCTAACGCCTCACTTCTAACGTCTGTCGCCCGATGCCTGACGCCTAGACAAACTCCTAGAGTCCACCGAAAGCGGAGAAACCGCCGTCGACCGGCACGACAATGCCGGTCACGAATGATGCTGCTGGGCTCGCCAGCCAGATCAATGTGCCAATCAGGTCATCCGGATCGCCGAGGCGGCCCGCTGGAGTGTGATCGAGGATCGCGCGCCCGCGGGCTGTCATTTCACCAGTCGTTTTATCTAGGAGAAGAAATCGGTTTTGCTCGGTGAGAAAGAAGCCGGGCGCGATGGCGTTGACTCGGATATGTGGACTGTACTCCGTTGCCATGTGCACCGCGAGCCATTGCGTGAAGTTGGCAACGGCGGCTTTCGCGGCGCCATAAGCCGGCACCTTGGTGAGGGGTCGGTATGCGGTCATCGAGGCGATATTGACGATGCATCCTGTGCCCCGCTCGGCCATTCTTCGGCCGAAGACCTGGCAACTGCGAATTGTGCCCATGAGATTGAGATCGATCACCTCCGCGACCGCGTCATCGAGATCGAAGAAGCTTCGCTCGGGCGAGGTGGTGGCTAGTGGCCGATTGCCGCCCGCCGCGTTGACGAGGAGGTCGATCGGACCGAGCTCTCCTTCGATCTGCTCGCATGCCCTTTCAAGCTGCTCACGATCGAGGACATCGCAGGGAACACCGATGGCCTGGCCGCCGGACTGACACAACGCATCGGCGACGGTGGCGCACTGTTCTTCGCGGCGGCCAATCAGCGCGATGCGCATCCCTGCCTGGCAGAGTCCAGTCGCCATCGCCCCGCCGAGCACGCCAGTGCCTCCGGTGATGACGGCAACCTGATCGTGAAGATCGAACCCAGCCATCGCTGATGTCATTCACTCGCACTCCTTGGTATCCAACGCCACCATGTCATGAGAAACTAAGGAATCTGCATTTGGCCATTCATCGTTGATTCATCTGGACCAGGTATATTTCCAGTAGTGGCAGCTGGCGTTAGCTGTCAGAACGTTCGCCGGACGAGAGGTCCGCCATAGATTCGTCGGTTCTGTCGTTGATCGCACACTACGGATTGCCGCTTCTTGCGCTGATGATCTGCGCGGGCGAGCTTGGTCTACCCACCGGCGTGCCGATCGAGATCGCGATTCTCCTCACAGGCGCGTACGTCGTCCACTCCGTTCCAATGCTGATCGTGGGAGTTCTGCTCGTTGCGGCGGCGGACTTGCTCGGTACGACCTCGTTGCATTTGATCATGCGCACGGGCGGCGTGCATCTGCTCGATCGTCTGCTCTCGCGTCATCGAGAAAAGGCCGAAGCGACGATGGATCGTTGGCGCGCGCGGCTCGCGGGTCGCGACACGGCGGTCGTCTTTGTCGGTCGCATCATGCCGATGATTCGCATGTACATCACGATCGGCACGGGTCTGTTGCGTATCCCGTTCCGGAATTTTCTCACCGGCGCAGCCGCCGCCGCGCTGATCTGGTCGGGAACGCCGCTGGTCGTCGGATACCTCATTCGCGATCACGTGCTGGCGTTGCAAGCGCGGTACGCGACCGTTTCCCACGTTGTTCTGACATTGATGCCAGCGTTTGGACTGATCACCGCGACCGCGTGGTGGGTCCGCAGCGGTCATTCGCTGCACGCATGTCTGCGGCGAGGCCGCTCAGCCCTCGGGTTTATTGCTGCCGTGGTGACCACCGGCTATCTCGTGTTGATGGTCTGGAAAAACGATTGGGCGCTCGACCACGGCTCGGCGAATCTGCCCCGTCCGGTGATTGTCGGGTGGATTGCCGTGCTCGCGTTGCTCGCGCTCGTCCTGCTCGGTTTCGCGTACCGTGATTTCCGCGCGTCGTCTCCACATTGGCAGCGCCGCCGTCTCGCCACCCGCGGTTGGGTGATCGCGAACGAGCTCCTGACCACGACCGCCTGGCTCACCCTCATCCTCGCCATCGCCTCCATCGTCGCCCGCATCGAGCTGCTCTACCCGGGGATTTGAACCCGAATATGCTTTACAGGTGAGGTAGTTCGAGGTAAAATTTGAGCACATCCCCTACTGCTACCGCGGTAGGGTGCGGGGCCGTCCTTCGGGGCGGCCCTGGCTTTTGCGGGCTGAATACATGGAACAGAATTCACGATCGCGCGCCAACGTCTACTTTGACGGGTTCAACTTTTACTACGGGTGCTTCAAAAATAAGAGCCGCAAGGAATGGAAACCTTTCAAGTGGATAGATTTAGCTGTATTCATTTCTAAGGTTTATCCGAACCTTGAGATAAATCGGATTCGTTATTTCACTGCGCTTGTCAATCCTGACCCAGAAGATCCTCACCAACGATCTCGGCAGCTAACCTATATTCGGGCTCTCGAGACGATACCTAACCTAACCGTTCACATGGGGCGGTTTGCCACAAATGTGAAGTGGCGACGAAAGGCAGATCTAAATTCGTTCACTCACCCGAGACGGCCAAAAGTTCTTGAGCCGATAGAGCGCATAGCGGTAATCGAGGAAGAGGAAAAAGGATCGGATGTCAATCTTGCGAGTTACATGCTCGTCGATGCGTTTGATGACGAATACGACGTCGCAGTAGTTGTCTCGAATGATTCCGACCTCGCTGAGCCGATAAGACTCGTTAAGGCGCGGCTAGGACGACAGGTCTTGCTTCTCAATCCTCGTCCCAAGACTGCCGCTGACCTCGTTGGAATTGCTGACGAAAACCGCTCGGTTCACCTCGGAACAATTCGAGACTCCCAGTTCCCTCATATCCTGGCAGACGACAACGGGCTTATTGAGAAGCCGAGCGAATGGTCTATTATTCATCCGTTAACATCCACATAGAAACCAGGTGACCAATATCTCGTTTCGCTCGTTGTTGCGGATGCTTACACACGGGCACGATAATAACGGCGCAATTACTTCGCGATGATTCGTTCCGGCTCCCGAATTCGCGGTTGATTGGTCTCATCGCATACCGCGATTTGGGGCGCACATTGCTAGGAGTCTCTGATGGTCACCGACGTCGCCAGTACGCCAATTGCCGGTGCGGCCACCATGCCTGACGCGCACGGCCGTTTTGGGCGATTCGGTGGCAGCTACGCGCCCGAAACCTTGATGCCGGCCCTACGCGAGCTCGAAGAAGCGTACGAGGCTGCGCGCAACGATCCGAGCTTTCAGGCCGAGATCGACCGGCTGGCAACGTTCTATGTCGGGCGACCGACTCCGGTCTATTACGCCGAGAACTTGAGCCGGATCGTCGGCGGCGCCAAGATTTATCTCAAACGCGAGGATCTCGCCCATACCGGCGCGCACAAGATCAACAACGCGCTTGGCCAGGCTCTGCTGGCGAAGCGGATGGGCAAGCGGCGCATCATCGCTGAGACCGGCGCCGGGCAGCACGGCGTCGCATCGGCAACTGCCTGCGCCCTGCTCGATATGGATTGCATTGTCTATATGGGCGAGGTTGATATCGCCCGCCAGTCGCTCAATGTCTTCCGCATGAAACTCCTCGGGGCGGAGGTCCGTTCGGTTTCCTCCGGATCGAAAACGCTGAAGGATGCGATCAACGAAGCGATTCGCGATTGGGTGACCAACGTCGAATCGACTTTTTATCTCTTCGGCACCGCCGCCGGCATGCACCCCTATCCGATGATCGTGCGCGATCTGCAAACGGTGATCGGGCGTGAGGCGCGCGCGCAAATGCTGGAGCAGACCGGGAAACTGCCGGACGCGGTCTTGGCCTGTGTCGGGGGCGGCTCAAACGCGATCGGCATCTTCCATCCATTTGTGGACGACGCCAGTGTTGAGTTGATCGGTGTCGAGGCGGCCGGTCACGGGATCGAATCCGGGAAGCACTCCGCAACACTCTGCGCAGGGAGCGAAGGTGTCCTGCACGGTTCGCGCTCATTCGTGCTGCAGGATGAAAACGGTCAGGTGATCGAAACGCATTCGATCTCGGCCGGACTCGACTATCCGGGTGTTGGCCCCGAGCACGCATTCTTGATGGACATTGGCCGGGCGCGGTATGTCGGGATCACCGACGACGAGGCGCTCGACGGCTTCCAGCAGCTTTGCCGGGCGGAAGGGATCATTCCCGCGCTCGAGTCGAGCCACGCGGTCGCGTATGCGCTCCGGCTCGCGGCTGAGCGTTCTCCTGATGAATCGATACTGATCAACCTTTCGGGCCGGGGTGACAAGGATATGCACACGGTGGCCGATGCCCTTGGAGTGACACTGTGAGCGTCGTTACCCCATCTGAAATAGATTCCGCCACGACGGCGAAGAGTGGAATCGCGGAGGCGTTTGCCAGGGCCAAGGCTGAAGGCCGGCCGGCGCTCATCCCGTTTGTAACCGCGGGCTACCCGAATCTCGCGATGACTGACCAACTGCTGCCCGCGCTCGTCGCGGGTGGCGCGGATGTGATCGAAATCGGGATTCCCTTTTCCGATCCGATCGCCGACGGCATCACGGTGCAGCACACGAGCCAGGTGGCGCTGGCGCAAGGAACGACGCTGGGCGATGCGATCGATGTTGTTCGTCGCGTCCGGGCGAATGGCATCTCCACGCCGA
>CAVTUU010000011.1:0-39963 GCA_963737985.1 uncultured Chloroflexia bacterium | reverse complement strand
AACGTATCGCGACGGCCGCACCGCGGACCTTCAAGGGATAGATCTCGGAAATCATCAGCCAGAAGATCGGCCCGAGGCCGAAAGCGAAACAGGCGCATAGATCACCAAACCGCCGATGGCGATGGCACTCTTGAAACTTGCCAACTGCTGGAACTGAAAGGCAGCGCCCAAGATCGCGAGACCAACAATCTGGCCGGCCACGCCGGTCAACAGCAAAGGCCTTCTTCCGACGCGGTCCAGCAAGAAGATGGCCAGCACGTGAAGGCACCACATCACCATGGCCAACGCCGCTCCGGCCAGGATCGCGGGTCCTGCGGCTGTAATACCGGCGAATTTGAAAATAGTCGGGGCGTAGTAGATGACGGTGTTGATGTACCTCGCGCCGCGCAAATACATCGCAAGCCCAACGGATCGGTTGCCTGACAGCATCGGAAGAAGCGCCTGGCACATCGACTCATTTCCTTCTGACCAGTTCGGTCACTCTTTGGGCTGGAACAGCCCGGCCGCGCAGCAGTGTTTTTCCATGGGCGGCAATCTGAAACAAACGGTCGGAATCATACCGTCCCCGGCTGACGTCGACGCGTCCCTCGCCGCGCAGCGCCCGTGCTTTATCGACGACAACATCTACATGACAACGGTCTACCAACCCGGGAGTCGCTACTGGACGTTTAGGCGATCGAATCCGGAATCTTTCGGGGCTGGCCGCGATCCTGCTCGGCATCACGTTCTACTGGGTCACGCGGCGAATTGCCAGATGACGACATCGTGATTGTCTGCACGGAGCCGTGCGTTCGAGAACGGATGAGCGAGGTCCCGGGGTAAATTGTGCGCGGAGCATCGAATGCTCCGCGCCTTTACGTTGAGTCCAAACCGGAGTCCGTGCAGACCGTGGTCATCTTTCCCATCTTCTCGGCGCTCGTGAGCTTTGCCTGCATGGCGGTCATCGCGCGCGACGCGATTCGTCGCCCACGCCCCGATAAGCTTGCCTGGGTGATCGCTTTCGCCCTGTTCGGCATCGCGGCGGGGCGCCGAGGCGCTCGGATCGCTGACCGATTGGACCGTCCTCCTCACCAGGGTCTACTACCTAACCGGCGCGGTTCTCGTCGTGGGATACCTCGCGGTCGGCGAACTCTATCTCCTCTTCCCTCAGAAGATTGCTCGTTATGCGCCCGGCGTCACGATGCTCGTCACCGCAGTCGCCGCCACCCTCGTCTTCAACACGCCTATCGACCATGCAAAGCTCGCCTCCGATGGCTGGGAGGCGCTCAATCCTGGCACCGCCCTGCTGATCTTGACAATCTCGATCAACACGTTTGGCACGCTGGTAGTCGCCGGCGGCGCGCTCTATTCGGCCTGGCGATTCAAGAAGCTCGGCACGCAGCGCCACCGGATGATCGGCTGTGTCTTGGTCGCGGTCGGCACCGTGACCGTCGCCTTGGGCGGCGCCCTGACCCGTTTTGGGCATCGCGAGTACCTCTACATCGCGATGGCTCTCGGCGTAGCGATCATCTTCTGGGGATATCTCGAAACGCGGCGCTCCGACGCGCCGAAGATCGCGGTCGAATCTGCCCCACCGCTCCGGGCGGCACTCGTCGCTCTGCCCGGAGCGAAGGCTGCCAAGAGTGGCAAACTGCTGACATCTGACCCCGCGATCAGCTTCATCCTGAACGATTTCTTACCGTTGAACGATCGGGCGTTGTGCGAGGCCTGCCGGATCTGGAGCGTGCCGCGCGACGACGCGGACGCCTTCACCCGGGACGAAGCGCAACGGGTCTGGGCATTACGGTTGAGTCTCCCCGCAGACGCGCACGCATCATTCGACGGACACACCGTCCCCGGCCGGCGCCAGCTTGCCGAGCTCTATTTCGATGTTCTCCTTGCTGGAATGGAACAAGCCAACCGGGGCTAGCGCCGACCGCCTCCTTCGACCTATCAACCCACTTGAGTTACCCCCGCTGCCGCCGTCACCGCTAATCCCGTCATCACGAGCGCCTCCCCACCGTCATCCTGAGCGTTCCACCTTCGTCATCCTGAGCGGAGGCGGAGCCGCCCTCCCCGTCATCCTGAGTAGTCTGTCCAGCGAGCTTTGTCGCAGTGGAGGGACGCCCGTCGCTGCGCCCGGCGGGCGCACCGCCGTGCGCAGCGACGAAGCACGACAACCGCGCCGCGAACAAGTCCTATGACGCGGGACAGACCACTGAGCGCAGGCGAAGCCGGAGGCGAAGGATCTCGCCGTGTTCATAGCCTTGGTATTGCCAAGCAAGATGCTTCGCTTCGCTCAGAATGACGGAAGGGGAGCTCAGCATGACGGTGGGCAAGGCCATGGCTCGTTTGAGCCGATGTGGGGTATCCACCCGGGATTGATGGCGTTCACCCAAATAGTGGACTCACTCACCGGTCCGCCCGGGAATTGATTCCGGGATGGCGTCACGATGACGAACGCTGTTTCACCAGAGACAGATTCCTCGACTTCGCTCGGAATGACGATCGATGAGGCTCGGATTGACGGGGGACGGGCTCATCTACGCCGCCACGCGTGGAGTAACGGTTCGCGCAATCTCTTCGCCGCGTTCCATTTCGGCGACTTCGAGATCGTATGCCTGTTGGAGATTGAGCCAGAACTTAGGTGACGTCTCGAGCCATCGCCCGAGACGAAGTGCTGTGTCGGCAGTAATGCTTCGCCGGCCACGGAGTATCTCCGCGATACGATTCGCTGGAACATCGAGCGCCTGCCCAAGCTGCCGTGCGTTCATCCCGAGCTCGCCGAGCACATCTTCGGCCAGTATCTCCCCCGGATGAATCGGTTGTCGTTCACGTTTCGCCATCTCAAAGCTCCAAAATCATGTTCCTGTCGCCACGGCGTATCGTGCGAGCCCCTTGGTATCAAAACCGATAGTTGCAATTGTCGCGAGAGGTCATTCGGTCCTGGTCGCATCCCAACCCCTACGACGTTGGCGTCGCTTCCGGCGTGGCGACCGGCGCGGGTAACAATGCGGTCGTGTAGGCGGCGGAGATGTCGAGGTCGTCGGAGATGAGGTTGTGTTGCTTCATCCAGTCGCCGAACGCGTTCCAGCGCTCGGCGGTTTGGGTGCCGAAGACTGGGACCTGATCGGTCCATTCTGGCGCGAGGAGCGCGAGACCTTTCGTTTCCACGTCGCGGTCCATGTCGGGGTAGTCTTTTTGCAAGGCGTCGAGGGCGGCGGACTGGTCCGCGATCGCATCCTGATACCCGCGCTGCATCGCGCCGAGGAAGGCAGTCACGACCTCAGGGCGATCCCGCACGGTTTTTTCGTTCGCGGTGAGCACAAGTTCGTAGTAATCCGGCACGCCCCAATCTTCGACTCGCATCACGTTGACCGGATGTCCTTCCTGCTCGGCGAGGATCGTTTCGTGCGTCCAATAGGCGCCCATCACGGCGTTCACCTGGCCGGAGATGGCGGCAGGCACGAGATTGAAGCCGACGTTGACCAGGTTCACATCGTCGAGAGAAGCGCCATCCGCTTCAAGCATGGTGCTCAAGAACGCTTCCTGGCTGGGAATGCCGGGATAACCGACCGTTTTACCGACAAGATCGTGGGGTCGAGTGATGTGCTGACTCCTTCGTCGACATCACGCAAAGGAGCGGGATGCTGCACGAGCGCGGCGACCGAGACGACCGGCACGCCCTGTTCGCGGGCAAGGAGAACATCGGTCTGATAAGAGATGCCGAAATCGTCTTTGCCCGCCCCGACAGTCTGCAGCACGGTTGTTGGGTCAGACGGCGTGTAGAAATCAACGCTCGAGTCCAGCTTGCGCGAAGTAGCCGCGTTCCTTGGCGAGAAACAGACCGGCATGGTTCGCGTTCGGGATACCAATCGAGCGCGACCTTGATCTTGACTCGGTCGGCAGCCGTCGCGGGAGCAGAACCGAACGCGAGCGGCGCGACAGGTCACAGGCATATCGAGCAAACCAAGCGATCGGCGCGAAATTTGGATGCGGCATTGTCATCCCTCCCGAGGAAAATACAAACAGCGCCGGCGATACGCAACGGCACGTGGGGAGGCGTGCTTTCCTGCGCGGGCATTACCCCGATCAGGTTCGACGGTCGGCGGCAGATCCTCCTTGCGGAGGTGGCCGCCCTCTCAGCCCGGCTCCCCGAGCTCCCGTTGCGACGTTCTTCAATTGTCGTGGGGAGCCTACCGAGACTCGGGATTGTTGTCAAGAATCGTTCGGACATACGGTGAAGGGAAAGAGCAGATCCATGTCGCATCGCCGTAGGGGCGTTTGGCGAACGCTCGTGTACCTATTGCGCCGATGCCTGATTGCGCGAAGGCCGGTCAGCACCCTCAGGCGCACAGCCGTGCGCCGCTACAGGTCGTTGACACTCCGCCCGGGAATGAATTCCAGGGCGGAGTGGCTAACCACGATGGTCGATTCCGGCAGCCAATGAATGGTCCCGCCCGTCCCTCACGTAACGTGAGAGACAGGCTGGGTTGTGCAGGGATTCGCGAGATTCCCGGATTTAGATCGTCAGGGGATTATTGCCACTCGGCGTCTTCCCAGGTTACCGGCTCGTCGTACAACGAAACTGGCTCGTGGGATCGCAGCGCGAACGGGGTGACCGGTTTGGCGCTGACCTGGCCGTGCTGCTCGACGAGAAGACCGACGATAACGCCGGACTCAATCGACTCGACTGGAGATACCAGGACGAGCTTGGGGGCATCCTGAGGGCGAAGCGACGCAACCATTATTGAACTCCTTCAACTACCTTATGTTCGCGGAACCACTTAATGAGTTCGTCGAACCTCTTATCTCGTGCGCCTGCCATTATTTGGCGCACTCTCATCCTATTGGCCACACGCGCTCGGGACAATACGTTAGATGTCGTATTACGGCGTAAAACGACTGCACCAATTACGCAGATGACTGCGAAGAAATAACTAGTCGAGCACAAAGAACACGGCGGCTGGAGAAATTCCCAGCCGCCGTGTTTCGAGAATCCGTGAGTAGATTTACCAGATGAGACGGATGACGGTCGCGCCACCGCAATCCTGGCACCAATCGCTCGTGCCTGGTCCGGCAACAATGTAGTCGTCGAGCAGCAGCGCGTTGTGGCTATTCTTGTCGATTTCCGTAATCCGGAAGGCTGCGTAGCCGACGACCCAGATGTCACTTCCCGTGGTTGTGTGTGTCTTGTTGGAGGCAATCGGCACCAGCATCACGCAGTTGTAGGGCATGCCCGTGTTCGCGTTGCAGCCGTCAGCGCCGTTCACCTTATCGCGAGTGGGACCTGCTTGGGTACCGGTATCCCACTTGAACCAACCCGGCGTGGTCTTTCCGACGTTCTGGTCCTGTGGGTTGAGTCCCTTCCAGGATGAGTTGCCGATGCCACACTTCGATGTCGGCATCTTATGGAGCTGATCGTGAATCCGGAAGGTTTTGCCGACCGCGGCAGGATTGATCTTCATCGGACTTTCGCTGGACAAGATATCGAAGGGACCGCCACCATTCTGAGTGGTGGAATTCCCGGTCACGTCCCAGGCTCCGAATCCGCAGATGATGAATGGGGAGTCGGGAGCCTTCGCCTGAGCTCGCATGACACGAGCCTTCGCGTAGCCAACAACCGTCACGGTCTTCGGCGCGAGCGGGACAGCGCGAATGAAGAATGTATTGACCTTTAGTTTTGTGCGGACTCGGACTCCAGCGGCGTTGCTTGGCACGGTTGACCCACAATCGCCTACTTCGCTCCAGTCGTTACCGATGTACTTGCAGTAGTAGAGAGTCGGGTTAACGTTGTTGAACTTATTGCTGTTGACGACTGCTGTGGTATCTCCAAGCGCCGATGTCGGCGCGGAAGATTTCCAGCGGGCGATCTGACGAGCGCCTGCCATCGCGCCGGCGTCAGCCGCGCCTTGGACAGTTCGGCGGGCCGCCAGCGCGTACCCCACGTCGGTCGCGAGACCGAGCATGCCCATGAGACCGACAATGAACGCGGCGAAAAGGATCAGAACCTGCCCATTATGTGCGCCTTTGCGGTCGGGCTCAGGCTTGAGTTCCGCAAATTTGTCTGGCATCTGCGGGGCATGGGCGATCGACGAAAAGTTGCGGGAATCGGGATCGCGATTGCTCATGTTAAACACCTCATCGTAGTACTAGCGGAGAGATTGACAGGGCCGAGACCGAAACGAGACAGAAACGCGGTCGTGAACGGTTGAAATGTCTTGGCTGTGGTGACCTTGACGCTCCCCGGCACACCGGGTGTGGTTGCCGAGTTGCAGGCTGAGTCCACGACCACCGAGACGGTTGTGCCTGCCGGCGCGCCCGAGGCGATCGCCTCGGCCTGAATGGCCCCCACATTCGACGGATTGCGTGAGCCAAATTGAGCCCCATCGACAGACGCGGATCGCAAATCGATGTAATCAAAGAACATGCGACCCATGTCGACGGTGCCGAGCATGATCAGCATCAGGAACGGCAGCGCGAGCGCGAACTCGACAATACCCTGCCCTCGTTCTGAACCATGTTGACCGTGGGACGAATACCTCGTCCTGAATGGAAGAACCATACGTCTGATTCTGATCACCTCCTTCATCGTTTGCTCCTTGAAGCGAGCTTCTGAACGCACCATTGCGGCGTTATTCCAACGTGACAGTCGTTGACGCCTTCAGGTTGATGGGACTGATTTTGAGCAGGTTTTGCGTGAATGCCTTAAACGGCAACGTTGCGGTGATCGTCAGCTTGCTGCCCGAAGTGCAGGCGCCGCAGGAATAGGTGACTGTCGCCGCTCCAATGCCTGGGCGGGCGTGCCCGGCATCGGTGCCCCATGTGTCCCCTGTGCCACTCGTGTCGTAGGAGTATTGGTAGTGCACCCAGTCAGGGATCATCCCTAAACCACCGCGCGCATTCCCGTTTGATGTTTCGACCCGGGCATAGCGACCAGCGTCACGGACGGCGTTATGAAGTTCGACAGAGACGAAAATGGCGCGGCCGAAGTCGATGGTGCCGAACACGATCATGAAGAACGCTGTCGCGATCAGTGCGAACTCGACCATGGCCTGACCACGATGATCGCCCCGCTTGGATGCGGCAGGCTCGTCCGCAGAGTGAATTGGAACGTCGGTGCGCCGGAATCCCGAAAGAACCCGGAGCCAACGCCGATGCGAGGCGCTCATCGATCTCGTCCTTCCTGCTGCTGCGCCGGGTACCCTCTGGGTGATGCGCGTTTGGATTTCTATCCTGGGTGAGGAAGGCGGGCATGACTATCCTTCCCTGGTCACGAAAAAAAGAGAGACGCAAGTACCTCTGTCACTGCGTCCAATGAGGGAGTTACAGGGGTGAGACGCGCAAAATTGACAAGATTTGGCGAACGTACAGATCGGGAACGCTGGACAAGATTCAGCCTCGTGTCGCCTTTGACGCCGGTTGCATCGTCAGCGACGATGGCGAAGGCTTCATCCATCGCCAAGCTGAGCGACAATCAGGGGAGGGCTATCGGGACTTGATTACCGGGGAAGGGGTGAGAAATGAGGATTGATGTCATCGCACCTGGCGCGGTCGAGGCGACGCCAACGACACCGGGCCGGGAACGCGCGCACGGGCTCGCCCAAGCCGCTCAAGTTCTGACCGAGGGCGGTTTTCTCGATCAACTTGATGGGGTCGAGGTAACGAAGGTAACCCGTCCAGCGTTAGCGTCAGTGACTGACGATCCGATCGTCAATCTCGGTCGGTTCAATGCGCTCGTGGCCGGTGCCGCAAAAGGCGCCATCGACGAGGAACGCCGCCCCGTGCTGATGGGTGGCACCTGTAGTCATCTGATCGGCATGATCGCCGGTTTGCAGCAGGCGTACGGCGCGACCGCGAAGCTCGGGCTCGTCTGGTTTGATGCCCATGGTGACTTCAATACGCCGCGCACGACCCACTCCGGAATGCTGGGCGGCATGCCGGTCGCGGTCAGCGCCGGACTTTGTCATGCGCCGTGGCGGGAACTCGCCGGTCAGGCCGTGCCGTTGCCGACCGATCGCATTCTGTTTGTCGATGTGCGCAACCTCGATCCGGAGGAAGCTGATCTCATTCACGCAACCGACGCCACGATCGCCAAGTTTGGCGCCGAGGGCTCGATCGCGGAAATCAGGGCAGCGGTGGCGCGCCTCGCGGGACAGGTCGATCACATTTATCTTCACATCGATTCGGATGTGCTCGATCGATCGCTGCAGCCGAACCACCCCACGGCCGAACCGAACGGACCCGATCTCGAGACCACCAACGCCGCGATCGCCGCGGTGTTCGCAACCGGTAAGGTTCGCGCTTATGGTGTTGTCTCGATGAATCCCAATGGGCCGGAGGGTGAGATTTCAATGGCTTCTGGTTCGGAATTGATCCGTCAGGGGCTGGCGGCGTGGGCAGCGAAAGACACTGGCGTATAATCGCCGCCGAGTGTCGAATCACCTCGGCATTTCCTGGCTTCGTACCTTTGATGGGAAGGGTGGGCGCGGGCCTTGGCGGACGAATCGCGAAAGCTACTCGATTACATCGTGGGCCACTTTGTCCTGCACGACGAACTTGTTGCGATCGATCTCGAGGCATCGGCGAGTGACGCCGGCGCGTCGATCGAGAGCGACAAACATGAAGCTGTGCGGCGGGAGCGGACACGTGCCGATGAACTTGCGGACGCCTTCGGCGAAGGCTTGGCGCGGGCGAACGACGCTCGTGCCGCCGGTTTGTCCGAATTGGCACTTGATGACCGTGATCCGGTGCAAAACCAGATCGCGGATGCGCTGATCCAATTCCTGGTCAGTCATCACCTCGCAACTTCACGGACTGAGCCAACGATCGAATATCATTATGTCTACTTGGTCGAAATCGACTGGAACCGTTTGCGCGAGGTCGCGCAAAACGCCGGCGTCGATTTTGAGCAGGCAGTTCAACACTAGCGCCCAGTCCGGTGGCCCGCGTTCTCGGTTTGCGCTGCCGGGTGGGCCACCGGCGATCGGACACCAAGGCATGACGACTCCCAGGCAAACTCCCGGCGCGCGGCGACGCCCTCGCACGGAGCCGCGCGTTATTGCCGCCGATCTTTCCCCAGTCGATGCCTCTGGCGAGCCGATCTTCGATGACCGGCCCGCCCGATTTGCCGCTACGCTCGGACTATCGTTCACGAACATCGACTATTTACGGACCGCCCTCACCCATCGCTCCGTGCTCCACGATTGGTCGGCTGCCGCGCCGAATTTGATCGCTCCGCAGTCAAACGAGCGCCTGGAGTTCCTTGGCGATGCCTACCTCGGCGTGATCGTTGCCGAATACCTCTACAATCACGATGTCGAGGCCGATGAAGGCACATTGACTTCGCGCCGCGTGGCACTCGTTCGCGCCGAACGACTCGTCTCGTGGGCCCGTGAGATCGATCTCGGCGACTATCTGTTCCTTGGTCAAGGCGAACGGGTCACCGAGGGGGTCCGTGATCGGATGCTGGCCGGCGCCTTCGAGGCGTTGCTCGCCGCGATCACGCTCGATCAAGGATTGGACGCGGCGAGAGCCTTTCTCCACCGCTTTCTCGATCGCGATGTTCCGGCATTACCGCACGAAGAGGAGTCGGCGAACCCCAAAGGTCGCCTACAGGAATTAATCCAAAACCGGTATCGTATCGGTCCGACCTATCGCACGATCAAGATCGAGGGGCCGGACCACTCGCGGACATTTACAGCGGAAGTTCTCGTTCATGGCCGTTCGCTCGGCACCGGCCAAGGCGGCAGCAAACGGGACGCCGAGCAGGCGGCCGCCCAAGCTGCTCTTGAAGGATTTACGCGAAAGGGCGAGCCGTTCTTATCGCCCGCGGCTGCAGTCGAGCCACCACCAACGAATGAAGTGCGGCGCAAGCGTCGCGGCGCACCTGCGCGGGAGGACTGAGGAGTGGCCAGGTTATTCGATCAACTCACCATTTTTGGTGGCAACTCCAACCCCGCGTTGACGGAAGAGATCTGCCAGTATCTTGGCCTGCCCGTGGGCCGGGCGGAGGTGTTTAAGTTCAGTAACGACAATACCTTTGTCCGCATCTGCGAGAGCGTGCGCGAAAACGATGTCTTTGTCGTGCAATCGTTCTCGAACCCGGTCAACGACTCGATCATGGAAATGTTGATCATGACCGACACGCTGCGCCGCGCGTCCGCCGGGCGAGTCACGGCCGTGATCCCCTACTTCGGTTATGGCCGCACCGACAAGAAAGATCAACCACGTGTTCCGATCACGGCGGCGCTGGTCGCCAAGCTCGTCGGCGTGGCCGGAGCGGACCGGGTGCTATCGCTCGATCTGCACGCTGGACAGATTCAGGGCTTCTTCGATATTCCGGTCGACGAGATGACCGCGATGCAGCTGACGTCGAATTATTTCGTCGACAAGCGGCTGGCAAATCCGGTCGTCGTCTCCCCCGACCTTGGCAATACCAAGCGCGCGCGCAATTTCGCCGAGGCGCTCGATGCGCCGCTCGCCATTATCGAAAAGCGGCGTGTTGGCAACGAGGACCGGTCAGAAATGCTCAACCTCATCGGATCGGTCGACGGCTGCTCGGTCGTCATCGTCGACGATGAGATCGACACGGCAGGTTCGATTACCCTCGCCGCCGATGTCTGCTTGAAGAATGGCGCATTGGAGGTCTATGCGACCTGCGTCCACCCCGTCTTTTCCGGTCCCGCGATTACTCGACTGCAAGAAAGTCCGATTCGCGAAGTCGTGGTCACGAATTCGATCGCACTGCCACCTGACAGGAAGATCGACAAACTGACTACAGTCTCGATCGCGCCCCTCCTTGGTGAGACGATTCAGCGCATCCACACCGGCGCGAGTGTTTCCGCGGCGTATCGGACGGCGGAGAGCCTCCGCGCGCGCTTGCCGGGGCTCTAAATTCAGGCGTTAGGCGACAAGCGACAGATGACAGGCGGTAGCCGGCAAGAGATATGCGTCGGATTCCTAACGCCTAACGCCTAACGCCTAACGCAGCGTTTGTAAGGATATTGGAGTAATGCCATGAAATGCTTTCTCCTGACACTTGTCCTCGTCGTCTCGCTGCTGACAGCGGCGAATGCGGCTGTCGCGCAAGAAGCGACACCCGCGGCGACACCTGCTCCAACCGGACCGAACGCAACGTTCCTCTCGCTTCTCGGGGTTGCGCCCGATTTCCCGGCCGGCCAACAACCTCAGGGTGAGATCGCGGAATTCGCGGACGTGGCCGCCCAGTTGGAAGCGGTTGGCGTGGCCCCGGTCACGTCGCTTAATGACCCCGGTAGTCATGATTGGATTAGCGCGACCATGTCACTTGCGCTGCCGCAGGGTCCCGCGACGCGGGCTGCCGATCCGTTGTGGCGCGAGACCTTCGGATTCGACATCTTTCAGGTCGATCAGTCGCTTGTTGTCGGCGAACCGCCCAATCAAATCACGATCATGCGCGGCCGCTTCGATCCCGCGGAGGTAGGTTCGGCGCTCGAAAAAGCGGGTTACAAGGCTGTCGATGTCGGCGGAGTCCAGGGGTATTCCTTGCACGAGGATCCCGAAATTGACCTGACCACCGCCGTTTCACAGCTCTCGCTTGGCAAGATGAACAACGCCGTCTTCCTGCCCGACGGAACGTTGGTCTTCGCTGGTTATCTTGACACCATTCGCAGAGTTGTCGCCGTCTCGAAGGGAGAAGCGCCGTCGTTGGCGAGCCGTGTTGATGTCTCGACCCTCGTGCCAGCCATGCCGCGCACGCTCGCCTCGGCGATCTTGGTGCCGGGAGCAGTGTTGACGCTCGATTCGATGATTGTCGGCGCGTTGTTGTCGTCTCCTGATCAAGTGACGGCGTTGCTAGATCAAGTGCAAAAAGCCGGCCAGATGCCGCGAGTTGCGATGGGATTGTTCGGAATAACTCCTGGCGGTCCGCTCATGTCAGCCACAGCGGGCGCGACGCCAGAGGCAAGTCCAACGGCCGACGAGAGCGAACCAGCGGTGTTTGACATCGGGTTGTTGACACTGTCGCCCGAACAAGCCCGCACCGCGGAACAAACGGTCGTCGCCCGTGTGCAGGCGCTCGATTCACAAGCGACGCAACGGCCATATGCCGACATCTTTTCGAGCGTCACGCCTGCCGGCCCCGCGGATCTCCCGGTCGCCGTCCTCGAACTCACCTTCGGCGATGAAACCACCCCAGGTGTCTGGGCCCAGTTGCTGTACCGCCGAGATTTGCTGTTCTTAGGGTGGTGAGGGGAACACCAGTTTTTTCGTAGAGGCGTTTGGCGAACGCCCGCATGCAAAAACGCATTCCGGTCAATGGACAGCCGCGGGTTGGACACAGGGCGTTCGCCAAACGCCCCTACGAGAGGATGTTGCCAGTGGCATTCGATCCGGAGCGACACCACCGGCGCACAATCCGGATGCCGGCGTATGACTACTCAGCAGAAGCCGTCTATTTCGTTACGATTTGCACAAAAGGACGGAAGTTACTATTCGGTAATGTCAAGAACGGCGGAATGGCGATGAACGAGTTGGGATGGTTTGTCTGGGAGGAATGGGAGAGGTCGGCAGAAATGAGAAAAGAGGTCCAGGTAGGCGCTTTTGTTGTAATGCCCAACCACCTACATAGTATCGTAACCACCAATCCAGAGAAAATCTCAACGGCATTCGCATTGGATCGAAAATCCTTCAACGCCAGCACGCGCGTCAATGCACCCGTGAGGCTTCAACCGCGCTCTCTGGGATCGTTTATTGGTGGATACAAGGCGGCAACAACGAGACACTACAATCGGTTGATCGGTACCGCTGATACGCCACTTTGGCAGCGAAATTATTACGAGCGAGTGGTGCGCAGCGAGACCGCGATGGAGAAGATCTGGGCGTATATCGAAACTAATCCCCTGCAATGGACCACGGATCGCGAGAATCCCGATCAGGAAGGCGAGAACGCGATCGAGACCTGGTTCTATCCGGCAGCGGACACACGTTCGTAGGGGCGTTTGGCGCACGCCCTGTGTCCAACCCGCGGAGTTTCCATTGACCGGAATGCGTTTCCGCACGCGGGGGCGTTCGCCTGAGAACTAACCGCCCTCTTCGGAAGGAGCTTGCTCGATCGGCACGGCGTCGGTGGTGCCGTCTTCGCTCACTGGGTCGGCGGAGTAATAGGCGGGGTCTGGGGCGTCGGCGCCGAGGACGATGACGATGCCGTTCTTGTCCGGCGTGCGTTTGGCGGGCTTGGGCGTTGCCGTTGCTTTCGCCGGCTTGCCCGATGTCGGCGAGGCGGAAGGCATCTCGGTCGGAACTGGGGTCGGGGTATTCGCGTGCGATTTGACTGTGATCGATTCGATGTTGACACCAATGACGCCGGCGACGGCCATTGAGGTCGCGAGATCTTCCGACGCGTCGGTGATGGTCGTGACGTCTTGATTCTCAACCGTGCCGTCATCGCCAAAGCTGACGTGCGTGTAGCCGTTGGTCTTCAGTTGCTGCGCGACGCGGCTGCCGAGACCAGGATTGCCAGACCCGTTTTCGATGCGGATCGGAACAGTCAGATCTGGATTCGCGAGAACTGACGCGGGCGGAACGATCTGCTGGCCCGTAAATTCGGACATGATCTCCCCAACGGCCGCCCAATCGGGGACTAAGAAATATGGCTGGTCGGGCAATTCTTCGACAGAAAGTGTCGAATCGAGTGAATACTGGGTAATCTGGTCGGCGGAAATCTGCGAGGCGAGCCGGCCGAGTTGGAGCACCTGGGTCGCCGAAAGATCGGTCCGGAACGATTTGCCAACTTGGCGGAGTAGGTCCTGCGCTTTCGGGAGAAGATCGAGCGAGACCGCTTGTTGCCGCAGGGCGAGGAGCACTTGCTGCTGGCGAAGGTTGCGATAACCGTCGCCGTCGTCGTGCCGCGTGCGCGTGTATTCCAACGCCCGCTCGCCATCCATATGCTGCCAGCCTGCCTGGAAATAGACGCGCTTGTAGTTGTTCCCTGAGGCGGGATAGGCGTCGTCCTTGATTGGATACGGAACGTCGACGGTCACGCCGCCGACAGTGTCGACGATGTTGACGAAGCCCTGAAAGTCGACCTCGGCAAAGTAGTTGATCGTGACGCCGAAGTTCGCCTCGACGGTGCGAATGGTCAGCCCGGGACCGCCACCGTCTACTTTGTCCTTGTCCTCGTCGCCAAATGCATAGGCCGCATTGATCTTATGCACACCATAGCCTGGCACGAAGACTTTCATGTCGCGCGGGAGGGAGATCATCGCCGCTTTCTTCGTCTTGGGATCGATGTTGACGAGAATCATCGTGTCCGAGCGCGCATAGTCATCGGGACGTCGGTCAACGCCGATCAGCAGAATCGTGATCCGGTCTTTGCCGTCCCAGTCTGGGATCTCCGCGGCTTTGGGCTCGACCGTCGCGAGGACCGCGGTTCCCTCGGCATTGACGACCGCAATCGGTTGGCTGTCATGTGAGGGTGGCTCGACGAAGACATCGCGGTAGGCGGTGACCGCCTGGTAAGCGGTCGGTCCAAAGACGATTCCAAGCACAACGAAGAGAACGAGCGGAATAGAGGCAAGGGTATAGAAGCGGCGGCTGGTGGGGATGTGCAAGCGGCGGCTTTTCTTGGTTTTCGTTTGCGCCTGTGCCCGCTTAATGCGGCCGAGACCGTCTGAAAGAGCTTCTCGTCGTTGGTGAGCGCGACGTGGTCGAATGATCGGCGCGGGGATCGGCGCAGTCTCCATTGCCGATTCGATCGCTTTCGGTATCCGCCTGGTCGGTTGATTCGGGCGCTTGCGACTATATGGGCGATCGGCAGGACGGGGGTTCGCCTGGTATGGAGTATTCGCCCCTCCCGCCGGTGCCGGCGGGCGCGGTTCTGATCGTTTGGCGTTGGACCGCAGCAGACGGCGCTGCGCTTGGCTTAGATAGTTCGCCTCGTCAGCCATGTGGCGTCGCGCAACCCGGGTTCGAGCCAGTACTCGCGAGTGACCGTGGGATAGACTCATCGGGCGGGTCCACGGCAAACGAGCGTGACTCAGCTAAAGCGTCGAAACAACCGCGTTCAGCGGCCAGTCGTGTCATTCGGTCAAACGCCGCCGGTCTGCAAGCCATGCAGCGCTGGGATGGCGCCCAGTCTACCACGGCTTTTGCCCGGGAACGGCGTCTGTTGCGAGATCAGGCTACAGTTAGGACCGCTAGCTGACCCTTCCGCGGTTGACGGGTTGACAGCGATGCGATAGTGTACGTACACCTAGAGCGTAGCGTTTTCCGTCGGGCTGATTGGCGTGCGCTGGCGCTGCTTGGGCCCATCGTAGAGGAATCGATGATTCTTTCGGACCGGGACATTATCGAGGCACTGAATACGGGTCGGATCAAAATTGATCCGGCGCCTGATTTGGCTGTGCAACTTGGGTCGGTGTCGGTTGATTTCCGCCTTGGTCGTACGTTCATGGTGTTCGAGCACAGTCGCCATAGCTACATTGATCCCCGGCAGCCGCAGTCTATCGGCGATGCGATGCGCACGATCGAAGTTGCCGAGGATGAGCCGTTCATCATGCAGCCCGGCGATTTCGCGCTTGCCTCGACAGTTGAATCGCTGGAACTGCCGACCGACCTCCTCGGCCGCCTCGAAGGTCGGTCGAGCATTGCCCGGCTTGGAATCACGGTGCATTCGACGGCGGCAGTTTTCGAGCCTGGTTGGATAGGCACGGCGACGATGGAATTGAGCAATCTGGGGCGGATGGCGGTTGCACTCTATCCCGGCATGCGAATTTGTGCGTTTTCGTTTGAAACGGTCAGTTCGCCGGTGATGACGCCGTACCGGGCAAAGAAGAACAACAAGTACGCGGGTCAAGTGACACCGCGCGCCAGTCAATTGTCGGAAGAAAACCGGAATTCCGATTCGAAGGCGGCAATTAAGCGCTAGGCCGGTTTCACGTGAAACGTCTCATTGATTACTGGTCGCTGGACAGTCTAGCGGGGAGCAATGGATAATCCACGGCGTTGTTGAAACGCATCACGTGAGCAAAGTGAGGAAACGGTGTCCGCCGAGTTGCTGAATGGTGTGCGGGATCAGCTCTTGCCAATGTTGCGGCTGATCGCCGAGGAATATCGGCATCGCGTACCCGAGGGATACCCGGTGATCGTCGACGCGCCGAGCCAAGGCGTCATCGGGATTGATCTCGATCCGAACTATGGACTGCACATCACGAGCGACGGCGAACAGCTCTTCGCGGATTTCTACTATCGCTCACCGCGAACAGATGCGCGGTCGAGTGCGAGCCGCGAGAAGTTTTCCGGGGCTCCGTTTGGCGATCACCGCCCGCTTGGCAGCCATGTCACCGACCAATCGCTGCGCAATCTGATCGCCGAACTGATGAGCCGGTGGAATTTTCAACCGCAATTGGTTCACATCACGGATACGTAGACTCATTCGATCTGCTGAAAGAAAAGGCCGAGGCAATTGCCTCGGCCTTTTGTCATGTTTCACGTGGAACACTGTGAAGCGCGTCTAGTCAGAAAGGATCCATTTGTCAATGTCACGCTCATAGCTGACCAGGTTCTCGCCGAAAAAGAGCGCCACCTCGCGGACGGCGCTTTCTGGTCCATCGGAGCCGTGAATCAGATTGCGGCCAACCGTCAGACCGAGATCTCCGCGAATCGTGCCCGGTCCGGCCTCGACCGGCCGCGTGGAGCCCATTGTCGCCCGCGTTGCGGCGATTGCATCCGGACCTTCCAGCACCATCGTCACGACCGCACCAGACGTGATGTAGTCCACCAGACCTTCGTAAAATCCTTTGCCCTGATGCTCAGCGTAGTGCCGCTCAGCCAACTCCCGATCGATCTGCCGGAGCTCCATCGCAACGATTTTCAATCCCCGCCGTTCCAGCCGGCCGATCACTTCGCCGATCAGACCGCGCTGGACGCCGTCCGGCTTAACGATGACCAGTGTCCGCTCCATTCCCGCCACGCGTTCGCATCCTCCCCTTACTTAAAACGTCCATTTGACCGCGCGAAACCCTAGCATACGGCCACGCAAAAACGCCACGAGGACGGTGGCAAAGCCACCGTCCTCGCGACACCCCCTTCGATCCCCAGCGTTACTCCAGCCCTTCCAGCATCTTGGATATTTCATCGACCGCGACGCCGCACGCTTCTTTCACGGCGAGCCCGTCGCACTTCTCACTGAAGACCAGGACAGCAAAATCGCCGCCGCTTTTGACATGAATGAATCCATCTGCCGTGCCGATGGAGACATCGCTTGCAAGACCCGCGCCAAGACGACGGGCCGTTCGCTCCGCCGCGCCGACTAGCGACGCGCCAAGCGCTCCGGCCAGTTCGGCATCAGTTTGGCTCACGCCGGCGCTACCGACGACGAGCCCATCGATGCTGACCGCGACCGCACCCAGAATCTCCTCATGCTTGAGCAGATCGAGCAAAATTGTGTCTACAACCCCGGTATCGACCATCATAACGGCGCCATCCTCATTCATAGGAATCCTTACTGCGCCCGGCGTCGCGCGAGCATCGCCCGCCGGAATTGCGCGGCCGCTTGCTCGCTCTTGCCGACTTTCAAATAGGCCTCGCCAAGCGCGCGCAACAGCGCAGGGTCGGATGTTCCACGTGAAACCGCGGCCTCGAGTTGCTCGGCAACTTCGCGCGCAGCCGCATCGCTCTCCAGCAGTCGGTCGCGCAGCGCCGCAAGATCAAGCCCGTGGTCGGGTGCGTTGTTCGCCACCACGACCGAGAGCCTCGGCGTTTTGGTTACCGCGACTAGTTCGCCTGACTCCAGCGATTCGATGAGGGGCGCTGCGGCCGCGACCGGAACCAGCTCCAAGTTCGCCGCCGGGGCCAAGTCTTCAGGTGTCGCCTTTGGCGAAACCGTGACCACTCCCGCGACGACGAGTGCGCCCTTTTCCGCGCGTAGGCGCTCAAACAACCCGCCTCGACCGCGATCGATCAGCTCCGAGGTCATCCCGACGAAGGCGGGCCAGCTCCGATGGAAGTCGGCGGCTGGCTGACCCTCGTCATCGCTCCCTTCGGACTCTGCAGCTTCGGCTGTGACCTCGATCTCTGCCGCGCTTTCGATCGCCGCCAGCTCGAGTGCAAGTTCGTCGTCAATCGGCTCGAGTGCACTGTCTTCTTCGATCGGTAGCGCGGGATTCGCGGGCCGGGATGTGTCGTGCAGAGCGCCAAGATCAGGCATCACTTGGTATTGCAATGGATCGAACGGCTCCTCATTGACCTCCGAGAAATCGACCGCGAGTTCGCCGTCCAAGCCATCAGTGCTGCCATCATCAAATGAAAATGGCTCGATACCCTGAAGGTCGGAGATCAGCGGATCGAACGATTCCTGTCCGCCTGACCCGCTTGCTACTGCCGCGGCGACTGGCTCCGCGACTCTGGCATTGCCTTCCATCCCCGCCAGCCACTCTTCCGCGGTCAGCGCATTGCTTGCATTCAGATCGAGCTCGTCAAACTCACTGGCGAGATCAATTGAATCGTCCGATGCCACGGAAAGGAGTTCAGAGAGATCGGGCGGCTCACCAGCGAGATCCGGATTCGCCAGAGGATTGACAGGCGGTTCTTCCGGCGGGAAGAGGAGGCTATCCTGATCGATGTTTCGGAATATTTCTGTATAGCCGCTCGGACCGGGCAATTGAATCGACGTCGCCACTTCGACCGGCACAATCACCGCATTATCGGAAAAAGCCGATGGATCAACAGCTGAGTTAAGCGTTGGGATAACAACGTCCTCTGGCTCGATGCCCCAATCAACGGCGAGCTGAAGATCGGGATCATCGAGATCCCCAATCGCTGCCACTTCTGGGACCTCGACAAGTGCTGCCGCGACAATGGGTTCAGGAGCGACAGCCACTGGCTGGACATCGTCATCGGTGAACGGTTCCCACGCCTCACTGTCGCCCGCCGGTTCGGCCGCGGCAAAGGGCGCGATCCCGCCCGCGTCGATCTCCGCCAACAGATGTTCATACCCGTCCGTAACGTCGCCACTTGGTGTCGCCTCGGCAAGGGTACGATCGAGTTCGTCCCAGCCCACGGTCAGATCGACTCGGCCATCGGCGGTGATGAACGGATTTGGCGCCCCGGCCTCTGCCGGTTCCTGATGATGCTCCGCTGCCGGCATCGTTCCGTTCGATGTCTGAGGATCGCTCAATGTGAGATCCGGTAAAACAGATGTAAAGGCAGCATCGGCGCTGACGCCCGGAGCTGGCTCGAGCACGGGCATAGTCATCAACGCGGCCAAATCGCCGGCCGGGATTGCAGCTGCGATCGTCTCGGGCGCCCCTTGTTCCGCCATGAGTGCAGAGAGGTCATCGTGCGGGATCAAGGGCGGGAAGGAGTCAGAGTGTGCCGGTTCCGGCGCAATTGACACCGGCTCCGGTTGTTCGGCAAAAAGTTGATTCAGATCTTCGACCGCCTGGGACTCTCCAATCGATGCAACCAATGTGGGCTCGGGTTCGTCCGCGGAACCAGCCGGCATGACCGCGTCGCCCAGAATCGTGCTGTCGAGCGATTGGTCATGAGAACCGAGCGCGTCTTCCCAGGCAAAGGGCACGACTTCGCCGACTGGCTCGTTGCCCAACCCGGTCGGATCGGAATCAAAATCGCGGATGAGATTGTCCCAGAGATCGGGCGCGGGCAGAGCGGCCAGCGCGCCAGGAGCATACGTCGGAGTCTCGGGGGCGCTTACAGCCTGAGGGTTGAAATCGAACGACGCAATCGGTAATGGACCCGGTCGGAGAAACTCGAGCTCGACCCCGGGGCGCAGATCAGCGAGACCTGAAACGATGTCGCCCAGCGGATCGGCGTCCCGATAACGCTCGACGAGCTGGCCAGCATCGCTTGTACCTTGCCGGCGTTCGATGTCCGCCAGAATCGCGAGCAAGCGCGCGTTGTACGGCGCGGTTTCAAGAGCGGTCTTTGCCGCCACCGCCGCGCCGGCATCGTCACCGGCCCGCCACAGCACTTCCGCCAACGCCGAACGATTCCGCACATTCTCAGGATCGGCGTGGAGCAACGCTCGCCATTCCGCCGCGGCGCGTCCAAGTTGTCCGCCTCGCGTGTAAATACTGGCGAGACCAGCTCGGGTTGGATGAAGGCGATCTTCTCGACCGAGTGCTATCCGCAGGCGGACGAGTTCCTCGCGTACCTGTTCGAGGGCGGGATTGATTTCCCAGGCATTCAAATAGTGGGTATAGGCGGTCGTCGGATCTTGTCGTTCCTCTGCTGCGACGCCCAATCCAAGGCGGGCGACCACGTTCAGCGGATCGATTTCGAGCACGGAATCGAAATGCTTCGTCGCGAGATCGGCCTCGCCCCGTTCGAGGTGGGCTTCACCAAGAACACGATGGGCAGTGAGACAAGTGGGGTACGCATCCAGCACATGCTTGCATGCCAGTGTCGCGACCTGATAATCGCTCCGGTCCATCGCCTCCTGGGCGTCACGCATGAGCTCTGTTAATTCCACCACCGACCCCCTCTAGCGGATCACTCACCGGCCATATCCTGCCGGCAAGAAGCGCAGCCCGTGAAACAAGGAAGACGGCCACGAATGCTCACCACGGCGTCGAAAAACGCGTGATTTGTCCGGGCCGAACGGGGCGCAACCTCCGTGAAGTCATTCTAGGAATGCCCTGAATCGGGCCTCAACGGGCAAACTAGCCCAATGGACCCAAACTCAAGCTGCCAAGATGTCGAAGCTATGGGACACCGATGGAGGAGTTGTCGCTGTTAGCTCGGCTCAACTGGTGGAGTAGTACTCGATTTCGAAGCCGCGTTTGCCGGCCGCTTGCGATTCTTCTTATTGCGCAGCCGCGCTTGCTCGAGGGTCCAAAGCGTCACCGCGACGGCAATGATCAGCGGAACGACAATCACCATGACAAGAAGCAGATATTCCTGTAATCCCATGACCCAATTCCTGCGCGCCTCGCGGCGTTCGACAAATTAGGACCATGATACCCGGAACCAGGCGGGAAATGCCGTCGCTTGCGAACTTGTGCCCTTGACCATTCGGGAGTAGGGTGTCACCTGGCAACCGCGATCGCGAACCGAATGTTCGGCGCCCAGCGCCGCGGGTGGGCGCACCCCATGGCACCACCGTCTGATCCGATACAACTTCCACCCGCAAATCGTGCTCCTGACGAGGCTGAGGAGACGACCTTCAGCGCCTGGGTGCTGGTCTGGACGATTGTCATCGCGAAGGTGGCGACGCTCCTGCTTGTCCTCTGGGCGGTGCACGATTTCAAAACGGGGATCCTCCTCGCGGCCACCACGTGGATCTGGCTCGTCGCGATCGCGGCACTTTGCGCTGCCCCGATCCTCTTTCGCATTCGCCTCCGCCGGGTGCGCGCCAAACGCGACGCCCTCCAACGCTCCGAGTGGATGATTGACGAGGAGCAAGAGGCGAAGGTTGCCAGCAGGAGGTGAGGAGTTCCCTCACCCGGCCTTCGGCCAGCCTCTCCCTCGCAAGGGAGAGGGGTTGGGGGTGAGAGAACGCTCAAAGCCAGCGGAAATGCCAGCCCCCTGTTGCAGCAGGGGGCTCCGCGGGGGTCGTTGGCGTCGGCTGGTGAGGGAAGGGGGGAAACCAGCCAATCGCTAACTACAAAGTTACGCTTGACTTAGTGACACCGGGATGGACTGTTCGGATACTTCAATTGGCACGTTTGTACCACTGACGCCTAGTCCATAGGCGTCAGTGTGAAAAATTGTGTTCGTAAAAGCTATACGTCGCTAATTGTGCCCTGCGCTTCGCTCATCGCCCGGGCAGCGCCGACAAAGGCTCCGTAGTTCTCGTGGCCGCGCACCGTGGCGATCAGGACTTGATCCATGAAGTAGCCGATTTCGATGAAGACGCGGGCTGCGCGCTTGGCGGCGAGACCTTCTTCTTCGATCATCCCCATCACCGCGCGCACGACTGGATAGCGGAAAAAGAGGAACGCTTCGACGGTCTCTCCACCGCTGAGACCCGCGATAGCGCCCGACCGGCCATAGTGTTCGCCGATCTGCTGACCTTCGGCGAGATAGCTGCCGCGATCGATCGATTCCGGAGGAGAGGAGGCGTAGCGGATGGCGAGATCGACAAGCCGCCGGCCAAGGCGGCGATGCTCTTCCTGGGTCGCTGGACTGTAGGCCTTGAACCACCGTCGCTCCCGGGCGGACCGCAGATATTCCTCTTCATACGCGGAGAGGGATCGATCGGTCATGTTCTGACGAGTCAGACGAGAGCGCTCTTGGCGGCGAGGTCCTTCGCCGACGAGTCGCCGCAGATCGTCCTCGGCATATCGTCGGTGACCACCAGGGGTGCGGAAAACCGGCACCTTCCCGGCATCACTCCAGCGACGGAGCGTCGATTGGTCGACGCCGAGAAAGCGACAGGCATCATGAATCGAAAGCCAGCGCCCTCGATCGCCTGTACTCACGACATCGATCTCCAAATCTTCTCTGTCACTGGCGCGCACACTTTTTGCCGGGGCCTGAATCGTCATCGAACCCTCCCACACGTCACGTGAGCGCCCCACCGCGTCACGCCGACTGTTGGTCGATTGCTCGGAACCAGAAGCGGAAAATCCGGGCAAAGTTCAGGAAAAGCATAACTGGGCTGTGCAAGTTTCCCCTCAATTTCCGAAGTTTAGCGGCCTGAGACAGTCTGTCAACGCTTTTAGCGCAAATCTGTGCCACATTGTCGAGGACTCAAGACGAACGGAAGGTAACTGTGGTTACCTCCCCGCTGGCGAGATCGGCCATTCGGACCGCGTGATTGTTCGTGTCGGCGATGAACAGCCGGCGGCCGGCGACGCTCAAACCGCCCGGTTCCCAGAACTCCGCGGCTTTCCAAGCGCCATCGGCAGCGCCCCGGCCATCGCCACCAAAGAGGGTTTCGACGTCGCGCGTGGCGGGATCAAGGCGCTTGATCTTGTCGTTGTAGCTATCAGCGATGTAGACGACTGTCCCGCCATCCTCGACGGCGGCGTCGACGCCCAATGGGTGTTGCAGACGCACACTATCGCCGCGGGCATCGACATCACCAAAGTCGAAGAGTCCACGGCCAACCAACCGCCGAACGCGATCGTTGACCGGGTCGACAAGCCGGATCGAGCTCGTCTCGCTATCGGCCGTGTAGAGCACATCTCCCGCGGCGGTGATACCGCTCGACTGCGCGAAGGTTGCCTGGAGCAAGGGACCGTCGTGGATCGACTCGACGCCGGTTCCCGCACTGACATCGAGGAACTCTGTCGCAAAGTCCAGAGTCCACAGCTGATGCGTACCCGCCATCGCAATCCACAAGCGGTCACCCATCAAGGTCAAGTCCCAGGGAGATGAGATGCTCGTTGCCAGCGCTTGGCCGCCCGAGCGTTGATGACCTTGCTCGCCTGTGCCGGCGACCGTCGTCACTCGACCGGTGGCAAGATCGACCGCTCGGATCGCGTGGTTGTCAGTATCGGCCACATAGAGCGTGTTGCCGTCAGTGGACAGCGCCAGACCTTGCGGATGATCGAACTTCGCCTCCTGCTTCTCGCCGTCGGCGAATCCCGGCTCGCCGTTTCCGGTAGCTAGCACGATCTTGCCGTCGAAGTCGGCGACCACGAGTCGGTTGTGTCCAGAATCGGCGATGAAAAGGCGGCGGCTCGGTTCGTCGGCAAGTACCTTGCCGGGAAAGCGGAGTTCTCCGCCGACGGGCGGCAGCGGTTTTGCCGGTAGGGGAGTGCGGTCGATCGCGCCCTCGGCGTCGAACTCCGCGATCATCCCGTTCACGAGGTCGCGCACCGGTTCGAGTGGAAACTCGCCCTCGTGCTTGCCGAAAACCTTCCCTGCCGGGTCGACGAACATCAACGTCGGCCAGGCGCGGACCGCGTAACTCTGCCAGATCGCGAAATCGCCGTCATTGACCACGGGGTGATCGAGCTCGCTGGCGTTGCACGGCAGCCCGCAGATTGTCGTTCTCGTGCTCGGCGGGAAACTTGGCGGAGTGAACGCCGATTACGACCAATTCATTCGGGAATTCGTGTTCGAGGTCCCGCAACTGCGGGATGATGTGGTGGCAATTAATTCAGCAGTAGGTCCAAAAATCGAGGATCACGACCTTGCCGCGAAGATTCGCCATCGTCAGTGGCTCGGTGTTGAACCACTCCAATCCGGCCGGAAACTCCGGCGCGCGCACCGTTCCCGCGAACTGAGTTGTCATAACGATGTGATCCCTCCGTCATTCTCCTGTCCGGGCTTCCTGGTCGTGTTCGGACGTTCCCTCCGTGGCAGTCATCGCCCCCGTCAACCAGAGCGCCCCATCCCATTATCCGGAATGTCCTCGGCTTTCATCGTAACCGCCATCCCTCCGTCAACCTGAGCGTTCCACCTTCGTCATCCTGTGGCGCCACCGCTCCGTCAGCGCGAGCGCTCCCCTCCCAGCGCCCAGGTACAGCAAGGCGAGATTCTTCGCTCCGCTCAGAATGACGGGTGCGGGGCTCAGCATGACGATAGGAAGGGCTTATTCGTTTGCTCTCCATACCGGCAACTTCGCTTGGCATGACCAGATGGGTCGCAATTGTGACGGGATGCACGGGCGGGCGTGTAGGCGACAAGATTTCGCGCAAGTTGCGAGTAGAATATCCGCAATTGATCCCGCCGAGGGTGAACACGCCCCGCTTCGCGGTCTGATGGTCTAGCTGTCTGACAACAGTTCTGGCGAGCCCGTTGATGTCGCCTGCCATCGCCGCACCCAAGAGAGGTTCCATGACCCGGCTTTTCCGTCTCGCCGCCGTCACCGCAATTGCGTCCTACGCGCTCATTGTGCTTGGCGGCATCACTCGCGTCAGCGGTTCCGGATTAGGGTGCGAGGATGACTGGCCACTATGCCAGGGCAAACCGTATCCCCCGCTCAACACCCTCGCCATCATCGAGTACATGCACCGCACGGTCGCGGCCACGATTACCTTCTTGATCCTGGCAACGCTGATCGGCACGTTCATGGTCAAAGGAACGAGTCAGCGCAGCCGGCGCCTGGCAATCGCCTCTCTCGGGCTGGTCATTTTCCAGGCGATCCTCGGCGCGATCACCGTTTGGGGTGAGTTGCCACCCAGCATCGTCACCGCGCACCTCGGCACGGCGATGATCTATTTCGCGGTCACGATCCTGACCGCCTACAGCATCGCAATCGATCGTGGCGCTCCTGCCTTCATCGTCGGCGCGGGACGTGATCCCGGAATCGAAGAAGATCGGGTCTTCACGCTCTACGCGCGGGTCGGAGCGGCGATGATCTTCGGTCTGATCCTCACCGGCGGGCTGACGAGCACGACCGGCGCCGCGCTCGCCTGCTGGGAGTGGCCAACCTGCGGTAACGGACAATTCGTGCCCGACGCGACCTCGCGCTACACCTGGTTCAATCTCTCGCACCGCACTGTCGCGCTCTTATCGGTCGCGACGGTCGCATTTATCCTCGTGCAAGCTCTCCGCCGGCCGATCTCACAAGCAGCGCGGAAGGTTGCGATCGCGGCAGCTGTGATCATCGGCGTCCAAGTCATGATCGGCGCGATGTATGTCTTTACGGATGGCGACGCGTGGTTGAGCGGTACGCACCTCGCGACGGCCGCCGCGCTCTGGGCAACGATGTTGACGCTGGCGCTCGTCGCCCATCGACCGGGCGCAGTCGATCCCGAACCGGTCGCCTCGCGCATTTCCGCGTTTCGGTCACAGAGAAACGTTTCCGAGGCCGTCGTCCGGATGAGCGCGGCGCCGCAAGACGGCGGCTCGGGTAGCCAGCAACTCCAGTTCCAGAGCTCGGGCGCAGCGAGCGCGGTGCTCACGCCGGCGCGACCTGGTCTCGCGATATCGCCGCCGGATCTGCGCGGCGCGCGCGAAGTGGTAGCCGATTACGTCGCATTGATGAAACCCGGCATCTTGTCGCTTCTCTTGGCGACGATGTTTGGGGGGATGTTTGTCGCCGCGGCAGCGGTCCCGCCATTCTCCTTGCTCCTGACAGCGTTGATTGCTGGCACCCTCGCCGCGGGCGGGGCGAATGTGCTCAATTGCTACATCGACCGAGATATCGATGCTCGCATGAGTCGCACCCGCGGTCGCGCGACCGCTGCCGGGCGGATAAGCCCCCGAGCGGCGTTGATCTTCGGCATCACGTTGTCGGTGGCGTCGGTTCTGATTTTCGGCATCTTCGCGAACTGGCTTGCCGCCGGACTCGCGCTGGTCGGGAACCTGTATTACGTCTTCGTTTACACCAAATTGCTCAAGCGGAGTACGCCGCAGAACATTGTGATCGGCGGAGCGGCAGGGGCGATGCCGCCGCTCGTCGGCTGGGCGGCCGCGACCGGGAGCTTGTCAGTCGCCGCGATTCTTCTTTTCGCCATCATTTACTACTGGACTCCTCCGCACTTCTGGGCCTTGGCGCTTTTGAAGCAGGGCGAATATGGCCGGGCCGAGGTGCCAATGTTGCCGGTTGTCGCCGGCGAAGACGAGACGCGCCGCCAGGTCGTGCTTTACAGCGTTTTGCTCGCCACCGTCTCGCTGATGATCGTTCCGTTCGGATTCGGCGAGATCTATTTTGTCTCGGCGGCCGTCCTCAACGGTCTCTTCGTGCTGATGGCGGTGCGGTTACAACAGACGCCGAGTAAACGCCTGGCTCGGCAACTTTTCATGTATTCGCTCTGGTATCTCCTCTTCATGTTCGTCGCCATGGTCGCCGATAGATTGATGCTGGGGTAGGGCGCCCCGGGTTCGAAACCTGGGGCTAGCCTGAGAGAGCCTCTTCGAGGCAGAGTGATCTTCGCCTGGGCATCCTTTGCCTTGTACTGAATTCGAAAAGGAAACAACTCGGTTTGCCCGCCGCGCGGCCCTAAAGGGACCGCGCTCAAGCGCCGAAGCCCCATCAATGGGACTACCTCTCTGCGGCCGGGTCGCTTTGGATGCAAGTTTGATGTGACGGAGCGCATCTAGCCCCCGGAGGGTGGCTTCGTTTGTTGAGCCCGGGTCTTTAGGCCCGGGCACGCGCCGAAGGCGCGTAGGCTCATCGATCAACTAAGATCGAAACCGCCCTAACTTCGCGTACACTTAGAAAACGATGGCGATGCTCCGTCGCGTCGTCAGCCGCTCGTCATCCTCAACGACGCGTCCTCCGGTGGTCCCAGGTTTTTGGTTCTTCGCTGATCATATCCAGGAGTTTCACGTCCCGTGCCAGATCTGGGATTTGTATCCGCCGTTCTCAGCATTGTTGTGATCGATCTTGTCCTTTCGGGCGACAATGCGGTCGTGATCGGCATGGCCGCGGGTCGTCTTTCGCCGGCGAACCGGAAGCGGGCGATTGTAATCGGCGGGGCTGGCGCGGTTGGCCTCCGAATGATCTTTACCGCCGCCGCTGCGTTGCTTCTCGACGTGCCACTTTTGCAGGCAATCGGCGGTCTATTGCTCCTTTGGATCGCCTATCGATTGGTTCGACCGCAAGATCATATGGCCCATATCAACGAAGCCGATTCGCTCGGGCAAGCGATCCGAACCATCATCCTCGCCGACGTTGTGATGAGTCTGGACAACATCCTCGCGGTCGGTGGCGCGGCCCATGGCAGTCTCGGTTTGCTCCTGTTTGGCTTGGCGCTCTCGATCCCGATCTTGCTGCTCGGCAGTGAATTGATGGCGCGGCTGATTGGCCGGCTCCCGATTCTGAACTACGTCGGCGCGGTTGTCTTGATCATGACCGCAATCCGGATGATCCTCGAAGACGAGATCGTCGACGATTTGCATGACGCCACGCTTTGGGAGCATGTCGCGCTGACCGTCATTGCGTCAATAGTGATCTTCTTGGCTGCTCATTGGATCTATCGCGGCAGCAAATCGACGATCGAGCAGCAAAGCAAACGGGCCGCGGACCCCTCCGCGAGCTAGAGTCGAGCGAGCCAATCTTCGCTGCGACTCACAGTCAATTCCCTGCTTCGTAGATGAAACCAAACCGCATTGAGGATCGTACTAGGGAGTGAGAGCATCGCCCCAACGTAATTCCGATGCTCTCTCCGAAGCCCGTGGAGCGCCGCACACGCTCCACCCCCTCCCCTTCCCGCATGGACCCGGCCGAAAGGCCGGGTCTATGTACTTCTTCGGCTGAGAATCGACTGCTAGAATGCTGGGACACCCTTTTGGATATCCCCTGTTTGTGCAATCAATTTCGCGATCTTGGTGCGAGTCGAGCCAATGAGTGAAGAGGAGCAACCACTCCGAACGGGTTGGGAACCGGGCGCACCCGCCAGCGATTCGCTGACGCGGGCGTTTCTGCTCAACTCGGCGGAATCGCTTGTCTCGCCGGTCCGCGCGATGGGTGGTCGCGTGCTGGCGAACAACGCGCTGATCGCGACCGACCTTGGCCGCCAAACCGCCTTTCTCAATTCTGTGACGTTGCTCCAACCGCTGACCGAGCAATTCCTCGACGCGGCGCTCTCCCAGATCGATGAATTCTATGGGTTCAGTGATGAGAATTCTGGGTTGAACGGCACAGTCATGCTGTGGAGCGCCTGGCCAACGCCGGATCTCCGCGCTCACAGTTGGAGGCTCGCTGGACATCCGCCATTGCATCTCCTGCCCGTGGGCGCAACCGCTCCGCTTGATCCGCCCGAGCTGGAGATCCGGCCCGTCACCGACAAGGCAGACCTGGAAGCATTTGAAGAGACCACGATCATTGGCTTTCCCTTTACCGATCTTCTGCCGTATCAGCCCGGCAGTCTCTTTGATGAGCGCTCGTTGTTGGACACGAGAATGCGGAGATGGATCGGATGGGTCGACGGGACGCCGGTCGGCATCTCAGCCAGCTTTGTCGACGCCGGAGTTGTCAACGTCGCGCTCGTGGGCACACTGCCGGAGGCCCGAGGAAAGGGCTATGGCGCCGCACTGACCTGGCGGGCGGCGTTAGCGGAACCGGGACTACCCGCCATGCTCCTCAGCAGTGACATGGGCCGCCCGATTTATGACCGCATGGGCTTCTTGCCGCTCTATCGCTTCACCCTCTGGTATCGGAGCCGGCCCTGATTATTGACGGGTCTCGGAGGAGCGCACAGCTGAGCACCCAGGGTTCGAGGACTGCCTGGTCGCCATCTGCGACGGCCGCGCTCATCGCGCAGGCGTTTGCCAAAAGCCCCTACGGAGGACGAGGAACGGGGTCGCCTGGTTGCTACTGTTCGGGCCGGGTGTTAGCATCATGTGATAGTGTCCGTACACGTTCTCAATGGAGGACGTGTCAATTGAGCATTGGGAAAACGGGGCAAGGGCGGTCGCCTATGCAGATGCAGGCGCAGCAACTCTGGCAAGCGGTGCTTGGCGACATGCGTGGCCGCTTGAACCGGAACGCATATGAAAATTGGTTGCGGCCGACGACGATCGTTGCGTTCGAAAACGATGTCGCCACTGTTGCCGCGGCCAATACCTTCGGCGCCTCAACGCTGCAGTCGCGCTATGCCTCGCAGATCGAAAAGGTCTTTTCCGCGATCGTCGGTCGTCCTATTCAAGTCGAATTTACGGTGCTCAACGCCGAATCGCAGGAGGTTGAGGCGGAGACACCAGTAGCCGCACAAGACCCACCCTCGGGCGACAATACAACGCGCCGGCTCGTTTTCGGGGAAGTGACGTCACCTCCGAGAATATCCAAACGGGGCCATGAACTGAGCGCCCTGGCACGTGCTGAACCACCGCCCGCCAAGTCGAAGCAACTCGAGCTCACAGCGGGTGCAAACAGCGGTCTCAATCCCAGGTATGTCTACGAGCACTATGTCGTTGGGTCTTCCAACCGCCTCGCCCACGCGGCCTCGCAATCGGTCGCGGAACGTCCGGGCGGGCAGTACAACCCCTTCTTCGTCCATGGCGGGGTCGGTCTTGGGAAGACACACTTGTTGCACGCAATTGGTCACCGGGCGATCGATCTGCATCCCGGCATCACCGTCTCGTACGTTTCCTCAGAGAGATTCACAAATGATCTGATTAATGCGATCCGGGCCCAGCGGATGGAAGAGTTTCGGGCTCGCTATCGCTTGATCGACATCCTGATGATCGACGATATCCAGTTCATTGCCGGAAAGGACAGCACCCAGGAAGAGTTCTTCCACACCTTCAACGAGCTCTATCAAAGTGGCAAGCAAGTGGTGATCAGCAGCGACCGCCCACCGAAGGCGATGTCGGCGTTGGAAGACCGGCTGAAATCCCGGTTCGAAGGCGGTCTCATCGCCGACGTGCAGCTTCCCGATTATGAGATGCGCACGGCGATTCTTCGCGCGAAAGCGGAGGAGCTCGGCGCGACCGTGCCAGACAACGTCGCCGAATACATCGCGCAGAAGGATCAGTCGAACATCCGCGAATTAGAGGGCGCGCTCAACAAAGTGCTTGCCCTATCACAGATCACCGGTCACGCGCTGACGTTGCAACTCGCGATGGAAGCGTTGACCGACGCCTCGATCGGGAATCGCCGCCGGCCGGTCACACAGGCGAATGTGGTCGAAGCGGTCGCGCGTCACTACGATGTTTCGCTGCGGGAACTCACCGGGCGGGCCCGAAACAAAGAGATCGTGCTTCCGCGCCAGGTCGCGATGTATCTCCTGCGGGAGGAGACCGATTCATCCCTTGTCGATATCGGTCACGAACTTGGCAACCGCGATCACACGACCGTGATGCACGGGATCACGAAGATTGAACGAGAGCTGACGACGAACACGAACTTGCGGACCCAGGTCATGGCAATCCGCGAGGCGTTCTTCACTACCGACCGCCCTTAACCACCGAACGATCTAACCATCCAGTCAGCAGAGATGCCACAATAATCGAATCTGTCATTTGGCAACTCGCTGTCGCGACGGGAAGGGGCTGCTCATGTGCGCAAAATCAGAAAACGAAGACGAAGGCAATGGAAATGACACGGTCGTCGCCTTCATTGAGATTCCACGGGGCAGCCGCAACAAGTACGAGTATGACGAAAAGACGAGAACCTTCCGCCTCGACCGCGTCCTCTATTCCTCAGTCCACTATCCCGCCGACTACGGGTACATCCCTGGCACCCTCGCCGGCGACGGCGATCCACTCGACATTCTCGTGCTCACTCAGGAACCAACATTCCCCGGCTGCATGATCGACGCCTGCCCAATCGGCGGGCTCGACATGGAAGACGAAAAGGGAAAGGACTTCAAGGTGCTCGCCGTCCCAGTCGGAGATCCACGCTACGACCACGTGCGCACGTTAGACGCCCTCGGCGATCACTGGCTGCGCGAAATCGAAACCTTCTTCGCAACCTATAAGCTTCTCGAACCAAAACAAACCGAAGTCCTCGGCTGGCACGACGCCACCGAAGCGAAGCAAGTCATCGAAGAATGCCGCAAGCGGCACCGGGGGGAGTGAGGAAAAAGAGTCCGACGGCCGAAGGGCCGTCGGTCCCTCAGCAAAGCCACCTCTACGGGTGGTCGTTGGGGTCGTTGGGGTCGGTACCGTAGATCAGTTCTTCGTCGCTGTCGGATGTGCCGTCGCCGTCGGTGTCGGTCTTTAGAGGGTCAGTGACACCGGCTTCTTGACCGTCGGCGAGACCGTCACCATCCGTATCAGCCTTCAACGGGTCGGTTTGATAAGTCTGGATCTCTTCGTTGTCGGCGAGTCCATCTCCGTCTGTGTCAGCTTTGGTGGGATCGGTGCCGAGCTGCTGCTCGTTCGCGTTCGTGAGACCGTCGCCATCCGCGTCCGCGTTCGGATCGAGTGCCGCGGCGGCGGTGGGCGATGCGGCGCCAGAGTTCGCTTCCGCGGTCGGAGTTTCTTCCGAAGAGGATGTTGTCGCTTGATCAAGCACACGCTGACCGATGGTGACGACGACATAGGTCGCGGGGTCAGCCCCTTTGTTCGTCAGGGTGAGTTCGTCGGCCACGAGGCCTTGGCGAGCATTGAGGGCTCTTGGTGTTCCGCCGGGCTCGACGACCTCAACCGAACCGCTGGTGATCATGACAAGGGCAGGGGTCAGGTGGATCGGGAGGGCGGACGACTCGCCTGGCAAGAGAATATTGCGGATCATTTCGAGATCGCGAACACCCGCCGGCCAGCTTTCAATGGAGTCGCTGGTAAAGATGACGTCGCCTTCGAGCCCTTCGGTCGATGCATCTGGAGCGACTACCTCGAAGATCCAAGCGCGAGAAGTGCGATCGCCTTCGGCGCGCCGTGTGTAGGGATCGTCCGCCGACATGAAATAGGCTTCGCCGGCCTCGAGCCGGGCACGCTTGTTCGTGATGTCGTTGCGCATGACGCTGACGCCCTGCATTTGCAGGGTGAACGAGAAGCCGTCGGTTTGTGATTCGGCTTGATCGGCGGACGGAAGGGTCACTTCGCGCACGCGCCAAGCAGCTGCTTCAGTGGGCGGAATGGCGAGACCTTGGGCGATGACTTCGCCATGTGAAATCGGTGAAGAGGAGGGTTGAGGTGTAGCTGCGGTGACCGGCGTCGCGTTTGTAACTGGAGTTGCTGGTTGGGCAGTTGGACTTCCCTGCGCGACCGCGAGAGGCGTGCCTGATGTGCTGGGCGTCGCTTGCGCTTGTGGGGCCGCGGCGCGGGCGGCGCCGAAACTTCCGCCCGTAAGTGAGAGCAACAGGATTGCGACAATACCGAGGGACTTGTGTCCACCGAGCAATCGAGTGCGCTGAGTATCATCCCGACGCATTGTGTTTCCTTTCAGAACGGTCGCCAATCGTATGCTGGTCTCGGTGATCGGCTGTGATCCGTCCTCAACCTAGGAGTCTCTGCTGCGGGGGCCTGCATTATGCAGCATATCAGCATGAATCGTGCTCAAATGAGGACGACGCAGATGATGAACCTTCCTTAGTAGGATTCGGCGGGCGTCAGGCGTCAGGTGTTAGGCGTCAGGAATGAAGGAGGACGGGGCGAGGGGCGGCAGGTATTGGGCGTCTGACGCCTGGCACCTGACGCCTGACGCCCGGGAGGCGGGATCATGACTGAGACGATGTTGGCCGTGGTCACTTACGGGCCGAAAGACTATCGCATTGAAGAGGTGCCGGTGCCCGTCCCTGGTCCAGGAGAAGTACTGATCGAGGTCGGAGCGGTCGGGATATGCGCTTCCGATATGAAGTGCTGGCTCGGCGGGCCGCTCTTCTGGGGAGACTCCCCCCAGCGGGGGGAGGTGGCGCGGAGCGCCGGAGAAGGAACTGGCAAGAAAGGGTATGTCGAGGCCCCCTGCATCGCCGGCCACGAATATGCCGGCCGGGTCACCGCGCTTGGCGAAGGCGCCGGGGATAGACATAATGTCGCGATTGGTGACCGGGTCGTCGCCGAGCAGATTGTTCCCTGCGGCGAATGCCGATTCTGCCGGAACAACCAATATTGGATGTGTCAGGTTCACAACATCTTTGGGTTCAAACGCCACCTGAACGGAGGTATGGCGAAGTACAACCTCTTTCCCGAGAAGTCGCTGGTGCACAAGGTGCCCGCATCGCTCTCTGATGGGCAGGCGGCTTACATCGAACCGATGGCCTGCGCCTGGCATGCGGTCGACCGGGGGGAGATCAAAGCGGGCGACACCGTCGTCATCGGCGGTGTTGGCAACATCGGTCTCTGCATGCTGCAAATCGCGAAGCTGAGCAACCCCGGACAGTTGATTGCGCTCGACACCAAACAGTACCGGCTCGATCTTGCCATGCAACTTGGCGCGGACGTCGCGATCGATGTCTCACAAGAAGACGCGGTGGAGAAGGTGCGTAGCCTGACCGACGGGTACGGCTGCGATGTCTACATCGAGGCGAGCGGGAACGCGACGGCGATCAACAACGGCTTGCAGATGATCCGCAAACTCGGCACCTTTGTCGAGTTCAGCGTGCTGAACGAGCCGTCGTCGATCAACTGGACGATCATCGGCGATACAAAGGAATTGAATATCCACGGCAGCCACCTCGGTCCGTTCTGCTACCCGAAGGTCATCGCCGCGCTCTCGACCGGCGCCGTGGATGTTAATCCATTGCTTGCCGATGCCTACCCACTGCCAAAATTCGACGAGGCGATGCAGGCCGCGCTCAGCGGCGGGGTGCTGAAGAACCTGATCGTGCCGGTGTAGAGGAACCCTAGCTCGCCAGAAAACTGTTGTCCAACTTGGTCTCTGTAGGCACAAGAACAACGATTCGTGCTGTCTTTCATCGTTGGCCTAGTTCTTGTCGAAAGGGCTTCCCAGAACCCCTTGAAGAGTGTTGATCTTGAAGAACTAATGATCTAAATTTATACAAGCGACATCTTTATGCGAAGTGAAACTAGGAGATGCCGTGAATGACACGTCCGAAGAGCCCTCTAGTAACGCTGATTCTCAAGCAGAAGAGCAATCACCAGGAAAATTGCATCCCCGAGTAGCTCGTCTTAGATTGGCCACCGCCAAGGACTATCAAGCACATCTGGGCTTCGCGCGTCGGGCTCTTCAACTGTTAGGCGAGGACGCTTCGCAACTTGACCTGTTGTTACTTAAGGCGCGTGGATACGTCGACAAATACACGGCCATTGCGGATGGACGTATCGAGCCACGGCGACGACCACCTATCCAGCGCCGATGGTCTCGCAATGATCCGCCTCGGCCTCAATTCTTTCTCTGTTTGGACGAATGCGGGTCACAGGATATACGTCCCCACAAGGATCCTTATCCTGCCTTCTGTGTAAGTGGTGTAATCATTTCAGAAGAGAAATATCTAGGAATCGATAGAGATTGGAAAACTTGGAAAGCTACCTGGCTCGATTCTCCCGACGACATCGTTCATGAGCCAGACGTGCGGAAATGTACTGGGGAATTTTATCGCGCGGTGACAGCGACAGAGAATCGAGATTCTCGACGCGCTCGAATGGACCGCGGCAGTTGACGACTTCTTGCCTGCTAGTCCGTATCTCATGTGTCTCGACTTTGTCGTCGAGCGATACGTTCACTTCTTGTACTACATCGGCGGGGATGCCCACGGTATCGTACTCGCCGAAAGCCGCGGTCCTTTAGAGGATGCCAAGGTCCAGCAAGAATATGTGCGGCTTATGATTGAGGGAACGCAATACCATTCTGCATCCTGGTTTAGATATCAACTTGCGCCGTTCATCAAGTTTCTCCCGAAGCAAAGTAACCACACCGGTCTGCAGATCGCAGATCTTGCGGCGAGACCGTGTGCGGATAAGGTGTTGGCGCCACAAAGCCAACCTCCAAGATGGGTGGTTTTCAGGAAAAAGCTATATGACGGAGGTGAAGGAAGGCCAGAAAGCTACGGACTCAAGGCATTCCCAAACTCAACGGCAGACCTGATCTTTGCACTAAAAGAGGATGGGGATGCCGAAGCACCCCCGTCCTCCGACTAGCCTCTGGCTAGCCCGATTGAGAAATGTTACTCAATTTGAGTCGGAATGCAAGCCTCAAACTCTAACTATTCAATTTTTGACTTTGTCGAATCGACTAATGGGGGAAATCAACTCTCAGGCGAATTCGTCCTCTCCGCGTTGAATATTCAAACTAATACCCGGCCTTCTTGTCGACCACATTGATCAACGGCTCACCTTTCACATAGCGAACCAGATTGTCATGAAGAATCTGGACGCACCGTTTTTCCTTGGGAGCCGAGGACCCGGCGAGGTGCGGGGTGATGATGATGTTCGGCGCGGTCCAGAGCGGGCTGTCAGTGGGGAGGGGTTCCTTTTCGGTGACGTCGACGCCGGCGCCGGCGATTTGACCACCATTCAACGCGGCCGCGAGCGCGTCTTCGTCGACGATGCCGCCGCGGGAGATCGCGATGAGATAGGCCGTTGGCTTCATGGCGGCGAAGGCAGCCGCGTCGATGAGATGACGGGATTCCCGGGTGTAGGGCGCGGAGATGACGACCGCGTCCGATTGAGCGAGAAGGGCGGGGAGACGATCAAGCGGCCAGACCTCGGCAAGCGAATCGTCGCCGGCTCCCGAATGAGCATCGACCGCGATCACGTTCGTTTCGAAGGCACGGGCGCGTTTGGCGACTGACCGGCCGATCTGGCCATACCCGATAATGCCGATGGTGGTGTCTTTGATCTCGCTCAGGGCGCGGTAACCTTCTTCGCGGCCCCAGTGTTTCCGGCTCTGCCATTCCAGCGCCTGCGGAATGCCGCGGTTGAAAGCGAGCAAAAATGCGAACACGTGCTCGGCGATCGAGGGACCGTGGGCGCCACGGGTGTTGGTCACAACAATGTCGCTCGCGACCAACCGGGGTGTGTTCATCAGGAAATCGACACCGGCGCCGGGAGATTGAATCAGTTTCAAATGGGGAGCTGCGTCAACCAGGTCATCGGTCGGTCGCCCGTAGTAAATCTCGCACTGACCCATTTCGGACATTGCTTCGGCGTCCGAATGCACCCGGACGATCTCGAGATTGGGTAGGTCGTTCAGCATGTCGAAATAGGCTTCGCCTTCGAACGAAGCAAGCACGAGTTTCATACGTTCCATCCGTCCTATCTCTAAATCTCATCGAACCATGTTCCGCGCGCTTCTTGTTCGCTATTCTGAGCGCGCTCCCTCATCGTCATTCTGAGCGAAGCCGAAGAATCTCGCTGTTTTAAACAAGCGGATAGCGAACAGCGAGATTCTTCGGCTTCGCCTCAGTATGATGGTGGGGTCTAATAGCGAACGACGACTCCCGCGGTTTCGGCGCCAACTTCGGTTCGTTCCGCCGGCGACCAATTGAGCGATCCCAGCGCATCCTTGAGCCCTCCCATGAGATAGCGCAATTCGCTGGCGAGGGCGAGGAACTGGAATCCTTCGCCGATTCGCTGATTGACTCCCTCAGCGCCGGAGCAGTGAATGCCCGAGGCGACGCCGTTGCGGACGCTCGCCTCGCGGACATGCTTGATCGCGTCCACCAACTGCGGGTTGTCGCTTTCGAGTGGAACGCCGAGGCCGAGACCCATCGAAGCCGCCATGTCGTTCGGCCCGATGAAGCAGGCATCGACACCTGGCACGCTGAGGATCTCGTCGGCATTCTCGACGCCTTTGATGTGCTCGATTTGGACAACGAGCAGCAGTTCGTCGTTGGCGGCCGCGTAGTAATCGGTTGCCGCGGTGCCGAAACTCATCGAATGGCGTCCGCCGCCGACGCTGCGGTTGCCGACCGGCGGGTACCGCATCGCTTCGACCGCGCGCTCCGCTTCCTCGCGGCTATTGACCATGGGAACGACGATCCCCCAGGCGCCGGCATCGAGCACGCGTTTGAAGTTTTCCGGGCTGTTCCAAGGGATGCGGACCATCGGCGCGGTGCCGCTGCGACCGATCGCGCCGAACATGAGCGCGAGCGTGCGGATATCGACAGGATTGTGCTCGGCGTCGATGACGAGCCAGTCAAAACCGAGGGTGCCAACATATTCGGCGGCCTCCGGGCTTGGCAAAGCCAACCAGGTGCCGACCGAGGGCTCGCCTGAAGCTAGTCGCCGCCGGACATGGTTTGCGCGCATTGTGAAAAGACCTCCCTGCCGAGACATTGTGACCGAGTTGTCATGGCCGAGGATTGTAGCCGAGTGGTTCAATGCGTGGGAAACAATCAAACGACTCTCGTACGACTAGCGACCGTTACCCATTGAACAATCCTCACTCGCCGCTGCGCGGCGCCACCCAGAGGGTACCTGGCTCCTTGCGTACCAAGGAGAGGGCACGAATGACACGTTTCTCCAGTCATACCCCGATTCCGTCATGATGAGCGACCCCCTCCGTCATCCTGAGTGGTCTGTCCAGCGTCATATGCCTTGTTCGCGGCGCGGTTGTCGTGCTTCGTCGCTGCGCCCGGCGGGCGCCCCGTCCCACCTTCCTCCACTGCGACCAATCTCGCGGGACAGACTACTGAGCGCAGGCGGAGCCGCCCTCCCCGTCATCCTGAGCGGAGGCGGAGCCGCAGTCGAAGGATCTCGCCGCTCGCAGCACCGGGGTAAGGCAAGGCGAGATGCTTCGCTTTGCTCAGAATGACGGGGGGCGCTCAGCATGACGATTGGTTTTCGCTCGGAGTGACCGCGGGATGGGCTCGGAACATGCGCCAGTGGCGGTTTGCCAAGGCTGCCCTCTCCCTTCGCGAAAAGGGAGAGGGGCTGGGGGTGAGGGTTGCTTGGGAGTGGAAACGTTATGCAGGCGCCAGCAGCTGTTCGAGTTTCGATTCGACTTCATTCTCTTCAGGGAAGCGGCCGGTCTTTTCCTTTGAGAAGATATTCTGGCCGTTTAACTCGACCTCGAATATTCCGCCTGTTCCCGGAATGAGTTCAACCCCGCCGGGGAGTTGTACGTAGTAGTCGTGGAGCACGTTCTCCGCCAAACTGGCGGCTCGTTTGAGATAGCCTCAGGAAGTACAGTACGTAATCCGTACCGATGCGTTCTGTTCGCTCATAACTCAAGCTCCTATCTTCAAATGGTGGGGCAAGAAATCCGCCAAACGTCGAAGACATTCCAGCGGATCGGCCGGTAACTTTACCGCAGTAACTTTCCTTGAGCAAGTATTGAAGGAGGCCGGATCGAAATCAAGTAGGCAGCAGGCATAATCGTTGCGATTCGCGGCCAGGTGGGCTACCCTCCCGCCTGATTTCCATTTTTTCTGGCAACCGGGGGATGAGAGGACGTCGAGGACGTTCGTGATCGAGGAGCAAAGGGATGATTAATCTCGTGCCGAAGGGCGACGCAGCCCCAATCGAGGAACCAGAATTACGGTCGGTTAACGGTTTGATTCAAGCCAGGATTAACGGGCAATTGAGCCGGCGCGATTTGCTCCAGCGGGCGGCGCAGCTCGGTATCGCCGCGCCTGTCGTTGGCATCATGCTTCACGCCACGTCTGACTTTGCCTACGGTGCGCCGAGTGGTGGGCGCACGGCCACGCTCGCACGAATGCAGGAGACGGTTCCGGCCGACAAGCCAACCGCGCCGGAAGGCACGCCGGTAGACGGCGGCACGATCACGACCGGTACATCCGAGGAACCGGACACCTTGAATCCCTACCTGACACAGTTGGTGACCGGTTCGGACGTTACAGTTGGCATTGTCGAAACGCTGCTCGAATACGATAGCAATCAGCAACTTCAGCCGAACCTCGCCGAAGGTTTCGAAATCTCTGACAATGGGCTGACTTACACCTTTAAGCTCCGGCAGGGCGTGAAGTTCCACAACGGCGATCCATTCAGCGGCCAGGATGTGATCGACTCCTGGAACATGATCATGAACCCCGATTTCGCCGCCTTCAATCAGCTCGGCTGGGACAAGATCACCGACATCGCGATTTCAGCTGATGATCCGGCGTCTCTCGTGATGACAACGAGTGAGCCGTATGCTCCATTCCTTACCTATGTCGCCGCCGGCAGCAATCCAATCGCACCGTCGAAGGAATTGGCCAAGGGGCCGGATTCGTTCAAGCAGGATTACGGCCGGAATCCGATCGGTACTGGACCGTACAAGTTCGTCGAATGGAAGGCCAAGGAACAGATCGTCCTCGAGCGATTCGACGATTATTGGAAGGGCAAGCCGAAGCTCGAAAAGGTCATTTATCGAATTGTTCCCGATGACAACACGCAACTCGTTCAGCTCCAAACCGGCGAGTTGCAGATGTCGGCAAGTTCGGGCTCGATTGCCGCAACCCGAGTCGATGAGGCGCTGAAGATCGACAAAATCAATGTCCTCGAAAACTCGACCCTGGCGTGGACCCATCTCGACCTCAAGCACATCGATTTTCTGCGCATGACCAAGGTGCGGCAGGCGCTGGACTATGCCACCCCATCGCAGCAGATCATCGATCAGCTCTTAAAGGGACGGGCGTTCCCTTCGATCGCCGATCAAGCGCCGGGCACCTGGGCGTTCGACGAAAGCATTCAGCCACGCGAATATGACCTCGACAAGGCGAAGGCGCTGCTCGCCGAAGCTGGCTTGACACCGGGTGATGGCGGCGTCCTGGAAGGTCCCACGCCCGCGACCGACGTGGCAGATCCGAACACGCAACCGGCCACTGGCGAGGTGAAACCGTTCGAGATGGAGCT
>CAVTUU010000010.1:0-208664 GCA_963737985.1 uncultured Chloroflexia bacterium | reverse complement strand
CAGCGCCTGCCCCGGATGGGCAGGCGCTCGATCAGCTGGCGCTAATGGAAGGAGCGGCGGCGCCAGGCGGTTGAAGCCGCGAGGACGATCATCAATAACCCCAACATGAAGATCACGAGACCTGTGGACGAGTTGCCGCTCGACGAAGGACCGGAGCCGGTGGCGGGAGCCATCAATGTCGGCGTTATTGGCGGCGTCGGGGTCTTCGTCGGCTTCGGTGTGCTCGTTGGTCTCGGCGTGTTCGTCTCGGTTGGCACCGGAGTTTCCTGAGCGGGAACAACCGGAACCGTTGCGGTTTCTGTCGGCGTTGCGGTGAATTCGCCGCCGATCGCGGGCGTGGTGGCGCTGGGTGGTGCGGTCGCCGTCTCGGTGGCCGTTTCGGGCGCCGTTGCCGTCTCAGTTGGCGTTGGCGACTCGACTTCAGCGGCGCCTTGCGTTGCCGTTTCGGTCGCCGTCTCCGTTGGCGACGCTTCGGGTGGCAATGTCTCAGTTGGCGAGGCCTCAACAGGCACCGTTTCCGTTGGCGAGGCGGCGGTGGTCGCCGTCGCGGTCACTGTCGGCGACACCTCAGGCGGCAATGTCTCGGTCGGTGAGGCCTCTGGTGGGGCCGTCTCCGTGGGCGATGCCTCTGGTGGAATCGTTTCGGTCGGCGATCCTTCAGCCCCACCGATGGTCGGCGTTACCGTTGGCGAGCTTTCTCGGTTGGGCACCGTCTCGGTGGGCGACGCTTCGGGCGGCAATGTCTCAGTTGGTGAGCGTCCTCGGCGTGGGGCGCTGTCGTCGACGTGGGAGATGCCTCTGGTGGCGTTGTTGTCGCGGTCAGCGTCGGCGACGCCTCCGGCGGAATGGTCTCCGTTGGGGATGCTTCAGGTGGCGTTGTTGCGGTGACCGTAGGCGATGCCTCCGGTGGCAATGTCTCGGTTGGCGACGCCTCGGGTGGAACCGTCTCGGTCGGGGACGCCTCCGGCGGCACCGTCTCAGTCGGGGATGCCTCCGGAGGTGTTGTTTCGGTAACGGTGGGCGAGGCTTCGGGCACCGTGGGGGTCAGCGTCGGTGAGGCCTCCGGCGGAATGGTCTCCGTCGGGGACGCTTCTGGCGGCACCGTCTCGGTCGGTGAGGCCTCTGGCGGAGTGGTTGCCGTTGGCGAGGCCTCTGGTGGCAGCGTCTCAGTGGGCGAAGCCGCAGTGGTCGCCGTCTCAGTCACAGTCGGTGAGGCTTCTGGCGGAGCCGTGGCCGTTTCGGTCAAGGTCGGCGAAGCCTCCGGCGGAATGGTCTCCGTCGGGGATGCTTCAGGTGGCGTTGTTGCGGTGACCGTAGGCGACGCCTCTGGTGGCAATGTCTCCGTTGGCGACGCCTCCGGCGGGATCGTCTCGGTCGGCGACGCCTCGGGCGGCGTGGTTGCGGTGAAGGTCGGGGATGCCTCCGGTGGCACCGTCTCCGTGGGCGATGCCTCGGAGGCACCGTGGGGGTCAGCGTCGGTGAGGCCTCCGGCGGAATGGTCTCCGTCGGGGATGCTTCAGGTGGCGTGGTTGCGGTGACCGTAGGTGACGCCTCTGGTGGCACAGTGTTCGTTGGTGACGCTTCTGGCGGCACCGTCTCGGTGGGCGATCCTTCAGCTCCACCGAAGGTCGGCGTTATCGTGGGCGACGCCTCAGGTGCCGTGGCGGTCAGCGTCGGGGACGCTTCAAGCGTCGCCGTCTCCGTCGGGGTCTCTGTATTCGTCGGAGTCTCAGTTGGAGTCTCTGTGTTTGTTGGCGTCTCCGTCGGGGTCTCGGTGTTCGTCGCCGTTTCTGTCGGGGTTTCCGTGTCAGTTGGGGTGTCAGTTGGTGTTTCGGTATAGGTTGCGGTATCCGTCGGTGTTTCCGTAAAGGTCGCCGTATCAGTCGGGGTTTCGGTTGGCGTCTCGGTGTTCGTTGCTGTTTCTGTTGGCGTCTCGGTATCGGTTGGCGTTTCTGTTGGCGTTTCTGTATTGGTCGGCGTGTCTGTCGGCGTCTCGGTAGGTGTTTCCGTATTCGTCGGTGTTTCTGTTGGCGTGTCCGTATTGGTCGCCGTCTCGGTCGGCGTGTCGGTTGGGGTCTCGGTTGGAGTGTCCGTTGGTGTGTTCGTGGCAGTCGCGGTATCCGTGGGTGTTTCCGTCTCTGTCGCCGTTGGTGTTTCGGTCGGAGTGTTGGTGGCGGTTGGAGTTGGTGTTGGGATCGGCGCACACTCCGCCGAGCCGTAGGCGTAGCCGACGCCTGGGTAGAAGGCAGAGACAGTGAGCCTACCGTAGGCCCCACGGAATTCATTAGAGAAGACATCATCCGTCGGTAGCGGCTGTTGATCGTCTGGCAACGGCACCAGATTGATGTCGAAGAGCGTGTAGATCATTTGCGGCGGGACGCCATTGACGACATCTTTGGCCGAGACCTGATAGGTGCGGTCATTAGGATCGGTGCTGCTGATACCGCAGGAGATGCGAATCGTTCCGCCCGGCAGTGATGGTGTCGGACTCGGAGTGAATGTGTTTGTCGCCGTTGGCGTGTTTGTGCTCGTCGGCGTATTTGTCGGCGTGTTGGATGGCGTCGCGGTATTCGTCCGCGTGGGCGTGATCGACGGGGTGTAGGTCTTGGTCGGCGTATTCGTCGGCGTCTTGGTATTGGTCGGCGGCTTCGGCGTCTTGGTCGGCGTCTTGGTCGGCGTGTTGGATGGGGTCGGTGTATTAGTCCGTGTCGGGGTCCTCGACGGAGTATAGGTCTTTGTTGGCGTTGGTGTTATCGACGGCGTGTAAGTCTTCGTTGGCGTCGGCGTAATCGACGGCGTGTAGGTCTTCGTTGGCGTCAACGTGATCGTCGGCGTCTTGGTTGGCGTGTAGGTATTCGTCGGAGTCTTTGTTGGTGTCTTCGTTGGCGTGTTCGATGGCGTCGGGGTGATCGACGGGGTGTAAGTCTTCGTTGGCGTTGGGGTGATTGATGGCGTCAACGTGATCGTCGGCGTCTTGGTCGGTGGAACTGGTGTCTTGGTTGGCGTCTTTGTCGGCGTGAACGATGGTGTCGGCGTATTGGTCGGTGGAACTGGTGTCTTGGTTGGCGTCCGCGTCGGTGTGAACGTTGGTGTCGGCGTATTGGTGGGAGACGGCGGAATGCAGCTGACGTCAAGCGTGTAGGTTGCACCGTTGGTATAAACGGCGCTGACTTTTAAGCGGGAATAGACGCCCGTAAAATCCTGGACGAAGACATTGTTGGTCGGGGGCGGTTGGGGAGAAACCAATGTATTGGGATCGGCGCCGAATAGCGTGTAAGTCATCGTCGGAGGAGTGTTGGGGGTGAGATTTGCAGCAGTAACGCCAACGGTTCGAATGTCGGAGCCGGAGGTAAGTTCACAGAAGCCGAGGAGCGCGGTTACACCCGGCGTAGGCGTGTTTGTCGCGGCTTGCGCGCCACGCGCCGCACGAGTTGGCGTATTTGTCGCTGTCGACGGAGCAGTTGTCGCGGTTGCTGGTGGTGGCGCAGAGGTGGCTGTATCGGTCGGGGCTTCGGCGACCGGGTTGTTTTCGACGACGATGGCGGCAACTTGCCCGGCTTCGACCGTCACCTGGCGATCTGCCCCGGGCGCGTGACCAGTGGGCGCGCTGTCCTCATGGATGGTGTAGTCACCGGGTGGCAGGTTCGTAAAGAGGAGCACGCCGTCTTGGCTGGTGCCGTCCCCGCCTTGGTTGTCGCAGGCGGATCGTGACACCGGGCCACTAATGGAGAAACAGGAACCTGCTAAGGGCTCGTTGCTGCCGGTCTCAACCTTGGCAATCCTGATCCGACCCACCTCGGCGACGGTCTCCGTCGGCACGACGGCCGCCGAGGTCGGCGTCTCGGTCGCCACTTCTGCCGGGGCAATCGTGTTCGTCGCCGCCTCCGGTGGTGCTTCAGTGGGCGGTGCTACGGTTGGTGGCACTTCCGTCGGCGCTGGCGCCTCGGTGGGTGGAATCTGAGTGGGTGGCGGCACTTCCGTGGGTGGCGGCGGCGGTGGTGGTGGCGCTTCGGTCGGTGGAATCGGCGTGGGAGTGGGCTGCTCGGGGGCTGCGGCTCCTCCAGTCACGAGCACGAAATTGGCGGCGGTGTCGGTTGCCGTTTCGGTTGTCTGGGCGGTCAGCGGCAGGAAGGCGTGTTGACCAGTTCCGGAAATCCTAGCGGAGGCTGAAACTTCAAATGTTCCGGACGCGATCGCTGTATTGACAACCACCGAGCGGGGACCGGCATTGGCCGCCGTCAACTGCGTTACATAGAGACAGGCGAGCGTTTCACCAGGCAGGAGCTCGGTTCGCGGGCAGGTGATATTACCGAACGTATCATCGACGAGAGTGATTCCTTCCAGCGCTGCCTCGCCGGGATTGGTAATCAGATAGGTGTACGTGACGGTAGTGCCAGGAGCGGTGATGTTTGGACTGGCGACCATTTGCAGCGCGATTTGCGGGCTGCCGTGCACTGTAACCGCGGCGACCGAGTGATCGGTTACTGCGGTTCCATCGGGCGTCTCGCCAGTAACGACAACTGAGTTTTGCAAGACCGAGTCGGGTTCTAACCCTACTCTGTACGGATGCGAGCAAAAGATAAATTCACCCGGTTGCAAGACGAGTGTCGACAGACTTTGGCTACAACCCGTGATGCTGCCAAGCTTGTCGTCCTCAATCGTGATATTGGAAATAGGAATCGTTCCGTCATTTGCGACGGCGTAGGAATAGCTGATGTCCGTGTCGACGATGGTGGTGAGGTTGCTCGGCACCTTTTGAACAAAGAGTCCGGCTGCTCGATCGGTTTGCAGGAGTTTGCGCGCGTTCTGATTGGGTGATGATTCGGCAAGTTGGTCAACGGATGCCGATCCCGCCGCGCCGAGACTGCCTTGAAAGCCGCGGTTACGGACAATCCCGTCGCTGACCAGATTCTTGGCGACGATGTGGCCATCGGCGACGCCATCAATAAAGATGTCGGCGGACGGAGCAAGCAGACTGCCCTCGACGACCGCTCCCAACGCGATCGCTGAGGTGGCGTCTGGAAGGTTCATCAGCATATGGTGCGGATCGGCGTTGCCGAGCTGGATATCGCGCACCTTCCAGGTGACTTGGGGGCCGGTGACATTGACGATGACATCCGAGCCGGCGGGCACATCGAACATGAGGTGCGAAAACTTCGTTGCCGTTGAAACGTCAGCGCCCGAGACCGAAAAAACATTGAGGTCGTTGCTCCGTGCCGCTGAGGGTGGTGACGTCGTTTTCGCTGCGGATCGTGCCGTTTGCCGGCAATTGGGCGACACGGGCGGAAAGCGCAGTGAGGAGCGGTCGCGGCCTGCGCGAAATCGATACCAACGGGCGGCGAGTTATACCAACGTATTCCCGCTGCCGGGTTCGAAAACGCCGCCGATATCTTCCGGTTGACAGATACCGCAGGAAATATTTCCGTTGGCGACCCGTCCCGCATGGAAAATCAGGTGGCCACCGACAACGAGGGAATCGCGCTGGCCGTGCGACTCCGGGATGCGGTCGGGATTGGTCGGGTCGGGCGCGAGGGTGCCGATCGTCTGACCATCGAAGGCTGGCGTCACCACCGACCGCGACCCGTCCACTGACGACGCCGGCGGTGAGGACCGCATCTTCGAGGACGAAGAGATCGAAATCAGTGGCATAGCCAAGCGGACCATTGGTCGACGGCGGATCGATGTCATGCGGGATGAGGGCGGTGGGCGACGCTTGTTGGGCGCGAGTTTGGCTGGTAGCGGCGAAGTTGCCAAAGGAAGCGGCGGCGACAAGCGCGAAAAGGACACTCAACCCAAATGCCGAATAGGCATGGATCCGACGGGCTTTGCGCGGGCACCCCATCGCGGTCAGTCCTTTACGACGATCCGAGGCGTCAAACCGACCAATGCACACGGGTCTTCGATATGACGCTATGTCATATATATCATAGCTAGAGAAAACATACATGACACATCATTAAGGGCATGTTCTCTCTGGTTGCTCGAATCTCACCTTTCGATTGCACGGCACGATACTCAACGGCAACTGGGCGAGGCCTCCTCGCACGTCTCTCTTTTTGAACCGCGAGCATCGTTAGTGTGCGTGTCGAGATCGCCGACCGGTGTATACGGCGAGCACGATCATCAATGTTCCAATCATGAAAATGATGATTCCAGTCGTCGATTCACCGTTATCAGATCCACCGGAACCTGTAGCAGGCGCAACCAACGTTCCCAGTGGAGTGATGGTCGGCTGCGGTGTTACCTGGGCGCTGCCGGTCGAGCCACGTGTGGGGGCGGTGGTCGGCGTGGCGGTTGGAATTCGACTGGGATTGACGGTTTCCGGCGTCTCGTGCGATCCGCCAATCGGCAAGGTACCGGTGATCGTTGGGGTCGCAGATGGCGTGCTGGTGGATTCCGGAGATTCCGTTTCGGCCGCGATGAAGGTGCCGCTCGCGGTCTCAGTTGCTGTCTCCGTCGCCTCGACGGTTGGAGACTCGGTCAAGGTTGGCGACGCTTCTGGTGGCGCCGTCTCGGTGGGTGACGCTTCTGGTGGCGCCGTCTCGGTGGGTGACGCCCCGGACTGGATCGTTTGAGTCGGGGATGCCGCTGCCGGCACGGTCTCGGTTGGGGTGAGTTCGGCCCCACCAAGCGTCGCGGTTTCGGTCGGCGTCTCCGTTTGGGTTGCCATGGCCGTCGCCGTATTGATCGGCGTGTCCGTTGGTGAGTTTGTCGCGCTGCTCGTCGCCGTTCCGGCTGCCGTCGCTGTGGAGGTGGAAATTTCGGTCGGGGATAGCGGCAGCGTGCTTGTTGAGGTCACCGATGGGGCTTCCGTCTCAGTTGGCGAGGTAGTTGCCGTCTTGACTGGAGTGTCTGTGGCGAGTTCTGTTGCAGTTCCCGTTCCGGTCGCGGTATTCGTTGCGGTTTCGGCTGGCGCTTCGGTCGATGTCTCGGTTGGCTTTGCTGTCTGAGTCGGTTCCGTCGTTCCTGTCGCAGATGCCGATGCGGACGCGGTTTCAGCAGGTGTTTCTGACGGGTTCACGGTCGCGGTCGCTGCCAGGGTCGCAGTTTCAATCACTGGTGGGGACGCGACGAGAGTCGCGGTTTCTGTAGCTGGCGGCGTTGGCGCCTCAGTTTCCGTTGCGGGTGCAGTTGTTGTCGCAGTCTCTAGTGGGACTTCGGACGCTGTCGCGCTCATCGTGGCGGACGGTGCTGTTGTCGCCGTTCCTGTCGATGTCAACGTGGCGACCGGTGTTTGAGTCTCTGTTGCAGTCCCGGTCGCGGTGGTGGTTGGGATCTCAGTGGGTAGAGACGTCGGCGTCGCTGTTGGCGTCTCCGTAGAAGTTGCAGTCGGAATCGCCGATGCGGTTAGGGTCACGGTTGGCAGCATGGTGGCGGTGACGGTTGGTCCTGCGGTTGGAGTGCTTGTCGCAGCCGCGGTCGGTGATGGCGTACCGGTTGGAGTGAACGATGCCGTAGCAGGCTCGGTCGGAGTGGTTGTCGCTGTTTGAGTCGGCTGCTCGGTGACTGTTTGTGTGTTGGTGGGCTCGATGGTCGGCGAGTTGGTCTCGGTTGCTGCCGGGGTGTTGGTGGAGGTACTCGTCTCGGTTGCGGTTGCGGTTGCGGTAAGCGTTGCAGTGTAAGTCGCCGTCGCCGTGTCGGTCGGCGCCTCGGTTGGAGACGCTGCAAGCGTCACTGTTGGCGAGGCTTCGGAGCCACTGAATGTCGCGGTGTTAGTTGGTATCTCCGTGGCGGTTTCGGTTGGAGTCTCTGTCTCCGTCGCGGTTGCCGTCGGCGTGTGAGTGCTCGTCGCCGTTTCAGTAGCAGTCTCGGTTGGAGTATCCGCCGGTGTTTCGGTTTCGGTGGGTGCTTCTGTATTGGTGGCGGTCTCCGTTGGCGTCTCGGTCGGGGTATCGGTCGCCGTCTCCGTTGGGATCTCGGACGGCGTCTCGGTCTCAGTTGGTGTGTCGGTCGACGTCTCTGTGGGTATTTCCGTGGGTGTATGAGTCGCCGTCTGGGTTGGCGTTTCTGTTGGCGACGCCTCGGGCGCCGTCGCGGTCAGGGTCGGAGACGCTTCGAGCGTGGCGGTTTCCGTTGGCGTGTAGGTGCTGGTCGCCGACGGAGACGGCGTTTCGGTGCTCGTCGCTGTTTCGGTCGGAGTCTCGGTATCTGTTGGCGTGGCAGTTGGTTCTGCCGAAGGCGTATCCGTTGGTGTCGCTGTGGGCAGGATCGGGGTGTCGGTGGGCGCAGCCGTCGCGGTCTGAGTTGATGATGGCGCCGGAGTAACCGTGGGAGCTGTGGTTGGTGTGTTGCTCGGTGTGAAGGTCGGCGAATTGGTGGCAGTGGCAGTTGGCGGAATAGGTGTGCTGGTCGCAGTGTTGCTTGGAGTCTCGGTCGGAGCAAGCGTCACCGTTGCCGTGAGGGTCTCAGTTTCGGTTGGTGTTGTGGTCAGCGTCGACGTGGGGGTCTCTTCGGCGGTGACGCGCACCGTCTGTTCGCCGCAGGCGGTCGTCATCCCTAAGTTGGTGTCATCACCACTATAGGTCGCTTGCCAGTTGTACACGCCGGGCTCGGTCAATGTGATGGGGTCAGAGGGCTCGGGTACGCCGTCGTTGACTGGTTGGACATCTGTGAAGATGGGATTGCCGGCGCAGACACTGCCCGCATACAAGTTGTACGTCACCGTGCCAGACGCATCGTTGGATTCAAGAACAAGATCGGACGTGTCGCCGACGTCAGATCCCTGAGGGACCACCGCGCCATCTGGAATCGGTTCGGGCTGTCCATCCTCTGGTATTTCGACTTGTCTGACGAGAAGGACAGGTCGTCTTGGCGCTGGACCGGGCGTCGCCGTTTTCGTTGGTGTCGACGTGGCGGTATGAGTCGGAGTGTTCGTCGGAAGTTCTGTCGCGGTCGGAGTCTCCGTCGGAGTGTTCGACGGCGTCGATGTGTTCGTCATCGTCGCGGTGGGAGTCGACGAAGGTGTGGTGGTTGGCGTATTCGACGGGGTTTCTGTCTCTGTAGGGGTGTTGCTTGGTGTGTCCGTTGGAGTGTAGGTCGCCGTTTCCGTCGGAGTATTCGACGGTGTTGCAGTTTCAGTCGGGGTTTCCGATGGAATCTCCGTTTCGGTCGGCGTGAGAGTTTCGGTGGGTGTGGCAGTTGGAGTGTCGGTCTCGGTTGGGGTGTCGGTGGGTGTCTCTGTGAACGTCGCTGTTTCCGTTGGGGTCTCTGTGTTAGTCGGCGTCTGCGGGCAGGTGACGTTGATCGTGACGACCGCGGTATCGCTGGAGTCGGGACCCGAAGTGATGGCCACGAGTTGGTAAGTGAAGGTGTCGGCGCCGCAGAACGTTTCGTCGGGACTATATCTGAAGTGGCCGTTGTCGTTGATTTGGCTGAGCGAGCCATTGTCCGGTTGATCGGTAATGAAAATGTCGATGTCGTTGGCGTTGGGATTGCCGGAAATCGTGTCGTTGGCGCGAATGCCGGGAGCATCAACGTCAAGGTTCTCATCGAGTTGTGTGGAATACACGTCATCGTTCGCAACGACGGACGGGCAAGAGACGGTGATTGTCACATCGGCAGTGTCTTCGACAGCGTCTCCCGATCCAGGCGGGTTGAATCGCAAGAGGTAGGTGAAGTGGTCGGTTCCGCAGAACGTGGTGTCCGGACTATAGGTGAAGTGGCCATCGTTGCCAATGGACAGCGAGCCATTGTCTGGTCTCTCGAAACCGGTGTTGGCTATGTCGACGACGATGGCGCCAGGAGGCGTGGCCGGGAACGTGTCGTTCGATAGCACGCCGGGCGCGTCGCTGGTGATGGTGACGTTGAAATCGGTAGAGTAGGCGTCGTCAACTGCTTCGACGGAAATAGCCGTGGCGGTAGCGGTATCCGTCGGCGTCGCTGTATCTGTCGGCATTTCGGTTGGTGTCTCGGTCGGCAGCGATGTTTCGGTCGGGGGATTGGTTGGCGACGACGTTGGAGCACCGGGTGTCGATGTGATCGGCTCACCGTAGACAATGATCGTGCCTTCGCCGCACGTGCTTGTCGCGGGATTGTTGCGTTCGTCACCGGAATAGATGGCTTGCCACTCATAGGTGCCGGGATTGGCCGCCACGTACAAAGCGGATTGCTCAGGAACACCGTTGACGACGGGCTCGGTGTCGATGAAGATCGGGGCACCCGAACAACTCTGATTGTCATAGAAGTTGTAGGTGACCGTGCCGGTCGGTTGCGGACTTCCCTGCACGATGTCGACTTCCACCCCAACCTGTGTGCCGGTGGGGACATTGGCGCCGTCGCCGATAGACGAAATCTGACCACCATTCAACACGCCGAGCGGTCTGACGCGGAGAAATGGTGATGCCGGGGTCACGGTAGGGGTCGGTGTGGTTTCAGGAACTTCGCAATCGTTATTGAGAATCGCTTGGCCGGTCGCATCCCAGTTTAGGGAGTAGGTCTGACCATCGTATTCGAACGGCGGGATGATGTCCTCAGGATCTTTGCGGTAGTGTCCGTTATAAACCCCTGATGCGCTGGTCGATTGCTGCTTGTACGTGCCGTCCTTATTGGCATGGCAGAACGTGACGTGGTCGTTGGCCAGCGCTTCCGCGGTCCCCGTTGCGTCCTGGTCGCTCACTGGCGCTGCAGCAGGAGTGTCCGTCGGCGGAGCGGGCGCCACCGTGCCGGTCGCGATTGGATTGTGCTCGACGACGAGCGCGGTGACCTGTCCACCCGCCACCGTCGCCTCGAGATCTGGACCGACTGCGAAGCCTTGCGCGGCGCGCTCCTCATGAACTGTATAGGTTCCTGGTGGGAGGTTGGTGAAGAGGATGACGCCGTCTTGGCTGGTCCCGTCGCCAGATTCATTGTCGCAGGCGTCGCGTGAGATTGGACCGCTGATCGAGTAGCAGGCTCCGGGCAGAGGTCGAGTGTCGCCGGTGGCGACGACGGTGATCTTGATCCGGCCCACTGGTTCAGTCGTTGGAGTGGGGATTTCCGTTGGCCTATTGGGCTCGGTTGTCGGCGTATTTGATGCGACCTCAGCTGGCCGCTCAGTTGGCGGCGGCGGAGGCGGTACTTCGGTTGGCGGTGATGGCGGAACCGCGGTTGGGATTTCGGTGGGTGGTTGGGGGGTCTCGGTCGGCGGGACCGGCGTGGGAGTTTCTTCCAGCGGGGCAGGTTGCGCCTCGGCTACAAGCAGAACGCCGATATCTTGATCGGATATGGTTTCGCTGGTCTGCTGCGCCGAAATCGCGGCCACCGCGCGCGGGATTGACCTCAATCCGCCGCCGCCGGCAGTGCTATCCGGGGTGGAGGATCGAGCCTCGGTGATTGCTGTAACCTTGGCCGGGTTCAAAAAAAACGCGCGAGATCCGGCATTGGCCCCGGTTAATGTGTGCTCGAAGATGCAGATGAGATTGTCGCCGGGCTTGATCTCGGTCGCAGGACAGGGGATGAGCCCAAATATGTCGTCCGTGACCGCCACCTCGCGCAGCGGTCGATCGCCGGTATTTACCACCCGGTAGGTGTAGGTAATGGTATCGCCGATCTTGGCAATGCCGGGACCGGCTGACGTTACCAGGGCAACATCTTTTGATCCATGAACGACGACCGCGGCGATGGAATCGTCACGCACTTCCGTGCCGTCCGGCGCACGAGCAGAGACCGCGGCAACGTTCAGTACGGCGGAGGCATTCGTGGACGTAATCGTCTCAACACCGGAGCAAGTAACCCGTCTGCCCGGCAGCAACGTTAAGGTGTCCAGGCTTGCGCTGCAGGAAGTAATTTCACCCAATTGGCTGTCGGTCAGGCGAATGCTGGAGAGAGGGGTGGCGCCGCTATTGGTGATGACAAAGGTATAGGTGACCTCTTCGCCGCTGATGATCGCGATCCTATCTGCGGTCTTATCAAGGCGGATATCCGGCTGCCCTCCCGCTCGACGTACCGTCTCGCTTCCGCGTCGCGCGTTGACGCTGGCATTGGGTGCGGGGTCAACGCCAGTGCGGGCGCGAATGACGGAGTTCATCAGTGGCGCTGAATTAGCAAATGCGACGCCGGCAACGTTACCCAGATCTCCCTGGAACGCGAAGGAACGCGCGTATCCGAAATCGATCAGCGAGCGCGCGATCAATTGCCCGTCGATCACGCCGCCGAAAACAATGTCCGCTTTGGGGGCGAGGACAGAGCCCTCGACAATAGCCGCGCGCAAGACGATCAACTTCGCATCTGGGAAGTTCAACAGTATTCGGTGAGGATCGGCGTTGCCGAGTTGAACATCTGTCGCTTCCCATTCCACCTGCGATCCCGTGACGTTGACGATGAGGAGAGAACCAGTCGGAACGTCGAGCACAACCTTTGACGAACGGATCCTCGAGAGATCGGCCCCGGCTACGGAAAAGATGTTGACGATCTTGTCCGTTCCCGAGAAGGTGATGGTGTCTTGCGCGATACGCACCGTGCCATTCGAACGGATCTGACCGATACGTTCGGAGAGTGACGTGAGTGTGGATTCCGCCTGAGCGAAATCGATGCCAACCGGCGGCGCCTCAAACCAGGTGTTCGAACTCGCGGGTGTGAAGAGATCGCCGATGTCGTTCGGAGAACAATCGCCGCAGGTGAGATTGCCCTTCGCGACCTGGCCGGCGCGAAACTGGAGGTGTCCGCCGACGATCAACGAGTCGCGCTGGCCATGTGATTCGGGGATGGTGTCGCTTCCCGGCGGAGCAGACGTGAACGTCGCGATCGACTCACCGTCGATCGTCGCATCACCGCCGATGGCGACCCGCCCAGCGACAACACCTGTAGAGAGGTTGGCATCATCAAAGATAAAGAGGTTGAAATCCGTGGCGGCGGCGAGCGGACCGTTCATGGCCGGTGGGGTGACATCGTGTTGAGCGGTGGCGGCTGGGGAGGCCTGCCTCGCATCGGCTTGCGCGGCCGATGACTGGTTGGCGAGCAGAAGCGGCGCGCCGAGCGTCAGGAGGAAAAGGACTCCGACGATCAGCTTACGCCCAAGTGATGAAGGTGAGCCGACGCTTCGCATCGCGGCGAATCTTCCTCTGAGGCTGGAACGATGGTAAATCGCAAAACGACATTACTCTATCACGGTGAGACGAAATGACCGGATTGATAGGGCGGCGCCTCGCTACCTGGTTATGTGGGCCGCCAGGTCCACGCCGGTAAGACGAGCCTATTCGAAGACCGCTGCGACGGCGAAAAGGAAAGAGGTCCAACCCGTGCTACCCTGCACGCACTGTTTGACGAGCGGAGTTGAAGGGGAGTTGGTTGGTGTCTGGGGATGCTGTTGAGCCGGTCGTGCCGGCGGCGTGGGACGCGTACGCGGGGGCGGGCGCGGGCCCGATACGGATCAGGGATGTGCGGGTGATCTGCACCGCGCCGGATGGGATCCGGCTGGTCGTCGTCAAGATCGAGACGACGGAACCGGGGCTGTATGGGCTCGGCTGCGCGACCTTCACCCAGCGTCCGCTGGCGGTCGTGACGGCGGTCGAGGAATACCTGAAGCCGCTCGTGATCGGGCGCGATGTGCACGATATCGAGGACATCTGGCAGGCGCGCTCGTCAGTTCCTACTGGCGCAGCGGGCCGGTGCTGAACAACGCGATATCCGGCGTCGATCATGGCGCTCTGGGACATCAAGGGCAAACTGGCCGGGATGCCGGTCTACCAACTCCTCGGCGGGAAGTGCCGGCGCGCGGCGGCGGTCTACGTCCACGCCTCGGGCCGCGATCTGCAAGGAGGTCGAGGAGGACGTCCGGCGCGTATCAGGAGCATGGCTTCAGCTACATCCGCTGCCAGGTGGCGGTGCCGGGGAGCGGCACTCGACCTACGGCGTCAAGCAGCGAACGACGAGCGAGCCGACCGTCCCAGCCCATCTCGATCCGGCGCAGGCGCCCTGGGAGCCGCGGCCTATTGCCGGATCGTGCCGCAGCTTTTCGAGCACATGCGGACGCAGCTCGGCGATGAGGTCGAGCTGCTGCACGACATCCACGAGCGGGTCCCGCCGATCATGGCGATCCAGCTGGCGAAGGACCTGGAGCAGTACCACCTCTTCTTCCTCGAAGATCCGTTTGCGCCGGAGGACAACGGCTACTTCCCGCTCCTGCGGCAGCAGACGGCGGTCCCGATCGCGATGGGCGAGCTGTTCGTCAACCAGCGGAGTACGTGCCGCTGATCCACGACCGCCTGATCGACTTCATCCGGGTCCATCATCTCCGACATCGGCGGGCTGAGTCCGGCACGGAAACTGGCCGCCTTCTGCGAATTCTTCGGCGTGCGCACGGCCTGGCATGGCCCGGGCGACGTCTCGCCGGTCGGCCACGCCGCGAACCTGCAGCTCGATCTGCCTGCCACAACTTCGGCATCCAGGAGGCGCACCTCTTCCCCGAGCGGACGCAGGCGGTTTTCCCCGGCTGCCCGGAGATCCGCGACGGCGCGATGTGGTCGAACGAGCAGCCGGGCCTCGGCATCGACATCGACGAAGCGCTGGCGGCGAAGTATCCCGTTCCCGGAGCATCCGCTGAACGGCGCCTGGCCGCCGGTGCGGCAAGCGGACGGAACGGTGATTACACCGTAGGTGGTGGGAGAATGCGGCGGGGAGTTCCCTCACCCGGCCTGCGGCCACCCTCTCCCTCGCAAGGGAGAGGGAGCGGTTTGCGAGTTTGGTGGACGAATGAACGGTTCGTTTCTAGCAGCTACCTCCCATGGTCATCCTGAGCGAAGGCGGAGCCGCCCTCCCCGTCATCCTGAGCGGAGGCGGAGGCGAAGGATCTCGCTCTCATGAAGGGCTCGGCTGCGGACAGCGAGATTCTTCGCTGCGCTCAGAATGACGGGGTGGGAGCTCAGAATGATGGTTGAGCAGTCGCGCACGTGTTGCGGCGCTTGGCAAAGGGTTCCCCTTCTCCCGCGCACGGGAGAAGGGGTCAGGGGTTGACGGAACAATTGCTCTAAAGACTCTAGTGAAAGGAAGCACAATGGTGAACAAGGCGAGTTTCAGCGCGGAAGATTGGCAGAAGATCAGCGCGTTGCCGATGAACGTTGTCATTGCCGCGGCCACAGCGCAAACGGACGGATCGGTCAATTCGAACCGCGAAGTGCTGGCCGGGATGAGCGAGTTGGCGCAAGCGGAGAAAACGCACGCCAACAACGAGTTGATCCAGGCCGTTCTCGCCGACCTGAAGGTGCAGGAAGCAGAAGGAATGGTCGAGCACGACGTCCAAATGACGGCTGAGGAAGCGCGGGCCTTTACGCAACAGACCTTGTCCGATTGTGGAGTCGCGGTCATTGCGATCAGCAAGGTTGCGAACGAAGTGGAAGCGGCGGAATTTGCCGGCTGGATCCATGACATCGCCGAGCAAACGGTGCAAGCGGCGAAGAGTGGGGGATTTCTCGGCATTGGCGCGGACGAAGTCTCCGAGTCAGAGCAATCGTTCATTGTCCAGCTCGAGCGGCAGCTCGACGTCATGTTTTAGTCCGAGCAGTCCCCAGATTTACTTGATTTGGAAGGGGTTCATCTGTGCGTGTGCTTGTGACCGGGGGAAGTGGGCATATTGGCAGGGTGGTCGTGGCGGATCTGCTCGACCATGGCTATGACGTGGTCAGCGTCGATCGGGTGCCGCCGAGTCCGGAGCAGCGGAAAAGTCAGCCGGGCGTGCATTTCCGCGATGGAGACACGACAAACGTCGGGCAGATGGCAGGGGCAATGTCGGGGTGTGACGCAGTGATCCACCTCGGGGCGATTCCGAGTCCGTATCGCCATCCGGACGAGGTTGTGTTTGCCAACAATGTGCTCGGCACCTTCGCCGTGTTGCAGGCCGCGTCGCTGCTCGGCGTGAAGAAGGCCGTGATCGCGTCGAGTCTCTCCGCGCTTGGCACCGCCTACGCGGTGCGTCTCTTCGCGCCGCCCTATGCACCGGTTGATGAGGATATCCCGCTGCTTGGACAGGACTGCTACGCGCTGGCGAAAGAGGTCGACGAGCGGACGGCGGAGATGTTTCACCGGCGTGCCCACGTGCAGGTGCTGGCCTATCGGTTTAGTTGGGTTGCCAAGGCGGACGATATCAAGCCGATGGCTGAAAAGATCGCCAATGACCCGCGGTATGACAATTGGTGGCGGCTGCTGTGGTCCTACGTCGATGTGCGCGACGCGGCGGCGGCGTGCCGGCTCGGGATCGAGGCCGATGGTCTCGGATTCGAGGTGTTCAATATCACGGGGAGCGACACGCTGAGCCGGACGCCGACCGAAGAGTTGATCCGGGAGCACTGTCCCGAAACTGAGATTCGGACGCCGATTGCCGGGACGGATTCGGCGTTTTCGATTGAGAAAGCGCGGCGGTTGTTGGGGTATGAGCCGCGGTTTGGGTGGCGGTAGTGAGTTTCCTCACTGGGCAGAGTTCCCTCACCCGGCACTCTCCCTCTCCTATGCGTTGGAGAGGGACCTAGGTCTGACAATTGAAGAAAGCCTGTCTCCGAGGTGCTTATTGCAGCGGGGTTGTCGAGCTTCAATCGCTGTCGCACGGTGGGCGCACCGCCGTGCGCAGCGACGGCGTTCCTCCACTGGGCCGAACTCACGGGACAGCCTACTGAGCTGAAGACGGAGCGCGCTCCCATCATCTTAGCGTTGGTGGAGCGCATCGTGAAGATCTCGGCGCACGCAGCCCGGGGTAAGTCGAAGGCAAGATCTTCACTGCGCTCAGAATGCGGGCTTCAGCGCTCAGCGTGACGGAGGTTGAGCGCGGCGTGACGATGGGTGAGGTCCTCGGTGCGCACTTCGGGTTCCCCGTCTATCGCGCAGGCGACGATATTGAGTCAGGTTGCGGCGATGCCTGAGATGCGTGCGCAAAACGAGGGATCAGCCTATGAAAGTCACGGGCGTTGAGACGCTGCGGCTCGATGAATTCCCCAATTTGTTGTGGGTGCAGGTCCACACGGATGAAGAGTTGGTTGGGCTGGGTGAAACCTTCTTTGGCGCTCGCGCGGTTGAGGCGTATATCCACGAGAGTGTCGCTCCCTACCTCATCGGCAAGGAAGCGCTGCAGATCGACCGGCATGCCAAGGCGTTGTACGGGTACATCGGCTACCGAAGCAGCGGGGGCGAGATGCGCGGTAACTCCGCCCTCGACATCGCCCTGTGGGACCTGCTTGGTCAGGTGACGAATCAGCCGATTTCGCAATTGCTTGGCGGGATCAGTCGCGACAAGATCCGGATCTACAACACGTGCGCTGGGTATCGGTACGTGCGAGCGCGCCCGAAGCAAGAAGTCACCAATTGGGGGATTGCGGGCGATCTTTCGGAGGGTCCCTACGAGGATCTCGATGGCTTCCTGAACCGCGCCGATGAGCTTGCCCGGAGTCTCCTCGACCAGGGCATCACCGGGATGAAAATCTGGCCGTTCGATCCGTACGCGGAGGCGAGCGGCGGCACGCACATCTCCAATGCCGATCTCGACAAGGCGCTCGACCCGTTTCGCAAGATTCGCGATGCGGTTGGGCTCGGTATGGAGATCATGGTCGAGTTCCATTCGCTCTGGAATCTGCCGGCCGCGCTCAAGATTGCGCGCGCGCTCGAGGATTTCCAGCCTTGTTGGTTCGAGGACCCGTTGAAGGCGGACAACATCGACGCCCTGGCGACCTTTACCGCGTCGGTCGAGACGCCGACCGTGGTCAGCGAAACCCTGGCGACGAGGTGGTCGTTCCGCGAGGTGATGGAGCGAGATGCGGCCCGGATCATCATGCTCGATTTGAGTTGGGTTGGTGGTATTTCCGAGGCGAAAAAGATCGCCTCGATGGCGGAGGCGTATCAATTGCCGGTCGCGCCGCACGACTGCACCGGGCCGGTGGTGCTGGTGGCGTCGAGTCATCTCTCGATGAACGCGCCGAATGCGCTGATCCAGGAGACGGTGCGCGCCTTCTACAGTGGCTGGTACACCGAGCTCGTTACGGATTTACCGCGGATCGAGCGGGGATACCTGACGCCGCCGGAAGGTCCGGGATTGGGCACAAAGCTGCTGCCCGGGCTGAGCGAGCGCCCGGATGCGCACGTGGTGATGACGAGCGCGAAGGATATATAGCGATGTTCGTAACTGGACGAACCGCCCCGAGTATGAACGAGACCATTCTCACTGAGTAAGCGATGTCAGTGAATGAAGGTTGACTTCCTAATCGGAGCCTCGTGGTCGGACAGCCCCGGCGAAGGCATTGGCTCGACCTTCTCCCTCAGGCTGCCAACCGCAACGGCCGAGCAGTGCCCAACGATAGATGTGCTGATCAGACGCAATCCGAGACCCAAAGCTGTTGAGCCAGGCCTTCATAATAGCCGGACAGATACGCATACTGAGGGTTCCCGGTGCCATAGTACAAAGTCTCGTAGAGGTATGCGTGGGACCGGTATAAATTGTACAACTGGGTTAGATGTTCGCAGCTATATGGTGCTGCAGACGCGTGCGACGGTTGAGCCAACGCGAACGAGCCGGCGAAGAGCGACGCGGCGATAACTGTGATCACTACGAATCGCGCGACGATCGACCGAAGCGTGCGGGCTGCCATGACGAGCCCCTTTCATCATTGCTTCTGGGTGATTCCGCAAAGGGTCGCATCGACCGTATCCATCATCGTCGGCGCCGGTTGCAAGCGCATCGGCAGTCCTGCCGCAATGGAAGGCCTTTGTTTCAGGGTTCGGCTCAGTAGTTCTGCCGATTCCGTCCGCCTCGCCATGCGGACCATCGCGGCCCGCAGACCCACCCGGGCATCATGAAATGAGATGGCACAATCGGACCATCAGGGTCGTCCGCCCCGCTCAGTGAGGGATGTCGGTTAAAACTGACATGGATTTAGCAGGCGACGCATCATCCCTACAAACGGTGTCGCTCTGAGCATCCCGAAGGGGCCGGGAGGGGCATCATTGGACGTAGCACAGGGGTCTCAACCCATGAACCTAACGTCCAATTCCTAACACCTAGCGCCTGATGCCTAACGCCTGCCGCCTGCCGCCCGTTACGCGCCGCCGCCGATGGTGCCTTTGACGGTGTTATTGACCCAGTCGAGGATTTTGGTGCGGGTTTCGGCGCCGCTACGGGGTGCGAAGAGCAAACCCGCGACGAGCCCATAGACAAAGAATTTCACACCGGTGCGTGCACGTCCAACCATGAACACTCTCCTTTATAGGGTTATAGCGTCGCTGAAGGGGGCGCAACGTTTCCTGCGTTGTCATCGACCGGCAAGATGTCACTGTCGGCGATCGGTCCCTCGCCGGGTTCGATGGTCGTTGGCTCGGGTTCCTGTGGAGCGGGGTAGGTCGTTGCCGCCGGTGCTGGGTGCTCTGGTCCGGTTTCGATGCCGATCCGCTCGCCGAGGGAGCTCACCCGATCGAGGAGCCCTTCGGCCTGCTCGGCGATCGCGGCCCGCAGGCTCGCGCCCGATTGCGGTGTTTTCCACAGCGTATAGCCCGCGGCTGCCAGCCCACCGACGAGCGCCCCGAAGATGAACGTCCCGGTGTGCCGTTGTTTTGCCACGTTTCCACCTCCCCGAACTCACCTGTGAGCCAGCCGGCCGTGCCGTTGCCGACAGGTTAACAAGTAGTTTGCACTTAAAGCAAAAGCGGTGCCCACGAACAGGTCGCCCAATTCTGGGAAGGATCATGGAGAATGTGCTTGTCAGATCAAGTGATTAATGGCTCGACTCGCGTTCACCGGAGGGAGCATGCGCGTTCTCATTGCCGAATGCAAACAGGAGGTATCGACATTTAACCCGGCGCTCACAGACTACGACGATTTCGTAACCTCCTTTGGCGACGCTGTCATCTCTACGCACCGGGGCATTCGGAGTGAAGTCGGCGGGGCGCTGAGTGTTTTCGCTGAGGCTTGCGTGGAGTCGATTGGCGCCTACAGCGCGCGTTCGATCACCTCTGGAGGTCCGCTGAGCAGCGCGGGGTGGGGGAGGATCGCAGAGGAGTTCTTGCAGGGGATCCGGCAGGCGCCCGAAGTCGATGGCGTCTTCTTCGCGATGCATGGCGCGATGTGCGCTGAGGACGAGATCGATCCAGAAGGTTATCTCATCCAGGAAGCGAGGAAGATCCTCGGCGAGCGGATCCCAATCGTGCTTTCGCTCGATCTCCACGGTATCGTCACCGACCGGATGCTGGCGAATTCCACTGCGCTCGCTGCCTATCACACGTACCCGCACAAGGACTTCTTCGAGACCGGCGAGCGGGCAGCGCGCTTGCTGCTCAAGATCCTCAACGATCAGGCGCGGCCGGTGACGGCGCTAGTCCGGATTCCGGCCCTGGTCCGTGGCGATGAAATGATCACCGAGACAGGGCTCATCGGCGGTCGGATTCGCGAGTGCCAGGCGTTCGAGGCTGCTGGTGGGCTCTCCGGCAATATGTTTTGGGGGAACCCCTTCACCGATGTGCCGGACCTCTGCTCCTACAGCCTCATGATTGCTGACAACGATCCGGCCTGGGCGGAACGCGAAGCGCTCGCGATGGCGGAACGCTTTTGGCGGGATCGAGCCGCGATGCAGGCTCCGCTTGTCAGTCTTGCCGAAGCGGTTTGTCAGGCGACGGAAGTCAAAGCATCGGGCGGAGGCACCGTCATCCTCGTCGACGCGGCGGACGCGACCAGCTCCGGCGCATCAGGCGACAGCAATGCGATCCTGCGCGCGCTGATCGAAGGCAATTATCCGGGCCGGGCGCTGGTCCCGATTGTGGACGCGGCCGCGGTGAAGCAAGCCATTGCCGCCGGCATCGGCAGCACCATTCGCACGAGTTTGGGCGGTACGCTCGACGCGAGGCGGTTCGTTCCACTGCCGGTTGAGGCTACCGTGCGGATGGTCTCCGATGGACGGTTCGTCAACGAATCCCACGGCACCGAGTGGTATGCGGGCGAAACGGCGGTGCTCGAAGTCGGTTGCCATGTCGTCGTCGCCACCAGTCGCGCCGTCAGTCTCTACGACCGCTCCCTCTTCCTCGCCCATGGACAGGATCCAACCCGGTTCGACTCCGTCGTGCAGAAATCGCCCCATTGCCAGCACCACATGTACGAGGCTTGGGCCGACCGGCTCATCGGTGTCGACGCCCCTGGTTCCACCAGCGCCAATCTTCCGTCCCTCGGCCATACCCGATGTCGCCGCCCGATGTATCCGATGGAACTGGACACGCCTTTTACCCCGGAGGCGGTGCTGTTCCGGTGGGAGGGCTAGCTGTCGACATGATGTGGTGCGTCCAGCGATCGTCGTGGGTTTGGACAGCCCGGAGCTAAAGGTCCGGGCTACGACAGACCAGCCCTTCCAGGGCTCTATGGTGAGTTCCCCAGATGACACAAACGCCTGGGCGCGCTAGTCAGGGGCTGTCTTCGTCAAACTCGCGGGGATCGAGGGTGCAGCCGCATTCGCGATAGGGACAGGTGTTGCAGGACCAGTTTTTCCTCGGAAGCCAATTGTAAGTCTGAGTGATCTCTCTGGCGAGAATCTTGACGTGCTGCCATCGATACTCGCAGTCTTCATATTCGAGCACTTTTGAATCGGTATCAGCAACTCCGGTTCGAACAGTTGTGTTGCGAATGTAATTGAATTGCGCCGGGAAGCGCTTGGCATTCTTCTTCACGACGATTCTCGTTGCGATTTCCTGGATGGAATCTGACCAGCCCTTGCCCGACTTGAAGTCGACGATGTCGAAGAAGAGTAGTCCGTCATCGTCGCATCTGAGCATAACCAAGTCGGGCCTTGCACCTAACACGAACGATGGGCAGTCATCGTTTTGCCAATGTGGGTATTCGTAGGAGTTCTCCGAGGCCAGGATTTGAACCTTGTCGTCAAACACGCCTAGCCCGTATTCGACTTCCCTGGCGATGATTTCGACATCGGTCAGCCACTCCTCGTCGGTTGCATAGTTCTCCCGGTCCAATGCGGCCGATGCGCGATCCAATACGTTAGCTGGGCGTTCTCTGCTCTTTCTGAATTCAGTCGCGATCCCATTGAAGATGCTGTGCATGACGCGGCCTCGCTCACGGGGAGCGTTGAACGGCATGATCGGTTTTGGGCGTTTCTCAACATATTCGAAGTAATACTGCTCCGGGCATCGCTCGAACGTAGACAAATGCTTTGGAAAGAATTTGCGCGACTTCGTCAGGCTGGTCGACTTCAAAGGTTCAGTCTTTCAACACATACCTCTCTCCCCCGAAGGCAGGATGCTCCTGCGATCTCTCGTCGCCAGTGAGATTGAGGTCCCAAGTGGATAAGTGAGTACGAAAATCGTGCTCGGGATGTTTATTCCGGCGGGATCGGGAATTTCCGACAGGGTGTCTGTGCAGTCAGAAGAGGCGAAGTCGCATTTATCGTCGATATTTAAGCGACAATATGGGGACGAGATTGACAGGTAAACACAAGGGGGAGAATGAGCGATGCGCCTCGCGTTGTATTTGCCGCCGGTGCCGAACGATATGTGGACGCTCGGACCGCAAATGGGTGTCAGCGTCGCGGTGGCGGGATTGCCCTCGCCGGGACCGGAGAAGCTTCCGGCCTGGGATTTCGACTCGCTCTTGCGGTTGCGGACCCGGTTCGCGGACGCGGGGCTCGACGCGATGGTGATCGAGGCATCGCCACCAATGGACAACATCAAGCTCGGTCTGCCGGGGCGGGAAGAAGAGCTCGAAGGGGTCTGCGAGCTGATCACGAATATGGGCGCGGCCGGGTTCAGCATCTGGTGCTACAACTGGATGGCGAAGCTGAATTGGTTGCGCACCTCGGTCACGACCCGAGGCCGGGGCGGGGCGCTGGTTACAAGCTACGACCACGCGCTGATGCAAAAGGGGCCGCTGACCGACGCCGGGGTGACGAGCGAGGAGCAGTTTTGGGACGCCTACGCCTGGTTCGTTGAGCGGATCGTGCCGGTGGCGGAGGCGGCAGGAGTGAAGCTCGCGGTCCATCCCGACGATCCGCCGCTCTCGCCGATCCGCGGCATTTGCCGGATTCTGCGCAGCCCGGAAGGGTTCGAGCGCGCGCTGGCCCTCCACCCCAGCCCGAACCACGGCATGACCTTCTGCCAGGGCAATTTCTCAGCAATGAACGTCGACATCCCCGCCAACATCCGCAAGTTCGGCGCGACCGGGAAAGTCCACTTCGTGCATTTCCGCGATGTTCGCGGCACCCCCGAGAAATTCGAAGAAACCTTCCACGACGAGGGCCCGACCGACATGCTCGCGGCGATGGCTGCCTACCACGAGATCGGCTTCGACGGCCCGATGCGCCCCGACCACGTCCCCACCATGCACGGCGACATCAACGACCCGCCCGGCTACACCACCTTCGGCCGCCTGTACGCGATTGGGTATATGCGGGGGCTGATGGAGGCGGTGGCGCGGGGTTAGAAGCCGCCAGGCGTCAGGCGTCAGGCGTCAGAAAAAACCGAGGCTCATTAGTTCCCGGGGTTGAAAACCCCGGGCTACGACAAACGAAGCCCTTCCAGGGCTCGAACAACCCTCACCCGCCGCTCTGCGGCTGCCCTCTCCCTTCGTGACAGGGAGAGGGCACGACGAGAGCACGAACCACAATGAACGGCTGCCCTCTCCCTTGCGAGGTAGTGGGGCTGAGGGTGAGGGAGTTCTTCGTCAGCCCTGGAAGGGCTTGTTTGGTCGTAGCCCGGGGTTTTCAACCCCGGGTACGCGGTGCAGCCGCGTCACCCGTAACACATCACATTCCCAATTGTTTAAGGAAGTAGTCGGAGCGATGGGTGTGGATAGGGGCAAGGGGTGAGGGCGACCAACGATCGGGTCGACTGGAGCATCATGCACGCGAGCGTTGACCAGGCAGATGATGCATCCCTGGTCGCGCGGGCGCAGGCAGATCCACGTGCCTTTTCCGATCTCTATGACCGCTACATCGATTCGATTCACCGCTTTTGCCACCGCCGGCTCGGCAGCATCGCCGCCGCCGAGGATGCGACGAGCGCGACCTTCATGAAGGCGCTCAATGCGCTGCCCCGGTACAACCCGCAGGGTGGGTCGTTTCGCTCCTGGCTCTTCGCGATTGCGCACAACGTCGTGCTCGATCACCTCCGGCAGGCGGCGCGGCGCGAGGACAGGTCGCTGGAGACAGTGGCCGAGGCGGTCGATGACTCCCGCTCGCTTGAAGCAACGGTGATCGCCGGTGATGACCAGGCAGCTCTCCGGGCAGCCCTGGCCCGCTTGACCGAAGAGCAGCGACAGGTGATCGAGTTGCGGTTGGTGGGATTGAAGGGTCCGGAGATCGCGACGGCGTTGGGGATCAGTCATGCGGCGGTCCGCACCGCGCAACGCCGGGCGCTCTTTCGTTTGCGCGCTCTGCTCGACATTGATCTCGACGTTACACCGACGGCATCCACGCCTATTGAGAGGCGCACCGATGGCTGAGCTTTCCGAAATCCAACTCGAACAGATCCTCGACGCCTGGTGGGACGACGATCAATCCCTGGTCCATCTTGAACCGGTGCGGGCCGACATTGCCGCCGTGCGGTATCTCTCGTCCCATCACCGGGCCCCGAATCCCGACCCCGCCTTCGTGCGCGAACTGAGAAACCAACTCCTTGCCGGTGATGTGGTCCCGCACGGCGTGACGGCGATGCCGGTTTCGTTCTTCCCGAACGGCACCCAATCATCAGTCGCCGCCCGCGTGCGGAAAACCTTCTGGCCCGAGCAACGGCGGCGGATGTGGGGTCTTATCGAATTCGCAACTGCCGCGGTCCTCATCTTGGCCTTCCTCGGCACAGCCTTCGGCGGCGGACCCTTCAACGATCTCCACAGTCTCTGGCCGCAAACGTCCGAACGAACCGACGACGGTCCGACTGGCATGTACCGCGGGAACGCGGCGCGAACGGGAGTGATGCCCGGGCCAGGACCGGTCGGGCAGCCGCAGTCGAAGTGGAGAAAAGACTTTGGATTGTTTGGCGCGCCTGTTCCCGCGGTCGTCGCCGGTGATCGAATCTACATTTCACAGACGAATCCCGCTGCAGTGATCGCGATAGATGCTTCAACAGGTGACACCGTTTGGACAACTAAGGTCGTTGGCGGAGTTGGCGGAGGCGCGCCCGCGGTTGGGCATGGCCTAGTCTATGTTTCGACAGCCGGACCGGGTGCAGGAGGGGCTGACGCTGGGTATCTTGTAGCGCTTGATGCCGCGACCGGCAACGAGCGATGGCGAACGCAATCAGGCGGTGGCAATTGGACTTCAGCCGCGCTGGCCGGCGACTTAGTCTACGTCTCTAGCGACACCGGAGCGCTCTATGCGGCCGACGCGCTCACCGGTCATGAACGGTGGCGCTTTGACCTAGAGACGAAGCCCTCTTCCCAGAAAGACAGCCTTCCCACGATACCGTCGCCCGCGGTCGCAGAGGGTGTGGTTTACGCGGCCAATAACGGCGGGACAGTCTTCGCTGTTGACGCACAGACGGGTCACGAACAGTGGCGGTTCCGGATCGAAGGGAGCTTCGTTGACGGGAGCTTGTTTGAAACGCCTACCTTCGCCGATGGCTCGCTCTACTTCACCTGGGCGAACCTCTATGCGAACGCGGACCCGACCGCGGTCACAGCAGGAATCTATGCCCTCAATGCGCGGACAGGCAAAGAACTGTGGACGAAGCCATTGCTCGGTAATGGACTTTCGTCATTGGCAGTGGTTGATGGCGTCGTCTTCATCGGCGGCACTCTTTTCGCCACCTCCGATGTCGGAAGCACATTCACTGCCCTTGATGCCACGACTGGCAAAACGATATGGATCCATCACATCTCGGGGTTCTCACCCAGCGTGAGCTACGCGGACGGTGTCCTATACGGAACGGATAGCGAAGGGAAAATCTACGCCCTCGATGGGGTGACGGGAACGGTCAAGTGGCAGGCGAGCACCGGCAATTGGGGTCTCAGCAGCCCGCTCGTGGTCGATGGCTTGGTGATTGTCCCGTCCCAGAGTGGGGCGCTCTACGCGATGAATGGTGTCCCCTATGCGGCGATTAGCCCTGGTGCGGCGATCGACATATCCGGCCTGCCTCCGTGCGATCCGCCACGGCTGTCTTACACCGTTCAGATATCGGGCACACCGGCGGCAACACTTTTCCCCGGCGACGACAGCCCAGAAACACAGGCGCCTGAGATACGCGCAAGCGAAATTCCAAAAGGCGATCCGGTGAGCGCCGAGACGGTTGCTAGCATCACGGAGACCTTGAAGGGAATCGAAGCGTGTGCCCGGCCGGAAAGGAGGAAAGAGTTGTATCGCTTCTACTCCGATGATTTCTTGCGCCGCGATTGGGTCAAATCGTACGTGCAAAATTCGATAGACAATCTCAGCGATTGGGCGATGTACCGGATGTCCAATGCCCCTGTCTCAAAGTTTGCAGATGCTCGCGGGCTGCCGGACGGTCGAGTCGGGGTTCTCATCGGTTCTGCTAACCCAAGCAACCTGTACTTGATCTTCGCTGAAAAGGACGGAGTCTGGCTGATTGATGAGATGTACGACATTGTGTCGATGCCGGACGATGGTGGAACGCCGACGGCCTAAAGGACCCTTCCCGCGCTAACCCCGCCGAAGCCGTCGTTCGGGGGCTGAGCAGGGCTGCGGACGGCGATTTTCCTGTAGGGGCGTTTGGCGAACGCCCTCTGTCCAATACGAGGGTGTCCATTGGCCACAATGCGTTTTCGCACGCGGGCGTTCGCCAAACGCCCCTACGACGATGTGACCATGTCACCGCTTGACGGCCCAGAGGTAGGCGACGGCGGAGGACGTCGTTCCGACCCCCTGCTCAACGAGCGGTCGCAGGTGGGCTTCGAGGCGTTCTGATTCGCGCGGCGTTAGGACCTCGGACATTGCTTCGGCAATCGTTGGGATGCGAGGGTTGCCTGACGTTTGGGAGTACGTTTCCCAGCGACCGGGTTGCCTCGGTTCAACGTCGACACGAAGCTCCAGATGCCGCTCGGCAAATCCGGCTTGCTCGGCAAACGAGAGGAGATCTCGTTCGTCAAAATTCATCATCGAGTCCGTATCGAGGGGCTGGCGTTCCGTGTAAACGGCGCGGACCTTGGCGAGGATGTCGGCGACCGGCGTGACGTCGTAACCCCAGAAGCGGTTTGGCGGTTCGGCGGCATAACTCAATCGATTGATTGGTTCGAAGAGCGAGATGCGTCCGCCCGGCCGGAGGACGCGAAAGAACTCCGCGAAGGCACGTTGCTTGTCCGAAACGTAGATCAGGACCGACCGGGTGGTGACGACATCGACCGAGGCGTCGGCGATCGGGGAAAGATCCTCTGCCAGAGCGCGGACAAACCGGCACTGATGTGCGATGCCCATTTGCTCGGCCACGGATTGGTCGAGATCGAGCAAATCCTGCGAGACGTCACTAAAAATGAGCGTTCCCTGCTTGCCAATCTGCCCGGCCGCGCCGAAGGCAATCAACCCGTCACCGGCGCCAACGTCGAGGACCGTTTCACCTTCCACGAGGCGCGCGTTCGCCAGCACCTTGTCCCGCACCGGGTAGAGGAAATCCAACGTACGCTGCAACTCGTCCGCATCGCCGCCGTAGCGGCGGTGGAGGAGCCATTCTGCCCAGATGTCGCGCTCGCCCATCACCAATTCGTGTAGCTGCCGTCCTTTCGTTGCCAGTGGGGGGCTTCCCAGTAGTCGAAGGCGTACTTAGCGGCGATGGATTCGTCGAAGGTGACGCCGAGGCCGGGGGCGGTGGGGAGTGGGAAGGCGGGGCCGTCGAGGTGGTGCATCACCGGGAAGAGGTCGGCGGGGTAGGCGTCGGCGAGCTGATGCTGATATTCCAAATACGAGAAGTTTGGGGTGGCAATGCCGTAGTGGATCGAGGCGGCGGTGGTGACCGGACCGAGCGGGTTGTGCGGCATCATGTCGATGTAGTGGGTTTCGCACCAACCGGCGACTTTGCGGGCCTCGGTGATGCCGCCGACGTTTGAGAGATCGACCCGGGCGAAATTCAGAATCCCTTCTTCGACGAACGGGGCGAAGGCCCACTTGCTGGAGAACTCCTCGCCGATGGCGAAGGGGATCGGGGTCATGGTCCGCAATTGCTGGTAGGCCCTCGGGCTCTCGGCCCGGATCGGCTCTTCCAGGAAATAGAGGTTCACGTCGGCGATCTTCTGGCAGAAGAGGGCGGCCTCGGCGACAGAGAGGCGGTGGTGGAAATCGATCGAGAGTTCGACGTTTGATCCGACCGCTTTACGAACTTCCCGTATCCAGTGGGCGGCGAGATCGAGCGATTCGAGTGGTTCGTAAATAGCGCCGTCGCCACCGGTCCAACCTTCGGTGTTCATCCCGGGGACGAAACGGAGCGTCCGCCAACCATTGGCGACGAATTCCTGCGCTTTCTCGACGCACTCGGGGCCGGTCAGGGCGCCGGGAGTGGCAAAGCAGGGACATTGCGTGCGCGCGGCGCCGCCGAGGAGTTGGTAGACCGGGACGCCGAGCGATTGCCCGAGGATGTCCCAGAGGGCGATGTCGACGGCGGAAATCGTCGCGGCCAGGATTTTGCCGCCTTCGAAGTAGGCGCCGCGGTACATCGTCTGCCAGAGGTGTTCGATCCGGGTTGGGTCCTCGCCGATGAGGAAACGGGAGAGGTGATTGAGCATCCCTTGCATCGCGAGCTCGCGACCGGAGATGCCGCCTTCGCCGAGACCGGAGATGCCGGCGTCCGTTTCGATCTTGACGATGAATTGATTGCGAATCCCGAACCTGACTGGAAACCCTTTGACCGCGATGATTTTCATGGCGCTCACCCCCATTTGCCCGGGGCTGAAGGCCCGGGCTACAGAAAGACGAAGCCCTTCCAGGGCTGACGAAGAGCGCTATCGTACCTTCCTCTCGCACAGAGTGGGAGAGGGCGGCCGCGCAGTGGCTGGGTGAAGGCCCATTGCGGCGTACAATCGGCGGCATGAGTGACCACGTGATAAATGCGCGCGAGCCAAGCAATCGGGTGCTGGTTGAGCTGATCCGCGAGGAAATCGGGGCGAGCGGCGGGCGGATCACGTTCGCGCGGTTTATGGAATTGGCGCTCTACCATCCGGTCCATGGGTATTACCTGGCGGAGGAGCGGCGGCCGGGGCGCGGGGGAGATTTTCTGACCGCGCCGGAGGCAACGCCGTTCTTCGGTCTGACGGTCGCGCGCCAGATTGGGGAGTGCTGGGAGCGGTTGGAGCGGCCATCTCCATTTGTGGTTCGGGAGTATGGCGCGGGTGTCGGTGGGTTGGCCTACGACATCATCGCGGGGCTGTCGACGGAGTTCCCCGAGATCGTCGATGCGCTCGAATACCGGCTTGTGGAACTGAATCAGCACCGGTTGGCGCAGGCGCTATCGGCGATGGATGAGGTTGGTCTCGGACCTCTCGTTCATCCCGAAAATCCTCGAGAGATGCTTGAGCTGGTAACTGGTGTGGTGCTCGCGAACGAAGTCGCGGACGCCTTTCCTGTGCACCGGTTAGTCGTGCGCGCCCGAGAACTCCGGGAGCGGTATGTGACGTGGCGTGACGATTGGTTCGCGGAAGTCGAAGACGAGCCGACCGCCGAGGCGGCACGAGCTTTTGATGCGTTGTTGGCCGAAGGTGTTCAGGTTGATAACGGAGCGAAGGTCGATGTGAGCCCAGCCGCTGCGCGGTGGTTCGGCGAGGCGGGAAGGGGGCTGGAACGAGGCTATGCAATCGTGGTCGATTATGGCTATCCCGCGAACGAGCTCTACCAGTCGCACCGGCTCGACGGGACGGTGCGGGGATATTACGGTCATACCGTAACTGACGATCCGTTCGTGCGAATAGGGGAACAAGACCTAACGGCGCATGTCGATTTCACGGCGTTGCAACGGGCCGGGGAGTCGGTGGGGATGTCGCTGGCGGGGTTGACGACCCAAGGTGCGTTTCTGGCGAGTCTCGAGTTGGGTGATCTGCTCGTGCAATTGCAGCAAGACGAAGCGGCATCGGTGGCCGATTACCTCGCGGCGCAGGCCGCCGTTTACCGGTTGATCGATCCCGGGGGATTGGGCCGCTTCGGTGTGCTCTTGATGGCGAAGGATGCGCCTGTCGACCCTCCCTTGCGCGGGATGCAAGTGAAACCGCCAGGGTTTTGAGTATGGTCAGTCCTCTGGAGCTCCCTCACCCCTTGATCCCCTCTCCCGCGCACGGGAGGGTCGGCTGTGACATAACGCGGCATTGACAACAAGACAACTCCTTGCGAGCGTGCGGTTGTGACGACCGAGACGCCCGCAAGGAGTGTCCGCGATGATACCCGGATTGTGCCGGCAACCACGCGCGCAGCGATGTCGACCGACGTCCTCGTGCAGCGCTATCGGGCCTTGTTCGCCCAAATTCCGTGGGAGCTGGTGCGCGCGCGATCCGCGGCGAGCCTGGCCCGGCACCCCGCCCCATCCCGCGACCGCCTATCTCAAAGCCTTGCTGGTCAAGGTGGGGGAAGGCAAGCGCTACATCACTGAGCTGCGCACCTGTCTGGTCGAGCATCCGTTGCTGGTGGTGGAACTCGGATTTCGCCCGGTGCTCGATCCCGCCGCGCCGTGGGGCGTCGCTGTGGCGACGACGGTGCCGGGCGCGCGCTGGTTGCGCCACCAGCAACAGACCCTGGATCATGGGCTGATCCAGCAGTTGCTCGCCGGCACGGTGCAGACCCTGCACACGGCAGTGCCCGGGTTGGGAGAGACGGTGGCCATCGATGTCACCCACCTTTACGCCTGGGTGCGCGAAAACAATCTGAAGCAGGAGGTGGGGCACCGCTTCGACCCGGCGCGCCAACCGCGGGGGGATCGCGACTGTCGCTTGGGGGTCAAACACCGGCACAATCAGCAGGGCGGTGGGCGGCGAGACAAGGAATACGTGTGGGGCTACGGGAGTGGGCTCGGGAGTGCCACCGATCCCCGCTGCGGCGATGTGATCCTAGCCGAACACACCACCCCGTTCAATCACCAGGCTGTCGGCTGGTTTGCCCCCCTTTGTGAGCAGGTGCGCACGAGCTTGGGCCAGCGCCCTCGCAATCTCGCCGCCGATGCCGCCGCCGATGCCGCCGCCGATGCCTGGTATGTCTACGAGCAATGCACCACGACCGGCGGCATCGCCGCGATTCCCCTCAACCGGCGGCATCGGTCGCCCCCACGCGATGCCGCCGGGCATCCCTGCTGTGCGAAGGGCTGGAGCATGACCCCGGTCGGCGAGGATCGCCTCGAACGCGGACAGCGTATCCGCCGCTATCGCTGTCCGCTCCTGGCACCGGTGCCCACCGGGCAGACCTGCGACGATCCCCGCTTTCGGCGGCATGGTTGCCGCAAGCGCATCAATAGTGAACCCGGCGGCCACCTGCGCCTCAGCCTCGATCGCCAGAGTGCGGACTACCATGCGATCTATCGCCAGCGCACGGCCGCGGAACGGATTCATAGTCAAGCCAAAGCGCTCGGAATCGAACGTCTTGCGGTCCGTACGAGCGCCGCGGTCTGCCGCCTCGTCTCGCTAACCTATCTCCTGATCAACGCCCGGGTCCTCCTCCGCCTCCAGACGTGTGCACCGCCTTGAGTCACCCCGTGTGTAATGTCACAGCCAACCCTCCCGCGCACGGGAGAGGGAGAGCGCCGGGTGAGGGCTATTCGATGGGGGCACAGCTTCCCTACGTATTGACGTCGGTCGCCTTTGATTTTTTGGCCGCGGCGTAGACCACATTCGCCTCGATCGCCTTCACGCCCGATTCTTGCATGTAGGCGAGATTGTGCTGGCGCACCCGTTCGCGAGCATCCGGGTCGAGCGCGTCGATCGTGCTGCGGTAGCCGGTTCCCAATACAGCCGCCCACCAATCGTCCGCGGAAGAAATCGGATGCGTCCCGGATTCGGCGACGATTTCCGCATCGTGGATGCCTGTTGCCGTGAACAGGGCGCGAACCTCCTCGGGATACGAGATCCGATCCCACGGGTTGAACCCCCGGTAAAGATCGGGGCGTTCGGCGCGAATGGCGTTCCAAAAAACAGAGCTCATCGGTTCGAACCACCTCGGGCCCCAGGTGGTGATGGCGAGCAGACCGCCGGGACCGACCAGCCGCCAGAGCTCGCGGACGGCGGAGGTCATGTCGGGGACGAAGAAGATGCCGAAGACGCAAATGACGGCGTCGAAAGACGCGTCGGGGAGGTCGAGCGCGAGCATATCGCCCGATTGGAAATCAATGTTTGTCAAACCACGTTCTGCGGCTTTGGCGCGGGCGAGCGCGAGCAGGTTCTCGGCCAGGTCGACCCCGAGAACGGAACCTTGCGGTCCGACCACTTCAGCCGCGGGAATCGCCGAAGCGCCGCTCCCGCAACAGACATCCAAAATCCGTGAGTCCGGCTTGAGTTCGAGACGGTCGACGGTTCGGCGGCCGAAGCGGTCCCAGAATGTATTCGCGGCGTCATCGTAGACGTCCGAGGCGGCGTTATAGGTGGTGGCCGCGCGGCGTTTCGCATCTTCCGGTGTGCCTGTTGTCATCTCTATCGCTCCCCGTGTTGCGATCCTTGTGGTGAATCTAGGATAGCAAGCAGCCCTCACCCCGACGCGTACGGTCCCTAGGTTAAAACCTGGGGCTCACAGGAGAAAGCCTCTCCGAGGCTAGGCACGATGGCTCGGATCGGCAAACCCGTGCTCAGTCCCGGCGGGACTTCGTCGTGTTAGCCCGGGGTTGATGAAGTTCACCTCATTCCTGGACCCACCGGTGCGCCGGCTCCAGTCGGCTTCAGCCGACGTCCGGTCACTGAGCCCTCCTTCCCGGGGCGGGCGTGTCCACCACCATGGTCCGCTCAAGGCGTCCAATCTCATCAACCCCGGTTGAGCGAGTCGGCCACAATCGTTGGGATTAGCATACCGTCATCCACATCGTGCCTTCTCCGCTCCGCAGAGGGAAAGGGCAGCCGCAAGAGCGGCGGGTGAGGGCTGGGCGGGGTATCATTGTGCGCGACATTACCCGTCCCCGTATTTGTTCACCTCAAAGAGGATCGTGCGAGCGATGACTGAATCGGCTGGTTGCCTTTTTCTTTCCGGCGCCGACATGGATCCGACGAAGGTGCGAGCGATCTATCCGGCAGCGCATTTCGTCGCGCGGGCGCGGGTGAGCGCCGAGGCTCAGGAGATTGCTTCGCCGTTTGCCTCGCATCTTGTCGCCGACGGAGCACAGGCGGAGGTTTGGGGCATTCTGATCGAGCAGCCGAATGGAACTAGCGCGTCGGGGGATTTTCGGCAGGCCACGACCGACGACGGCCGGCAGATCGAAGCGATCCTCGCCGGTGACCACCAGGCGAGTGGGCAACCGGCCGCTGTCTTCGCGGCGGCACGCTATTGGGAGTTGCCGCCGAGCTACGTTGGCAAGTTGCGCGAAGCGATCGCGGTGGCCGCCGAAGAACCAAGCGATGACGGCGAATAGCAACCGGTTCGATCGGGTGCGACGGCTCGGTCCGCGAGTCGCGATTTGCCTGATCGCGGCGATGGTGTTGCTGGGATTGCTGCCCGGCGACGCTAGCGCCCATCCCGCGGATAGGCTCAAGCAACACCTCCTCATTCAGGTGCAACCGGATCAGGTGCAGCTTTCGTTCGCCATCGGCGGTGGCATTCTCGCCAACGAATTAGTCCTCGCTGAGATCGACCCGAATGGCGATGGAACGGCTGACAACGCCGAAACCGTCGCCTGGTTGGGGAAATATCTGGGCAACGTCCAGGTTCTAATCGACAACGCGGTTGTTCCGCTGAGTCCGCAAGCGGCGACGATCTCTGTGCCGAAGCTCGACGATTTCCACCTCGGGTTGAGTCCGATCATCGTGACCGCGCAGATCGCGGTTCCGGCCGCATCCGCCGATACGCAACATAACCTTCTCGTCAAGAATGATTACCGCATCGACCGGACCGATTTCGGGTTCGATGTCGAAACGGCGACCGGAACGACGCTGGTCAACCAGGGCTGGCCGGGAACATCGTCGCGGATCACCTTCACCGCCGATCCCGCGATGGCTGGTGTGGCGCCGAACGCGGCGACCGACGCCGCGCGGGAATGGGGCAAAGGCGGCGTGATCGGCCGGGCGAAGCGGGAATTGGAGCGGCCGAAGACGCCGTTGTTCGTGCTGACAATGGTGGCGATCTTCGCCTTCATGGGCGCGTTGCATGCGATCCAACCGGGACATGGCAAGACGCTGGTCGCGGCCTACCTGGTGGCAAGTGGGGGGGCGCCGCGCGACGCGATGACCCTCGCCGGAATCGTGACCTTTACGCACACGGCGAGTGTGTTCCTTCTGGGATTCGCCACGATCCTGGCGAGTCGCTTCTTCCTGCCGTCACGGGTGATCCCGGTGCTTGGGGTCGTTTCGGGGCTGCTCATCGTCGTGATGGGTTTGAACATGGTGCGCAATGCGGTTCGCCGGAATCGCGATCATCAGCACGCGGATGCTCATGTTCATCACCACGACCATGACCATGCACATTTGACTCCCGAGGAGCACGCGCAGTTGCATCTGGCCGAGGTCGAAACCGTCGTTAGGTCAGATGGGCGGAACGTCTCATTCCGGAATCTGCTAGCACTCGGTGTATCGGGCGGACTGGCGCCTTGCCCGGACGCGCTTGCTATCTTGCTCCTTGCGGTTGGGATCAATCAGGCCGCGTTTGGCATGGTCGCGATTCTGGCGTTCAGTCTCGGTTTGGCCGGTGTCCTGGTCGCATTTGGTTTGAGCATTGCCCTGGCGGGGCCCTTCTGGAAGCGCGCGAGCACGGCCCTGGCGGATCGCAACTCGACGCTGGGCACCGGACTTGGTCGCTTCGTGACCTGGAGCCCGATTGTCAGCGCAGTCTTTGTTCTGATTCTGGGATTGGGCATGGTCTGGCGCGCGGGGTTGGGGGCGTAAGGTGTGCCTCGAGGTGCGTGAGGATGCCCGGGCTGAAGGCCCGGGCTACGATATGCTAGCCCTTCCAGGGCTCAGCGGGCATTCGGTCGATGGTTCCCAGCGCGATCCTCGTCAGCCCCCGAAGGGCGGCTTCGTCTGTATTAGCGATGGTCTTTAGGCCGTCGGCATGCCGGCAACCGAGCAGCCAGAGGCAACAACATGATCCGAGGCGCGCTATTCGACATAGATGGGGTTTTGCATGTCAGTTTGGAGCGGATTCCGGGGGCGCGGGAGACGCTGCAAGCGCTGGCGGAGCGGGGCGTGCCCTGCCGGTATTTGACCAATACGACGACGGCGTCGACCTCGGTGCTCGGTGAATCGTTGCGGTCGATCCATCTGCCGGTTCGGGACGACGAGTTGCTGACCGCCGGGAGTGCGACCGCGGCGTACATTCACCGGCACTGGCCGAACGCTCGTTGCTACCTCATCACCAAAGGTTCAATAGATGAAGATTTCCGGCACCTTGGCATTGATCTGGTGCAGGACGATGACGAAACGGACGCCGAGGTCGTCGTGATCGGTGGGGCCGAGGAACGGCTGACCTACCAGCGGATGAATCGTGCCTACCAGATGTTGACGAACGGGGCGCGATTGGTAGCGATGCATCGCAATCGTCACTGGCGCACCGCGAATGGGATGCAGCTCGACAGCGGTCCCTACGTCACCGCGCTGGAAGAGGCTGCCGGGGTTCGCGCGATCACCATCGGCAAGCCGTCATTGCCCTTCTTTCGGCAGGCGCTGCGGATGCTGGACATCCCGCCGCGGCAGGTCGTGATGATTGGTGATGACGGCAAAAACGATCTCGCGCCGGCGCGGAAACTCGGGCTGCGAACCGTGCTGGTCCGCACCGGGAAACCGGTCACGCTCGAAGACGAGACGCCCGCCGATCGCGTGCTCGAATCGGTGGCCGATCTCCCGGCGGTGTTCGACGATCTTTTCCCGGCTGATGCGACGGCTACTGTGGCAACACGAGGAAGTCGCGGAAAACGGCGGTGACGCCACTCCCTTCCGGTGAGGCGCACATCATGCCGATTTGCACCTGATCGTCCAATTTCAGGTGGGCAACGCGGATAAGTCGTTCGGGACCGCCGTCAATGCTGAAGTAGACCTGGATGGTCTGATCCTCACGCGTGAGGCGGACCGTGACCGACTGTGGGGCGCCGTCGAGCGGAGCGACTGACCAATCGGAATAGTCGTCGGTGACGACGGCGCTGGCATAGTGCACACCGTCGACGAGTTCGATTCCGCATTTGATCCAGCGGTCTTCATCGTGGCGGAGCATGAGACCGGCCTGGTCATATTGATCGCGGTAGTCGGCGGAGAGATTGACCTCGGCGGAGAAATCCCCGGTCTGGCGGACATAGGCGAAATGGCCGTTGTCGCGGATGAATCCGTAGTGCGTCTTGCGCCAGAAGTCGGTTTTCGGTTCAGCCGTCACACTCATCTTCTGGTCTTCTTCAACCCAAGCGGCTGGCTCGTTGTACCACTCCACGTTGGTTTGCGCTCCTTCTCATTGATGGTAGGCGACAGGCGACAGGCGTCAGGCGGCAGGCGTCGGGCATCAGGCGACAGGCACCCAACGCCTAACGCCTAACGCCTAACGCCTGACGCCTGACGCAAAGGGTACCGTGAGATCGCGCCGGCTGCTGGCAGGGGGCGTGTTAGGATGGAAATAGAGCCGCGCGAGGAGGTGCCGGGGATGGTCTTCAAGGCGACCGAGGACGTTGTCCGCCGTGTGATGCCGCTGCTCGATCAACTCGCCGCAGATAGTCTCGACAAAGCCCGTCTCTTGCAATACCTCTCTGCCCGGGCTGGGGCCGATTGGGGTGTGCTGGAGCTTGTCTCCGATGTGGAGGTGGGCGAGGCGGAATTCGGCGGTACAGAACGCCTGCTGACATTCCGTGACCGCGCCTCGGGCGCCGAGCATCAACTCCGCTATCCCATGTGCCTGCCGGAGGAGATCGACGATCTCGTCCGCGAGGAATACCGCCGGCTGGCAGTCGACCGGCCGTTGACTGTCATGGCAGAGCCGCTGTTTCAATACCTCTATCAGACTGGCTACTGCGATCGGTGCCGCTGGCGAAGTTCCAAGCACGCCCAAATCCACCGCGAATGTCACTTTGCGGGCTACCCGGTCAATTACGAGTTTTCAGATGGAGACGGCTCAACGGATTAATGGTTCCGGGTCTGCAGGTTAGGCCATTAGCTGAGGAGCAGGGATGAATTGCGCTCGGTGGATGCTTGGAATTGGATTGCTGATAGTCGCGATGATGAGTGCCGCCGGAGCGGTGCGGGCGCAGGATGCAACGCCGGTTCCGGGTCAGGAGCACTTCGATCTTACCGATCGGAGGATGCTGACGTACTCCCCTGATGGGACGATGCTCGCGGTATTGAAGCGCGTGTCGGACGAACCCGACCAACTCTGCATTATTGAGATGGCGACGAGGGACGAGAAGGTCTGCGGCGATCTGCGAGATCTTCGTTCCAGTGTGCGTGAAGAGGATGTTGTTTGGTCGCCCGATAGCAGCAAACTGGCGTTCGGCGAGCAGAGCTTCCGCACCTTTGTCGATGGCGATCTCTGGGTCATGGATGCGCAGACTGGCGAGGTCACGAATGTCGCCGACGACGGCTATGATGGCAAGGTTCCGTTAGGCGAAAAGACGGGCGCTTCCTTCTCCATCGATCTCCTGCCGGCGTGGTGGCCGGATAGCAGCGGACTCGCTTTCTCGCGCTCCCCATACCACGATGGTGGGTTCGCAGGGAACCAGATTGCGGAGGTTGCCCTCGACGGTTCTGGGCCGAAAATGTTGCTGCCAGTGACGATCGATGAACCGGGGGTCGTCTATTTCGGGATGCGCTATGCCGCGGATGGCAAGCATCTCTTCTTTACTGTGTCCCATGCCGATCCTGAAAACGCGCAAAACGGACTTTGGGTGGTCGATAGCGATGGCAAGAATCCACGGCAGGTGATTGGAAACGACCCGGACCTCGGCCCGCCGGTCGTGGTGGGCGTGACACCTTCGGGCGACAAAGCGCTCGTCTTTTACATCCAGGCTGCGATGCAATACGCCGGTTCTGGTTCGTTCTTTGCTGTGGTTGACACGGAAACCGGCGACACCACGCCGGTCGAAGTCGGCTTGCCCGATCAGAATGATCAAGCCTTTGTTTCGATGGCGACCCTTTCGCCGGATGGGACGAAGCTGCTGACCGTGACTCGCGGAACGGATCCCGACGGGATCGTCGCGGTGCGGGATGTAGATGGCGGGGAGGTTGAGCAGATCGGCGAGCCGATCGCGGATGTCGGATTTTCCATTATGAACAGCGGAGTGGAGTGGGCGACAAACGGAACGGTCCTGGTTCCAGGTGGCCCTGAAAGCGGAACGATTATCAAGGTCGAAGGTGGGACGAGCCCCCTCGAACCGGTGACAGAGGCGACACCCGCAACTCCAGCGACTCCAGCAACGAACGGGAGCGAGATTGCTCCGGGATCGGTCGTGGTGACGAACGACGCCAATGTCACTCTGCGATCGGCGCCATCGACGACCGCGCCCGTCGTTTTGGAACTTGAGCAAGGGACGAAGTTGACTGTTATCGGCCCGGAAGTGCTTGGCGACGGTTTCCGCTGGTGGCCGGTGATGGAACCGGAATCACAGACGATTGGGTATGTGCGCGCGGAGCTGGTGTCGCTCAGGTAGGGCCTTCAATACCCTGCCCTAACCCTTCTCCCTTATCCGAAGGGCGAGAGCACGCGAAACGTCGATGTTGCAATTTCGGCCGGTTGTGGTTGGCTCGCCCACCCGGGATTGATGAACGGTGACAACACAAACGGACCAGGGTGGTTGGCCGGCCCACCCGGGATTGAAATCCCGGGCTCAGTGAACGGAAGTCCCTCTGGGACTGAGCACGGGGCCGGCGCATTCGTTAGTCGGTTTCAACCGACTTCCGATGGTGAGCCCGGGAATGCATTCCCGGGCGCTGAGGACGGCGTTCTGGTCTGATCTAAATACCGACCCTCGTCAATCTCGCAGGAGGCGTCGGCGCCGTCGCAGCAGTGGTCGAAGCCTGAACCTTGGCAGCGGGGGCAGGGGATGATGGGAAGCTGGGCGCGGTTTTCCGATTCGTTTCAGCGGCGTTTGAGGGTGCGTTCGTAGACGACGACGCGTTCTTCGAGGCGGTCTTGGAGACGGGTCAATTTCGAGCGCGCGTCGGCGGCCAGCCGCTCGATGGCGGTATTGCATGACTGCGCGGTCTGCCACATCGGATAGGTGTCGCTTTTGCGCATGATGTCGATCTGGTGCTCGAGCTCGGCGACGACGGAATCGAGCCGGGAAACTTCCGATTTCGCCCAGTTGAGCTTTTGTTCGAGCGGCCGCTCTTCGAAGGCGGGGTCGTCGCGCTCGGTTTCGCGGACGAGACGTTTCAGACCGTTCAAGTCGCGGTCGCGGAAGGCGGCGTTGATCCGCAGCATGATCTCCTCGCGGCGTGTGCGCTCCTCAGACGATGACGCGAGATCGGGGTGGAAACGCTTTGCCAATTCCCGATAGGTGCGGCGAATCTCTGCTTCGGTGTCGCTATCGAGACGAGGCCGGGAGCGTTCGCTGCGGAAAGCGCGTTGATAGCGCCGGGTTTCTTCCTGTTCCGCCCGGACCTCTTCACGGCGGGCGCCGAATTCAGCTTCGAGGTTCTCCTCGATATCTTCCGGTTTGAAATCGCGGTCAGTACGGAGGAGATCGAGCCGGCGGCGATATTCGGTGATCTCGAGTCGGATACGGTCAATCTCGACTAAGAGTGGACCGACCTTCGCGCGGTAGGCCAATTCAAATCGGGCGAGGGCGAGTTTGAGCGTTTCGAGATCGGCCTGGCGATCGGCGATTTTCCGTTTATGCTCGTCAATTGCCGCCAAATAGGAAGCATAGACGAGTTCTTCTTCACTGAAAGTACGAACGATGGCCTGGGTCTGAGCCTTTCACAGCATTTCCGCGTGTTTGCACAAGCGAACGCGCACCGGCGCGCGTTCACGCTCCCTAAAAAGGGAAACCGATCCATTATCCCACGCATGAAAAGGGGGGCGCGGCAATCGCGCCCCCCTTTCGGTTGATTCAGAGGTGACTGGTAGTGTTACGAGTCCTGCTTCTGGCGTCGTGAATCGTGATAGGCCTGATGGGTGGCCTGCTTGCGGACCGATTCGTCGAGCGCCATATCGTCAGCAAGCAATGCGAACGCTTCCATGGTCGCGAAGCGAGCATGGACGGCTGCTGTCGGTGGGCCTGCTTTGAGGTAGGCGGCCGCGTTTCGGAGCCGCGCGCGCGATTCACGATATCGCCCTTCACGGTCGAGGCGGATCGCCTCGCGCTGATCGGCGGCGGCACGCTGCAAGATCGTCTGTTCGCGCACCAGCTCGTCGACCGGCGTGCGATCGACTGTTCCTTGATCGGCGAGTTGCAGGGCGGGCAGCGAGGACAGGAACGAGCGGCGGGTATCGGCGGACGGATCGGCCCACGACGCGGCGACTGAAATCTGGTGCAAGGTCCCGGCTGCGCCCGGCGCGACGTGCAGGGCGAAGACGAGATTGATCTCATCACCGGCTGGGAGTTCACCGATCGACACGTCGATCCGTTTGCCCTCGCGTTCGGTGGGAAAGCCGTTCAAGAGACACGCGCGGACGCCGTGCGGCATGGTGATCGAAACGGTCAAGCCGGCTGCCGCGACCGATAACAGTTCGCCGAGCTCTTTTTCGAAGAATGCGCGGAGCTCGGCTGCTTGGGCGATGAACTGAAAGTTGCCGCCGCCTGCCTCGGCCATGCTGGCGAGCAATTCCTCATCGAAATCGAGACCAACGCCCAGCGTTGTGGTGGTCACGCCGCGCTTGCGCAACTCGGTCGCGTGCTTGGTGAGCTCGGATGGAGCGGTGACGCCGATGTTGGCCAATCCGTCGGTGAGCAGAAGTGCGCGCCGGATCCGCAGGGGCGCGGTCGTGACCTGGCCAGAGGCGGGAAGATCTTTGCTGAGCTCGCCACATCCGGTCAGCCAACCGCCGCAGAGATCGGTCGAGCCGCGGGCGTCGAGGCCGTGCAAGGTCAGGCGGATGCCTGCCTTCACCCGAGGTGTGGCCGATTCCAGTTTCTGCAAGGTATCGACCTGATCGTCATAAACCACGAGCGCCGCCCGATCGTCATCTCGAAGATGGGCAACCGCGGCATCGACGGCTTCTTTGGCGAGGCCGATCTTCTCGCCGGCCATCGAGCCCGAACGATCGACGACGAACGCGATGTCGACCGGCGCTCGGTGGCTGGGGGTCGAAGTTTGCGTGGCCGCGATGCGGACGAGGAGATACGCCTCGCCACCCATTGCCGGGACAACCGGTCGCTCCCAGGCAGTCGTGAAGGTGAGATTGTTGTCCGGGCCCTGTTCTTGAAGTTGCTCTGACGAAGACATAGTGGTTCCTTTCCGCGCGGTTACTCCCGCGCCGATGACAAAAAAGTGAAAGCGATTGTTGTTACGGTTTAGTAGTAATTACCTGCCGCTAAGATTTCTACGCGGCTTTGCCGCGTGCCCGGGCCTGAAGATGGCCCAGAGGGCACCCCGCTGAACCTACGAAGCCTCCCTTCGGGGGCTGAGCACGAGGACTCGTCAGCGCTAGTCGGTTTCAACCGACTTCCTTCAGCTGAGCCCGGGAATTGATTCCCGGGCGGACCCGTCGACCACAACGGGACCATCACCAGAGACTGTAGTGATTCGTCAATGTTCATCAACCCCGGGAATCGGTAGCCGCCCGGAAACAGATTCACCGAAACACCTTCTTTGCCCAGTTGACGAGCCACTCGATGCGGTCGTGATTGCGTTGGTAGGCCTCCTCCCGGATAAGCAGCTCGGCCTCGTCGCCGAGTTGTATCCGCCGCCAGCTAGTCCCTTCTTCCGGAGCAGACAGATCGTTTTCGACAGGTTCGTAAAACGGATGAAATTCAGCTTTCCCCATCGGTAGCGGCGCAGGCGGGGCTAACGGATCGGTCTCCGCCATTGCCGGAGCAGGCTGATACATCGCGCGGGCGATGTAGTCGGACGCACTATCGAGCGGCTCGGGTTCGACTATCCGCTTCGCGGAGAGCGGCGAGGCCATCGTTCGAAGTGGCTGAGCGTCACTGGCAAGAATGCCAAGTTGATCACTGTTGAACTGATTGAGCCGGCGCCGGACCTCGCGCAAGGGGATGTACGACTTCTTCATCTGCCCGATCAGCTTTAGCCGGTCGAGGTGGTCGTCGGTGTAATAGCTCCGCGGCCCGGCGGCAATCGGCGGTGGGAGAAGCCCTTCGCCAATGTAGTAACGGACCGTCCGCGCCGAAACGCCGGCAGCTTCGGTCAACTCGTTGAGACTGTATTGTTTGGGTTCCTCGGTCATCGATGTTTCCTTGCCATGGTACGTAGTGGTAAGCATCATAACAGTGGAACGTAATACTGTCAACACCTAAGCGGTGCTACAATCGCGGACCGTTGCGACCCTCTGTTTTTGCAAGGAAAAGGACGAGAACAATGCGCGGGGAAGATCAAGCGCGATTGCCGCTGGACGGCATTCGCGTTGTCGATCTGACGCGGGTGATGACCGGCCCGTATTGCACGATGATGCTGGGCGATCTGGGCGCCGATGTCATCAAAATCGAACTTCCGGGCAAAGGGGACGACACGCGCGCCTGGGGGCCGCCGTTCGACGACGGGGAATCGGTCTATTACCTCTCGATCAACCGCAACAAACGGTCGATCGCGCTCAACCTCAAGAGCGAGCAGGGATGCGATGCGCTCTGGCGGCTGATCGAGCAGGCGGATGTAGTTGTCGAGAACTTTTCGCCAGGCACGGCCGATCGTTTGGGTTTCGGCTATGACGCGGTGAAGGAGCGCGCTCCCAACATCGTCTACGCCTCGATCTCTGGGTTTGGCCAAACGGGACCGTCGCGGATGCGAACCGCCTACGATCTGATCCTGCAGGGGATGAGTGGTCTGATGAGTGTGACCGGTCCGGTCGGAGGCGCGCCGACAAAGCTCGGCATCCCGATCGCGGATATCGGCGCGGGGATGTTCACGGCCTACGGGATCGTTGCCGCCCTCTTCAGTCGCGAGCGCACGGGCGAGGGGCAATATGTCGACGTTTCGATGCTGGGTGGCCAGATCGCGCTGATGACCTATCAGGCGGGGATGTACTTCACTGACGGCACCGTGCCCGTTCCCCTGGGTAATGCCCATCCGATTGTCGCTCCGTATGACACCTTCGCCACCGCCGATGGATACATCAATATCGCGGTCGGCAACGACAATCTCTGGCAGCGATTTTGCGCCGCGTTTGACCTGGAGGAAGCGGCGGCGGATGAGCGATTACTGACGAACGCCGGGCGGATTACCAACAAGGCGCTGCTGTACGACGTCGTTAACGGCGCGCTTTCGACCCGGCCGACGGAAGAAGTGGTCGCGAAAATGGACACGAAAGGCGTGCCGTGCGGTCCGATCTACGATGTCGCCCAGGTTTTTGCTGATCCACAGACGCTCGAACAAGGTCTGATGCGCGAGACGCCGCACGAGAAGTTGGGGTCCGTGACGCTGACGGGCTTCCCCTATCACTTCTCCGCTGCTGAGCTCGGGATTCGGCTGCCGCCGCCACTTCTCGGTCAGCACACGGAGGAGATTTTGGCGGAGATCGGGTACGCGCCGGACGAAATTTCGCGGATGATCGACTGCGGTGCGGCCGACCGGCAAAAGTAGCGCCGCTCGCAGCGTGTTCGACGAGGAGATCTGATGGCCGAGATCGATCCAGATCCCGCGCAGGAATTGCTCGACAAGGCGACCCCGGAAGCGCGGCCGCTGATTGAGCAAACCCGCGCGGTGATCAAGCTGGTGATGCCGCAGGCGATCGAACAGGTGAATATGGGTTGGGGCGTCATCAACTACATGGCAGGGAGCAAGATGCGCGATATGGTGGTCGCGATCGCGCCCCACTGGACCTATGTCAACATCCAATTCGCCGACGGTGTCGATCTCCCCGATCCGGCCCACAAGCTCGAGGGCACTGGCAAGCGAATGCGCCACGTCAAGATTCGCAGCAGTGACGACCTGCAGGATCACGATGTGCGCCGGTTGCTTGGCGAGGCCGCCCGGTTCCGGGGGATTTGAACGGAGATGCATTACTGTAGAATCACGTTCAAGTGAGTGATGGCATTTATCGACAAGCGAGATTTCGTAATGTTCGACGATCTGGAAAAGAAATCATCCGCTCATTGAGCGAAATCCCTATAAATTGGGCCCAGGCAATGTCCGTATACGGCGAACGTCGACATCTGTGTGGGCGGTTGTTGGCAATCTCATCGCACACAATTGGGACCTCGAAGAATCGGAAGGGCCTACCTTCTTACGCCGGAGGAAGTCGCCGCGGTCGTCCGCTATTACGAAGAATATGGGTCCATTTATTGATGCGCGCCTGACTGAAAATAGTGGTGGCGAAGAACTGCTCGCCCTGAATGCGGCTTATAAGGCCTCGACTCGCAAGGCCTCTTAGTGCCAGCAAACCACTATCGTCTGTTCGTCGACCATAACGTCTCGATGCGCACGGTTGAGCGCCCCACCCGGGAATTATGGGATTCTCTCTAACAATGCGGGTACGCGGTCGGCGACTCCACCCGGGAATGAACTCCCGATCTCACGCACGGAAGTCGGCTCAAGCCGACTGGAGACGGCGCACCGGTGTTTCTCGTAATTTGGTGAACGCCATAAACCCGGGGCTCATCCAACCGAAGCCTCTCGGAGGCTGAATACGAGGCCCGCGATGCGCTGCCGTCGTAGGGGCGTTTGGCGAACGCCCGGATTGTCGACCGCCTGGTTGCAATCATGAAACGCCGCGCTCACCGCGCGGGCGTTCGCCAAACGCCCCTACGGAACAACGAGGCGGTGTTTTTCACTAGTCGGTTTTAACCGACTTCCGACATTGAGCCCGGGAATGAATTCCCGGGCTCTTAGCTTTCGAGACGGTGGTGATATATCACCCCCCAAACCGCTCCGCGCTAAATGGCGTCAAGTCAACCCTCGGCGTTTCGCCGCGGATGAGATCGACCACGGCGGCGGAGGAGACGGGGCCGAGTTGGAGGCCGGAGGGGCCGTGGCCGGTGGCAAGGTAGACGTTGTCGAGGCCGGGGGCGCGGCCGATGATCGGGAGATTGTCGGGGCTGAAGGGGCGGAGACCGATTCGGATCTCGACGATCCGGGCGGGGGCGAGACCTGGGGCTATGCGGAGTGCTTCGCTCAAGACCTCATGGATCCCACCAGCGGTGAGACGGACTTCGTAGCCAGCATCGTGCTCGCGGGTTGCCCCGGCGACGACGCGATGCTCCGGGAATGTGAGCAAGTAGTGCGAGTGGTAACCGACCACGATCGGCCAGCGACTCGTGTCGATATCTGGAAATTCGAGGTGAGCGATTTGGCCGCGTTGGGGGTAGACAGGCAAGCTGACGCCGATCCGCTCGCCGAGTTTGTTTGACCACGCGCCCCCGGCGATGATGACCGCGCCCGGAGTGAGCGTCTGACCATCGACCTCGACCTTCGTGACCCGGCCCTGCTCGACGGTGGGATTCGCGTTTCCCTGGATGAATGTCACGCCTCGTCGTTCCGCGGCGCGGCGCAGCGAGTCGCGCAGGAGTCGACCGTTGACGCGGGCGGCTTCGGGGACATAGATGACGCCCGGTAGGTCGGCGAGCGGGGGGAAGCGTTTCTTCGCCTCGGCGATGTCGATTATCTGCACATCGCCGATGTTGGCCATGCCGCCGTCGCGCCGTTGCTTCATACCTGCGAGTGTTTCCGGGAGTTGGGTTGCGTCCTCGGCAGTGCCGGCGACGAAGAGCGCGCCGACGGTTGCGTAACCAGTGTCGGTCTCGCCATCCTCCGCTAGCTGGGCAAGTAGGTTGGGATAGTGTTCGACCGCGGCTTTGGCAAGTGGGAAGAAGGCTTCGGGGGAGGAAACGCTTGTGCCCGGAGCGATGATGCCGGCTCCGGCCGCGGTCGCTTGACCCTCGTCGGCGCGGTCGACGACAGTTGCGCTCAGTCCCGCGCGCACAAGTTCGTAGGCAGCGCTCCAACCGAGCAATCCCCCACCGATAACGAGAACGTCCGGAGCGTCCATGTGCTCAATCCCCAGGGTCGAATCCGACGTGCTCATCACTCACGATAAGTGGCACCTGGGGATCATACACAGGGACTGAGCCGGTTGGGACCGGTGGGGTATGCAATGGCTCCGCGCCAGTCGCTACGCTATGTCCATAACTCCCTTGTCAGGAAGCCTTTGGCGTCCGAACTGGGGAGTCAGCGGAGGACACAACCACGTGGCGTTCATGGGTGAAACGCTCGATATTGGCGTCGCCGATCTTCTGTCAGTGCTTGCGCGCCGTCGCCAAACCGGGCGGCTCGCAATCAACGCGGATGGCGACGAGGTCTTCCTGTACCTCAAATATGGCAACCTGGTCGGTGTCACTTCGTCGAATCACAGTCTGCGCCTCGGCCGGATCCTGATGAAACTCGGCCTGCTCGACTCCGTCCGGCTCGAAGCGGCAATGCGGGCGCAGGAGACGACAACACCTCCGCAACCGTTAGGTGAGATCCTCGTCAAGAGCGGTTGGGTGACATCGGACGGCCTCCTGCGGGCGGCCGAAGAGCAATGCACCGAGGCACTGGCTCGTGTGGTGATCGCCGATACCGGCACCTTCATGTTCAGTCACGACGCGCCGCTACCGGTACAGAACGGTCTTGTGTCCCTCAACACGATGGGGATTGTGCTCGAGGCTTCACGCCGTGTCGACGAAATGACGACGTTGCGGCGCGTGCTGCCGGCAATGGATGTTGTCCTCAAGATCGCGCGTGCGGGGATCACCGGCGATCTCACCGATGCCGAGATGCAAGTCGTGAAGGCACTCCGGGCCAAGAAACAATCGCTGGCGGAGCTCGGCAGGAAAGTCCAGATTGACGAAATTTCGCTCTGGCGGGCGCTGGTTAGCTTGCGCGAGCGCGGCATCGTCGTCACCGAAAGTGCTGAGGATTCGACCGGCTCGGCGATGTTGATCGAAGAAGACGACCCCACGCCGTTGCGCACGGTCGAAGAGATCATCGCCCTCTGCGTCGATGGCAATCCGGTGCGAGGGTTGCCGCCCTTGACAGTGATTCGGGCCTCCGATTTGGGGAGCCCAGAAACGATGGGAGCGGTGACGCTGGTGGCGCGCGAGGTAACGGCGGCGTTTAACGCCGGGCTGCCGATGCGCGCGTTTTCCTATTTCACCGACGATTACTTCCGGCGACAGGTCAAGATCACACCGGATGAGATCGAAGCGCTGCGCGCGCCCGGTCGACCGCTGCCGCCGTACGAGCAGGAAACCATCATCACTGTGCGCGATGTGCGTGTGTTGAAAGATGGCCGGGTCAGCGCAATCCTGGTCAGCCGTTTCCCAGCGCTTGGCGAAACCCGCCGCATCTTCGTGTTCCTGCGAGAGAACAGTCGCTGGCAGGTCGACGCGGTGATCGAAGACCCGACTGCTGCCCGGACCACTGGCATTCTCGCCAGGCTGCGAGCGCCCGCTGCCCAAGCCACTGCGGGTACCAGCACATCCGAGCTCGCTCTAAAAGCGAGCTAACGCATTCCGCCGATTTTCGTCACGTCATTCTGAGCGCCACCCCATTGTCATTCCGAGCGACGCCGAGGCATCCGTCGTTAGCCTACCGCCGCGGTGGGCGAGGTGCCCGGGGCTGAAGGCCCGGGCTACGACAGACCAGCCCTTCCAGGGCTTACGGAGTGTTGCGGCGCGGGTGTGTCCGGTGGTTTTGATTCAATGATTTCGAAGGTTGGCCAAAGGGTGTTTGCGGCATGATGCGCCGCTTGGTTATCGACGTAGGCGACGACGGAATCAAGCGCGCGTTGGCCGAACGAGAGCAGGCCGCATTCCGCTTGCCAACGAAATTGGGTGAGCACGGCGCCACGCAATGAATTGTTGATTTCTAAGCTGCTTGAGCTCTTGACCGCGCGCACGAAGTTAGAAATCGCCACGCTTGGCGGAATGGAGACCGCCAAATGGACATGATCGGGCATCACTCCCAGCGCATGCAGGATCACCCGCTGCCCATTACACGTGGACCGTACCGACTGCCGCAGGATCGCCGAAACCGCCTCATCGATCAGCAGTTGCCGGTGCTTCGTGCCCCACACCAGATGGCAATAATGCTGCCAATACGGCATACCCTTCCTCCAGCATAGACCCTACGTAACCGAAGAGAACCCAATGCAGTATCCCAAACTCAGTACTGCCCCGTGCGCCCTGGAAGGGCTGGTCTGTCGTTGCCCGGGGCTGAAGGCCCGGGCACGGTAGTGGGCCAAATGACAATGGACACTCTACTCAGAATGACGAAGAGGAGGCCGTTGCGCGCGCATATTCAAACGCCAGTAATCGAGCAAGAAGGGTGGGTTGTCGGCTTCGGCCAACTCGGTGAGGTGGTCGACGAACGCGACGCGCAGGTTCGGATCGGGAATCCGAGCCAGGTGGGCACGGAGAATGACATTTGTCAGGAAATCGCGGTAGGCGGCCGCGTCCGGCATTTTCGTCGGGGCCGACTCGAGGGACGTTTCGACCTCATCAAACCCGGCGTGGCGAAGCCGCTGCGCCGTCGTGGCATCGTCGGCGAACTCCCAGGGCCCAGTCCAACCTTCGAAATAGGGCGCGAAGCGAGGCCGGGTGGTGAGATCGGCCGCCCGTTGCAGAAGGTGGTGCAGGTTTGGACCGCCGCCGCACTGGGCAACGAGCCAGCCTCCGGGCTGGAGGGTGTCGAAGAGACCGGCAAAAAGGCGGACGTGGTCGAGCACCCAATGGAACGCGGCGGTACTGAGCACGAGATCGACCGGTTCCTTGATGACGTCGAGATCGATCTCTTGCAGATCGGCCTGGATAAATGTGACCCGGTCGCCGAACGGCGCGAGATACTCTTCGGCGGCGTCGAGCATATTGCGGGAGAGATCGACCGCAATGACGTGGCCCTGAGGGATTCGTTCGAGCAGGTCTGCCGTCAGCCGGCCGGTGCCGCAGCCGGCATCCAAGACCGTCTCATCGCCGCGAAGCGTGAGCTGATCGAGCACCTTTTCGCCCCAGGTCACCTGAGGCGTGGAGATGGTGTGATAGCTCGCGGCGTCCCATTCGTTTGGATCGATCTGTTCGAAATCGGTCATTGCGGGCCCCCGGCGGGTCGAGGCGTCTCTTGCGCCGTCGCAAGAGACGGCACCCATCAGGTTAGCCGAGGGGCGGAGCGATGGCTAGGGGCAGAAGAGATTTTTGTTGGATCTGACGCCTGCTCAGAGGGTGATCGTTTCGGCGAAGACCAAACGGCGTGTCTCTGGATAGCCGGCGCCGGGGTCATCGCGGCTCAGATGATCGAATTCTTGGATGACCAAGCGGTACATGCCCTCCGTCCGGTCCGTGGGTAGCCGGATTTGGCCGTGCCAGAGTTCTTGGCCGGGCGGATCAGGCACGACGCCCGGCCAGGTGGCGGGCACCCAACCGAGGTCGTCGTCGGCGCCCGGCAACCGCTTTTCGAGGCGGATGACGATCTCGTTCGGGCTGTGGTGGTCGAAGCTGACCGGAGAGAGGCTTTGGCCGCCCGGCGGACCGGAGACGACGACTGTGACCAGATCGGGATCGGTTGCGGACGGTGTCATCGTCACCGAGCGATAGGGTGTGATTTGGACGATTTCGGCTACGACGACCGCCGAGAGGTGGGCGTCGGTGACCGATTCGGGTTGATAGCGGGCGAGGGCGAGGTGGACAAACGGGAAATAGTGTGACGAGGCATCAACCTGGATGTCGGCAAACCAGCGCATACGCTCGTGGTCGTAGAAGACCTCATGGGCGGCGACGGCGAAGTTCGCGCCGATCGCTGGAGCTGAGCCTTCGAGTCCGGGCAAGCTGAGCCCTGTTCGGTTCTCGCTGGCAATCGATCCGGGAAAACTCGCCAGAGTCGCGGGCGCGAGCTCGCGGGCAGAGGTCGTCCAGATGGGGTCGACGCCCCAACGGGTGACCAGCGGCGAGACGGGCGGCGGTGGCGGCCAGGAACCATCGGGCGGCGCCCAGAGCACCACCCCAAGTCGTTCGCCGTCACCAGAGGATAACCAGGGGCGATCGAGGAAGACACGAACACCGCCCCAGCGCTCCCGGGTCTGCTCCGCGGGCAGTTCCCCGGTGCGCCGCCAGCGGAAGGACGGAATGGCGTATTGAATCGCCGGTGGCGCGGGTCGGGCCGAGCTCGGAACGATGAGGTCAGGGATGCGCTTGCCATCGAGCGTGACGACCGAATCCGGCGGGAAGTACTCGGGAAACCGAGAGGCGCCGAGAAGACTGTAGATGATGTTGCGACGTTTGGTGTCGCCGAACTCATGTTGCAGGAGCGATTTTCCCTCGCTCGTCGGGGCGGGAGCACGGGTTCCGGAGACGAGAACGCGGCGTCCGTTTTGTTCGAGCGCGCCGCCGGCAATGAGGGTCTGGGTCGATTTGTTGGCCCACGAAGCCCGAACGTCGATCTCGTCGTTTTGACCGGTAGGCGCCAGGATGTGCTGCTCGACTACCCGGCCCGACGTCTCGATCGTCCGTGGTGCTGCTTCTGCCACGCGGTCGACGGTTTCACGCCATTTCGCCAACACCTCAATCTTGGCCGTGCTCTGAGCGTGGATACGGAGCGTGTTTTGGAATCGGACGAAGGTTTCGCCAAGAGCGCGCTGCGGAGTGAAGGGATCGAGTACCGGTTCGCGCGCTGGGCGCTGCACGGCGTGGACGAAGGTGAGATCCCGGATTGGAGTGAGGAATCCGATTTCGCCCGAAGACGCCCGTTTGAGCCAGACCTCCTCGGTGCCGGGTCCACTGTTGAAGCTGTCGATCACCGCGAGCACGTCAGCGCTCAGTCCAGCCGGGGGGTCGCGAATGAGATCGAGCATCCACTGCCACAGACCGAGCTTCGCGAAGTCACTCGTTGCGCTTGCCAGATAGGAAGACAGGGGAACCGTCAGTTGTTCGCCCTGGGGCAGGCGAATGGTCAGCACCCGCTCGGTGGGATCCCACTCAGGTTTGGCGAAGGTGTCGGCCTGTTGCAGGCGGATGCGAAAGGTCTTCAGGTCGGGCCAGGAGTTGCCGCTGGAGGAGTAGCGGATCTGGATCACGCTGTCCCTGACCCCAGCTTCTGGCTGGTAGACGAGTTGATCCTGGTCGTTGATCGTGGCCCATTCGCCGGGTGTCGTCGCGCTGTCGCCGTTGCGGAATCGCAGGGCCGCGCCAAGCGAAAAGGGATCCGGCAGATGCGGAACCAGCGGTGTGGCAACATCCGCCACGGCGTTCCCGATCTCGGTTTTGTTCCCGGCTTGGTCTTTGGCGGTGAAGGCGTTCTTGTCCCGAGCGCTGATGTCGTACGTCCCCGACGTTTGTGCCTGCGCTGCCGCATCGGGACCGAATGACGCATCCAAGTTGCCACTCTGCTCGACGATCATTTGCGCGGTTCTCGGTGGGGCGATGATCCGTTCGTGAGAGAGGCCGAAGTCGCTGTGCTGCTGGGTGTAGGTCAGTGCGTCTATCTGGAAATCGCTGCGGAGAATAATGCGCTCCGGCGCATCTCCTTGCACGGTCGCTTGCCGCATCACCAACACCGGCGAGTTGACCGGTTCGAAGCGGCGGTAGGTGAAGGGATCGCGGCTCGGCGATGGGACGGCAACGTCGAGACCGGCGTCTGCCGCCTCGTCGAGCGAGAGGCTGTTGCCGGCGAGGTCGACGGTACGAATACGGAGCCGGTATCGCCCGCCGAAGCGGAGACGCGGCAACGAGCCGGGGGCGACCTGTTGATCGGCGTGAATGCCGGGTTTGTCGACAGGAAGGTCGACCTGTTCCGCGGTTCCGGACTGGCCGATGCTGGAACCGGGGCGGGGAACGGAAAGACTCCAACCGTCCCATCGGGCGAGGGTGTCATTGACCAAGAGGAGGCGCGGATCGTCTCCGTTGGGAACGGTGACGCCGAGTTGGGTGAGCCCTTCGGCCATATCGCCGGTCACCGGGCTGGGCGCTGTCCATTCGAGGCTGGATCCGCGCAGCACATAGGAGAGCGAACGTTGATGCAAACTCTGCCAACGTCTCGTCCGGGCGTCGAAGATGTCGAAGCGATAGCCGCGGTTGAGATCTTCCGCTCCCAGCGCATCGTCGGTTGCCGCGCGCTCGGCGGCAGGCTTGGCGAGCAGCGTGTCGTGGTCGCGGGCGGAACCAGCGGAATCGGCGAGCAAAACCGATTGACCGCGACGGATGACCGACAGTCCGCCAGCCCGCAGAAAAGGAAGCGGTCCGGCGGATTGGGGCGAGGCGTTCGCGGCGCCGTTGGGCGGAGGTTCTACAGTGTCGAGCGTGGCGGGGTTCTTATGGGCCGCGCCTTCGAGATCGATCTGGATGAGATCGAGCCGGCCGGTGGTGCCACTGGACGGGGAAACGACGAACCCCGGCGGTGAGACTTTCAATGAACCAAGTGCGCGTTGAGCGCGGGGCACGGGCCAAAAGGTTTCGGGATCGAAGGCGGTCCATGGTGATCCCGGTGGAGCTGTCTCTGTCGTTGGGTTCCAGCCTGAAACCGGCTCAACTCGGATCCAGGCCGTGCCGGAGGTCGGGCCGATATCTTCGGTCAGTTCGAGCGGGAGGACGAGACCGAAGCGTTGCAGCAGGGTGGGATGGTTGCCGAGGTTCGCCAGGAGGTCGTGAAACTCGCGCTCGGCGCTGGGCTGTTGAAGATCGACGTGGGAGGATCGACGGTTGGTTGCATGTCCATGAAAGGCGGCGAAGTGCGCAAGGTGATAGGTGAGCGGTTGACCTATGCCGTCGGTTAGGGATTCAAGTTCGTCAACTGACTCTGGCACGATCGGCGAAACGCGAATCGCGTTGCGTATGCTGGCGGACGGGTTCGCGGATATCGCTTGTTGCCGCGCTTGAAGACGTGCTCTGGCGCGGGCCAGGGCATCGTTCAGGGAGAGAACGCGGAAATTGCGACCGTCGGCTGATTGGAACGAGAGCGGCGGGCCGCTCCTGGCCGAGGCCGCGCCGATGATCGCTCTTGGGCCAAACGGGTTCAGGTCGCGATTGAGGGAAGTCGATTGATCGGCGAATTCGCGCACGGAGTCTTGCTGGTACTGGCGCATGATCCCTTCGTGCAGCGCGGTTGCGTCGAAGGTGGCATGCGCCCGGCCGGTCATGTCATCCATCTGGAAAGACCGGACTACGGCGTTCTCGAAGAGGGCAGTCCAACCGTCCGTCCAGAGATCGCCGGCGATCGGTTTCACCGTCGCGATCTGGCGCTCGCTATCGGTGGGACTTGTGCGGACCCAAACACCAAACTCGATGTCGAGCGGATTGCGTTCCGGCCAGTTGGCGAAGTCAGGAAAGTGGGCAGCGTCGAGTGGCGCCGGATTGGCGTCGTCGGCGAAAAGACGGGGCGAGACAAAAACGGAGAGTCGCCGCACGGCGGTCGCGCCGTCCTGGCGGGTGCCATGTGGGAGCGCGGTCCAGATGATTGTCTGACTCGGCATTCGCGACAATCCAATCGCTACGGGGCGGCGAAGGCGCGACAGTAATCGGCCCACTGCTGGCGTGTCATCAGATCGGCGAAAGCTGCCCCGGTTGGGTTTGCAGCAGGCTGGATCGCTTTGAATGTATGTGCGAGCAACTGCGGTTCCCCAGGCGAGAGTCCGATCGATGGCACTTTGAATGTCTTGGTAACTCCGAACGAGACGCACTTGCTCAGGAAGAGAGCTTCTACGCAGGCGGTGACTGATGCCTCGCCGCTGACGGTGCTGGCGGCCGGGTCGTACGTCAGGCCCATGTAGAACTCGACGGAGACACCCACGAGCCCGAGCACCTGTACGGCGCCGCCGGCGCGGAGGTAACCGGTCAGGACATTCTGGCCGGGACCGGCTGGGGATCCAAATTTGATGTAGATCCCGGCCATGGCCCAGACGGTTCCTTCCGCGACCAAAACACTAATTGAGAATGTGCCTCCAAATTCGACTGAGAGCTCGACGAGGTAACTGCCGTCGGTGGCGACTTCGAGGGCGAAGAAACCGCCGCCGCCGAAGATGCCGACGCTGACGGAGAACGGGTCATTGCGTTCGGAGAGCGCGAACCGGAGGCGAAGCGCTTTTCCTTGAAGAAGCGGCAAAAAGAGTGACGACGAGAAAGCGATGTCGCGAACACTGAAGATGCCCAGCCCGAAGCTGGGAAGTCCCAACCCATAGTGAATCTGGATGCCGTCAGAAGTGATATTGATATCAAACGGGAGATCGCCCGTGACCTTCTCGAGCAACGTCTGCAGTTTTGCGACGAAGGCAAGATCGCCCTTAAAGCCGACAGATTTTATGTGCGGTTCAATGCTAGGTTTGCTCTGCGGTTCAAGACGAAACGATAGGCCATCGAACGCGATCTCAATGAGACCAGCGATGTCCAGCGTGAAATTGGCCAGTACACCGTTTGCGCGGTAACCGCCCGGCCCGTTGAGACCGGTCGGTACGAGACTGACGACGAAGCGAAGCTGAGACTCCGGCTTCAGAACTAGCAGACCGGCGATCTTCCCCGCCTTCAAGGCCGGTTTCCACAGAAAGCGAACTTGGGGCGCGGCAGCCAGCACATTGGCTGGATCGATACGACTATGCAACATCGGCACGGGAATCTTGTTTGGAATGTCGCCAAGTTTGTTGAGGAGGTCCTCTTCCGATGTGAATGACGGGATGAGGGCGTCGAGATCGGCTATTTCGCCGACAGCATCCCTGGCCTGCGAGATAAGATCTTGGAGGCCAATCGTGCCCAGAATCTTCATATCCCCGAGAAATTGCTGGGGATCGAACTTCTGATTCGTGATGTTGGTCAACACCTGGGATAGATCTGCCGCATGCCCACTCACGGTACCGAGCGTTCGGGACAGACCAACAATGTTGAGACCGGTCGCTTGGCCGAGGGCCGGGGCGAGAAAGCCGCCGGCCTGTTCCGCGGAAAGATCGATACGCAGGCCTTTGCCAACGACTTCGGCAAAGGCCTGCGCCTTGTTCGTCGCTTCTGCGAATCCATTCTCAAGAAAGGTCGTCGCTGGCGTGATGTCGATCGCGTGGTGCTCGCCGGCGAACCGGTCGACGGCGTCGACGCTGATCGACGCGCCATGCATCCGGGGCAGAAACGAGGGTCCGCCCGCGGTCTGGCTGGCGGTGCCGGTGTCGCCGATCTGGAGCGTATGGACCGTGAGCGACCGTGTTTGCTCGTCGCGAGGAAGCGCGCCTGGATTCGTTGGATCATCGATGGTGAGGCGCTGCCCAGCGAGTTGGACCGTCAAGAAGAACTCGTTGGATGGGGTGCGTCCGGCGATCCCGGCCAAGAGTTCGTCCACTGCCGGGTCGAGTGGCGGGGATGCACCTTGCAGCGGGACGAACGCCAGTGGCAGTTGGAAATTGGTCCAGGCGTCCGTCCAGTCCTGGGCGGTCAGGTCGAACCGGAACGGCCTCCCCGCGATTTTTGGCCAGCTATCGAGCACGAGCTCGTCGAGCGGTGGAGTCTGAACCGTGAGGATGCGGACAGTCGCGAACGGGAACTCGCGACCACCGTGTTGAAATCCGCTTCCCACGCCGGCCGTGATTTCCGACCGGTACGACCGTTCCGGCTCAACGACGGTCAAGAATTCACGCTTCTGCAGATAGGCAATCTGGTTGTCGGAGAAGAGCCGCTCGGTGATCGTCGTTTTCAGGGCACGGTGGCCGAAGGGATAGAGAAAGCCTGGCTCAACCACGCGCACGTAGTGGTCCCGGCCCATGCCGGCGGTGTGACGCCAGGCGTAGAAATCAGGGGAGTCCCACTGGCGATCGAGGTCGAGCCACGCGCCGAGAGACGAGAGCATGAGACGTCCGACGAGGATGTCGGGCTTGCCATCTGATGTTGTCGCCGCGAGGGAATGCGCGGCAATCTGGATTCGCTGGTTGGGTTCAATCGGTCCTTCGAACGGATCTGCTTCTGCACCGCGGCGCGCGCCCGTTACCCATACCCGGCGTATCTCTGCGTTCTCCGGCTCGAGGCGAGTGTGCCAGATCTCGGTCCAGCCCAGATTTTCATCGTCCATCTGCGTGAGGGGATCGACGACGTGGTCCCACGTCGCATCAGCGGCAAGCGAGAGGGGCAAGCGGTATGGGATTTCGATGGCGGTGTGGAGTGGACCCGGCAAGCCGTCGACGAGAGTGTTTGGCGTGGCGACCTGGAGCGTCCACGACGGGTTGTCCCAATCGAGCAAGCGTTCAAGGGTAAATGGGATTTCCTCGGTAACCGCGAAGACGAGGCGGCTCGGATCGGCCAGGATTGCTCTGGCCGGCAGTTGATCTGGAGTCGGCGGGTCCGCGCCGCGATATGCCTGCTCGAAGAGGTGTTGCGGCGGGAAATAGATGATCAGAAAGGCGTCGTGCCCCGGCCGTGGGCGGAGGGATGGCGGGCTGGTTCCGTTGGCCACGAACTGGAGGTTGACCAGCTCGAAGTCGAGGGCGAGCATGTCTGCCCCACGGATCACTCCAAATCGCAAGCCGTCGGCCATTTGCGTTCCTAATCAGGGCAAGTCGCTTCAATACACGTGCCAGCAGTGCAGACCATGCAGCCCGGGCATTCTCCATTCGGACCGCATCCATTTTCCGTTCCCGTCCCGGGTCCTGTTCCTGTGTCGCACGTTCCGTTGATGCATGGGGAGCAGGAGACGCCGCATTGACCGCAGTTGCTCTCATCAGTGCTTGGGTCGACGCAAGCGCCATTGCAAACGATCAAACCGGGAGGATCACACGTGCCTGCTACGCAGCACGCGTTGCAGGTATTGCCACAGACGCCGCAATGCCCAGGGTGGGATTGCAGATCGACACACTCAGTGCCACAAGGAGTCACCCCTGGTGGACACGTGCACCCACTATCGACGCACGACTGCTCAGGCCCGCACGGGTTCCCACAAACGCCACAATTTTCGTGATTGGAGGTGGTGTCGACACAGCCGGCGTTTTCGCAGAAGGTCGTTCCCGCGGCTTCACATTGGCAGGCGCTGTTGACACAGATTTCGCCGGACGGACAGCCAACACCGCACCCGCTGCAGTGGGAAGCATTGGAGGTCGTGTTGACGCAACCTACGTCTGGGCAGAACGTGGAGCCCGGTTCTGGACACTGACACGCACCCGCCACACAAACCTGCCCGCTCGGACACGCGTTCCCACAGCCGTTGCAATGTGATGCGTTGGTACGCATGTCGACACAACCGATGCCAGGACCGCAATGCGTCTCGCCCTGGCCACAGGGAATGACACACGTTCCATCGACGCAAATTCGACCGTCGAGCGTGCAGTCCACGAGCGGCAAATGTGTGCCACAGGCATGATCGTCGACGAGCCCATCGAAGCACTGGCCGCCGTCGAAAATCCTCGGGTACGGGCAAGTACACTCGCCTTCCAAACAAATCTGGCTCCGAGCGCATTGGTTCAGACAACCGCCGCAGTTGAGCGGATCGACCAGGTGGTCCGTACAGACCTGTTCGGTTCCACTGATGCAACAGATGCCGCGTCGCGGCGGTCTCAGCTCCTCAGAAAGCGTCTGCCGCACCTCAAAACTCGGTCCTTGGCGGTTTCCATCCTCCGGCGTCTCCCACCTGAGTTCCGTCGTGTCGACGGCGCCATACAGATTGGAGACGCGATGCAAAAAAAGCGGAGAGGTGACAGGAGGATCACCGTGAATGCCAATGGCGGTGACGACGAGTTCATCACCGGCGCTCGCAGTGAATCCGATGGGAGCTATGTGCACTTGGCCAGCGCTTTTCTTACTCTGGTAGATCCTGCGGGAAATGTCCGCGGAGCCAGGTATTTTGTTTATCTGGACGCTGATGTCGGCGCCGATGGAGATCTCATTCGAGAACGTTGTCGAGTCGAACGTATCTACACCAGAGAGAACATAGTAGTCGGCGACCGAAGCGCATGATTCCGTGCCGCAGGTGCGACCAGCGAAGCAATTCCCACAACCGCAGGGAAGAGCGATCGCATTGTTCGGCCCAGACGAAGCGAGGTCGTCGCTCAGGTTGTCAGACCAAACAGCGGTTGTATGGGAAAAGATCTGCGTCACATGTCCGTCATCGAGGGTGGCATACATCTCGAACGAGGGAAACGGACTCATTTCGAGCCCCTTCGCCTTCATGTCGAGGTCAAAAAGCTCAATGAGAACGTTGCCAGGCGGATCGATTCGGGTTATGCGGACTATTCCTTTGATCTGAATCGTGGGAAGCTCGGCGACACCTGCGTTGAGCGCACATTCGGTATCTTCGCCCGGCGCTGATGCGCGGGTGTTCGCGGCGCCGAGTGACCACGCCGCCTTCAACTCCAATTCCAACACGTTTGGTGGGGTTTCTGGCTGTTCGCGGAACCACTGGCCAGCGAGGTGATTGGAAAAACCGGTCGCCTCGTGAATTGGTCGAGTGCAGATCTGAGTGCGCGGCCCTTCACCACCTGAGTCAACTTGCACGATCGAGCCAAGAATGGCGTCTGGCTGATGCAGGACAGTCATGCCGTCTAACCCGATTTCAATTTCGGCGTGGGCCTGGGCTGGAGCGTTCGGATTAGACGTGAACGACAGATTGCTCGGTGTCGTCTCGGGATTGGACGAGGGCCGATCCGCCAGGAGCCAAAGGTCGCCGCCTCCGTTGGTCGAGGGAAGCGGAGCGGGATAGACCGAAACGGGCCGGCCGTTGAGGGTCCGGCCAGGACGAACGTAGTTGGGGACTACTCCAGGTACGAAGGCATTGAGCCAAAGACGGAGGGTACTCGCGCGACAGACGCCCTCGGTGGCGGAAGGATTCGCATCGCAGTGACCGGCATCACACCGCCGGCCTCCTTCACACGTTATCCCGCAGCCGCCGCAATTGTTCTCATCCGTTCGCGGATCAACGCATTTGTCCCAGCAGGGAAGACAACCAGAGGGGCAAAATGCTTGTCCATCCTCCCATCTGACCTGTCCTCCACAGGAGATTTGGTTCGAAGGAAGCGCCGCGCCACGGCTCTTAATCGGGAGCAGGTAGGCGACGAGTGCAGCGCCGGCGCCCCGGAGAAAGGTCCGACGCGAGGCAGGGGTTGCCAAGGCGCGTGCGAACGCGTCGAACCGAACCGGCTCCATCGTCGGCTCCTCTCATGACCAGAACAGGTGGCTAACGTAGCCTAAGCGGGGCTACGTGCCGGGTCACGGGCAGTAGAACGATGAGGATCTGAAAAGCGTTGTTTCTCTTGTAAGGATAGCACCGAGATACGGAATTCGGTGCGACATCGTCATCGAACGCCGATTTCGGCGGTCGCCGCCTTAGACCGGTTCGCCCGAACTCGAAGTGGGCCAGACGATTTGCTCCGGCAAGGCGGGATTGGTCGGACTCCATTGCGGTGGACCGAAGAACGGCGAGGAGTTGTCGAACTTGAGCGGGAAATCGACCAGGCTCGACGTTCCGTCGTTCAGTGAGACAAGAACCGATGACTGCTTGGAATCGCCCGCGGCGACGAAGAGTTGGGAGCTATCGGGCGACCAAGAGATGAACATCGCGACTGGCTGATTCAAATTGATCCAACGATCACCATCCGGCAGCGTACGAATGTGGATCGTGTTGTCGCCCTCAGTGAAGGCGAACGAGCTGCCATCGGGCGCCCAGAACGGCATCCCCATGTTGGCGGCTTTATTTGAGATCTTGTCAATTTGATTTGTCGTCAAGTCGAGCACGGCAATGTTCGTCAAGCCGTGCTCATACCAAGGCGTGCCGCGATCGATGTCGTAGATCAAGAGGTGCTCGTCCACCGGCGACCAGCTCACGCGGTCGGCGTGCGACACCCGCTGATGGGTGACGTTCGTGGAAACTCCGGTCGCGAGATTGAGCACATAGACGTCGCCGATCTGGCGATACGTCGGACCATCTCCCTGGTTTCGTGTCGGCTGGCGGCTGATGAACGCGATACGATCGCCAGTCGGTGACCAGGTCGCCGAGGTAACGTACGGGGTGTCCTCGCCGGTCACCGATTTGAGCTCGCCTGTTTCAATGTCGACGATTTGAATTGTCGTCGGCGTGTAACCCTTGGACAGGTCGAGATCGCCGGAGGAGAAGGCGATCTTCTTGCCATCCGGACTCCACGACGGCCAGCCGTCGAGGTAGACATGCTGGGCAAGCAATTTCAGATTCGTCCCGTCGACATCGACGACATAGAGACTGACGTTTTGGGACTGGTCACTGGGATCGAATGAGAAAAACGCGATCTTCGTTCGGTCCGGATTCCACATTGGAAGCGAGGTCTCAACCTCGCTCGTGACAAGTTGTTCGTCGGCTTGATCAGGACCGATGAGATAGAGATTGCCACCTGAGGAATAGACAAACGGCGCGTGCTGGCTACGCAGCAGCGCCAGTCGACCCGGAAGCTCGGCATCAGCGGGATCGTTCGCGGTCGCCCGGGCGAGTGCGCGCTCGGCCACCAGCCAATTGTGTTGCGCTTCGGCGGCGTCCGCCTGCGAGAGGAGATCGTCCTGCCAGCGGGAACGTGCTTCGTCGAGGAGCGCACCGGCATTTCGATACTGAGGAAGATCGGTCGCCACGGGCAGTAGTTTGTGGACAGCCACCTCGAACTGGCCGGCATCAAGCGCGGCGATCCCGTCGAGATAGGAAGCCTGGTATGGGGCGAGTTGCGCCACGGTGGCATCGCGCCGGGCGACGGCGTCGCGGTAACTGCCCGCGTCCGCGAAATCGGCGATCGCTGCTTCATAGTCGCCGCTCGCAAGCGCTTCCTCGGCGTTGTGATAGGCATTTTCGGCATCGATCCGTTCGGCCCGCACGCGCTGAACGACGAACCCACCCGCGAGGAGAATCATGAGGAGCGGCAGGATGAAGAACGTCGACTTCATTCTGCGGGTCCGCGGACGAGCGGCGGTTTCCTGCTCTGGTTCTTTCCAGACCAGTGAAGCGCCGCACGCCTGGCAACGATCGGAGGTCGGCGGATTGTGGGTGGCGCAAGCGGTACAGAACATAGGAAACCTCGCTCGCGGGGTGGAGACCTAATCGCCTCCTGGTGTGACTACGTGCGGAACGAAGTTGGGGATGACGGTAGACGGCCGGCCATCGGTCCCGGTCTGCTCTGTTGCGGGAACCATCGCAAGGACCCAGCCCTTGCGATCGCCGGGCAGACCGATTTGATACCAGACATGATACGCCTCTGCGCTCGTCTGCGCAGTATTCTCCGCCCAGGCATGAATATCGTGCAATGGGAAGCGGTCACCGGGCCGCAGGTCGAGCTCCGTCACCCGCTCTCTGTTTTGACCCGCGAGTGCAGACCAAACCGTCGTCGTTTGGCTGGCGGGACTTGTTGAGACAATGACTTCAGCGTTCGCCGGCACGCCATTTGGGTATGCACGGCGGTTGATGCTGTGCATCGGATTCCGCCAGCCCATCCCGACCGGAAGTTGCGGATCGTTCATCGGCCAATAGCCGGGACCGGGCGCGCATTGGTAGCCGCAGGGATAGTTGTAGCGCGGCGCGGTTCCGTTGACCTCAGGGTTCAGCAGAAACGTGCGGATTTCAAAATGGAGGTGATTCGGGACGCTGTCACTGCGCAGAAGAACCGTTCCGATCTGCTGCGCGCGCTCGACAACATCCCCGGTCGCGACGAGGACGTTGTAATCAAGATGCCCATACATCGAAAAGAGATCATTTTGGTGCTGGACGATCACGACCGGACCGGGGTAGTCCGAGCCGGCGAAGACGACCTGACCGTCCGCGACCGCGTAGACTCCGATTCCGGCGGTTTCCCCTGCGCGGAGGAACCAGTTTTCACCCGTGTGCCACCAGCCGGGATAGTTGGTCAGGTTCTCGCAGGTAAACCCATGCCGCAGATAGAACCCATCGCCAAACGCGCGATTCGGCAACCCCATCGGATAACTGAAGATCGGATCGGTGGTCTGCGCCCGCGCTGGTCGGAGCCGAGAGGCGAGCGCCGCGGCGGCTGTGCCTTGAATGAGCTTGCGGCGGTTGAGGGACCCGATCATGTCAGGAAACGCCAATGCATCGACGGAACGTCTATAGGGGTCTCGTCATCGAGGCGTTTCCACTTTACCACGCGATTCGCGAGCGCGATCCACGAGGAACAGGTCACATTCCCGGACGCGGGCGGTTAGTAGCAGAAGTTGAAGAACGCCTCCCCCTTGCCGAAGTAGTAGTAGGACATGGCGACGTTACCGTTTGCCGAGAAGACGTTGCTGACGTTGAAGTACAAGCGGGCCATCGCTAGGGCTTGGGAGCAGGTGTAATTTGGCTCCGCCGACGCTCGTGAGCTCGGGCCAACGGCAAGCGACCCGACGAGGAGCGCTACGGCGAAAAGGGCGACAAAAACGAGTCGCGCGACGGTCGTCCGAATTTTGAGAACTGCCATGACGAACCTCCTTTGTAGGGCGCCTGGGTGGGTGCTTCCCGCGTGATCGCTTCGACCGCCTCCATCCTCTGCGGCAGCGGCGCGCCGCGCATCGGTAGGATTGCTTCATCGACCGTCACGAAAAGTGGCGTTGGGCTTGGCATTTTTACCGACCCAAACACTCACCACGACCAATCATGACGAAAGACGGACACATGTGGTCCGTGCCGCACGGTCGGCAGGCTCCAGGACGCAGGTCAACCGGCCACAGTGATCGATGGGAGCAGGTTGAATCGCACCGACGAGGGGCGGCCGTCGGAGCCTGTGTCGTCGGTGGAGGGGATTGCGGCTTGTACCCATGCGCGACCGACGTCGGGTACGACGATGCGGTACCAGAGCCGATAACCATCAGCGCTCGTTTCGGTCGACGCTTCCGGCCCGGTCGCAATCGAGAGCAGGCGATAACGGTCGCCCGCGTTCAGCGGCAAGTCTCCCACCTGTTCGGCGTCGGCATGGTCCGACGGTGCGGACCAGAGCGCCGTAGCATCGCCTGACCCGCTCGCGACGATGACTTCGGCATCGGCGGGCGGTGCGCTGTCGAATGCGCGGTGCGCGATGACGTGCGTCGGGTTGCGCCATCCTATCGCCGAGGGGTGTTCTGGCGCATCCATCGGCCAGTAGCCGGGACCAGGTGCGCAATTGAAGCCGCAACGGACCGCGTAGCGCGGCGCGGCGCCGTTGACCTCGGACCTTATGAGAAAGGTCCGAATCTCGAAGTGAAGATGACTCGGTACCCGACCGTCGGTGCGGTCAAGCACGGTGCCGAGCAATTGCCCGCGCTCGACTTTGCCGGTTTCCACGGCGAGCGTGCGGTCGAGATGCCCATACATCGAATACAGGTCGTCGGCGTGCTGGACGATGACGACAAGACCGGGATACTCGGACCCCGCGAAGACAATCTCGCCGTCGGCGACGGCGTACACGCCCGCGCCCGCTGTATTACCGTTGGGCAGATAGAAGTCCTCGGCAGTGTGGAGCCAGCCGGTGTTGTACCACGTGTTTTCGCAGGCGTAGCCGTGCCGGATGAGGAAGCCGTCGCCGAGCACTTGACCGGGTAGACCGATCGGTAGCGAGTAGGCAGGAAGGCTCGCCTGTGCCATTGTCGGGCGAAGGCGAGTGGCGAGCGCGGCGGCGATTCCGCCCTGTAAAACAGCGCGGCGGGATACGTGACGGCACATTGGTCGAACCCTTTCAGGAATCCCGCCGGTCGCTGTCGTCAGTGGCAGCGAAGCTCGCGAGGTCGTCGTCTCTCGTAATCCGAATCGGCAGCGCGGGAACCTGTTGAGTGTTCGCCGGTATGCCACCAACCGGGGTTGTATTCACAAATCGCCAGGTGTCTTGCTGGTCTGGACCGATCGCGAAATCATGATACCTAAAGCAGGCTGAGGCTAACCCGAGTTCAAATAGGCACTCCTAGGCTCTTCCCAATCGGGTGAGGAAATAGCGAGAACAGGGTCTAGCGCGTAGTCGTTTCTACGTCTAGCCTCACTCGCTGGCAGCCAGATCGAAGCGCAAGCCGCTTGCGCCTTCGCCGGCGCCGACCGACGTCCGCCGTGAAATCCAGATGTGCGTGGATCCGTCGGTCCAACGACTTCGGCACACAACGCGTGAAACGCGGACTCCGGACCTAGGCACCTCCTCTTCGGGAATGCGATATGCACCGCCACCAACTTTTGTCGGTCGCAATACCCGGCCGAGCGGTTCGACTGGCTCGAGCGAACCGTCAGGTTTAGGCCGCAGCATCGCGCTTTTCTGGAGCGCGATGTCGCGTTTGCCAGGATCAGTCACGACCCCGAGGAATGGAATCCAATGCTCAGGTACGTCAGTTTGGATCACATAGCGAAGCGGATCGGTCGTGTTTACGCTTGACGGTGGTGGAACAGTCGCACCGGCCTTGTTTGCCAAATCGCGCTCATGGCCCGGCCAGGGTTGACCAAGCTCATTCTCCGTCGCGTGCTCGATCGCCCAGACCATATTCGCCATCTCATCGCGGAAGAACCGGATGTCTTCGATCGCGACGCCATTTTGGGCTGCAGCCGATACGGAAGGTGGGAGGACAAAAAAGCCCGAGGCCTCCGTCGGTTTTCCTTCGACTTCGCTCGAGAATAAGGTCCATCGTTCGTCGATCGGTTCACCACCCTTGTCCGCGGATTCGACCAGCGTCATGACCCCGAAGACATCATGGACGAGGAACGTATCGAGCCGCCCGACGGAGCCGACCGGGAGATCGAACGGCATCACGAACCAGCCGTTGCCGTGAATCAGCATGAAATCAAGCACGACGAGTTTTCCGACATCGCGGCGGTCAGGTGTAACCGAGCCGAAGTCGGTGGTTTCCGACTCGAACGCCCACCAGCGCGCGTTTGGCATACCGCGAAACCGGACATTGGCGGGGAGAACGCTAGTGGACAACGTCTGGACCGAGCCATCGGGAACCGGATCGTTGAATGTGGCATCGGGTCGGAGATCGAGTGTGTCCCAGTCAAAATCTCCGTCGCGGCCCGGATGGGCAGCCAAAACCAGAGGCTTGCCGTCAGGCGAGGCGGCGACGAGCTCGAGTTGGTATTCGAGCCTATCCGGCGCCCATGACGGCGGATCGTCCGTTCCGGGCACGCCGAGCACGTCTTCGACCCATTCGACGAACGCGCTCAGCGCGGTCAACACTGCGTCCTTGTTCGTTCCAGGTACGGCGGGCTCAGCGGGCAGATCGGGCAACGATGAGCGCGCCGCACGATATAGACCAACACCGTCAAGCGCACGACCTCCACAGACGCGGAGGAAGCGGGCGCTCTCCTGGTCTGCTCGCTTTGCGAGTTCAGCGTCGGAAACGGGCGCCAGAAGATAGGCATCACGAAATGCGTTGATTACATTGTTGGGGATGGATTCGTCCCGAAACAGGGACTCCGCGATCTGCCCAAGTTCAACACGGATCGTGAGCGTTGGGGCAAACGGCTCGCTTTCGACAATGTCTTCGAGTGGATTCTCCGGTGTGACGGGATGAAGTTCGCCGTCGTCAGCACGCCAGCCGAATACCGTGCCCAGTCGCGCCGAAACCTGAGAATACGCCGGCGATCCGGTGTCCTCACCTTTGAACTCCCCGACCTGCCATTGCCGTGTAAGCATCCAGAGCGGATCGCGGACTCGGGCGGCAAGCGATTGCGCGATCGAGGTCGTGCGTGGTCTCGGCTCCAATCGATTCCAGTATGTCAGTGAAGGCATCGTCCGGTCTCCTACGAGATCAGGACCGGATCGGCGATCCGCCTGGTGAAAAAGTCGGTCGAAACAGTTTCATCCCTCGGATTTGCCGCGAGATAAATCGCCGGTAAAAGTTGACCGAGTGAATCCAGCAGCTCGCTATCGACCGCGCGGATTTTGGCGAGATCAAGGGTCTCGCGCAGCGTGTCGACCAGCGACGGCAAATCCCAGTGCCCATCAACCCCGCCCGGCACCGCTGGCACGGCGATCAGGATCGCTTGCGGCGCTTCGGAATCGGGATCGTCATAGTTGAACGCGATCCCGGTCAATTCCGAGGTTGACGGAATAACTTCGGTCCATTCGTCGAGGAGGAGACCAACCCAGCCTTCGCCGCTGGCCGGATTTGCCTGCTCGAGCACAAGCGACAACCGTCCCGACGGCGGTCGGGGATTCCCGTCAAATGGAAGCGCGACCCACCGCTCGCCGTTTACATGCGGAAACTGAGCGACCTTCACCGGAGACGCGGCAGAACCTAGCGCTCCGGCCAGCAAGTTGAGCATGCGCTTGCGGCCGAGCGGAGCGCGCACCTGCGCTGCTCCTTGGAACCATTTTTCGATCGGATGTCGCTCCGAGCCAAGATCAGGGCCGCTCGTCAACGCTTCGTCGAGCGTCGCCTGATTGGCCGGCTTGAAACGCCGCAAGAACACAAATCCACGTCCGAAGACAGCGGCGGCAATATCACTGGGATTGGTGGCCGCGGACGCTTCCGCCACGCGCCGCTTCAACTCTGCCAGGACGCTGCGAGCGCGTGTCCTCAACGCATCGGGGTCAGTTTCACTGAGCGGTGGAAATGCGCCCGGAGCGCCGAACTGCGCTGCCTCAATCAGCACCTCACGGAGATCAGACACTGGAGATGAAGAACTGAGCGCATCGTCGAGACGGTCGCGGGCGGCCTTTAGCGCATCAAGCGCATTCGCTGCGCGATCGTTTGCTTCGGCGTCGAGGAGATCGGCGGTCGAAGCAGACGAAGCATTTTCCGGCAAGAGAAGATCGGCAGGAATCAGTGGGCGAGCGCCACCGACAACATTCGCGATTGATCGCGCCAGCTCCAGGATTTCGGGAAAAGTTCGCTCAGTGCCTCGATCGCGATCATCTGCGCCGGCATAGGTGATCTGGAAGTCCGTGGCGGTTGGAATGCCGGCCAGGATGACAGCGGCAACGCGCGCGTCGAGCTCCGGCGCGATAACTGAAGCATCGCCTGTCTGGCCGAGCGCGAGGAGATCGATTGGTCGCAAGGACAGATCGGCAAGGCTGACATTCCGAGCGTGTCGTTCATCTGGGTTGGCGGCACCCGGATCACGGAACGTGACCTGACATTTGACCTGCTTCGGGTCTCCAAAGAGATGACCGAGCCATCCGTCGAGATACGGCTCCGCTTTCGCTCGTGGGGTCAACTCATCAGGCCATCCTGCGGAAACGGATAATGGCTCTCCACCGAGTACGATCGCGACTCGGTGAGTCAGCAGCGTACCGCCACGCGGGTGTTTGGCGAATTCCGGATCGGGCGGGCGAACCCCTTGCGCCATCGAATCGAGCGTCGCGGCCGCGCTGGCGGTGTTCCCGCGAACCAGCTGGAAAACCGATTCCGCGGTCAGCAGATCGGCAACGGCATCGACGACTTCGTCGAGCGCTCTCAGCTCCGCCTCGATCGCATCGCGATCGTCTCCGGACGCGGGAAGATCGTTGGCGCCGAAGGGGATGGAGCCTGACTGAAAGGCGAGGCGAAGCGCGAGGCCGTCGACCACATTCCGCGCCGCGATCTCCTCCGCCGGTTCGTTGGCAGTGGGATCGGCTTTGTTTGCGACCAGCGGATAGAGTCGCCGGAAGGGCTCGATATATTTGTCGAGCTCCAGCGGCCGGTGCCCTTCATGCAAGCCACGTTCGAATCGGTAGCCGAGCACCGCGCCGACTGGTTGGCCGAGGCGAACGGCGTCGAGCAAGTCCCTTGCGGATCGAACTCTGGCCGACGAAAGATTGACGGCGTATCGGCTTCGCTCTTCCGCGCTGCGAGTCAGATATCCGCTCCGCAGGACCGCCGCTGCCGCCGCATGGTCCATCGACGGGGTGACGATATGGCCGCCGTTGTTGGCCGGCACTCGCACTTCGCGCCCGTCGTCCAGCGTTTTCGTTTCTCCCAGCGCCGGTCGAAGATCTTCCACCCAGCCGTACGCGCCAATATGCGATCCGATGGCTGAATCCGCTCGCATCTCCTGAAGGCGCTTGGCCGGCAAGGAGGAGATCCAGGCGTCCAACCGGTGAGAGCACGTGTCGAGGGTTTCGGTGAAAAGTCGCTCCAGCTCGGCGGTCGGCAAGCCCTCCAGTATTTGCAGAGACGCGCGGAAGGATTTGGCTGGGGCCGTCCCGGCGCCATCGTTCCCGCTGAGGAGATAGTTGCCGAGCGTGACCTGCCCGGTGACCTGGGCGACTGGTTGGTTCAGATGAGTCCAGACGGACGGGAATACCGGAGTGTCTGGATCACCGGTAAAAATCGCGACAAGTTCCGGCTCCCGGCTCTGCTCGGGAGAGGCATGTTCGAATCGCTCCCGCAGGTCAAAACCGATCCGCGCGTACTCCACCAGCGCGGAATGTCTCAGCAGCAGATACAGGAGCTCGTCGGGCGGCATGCCGGATTGACCAAGCTGGCCGGCCCGAAGCGCGTCGATTGAGGTGGCTTGTCGGATCGCGGAAATGTAATTGAATGGGAGAGGGTCCGTTTCCGACAGTGGCAGGTCCGCAACGAGTGGATGCCGGAAACGTGGAGCGTCGCTCCCATAGATCGCACCCGCGATGCGCGGCTGCCAGGCGGGCTGGCCAATCTGATTGAGAACCGCGGTGATAATCTCTCCACGAGCTTCGTTCCACTTGCCCATGTTGAGGTCGAGCACTTTAGTTCCCGTAAATTGCAGAATATTGGCGTAGAGCTCGTGTCCAAAGAGCCAGCGAATCCGGACCTCGCGCGCCGCGGCATCCATACCGAGGACCTCGAGCAGATCGCGATCAGCATCACCAGTACGACCGACGCGTGGAACCTGTGCAGTGGTGTTGAGCCAGATCGGGCGCAGCGTCCGCAGGGCATTCGGCAATTGGACATCGACGACATTGCCTGTTTGCCCCGGCTGCCATCGCGTCAACGACGCAACGGGGAGGATGCCATATGGTTGTGATCCGATCCGAATCGCCGAAAGATGCCCGCGCCCGCGAACGTGTTCCACGAAATACGTGCGCGTTTCATTGATGGCATTGCGGCCAAAGACCGGCGCCATCATTTGTTCCAGCGCATAGCCGAATGTCGCCGGCCAAAGCGCGTCGTTCATCGCCCCGGCTAGCGGCTGGTCGATCCGATCGGCCCCGCCGAGATGACCGGCGACCTCGGTCGGAATGCCGAGTGCTGACGTCAGAAGTGTTCCCGAGCCGCCGTCGATCGCGAGTGAATCTCCTCGTTCGATCGCAAAGCTGGTCGCTCCGCCGGGATCCTTCGGCGGATAACCCGCTCGGCCCTCTTCCGTATTGTTGGTCGGCGTTCCGGTCGGGACGAAGGCCATGCCTCGTCCGTAATGATGATTTTCAATCAGCTGAGTCAAGTTCTTCGCACCCGACTCGGCTGTTTGGGTCGATTTCACCCCGACAACGAGCACTCGATCGAACCCTGCAGTCGCGTCGTCAGTTGAAATTGGGACGCGAAGTCCCATCCCGATCTTTTCCGCCTCGGCAAAGTCGAATGCCCAGGCAATTTCCGGGTCGACTTTCAGTTCGTCCGCCAGCGTCACGGTGTCGTCATCGGCGGCGTCCGGCGCCAGCGTCATTGCCAGAGGCTCGATGATTGGGTTCCCAACCGCGCGGACAACTTCGCCACCATCACGATCGGCGATGACCAGCCAGCGATCAGGAAGGAGACGCGCCTCTCCCGCCCGTGTCCAACTTCCGAGTCGTGAATTGGTTGAGGGAAAGGTTGGCGTGCCGTTCGGTCTGGTTGCCAGATTCGTTGGGGTGGTCTGAAGAACGATCCAGGCAGAGCGGGGCTCGGAAAATTGCGTGACGAGCGCTTGCCAGGCTTCGGCTTCCTTTGCCGGATCCCAGGACGTTTGCCAATAGGTGATCCCAGCCTGGCGCTCCGCGTCAGTCAGCGCGGCCTCGTGCGTGTCGGCATGGATTTCGTCCGGGTAGACGCGAACGAGCAATTCGGGGCTGCCATTGGCTGAGGAAAATCGCGTCTCGATTCGGACCGGCAGCAAAACGATCGGGAATTTGGCGTCAAGTTTGGCGACATCGGCGGCAGGATCGGTTTCGAGGGCCGCGCTCAACGCCGCCAGCAGGTCCTGCCGCGCGGCTCGTTCCTCGGTCCGCGCGGAGGTAAGAGAATCGCCCGTCGCACTCAACGCGGCGGTGGCGGTCACCCGCTTCCCCGCGCCGGCGAACGCTGTCGCCTTGGTTTCGCTCGCTTTCGCGAGGCGGCTTCGGGCTTGTTCGATCGTGGTCAGCCGGTTGTCACTCATCCCGGTATCTCCTCAGCGCGGCGGGAGCATGCGCGTCGCGTGGACCGCAATGCGGACCGGCCGCTGCAGGGTGATGTAGGCCATGTCTGAGGCGCGAGAACCGGCAGAACCGAGTCCCGAGTCCGCGTGCCAAACTGCGGTAGGAACGTCTGGATCGCTCACGTTTCTAGTGTCTGGAAGATCGGCATTGAGATCGACGAGGTCGACATTGGGATCGAGGTGCTGCCAGGCGAGCTGGTCCCAACGAGTTGGTAGATCAGGAGTCGGCGTGTCGGCGAGATCGAGGCCAAAGCGTGGTTCGGTTGGTTGTTCCTGAAGCACGAAGAACCATCCCTGATCCACCCCCGGAGCAGGCGGATTTCCCCGGGCGACCGTCTCGGTCAGCTCGAACCCAAAGAAGGCGACATCGGGCGAAAGTTGGCCGGTGAAGATTGGATGTTTTTCGGCGACTGTGTCGTCGATCTCCCGTTGATCGCCCCCGCTCGTGAGGCGCGCCTTCGCGGCGTAAACCAGCGCATTCGGATAGCGTCGCAACAATTCGCCACGGATGAGTAACACCAGGTTCGGCTCATCGCTCGGTCCGGGCGGACGACTGCTGTTTTCGCCGAGATCCGAGTCGAGAGGCCAGGCGTGGATCAGTTTGATGTCTTTTGATATGTCCGAGATTTCTCCGGGCGTCGGAACCCGACCACTTGAGTTCCAGAATTGGCGGGCGTATGTCCCCCGCTGATCGGTCGGGTACTCGTTCCACAAGAGCTCGCGGGAGATCTCGTGGTTGAGACCGACCATGAACGCTTCGACGAACCGTTGATTGGTTTCGAGCAAGGAAACGGTATTCGGCGGCACCTGGTCGAGTCCGGGAAGGAGCCAATCCTGTCCGAGCGCAGCCAGCGGCTCAGACATCGGCTGCGGAAACTCGGGCGCGGCCATGACCTGTTCGAGCGGATCCGCGGGTTGCCAGACAATACCGGGCGCGATCTCGAGACGCTTGCGATAGGCCTCACCAATCGTGATTCGCGGATCGAGTGCGGCCACAAGCTCGTTGGCGGCAGCCGTGACATCAATTGAGCGCAATGGAGTTGGGGCGTCCGGCGCCGTGGAAACGTGCTTGAAGAGGTTTGTCAGTTCCCGGCGAAAAGCTCGCGCCGGTAAATTGTCGGGTTTGCCTTGGGGATCGGGCGGATCCTCCGGTATCGGTGGATCTCCGTCATCGTCTCTCCGTCTCAGCCCTATGACAGTGCCCACCAGATTGCCGAAGTCGGGCCGGGCAGGTACCTGACTGATGATATCGCTGGAGAGAACCGCCGGAGTCAGCGCACCTTGGAATGCCGTCGCAACTAGTCTCGCATTGATCTGCGGTGTCGATCGCGGCGGCCAGCTCGCCGGAGTTCATCCGTGCAATGAATCCGGCTTGGCTCAGACTGGCTGCACGCTCCTGACGCCGTCCGATCGACCCCAGCGGCCGGGCAACCCGCCGCATCGCGGGCTCGAGCGCCCCATCGGCAATAGGACTCTCCCTCAACGCCGTCCGAACAGTGGTGCCCGCCATCAACACTCGCCCGTGAAGAGCAGCGGTCGTCGTGAGCGTGGCCTCGGCGTCTTGCGCGGTCACGTGGCGAGCGTGAACGCGAACCGCGGCTTCACGCGCCAATTGGGCCCGGCGCAGTTCCTCGTTGAGGGCGAGAATCCCGTCCACTTGCTGCCAGGCGCTGGCGAGCAGTTGCTGTTGTTGTTCTTGCACGACGAGCGTTCCGAGACCTGCCGCGACCCGGGATCGTGGATCGGCATTGAGATCCTGGAACCAAGGCGGTTGAACGTCTGGTTCAAGCCTCGCTTTTTTCGCGTACCAGCGACCGTACAGCGGCGGAGCGACGATCAGATCGCTTTCACCATGAGCCAAGAGGTCTTCCGGAGTGTTGAGCAGCTTGGCAAGCGCGGATGTCCAGGGATCGCGTTCCGCAGCTGGCCATTCAGTTGAAACGGTTTCCGGCGATTTGAGCGCGCCTTCGAGACCAAGGGCATGTGGCGCCGCAACCGGCAACCCGAGACCAGGATCCGCTACGTTCATGTTGCGAATGCCGACGGTTTCCGGCAAGACCCGCGCCGTCAGGAGTCGCACCAAATACTCAAAATCGCCCGCGACACCCGTGTGAAATGCCCATTCGAAGTAGACCGGCAATCTGACACTGGCATCGCCCGCCGCCCAAGCGGGAGCGAGCCCGTCAACATCGTCTGGCACATCCTCGCCCACACCGGCCAGCCGGCCGCGCTTGAAGGTCGGCACGAGAAACGCGCGATAAGCGGTCTGAGGTTTCAAGCGCCGCGGGCAGAGCAGCCGGGCGACGGCGCGATGCGGTTCTGAGGTCAACATGGCTGCGGTGGCAGACGGATCGATCGCGGTGACACCCGTGATCTGGGCATGCGCCCATGCCCACGACTGAGAAAGATCGGGTAACGACCTTGCGTCCGCGACAGTCACGATCGCGAGTGGGCGATCCTGAGTCGCGCTTTCGTAGGCGGCAATCTCGGATTCAGTTAAGACAACGAGGCAAAGCCACGGGCGGAGTCGTTGCTTGGCGCTCGCCTTCGCCGGACTGTAGCGCCAGGGCAAATCGGCCTGGTCAAGTTCAAGCAAGGGGAAATAGTTGGGCTCGGCATCGGCGACGCCTGGTCGCGGCCAGGTCCGGACCACGGCTCTTGGATCGAATCCGATGATCTCTCCCGGTCCCGCCAGCGCGAGATGGGCCGTCGAGCTCACCGCGCCCAGGTTGAAGCCAACGTTGACCGGCAAGTCGACGTGAGGGGATGCGGTTGGATCGTCGTCGGCGCGATCGATTTCCGTCGAAATCCCGCGCCGGAGCCAGGGAAGAAAGGCGTGGGCTGCCGTTGGTACGCTCATACTGGCGCCTCGATTTCGTCAAGCGGCGCGACCTGAAGTCCTCCACGCTCGCTCGGATGGGCAATGAGATAGTCGGCCAACGCTCGCGCCGCATCCCCCTTATTCCCCGGCGCGCTGATGTCGTCGCGAACGCCGAGATCGTCGGTCGAAATGACGACGAAGCGATCCTGCTTCAGCGCGACCTTGAGCGGTGCGGTCGCATCCGGTGCGAACCGCGCAAATCCCGATTGTTTCAGGGTGGATCGAGCTGCCGCGCCCTGGAATGCTGTCGCGAGCTGAACATCGAGCCCGAGGAAGTAGCGGAGACCTTTCCGGCTGGTGAAGCGATCGTCGACATAGATCGTTTCGTAGCTGACGGACGTGCCCATTGCGGCGCCGTGATCGACCGCGCCCCCGCCAACGACTACGCCGGCATCCATGCGCTCGAATGACGGACGCGAAAGCTTTTCGTCGTCGCTCATATCTTCAAATTCAGCGGCGGCGAAGAAATCTGAGTATGGGTTGAACTGGACTGTGTCAGTTCCAAGGGTCACGCTCGTGAGGTCGTAGCGGTTTGGTCCGGCGGGAGCGGTCGCGCCAAACTTGGTCAGGGTCCGATTCAACGGTAAGACGGTCTGTCGTAGCGTCAGCGCCCCCGCTGGATTGAGGAATCCGTCTGCCGACTGCCCGGCGGCGAGCGAGACGACCTGGGTCACACCGAACGGCAGACTTCCGCTCCAATTCCGAGGATCGGCGACCGCGGCGATGAGCAGCGGTTGTGGATCTGTTGGCGGCAACTGAACCTGATCATCCTCGCCAAAGGTCTTGTCGAACGGCACGCAGATATCAAAGAAGAAGCACGAGAGACAGGCTTTTCCTTTGGCATGCCATGGGCTTGGGCCGCTGAGCGTGGCATGGAGGGTGACACCAGCGATGACGGACGTGTTCCGGCGTAGTGCGATGCCGCCATCGATATCGACGACGAAGGAGAGCGGCGACATGATGATGAGCGCGTCGAAACCAAGCCACCCATAGACGTTGAATCCGCCTGCTGCGGCATAGATCTCCGCCAGGGCGCCGATCTGGCGCGTGTTCGAGGTCACCGCGAGATAGGCTTTGAGGCTGAGGCGCGGGTTGTCGCCGGCGCCAAGCGCGACCGTTACCCGTTTCAGCGACGGGAACCCCGCCGGCGGCTGGAAATGCGGATTGAACCCGCCCACGGCCAGCGCGAAGTTCGGGTCAGCTCCCCACGAGAGACGCATCGCCATGTCGCCGGAGACATCGAACGCGGCAACATGAGAATCATGCAGCGAGGCGTCGATCGACATCCGCTTCTGCCCGAAGTCGATCACCCCGAGGACATCGAGATTGAGTTCGATGATGGGCGCGTCTTCCGACGGGAGCGTCGTCTTGATTTGGCCGAGGATCACCAGCCGGATGGGTTCGGGAACTTCGAGAATGACGCCGATGGTGGCGGTGATCAGCGTCGGACTGCCCCAGCCGAGCAGCGCCATCGGGCCGAAGATGAAGCGGCCTTGCGCCGGAGGAAAGACGGTGCTCAGATCGCTGATCAGTTGTACCGCGTCGCGCACCGGATCTTCCGGGAAGAGGAACCGGGTCGCGGTGCCGGCACGGATTCCGGCTTGAAGCGCATCGACGGCGATGGTCCGGTGAATCCCCATCAATCCACCGACGCCGTTCAAGGTGAAGCCAAATCCAAGTTGGATCGGTTCAAATTCCGCCGAAACGACGATCAGGAACGAGAAGCCATTGGCGCCGCTCGGCAGCTTTGTGTCGAGAATGCCGATTGCTTTGACGGCGATGCCATAGACGTCAAGCTGGATGACGCCGACATACCGCCCTTTGTCTTCGTCGAGGGAAAGAAACCCGCCGCCGGTAACCGCGCCCGCGTCGACGACGATCCCCATACCGGTCGGCGGCTTGAATCCCGCCTTGATGTCGAACGGTCCCGCGTTCCCATCCGCGAAGACAAGATCCAGGCGTATACCGATGTTGTCGATCGAAAAGCCGATGGGTCCAATCGCGCCGCCGAGCCCGAGACCGGCGGTCAAAGCCAAATCGGGGGGCTTACCCGCTTCGAGGGTGCTCCGCACGGCCAGCGAGAACTCATCAACACTGATCGGCCCAACTGTCAAATGGGGATAGCTCGAAAACGCGAAACCGGTACTTCCGGAAAAGGTCAGTCCCGTTCGGCTCGACCAATCGATCGCCAACGGAAGGGGAACTGTCACGTCTCGCCCGAGAAGCTCTGAAAGGAAACCGTCCTGGTCACCCGCGGAGAGCGTCAAGATAAAGTCATTGAGCTTGAACGAACCTTTGAATTCGAGTTTGCCCGCTTCCGAATCAAGCTCGATCCCGGTCGTTAGCCCCCCGAGGGTTAGTCGCGTCGAAGCGGGATTACCGAGGATGAACCTTGGCGATTCTGGGGCATAGCTCAGCGAGACGCCAAAACCGGCTGAAGGCAGCTCAGTGCCGGGTTGGAATGGATAGCGCACGAAAATCTCACCGGGACGGGCAATGATGCCGAGCATCGCGGTGATATCGCTTCCCGCGCGGACAGTAAACTTCAGCCCCCCGCCGAGATCGAGGTCAGAATCCATCTGCGAGGGGATCAGCGGCTGCAAGATCATCCCCGGCAACTTCCCCCCTTCGCCCGGGAACTCGAGCAGCGCTAGTGCGACTTCGAGGGTTTCATCAGCAATGTCGAATTCGAAGATGGGGGCACGAACCATCGCGCTCATCGCGGCGTCGGTGTCTTCGACGGACGATTGGAAGGCGGCTCCCAATGCCGGGGCCACCGTATCGACCACTGCGGGGAAACCAATCGCGTTGAAGAGCTCGACGACGTGGTTTGCAATCAGCACGAAGTCCAGATCAGGCGTTCCCCACCCGTAGACGCGGGCCGGGATCGAGCCCGGATCGTTGATCACCTTGGGAATCTCGGCGAACTTGAACCGCGATACCAGAAAACTCGGCCGGGTCGCCGTCTCTTCATGATCTTCAAGCTGGATCACATCGAGCAGCTTGAGCGTGCTGTGCGTGGTTGGTGCGGCGACGGCGAGATAATCGACGAGCAGCAATTCGAAGAGACGCTCGCCGATCTCCTGTAGAAATTCAGCCGAATCCACGCCTGCGGGCGCGTCGGTGAGGTTCTGGATGGCGAGATAGACCGCCTGCACCTTGGCGAAGGCAGTGGCGATTTCCTCGGCATCCGCGCCATCACTGAGCGCGCTTGTCGCGTCGAGCGCAGCCGCGACTTTCGAGGAAAGGTCAACGTACGAGGGCGGAAGTGACTCCGCTTCCCATCCAAGGCGATAGAGGAACGCCTGGAAGCTTTCGAGATCGCCAACGGCCTCCTGCAGCGGCTCGACTGCCAGCGCAAGATTTTCGGCGACGGATTGCAGCGTGCTCTTGTCACTCATGGCTGTGGATACCGTTTCTCGAGATCCTTGTCGATCTCCCCGTGTTTCGTCGGATTAAGACGATCGATGATCACGTATCGGCAAACAGGGCAAAGGAGATAGGTGCGGTCTCCGCCGGGAATCATCCGCCGGCGCATCAAGCAGACCCCGCTCGGATGGTAGACACCACAAAAGTAACTGGACCCCCCATCGTACAAACCGACGATCATGGACGGAAACGGAGGGTGTCCAGGTTTGAGCGACGCTGGAGGCGGCAGATTCTTCGGGGTCTGCTTGCCACTTTCATCTTTCACACAGACCGGAATCGGCGCACCGACGACGGCGGGCGGCGCCAGATTGAGCGGGATTTTGCTTGTTCCCAGATGCGTCAAAATCACCGGCGCGATCAGCGGCAAGTCAGGACCGAGTGGATCGGCCGCGGTTGGCGCTCCGCGCACGGGACGGATCAACAGGCTTCCGACCGGAAAATCCGCCGGGGTAATCGCGGTAAAGAGCACAGTGACGGTGTTTCCGGTCACGGACGAGACAACCATACGCACGCTCGGCGTCGGATGTTCAACCAAGGGACGCCGGCGCAAGCGGACAACGTCGAGCGGTTTGAACTGCTTAGCGTGACCTGGTTTGAGCTTGATATCAGTGGTGAGCGCCCCAGGCACGACCAGCGCGTCGAGAACCCCGGCGGCGTTGACGCGCGTCCAAGTCCACTTGATCTTGTCGAACTTGGTTGAATCGAGGCTCGGATCAGCTGCCGATTTCGCGACGAGACTGGCGGGGATGGTGTTGCCGTATTTCGTCAGGTTGGGTTCATCGGGGACCGGTATCTTCAGAGGAGTTTCGAATTCGCCGTATTCGTCGTCGAGACCGAAGGCATGGCTCGTTTCGTGGGCGACCCGCGAAACAATTTCAATTGATGGCGACGACGGTAAACCGTTCGGAACAAGTTTGACCTGTTTGGTCCCGGTGACCTCGGCGAGCCCGATCTCCTCGTCGTAATTCAGACTGCTTGCAATCAGTTGTTTGTTCTGCGCGCCGCCGTAACGGGCGCCGCCAAGCAGAACGAAGATGCGACCAAGATCCTGTCCAACCTTCAAGCCCGCGGGCAGCGCCGGATCTGACGGCGCCGGTAGCGGATGGGCAGGGTCGTCATTTGCCCAGATCGTGCCGATCATCGGCCCTGTCGATGTTTTGAAGCGCAGATTCTTGAAGAAATCAGTGAGGTGATCGGGTGTCGTCCGAAACTGATGGAAACCGGCAACGCGGGGCACAGCGGGACGGTCCATCGTCGGCCGCTGGCCATTGCGCATGCCAAATGCGGTGTTTTGCTCATTGGCGAGCCGGTGATTGCTCAGTTGTTGCCATTGCGCGTACACCGCGTCTGTAAGTGCAAGGGCGGCGGTGGGTCCATATTGAAATCCCCAATTTAGGCGAGCGTCGCCCGGCGCAATGACCGCATCGGCGGGAGTTGGCAGCCCGACTAACCAAATGAGGTTGGGTAAGGTAAATGGTGTCAACGGAGCGGGTTTGACAGGATCGGGAATCTCGTCGCCGAAGAGTTTTGTTCCTCTTCGCTTGAGATCCAAATCGTAGAGAACGGAGTTGCCACGCTGCGTCGAAGGAACAAACGCCATGAAATAGTTGACGTTTCCCTTAATCAAATTGAACGGTGTAAGCACGGGATTTGATTGCAGTTGGCTGACGATCGAATTGACGATCGACTCGAATTTCGATTTCTCGGCTGCGGTGAATCCTTCCGACAAAAAGAGCACATTGGGCACGGTCGCCATCTTGGCGACACCACCACTGCCGGCGACAAGTTTCGCCGCCACCGGCGTGGACCAGGGAACGTCGACGCCAACCTTGGCTGTTCTGCTCACGCCATTGATGGTCACCGTAATGTCGATCGGCGCCGTAGTGGCCTTGGCAGTCATTCTTCCCGAAGATGGTGAGGCAAAGTCGATTTTGCTGGTGTCTGCTGACGCCCAGGTGATACCGGGGCGGCGGCTGATGTCGCCGACGGTATGGTCGTCGAACTCAGCAAGGACGGTTAATTGCTGATCGTTTGCGTCCTTCCGAATCGTCAATGGATTGGGGGTCAACCAAAAGTCGAGAATCGAATCATGCACATAGACGCGGATCGGGATCGGACCGAGCGTTTTGGCGGCCGGTGGCTTCGTCGTGACTGTGGCCTCAATCACGAAGCTCGACAGGCGAGGAGGGGCCGGGCGAGCAGGGTCCACCTTGACCGCGCCGGTGGTGGTGTCAACTTCAATCCCGCTGTTTTTGGGCGGGGTGGCGAGCGAAAGAAAATTGGGCGTGAAAGTGATCTTGTCGACATCCGCCGGCAGATGCGCATCGTCGGCAGCGGTGTATTTTGGTGGAACTGTGTCTTCGCCGATAAAGAGCAGATTCTTGAGGGAAGGTGACGTTTCACCCTTGAGCACGTGAATATCGAAACCGCGATTGCCTCGCCAGAAGATTTCGACAGATGCCATGGCTAGTCCCTCAGCCGGAGACTACGAACAGCAGCATCACCGGCGACGCCGCTCGCGAGGGCTCTTGCAGGAACACCGCGGTGGGCAGGAAGAGTTACGAAATCTACGCTCATTACTTTATCAGTACGTGTGTGTATGATCATCGGCATGATTGCCAATCTTCCCCATCGCGCGGAGCTCACTATCCAATAATGGGCGCCAGTTCGAATTAGCTGGCGGACGCTCGGGATCTTCACAGGGCGGCGGCGCGGCCAAGTCCATGATTGGGAGTGTGCGCTCATGGCTGTGGATACCGTTTCTCATAGTCCTTGTCGATCGCCGCGTGCTTTGTCGGATCAAAGCGATCGACGATCACATAGCGACAAACCGGACAGAGCAAATAGGTAAGGAACTTGAATCCCGGCACCATTCGGGCGCGCATAAGACAAACGCCACTCGGGTGGTAGACACCACAGAAATACCGGGACCCTCCATCGTAGAGTCCGACGATCATCGACTTGAAAGGAGGATGTCCGGGTTTGAGCAGTGCGGCCGCCGGCAGATTTTTGGGATCTTGTTTGGTGTGTTCGTCCTTGATGCAAACGGTAATCGGCGCCCCGACCGCTGGGGGCGCGAGATTCAGCGGAAGCTTGCTCGTTCCCAAGTGATTCAGAATGACCGGAGCGATCAGCGGCAGGTCCGGGCCAAGCGGGTCTGCTGCAGTTGCCGCTCCCCTCACCGGGCGAATCAAAACGCTACCCGCCGGAAAATCGGCCGGAGTGATAGCAGTAAACAACACCGTAACGATGTCTCCAGTGACACCCGATACCACCATCCGGACGCTAGGAGTGGGATTGTCGACGAGCGGACGCTTGCGCAAGCGGACAACATCGAGCGCCTTGAATTGCTTCCCGTGACCAGATTTCAACTTGATGTCGGTGGTGAGCATCCCCGGCGAGATCGAGTCGACAACTCCGGCCGCGTTGAGGCGCGGCCAAAGCCATTTGATGCTGTTGAACTTGGTCGAATCGAGACTTGGATCGGCAGCCGATTTGGCAACAAGACTCGCGGGAATGACATTTCCTTGCGATTTGAGGTTCGGTTCGCTCGTTGTCGGAATTCGGAGCGGAGCTTCGAATTCGCCGTATTCGTCATCGAGTCCGAAGGCATGGCACGTTTCGTGAGCGATCCGCGAAACGATTTCGATCGAAGGAGTCGACGGCAACGAATACGGCACAAGATTGACCTGCTTCGTTCCCGCGACCTCGGTCAGTTGGACTTCCTCGCTATAGTTGAGACTGCTGGCGATCGCTTCTGTAATTTGGACCCCGCCGTAACGAGCTCCCCCCAGCAAGATGAAGATCCTGCCGAGATCTTGCCCAACTTTGAGCCCGGCCGGCAGCTTGGGATCTGACGGGGCCGGCACCGTGCCGGCAGCGTTTTGCTGCGCCCAGATCGTGCCAATCATGGGACCAGTTGTCGTCTTGAACCGCAGATTTTGGAAAAAGTCGGTCAGCTGCTCAGATCTTGTCCTGAAGCGATGAAACCCAACAGCGCGCGCGACAGTGTTTCGGTCCATGGTTGGGCGTTGACCGTTGCAAAACCCAAAGGCGGTGTTTCGTTCGTTCGCCAATCGATGGTCGCTCAGTTTTTGCCAATCGGCATAGACAGGATTGGCGAAGCCGGCGGAGATACCTGGACCGTATTGGGTGAGCCAGTTGACGCGCGCGGCGCCCGGTCCGATGGCCGCATCGGCGGGGGTCGGCAATCCGACTTCCCAAATCAGATTCGCCAGCGTATACGGTGTCGGCGGCGATGGTTTGACCGGATCGGGAATCTCGGCGCCAAAGAGTTTCGTGCCTCTTCGTTGGAGATCCATATCGTAGAGCACAGACGTTCCGCGGTCAGTCGAAGGAACAAACGCCATGAAATAGTTGATGCTGCCTTTGATCAGTTTGAACGGTGTCAAGGACGCGTTCGACTGGATTTGACTGACGATGGAATTGACAAGCGCTTCGAATTTCGGCTTTTCCGCGGCGGTAAAGCCGTCTGGCAGGAACAATATGTTCGGCGTCGTCGCCATCTTGGCGATACCGGCGCTTCCGGCGACGAGCTTTGCCGCAACCGGCGTCGTCCAGGGCTGAACGACTTCGACCTTTGCCTTACGGCTCACCCCGCCAATCGTCGCCGTAATGTCAATCGGAGCAGTGATGGCTTTCGCCGTCATTTTTCCGGACGACGCCGAGGCAAACGAAATCTTGGTGGCATCCGCCGACGCCCAGGTGATGCCGGGCCGCCTGCTGATGTCGCCAACGGTCAGATCTTCGAATTGCGCAAGGACGGTCAGTTGTTGATCGTTGGCATTCTGGCGGAGGGTGAGGGGATTCGGCGTCAACCAAAAGTCGGTAATCGCGTCATGCACATAGACACGGATCGGAATCGGACCGAGCGTTTTCGCGTTCGGCGGCTTTGTCGTCACCGTCGCTTCGATCACGAAGTTTGAAAGCCGGGGCGCAGCCGGTCGCGCTGCGTCGACTTTGACCGCTCCGGTTCCGGTATCAACTTCGATCCCGCTGTTTTTCGGCGGGACTACGGCCGAGATGAAATTCGGGGTGAACGTAATTTTGTCGACATCGGCGGGCAGCGGTACCTTGCTGGCGAATACCAGATTTGGCGGTGAGCTGTTGTCCTGAATGACTAACAAATCGAGCAGCGAAGGCGAGGTTTCACCTTTGAGGACGTGAATATCAAAGCCTTCATTTCCGTCCCAATGAATCTCGACAGAGGCCACAGCTCTACCCTTTGCCGGAGAACGCAGAGAGCAGCATCAATCGTGACGCCACCCGGTAGGGCACATATTGGAACACTGCGTTGGGTAGGGAGAGTTACGAAGACTACGCTCTTTACGCTATCAGTTCACCAGTGTAACAGCATCGGTATGATTACCTATCTTGACGAGCGGCCATGCTGGCCGCCCGCGACCTCACGTTGGCCACCAGTTTTCACGGCTCCGGATATCGCTTCGCTAGATCTTTATCGATTTCCCCATGCTTTGTTGGATCCAGGCGATCGACTATCACATAGCGACACACAGGGCAAAGAAGATATGTTGTGGCCTTTCCTGGTACCTGTAAGGCTCTCATCAAACAAGCACCACTGGGGTGGTAAACGCCGCAATGAAACGAGTTGCCGCCGTCATAGAGCCCAACGATTTGCGCTTTGAATCTTGGGCGACCTACCGCGCGCCCCGCGGGAAGGTTGAGTGGTACCTGAATGGATTTGTATCTTTGGCACAGACGGGCACCGGAGGACCAACTGCAGGCGGCTTGCGATTGAGCGCAAGTTGGCTTGTCTTCATATGATTCAAAATAATCGGCGCCATGAGCGGTAGATCTGGTCCAAGTGGATCAAACAGCGTGGCCACACCACGCAAGGGTCGAATCAAGACGCTACCGATCGGCCAGTCCGCTGGAGTGATTGCGGTAAAGGGCAATGCGGTCACGGTAACCGTGTCACCGCTGATGGCGTCAACCACCATCCTGCCGCTCGGTGTCGGATTGTCGATAAGTGGACGCTTTCGCAACCGGACGATATCAAGCGGATCAAACGCTTTCGCATGGCCCGGTTGGAGTTTGATGTCGAAAGAGAGCGCTCCCGCGACAGGCAGCGCAGCTGTAACGCCCGCGGCGTCCACCCTTGGCCAGAGCCACTTGATTTTGTCAAGCTTCGCCGGATCCAAGCGCACATCGCCGGCCGCGATCTCGAAGTTGCTCGACGGTTGGTTATTTCCTTGGTGGAGAAGTTCAGGTTCGCGAACGGCAGGGATCGACAATGGCACGTCGTGATCACCGTATTCGTCCAGCAGGCTAAATGCATGGGATGTTTCATGGACGACCGTCGCCACCACTTCGAGGTCCGGTACGGTCGGCAGGGAAAAGGGCACAAAGTTCACTTGTTTTGAGCCTACTACCTCGGAAAGGGCAATCTCAACATCCTTCCCTAAGCTGCTGACAATTGCTGTTGGAAGCTGTGTGCCGCCGTCACGTGTACCGCCTGTAAGAATGTATGTACGGCCGAGGTCCTGGCCAACCTTCAATCCTGCGGGCAATGAAGGATCGCTCGGCGCGGGAATTGAGTTGGCTGCATTCTGCTTTGTCCACAGCGTTCCGATCATCGGTCCAGCGACCGTCTTTAGATGAAGATTCTTGAAGAGGTCAACGAGGTGATCCGGCGTCGTTCGCATCGGATTGAAATCGACCGAACGAAACACCCTGCCGTTGTGCATCGTGGGACGTTGACCGTTTCGGATGCCGAAGGCTGTGTTTCGTTCGTTCGCCAGTCGGTGATCACTGAGTTGCTGCCACGCAACATAAACGGGGTCGGGGAATCCAAGAGAGACACCAGGACCGTATTTGAATGCCCAGTCGAGTCGTGCGTCACCTGGAGCGATCGTCGCATCCGCAGGGGTTGGCAGTCCAACCGACCAAATGAGATTTTCAAGCGTGAACGGCGTTGGCGGTGACGGTCTAATTGGATCCGGTATCTCATCCCCGAAGAGCTTCGTTCGACGCCGGAGATCGAGACTATACAGGGCAGAGTTACCACGCTGGGGAGATGGCACGAACGCCATGAAGAAGTTGACCGCACCCTTGAGTAGGTCGTACGGTCGAAACGAAGCATTGGACTGAAGTTCTTTCACGATCAATTTGACGAGCGACTCAAACTTCGATTTTTCCGCTGCGGTGAATCCTTCGGACAAAAAGAGCACATTTGGAACAGTGCCCATCTTCGCCTTACCGGCACTGCCTGGTACTAACTTTGCCGCGATTGGCGTCGACCAAGGAGCGACGACTTCGACCTTTGCCTTGCGGCTCACGCCGACGTGAGTTGCAGTGATGTCAATTGGACCGGTGACTGCCTTGGCATCCATGCGACCAGACGTTGCCGAGGGAAAAGCGATTTTTGTCGCATCGGCGGAGGCCCAGGTAAAGCCGGGCCGGCGTGTTATGTCGCCGACGGTTTTGTCGTCGAACTCCGCAAGCACAGAAAGTTGTTGCCCGTTGCCGTTTTGTCGAAGCGTGAGTGGATTTGGTGTAAGCCAAAAGTCGGTAATCGAATCATGAACATAGACCCTGATCGGAATTGGTCCGATCGTCTTGGCATTAGGCGGCTTTGTCGTCACCGCGGCATCAATGACAAAACTTCGAAGCGGAGAGGCAGGTAGTGGTGATGCCACGGTAACGGCGCCGGTTCCCGTATCTACGGAAATGCCGCTATTTGAAGGTGGCGTGGTGCCGGAAAGGAAATTCGGCGTGAAGGTGATCTTGTCGAGATCCGCAGGTAGCGTCGCGGCGTTGGCAAAGGTGAATTTCGGTGGACTGGTGTCCTCTCCGAGAACCAGCAGACCAAGGAGCGACGGAGACGTTTCCGCTTTCAGGACATGAATATCGAATCCTTCGTTGCCATTCCAAAAGATCTGGTTGATCGCCACAATCCCAATCCCTGTTCGACCGTCAACCCGCAGGCTTTTGCGTGGGCTGCAACTTCTCGCGCGATGACGGTTAACACTTCAGGCAATAAACCATACGATCGACATCGTTACACCGCACTCTAGCAACGATCACGAGGCTCATCATCGGCATGATTGCCTAGCGCTTCGTAAGGGATCGTGGGACATCGATCGGGCTCCATAACCGAAGCAAAACCAACGTGAGGTCGAGTGCAGGCGAGCCGCGAGCGCGGTGGCGAATCCGCTGCGCAGAACAGCGCGCCGAGATCGCGGCTTGTCAATCACCTTGTTCTCCCCGGCACCGGGCTACGACGGGCTGGTGGTCCAACCTTTGACTTGCATGAGCGCGGCTTGGCCGGGACCGTTGCACGGCGGGTAGGAAATGCCGTTTGTGGCATGGCTCACATCGCCGGTCGCGGTATCGCCGGGCACTTGCGCGCGAAGCGACGAAGGATTTCCGGTGTCGCCGCACCAATTCGAGAAGCTCAATGGGGCCTCGGCGCTCTTGCCCGAACTCACATGGATCGCCGTCGGGGGCGATCCCTCCTCGGACGTAGAAATCAGCACATCCCCCATCTCGTCGATCAATGTCACCCGAGGTGAGCCGCCAAGCACGCACGTGTGATCGCTCTCGTTCGTTCCCACGATCGAGCTGATGCGGCTCCCCGCCGCGCCCTGCCATTGGCCGATGACCAAGGAGAGATCGCTGATCTTACAGAGTGGCGGGGTGCCCGTCGGCGCGGCCATGAGGGTGTTGTTTCCGCCAAGAATCAGCAACTGCCCATTCTCTTCGCCGACCGTGTAGTGACCGGTGTATCCGACAATCTTGCCGTCGTTGTGCCAGGAGATGAGCTTGACGTTGACGGTGGTCGAGTTGCCGCTCGCCGTCTCGCCGGTCGTTTTGCACTGGACGAAGGCGGTATTCGAATAGCCATTGGTGAAGTTTTGCAGCGATTGCTGCGAGTGCCACTTCGAGCCGAGCAGCTCATAGGCCTGCTTGTATTGATAAGCATTGACGTTTTCGTAGAAGCGTTGCACGAGTGCGGATGCTTCAGATTGGGCGAGAATTTCAGCCTGACCCAACTTGACCGAGAGCGCCGCAGCCGTACCGAGAGCGGTCAGACTCAACAATCGCCGCCGCGAAAAACGCGCCGCGAACCGTCGTGATATCGAATCGAAATCCGTGCCATTCATGATCGCACCTCGTTCGTTGTGATGATGAGTTTGCCGAGGGCGATAGTTTGACGCTAGGTTGGCCCGACGCTCCTGAACAAACATCGCCAACCATTAAACGAAATTTCGGCTCTGCTCGTTTCATCGAAGCGGAGGAGTTTGCAACGATAGTGCTCGCGTGCCATTTATTGTGATGCTCTCGGCGGGACAGGGTCGAGCAGACGCCATACTCTGAGCACCTCGGCGACGCCCCAAGCTTGGGCCACGCATCCTTTCGGGAGGTGCGGCGGGTCGCCGTTGAAGATTTCTGAAACGGAGCCAAGCCCAGCGTCGCGCAGATGGTCACCAATCGGTTGCAGAACAGCCAGCGCGGCCTCGCGGTCGCCAGACAGGCGATAAACGACCTCAGCGTACGCGCCCAAGAGCCAGCTCCAGGCTGGTCCCTGATGATAAGTCCCGTCGCGATGAACCTGATCGCCGCCGTAAGTGCCGCGGTAAGCTGGATCGTCCGGCGCAAGTGAGCGCAGACCATAGCTCGTCAGCAACGACCGGCCGACCGCGGCGAGCACGGTTTGAGCTTCATCGCCTTCCAACAGAGGAAAAGGAAGCGACAGCGCGAAGATTTGACTCGGTCGCATCGACCAGTCGTCGCCATCGGGGCTATCGACGACATCGGCCAAATATTCGCGATCCGGTTGACGGAAACGGGCGCGGAACGAGTCCCGGGCCCGGTCAGCCAACGCGTCATAGCGCATGGCCGTTGCTTTGTCATCGTGCGTGCGCAGAAAGCCGGCGACAGTGCGCAACACGTTGTACCAAAGGGCGTTGATCTCGACCGGCTTGCCGATCCGGGGAGTCACAACCCAATCGCCAACCTTGGCGTCCATCCAGGTCAATTGGACACCCGGCTCGCCGGCGCGGAGCAGCCCGTCGTCTGGGTCGACCTGTATGCCATAGCGGGTGCCGGCGAGGTGACGCTCGACGATCTGGCAGAGGGTCGGGAGGAGATCAGTAACGAGCGCGTCATCGCCGGTCGCCTCCTGGTAGGCGCGAATCGCCAGGACATACCAGAGGGTCGCGTCGGCCGTGTTGTACCCAGGGATCACGCCGGCGCTGTCGGGGAAATTGTTGGGCAGCAGACCGTCGGCGACGAAACGGGCGAAGACCCGAAGGATCGAGGCGGCCTCCTCCGGGCGACCGGTGGCGAGCGCCAAACCAGGCAAGCTGATCATCGTGTCCCGGCCCCAATCGTTGAACCAATGGTAGCCGGCGATCACGCTGCGACCGCTGGGATCATCGGCCAACGGTCGCGAAACGAGAAACTGGTCGGCGGCAAGAACGAGTTGCTGCACGATCGAGTCCGCACCGTCGACAGAACCCTGCTTCAAGAGGCCACGTTGTCGCTGCTGGACGGCAGCAAGGGATGCGGCGGCATCGAGGTTGGCTTCCGATTCTGTCGAGTAAGTGAGCGCGACTGACTCCCCGGCGTTCAGCTGCGCGACAAATGTGCCGGGAGCAAACAGATCGCCACGATCGGCGAGACCACGTTCAGTTTCAGCGCGGTGGCAAAAATCCCACCACCAGGCGCCAGAAGGTCGAAACTCGGCCGTATCAGATCGCAGCCAGAAGGGGGCAGCGCCGTCGTAGGCGTGGATAGCGGTTCCCCGTTCCTGGGGATCTACACCGATGGTCCAGTCACGTCCGGAAGCGAGCGCATGGAAGGTGTGATACGTGACGAGCGGGGTAATTTCGAGGGTGACGGGAAGACTTCCTCGCAGGAGCCAGTATGAAACGTAGGTCGTGTTGATGCCATAGTCCATCCAGACCCGGCGTTCAATCACGGCGTCGGCGATAGCGAAGGTCCAAACGGGAAGTGTTCCCTCGAGGCGAAACGATTCTAGATAGCGATACCCGTCCGGGGCGATCGTATTCCCGCCAAACTCGTGCGTCGAGAGCGGATACCGCTTGCCGCCGTAACTCACCCTTTCGACCGAGCCGGCAACGAGCACAGTTCGCGCGACCGGAGGCTCGAGCGCCGCGACCAACAAGCCGTGATAGGAACGGGTGAGGACCCCTGGCAAGGTCGCCGATGCGTAACCTCCCAAACCGTTTGTGACCAACCACTCTCGCCGCAGACCAGATTCCAAATCGCCACAGATCTCCCGGCCGAAGGCAATATGCGGTTCTTCGAGAACTGACGGTTTGACCGATCGAGCCGAAGTTGCCAACGAGGGTTCTTCGATGCTTTGGGTTGTCATCATGGTCTCCTTAGACGGGGGGCGAGCCTAGTGTCGTGTTGGTTTGGACGTAGGAGCCTGGAGCCCGGAGCCCGGAGCTAAAGGTCCGGGCTACGGCTTACCAGCCCTTCCAGGGCTCATCGCGTATTCACGATTCGGGTTGATCTGTAGGGGCGCGTGGCGCGCGCCCAGGAGCGCATTCGATGCTGGTTCGCCATTTGAAACCGCCGTTTTCATCACGCGGGCGTTCGCCAAACGCCCCTACGACGCATGTCCCTCAGCCTCGGACGAGCCAACCTGACACCACGCCAGGCCAGACTGCTAGTCGGCTTGACGGACCGCGGTTGCCAGTGGCCGATCCGCCGAAGTGGAAGCCGACGCTGTGCGCTCGAGCAGGTTCGCGACGACCGCTGTCCAGCCTGTCTGGTGGCTGGCGCCGATGCCGGCGCCGTTGTCGCCGTGGATGTATTCGTAGAACAGGAGGTGGTCGTGCCAGTTCGGGTCAGTCTGCATCACTTCGTTGCCTCCGAACACAGGCCGCCGCCCATTTTCGTCATCAAGGAAGATCGAGATCAGCCGGCGGGAAAGGTCGTCGGCGATCTGGTTGAGAGGCAGCATCTGACCCGAACCGGTCGGATACTCCACCAAGAAGTCGTCCCCATAACACCGGTACAGGTTTCGCACACCGTAGACGAGCAACAAGTTGGTCGGGAACCAGATCGGTCCGCGCCAATTGGAGTTGCCGCCGAACATCCCCGTGCTCGATTCGGCCGGCTCGTATTTGACCGTTAGGGTTTGGTTCTCGAGCTGAAGTTCGTATGGGTGATCGAGATATTTCCTGCTGATCGCGCGGATGCCGTAGTCACTGAGGAATTCGTTCGGGTCGAACATGCGCGCCAGAATACGGCGAAGCCGGTCCTCTGGCACCAACGTGAGCACCCGCATGTGACCTCCTTCCGCAAGAGGCCGCGTGGGCGCCAGACTTGTCAACTCCGGATGGCGCTCGCCGTACCACCGCATCCGTTGCACAAACCCAGGCGCCCGCTCGCGCAGTTGCTCTAGATTTTCTGGAGACAACGCGATGGTCGGAACAATGGGGAGCAAGCCGACGAGCGATCGGACCTTGAGCGGCATTCGTTGGCCGTCCGCCCGGCGCACAAAGTCGTAATAGAATCCGTCTTCCTCGTCCCATAGACTCGAACCTTCCGCGCCAAGACCGTTCATCGCGCCGCCGATGGCGAGGTAATTTTCGAGGAACTTCGTACCGAGATCTTCGTAGGTTGGGTCGCCCAGGGACAGCTCAATCGCCGCCCAGGCCATATTGAGGCTATAGCTTGCCATCCAGGCGGTTCCGTCCGCCTGTTCCAAGGTCATGCCTTCCGGCATCGTCATGCTGCGATCGATGACGCTGATGTTGTCGAGTCCCAAAAAGCCGCCTTGGAATAAGTTGTTGCCTTCTTCGTCTTTGCGGTTGACCCACCACGTGAAATTGAGCAAGAGCCTGTGGAAGATGCGAGCCAAGAACTCGCGATCGCCGGTTCCTGTCCGTCGCCTCTCGTCCTGGTAAAGCGCCCGCGCCGCGGCAATGTGCGTTGGTGGGTTGACATCGCCGAACGCCCATTCATAGGCGGGGATTTGACCGTTCGGGTGCATATACCAGTCTCTGAGTATCAGTTGGAGTTGGTCTTTGGCGAAGCCGAGATCAATCAAGCCGAACGCAATGGTGTGGAACGCGAGGTCCCAGGCGGCGTACCACGGGTACTCCCACTTGTCGGGCATCGAGATAACTTCGGTACTGTCATGGTGACGCCACTGACTGTTGCGCCCGTGCTTGCGAGCCTCAGGCGGGGGCGGACCCGCCGGATCCCCCTCCAGCCACTCCTTAACGTCGAAGTTGTAAACCTGCTTGCTCCAGATCAACCCGGCCAGGGCTTGGCGCTGGACTCGCGCTTCGTCTTCGGTCAACCCGCCTTTCGCGAGTGCCGCGTAGAGCGCATCGGCTTCGGCGATCCGATCGTTGAAAATCGACTCGGCCTCGGCAAACGGATCCGCCTGCTGCGCAGCTGACAGCCGGAGCATGATTGTCTCGGTTGCTCCGGGCGCCACGTTCAGCTGGTAATGCGCGGAAGCCTTGGTCCCGGTTCCGGCCGGATTCACCGCGTCCGTTCGACCATTGACGATTGCTTCGTCGATCCCGTCTTTGACAAATGGCGTCTCATTGTGGCCGCCCCACAACTTCTCGGCATTCGTTTCGTTTTCCGTGAACAGCAGCTCGGGGCTTCCTTCACAAGCGAGCCAGAAGGTTCCAAGTTCGTGATGTGTCGCACGGATCACCGGCGCGATTTTCCCATTTCCACCGGCGTTGCTTAGTTCTGGTCGGCGCTCGTCGCGGCCCCAGGCCCACGTGTTGCGGAACCAAAGCGTCGGCAACACATGGAGCGGCGCGGTATCTGGTCCGCGATTGGTCGCTTTGATCCGGATCAGAATGTCGTCGGGCGTGACTTTGGCGTATTCAACTTCGACATCGAAGTAGCGATCCTCTTCGAACACGCCGGTGTCCATGAGCTCAAATTCTGGCTCTTCTTTGCCGCGCTGCCGGTTCTCCGCGACGAGGTCGGCGTAAGGGAAGGCCCGCTGGGGATACTTGTAGAGACCCTTCAGGTAAGACTGTGTAGGAGTCGCGTCGAGGTAGAAGTAATACTCCTTGACGTCCTCACCGTGGTTCCCCTCGCTGCCGGTCAAGCCGAACATCCGCTCCTTGAGGATTGGGTCGGCGCCGTTCCAGAGGGAGACGGCGAAGCAGAGTCGCTGTTTCTCATCGGAAATGCCGAGTGTACCGTCTTCCCCCCAACGGTACGCGCGCGCGCGAGCCTGATCATGCGGGAAGAAATCCCAGGCGGTGCCTGACTCAGAGTAGTCTTCGCGGACAGTGCCCCATTGTCGTTCAGAAAGGTACGGACCCCAGGCCCGCCACTCAGGCGCGATTGGATCATCGAGTGCAGGTGTTGCCGCTAATTTGGTCATGCCAGTTTCCCCTTGTAATGGCGGCCAAGTAATGTCAGGCTGGATGCATTTGCGTTGTTCGCGGACGTTCGAAGACGCTCGATCGGGCGATCAGAGTTGCGATATGCCTTGGACAGAGGGTCATCGAACGTCGACGTAGATCACTTCAACTGCATTGTTCCCGTAACCGAGCCGGTTCCAAGGTGGGACATCGGGCTGCACGTTGCCGGCGGCGTCGGTCGCGCGAGCGCGCAACGAGTGCCGTCCCACCTTGCTCACCTCCCATTCGAACGTCCAATCCTGCCACTGGTACGGGCTTTCAGGCGGATCAACCTGTGCCGGCAACCACTCAGCTTCACCGGTGAGGCTGACCTCGACCTTTGTCACTGGCCCCGTCCCCGACCACGCTTTACCTCGCACGGTGTACATGCCGGCGGCAATGGTCGCGCCCGGAGTGGGGTCCGTGATGCGCGACCTGACGCGCATGATGCTGACGGGTTCGTGCGGCTGATCCGCCCATTCGTACATGTAGTGACTTGTCTGAAATTCACCCACATAGGGTTCCTTGACGACGGTCATTTTGGCTAGCCACTTTACAGAAGCTACGCCGAACCAGTGCGGAACGATCAGTCGGAAAGGAGCACCATGGTCAGGGCTCAACGGTTCGCCGTTCATCTCGTACGCGATCAGTATTTCCGCCGCTGGATCCGCGGCGAGGCTGAGTGGTAGCGACCTAATGAAACGAATGTCATCGTATTGATAATACGGTCCGTGATCGGCGCCCTCGCATACGATCTCGACGGCGTCCGCAGCAGGTCCAGCGGTTTCAAGCACCTCGCTAAGGAGAGCGCCCGTCCAACTCGAGGTTGATACTGCATATCCGCCCCATGGCTCACCGACGGGCAAAGGCTTCTGGTCGAGGCGGCCGTTGCCGGCACACTCAAGCGTGACGACGCGTTTTGTCGCTGGCATTGCACGGAGGTCGTCGAGCGTCACGGTCAACGGTTTTGCGACTGTTCCGTCAATGGTGAGGCTGCCGTCATGTGCAGGAAGCGCGAAGTTGCTACGGACATAATGGAGCTCGGTCGGCGTAATTGTTCCCTGCAGTGCCCGGGGCGGCGCTTCAGCGTTGAATGGCTCGGCTTGGATCATCACCAATGCCGCTCGCTCCTGATCTAAACTGTGTAGCGTTGCCATCGTCGCGTCCTTTCTTGATACGCATTAGTCCGCCGGTGAACGATCCAGGTTGATCACATGCGCTATCGATCTACGGTGCCCGTGGTCAATAGTCCGATTCCTGAAAAGTCGGCTCACGTCCCTCGTTAAAGGCCGAGATGCCCTCGATGCGGTCTGGGTGGACGGCGGAGCGCCAGTGAGATTCCATCATGATTGCGATCGCCTGCTCCAACGTTTCGCCCTCACCCATACGCACGGCGCGCTTCACTGCCTGGACGGCGGTGGGAGAGTTACTCGCGATCTTTTGGGCGATCCTAAGCGCCGCGTCAAGGAGTTCCGACTGAGGATAGACCTCGTTAACCATTCCTAGTCGGTACGCCTCTTGGGCGGAGATCGGTTCTCCGGTCATCAGCATTTGCAGGGCCTTGCCGGGCGGAAGCAGGCGCGGGAGCAGCGCCGGCGAACCGCCGCCAGCGGCGAGCCCAATCATTGCCTCCGGCTGACCAAAGGTCGCGTTTTCGGAGGCAATGATGAAGTCGGTGCTTTGCGCCAGTTCGCTGCCGCCACCATACGCAATACCGTTCACCACAGCGAAGATTGGCTTCCGCAGTTGTCGCAACGTGTAGAGCGTGCGGTCAAAGTCCTGGCGCTGCCGCAACCAGTCTTCTTTCGACATCGACTTGCGCTGACGAAGATCGCTGCCTACAGAAAATGCCCTCTGGCCGGCGCCGGTAAGGATGACGACACGGACCTTGGTACGCACAGCGACTGTCTCAAGAATTTCCGTGAGACGCGCTCCCATCTCCGTCGTTATCGCGTTGTCAGCATTAGGGCGATTCATCGTGACGAGCGCAACTTGGTCGTCAGAAAGGTACTCCACGGTCACAGACTGCTCGGGCTCGGCCACATCAACCGGCGGCGGGCCGAAGTCGAGCACATCCCATCTATGGGTGCTTGATGCCATAAGCGTTCCTTTCAATTGATCGTAATCGGCTCAGGTGTCGAGATCGGCGAGCCACCGCAAGGCGCTCAGGCCGGGGACAAAGAAGTACTCGCCCCCCCGATTGACGACGAACGACGGAAGTCCGTGCAGGCGGCGACGAATCGGCTTTTGCGGGATCGTGAACGTGCCAGTCCCATCGTTCGGTCCGACATGCGGGTCTTTCTCTTGAGATGCGCCGATAAAAACTCCGTCGTTCACCCATTGGGTCTTGACGAATTCGAATTGGCGCTTCAGATGAGCGCCGGCGAAGACGAAGGCGATCCCGCGATCAGCGCCATCGTCCTCGAGGACTCCTTCCGGGAGCATTGGCCCGTACGATGTACCTCGGCGGATCATGCGGTGGAGGCGGACATCGACGGCGGTGTCGTCCTTGAGTGCATCGCGGGGGTTCATCCGGCGTGCATGCGAACCGGCTGGGCACATGAAGCCTCGGAGGTCATCGTCGTAGTACAGAAAATCGTTGTTGCGGCTGGGATCGGCCCCGAGCTCCGGATCGTCTCTATCCGAGCAGAGAACGAGAGGGGCGCCGCTTTGCCAGCGACCGACCATCTTCGCGCCCAGCAGCGCTTCCTCCTCGGGACTCGATGCGTTCGCGCGAAGGAACCGCCGGAATGCCGCAACGCGCGTGTGGAGCTTCACGAAGACGAGATAGGTGCCGTTACGACCGAGTATCTCGGGCGTCGGCATTGGCGGCAGGCTGCCGGTCTCGTCGGGATAGCCGAGGATGAACTCGCCTGCTTTGATCGGAGATTCTTTTGTATTCGTGGGCGGAATACCGCTGCCCTCAACTGCGGGCTGACCGATCCCATCCTTGAAACCGAATGGGTTGCGGCCTGTCGGGAGTTGGTAACAATCCTGACGCCAGATCGCCTCGACGCCAGGTAGCTCGGCGTAGGCGCGGCGCGCGCGCTCAAGAACAACTTCAAGCCGTTCAGCACTAGGCGAAAGGGCGGCCAATGCGACGTGGACGTCTGATGATCCGAGCGGCTTTTCCCAATGGGTCGGACTGCTTTCGCCGACATCGCCGAGCAGTTCCGCCCGTGCGGCCATACCTTGCTGAAACTCTGGCGCAAAACTGGCAAGCGAGTCGGACGGCACGCCGAGCGACTTCAGACCCTGGTAGGTAAGCGCGACGGTGATCCAGGCGTCGTTGGCAGGCTCGGACGATGGCCGGCCAGAATCGATCACAGGCTGGAGACGCCGCAGCATCTGTTGCCCAGCCTTTCGGTCGTCGATTCGGAAGAACATGTACGTTCCAACGTATGGCGATGGTCGCTCGTGCAGTGCGCCGCTCTGGATATCGTCCAGTTCGAGTTCGACTGTTGTTCCAGCGGTCACGGCGTCTTGGTGCTCCTTGCTTCTAATGGTGCGCAGGCGGCTGAGGAGGATTCGGATTTGGTGACGACAGATACGGAAACATCTGAGTTGCGGGCATGGTCGCCCCGTTGACACCGTCGCGAATGCGGGGCCCGTTGCCAGCGTTTATGAGCAACGTAAAAAATGTGTCCATCACATCGTCGTTCGGCGAACGGCCACCGCACGTCTCATGTGCGCGCCCCTCGCGGATGGCTCGCTCGATTTCAAGGAACGATCCCGTATCTTGATAGGGTTCGGAGGTGTCTACTACCAAGTAATCCGCAAGCACGAGTTCGGTTAGCGGGTGGCTTCCACCTTCGGTTGTGGGCCAGCCGGTATCGTTGTCGAGGCTGTCCCAAACGGTGAGGTTGGCGTTCATTCTCGCGCGGTACGCTCCCTGATACGCTTCGGCGAGACGGAACGCATCCTCCATGTTGTAGAGGTCGCGAATCTCGAGATCGCGATTCACGGTGTCGAACTGCTTCGGGGCGAGGATGAGATTCTTTACCTCAGGCCTTCCAACGCGCTCGATCCGAACCGGAAACTTGCCCCTCGTCAATGTCTCTGTGATCACGGCGATGAGCCGAGCTCCGCTCAGCAATTTCGTGCAGTCGATCTCCACAACGAGACTGAGCACGTTTTTGCCGTCGAGGTAAATCGTGCCGGGATTGGTGAAGGCGAGTTGTTGGGTCGCAATTGTCTTGAGCGCCGCTGGAGCGTCCATGAAGAAGGGATCCCATCGTGCCCCCGCGAACGCACGAACGCCATTCGTTGAGCTGCTCGAATCGTCGTTGACTATGAATTCGATGGCCTCGCTGGAAGAGATTGTGCACGTACCCGTTTGCTCGAACTGCCCAGGGCTGCCTTTGTTGAACGGGGCCGAGAAGACACAGTCGATAGTGATCTCATCCGCGCCGACCGAGCAAGGCGCCGGGTCACCCGGGGCGTTTGCCGTGGCCGGTCGGAGACGAAATCGGTAGATGAGCCCATCGGAGAAGGGCGCCGACGCCGGCGCGAATGGCAAAGTGTTCTGGATCAACACCAGATGGCCCGGACGATCCGGACTCGGGAACGCATAGAAGTCCGTGATGTCGGCAATCGGCTCGGCCAATGCGCGCGGTCCGGAGATGTGATCTGACACTCACCCGTCCTCCTGATGGTTGTGGCTGGTCGAGTGTTCTAGTCCGCGGCCTCATCGAGCAGCGGCTTCAGAGCTGGATGCTGCATGGCCTCGCCGGCGTCAGGGTTGTCGAGCACGCGCTGGAATGCCGCGTTCACACGTTGTGCCTTTCGGATTTCCTTTACGGAGCCGCCGTAGTTCCGCGCATAGCCGTCGGCTGTGACTTGGGCACTAAGGATGAACTCCCTAATTGCGGCGACGTCAGGCAATCCGTGATACTCCTCTGTGTGTTGGAAAATCGCGTCGAAGCCCCCGAGCGGCGACGCGGCGAAATCATCCATGTAGGCATCCCATGGACCATCGAAGCTGGTGGCAAAGAGGAGTCGGGTGCCGTCATCGAAGAGGACAAATCTCGCCTCGTGGATACTGGAGATGGGCAAATTGTAGTCCCCCGGCCGGTAGCCGGGCGTGTTTTGCAGTACTCGAATCGCGTCTCGGATCGCAGCCCCATGGCCCGGCTTGACGTGGAAAAACAATGAGAATTCACTCGTTGAGCCGACGCTGATGCCCGGTCGAGAAGTCGCAGGGGCTCCAGTTGTCATCAGAAGTTCCTCCTTATTCGATGATCGCTGCACGAACCGAATCGCGCTTCTCCTGGAGAGGGAGATATCGGATCGATCCGGCCTGCAGAGGACTTCCACGCTGTTCTGCTGTACGTCGCATCGCGAGCGCGGCAGGTTAGGGTCAGACTATAGGTTTGTTCAGTCGTAAAGACATCCGCCCAAAGGAGTATTTGGCGCGACGGTATCCCGAACGGCAGCAAGATAGTTTGTCGTCGGCGAGGCCGAGTAAGCCGTCTTCCCCCAGCGGTAAGCTCGCGAGCAAGCCTGATCATGAGGGAAGAAATCCCAGGCCGTGCCCGACTCAGAATAATCCTCGCGAACGGTGCCCCATTCTCGTTCAGAAAGGTACGGACCCCAGGCTCGCCACTCAGACGCGATTGGCTCGCCGAGATCGGGTGCTGCCACTACCTTGGTCATTCCTAAGTCCCTTCTAAAGGAAGAACGAATGGCTCGGGAAGCGCATTAAAGAGTTATCCAGACGCTGGACCGATGCCGCTTACCGACCAGACATAGTCACACATTAGAGCGCAATCGGTAGTACGAGCATCGGACCAAGGGCGTATTCGTCGGGAGTCGATGCACTTGCGGGAGTGGTGGGGAAAGGCGGCCCGCAAGAGTTCCCTCACCCCCCAACCCCTCTCCCGTGCGCGGGAGAGGGGAGCGCGGTCTGCGCCACCTCGCCACTATGCCGAGCCCTTTCCACGTTCATTCCAAGCCCTCCCGCCCGTCATTCTGAGCTTGTCGAAGAATCTGGCTCTGCCACACCATGGCGGTTGGCAGCGGAACAACCCTCACCCCAACTCCTCTTCCTTATCACGAAGAGAGAAGGGAGCGCGCAATTGGCGCAGGTCTCGGTGTCGCCCGCCCGGGAATCAATTCCCGGGCTTAGGGACGGAAGTCAGTTGCAACCGACTGAAGACGACGACGGCCTCGTGATCAGCCTCGGAGAGGCTTCGTTGTTTTAGCCCGGGGTTTCAACCCCGGGTGGGCTGCCAAACCCCGGCTCTCACAAGAGACAGATCCTTCGCCTCCGGCCTCCGCTCAGTAGTCTGTCCCGCGAGATTGGTCGCAGTGGAGGAACGCCCGTCGCTGCGCACGGCAGGCGCCCGCCGTGCGCAGCGACGAAGCACGACAACCGCGCCGCGACCAAGGCATATGACGCGGGACAGACCACTCAGGATGACCAGGGGTAGCCGGTGCATGCCTCGTGCCCTCTTCCTGCGCATCAGGGAGAGGGCAGCCGCGTGAACGACGGGTGAGGGTTGCTCCGGGTGAGGGCTGTTCCAAGCGCCGAGCCGCTTTTACGGCGCCGCCGTAAATCGGCGCTGGGCCGCGCGTTGGGCCAGCCACATCCAGCGGCGCGCGACATCGTCGTCGCGATGACAGGCGGCGTCGAGGGCTTCGGATTGCATTTTCGCGAGCGCGGAGGTGTCGAGGGTGGGGGTGTGGTCGAGGGTATCGACGAGCTCCAAGAAGCGGTCGGCGGCTGCGTCGCCACCGAGGCGTGGGGCGACATCGTCCTGTAGGAACTGTTCCCAAGTTAGTGAGGGATCGTAGTTGAAGCGGGAGAACGCGAGGTAACTGAGCTCAGTGGCGGTTTCGAATGGGGAGACCTCGCCCCAGACGGACAGACCGTGCGCGCCGACCTCGGCTGCTTTCTGCGCCATAGCGGCGAAATCGCGGCCGTTAAAAAAGTAGCGCTCGGTCCGGCGGTCGCCGTTCCACTGGCAGCAAAACTGGCAGCGAAAAATGTTGGTCTGCGTCGGGAGCTGACTCATGTAGGCAGGGGTGAGTTCGTGCTGGACGCGCTGCCAATAGGGCCGGTTGAAGGTGTGTTGAAAAACGCCCGTGTCCGGCAGACCGCGTAAGGCTTCCATCGCTTTGGGATCGAGCAGGTTGTCCCACTGGATCTCTGAGAAGAGCCACGCATCCGGACGCTTGGCGAGCACCGCCTCGGCCAATCGCGGATAGAAATCGACCATATCGGCGTGGGACCACGACGCGGCGACGCGGCGACTTGCGTCTTCGCGTTCCGCGCGGCGTTGATTGCAAAGATCGCAACCGCAGACACCATAGTCTCCGGCTTCGATGTTGACGCCGCCGATCTCGCAGGTTTCGGCGAGCCAGGCGATCCCCTCAGCCATCCAGTCGGCATTTTCCTGGCGCGATGGACAGCCTCGGACCGTGTAATCGCTGGGCGGAAACGAGAGGGGGAAACCGAGACCGGGGATCTGGAAACCGGCCGGACGTTCCATCGTTGCCGCCGAGCTCGGGATGTTTGCGCAGCCAGGTCGCCAGATTGTACGGATGCTCGCCCTCCCAATAGATACCGCCGTAGGCATTGATGGCCACGCCCGGAAGAATGCGGACGCCGCGCTCGTTGGCATAGCGACAGAGTTCCTGCGCCGCCTCAACGCCACCGTGGGAATCACGGAAGAACCCGTAGATGGTGACGCCGCCGATCCGGTGGCGACTCATGAAGTCGACCATCCGCTTGTAATCGGCGAGGAATCCGTCGGGCGGCTTGCCGTAGGGACAGAAGACGCCGATCTCCTGAGCGCCGATCTGGTCGAGGTCCCAGTTTGTCGAGTGATCCCAGGTCCAGAAGGCGCGGTAGGGCAGCCCAGGCGCTTGCTCGTCACGCCCTTCGGTCAGTTCAACCCCATTGCCGACCTGCTTCGCGCGGCGCTGCACTAATGCTTCAACGCCATAAATGACCCCGGAGAATGGACCGCCAGCGATGTCGATGATGGGCGCGCCGGTCGTGGCGTCGATGGAGACGGCAAAGCCGCCTTCGGGACGGGAGGGGTCAGTCGTTAGGCGAACGGAGGGCGTCCCATCTGGGGCGGAGTCGGTGTCGAACACGGCGAGCGTTGACCACTCTTGGCGCAAGCGGTTCGCGGCATGAGGATGCGTGGCGGCGCCGAGGAGCGCGATCTTGCCCTCGAGGCGAATTGGCGTACCGGCAACCACGGCGGACCTCCCTTGGATGTCGTGCGATTTGATCGCGCCCTTCTGTCATTTCCGGTCCAAATGCATGCGTTCGAATATGGTAACGGCAATGGCCAGCTCCGTACGCTTCTTTTCTCCCCAACCGATTGACGCATGTCACAAATTCGTCATAATCGTCTCCATCGCGAAATGCATCACATGTAATTTGCGTGAAAAAGGGGCCCATCGTCCGTCGCTTTCTCTTGTATTGACGAGGAGTGCTTCATGGTCACGACTGTCTCTCCTAATGAATTGGATCCCGCTGTTATCGACGAGTTCATCGCAAAAATCCGCGGATCATCGATCCGGCCGGGTGATGACACGTACGACGACGCCCGCGCCGTGCGCAACGGACTCATCGATCGGCGGCCGGCTCTCATTGTGCGCGCCAGTGGCGTCGCCGACGTCGTCGACGCGGTCACCTTCGCACGCGAGCGCGGTCTCCTGCTTTCAGTTCGTGGCGGCGGCCACAACGTTGCCGGCAGCGCGGTCAACGACGGCGGTCTCGTGATCGATCTCTCAGATATGCGCGCCGTCCACGTCGATCCGGCAGCGCGGACCGCTCGCGTCCAGGGCGGCGCAACTTGGGCTGACGTTGACCGGGAAACGCAACTCTTCGGGTTGGCGACACCGGGTGGTGTCGTCTCCAGCACCGGCGTGGGCGGCCTTACCCTGCACGGCGGGATGGGTCATCTGCGGCGGAAGCACGGACTGAGCATCGACAATCTGCTCTCGGCCGATATCGTCACCGCGGACGGTCAAGTGCTTCGCGCCAGTGCCTCCGAAAACCCTGATCTCTTCTGGGCGATCCGCGGCGCCGGCAGCAATTTCGGGGTCGTCGTCTCGTTTGAATTCCGTCTTCACCCGGTCGGTCCGATCGTCGCCCTCTGCGGTCCGTTTTACGACGCGGTCAAGGACGGTCCGGCAGTCTACCGCGCCTGGCGGGACTTCACGCTGAGCGCAGCGGACGAAGTCAACACCATCATCGTGCCCTGGAGCATCCCTGCGAATGAGCATTTCCCGCCTGAGCTCCACAACCTGCCGATTTTGGTCACAGCCGCTGTCTATGTTGGTCCCGTGGAGGAAGGCGAGCGGGCTATGGCGCCGCTGCGGGAGATCGCGACTCCGGTGCTCGATCTCTCCGGTCCCATCCCCTACACCGCGTTGCAAGGCGCCTTCGATCCTTTCTTCCCGGCCGGACTGTTCTACTATTGGAAGTCGACCTACATCGACGACCTGAGCGACGCCGCGATCGATGTGATGCTGCAACGACACGCCGCACGTCCATCGCCAATGAGCGACGGTATCGTCTGGCACCTCGGCGGCGCTCTCGCCCGCGTCGGCGACACGGAGACTGCGTTCGGCCGCCGCACCGCGCCTTACCTCTACACGGCTGAGTCGACCTGGAACAATCGCGCGGACGACGAGCGCAACATCGCCTGGTCGCGCGAATCTCTCAGCGCAGTGCAGCCCTTCTCGCACGGTGGCTCCTACCTCAACTTCCCCGGCTTTGGCGAAGAAAAGGAGGCGCAGCTCCGCGCAGCATACGGCGCGAACTACGACCGCCTGGTCGAGCTCAAGAACCAATACGATCCTGGCAATCTCTTTCGCATGAATCTGAACATCCGGCCGTCGTAAGCGGAGCAAACCAGATTTCTAGAAGCGCCGATTTTGGAGCGACGCCTCGTTACTAGCTTGCCGAGGGCGCCTGCGAGATGCGCCGTCGCCAGTGGCAGTCGGCGCCGGAATCGGTCTGGATATTGGGCTACCCCTGCGATCTCGCTCGACGCTGGGTGTAGCCCACGGTCACTCGATTGCGGAGATCAGGCGAGCGAAAGCCAGCTGAAGCTAGGTTCAGCCTCATCTGAAGGATCGTCCCGGCAGTCGTGTGCAGCCGCCGCTCGTCGAGTGATTTCACCATGTGGGCTCCGGGCAGCGATTCTCCGTTCGGCATCGCGATGTCGAAGCGCTCGGTGACGGTGTAGCCCATCGCGGCGTAGAGGGGTTCTCCGGGCAGCGTAGAACCCAGTTCCATACGGCAAAAGCCATCTGCGCGCGCGGCCTCCTCGCACACGTTCATGATGGTCCGCCCGATTCCTTTCCGTGCCCAAGCGGGATCGACAAAGAACGCGCGGATTTTCGCCGCGTCATGCGCGGGATCGAGCAAGTCGTCGACGGCGCCCTTCATCTGGTCGCCGCCGTAGAGCGTCTTGCGCTTACTCCACCCGCCGCAGCCGACGATGTATCCGTCATCCGTTACCACGTAATAGGTCCCATCGGCGATCAGTTGGCTGTCCAGACCGAAAACGTGGACGAGCGCGCTGTCAATCTGGCGGTCGGTGTAATACCCGACGCTGAGTGCCCGCACGGATGCGGGAATGAGCTGCTTGAGCCTCGGTACGTCGTCCCCTGTCGCCAACCGCGTCACGAACGACATAGGTTTTCCCCTCCAATGACGTATGACGCGCGAGCGCGAGCATCCTCACCCTCGTGCGCTGAGTTAGGTTGATAGGGGTCCCTCCGGCATGGTAGCAGATGGTTTCAAGAAGGTCCGAGTAGCACGCTCAAGGCAGTTCACTTTTGCACATGTAGACTATGGAGCGATGGTAATGGAGGCAGAGCGGAGGTATCGAACATGGAAAACACAGGGGAAGAGCGGATTCATTTCCATGTGGTTGAACTTGACGAACCACATCTTCTGAGGGGACCCAAGATTGTCTTGAATTTCGACCGCATCAATATGTCAGGGATGCACTACGGGGTTAAGAAGGAAACGCTCGCTCCATTTCTCGATAGTGTCAAAGAGGCGGTTGCATCTGGAGCGGAGTATTGGGTGGATCTTGATTACTCCATGACCCCGACGTTTCCCATGGCACTGAATGATACGCAGCTTGATCAAATCCTCAATGCAATCAGGTCCCGACAACTCGTTTCCTCTGAATAACAACGTGTCCCTCGGCGGTTGCCAGTGCAGCTGAAATCGATAATTTCCATATTGCGCGTATTTTCGCGTGGGCCAATTACCTGAGCATCATCCGAGCAGCCCAGAGATCGCGAAGGGCGCCGATCTCGGCCATGTGGTGGATGAATTCGCGGTTGGTCCACCAGATAATACCGATGAAGGGCAGTTCGGGATCGAGACCGTGCGGGTATTGCCCAAATCCGACCATGTCTGCTTGCTCTTCGGTCAGGGTCGACAGGCTGAGTTGCCATTCATCGAGCTTTATCCACAACCGGTCGAGCATTTCGACGGCGGACGGGGTGAACGCGACTGAGTCTTCGAGTTTCTGACGGCCGCCGAAGGTCCACTCCCAGCGCATCGAAAACCCGGAGTAGAGATGGCCCAGCCGCCAGGCGATGGTCGTAAATGGCGCGGGATCGGGATCAGGGAGGGCAAAGTCGAGCACCCAATCACCCTTGCCGTAGGCATGGGATGAGGTTGCCACTTCGCGGCGACGAATCGACCAAACCTCAGGCGCGGGCTCCCAGAGGTATTCCTCGTCGGTCAACCCGTCCAGCCGCACCTGGGAGATTTCCCGCGACGTGTTCAACTGATCGAGGAGTACGCCGAGCCTATCCGTTCTGATTTCCACGTTGGGATGCTCCTGACGACGCCTGAATCTCACGCAGAGTCTGTGCCGCTATGCTACCAGCGCGGGAGTTGGCGTCGAGAGCAGACGGGACGGGCGAGTGTGGACGCGAACCGGCGGGAGATTGAGTCGTGGCGGAGGGCGGTCGGGTGCCTCTTTGCCGGGGCGATGGTCGCCGCGCCGTTTATCGCGCTGCTCTACGACATCAATGCCGGGTTGATCGTGATGGCGCTCGGGCTGATCGCGACCGCTTACCTCGCGTTCGACTCGATGAAAACTGCCCACCCCGCGGTTCGAGCGCGGCTGCGCATCGTCGTGATGGTGAATCTCGCCCTGGCGGCGTTTCTGCTGATCGTCGTCGTTGTGCGGGTGATGTGAGGTTGCGCCGCGACGCTGGGCAAAAAATGGCTCTTCCGCAATGGTTCGCCCCGGGGTTTTGAACCCCGGGCTACGACAGACGAAGTCCTTCTAGGGCTGACGATAGAGAGACGGACCGTTTGCTGTAGGGGCGTGTGGCGCACGCCCGCGTGGCGACGACGGCGGTTGGCTAGGGCGCCGGGCCGGCATGCGAAGCCGGGCGTGCGCCACACGCCCCTACAAGTCACGCGCCTACCTTCCGCAGTGAGCCCTGGAGGGGCTGGTGTGTCGTAGCCCGGGCCTTCAGCCCCGGGAATGTGAGCGCGAAGGTTCGAGTCTGGTGTCTACGTTCATTAACCCCGAGATCTCTCAGCACCAAACCTTCGGCGAGGTATCGTTTGTCCGTTTCTTTTGCATCCAGATCCCGTGCTGGCCTCGGCCGTAGTAGTCGCGGCCGGTGCCGACGGCGGTGAAACCGGCGCGCTGGTAGAGGCGGCGGGCGTCGGCGTTCGTTTCTTCCACCATGAGGATGAGATCGCCCTCGGGGAGGAGTTGCTCGATCTGTGCGAGCAGATGTGTGCCGATGCCGCGGCGACGAGCGGAGGGGTCGACGCAAATGTTGATCACGCGGGATTGGTCGCCCTGGCGGTCGCCGATCGCGCAGCCGACGAACTTGTCGCCCTCTTTCGCGACCAGAAACTTGACGTGCGGCAGGAGCCAGAGGAGTACGAGCGCAGATAGGCCATAGGCGAGTGGAGGGCGGAAAGCGCGCTTTTGGAGCCGGGAAACGCCCCAGAGGTCGCCGAATGTCGCCGTGCGAATGACGACAACATCCTCCGCGTCCTGTGCCTGACTCCGCAGGACGCTGGAGAGGTTCGATGCGGGTCTGAAGATTTCTCGATCTTGAGTCATCGAGCGATCCGAAACCCCCGGGGAAGGCTCGGGCGACAGTGTCCGGCGCGCCAATTCGGTACATGCATGGTACACCTCTTTTCCAGAGGTATGAGAAATGCGATCATTCGTTCTGAACGCCGGACTCTGTGAGTAGTTGCGGCGAGAGGAGGACGAAACCAATGTGTGGACGATACGTGCTCAACGCGCCGGAGGATCTTTCCGAGCGATTCCAACTCCGGCACTCACGATCAATCTACCTCGCACGTACAATGCCGCGCCTAGCCAGTTGCTGCCGGTGATCTTTGAGCAGGACGGCGAGCGCGCGGCGGAGTTGATGAAATGGGGTCTCATTCCCCGGTGGCGGAAACCGGGCGAGAAGGATTCCTTCGCTCCGATCAACGCTCGCTCCGAGACGATCCTCGAAAAACCGATGTTCCGGAACCTGGTCGGCCGCCGCCGCTGCCTGGTGCCTTCCAATGGGTTCTACGAATGGCAGCGGCGAGATGGTGGAAAGCAGCCCTATTTCATCAGAGTCGAGGACGACCCGACCTTTGCCTTCGCCGGTCTCTATGACCTTTATAAGGAAGACGACGGCGATCTGCTCGGCAGTTACACGATCCTGACGACCTCCGCGAACAAGCTGATGGAGCCAATCCACGACCGGATGCCGGTCATCCTCCGCAAGGACGATGAGGAAGAGTGGCTCAGCCCTGAGGTCACCAACCCAGCCGAAATCATGCACTTCCTCCAGCCATTTCCCGCGTCGGACATGGAGGCGTACCCGATCAGCACCGCCGTCAACAACGTCCGCAATGATGGCGAAGCGCTGATCGAGCCGCTCGAGGAATCGTAGGTTCGATCAACAACCTCCGCGGAACGTGCGAGAATCGCGCTCCTAACTGATGAGCTCCACTTCATCCTGCTCCCGGCCTCTGGCGTGGGTCAAGCTCGATGGATGGCGCCAAGGCAGAGGGAGATGGCGGTTCATGGCAGAGTGGCAATCGGGCGATATCGATGCCCGTGGAATTCGACTGCACTACACGCGCACCGGAGGTGACAAACCGCCGATGGTGCTCGCTCACGGTGTGACGGATGACGGGCCGTGCTGGTCTCCGCTCGCGAAGGAGTTGGAGGCTGATTACGACCTCATCATGGTCGATGCGCGCGGCCATGGGCGCTCGGCCGCCCCGGAGCGTGGATATGGTCCAGCAGACCAGGCGGACGATCTCGCTAGCGTGATCGCCGGGCTGAACCTGACGAAACCGGTCGTGCTGGGTCATTCCATGGGAGCCATAACCGCGCTCGCGTTGGCTGGCGCGTATCCCGATCTGCTGAGCGCAATCCTGCTTGAGGATCCGCCGCCTTGGTGGGCGGCGCCGCCGCCTGATGTTGCCCCGGCGAATGATGACCGGCCTCCAATTTACGGTTGGATGTACGAGGTCAAGAAGAAGACTCGGGACGAGCTGATCACCGAGAAGCGCATTGCATCACCCAGTTGGAGCGAAGCCGAGTTAGGACCATGGGCTGATTCGAAAGAGCGCTTCAATCTGATCATCGTGCAATTCATGAAGCCGGGAATCTCGGCGGGCATCGATTGGCCGTCGCTTGTGCGACGGATCACTTGCCCGGCATTGCTCATTACCGCCGATACAGAACTGGGCGCGATCGTCTCGAAGGATGACGCCTCGGCGTTGCAGCAACTGATCCCGCAACTTCAAGTCGTGCACCTACCGGGAGCAGGCCACAACATCCGGCGGGAACAGTTTGGGCCGTATCTCGAAGCGGTTCGTGGATTCCTGGCCGGAGCGCCCACGACCTAATCGGGCTTGCTCTCGCGCCGGAGTTGCGAAATCGGCAGCCGCTGCGCCTGCGTGTAAAGACCAACGCCGGCCAGCCCATAAACAATTCCGCTCAGCAGCCAGCGGGCGAGCGATCCAGTCGGATCGTTCGAATCCGCGAGATCGACCAACGCGACGAGCGTGGTGGCGACAAGAATCGCCGCCACGCCGGCATATTTGGCCGGCAATCCCGCCCGCTTGGCCGCCTCAACGATCGCCGGCACCAGTCCAACAATGACCGCATCAGTGATATATGGCATCGAACTGCTCCTTTTTGTGAGCCTGATGGGAAACCTTCACCCGCTGCTTCGCGGATGGCCTCCACTTGAGAGGGAAGAGATGGAACGTGAAGCCACCACTCACGGTCCTCCTGCGCGCCACCCCTCCGTCATCCTGCGCACGATCCCTCTGTCCTCCTGAGCGGAGGCGGAGCCGGAGACGAAGGATCACGCCACGCAGAGCGCCGGGGTAAGGCAGCGTGAGGTCGCCGTAGGGGTGTTTGGCAAACGCCCACGTGCCAAACGGGGAGGTGCCTGATAGCACCGCGGTTGAGCCTCAACCCTGGGCGCACAGCCGTGCGCCGCTACAGGACGATGACGCTTGGCGCCAACACCATGTGGGTTTCAACCACCATCAACCCCGTGGAAGGCGCCTTGCTTACGTTGCGCTTTGCCGACTGCGAAAGTGACTCCATCGGACTATGTCGTTTCGCCTGACGGTTTCCCTTATTGACAACCGATTGCAACCGGAAGAGAATCGCTGCATCTCAGACAATCAACCCGCGCGGCGCCGCTTCCTTGGGAGTGCGCTTGTTGCCGCACGGGCGGGTACGGTGCTCGCGGTCGAGTCGACCACCGAAGAAAGGTGTTGCGCATGGAGCCTCAGCGGTCCGATGCCCTTCCCCGCTGCCTGTCCGCTGTCCGGACACGCCGGACAGTCCTAGGCGGTTTGCTCGGCGCCGCCGTCCTCGCGCTCGGCCGTCTGCCCGCACGAACCCAAAACCCCGGCTACTCGGAACTGACCATCTCCTTTGCTAACGATGCGTTCCAGGTCTCGCCGGTGTCGGCTGGACGCACCCTCGTCACGGTCGAGAACGGCGCCAACGAGAATCTGCACATCTTTATCGTGCGCCTGCCGGAAGGCGGTGGCGAGGCGGAGCTCGAAAGCAGCGACCTCCGGCCCACCGCCGGACTGGTTTGTCCATGGCCTGCCTGGCAACCCCGACCTGATCTCTCCCGGTCAGAGCCTCCAAGCAGTCATTGACCTCACCTCCGGTCCCCACGCAGTGGCAAAGGTGCTTCCAGGTGTCGGCCCGACCGTCATTCAAACCTTCGCGGTCGACCCAGCGGGGCCCGCCGCCACGCCGATCGTCGATCCACCGGCGGACTTGGACGTGGCCATGACCGAATTTATGTTCGACCTGCCGGCCGAAATCCCGGCCGGCCAGCAGTCGTGGCGGATCACGAACACCGGGCAGCAGGTCCACGAGCTGGAGTTGGTGCACGTGCCGGACGGGACGACGTTAGAGCAGGTGCAGGCAGGCTTCGCTAGTCCCCTTGGCGCCACGCCGGTTCCGGGCGAGTTCAACTACTCTCGCGACGCGCTGTTTGCGGGGCACGATCTCGCGGGTGGGCTCGGGCTGCTCTCTCCCGGGGCGACCGCCTGGCTCGCGCTCGACCTGGCGCCGGGAAGCTACGCCGCCTTTTGCCTAGTGCTCGACGTGTCGACGGGCCAGCCGGTGCCGCACTCGGCCATGGGTATGGTCGCCCTGGTGACGGCGACGACGTCGGCCACGCCGGTCCCGTAACAATGTCTTAGAGAACGTCACCCAATCCAGCGCCAGACGACGTGGCTGTCCGGGCGGAAGAGGACCCAGTGCTCCTCGAAGTTGATGAGGTCGTAGGTCTGGCCATTGCCCGATTGCAACACCCACCAGTCGAGCGGGCGCGGGAGTTGATTGACTGCCCGTTTTTCAGCGGCGCCGCGATACGACCAGGCGTTGCTGATGACGCCGTTCGGATCGAACGGGCGCGGGGTGATCGTGCCGTCCGGAAAGTGTTGTTGCAGCACCCCGAACCGCGCCGCCAGCGATGGCGCGTCATATCCCGCCGGCCACCAGTTGTGATTCGGGTCTGGCGGTGTGATGGGCGGGAGAGGTCCCTCGACCTCTTCGGCCGTTTGCGCCGCTTTCAAGATTTGCCGAACCCGGTTCTGAATCTCACCGAAGCGATTCGACACCGCCGGAAACGGACAGTTCTTCGTCGCGAACTCGCTGTGCAGGAAATGAGTGACGATGTCGTATCTCGGGTGCACTGGAAAGGTGTCCCACGGGACCTGCGCATAATCAAACCAGTACGCGGTGAGCGCGCAGATGCGCTCGAATTGCTTCGCGCTCATCGGCGTCGAGATGTCGCCGCCGTCGCTGCGCTCAATGCTGACGAGCTTCGTGTTGATGGCATGGGTGCCGAATCTCCGGACATAAAGCGGCCCATCCCCTTCCAGGCCATCGGCCCCGCCGTTTGCCCAACCCGCCCGGTTCTTGCTCACCTTCCCAGTGATGCCGTCGTAGTTGACCTTTTGGTGACCATGACCACGGGGATCGTTCCAGCGGAAGATCACCCCATCCCACGCTGCGCCGTCGGTCGCGCCGCCGATCCCGTAGTCGGTCAGACCGACACTGAACGGTCCGAGCCGGAAGAAGGCGTCAGTGCCCCACAGCGTTCCTTCCATTGAATGCTGGCAGACGCCGACGGGCCGTCGCGAGCCCAAATCGTCCCAGGCCGAGTTTTGGAAATCGGGAATCAGCCGATCAATGAACGGCGGGTGCGGGACATTGCCAAAGGTCAACCCCATCGAATGCTCCTTCACAACGGACGCGAGACTGTTGCGAGGTTAGCGTACGGCAGCAAACGCGGGTGGGGAATAGGAAACAACTTTGCGGCTGCGCCGCGCCGCCGGGTTGAAACCCAGCGCTAACTATACGAAACCCCCTCCGGGGGTTGAGCACGACGATTCGCGGCAGCTTGCCTTCGTTCTCAGCCCTGGAAGGGCTTCGTCCGTCGTAGCCCGGGCCTTTCAGCCCCGGGCACGCATGGGAATAGGCCCTATCACACCTCCACCAACGTCAGCCCGATCACCGAGGCGGCCGATTCGCCGAAGGTGCTCGGTTTTGGGACTTCCTCGGTGATGTCGACGATGCGCACCTGGTAGAGCTCGCTCGTCAGGTCGAAGTCGATATCGCGCAGAACGATCGTCGCGCCTTCTTGCCAACCTTGCCAGAGGTCGAAGGCGAGCTCGCGGCCGGTGCGGGTCGAGGCGCTGCCATCGCGCTGAACCGCCGCGTCGCGAGCCAGCACGGAAAAGGACCACTTTCGCCGCCGCGCTGGGGAGTCGAGCAGTTCGAAGTCCGCCCATAGACCAGTCATCACCGGCGCCCAATCGCTGACCGACGTCCAGTTCAGCTTGAGCATGATGGTGGTCGAGGTGGCGACGTTGTTGCCGATCACTCCCGCGAGTTCGAATGCGCGCTCAGTCGGATCGGAGGTGGAGATGGTCGCAGCAGTGGTGAAGGTGTTGCCGCCGTCGATGGAATAGGAAAGGGTGAGCGACACTGCATCGACGCTTGCCTGATTTCCGCGGGGTTCCGGAGAAGCGAAGGTCGCCCCGATCGCGCGCCACGCCTTCTGCCGGCCGCGATCTCCCGCGTCGAGGAGTGATGTGCGGTATTCGGCCGAGGGCGCGTAACTCGTCGCGCTTTCGTGGCGGTAGACGAGGCGAAAAAGATCGTAGGTGACCGAGGCGGAGCCGTCGCGGAAAGCAACGAGATCGATATTCCCCGCCCCGCCGGTGTGCATCGGCCAGATGCGCGTTTGCGATTGCGAGCGGAGCATCAACCACCAGCCGGAGCCGTCGAACGCCCAGGTTTCGGACTCGCCGTTGCGATTGACAATACAAACGACGAGATAGCCCCCGGTTACGGTCGCGCCGTAACATGACCTTCCTTCGAGTCCAATTGCCCGCCAACCCTGACGACTGCTCCCTTCGTTCGGATTCCACTCCATGACCTGATTGGCGAGCCAGGTGTAGAGCTTGCCACCGAAACTGAGAAGAAACAGAAAATCCTCGTCGTCCGACCAGACGCCGTGGGTGAAGAAGGGAACCGGATCGGCGGTCCATTTGTTGGACGTGGGATCGACCCGGCCGCCCAGGAACCACAGACTCTGCCGAGTCGCGATCACCACCTTGCCATCATGCAGACCCATATTGACGATCGGCGCGTCGAGTTCGCGCGTGTCGACCGCCGCTCCGGTCGTCATCTTGAGCAGGACTTCATTGCCCGTAGCCGGATCGGCGAAAACAAGACGGTTGGCGTAACCGATGCCGATGCGGGCTTTCAATCCAGCCGCCAAGGTGGTCAGAGCGCCACCGGCGATCGGATAGATCTGGACGTCGAGCCCGTTGCCGCAGCAAAGCGCGATGTTTCCCTGATAATAGGCGAGGCGAGTGATCGTCTTGCCCGCGCCAACATCGGCAACCTGCGTGAAATCGCCCCAGGCGCTCGCGGCGAGACTGACCGACTTAAAAAGGAAACGGCCGACCGCGATGTAAGCGTTGTCGCCGACGACCAGATGCGGAGCGCGCACGGTCGTTACGGTCGTGATGACGCCATCAGTGTAGGACTGCGAAAACGGCCACGGCTCGACGCCCTGTCCGAAGAGGGCAGGACCAACACCCGGCGCATCCCATCCGCGGTCCCGTTCGAGCTGCAACGCCCGCCGCTGCCCGCCGAAGAAATCGGAGAGCGAAATCCTGCCCATCCGTCCCTCGGCAATCCCGTCCTGCATCCGCCGGTAACTTCCCGGCAGAACCATATACCCCGCGCCATCGAGCACGATATCGGTCGTTTGCGGCATCTGGATGCTCCTTAGTCTCTCCGGTGCACCGTTTCGCCGGGTTGGAAACCCAGCGCTCAATCAACGAAAGTCCCTCCGGGACTGAGCACGGGGTGCGTCAACACGAGGCGTCGTTCTCAACCCCAGCGGGGTTTTCGTTCACTGAGCGCCGGATTTCTAATCCGGCGTTCGCGGCGCAGCCGCATAGCGGAATCGCTTATCCCCGCAGCTGGAACAGCGTGAATGCATACACCCGTTCGCAGCGACAGTTGACGTGAAGGGGTGGAGAGGGTCCGGCGTCTTCGGGCCAGACGAGATCGTCGATGGGGCCGCATTCTGGGCAGACGCGTTCGTCTTCGCGGGTTGCCCAGCGGGTCCAGACAACCGGGACCACGAGACCATCGATTGCGTCGACCCAGCTCCAGCGGTCTCGTTCCTTCTCCTCCGAGGTCTGGCCGCCGCCGTCAGGCGTTTCGAATCCGATCGGCATCCGCTCCTCCTAACCGCTCAACCAACCGCCACGGACACGGCGCCGCCGGGCGGAGATCAGGCGGTCAGCTTCGAGCCGCGCCGCTTCGGCCGCGAGCGCAATCGGATCGCGGCCGCGGCCAAGTCCTTGCTTTCCCTCGGCCACGACTTGGCGACGCAATGCGGCAGCGGACGCAAACAGCACGACGATCTCTTCATCGCCGGGGATGACTTCGATGGCGGTGACGTCGTCGGTGGGCAAAGAGCGCCCCGTCAGATGCTCAACCGACCAGTTGCCGGTGCGCGGCGCGGGTGCGGCGAGGAACACGCTCCCGTTCCACCATCGCCAGGCTTGCGCGACTGGCCCGGATTGACCGTTCATGTCGAACCTCTGCTGGGATGGCACGGCCGCGCCCAAGTCGTCGAGCACCCGCACGATCCGGCCCGGCTCGCTCACCGCCGCGACCGCGAAACTGGTCGCGCCTGAGTTGACGAGCACCGTCGCGGCCGCCTCTTTTGGAAAGAGGACGCCGTAGCGGCGCAATGCAGCAGAGAGGAACTCGTTGATCGTGGCATCGCTCCAAAGGGGAGTCACGCTTTCATCTTGCAGCCGCTGGCGGACGGCAGTCCGCAGTTCGAGCCGGGTCGTCATGCGTTCTCTCCTGATGTGATCGCCGCGAACCGGGTCATCTCGTCGAGCACGCGGGCCAATTCGCCATCGGGGTCGTTGCCGCCGAGCGCGGCCGCGGCTGTGCGCCGGCTCTGGATGCCGCTCGCGACCAATCGGGCCGCGTTTTGGACAGCGCTGTCGGTGTCGCTTGGCAGTACGCTCGGCCAGATCGTGACCGACCGCCGCAGACCGCCCAGGTCTTGCCCACCGAACCGTTCGAGCAAGTCGAGCAAACGCGCATTCCGCTCACGGAAGACGGTTTCCCACATCCGCCGCTTGCGATGAACCCGCTGCACGAGGGGCTGGATTTCGACTTCGAGCGCCGCCCCCGAAAGCGCCCGCCCGGAATCGCCGAAGGCTGTGCGCGGGGTTTCGCTAAGATCGTGAAGGGCGCGATAGAGCAGGTTCACATAATCGATGTGAAGCTGAACGCCACCCCCGCCGAGGAGGTCGAGCAGATATGCTTTCGCTCCTTCCGGCAGTTCCCATTTCGCGCCCGGAGCGACCGCGATCCCGTCCGAACCGTCGACGTTCTCCAGCACCGCGATCGGCGCGCCGGAGAGTTCCAGCACCCGCCCGAGAACCGACATCCGCGCGTTCAACTCGCGGCAGATGTCGAAGAGATCGACCAAATCCGACTCGCCCCAGAAGCAATGCGGCCGGGGATTATTCGGGGCGACGACATACGGAATCCAACCGTACGGATTCAGTTCGTCGCGGACTCGTTGCCCCGCGATCTCGACGACCCAGCGCTCCGCCGTCCAGTTTTCGACCACCGGGTAGTCGCGGCCGGCCGCCAGCAACAATCCCGCGTTTTCGCCGAACGAGCGTGTCACCGCCTCGCCCGTCATCCGATAGACTTGACTGATCCGCTCGACTTGACGTGGACGGTCCGGCAGCCAAAGCGCGACCAATGTCGCCGGATTCACCCCGACCACGACCGGCCGCCCCGCCTCGACATCCCACGTCACTTTCACCGCCGCGTCGCCGAGCACCGCTGCCTCGACGCACAGCTCGATATCGAGCCGGGCGAGATCGTTCTCGGCGATCGCCGCTGCCAATGCCTGCTCCGCCCGGCTCGCCGCTGCTTCGTCCTTGTCCGCCGGAACCGAAAACGTCACCGGTTCAGGAAAGACGTAGCTCGCAACCTTCCGCAACAATGCCCGCGCGTAGTTGAACGTCAACCGCGTCTCACCCCGCTGCTGCCTTCCAACCCACTGATCTCCCTCATAAAACGCGAGTGCCTCCGCATACCGCGCCAATCGCGCCCGATCCTCCGCCGTCCCGATCCCCTCCGGCCAGTCACCGGTCACCCGTTGATACATCCGCCCTCCTTTTCGTGCAGAACGCCAACGGCCCAGGGCAATTGCCTTGGGCCGGGATCCAACTTCAACCTGCTGCCTGTCATGCGCCCTTGTGTATTTGGTGCCTAGACGCGGCTTGAGCCGCGTGCCCGGGCATGAATATGGCCCTTCCCCGCTCAAAGAACGAAGCCGGCTCAAGACCGGCTAGGTTCTTGCGGTCGGGGTCACTTGGTTAGAGATGTGACACGGTGGTTCGCACCCAGCCCTCTTATGAACGTGGAATCCTGAATCGGATCCTGTCCCGTGCTGTCGCCAGTCGGTTTGAACCGACTTCCGGTCGCTGAGCGGGGTGCCCTCTGGGCCTTATTCATTCCCGGGCGGGGCCGCCGACCACGATGGTCCGAAACAGGTGTCCACGCTCATCAGCGGGCTTCGCAACTTGAGTGCGGTCCCTTTTAGGACCGCGCGTGGGCGCAGCCGCATGGGGTTCCCTCACCCTCGTCCCATCCAGTTCTGCGCATATTCAATCTGTCCATGAGACAGTCGACCTGGAACCCGTCTGACCCCGCACTGACTAATGCGATGCCTGGGACATGAGCGCGCACGCTTTGTCATGTTCGGTGGATGGCTGCCTGAACGGGGTAGGGTGAGGCGATGGCTGACGCGATTGCATTAGGGGCCGCCGCGGCGCCTGCGCCAGACGAGAGGCCGTCGTACCGCGAAGTCCTGAAGGATCGCAATATCGCGATTCTGGCCACTTCGCGCGCCGCGGGCAAACTCGCCCTCGCCACGGTCTCCGACGGGTCGATGGTTTACCTCGCTCGGCAGGACGCGTCGCAGTTCGCGATCTCTCTGGTTGTCGCGCTGTTTGAAGCGACCAATACGCTGCTGCCGCTCGCCGCCGTTCTCGTCCTCGGACTGATTTCGAATTTCACGGGACCAAAGATCGTCTTCATCATCGCCCCACCGGTCGTCGTCGGTTTCGTGGTTTGGCTGCCTCGGTACAGCTATCGCATGGAGAAGCAGGAGGGGCCGAGCCAACGCCAGGCGATTCAATCGCTCATGGATGACTCCGAAGATGCCACTTTCCCGGATCCAACAATGGAAGGGAAACCAAGTTTCGGCGAGGCGTAGGCAGCTGGTGGACTTCGTCCACGAATTCCCGCACCCGGCCCTTCGGGCCACCTTCTACCTCGCGCGAGAGAGGGGCTGGGGTGAGGGCTGGCGCCGGGCGAGGGCTTGCCATTCCCAGCCGATTCACAGGATTCGCGGAGACACTCTTCAGCAAGTGCCGGTAATTTGATCAACGTGCAAGCCGTGTGATCACATGGCTTGGTCATACCTACAAACCGAACAGCAATGGAATTGATGAGGAGGTCCAGGTGTCCCACCGTCTGATACGCATGTCTCTCACCGTTTTTTCGTTGGCTATCGTGCTCACGCTCGTGGGTGTCTCATTTATGAGTAAGGCCGGAGCTGAGGACACGACGCCAACGCCGGGTGTGATCGGCACGCCCGAACCAACGAACGAATGCGGGACCGCCGACACGCCGGTCACGCCGACGTCACGCCGGCCGCGACGTTCCAAATTTCCAGCGAGAATTCAGAGGCGCGCTATGTCGCCGAGGAAGAACTCGCGAACAAGGGCGCGAACACCGCGATCGGCAAGACAAACGCGTTCATTGGGCAGATCCTCCTCGATGACCAGGGATGGCCACTCGCATGCTCTCGGTTCGACGTCGATCTGCGAACGCTGGTGAGCGACGAATCACGTCGGGACAATTTCCTCTACACCAACACGCTTGAAACGCAGACGTACCCCCTCGCGACCTTCATCCTGACGAGCGTCGAGGGGCTGGACAAACCGCTCGCCGGCGGCGAGGAGACGCAGGTCAAGCTGATTGGCAACCTGACTGTCCATGGTCAGACGAAGCTGGTCGTGTGGGATGCGACGATCAAGATGGATGGCGACACCCTCACCGGCACGGCATCGACCACCTTCAACATGGCCGATTTCAACATCACCCCGCCGAAGGTAGGCCCGGTCATGTCGATCGACGAAACCGTGAAGCTCGAAGTCGACATCTCCGCCCAGAAGGCGTGAGGCGTGAGGCGTGAGGCGTGAGGCGTGAGGCGTTAGGCGTCACCAAATGTGCCCGGGGCTAACGGCCCCGGGCTACGACCGACCAGCCCTTCCAGGGCTCAAACGTGCAGGCGGGAACAGGCCTGCCAGAACGATCCTCATCAGCCGGTCTTTAGCCGGCTTCGTCAGAGTAAGCACGGTCCCTTTAGGGCTGTGGCGCCTCGCGACTACCATCCATTCTCAGCCAATTCCCAGGGAGCACGGAGATACTTTTCAGCAGGGCCCGATAGTCTGGTAGGCGGTGAAGATGCGTGACCGCGGCGCGGCATCTTCCACGAAGACCCGACTACAGAGACGAGGAGGCCCTTGTGACGAGTCGTCTGAGAAGGATACGTTTCGTACCACCCATGATTATCACCGTCGTTGTGCTGGCTGCACTCTTCGGCGTCACCATTACGAGTACGGCAATGGCCCAAGAAGCAACCCCAGCCGCCGGTGTGATCGGCACCCCGGCCGCGACCAATGAATGCGGGGCTCCCGATGCGACCCCGGCTGCGGCGCCGGCCGGCGCGACCGTCTACCAGATCGATGGCGAAAACTCGGAAGCGCGCTACAAGGCGGAGCAAGACTTGGCAGGCATTGGCGCGAATGAGGCGGTCGGGAAAACGAAAGCGATCATCGGCCAGATTCTGTTCGACGACAGTGGAATGCCGGTCGCGTGCTCGCGGTTCGATATCGACTTGCGGACGCTGGAAAGCGGCGAACCGTTGCGCGACAACAACTTGCACAGCATCGGGATTGAATCGGACAAGTTCCCGCTCGCGACCTTCATCGTAACGAGCGTCGAAGGTCTGGACCAACCGCTGACCGATGGTCAGGAAGCCAGCGTTCGCCTCGTGGGAACACTCTCGGTCCACAATGTGACCAAGTTGGTCGCCTGGGACGCGAAGCTCAAGGAGGATGGCGATACCTTGACCGGCAGCGCGACGACGAAAGTCAAAATGTCAGGCTTCGACATCACGCCGCCGACTCAGGGTCCGGTGCTGTCAATTGACGACACGATAACGCTCGAAATAGACGTGTCCGCCACGAAGGCGGCGTAACCCGGAAGGAGTTCCCTCACCCGGCGCTCCGCGCCACCCTCTCCCCTGCGGGGGAGAAGGACCGGAAAAGGTACGAACCGCAATGAACCACTCCCCTCTCCCTCGCAAGGGAGAGGGGTCGGGGGTGAGGGAACTCAGGGCCAGGAGATCGAATGTAATGAAGCCTTTCCGCAATCATCCTTGGTTGACGTTTTTGGCAGCCATTCTGCTCACGTTCGTTATCGTCACCGGCGGTTTTGGCATCTATCTCGCTGACGAAGCAGGTAAATTGCCATGGCAGGTAGACCCGACCAGAATTCCAATCACGCCGTTCGCCGACATTCCCGGATTTTCCGCGCCGACAGCGGTCCCGAACACGAATCCAACCCCGACGCCAACGCCTACGTATTGATCGGAGAGAAAAACACGTCGATGAGCACTATCCAACAACCGCATGCTGACCATGATGAAACGATCCTCGTCGTCGAGGACGAGGAGCCGATTCGCGAGCTTGTCGCCACTGCGCTCCGGTTTACCGGATTTCAGGTGCAAACGGCGGCATCAGGCAGCGAGGCGCTCGCCGAAGCGCGCAACGTCCCCTTCTCCCTGGTTGTGCTCGACGTCAACCTGCCCGATCTTGACGGTTTCGCCGTCTGCCGCCAAATCCGGGCGGCCGGCAATCAGGTCCCCGTCGTTTTCCTCACTGCCCGCGACGATCCGGCCGATCTTCGCCAGGGTTTCACCGGCGGTGGCGATGATTACGTCACCAAACCGTTCAGTCTCGAAGAGCTGATGCTGAGGATCGAAGCGGTGCTGCGGCGCAACCGTCAAACCTCGCCGTCGCGGCTCGCTGTCAGCGATGTCGTGCTCGACGAAGATGCCTACCGGGTTTGGCGAGGCGACGAGGAAATCACACTCTCGCCGACTGAGTTTCGATTGCTCCGCTACCTGATGCTGAACCGGAATCGTGTCGTCTCGAAGAGTCAAATTCTCGACCACGCCTGGGATTACCAATTCGCGGGCGATCCCGCCGTGGTCGAAACCTACATTAGTTACCTCCGGCGCAAGCTCAACGACCGCGATGCAGAGCTGATCCGCACCGTTCGCGGTTTCGGCTATGCGATGCGGTCGAGCGACGCCGGACCAAATTCGTGAAACATAATGAGCTAAGCAATCGGGGAGGTGGCAAATGAGCATTAAGACGAGACTGACGGTGGCAGTCGCGCTGGTGCTGCTTGCCGTCCTCACCGTGCTCAGCGTCGTCGTGCTTCGCAGCACGCGGTCCACCCTCGTCGACCAGGTCGACTATCAGGTCATGACGAGCGCGTCACGCGCCAAGGGAGGGAATCATCCGCCTCCTGACGGTGGGAAAAACAACGATCAAGGCAGATATGCCGCTCCCACACCGTCGACCGCCCAGGATTCGAACGCCGATTGGAATCCCAATTCGGTGGCGTATTTTGTCTATAGCCCGACCGGGGCGTTACTGGTCAATCAGCCTTGTGGCTACGCCGACGATCCGAAACCACCGCCGAGTCTACCGACAATTCCGAGCTCCGAAGTTGATGCGCTGGTCGACCATATCGTGACCACGCCCGCGGTCGACGGGTCATTCGACTACCGGACGTTGGTGCAACGGGACAACAATGGCGAGTATCTCGTCACTGCGGCCCCGCTCACGCAGGCCGATGCCGCCGTCTCCCGGATCATCAAAATTCTCGTCATCGCGGGCATTGGCGCACTCGCGGTGGCGATTCTGGCGAGTTGGTGGATCATCTGGCGCGATTTCCGGCCGGTCGACCAAATGGTCGATACCGCGGCCGCGATCGGCGCCGGGGATCTCAGTCGCCGCGTGCCGTCCGCGAATCCTCGTACCGAGCTTGGCCGTCTTGGCAAAGCGCTCAACGACATGCTCACCCAAATCGAAGAAGCTGTGCGTGCGCGCACGGCCAGTGAAGAGCGTTTGCGCCGCTTCATCGCCGACGCGGCGCACGAGCTGCGGACGCCGCTGACCTCCCTGCGCGGATATGCCGAGCTTTACCGTCAGGGCGCGATTCCCGATCAGGAAGGCGTCGCCAACGCCATGGGCCGGATCGAATCAGAAGGGGCGCGCATGGCCCGGCTGGTCGACGACATGTTGCTGCTGGCCCGGCTCGACCAGCAACGTGCACTGGAATCAAGACCGATCGAAGTGGTCGATATGATGCGCGACGCGATCTCCGATTTTCAGGCGGTTGACCCATCCCGTCCGCTGACTGTCGATCTCGCGCCGAGCGCGGTCGTCAACGGCGATCCGGTCAGACTCCGCCAGATCATCGACAACCTGCTCACCAACGTCCGCATCCACACCCCGGCCAATACGTCTGTCCATGTCACCGTTGCCACGGCGGAGGGTTACGTCGACATCTCGGTCGCCGACCAGGGCCCGGGCATCGACGCCGCCGACCGCGAGCACATCTTCGAACGCTTCTGGCGAGCCGATGCCGGCCGTACTCGCAGCCGCGGCGGTACCGGTCTCGGACTTGCGATCGTCGCTTCCCTCGTCCACGCCCACAACGGCACCATCACCGTCACCAGCGATCCGGGCAGGGGCACGAACTTCACCGTCCGGTTGCCCCTCGCCAAGGGTGCGGACGACGTCTAAATCGCATGCGCAAACGCCGCTTGTTACTCACTAGAGCGTCAATCATCGCGAAAAATGGGGCACCCTCCACCATGAGTTCCCTCACCCGGCGCTCTCCCTCTCCCTTGCGAGGTAGAGGGACCGGTTTCAGACGCCACCCCTCCGCTATCCTGCGCGCCATCCCTCCGTCATCCTGAGCGGAGGCGGAGCCGGAGTCGAAGGATCTCGCCAGGAAGGAAGCCGGGGTATAGCCGAGCGAGATTCTTCGCTGCGCTCAGAATGACGGTAAGAGCGGCTCAGAACGACGGAGGTTCGTGCTCAGCATGACGGTGGGGGAAGATCGCGCACGTGTTGCGGCGCTTGGCAAAGGGTTCCCCTTCTCCCGCGCACGGGAGAAGGGGTCAGGGGATGAGGGAACTTTGAGGAAATTTTGAGAAAACTCAAGCCGCCTTCAGCTCCAGGTTCGGGTCGAGATCGCTCATGCGCACGCGCGTGCCGAACGAGGTCAGCACCCACCATTCGCCGTTGCTCCGGTAGACAAATTCGCCGACGAAGGCAGTGCCCGCCGATATCGGCGGACCGATCACCGCCTTACCACCGGTGTCGCGGTAACGAGGAGTGGTCTTGTTCGCGGTCCAGGTGCGGCGGAGAGCGAACACCGGCGTCTTCCCGATCTTCCGGTCGATCCCCATGGCGAGTTCGGCCGGATCGGTAAGCCATGGATAGGTCAGCGGCTCCGCGTAGATCGGGGTTGGTTCCTTCTCCGCGCCCTTGCTGGGCTTGGCCACGCCGGCGCCGGGTTGTTGAATCTCCGGTCCTGCGTAGCCCGGGGGATAGGTGATCAGCAATGGACGCTTCAATGCTACTCCGGTCTGGTAAGCGTGCATGATCTCGACCACGCGCGCCCGCACCTGAGCTTTGTTCGCCTTCAGCCAGGCGCCCGGGCAGTCGACGTGATCGGTGCCGGTCTGGTAATGCAAAATGTTGTAGAGGAATTCATCCCAACTTTGCCCTGCTTCTTCACTGTGGACGTAGGCAGTGAGGAAGGCCAGACTCTCGATCTGACGCCCGGTCAGCTCCCGGTCGCGATTTGGCATGCCACCGTCCGAGAGCTCAATCGACCGGAGACGAGCATTGATCGCTTCGCCCCGGCCAAACACGTTGAGAAAATGAAGGGCATCGTCAAACGGCGGCCGGACCTTGCCGACTGGTCCATTGGCGTATGGCGCGACCCCTTGGTCTGCTTCGATGAAGCGCATGATGACGCCGTCGAATTTCCCGTCGGTCGTGCCGCCGATTTGGAAATCGGTCAGCGCTCCATTGTGGGGATCGTCAAACCATCCAGCCGTACCGAGAAATGTCCCGACCTCGGTGTGCCAGGCAGTGCCGGTGATCGGCCGTGCCATTTCCGTGCAGTTCAGTCCGTCGACGGCTTTGATTCGCGCCTGATAGTGCTCCATGAATGCTGGCTGGGGAACGTGTCCGCGTTGCTTTGACATTTTCGTTTCCTTTCAAGGTGAACTTGCTTCGACAGAAAAGAGAATCTCGTTTTGCTTCAGCGTTTCGTCATGCATTGCCTCCTATAGTCACATCATTAGGTAGGAGAGCGATGATCGTGACCACGACTGGCTCAGGCCCAGGATTGTTGAAATAGGCATGGGAACCAGAACGGATGACGGCTCCGTACGGTGCCTCGATCCGGTCGATGTCGTGGTGGGTGGCATTTTTCCGATAGTTCGCCGCCGATCGGTCCTCAGACACCAGATCGAGCGTGCCGCTTGTTATCGCGAGCAACGTGGGACCAGATGTCTCAACGTCGGTGAGGATCGTTCCCGGCGTCAGCGTTGCCTGGGCGAGCGTCACGTTCAAATGATCAGCAGGCAATTCCTCTTCGATGCTGTTCGTGACCGAGACGAGTGTGAAATTGCTGCCGAGTTGGTGCGGTGTGCCGGTCCACCATCCTGGGAGGGATGAATCGATCGGTTCAGGCGACGCGGTTCGGTAAGATGAACTCCCCGCCTGGATGGTCTTCGGAGCCGGCACTGCAATGGTCAGCACGAGTAGTGAGCCGGTTTCACGGCCGGTGTTCCGAATTTCGGTCTTGCTCCAGGTCGAAACTGGAAGCATCTGGCCCGGCTTGAGCGTCCGTTGAAGAGGATCCAGGGCGAGCGGCGCCCGGGTCAGTTCTGTCCGCAGTGGCGTCGAGATCACGGTCAGATTGCTGGTCTCACCTATGAGCCAGCGCTGGTCGCTCTTGCTGCCGGCAATGTATGAACCGGTTGGTTCGATCGTCAGTCGGTCGAGCTCGATAGTGCGCGGGTCGATCTGAGCGAACGTGGCTGGCACTTGGCCCACTGTTTCGAGCAACGCGACGCCGCTCGCCTCGCTCCACAGTTCGAGCACGCGGCCATTCCCGATGCGAAGTCCGTCAATCGCGCCCCATTGCGCGGTTTTCGGTAGAGCGCCGCCCAAGAACGAGCCGCCGTCTGCACCGCGAACATCGACTTCGACTACAGCCCGGCTGCCGGTGATCGTCATCCCCGTCACTTGCAGCTCTAGTTGCGGATTGGTGACATGCAGACTGAGCAAATAGCGAGTCAGCCCATCCCGGCTCGGCGCAACGGTCGCAAGTGGACCGTGCATCTCGGCATGCTCATCGACCGCTGGGTTGAGTGCGCTCGCATCTCCGCTGTGGATGGTCTGGTTGACGGCGGCATAGAAGTCCCGGACAACCGTTTCGGCGCCGGCGGGACGGGGATCAGCGACCGCGGGATTCGAGAGAATCCAGCCCGATGCAAAGAGGGCAATAGCGGTTGCCATCGTCAGCAGCGTGATCAGTGAACCGCGAACAAAGTCCAATCGAAAGCTTCTCGTTTTGGGAGTCAGGTGGGAGGGGAAGTGATCCCGCATTGCGGGATCACTTCCAATACTCATATTCACGCTGCACCTCCCGTGAACGCGCTCACTGGCACGATCCCGAAGACGATGAGTGTGACTGGTTCGGCGCCGAGGTTGCGCAGGCTGACAACCGATCCAGTTGAAAGGACCGCGCCTCCTCCTGCGCTGAGCGAGGCGACCGTGAGGTCACTGCCTGCTCCGTCATAGATCCAGGCTGGCGATCCTTCTGAGGTTATATCGATCAGACCGTTCTCGACCGTCAGGAGGAGTGGACCCGTGGGTTGCGTTAGGTACCCCGTTCCCGGCGCCAGCGTGATGCTCCCCACGGCGAGGATCGACCGTTCGGCGGGAAGAGCCGGTTGCACTGTTCCGGTCAGGGCAACCAGCGTCGCCCCGTTCTCGGAAACACGCGCCGCAGAGGTTCCCCAACCTGGCCAGCTCAATTCGGCCGAAACTGGCGCTTGGCCACCGTGGCCCGCCGGATCGGCCCGCCCGTCGCCGAGCGGATCAGGCATCCCGGCCGCGAATACGAGGAGGCTGGCTGACGATGAACCCGTGTTCCGAATCTCTGTCGTGCTCCAAATCGGCAGCACGAAGAAATCTCCACTCTTCGCGGTCGCGGGAGGCCGAATTTCGCCGTTTCCGCCACCGGGCTTCTCGGGCCCGATGGGCGCTGAGAACGGCGTTTCTTGCGCTTCGTCGCGGAGCGTCGAACTGACCCCAACGGCGCCGGATTGGACATACAGCCAGCGCTTCTCCTTCATGCTCGCGGCCGCGAACGACCCACCTGGTGGGAGCGTAAGGCGGTCGAGCGAGACCGAAGGTTCTCCGCCGGGAAGGATGGAGAACGGCGCTTCCGCAAGCGGCTCCAGCATTTCGAGACCGGTTCCGCCGCTCCAGTATTCGCTGACGAGACCGTTTCGCACGCGGATCGCATCGACACCACTCCACGGCGCGACGCCGTCGAGCCGGCTGCCGAGGAACGTCCGGTGGTCGTCACCCTGAACAGTCAGATTGACGAGTGCCTGATCGCCGGTAACCACGACTTCGGTCACGGTGATCTGAAGCTTTGGTGAGGTCCCATGCAGGCTTGCCAGATACCTGGTCAAGCCTTCTTCCTGCTGGGCCAGAGACGCGAGCGGTCCGTGGACGACGACATCAGGCGCGACGACCGTCGTCAGCGTTTCCGAATTGCCGGTCCGAATCGTTTGATTGACACCTTCATAAAAGGCAGAGACAGCCTGCTCGGTGGTGGCGGAACCAGAATCAGCTTTGGTGTAGCTGGTGAAACCGGCCAGCTTCCAACCAGCACCGAGTAGGGACGCGATGACCATCACTACGAGGAGCGACGTCAGTAGGTGAGTTGCGGTGTGGCGTAGCAGTAGCATGATGTGACTCTCCTCAAGACGTCTCCAACGACGCCCTCGGCGACCTCGTCTGAAATCGGTAGGAGTGGCCGGCAGGCGCCTAAGCGCCTGCCGGCCTACGACGCTGCTCGGAGCTAGCAGTTGTAGGCGGGATCCATGCGCGGTCGGTCGCACGGCGGAAGTGGCGCCGAGTCCCCGTCGCCTGAATCAGCCGCCGGAGTCTGCGGAATCCATTCGGTGGTTCCGCCGGTCGGCGGGCCATACGGTGGTCTGCCGAGATCGTCACTGTTTGCCCAGCGGCCGAGCATCAGGCACAGACCGGTTTCAAGTTGGCGTGACGCGACGGTTTGGATCACGTCCACCGGATTGGCCACGAGATCCATCTCTTGCCGCGCGATCGTCACTTTCCAATCACCCGGCGTGGGCAGTTGGATTCGCAGCTCGAGATCGGTGATCTCGACCCGCCCGAGGTGATAGTCAGACGTCCGGGTGAACTTGCCGTTGTACGGCAATGATTGCCCGTTCTTGGCGTTGGTCAGAGCGCCCACGAAGCTGACGTTCAACCGTTGGTAGACCTGATCGCCACTGGTGTTCTCGACGGCGAAGTAAGCCAGGTTGGTCGTGTAGCTCGTGGTGATATCGAAACCATTGCAGGCGTGGACGAATGCATCTTCACCACTCGCCGTTTCGGTCCAATTCATCGTGTCGGCCGCGACTTTGTAATGAACTGACCCGGCGGCGATGAGCGCGATCATGAATCCGACAAAGAAGAGACGTGGAAAAACGTGCGTGTGCATTGAAGTCTCCTTGGGCGGACATTTTTGGGTCCGCAATTGGTTCTCGTGATCAGGTTTCTCGTCCGGCAGGCGCTCGTGCGCCCACCGGTCGAGGCTGTGATGGTGAGTCCGCCCTAGCAGGGTTGACCCGGTGGAGTCGTGTCGCAGGGATCGAGCTCAGACCAGTTCGTCATGTGGTCGCTCGACTCATCTGCCTGGTCCTGCGCGGAGTTCTCGGTAGTGATGATCGATGGCTTAGGCAGCCTCGAGATCAGATCCGACTGTTCCAGCGCCGAGTTCTCGGTATGGACGTTCGCCGGCTGACCGGGTGCGAGGTTCTCGGAGGCGCTATTGGCCCAAATGTTCGCCGACGGGATCCAGACCTTGATTTCCGTCGGACCGCCGAGCAAGTAGCAGAAGTCCATGTGCAACGCCTGAGGCACAATCGCTTTCACGATGGCAGCCGGATCGTCCGCCACGTTGAACTCGACCTGATCGAGCGTGTACGTGAACATGCCGGGCGTGCCGACCTCGAACCGCAGTTTGAGATTTGCGATCTCGGTGCTGCGTTGGTCGTAATCGGTGTTCTTCGTGAAGTGCCCGTCATACGCGTATGACTTGCCGGTCACCGCGTTACCGATCGCGCCCGTGAATTCGACCTGCTGGCGCTCGAAGAGCATCTTTCCATTCGGGTCATTGAAGCGCCGGTAGTCGCGCGTCGTGGTGAAGCTCGTCGTGATAACCGAAGCACCGCACGCCTGAACAGGAACGTTTTCCTGGCTTTGCGTGACGGTCCAGTCTTGAACGACGATCTGCTCGGCCCCGGCCCGGTAGTGCGCCGCGCCGGCGGCGATGAAGGCGAACAGAAAACTCATGAGGAGGAGACGTGGTAGAGCGTATGAGTGCATCGAAGTTCTCCTTAGGTCGGACAACGTGGTCCGTGGTCGAAATCGTTGATCGATGATCTGGATCGTTTCCGCGCCTGCCAGGCGCGGAACCGCCTGCCGAACGAGGAGAGAGCTGCGAACTAGCAGCCGTATGGCAGACCCGCGCGCGGCCGGATGGTGCAGACATGGGATTCGTCGACATTGGCCGGTGAGTTGAGTGGCGCCACGCCCCAGTCGAGCGTCGACGCGGACCCGCCAACCAGACCGCAAAAGTCGGTCTGCAACACGTTCGTCACGAGCGTCTGGATGGTCTCCGCGGGGTTGTCGGACAGATCAAAGTCCGCGTGCGCGAGCGAAATAGTGACCGCTTTTGGCGTATCGGTTCCGAAATGCAGCAGCAGATCGGAGATCCAAACCTTGCCCGTGTAGAGGTCATGCGTTCGCGTGTAGAACCCGTCGTACCCATAGGACGAATCATCGAGACCGTTTCCAATCGCGCCCGTAAACGAGACGCGCCGGCTGTCGAGAGCCGCATGTCCCGGGTAGTCCTCGACGACGCGATTCGAGCGTTTGACCAGGTAGCTGGTGGTGAGGTCAAGACCGGTGCAGGTCGCCGCGAGCGTATCCTCTTGACTTGTCGTGTCGGTCCACTCGCGCACGCCTGCTGCCCCAGCCGTGAAATGGAATGCGCCGGCGGCCATGAACGCGAACAAGAAACCGACGAGGAGGAGACGGGGATAAGTGTGCGAGTGCATTGGAGTCTCCTTTGCGCGGGCGCTCCGGCGCCCGCGCGTTGTGCATGAGCAGTCAGAGAGCGATTGATCGAGTCGCTAGTCAGCGCTTCCGGACGATGCGGGGGCCGGCTGAGTACCCTTAGGCAGGTCAGTCGCCGCTTCCAAGCCGGGCACTAGTCCAGTCGGCTTCCAGAAGGTGTGGTAGCTCGCCTGGCTGGCGACCAGAATCAACGGAATGACCACCCCGAGATCCTTGGGATCGGTCCCGTCGATGAAGACCGAGCCGACGCCTGCGATCAGACAGGCGGCGAGGGCAGCCGCACCTTTAAGCTCCTTGCGCCAGTGCGACTGGACAACAACTGCGACGATTAGGGGCATGATCACGCTGACGATGCCTGTGTAGGTTGCAAGTGCTTGCGTGTGATCGTTCATGATGAGAGCCTCCTCGGAGGTGGTCCCGAGGCCGGGACCAACACTGGTTTCCGGCCTCATGAGTGCATTAGCAGGGCTTGCCCGGCAGCGATGTGTCGCAGGGATCCAGTTCCGTCCACGGCGTCATGTGGTCATCGGGCGCTGCCACTTTGGGTAGCGCCGAGTTTTCCGTAATGACGTCGACCCGTTGTGGTATCGCTGAGTTCTCCGTGTGAACGTTGACCGCCTGCGGCAGCGCTGAGTTGATCGCGTCCTCCGCGATTGATTGACCTGGTCCAAAGTCCTGGAGAGGCTCGTTGGTCGAGATGTCATTTGGCGCATAGCCGGCGGCTCGCGCTGCGAACAGGCCACAAAGGTCTCGCTGCAGCACGTTCGGCACGATCGCTTGGACGATGGCCGGCGGGCTGTCGATCAGTTTGAAGTCGACCTTCTTGAGCTCAACCGCAAACTGACCGGGCGTGCCGACTTCGAAGCGCAGCTGCAGATTCGAGATCGCGAAGCTGCCTTTGTCGTAATCGGCCACGGTCGTGTAATGACCGTCGTAGGCGTAGGACAGACCCGTTTCGGAGTTGCCCATGGCGCCGCTGAAGTCGACCTGCTGGCGTTCGAAGACTGCTTCGTGCGTGTACTCCTCGACGAGGTTGTGGACGCGGTTGACGGTGTAGCTGGTTGTGACATCGAAGCCGCTACAACCCTGAACCACCTGAGCCTCCGGGCTCGATGTGTCGGTCCAGGTGATACGTTCCGCCGCGGAGGCGGTTCGGATCATCGCGCCGGCGATAAGGGCGATCGTGAGGCTGGCGACAAGGAAACGTAGGATCGTGTGCGAGTGCATTGATGTCTCCTATTGCTGGACGCGTTCGCGTCCGTTGCCCGATCCGGTGTTGCCATCGCGCAGCCGGCGGGAAGGGATGCAAGGCTTGAACGAGCCGCCGGCTGCAGTGACGAGTTGGGACGTCGTTGTCCCGCTATCCGATGCCGGGGGACATCATTGGCCCCCGGCATCGACGAGGCTTGATCAGAGCAGGTAGCTGAGCGCAGACCTCGCTGCCCCGACGAGCACGAGATGCGGCCGGAACGATCGCGGCGAGCGCTCCTTCTTTGAGCTCAAGCGCGCAGCCTTAGCGAGGGCATTCCGTTCCGCCTCGGCGAGCAGGCTCGCGCTGGCGCTCCATTGCGAGATCGTAAAGTTGATGAGGATGAACCGAGAACATCGCGTTACCCTCCGGTGGCCTTTGCCACATTGCGCTTGGCGATCGAGCTCAAACGAAAGCGCGTCTCGCCGTTCGTGGGTTGGGGATCGGTGCTTCCCCATTTCGTTGTGCCGTTGGGCACCGCCTCGAGCACGATTCCAGTCTCTGATCTGAGTGCTGGGCAAACCACGCGCAACGCGAACGCGTGAGCAACGCGTTACCCACGCAGTCCATTTCTTCTAGCCGCTCGTTCTCCTAACGCCTAACGCCTAATGCCTGCCGCCTGCCGCCTGGCCGCCGGTTGCCACCGCTAGAGGCGGGGAGTACGATCAGTGGGCAAGAGGGCGACATAATCGCCAGGGAAGCACGAGGAGGAACCGTGACGACGGACGCGGACCGCCGGCCGTTTGGCGCCGTGATGCGCGAGTTACGGATGACGGCTGGGCTGACGCAAGAAGAGCTTGCCGAGCGGACCGGGCTCAGCGTGCGCGGGATCAGCGATCTCGAACGCGGCGAGCGCACCCGCCCGCATTTCGAGACCGTGCGCCTCCTCGCCGACGCCCTCGAGCTCGATCGAATCCAGCGCTCAGTCCTCGTCGCGGCCGCCCGTCCCGCCACGGGAGCAGCGCCGGCGGAAGTCGCGCGTCAGGTGACCGTCATCAGCGGTCTGCCGATTCCTGCAACCCGGCTGATTGGCCGCGAACGTGAGATTGCGGAAGCAATCGAGCTGCTCGATCGCGGTGAGATGCGGTTGCTAACATTGACCGGTCCCGGCGGTGTCGGCAAAACCCGGTTGGCCCTTGAAGTAGCTGCAACGAGCGTCGATGCGGAAGCCGCCGTCTTCGTCGATCTTGCCTCGATCAACGACACCGGACTGGTGGCGACCACGATCATCCGGGCACTGGGGGTGCGTGATCCCGGAGATCACGCATCCGCGGACTTGCTGAAAGAAACGCTTCAACAAAAGCGCGTGCTGTTGGTGCTCGACAATTTCGAACACGTGATTGCCGCTCGATCACTGGTGGGCGAGTTGCTTGCCGCCTGTCCACAGCTCAAACTCTTGGTCACGAGCCGCACACCATTGCGCCTCCGTAGCGAACAGATTTACCCGGTACCGCCGCTGCCGTTGCCCGATCAGAGCAAGCAATTAACAATCGCCGAACTCGTGGAATCACCAGCGGTGACGCTTTTCATTCAGCGCGCAAAGGCTGCCGATCCTCACTTTTCCATTGCCGAAGAGAATGCCCAAAGCGTGGCCGAGGTCTGCTATCGCCTTGACGGGTTGCCGCTGGCGATCGAGCTCGCGGCCGCCCGGGTGAAGTTGCTGCCGCCGAACGTGCTTCTCAATCTCATCAAGCGCCGTCTCCTCCTCCTCGCCAGCGGGCCGCAGGATGCGCCCGAGCGCCAGCAGGCGATGCGATCGACCCTCGATTGGAGTTACGACCTCCTCAGCAGCGAAGCCCAAACCCTCTTTCGTTGCCTTGCCGTCTTTGCCGGAGGCTGCACGTTGGAAGCGATTGAAGCAGTGCGTGCCGAAGGAATACCCGACGTGCTGGAGCCGCTAACCGAACTCTCCGATCATGGCTTCGTTCAGCAGGCAACGCATCCCAACGGCGCGTCTCGGTTCCGCATGCCCGAAGTCGTCCACGAATATGCGAGCGAACTGCTTGCGGAAAGTGGCGACCAGTTGCCCATCAGTCGAGCCCACGCTGCCTATTACTTGAATTTCACCGACAGAGCCGCGACCGAATTGAACGGACCGCGCCAAGGGGCTTGGCTAACGCAACTCATCGCCGACGAAGGCAATCTGAGCGCTGCCCTCGAATTCGCGATCACCCAGCAAAATGCTGACACTGCGCTCCAGCTTGGAGGCAACCTTTGGGCGTACTGGGCCCGCCGTGGTTACTTGGGCGAAGGCCGGATGTGGTTGGAACGCGCGCTTGCGATTGCTAACGGTCCTTCCTCAGTGCGGACCCGTGCGCTTCGCACGCTCGGTAATCTGGCAATTGACTTGGCTGATTACTCGCGTGCTCGGTCCCTCTTCGAGGCAATTCGGGCTGAAAGCATTGAACTTAACGATGAAGACGGAATCATGATTTCGCGCAATGGACTCGGACTAGTGGCTTGGTATCGTGGGGATTACGTTGAGGCCCGCGCACTGCAGGAAGTGAATCTTACTGAACTGCGAGCGCTGGGAAACCGTCGTCGCGAGGCTCTCGCTTTGGGTTGCCTTGGCGACATAGCAAACGCGCTTGGCCATTTCGAGGAAGCCCGCGCCCTGCATCAGGAAGCGCTAGCAATCCAACAGGCAATCGGCGACACGGGCGGCATCGCGTATTCGATTCTGTGTTTGGCCGAAACGGCCTGCGATGCAGGTGAGACAGAGACCGCCCAATCGATGTTTGAGCGGAGCCTCGTGCTTTTCGAAGATAACGGCGATTTTCTAGGCGTAGCGTACGCCCGCTACGGGCTAGGACGTGTGGCTAGCATCCGTCAGGAAAATATTCGTGCGAGCGAGCAATTTGCGGTGGCGCTTGCGCTGCGGCGTGAAATTGGAGACCGCCGAGGAATCGTCGAGTGTGTCGAAGGACTGGCTGGCGTTGCGGCTTCATTTGGTGAGTCCGAGTTGGCAGTCCGGCTTTTCAGTGCCACGACTGCTGCACGAATCGCGCTCGGTGTGCCGATCCCGCCTGTTCAGCAGTCGACCGCTGAAACCAAGATACAGAGGCTTCGCGTTGCGCTTGGAGAGAAGGCCTTCGCTTCCGTTTGGTCTTCGGGCAAGGTTATGACAATCGAACAAGCCGCGTCCGAAGCAGGCAGGGTTCCGATCGACGCGCTGCCAGGTACCAGAGAAAACTACAGTCGATGACGTATAAGCGCCTTGATAAGTACATGAATTCTTGTGCATCTATCGATAACAAGGTATTGTGAAGTCAATTCCAGGGTTGTAAAGATTTCATCGCGGCCGTCGAACGTCCTGACCAGCAAAGGAGCCGGGCCATGCCACGAGTCGTCACCGCGTGTGTTGTTTTACTTGCTCTCATCGCCGCCGTCTTTGCGTATCCACGCTCTGGAGATGGGTGTCATGGTCATTGTTGGGGACCAGCAGGAACTCCAATAGCCGGAACGCCTGAAGCGTCGCCAACCCCGGCGCCTTCGCCAGATGCCCGATGTGGAGTCGGTCCGGGGTCGCCCGACGCTCCTGCCATACTTCTTGGTGTCGCCGTGCTCGATCAGGCAACTCAACGAGTTCTTTGTCTAATCGACATAGATCTTGCGCCAAACGCATCATCAAACTCGCTCGTCGAGGGTGGAGAAACCACGGCGTTCTATGTCCGGGAGGGAAGAATCGAGTTTAATCTCGATCCGGAGCACAACACTGGTTATATTCTCGTCGTTCCGGCAAACGGCGAAGATATGACTGGGTTGGAGCCTGTCGGCGATGGGATCTATAAGGCTACGACTGGTCAAAGCTTCACACTGTTGCCGGGCAGCAGCATCTACCTCGATCAACAGCCTGATGCCGTTGTGGCTTTGACCTACACCAACCTCTCCGACGTTGACGATGCAGAGTTGCAGATTGCGTCGGCACCACCGCCTGAATCCTAACGGGACTGTCGTCCCGGCCCCGGCGTGATTTCGCGCCGGGGCCTTCTTCACATCCGTCAATTGGAATCGTTTTCCATGCAACCTTCGCTTGGTCAATAACCCCTCCAGTTGCCACCGATTGAGGTGGAGAGTACGATCTTTGGATCGGGGGACGAGCTTCTCTCTAGATCCGCGGGGAGAATTGCCATGGCTTCGGAAGCGGATCGCGGACAGGAGACCCGGCCGTTCGGGTCAATCATGCGTGAATTGCGGGTCGCGGCAGGTCTCACCCAAGAAGACCTTGCCGACCGCACCGGCCTCAGCGTGCGCGGGATCAGCGATCTCGAACGCGGCGAGCGCACCCGGCCTCACTTCGAGACGGTGCGCCTCCTCGCCGACGCCCTTGACCTCGATCCCATCCAGCGCTCAGTGCTCGTTGCGGCAGCTCGCTTGCCACATGCCGCTCCGCCGGCGGAAATCACCTACCCACTGACCGTCATTGCCAGCTTGCCGATTCCCGCGACCCGGCTGATCGGCCGTGAACGCGAGATTGCGGAAGCGGTTGAACTGCTCGATCACGGCGATTTACGGCTGCTGACCCTGACCGGTCCCGGCGGCGTCGGAAAAACTCGGCTGGCATTGGAAGTTGCCGTCCCGCAGTGAAGAGGCGGCGAATGCGGTCTTTGTCGATCTCGCGTCGATCTCCGATACGGGACTCGTCGCGACAACGATCATTCGCGCGCTCGGCATCCGCGACCATGGCGATCACGCGCCAGCCGATTTGCTCAAGCGAACGCTCACTGGCAAACGCATGCTTCTTGTCCTCGACAATTTCGAGCATGTGATCGCCGCCCGGTCGCTCGTCGGTGAGCTCCTTGCAGCCTGCCCGCAACTGAGGCTCTTGGTGACCAGCCGTACTCCGCTCCGGTTACAAGGAGAACAACTTTTTCCGGTTCCACCCCTTGCCCTGCCTGATGCGGGCAGGCAAGTGCCATCGGCCGAGATCGAGCAGTCGCCGGCGGTGATGCTCTTCGTCCAGCGCGCGAAGGCGGCCGATCCCCACTTCGCGTTTTCGGAAGCGAACGCCCAAAACATCGCCGAGGCGTGTCAACGCCTCGACGGTTTGCCGCTTGCCATCGAGCTCGCGGCCGCTCGCGTGAAACTCTTGCCGCCCGATGTGCTGGTGAGTCTCATCAAGCGCCGCCTGCCTTTGCTCGCAAGTGGCCCGCAAGACGCGCCCGAACGCCAGCGCGCGATGCGTGCCACCCTCGATTGGAGCTACGACCTCCTCAGTCCCGAAGCCCAAACGCTCTTCTGCCGGCTCGCCGTCTTTGCCGGCGGGTGCACCCTCGAAGCGCTGGAAGCGATCTGTGCCGAGGGCCTGCCGGATGTGATGGGGTCGCTTACCGAGCTTTCAGACCAGAGTCTCATTCACCGGGAAAACGGCTCGTCCATGTTCCGCATGCAAGAGGTCGTCCGCGAATACGCGATCGAACGACTCGACGACCATGGCGACGCGATCCACCGCGCCCACGCCGCGTATTACCTGGCGCTCACCGGACGAACCTCGGAGGAGATGTCCGGGCCTGGTCAAGGAGCCTGGTTGACCCGGCTCACCGCCGAGGAGGGCAACTTGGCCGTCGCGCTCGAATTCGCCATCTGCCAACAAGATGCTGACACCGCGCTGCACCTTGGCGGAAATCTGTGGATGTATTGGCAACGCCGGGGTCTGGTCGGAGAAGGGCGGTTGTGGCTGGAACGGGCGCTGGCGATCGCCGGCGAAACGCCCACGCCCATTCGCGGCTATGCGCTGCGTAATCTTGCCAATCTCGCGGTCGATTTGACCGATTTCACCCGTGCCCAAACCCTCTTCGAGGCCAACCAGGCACTTTGCCAGGAGCTCGGCATTGAGCTCGGCGTCGCGATCTCCCGCCAGGGGCTCGGCGTGGTGGCGCTCTATCGCGGGGACTACGATCGCGCCCGCGAGTATTTCGATGCCAATCTCGAAATCTGGCGAGCGAACGGGGACACACAATTCGAGGCCGTGGGCCTGCATAGTCTCGGCGATCTCGCGAACGCGCTCGGCCAGACCGAAGAAGCCCGCTCGTTGCTCCAGCAGGCGCTGGCGATTCAGCAAGCGGCGGGCGACGTCGGCGGCATCGCCTATTCGATTCTCAGCCTGGCGGAAGCGGCCGTCCACGACGGCGATGCGCAGGCCGCCCAACCGTTGTTCGAGCGGAGTCTCGCGCTGTTTGAAGATATCGGCGATCAGCCGGGTGTAGCCCATGCCCTCTTTGGAATTGGCCGAGTGTCTCACCTGCTCCAGGATTACGCCCAGGCAGTTGAGCGTTTTGCGGAAGCGCTCGCGCTTTGGCAAGAATTCGGCGACCGGCGCGGGATCGTCGAGTGCATCGAAGGTATCGCCGGCGCGGCCCTCGCGCTCGAAGATCTTTCGCCTGCCACCAGGCTCTACGCCGCCGCCGATGTCACGCGGTCCGTCCTCGGCGCCGCGATGCCGTTGGTTGACCGGCCGGCGTTCGAAGCCAATCTGTCGGAATTGCGACTGGCACAGGAAGGCGCCGCGTTCGCCTCGGATTGGGCCCTTGGTCAGATCATGACGATCGACCAGGCGGCGACCGAAGCGGCCGCGCTGGCAGCTACCTGGAAAGCGTATTGGCCATAAATATCTACCGAAATCTTGAGGAACATATGGGTATTTTGCCAGTCACCTCTTGTGTCGTTATCGACAAGAGAGTAATGTGACATGCGCTACCAAGAGATGAGGATGTCGTAGCAGCCTTTGAACGTCCCAACCAGCAAAGGAGCTAGGCCATGCGACGCATTGTCAGCGTGTTCATTTTGGCGTTGGCGTTATTCACTTCCTACATGGTCATTCCCCAATCGGGGGAAGGCAGATCGTGCCACGGCAACTGCATTGATCGATTGAGTTCGGCAGCCCAGTGCGCGATCGGTCAGGAGCAGGGCAAAGCCACCGCCACCATCCTCGGCAGCGCCCAGAGCAGCAAGAACCCCGACTCAGCGATTTGTCTCATTGACGTTGTTGTGACTGGCGGCGCTGATCCACATTCGTTCATCGATCCCGGACAGTCCGCGGTTTTCTCCGTCCAACAAGGCTTGATTGTCTTTACGGTCGATCAGGGACTTGTACGCGTCTTCCCCTCAGGGAATGATGGGGAAGACATAAGCAATCTGGAGCAAATAGGGGACAACGTCTATCAAAACAAAGACAACGCTCCATTCACGCTCGCAATTGGGGCGAGTGTCTCGCTTGATGTCTCCGACGACGGTGTGGAGATCACCTATATCAACACGCCCGCCGAGGAACCGGCGGACATGCTGATCGCGGTGGTCCCGGTCCCTGAAAACCTCGAAGGTACGCCGGAAGCCTCGCCCTCGCCGCAAAGCTAACAGTCTTTTCTGAAGCGGCCTCCGGCGCGAGCTCGCGTCGGAGGTCATTTCATTTGACGGATATACTCCCCAGGGGTATATTGAAAACACTACCCGGTGCGGGTATCCCGGCAACCTTTGGGAGTACTTGATGAGCAGTTCTACGCGAGAAATCACCTTTGTCGCGCCCGACATTTCCTGCGGCCACTGCGTCGCCACCGTCCAGAAAACGCTCGAACCGCTCGACGGCGTCAGCCGTGTCGAAGCCAACGCCCAAACCAAGCAGGTCGTCGTCGATTTCGACCCGAACCTGATTTCCATCGACCGTCTCGAAACGGCCCTCGACGACGCCGGCTACCCGGTCCAGAAATGAACCTGGCCGACGGCCGGGACGACGGCCTAAAGACCGTCGCTAATCCATACGAAGCCCTTCCAGGGCTGGAGCGTGTTGGACAGGGTACTTCCCAAAGCGAGCCTGGTTTTCAGCCCCCGGAGGGTGGCTTCGTCAGAATTAGCTCCGGTCTTTAGGCCGGAGAACCGGGTGTGCCACTTCAACAACCCATGACCAACCACGACCACCACACGTATCGCCCCGAATCCGCGCCCGTTCCCACCGGCCATGAACACCACATGGATCACTCGGTCCATGCCATGCCCGCCGCACAAATGGCGCATGACCAACACGCTAGGCATGCGGAACACGGCGAGCACGCTGACGTCTTCCGCCGCCGCTTCTGGATCTGCCTGATCCTCTCGATCCCGGTCGTCCTCTACAGCGAGATGGTCCAGGACTGGCTTGGCTTCTCGATGCCCGATTTCCCCGGCAGCGGCGCGATCCCACCGGTCCTCGGCACCATCATCTTCCTTTATGGCGGGAGGGTCTTCTTAGAGGGCGGCTGGGACGAGCTGAAAACTCGCAAACCGGGGATGATGCTGCTCATCTCCCTGGCCATTCTCGTCGCCTTTATCGCCAGTCTCGCCACCACCCTCGATCTCCTCGATCTCGAATTCTGGTGGGAGCTCGCCCTCCTGATTACGATCATGCTCCTCGGCCATTGGCTCGAAATTCGGGCCATCGGCCAGGCGAGAGGCGCGCTCACTGCGCTCGCCGCGCTCCTCCCCGACGAGGCCGAACGCATCACCGAACACGGTACAGAAACGGTTCCGCTCTCCTCGTTGCAGGTGGGGGATGTCGTCCTCGTCCGCCCCGGCGGCCGGGTTCCCGCCGATGGCGCGATCCTCGATGGTCAGGCCGAAATCGACGAGTCGATGATCACCGGCGAGTCGCGTCTAGTCGAAAAGAGTATTGGCGACCGGGTCATCGCCGGCACGGTCGCCACCGGCGCGTCGATTCGCGTCAAGGTCGAGGCGGTCGGCGAGGAAACCGCGCTCGCCGGCATCCAACGCCTCGTCTTGGAGGCCCAGGAATCACGCTCCCGCGCCCAAACCCTTGCCGACCGCTTCGCCGCGGGCCTCTTCTTTGTCGCCCTTGGCGCAGGCATCATCACGTTCCTGATCTGGGTGGCGCTCGGTGAAACCGACGAAGCCGTCACCCGCACCGTGACCGTGCTCGTCATCTCCTGCCCGCACGCTCTCGGACTCGCCATTCCGCTCGTCGTGGCCCTTTCGACCGGCATCGCCGCCAAGCAAGGGATTCTGGTGAAGGATCATCTCGCCCTCGAGCGGATGCGTCTGGTCGACGACGTCCTCTTCGACAAAACCGGCACCCTCACCAAAGGCGAGCACGCCGTCACCGGAATCTTCTCCCTCGACGGCTCCGAAGATCAACTCCTTGCCGTCGCCGCTGCCGCCGAACTGGATAGCGAACATCCGCTCGCCCGCGCCATCGCCCGCACCGCGACGGAACGGAGTGTGGCATTGCCACATGCAACCGGATTTCGTGCGCTCGCGGGACGCGGCGTCGAAGCGTCGGTCGATGGCGTGCCGATCGCCGTCGGTGGCCCTGCTCTCCTCCGGGAGCGGCATGTTCAGATCCCGCCCAACATCGCGGAGCACATGCAACCCTGGCAAGAGCGCGGCGCGGCGGTGCTCTACGTCCTTTGCGACAACCAGATCATCGGCGCGGTTGCCTTAGAAGATGAAATTCGCCCCGAGTCGCGCGAGGCGATCGCGGAGTTGCATAAACAAGGCGTCCATGTCGTGATGATCACCGGCGATGCCCGCAACGTCGCCGAAGCCGTCGCCAAGGATCTGGGAGTTGACGAAGTCTTCGCTGAAGTCCTCCCCGAAGAGAAGGAAGGCAAGGTCGTCGAGCTCCAGCAACGCGGTGGCGACGTCGCAATGGTCGGCGACGGCGTCAACGACGCTCCCGCGCTCGCTCGCGCTGATGTCGGCATCGCCATCGGCGCGGGCACGGATGTCGCCATCGAATCAGCCGGCGTTATTCTGGCCACGAGCGATCCCCGCGCGGTCGTCGGCGTTCGCAAACTCTCAAACGCGGCCTACCGCAAGATGATCGAAAACCTCGCCTGGGCCGCCGGCTACAACATCATCGCCATCCCGCTCGCCGCCGGCGTCCTCGCTCCGATCGGCTTCACCCTTCCCCCCGCCGTCGGCGCCATCCTCATGAGCGCCTCCACCATCGTCGTCGCTTTCAACGCCCAACTATTACGACGAGTTGACTTGCGGCCCTGAACCGGCCAAAACAGCCATCACCCCGGCGCTGTTCCCCTCGCCCAGCGCCGCTGGGCGAGGTGGAGCTTTTCGCGGGATTCCTGCAGAGCTCGAGCCCTCTCTCATCGAACATGGGAGAGGGCAGCCGCGCAGCGGCGGGTGAGGGCTGCTCTGTCGGGAGAAGGCCTCGTCTCGACCACCAAGCGCCAAACGCAAAGTGGCCCTAAACTACTGTGCTATGTTGGATGTACACCTCTGGGATGAGTCTGAAAGGTCGGTACCATGAGCGCGGCTGTCAGCACGAAACGACGGAGCACGGCCCCGGGTCCGCCTCCGTTTAAAGATATGATCTGGATTCCCGGCGGCGAGTTCCTCATGGGATCTGACCATCACTATCCGGAAGAAGCTCCGGTCCATCGCGTCTCCGTCGACGGCTTCTGGATCGATGCCTATCCCGTCGCCAACTACAAATTCCAAAAATTCGCCAAACAAACCAGCTACGTCACCGTCGCCGAGCGCACGCCAAAAGCCGAAGACTATCCGGGTGCGATCCCTGAAATGCTGGTCTCCGGCTCAGTCGTGTTCACCCAGCCGTCAGGTCGGGTCGATCTCAGCAATCACTACAACTGGTGGAATTGGGTTCCGGGCGCTGATTGGCGTCATCCCGAGGGACCCGAGAGTAATCTCAACGGTCTCGACCGCCACCCCGTCGTCCATCTCGCCCTCGAAGATGTCGAGGCCTACACAGCCTGGGCCGGCAAGGAGCTGCCGGCTGAAGCCGAATGGGAATACGCCGCCCGTGGCGGATTGGACGGAGCCGAATACGCCTGGGGCAGCGAGCTCACGCCCAAGGGCAAGGAAATGGCGAACACCTGGCAGGGCGAATTTCCCTGGCAGAACCTCCTGCTCGATGGCTACGCGCGCACCTCGCCCGTCGGCGCATTTCCGCCGAACGGGTATGGTCTCTTCGACATGATCGGCAATGTTTGGGAATGGACAACCGATTGGTATCTCGATCATCACACCGTGGCGAACGGTTGCTGTGGCGATGTCAGCCCGGCCACTGCCGAGGCAAGCGTCGATCCGCGCGCCGGCGATATCCAGATTCCGCGCCGCGTGATCAAAGGCGGATCGTTCATTTGCGCGCCAAACTACTGCCGGCGTTACCGACCAGCCGCGCGCATGCATCACACGATCGATACCGGCACCAACCACCTCGGCTTCCGCAACATCGTCCGTGTCCCCGCGAACGGCGGCGTCGGATGATCTACTGAATACACGTCGGCATCGAATGTCGGCATGTTTGGGACTTCTCACCTCGATCAGTAGCCCGTCATCAAGCGCCTGAGGAGGAATTCGGCGATGGCATGGTGGCAATGGTTTCTCTGGTTCCTGCTCTTCTCCTTTTATATCTTCTGCTTGTTCACCGTCTGCGCCTTGACGTTTCGCAAAGGTCATACCTGGCTCGGCATCATCGGCATATTCGTCCCGTTCCTCTGGCTTATCGGCGCAATATTGCCGGCGAAACCCGGTTCGCGCTTTGATGTCGAGCAACAAATGCGCTACCGCGCCCAGGTCAATCAATATTCGCAATAGCGACGATCGGTTCAGTCTCAAACACGAAAAAAGCCTCTCCGAGGTGAGAGACAACAGCCGCAGAAATGCGAACCGTCCTCAGCCTCGAAGAGGCTTCGTTGTGCTAGCCCCAAGTTTATGGACTTTGGCGACGTAGCTCGGCGTTGCATCGTCAGTCAGTTGATGAGCGTGGAGCGCGTGATCGGACCATCCGCGTGCCGCAGTCGGTTGATGGCGTTCACTAAATTACTCGTCACTCCGGTGCGCCGGCTCCAGTCGGCTTGAGCCGACTTCCGTCCCTGAGCCCGGGAATTAATTCCCGGGCGGACCGGTGAATGAGCCCACTATTTGGGTGAACGCTATCAATCCCGGGTGGGCCGACGGATGCGCCCGGTATTGAAGCGAACGCCATCAACCGACTTCCGTCCCTGAGCGGGGAAGAGCCTTATTGATTCCCGGGGCGAGGCAGCCGACCACAGCGGAGCCACCACTGGATACCGAGGTAGTTCGTCAATGGGCATTAACCCGGGGAACTTCCCGCCCTACAGCACCCCTTTGATTCGCGCCAACCCAAGCGTCCCGAACAGCCCGATGGACGAATACCACTTCACGCGCCAGCGCGTCGCGTCCTTCGTTTCCAGTTCACCCACCTGCTCGATCTGGATCCCGCCATGCTCCAGACCCATCACCCCCACCTGCCCGAGCTTGACCGCGTAGATGCTGCTGCAGACATTCGATGAACCCTGCGTCTGCGCATCCGAAACGAAATCGTCGACGACAATCGGGATTCCATCGTAGTAAAGCGCGCGCCGCCCGAACTCGTTGACATCGACCTCGAGCAGATTCCCGGAGGCGCGGCGGAGATTCGAGAGTTTGCGCCGCGTTCGCTTCGACATCAGAAGGAGATCGGGTTTCCCCGGCAGGATCATGTCGACCAGTTGATCCATGAAGTCGAGCGTCAATGCCGCCCCGTTCGGACCAGCCGCGAACTCCTGACTTCCGCCATTGAGCAGTTTCGTCAGCCCATCGAACGACTTCGCGTCGACCGCCGTATCGCCATTGAAGAAGGTGTCCGAAAACTTATGCCCAATAGCCTTGGCCCGGCTCGCGATCACTTCGACTTCGAGATCGTTCGGATCGGCATAGGTGGCTTGCAGGAAATTGTCGACATCCGCATCCCCGCCGAGCACCTTCAACGCCGCCGTCACCTGGGTGAAGGTCGGCGTCGCCTCGGTCCAGGTATCGCCAACGTCATAGAAGCTCGCCGCCGGCATCGTCGTTTCGCGGTTATAGGTCACGGAGGTTCCCGTCACATCGAGAAAAGGCAGGTAATCGAGGAGCTCCGACTCTTTGACGATCGTCTCGATCACCCCGCGCAGCAACATGTCCTGCGTCAGCTTCGCGGCCTCAACCTTCGTCAGCGCCAAACGCGTCTCCTTTCAGACACGACAAACCAAAACCGCGCCCCACATGGGACGCGGCAAACATTTGGGACCGATTGTTCGATGAACTGCCGCCGGCCTAGAGCGCCCTTCCCGCGCTAGCCCTGCCGAAGACTTCCCTGGGATTGATACGCGCGACCTGTGTTCCGCAGCGGCGTACGGCTGTACGCCTGGGCGCGCGTTCGATCCAATCTGCGCGATCCAACCACCATGGTCACCACGAGGGCGCACCGCCGTGCGCCGCTACAGAGAACGGTTCGCGTCCAACACTCGGCGGCCCTGGAAGGGCTTCGTCTGGTTGTAGTCCGCCGGGTGCCCTTTGGGTGGTTGAGCCCCGGGAACGATTGTCGTCCGGGCCTTTCGGCAATACAGATTTCCCTATATCCCTTTCCTCCTCCCCGCCTCAATCCCGCGCCGGATCTTCTCCGCCGCGGGCAATGCCTCCGGATCAACCGCCAGCGCACTCCCACCAGCCGGCACCACCGGCGGCGCAATCGTCCGCCCACCATGCGGCGACGCCATCCGCTCTGCAATATTCTGATAGGCTGCCTTCGCCGGCTCAATCGATGCCGTCAGCTCCGCCACCGAATTGCCCGCAATCAGCTCCGGCACCACATCCGGATGCGCCTTCAACACCAACTCCCGCACCGCCGCCAGGTCACTATCCTCCCCTTGCGGCGCCTCTTCTGGGTTCTCTTGCTCGTTCATGTGAATGCCTCCTCTGCCGTTGCATAGACGACACCCTCGTTCTCACGGCGTTTACCAGAGAACGTCCTTATTCAAAGAGGCCGCTGTATGGAGAACGGCCCACATTGCGAGAGGAAAAACTGTTGTGAGTACTGGAATGGACCGCCCGCGCCCAGCAATCGCCCGCATCTGGCGCGGACGTACGCGTCGCGAAGATGCCGATGCCTACGCGGTCTACATGGCTGAAACAGGATTGCGAGAAATGGAGCGCAAGGGAGCACTCGCCGTCCAGATGTTCCGCGAGAATCAAGAGGACTCGACCCTATTCATGGCCCTCACCTATTGGGAGTCGTTCGAAACCATGGCCGCCTGGGCGGGCGACGATCCGTTCCAGGTCCGCCACCTCCCACGTGACCCGGAATTCCTCATCGAAATGCCAGAGCGCGTCCAGGTCCTCGAAATCGTCGAAAACACCTGGCGTTAACGTGGCCTAGTTCGTCCTCTCATGCCCAACCGCCACTCGCGGTCGGAGATCGAGCCCATCGAGCGCCGCCGTCAATGCCGCGCTCATCACGAGATCGTCATGCCCACGGCCGGATGGAACCGACCAGCGCAGCAACTTCCCTGGGCCGGGAACGGTTGTGTAGGTCGTCGCTTGCAGCTCGGCCCAATAACGGGCAGTTATCCGGCCTTCCGACGTGCCCAACGCCGAGTCATCGGCAAATTCCTTGAAGCGGCCGCCGTCGATCAGAGCCAAGAAATCCCAACCGAGCGCGCTCTTGCTCGCCGCCGTAAATACAAACGGAATCACCGGAATCGGACCCTGACCGCCGCGCCGCTCGCCCAGCGTCGCCGCCAGGAACGAGGCGAGCCCCGCCCCAATCCCGGTCGCGTCGACCACCACCGCGCTCGCCCGCCAGACATTCCGCGCCAAATCGACAATCTGCCCGTGCAGCGCCGTGTGCCGCGTACCGGTCCAAACCATGCGGTCGACCACCCGGTACTGAGGCAGCCCGGAGGCATCAGGCGACAGGCGACAGGCGTCAGTGCAGCCGTTCTCCTGATGCCTGACGCCCGGTGAATGACGCCCGTTGTCGATGATCTCGACCACGGTCAAGGCGGTGCTATCCCGCCGGTCGTTCCGGGCCAGGGCCAGTGCATCAACTCCGCCTTCTTCCTCGCCCGCGACGTCGATCAGCAACGCGTACCGCCTCCCCGCTGTCGCCTGATGTTGCCGGGGATGATCGCCGCGCATCTGCGCCAATCGTTGCGGCGGAAAGAGTCCGCCTTCGCCTTCGAGCTCTTTGAGGAAATATTCGGTGCGGATGAAGGGATGTGCGATCCCGAACTGCGCGATTCGCGCCTGCACCCGTTCGCCGTAGGCTGGAACATCCTTCGCCACGATCTCCCACGGCACGCGCCAGACGCGGCGCATGCCATCTCGCTGCTCCAACGATTCCAGATGCGCGATTTGCCGCGCCAGCAGCGTTTCCCGTGTCCAGATCGTACCCATGAAGAGGGTCGTCGCGTTGGTGCTCGCCGCCATTGGATCGAAGACCGCGTCCCAAACCTCCGGCCGGATATCCTGCGCCTCGTTTGCCACCAGCAGCAGATCGGCCGTTTGCCCACGCGCGTTCGCCTCCGGCGCGGCCGAAAGAAACCGGGCCGAAGCCTTGCCGACCTGGACCGTGTAGCCATCGTGCCGGCGCGCCCGCGAGGCCGTCCGCGGCTCGCCCAGCCGGTCGAGCAAACGATCTCGACTCAAGGCTGCTTGTGGGCGATAGGTCGGCGCCGCGATCACGGCGTTCCCGCCCCGCCGTTGCCGCCGAACGAGCAGCCACGCCAGGAGTTGCGCCAGCAGTTCATCCTTCCCGGCTTGCCGGCTGAAGACCACCGCGAACTGCCGCCCAAGACCGCGCTCGATGCTCTCCGCGATTGCCCGCGCCGGCTCAGTCTGATACGACCGCAGCGCATATCTGGGCAACATCAACCGCGAAAAATCACCGGGGTCGGTCAGGGCACGCGCGAAGGCGGCGGCGAGATCGCTACGAACCGGCGCCACTGAGACGGATCAACGCATCGATCAGCGTCGCTCCCGCGACCATCCAGAGCAGCCCGTTGAGCCGCCCCTTAATTTCCCGGATGTCGTCTGAAAGCGCTTCAACCATCTGCCGCGTGACCACCTCGTAGGTCGAGAGCGGCGCCAAATCAACACCGGGCGGTAAATGCCCCGCCCGGTTCCTCAGCCGTTCTTCTTCTTCCTGCATGAAATCCTGATTGACCACTCGTGGCACATCCTGCGGCTGAAAACCTCGATGCATTAGGGTCCCTCCGTACCTGCCGCCTGACCTCCCATCACGTCATGCGTCGCTTCGTCATCCAGTTCTGCCAGCGCCCGCATCAGCGCGGCCGCCAGCTCGTCCGATCGATTCCCACTCAGCGCCTGCTGCGCCTTCGCTGCCTGAATCACCACGCTCGCAATTCGCGCCACGCCCGCTGCCAGCCGCGCCAGATCGTCCTCTTCCGAGAGCAACCGGTGCAGCACAAACCGCAACGCTTCGATCTCTTCACCCAGTCCTGTTTCTGGTGATTGCGCTTCTGGTTCACGTGGCACGAGTCGCAACACCGGGCGCCCCTCTCGGCGCAACGGAATCGGTTCGTCGTTTGCTGGCCCATGCCGGCCACAAAAGCGTGCGTACGGTCCAACGAATCGTCCACACCCAACCGCCGCGCACCGCTCACCGGCCACGTTTGCCTACCCCAGACCGCTGTTCCACATGCAAAAGCCTCCTTTCCCGCCGTGCCCGAACGACCAACGTCTTTCCTGGCGGCTTCACGACAATCACGTACGAGAAATGGTGGATATATTCGTTTGGAAACCTCGAAACCTCTCCACCGTGCCATGCGTTGCAAAGTTGTTGATCGCGATCACGATGTCGAATCGGTTGGTATGTACTAAGAGTGATCTAAGTATTTCGGACGACCGTTAACGATCCTAAGCGACGATTTCAAACAAAAATGAAAGGAAGTTGACGCGATGAAACCCCTCATCTTAGGTCTCTGTTTGGCCTCGATCTTCGGTCTTTTCGCGTGGCTACCGCGCGCAGCGGCACAAGAGGGCCAATTTCGAATAGTGATTGCCACGTGCCTTGGACCCGCGACCGACTGCAAGGCTGCAACAGGCATCAGCTTTACGGTGACCGATGCTGCCACCGGTGCGGAGCTCGGTTCCTGCGTATCGAACTTTGAGCCACCGTCAATGGGCACAGGTTGTGAGGTTGACGTTGAGGTTAATGACAAGGTGATCGTCACCGAAGACGTCTCCACCCTTCCAGCGGGCTATATCCCAACGCAGAATCCCATTTCCGCCGTTCCGCCATCAGACGGAGGGCCTGCAGTGGTGGGCTCCTACCACGTGCGCCCGGCGGAGGCGCCAGGCGGCGAGGCGCCACCGTCGCAACTCCCATCAACCGGAGTCGGTTCAACCGCGAACCGATCCGCCACGGCCCAGGATGACACGATCGAATTGTCGATCGCGAAGATCGATTGCCCGAGCCTGCCTGCCGAGGACGAGTTTCCATTTGAAAATTGGCAGCACGAGTGCGAACCTGGCATCGGCGTCAACTTTCTGGTGGCAGACGCCAGCACCGGATTGGTGATCGGAACCTGCGCGACGGATGTGTTTCACGCCCCAGAGCCGCAGGCAGCCGCCTTCTGCGCGGTCTCCGTTCAGCTCGGCCTGACAGTGATCGTCACCGAGGACACAAAAACAGCCACGAGCGGCTACGCCCCGGTCCAGGAATCCGTGACCGTCACGATTCCCGATCAGTTGCCTCCTTCTGGTGAAGGTCCTCAAGCGCGTTTCATCAACGTGCTCCAGACTCAACTGCCATCGACAGGATCGGGGTCAGCCGCTCTCTACCACAGCCTCATTCCTTGGTAGCGCTACCAATCCGTCCACCATTCTCTGTCCGGTTGGCGCCTCTCCCGTCAGTCCTGGAAGGACTTCGTCAACTCTAGCCCGGGGTTTTAATCCCGGGGTCGTCGAGCGGAACTCCGGCGAGTCGGAAACCTCAATTGCCCAGCGGGCCGGCATGCGCATGCCGGCCCGCTGTTGTCATCAAAGAGAGCGTCAATAATGCCCAAATGTGGGACATATGTTCAGCCAACCAACGCCGAAAAAATCGCCTCTTTACAACCCGATTCTCCGGACGTACTCTCTGCTCAGGCGGGTCCACATGGGGCCCGCCGTTCCTGTGGAGTCGACGGGACGCGCGCTCCTTGGTGGAATCGTGGGTGTCGCGAGTGTCGCTGTCGGATAACTAATCGCCAATCCAGGGGCTGCAATACACTGATGCCCTCGATCCTGGAGTGTGTGTGACCGGCGCCGTGACCTTCGAGGTCGTCAACGGCGTGGACAGCTCGCGGGTCGTCTTCATCGGCCGCGATGACCGCTTGGTGACCATCGCCGGCGCGACGTCGGCAGTACCTGCCGCGACCCCCACGGCGACACCAGGAGCCTAATTAATCAGTCCGAATTCGCGAATCGCAACCGGCCCGGGTACTTGCCCGGGCCGGTTGTTTCTCTTTGTCTCGTATGCCTTTTGCGTCACTCACGGCATTGATCTTGCAAAAACCCCGGAGAATCGCCGCGCTCTGGTTGTGACAGCAGAGCGCGGCGATAGCGTCATTCGCCGTACCACGGCGACGAGTCTAGGATTCCGGAAGGAGATAGGGGAACAATGGGAAAGTATCTGAAAGTCGTCCTCTTGCTTGTGGCGCTGCTTGCCGGCACAACGGCAACAGCCGTCGCTCAGGACGCAACACCAAAAGCCGGCACAAATGACACCAATGCGCTCGGTGATCCTGTTATTGGTGCGACTGTTCCGTACGTCGGACCGAGCGGAAACGAACTCGGTACGATCACTATCGAGGACTTGACTGACCCGTTTGAGGATTACGACGAAAGCTTCGCGCCCGATCGGGGCAATCGATTCGTTTCGGTTCATATAACCATCGACAACACGGGCACCAAAGCGCTCGAGTACAACTCGTTCGATTTCCTGGCTCAGGATGATCAAGGTTTCCTCTTCGGTGACTCATTCATCGCTCGCGATCAAGCGACCGAGCAAAAGGATCCCGCGCTTGACTCTGGCGAAATCGACGCCGGTGACAGCGTGACCGGTTTCCTCGCCTTCCAGGTACCCAATGACGCGAACCTGGTGCGACTCTTCTTCGCGCCAGAAAATGGTCGCCTCATCACACTCGCCGACGTCCGCGAGTCGTAACCTCGTACGCATAGCCGCAACGAGACGCCTCGCCAGATTCTGGCGGGGCGTTCTCTCTGTTGATCGACCAATGCGACACGAGCGCTCAAGCCCGCGAATGTCTCGTCTTGATCCGCTGATTGAGCAGGTTGCAAAATGGGTAGTCGTTTGGCGCCGGCCCAGGCCTGATTCGCGCCTACTTGATCTTCACCAATGCTTGCTCCTGGAGCGACCCAGCGCATGAGTGTCCAAGAACAGCTCCGCGCGTCGATCGACCACCAGCAGAACCGCCTGCGCGCAAACGTCCCTCCCAATCGCCAGGCTGCGATCTTCGCGCTCGTTCATGCCCGGGACCGGCTACAACCCTTGGCCAGCATCGAGCTGCCTGATCTTGTCACGGGTCGTCGCCTCACCGATCTGGGCGGGAACAAAGCGCTTCAACTCTGCCTCGAATCCGGCGACGGTGTACTACCAGCGCCGGCGTCTTCCAGCGATGCGTCGGCTGGATGGGGTGAACGCTTCCTTCAGGAGTGCGGCCAGCTCGCCCAGGCTGAACTCATCCTGGCGCACAGTGAGACCGGCTTCATGCGCATGGTCGACGACGGCCACGGAACGTTCGACGCCTGGATCGCGACGAAACGGATGCCGACGAGTTGGCGCGAGCGCGCGGACTTTGATTGGTGGGCTTCTTGGCTGTCCAAGCGCTATGAACCCGAGCTGCACGCCCTCCGTTCGCAGCAACCTGCCGCTCCGAGCAACGGTTCCGGATACGACGCGCACTACCGGCGGTTAGCCGGTTTCTACCTCAACATGATGTCCTACCAACTCGGCTATCCTCCCGACGCCATCATTGGCGGGTGCTCCGTCCAGACCTATCGCCAGGTCTTGAAATCGCTCATCAGTTGGGCGCTGCAGGCACGCGACCGAGGGGAGGCGCTGACCCCTCGATCTGACCAGTCCCTCGTCGCCGCGATTGCTTCCGGTCTCGCCATCGACCCCGAAATCATCAGCCAGGCTGTCGCCGCGTTCATCCTCGACCGAGATAACGCGGCCTATCACGCCGCGGTGCCCGGTGTTGCGGCCGCGCCGCTCATTCGGGTTGGTCAGGATCAACTCGTCTGGTCGGTCTACGGGCTGACATCGGAACCGCTCCTCTTCCTGACCCGCGAGCTCAGACGGCGCGATGCGGAGGGATATCACAACACCGCCTATCTTCGCGAGACCGTCTTTCGTCAGGCTCTTTACGCGCTTTTCGCGGACAAGCGCTTTGTCACCAGCGCCGGCAGAATCGCGCTCCGGCGGGCCGCCGGCGATGTGCGCACCGACATCGACGCCGTCATCTTCGATCGGAAAACCGGCACCCTCGGCCTCTTCGAATTGAAGTCGCAGGACCCGTTCGCCCGGTCGATCGCCGAGCTGACCCGCCAACGCGACAACGTTCTCTATGCCAATCGTCAAATCTCCGGCGAGCTCGACTGGGTGAAACGGCACGGCGCCGATGAAATCCTCGCCCGCGTCGATTCTCGGACAGCCAAGACCTTTCGCGCGCAGCGGGTCTACCCCTTTGTGCTTGGCCGCTACCTTGCGCACTTTAGCGACGGCCCCGAGCCCGACCACCGCGCAGCCTGGGGGACCTGGCCGCAGGTCCTGCGCCTGCTCGACGGGCAACCGTTCGGCGCCACCGACGCCAACCCCCTCGCCTCGCTCTTCACCCGCCTGACGAAAGATGTCCCCCTCATCCGCCCTCCCGCCGGCGAAACTCCTCAAGAGATCGCCATCGGGGCCACCCGCCTGATCGTCCATCCTTCCTACGCCGCCTACCAGGCAAGTGTCAGTACTGCGTAGTCTGTCCACGCATCGTTGTCCCGTAGGCAGGCGGAGACGCAATTGGGCGTCTGCCCGCGACATCAGCTCTCAGCGTTACCCACAAATTGTTGGTGGTGGCACTGCCCCGGACTGAAGTCCGGGTCTAAGACAACGAAGTCCCTCTGGGACTGAACACGGGACGTGGTGAGAACCAGCCGGTGCTGAGTCACGATCAGAGTGGTTGCGTCGTTGTGTGCTTACAGGGCTGCGCGCCGGCGCTGTTGTCGTGAGCCCTAGAAGGACTGGTCTGTCGTCGCCTTCCCTCCGGGCAGTTCAGCCCCGGGCACTTGAACGCCACAATTCCGCTGTGGTCAGGCACTCAGTCCCCGAGGGACTTCGTTGTGTTAGCGCTGGACTTATGGGCTTTGCCGAACTACTTCGGCATGCATCCGCCAGTCGACTGCAGCCGACTTCCGGCACTGCGCCCGGGAATGAAATTCCCGGGTGGGGTGGCTGACCACGACCGGGCCACGGGCAATTGCCGAGATCATTCGTCAATCTCCATCAGTCCGGCGGCCGCTGCGCAGCCGCGTCGGGAGATGCAGGGAAAGATGAGACCATAAACCCCGGGCGAGCCAACGCGACAACAATCGTTGAACGAACAGTGAGCGCCACGCAAGTTCGCGCTAGTACTTTGGTCTCGTCACACGCTGGACCCAACGGTGATGGCCCAACCAGCCCATTGATCCCATGCTAAGAGTGCTATCCGGGCTCAACCCATCCGGTCTGGCACGTGTTTCGGAGGGAATCTATGAACCGTCTTCTGCGTTCTCTGATTTGCGCACTTGCCCTCTGTATCCTGACTGGTGGGATCGCCGCGCCCCGTGCCGACGCCGCCCGCGGTTGGTGCCGGGTCGACCCGATCATCATGGTCGACGGCCAACTCGCCGATGTCTATATCGGCAGTTCCCTCGACATGCTGCTGCAGGCAACTGGACCACTCCAGCTTGAAATCGTTATTCCCGACGACTCGACCGGCTACGTGATCCTGAACGATTTGGGCTTCTTGCATGGCTACAACGTCGTCTTCAAGCACTCGAGTGCGCTCACGCGCACGAAGTTGCACACCCAAATCCAGGCCCGAGTCTTCGCCCCCGCAAAATCGTCCGCCCTGCCCGTAACGGTCACGATCGCTCCAAGAGCATTGTTCTCAAGCACGCTCAAGGAAATCTTGATCGGCACCAGTTTTGACGGCAACGCCAACAGCTGGGTCACGCTCACGACGAGATGACGAAACGCAGGCAATGATTGGTCGCTTAAACGTCAGAAACGACTACCGCGAACTTCCCGCTCCCCTCGTCCGGTACCTGGTCGCGATCAGCGTCGCCGGACCGGTGGCGGCAGTGCTGTGGTTGTTTTTGGCGCCTGTTTCCGATCGTCCGGATCGCTGGCTCGTTTTTATCCTGCTCACAGCGCTCGCCTGCCTGGCCGAACGGTTTCCCGTTCACTTAACCCACAAGACCTACATCAACGTTGCCAGCGCGGTCTATGTTGCCATGATCCTCACCCTCCCGCTGCCACTTTGCGGGATGGCGGCATTGGTCGCCGTCGCAACCGCCGCTCTCCTGCGGCGCGGCACGAGCTCGGAATCGGGCTCGGCTGAGAGCCTCTTCAACATCGGGCAAACCGCGCTCTATGTGACGGCGGCCGCCATCTCCGTTTCAGCGGTCGAACACGCGAACATCAATTCATTCAAGATTGGCGATATCTCAATCGCGCAACTCTTGGTCGCCTCCATCGCATTGCACCTCTTCAACACACTTTTGGTCACTGGGGCGTCCGCGCGACACCTCGGCGTTCGCACATTTCGCGTGTGGCGACAGACCTGGCTGATCGATATCGCACCACATAGCGGCATGACCGTTGTCGGCCTTTGCGCCGCGCAACTTGGCCATTCTTCGCCGCTGCTTATCCCGGCTCTCGCGATTCCCGCCGTGCTTGTCCATCGCGCTGTCATGGGGTCCGTCGAGCTGCGCCAAAACGTCCGCCACGCGCTGGAGTCGCTCGAAGAGCTCGTCGAATTGCGCGACCCGTACACAGCCGGGCATTCCCGCCGGGTGGCCCAGATCGCGCGCGGCATCGCCATCGAAATGGGACTCACCGCCGAGGAAGTCGACCGGGTAGAGGCGGCCGGCAATTTGCACGATCTCGGCAAACTTGCCATCGACCCCGCGATTCTGCAGAAGCCCGGCAAGTTGACCGAAAACGAGTGGGCCGAGATGAAACGGCACCCCGTCTTTGGCGCCGAGGTGCTCGCCCGCTTCGAGTCCTACCGCGAAGGGATCGACTTGATTCGGGGTCATCACGAATCATGGGATGGATCCGGCTATCCAGACGGACTCCGTGGCGCCGATATCCCGCTGGGCGCGCGAATTCTCGCCGTCGCCGACGCCTACGATGCGCTCACCAGTGATCGCCCCTATCGCCAAGGAATGGGCGCCGAGCGCGCCTGCGAAATCCTGCGTGAAGGCGCCGGGAAACAGTGGGACACCGCCATCATCGAAGCCTTCCTCCGCCTCGAACCAAAGCCAGCGTTAGCCGAACTCCCCACCCTGAACTCCCTAACTCCAGAACCCGAACAACTGATATATCACCCCCAAGACCACCCAGCCGTCGCGTAATTGGCACGAGATGAATCCCCTCGTCGTAATGACGCATAGCTTGCGCCCGCTTCATAAACGCGTTGGTTCCCGATTGAAATGAGGTAGCGGTTGACGCCGATGTCGTAGCGGCGCACGGCGTGCGCCCGTTTTGTGAACACGGCCGTGTCAAATTCCAACCCGGGTGGTCATCACGCCGGGCGCACGCCGGGCGCCGCTACAGAAGACGGTCCCTACCTAACTCCCGCAACAACGCCAATGCGTGAGCGTGCTTTTCCTGGTTCGCTGGCTCATTCATCCATCGCGAAACACCCGACGGGTGCGGCAGCGGCAACGCCACAAACTGATGTCCTGCTCGTTCGGCGTCGTGCATCTGCCCAACCAGGTCGCCCAATGACGCCGGTCCAATCACCACATTCGCCGCCAATTTCCCGAGCGTGATGACCAACTCGGGCCGAACCAAGGCGATCTCGCGGTCAAGATGCTCGCCACACAAAGAGACCTCTGCCGCCGTCGGCAACCGGTCTCCTTTGCCACTCACGCTCGGACCAGGAAAGCACTTCGTCGCGCTCGTCAGGAAGCGTGTGACACTATTCAGTAATAAAGCGGAGCCACGATTTTGCCTCGTGGCGGCCTGACCCTCGCGGCAATCGCCCACAATACGCTTCTTGCGGCAAGAATCACGGCTTCCTGCGATGTTTGTCCAGGAGGCCGTGATTCTTTTATCGTCGTGCTTAGGCTCGCCTCCGGGCAGTATGTGGTGTCGCCCATGCTTTGACCGTCGCCGGGCTCGACGATCAGAGAGCGTCTCGTAGTCGATGCACGGCACCTCGACGTGGATGTCGACACGGTCGAGCAATGAACCACTGATTCGCTTTTGATAGCGGCTCATCGTCTGCTGAGAGCAGGTACACTCGCGAACCGGATCGCCGTAATAGCCGCATGGACACCCGTGCATGTAACAGCTACGGTGCTTCGCTGGTCCGAACCCATCGACCGCAAGGGAAGTGAGAGCAATTTACTTCCAGCCCGAGAAAGCACACGCGCTTTCGACCTCTGAGATCAAGCAGGTTTGTCGCCGATTATGGTGCGCCGCGGGATCAAATTCGCTCCGCACTCGCACTGCCAGGTGTCCGGCATCGAGTACCTAGGGAACGGCGGGTCCGCCGCGCGCCGCCCGCTTCGAATGCCATCAACTCACTGGTGCCTTCGTCTTGGATCTTGCCGTGTTCCAACCCCGTGTGTCCCTTTGGCCCGCAACCGACCGAGTAGGGGACGATGCACATTGATTCACCTCTACTGATGGGCAGAGCGGCGATGTGCAAGAGTGGGCTTGGCTCCGATTGCCAACTCTAACCACAATTGGTAAGTCGGCCATTTCAAGGCTCATTTTCAGATTGGCAATGCTTAGAGCCTGCGCCAAAAGGGACCTCCTCACGGCTTCCGATGGGGTCGAGTGACCCACCGGTAGCGGATCCAACCCTCGCGCACGAGTCGACCCACGATGATAATGACAGCCGAGCAGGTGAGCCAGAACGCCACGACCGCTGCCCGCCGTTCAGTGCGCCAAACCAGCTTCTTGTGCGCATTGGTCCAGGCGTGGGTACGCGCCAAGACCCACCGCCGCCCCGCCGTCACCGGGGACGGTTGGCCTCGTGCCGCGATCTCGGCGGCGAGTCCACGGTCCGCCAGCAGGGTACGGGTGCTCCCGGAATCATAGCCACGATCGAGGTGGACCGTCATCGGCGCCTCGACCACCACCAGCGCCTCGAGCGTCGCTTCCAGCAGTGGCGAATCATGCCGGTTGGCCGGGGCCGCGATCGTGCCGAGCGGGATACCGGCCGCATCGACGACGACGGAGCGTTTGCGCCCCTGTTTGCCCCGATCCACGGGGCTGGGGCCGGCCAACTCGCCCCCGCCCGGCGCCTTGGTGATGCCGCAGTCGGTGGCCAGCCATTCGTCCCGCCGCCGCCGGAGCGTGGTTGCCGACACCGTGTCGTCGGCGATGCGGTCGTAGGCGCAGCCGAACACGAGGACCTGGACGGAGCTTGTCGAAAATGAGGCGATTGGAGATGCGGAGGCGGTGACAGCCTAACGGATGCACCACCTCGCGCGCTGGCAGCAAGGCATGAAACTGGTCCCAGATCGGTTCGATGATGGATGATGGCAGCGCGGGCATGGGGAGCGCTCCTCACACGGAAAACGTGAATACCTTCCCGTGTCATCGCCCATTCCGTGCCCCATCCCGCGTGGTTCGCTCCCGATGGGCGCAAGCGCTTACTGGTCGCCGTTCCCACGCCCGCGAACGGATTGCGATGCCGCTACGGCGGCATCAGGTGTAAGATGGAACCCGTGGACGCGCGAGCAGAGGCGGCGGGAAGCACCCTCTGCCGGAACGGAGGGAGCGATGGGACGACACGTTGCAGTCCTGCTTTTCGTCGCGGTCGCGGCACTGATGCTCGCCGGCCCGGCGGATGTTGCGGCCAAGCCAGGGGGCGTCTCCGCGGCCTGCCGTCAGGGCGACTTGGCCATGAAGTATGGGATGGGCAACGGCGTCCCGGTCGGCTTCGACAAGGTGGGGAAGTGCGTGAGCTTTGCCGCCCACGGCGGCGCCGTACTGACCTCTACCTTCGCGGTGATCCCAGTCGGGGTCGACCCCAACGGCTGGTACTGGTACCGATACATGGGGGCCGGCCTCATGCCCGGCGCGACGGTGAACACCGTAGGGACCAAGTTTGGCCCCCCCGTCGCGGCGGATGGCACCGTCAATTTCCTCAATGCCTACATATCTGCCACCCCCTTGTGCAACAGTAATACGCAGTTGGTCGGGTTCGGCTTCGGCTCCACGACCACGGCGGGAGGGGCCGAGATCGAGGTGCATTTCGACATCCCTGATTTGCCGTGCGCCTATCTTGACGCTCCGCCGGAGTAAGTGTGAACCGGCGGGGAATCGCCTCCTTGGACGGGCGGCCCCAGGGTGGTCCATCATACGGGAAAGTCTTCAAGCTTTCCGTGTGAAGGAGCCACCCTGGGGCCGCCCTCAGCGACCCGCTCCTGCCCTATCGGCGCAAGCTCTTAGTATTGAAGACGGACAATAATCAATCAGTTGCCATGTGTTGGATTTCGACGTCAGACAAAGCACGCCGGTAAAGTTGCACGTCACTCATCAGTCCGGTGAAGTGCTCGTACGCGCCGTATCCGATCGTTAGCGGCGTTTCATTACTCAGGTCGAAGTCGCCGGACGAAAACGCGGAGGACTCGGAGACCATCCGGCCATCCATATACAGGCGCAACGACTCAGCATATTTCACCGCGGCAACATGGTGGCGGCCGACCGGGAAGGTCGTGTCCCAGGACGCCATTTTTCCGGCCTCGATCGAGCAGACATTGCCGGACGGGAGGGTCCCGGCGAACAACCGGCCCTGGTAAACGGCGAAGGACCATGCCCTGCGCATCGGCGCGCTTGCATGATCGATCGTTCCGAGGAACGCAAAATCATCGTCATCCATGCGCCAGACATTCGCCATCGGCAGCGACCCGAGATAGACCTTACCGTTGTAGTTGACCATGCCCATCACTTCACGCTCGGCTCCCACCCGCCCGACACACTGCCAGGTATCGTCGCCCTCGAGCCTGAACACCTCGGCATTCGGCCACGTCCCGACGTAGAGATCACCACGGAATGCGACGCCGGAATAGTTCTGCACCGATCCAGCCGGATGACCGGCAGCCACCCAGGTCGAACCGTCCTGGGTACGCCAGAGCTCGCCTTCGTTGAGCAGCGCGTAGAGCTGGTGCCGGTAGACGACGAGGGAAAGCACATATTTGTCCTCGAGCCCGACGGGAGTCCACGATTCGCCCCCGTTGTACCGGTAGACGCCGCGGCGATGGTAGCTCGTGCAGTAGAGGTTGCCCCGGAAGGACATCAACGCCGAAGCCTCGTCGGCCTTGCCGGTGAAGAATCCTGGCACGTGCTGTTCGTCGGGCGTTGCGCCGGCGGCGCCGGGATGACCGGCGTCGATCCATCCGCCATCCGGATCCAACCGAAAAACGCGGCCGCCGGCCGTTCTGTTGCGCGCCGCGCCCATCATCGAGCCATCCGGGTTGTAGCGACCTGTTCCCACGTATAGCTCGCCGCTGTGCTCCGCCACCGATGAGATCGAGTTGCACCCCACTGGATTGCCGAGATCGGTCCACTGGTTGCCGCCCTCGTACCGCCAGAGATGACCCCGTTCGCCGGCGCCCTGCTCGAACGTGCCGGCGTAGAGCGCATCGTTCGAGACGGTCAGCGTGGTGATCCAGGCGGCATTGCCGGGCACCCCGCAACTCGTCCAGTCCGATTCGATCCGCGCAGCGTCGATCCCAAAATGGAGATTCCGGTAGTTGGCCTGCGAGACCGTGTTTTCGCCACCGTTCGTGACGATCGAGAGGTGAATACCGCGGCGGGTCGAGGGGTCGAACTTACTAATCAGGTCGCCGCCGACGTCGCCGGACGACGAGTCCGTATCGATCCATGCGACCAACGAGACGTCGCCGGTGCCGAAATGCAGCGCGTCGTGATCCTCGACCCGGAGCCGGGAGCTGCGGCCGTCGAACCGCGCGGCGGGCGTGCCGTCCTGCATGTGGGCGCCCAGCGCGACGTTCTCGGAGCGCGTCGCGAGGCGATAGGGGCCGTGATCCTCCGCGTCGTCAGCCAGTGGCCAGTGCCCAATCAGACCATCTAATGTTTGGCTCATCCCTGGTTGTCCTTCTTCCGCATCAGGTCGGCGGGGATGTGCAATTGGCGGGCGGTGAGTCCGCCGTCGACGATCATCGCGTGACCGGTGACGAAGCCTGCATCGTCGCTGGCGAGGAACGTGGCCGCGGCGGCGATATCGGCCGGGGCGCCGAGCTTGTTGAGTCCGGTGTGAGCGCGCAGTACGTCCCAATAAGTCTCGCTCATCCCCGATTCAGCGCTCATCTCGTTCCAAACCGTGCCCGGGCAAAGCGCGTTTACGCGAATGCCGTATTGACCAAGTTCGAGCGCGGCGGTCATGCTCAAGTTGATGATCCCCGCTTTGGCCGCGCCGTATGGCGCCAGTCCCGGCTGACCCCGCATCCCATTGGTCGAACCGATGTTGATGATCGAGCCGCCCGTGCCTTGCGCGACAATCTGCCGGGCCGCGATCTGGGTTCCGAGGAAGGCGCCCCGTAAGTTGACTTCGAGAATCCGATCCCAATCGGCATCATCGATCTCGAGGAAGCTCGCGTGGTGGGCGATGCCCGCGTTGTTTACCATCACGTCGAGTGTTCCCCAGCGGGCAACAACACCGTCGACGAGTGTCTGCATCTGATCGCGCTGGCTGACGTCGGTCACTCCTCCGGCGACGTCACCGGTCGACGAGAGCTCGTTGACGGACGCTTCGATCCCTACCGCGTTGACGTCGCAGGTCCAGACCTTGGCGCCCTCTTCCAGGAACCGCAGGGCGATTCCTTTGCCGATCCCACGTGCCGCGCCGGTGACGACGCAAACCTTTCCTTCAAGTCGTTTCATCGCGTTCCCTCGATCATTGCACGCGGTAGCGTTCAATTTGTACGGGATCGAGCTCAACACCCAGACCCGGCCGCTCGAATGGCCTGGCGGTTCCGGCCGTGATCGGCAGCGGTTCGGCGATCACATCCCCCTCGTAAAAGAATGGTCCGAGGATATCGCAGGGATAGAGCTCGGCCGCGATCGCGGGAGTCGCCATCGCAAGGTGGATCATCGCCGCGCTGGCGATCCCGAGCTCGAGATTGCTGCCGACGGTGCAGACCAAACCGGCTCCTTCGGCCACCGCCGCGATTTTGCGCGCGGGACCAATCCCGCCGCCCTTTCCGACGTACAACGAGAGGATATCGGCTGCACGGGCGCGGGCGATCGCCATCGCGTCCTGCACAACGTTCACGCTCTCGTCGGCGATCACCGGCAGCCCGGCCGCGGCATGCACATCCGCCAGCCAGCTCACGTCGGCCGGCGGCACCGGTTGCTCGACGAAGAAGATATCGAAGTCCCGTAATGTACGGATCGTCGAAATTGCCTGCTGAACGGACCAGCCGCCGTTGGCGTCGACACCGAGCCGGATGTGCGGGCCGACCGCCTCACGGACGGCGCGGACGCGGGCGATATCGCTCTCCGGCTCGACCCCAACCTTGACCTTCATCGTGGTGAAACCTTGTTCGACCGCCCAGACAGCTATCTCGGCCGCGATTTCGGGTGACTGACCGGAGATCGAGAATTTAGTCGGCACGAACTCGCGCACCGCGCCGCCGATCAGCTTGTAGACCGGCAGCCCAGCGACTTTGCCGAGGATGTCCCAGAGCGCCATTTCGATCGCTGACTTGGTGAAGGGGTTGTGCGCGATCTTCGTCTGGATTTTTGCAGTGAGATGCTCGATCCGGGTCGGGTCCTCGCCGATCAGCATCGGTTCGAGGTAGGTGCGGATCATGTGGGCGGCGGTGACCTGATCTTCCCCGCTCCAGCCCGCGGTGCATGAGACCTCGCCCAGTCCGTGGACGCCCTCGTCGGTTCGGATCGTGACGACCAGGAAGGGCGATTCGGCATGGAAGCCACGGGCTCCACGAATGGCGCGCTTCGGATCGATCGGCACTTTGACCGGGATCGTGTCGATGGCAGTGATCTTCAATCTCTTCCTCCGGTGATGTCGTAGAAGCGTCGCAATGCGGTTGCGACCTCGGCAGTTGCGATCTCGAGAAAGCGGCGGCCGTGTTCCGCGGTTGCGCGGTCGGGGCTATCGGAATAGCCGTCGACCTCCTGCCAGGAGCCATGGCGCTCGATCCGCACGGGAGGGTAGAAGCTACTCGGATTGCCGGGGCCGGCATCACCGCGGTGCGGGCGTGGCTCCCTTACGAGGTGCGGCTGCAACGCGAGCACGAGCGAGGTCTCGAAGGCGCCGGCGTGGCCTGGCAAATTGCCAAGCTCATGCGCTTTTCCGTCGACAAGTGCATCCCAGGCAGTGACCCAATAGGACGAGGCGGCGATGTTTACCGGGAGTTTCAGCGCGAGATCGCGAGCGACGAGCTGGACGAGCTCGTTGTTGCCGCCGTGACCGTTAAGGATGAAGACGCGTTTGAAGCCACTGATGATCAGCGATTCCACAAGATCGCTCACGAGACGGTAGTACGTCTCGGTGCTCACCGACATAGTTCCGCCGAAGGCGAGGTGGTGTCCCGACGAGCCGAAGGGCAACGTGGGCGTGACGACGACCGGCGCCGCTGCCGAGACTAGTGCCGCCGCCCTGCGGGCGATGTGCTCGACCGCGAAGGTGTCAGTGCCGGTCGGCATGTGCGGTCCGTGCTGCTCCGTCGCGCCGGTCGGCAGGAGCGCGATCGCTCGCGGCGCGATCGCGTTGACCTCGACCCGGGTCATCTCATGCAGGCGGAGCGGTGCATTTATGCCCACTGGATGAAAAACTCCTTCCAGTTCTCGTAGATGATCCGGTCTTGAATCTCGGTCGAGACTTGCGGCAGGTTCGTGCCCTCAACGATCTTATTGACATTACGTAATCCGTTGATCACATTGGTGATCGTGGCCGATGGGAAGTCCGATGCGAGCAGGATCTTGTGGGCGATGCCGTATTCGCAGGCGGTCACCATTGCCTGCCAATAGCGCCACGGCCGGTAATGCACGGCCGAGATGTCGGTGTAGACGTTCGGGCACTTCCGGACGAGTACGACGAGATCTTCTTCCCACGGATGGCCGAGGTGGGCGACGATCATCTTCAAATCCGGAAAATCCATAGCGATATCTTCGAGCTGGAGCGGCAGCCCCCAGTTGAGCTTGGCGCGGCTGGGGAAGGTTGTGCCCTGGTGCCACATGATTGGGAGCTGGAGCTCCTGCGCCCTTTTGAACAGCGGCCAGTATGTGCGGTCCTGTGGATCGAAGTGCTGGTAGACGGGTCCGAGCTTCAAACCTTTGAGGCCGAGATCGGTGACGCAATAGTCGAGTTGTTCCAGGTGGCGGGGTTGAGTCGGATCGACCGATGCCCACCCCTCAAGCTTGTCTGGATGCTGCTTGACGTAGTCCGCGATGACCTCGTTCGGCACCCAGACGTCGACCGCCTTGGCCTGTAGCCCGAAGACGACGACTTTGTCGGCCGGGGCGGAGACCTCCCAGTGCGTTTCCGGCTTCGAATCGTAGCTATGCAGGTCGAGTTTGGCCGAGTAGGCCTCACCGCCCGAGTACTTGAGCTTGATCAGCTTCGAGGCGAGCGCCTCTTCGGCGTATTGCTGCCCGACGTGATCCGGATACCACATCAGGTGGGTGTGGCAATCGACGATCATCCGACCCTGTGCATCCGGCATGGGGCATCTCTTTTCTCTGTTCAGGCGGGGTCGACCCCGCACCAATCGATGATCAAACTCGCCAGCGTTTTCGTAAAGGGGATCAAGTGCTCGTCGATCAACACCGCCTCGTTCGGCTCGTGCACACCGCCCGGACCACCCCAGGTGGCGCATCCCATCGCCACCGTCGGCATCGGCCGGGGGCTGTGCAACAGGAACTGGAAGAGATCGCTCATCGGCATGCCGGTCCGTAGCGCCGACAGCCCGGTCGCGCGTTCGTAGCTCGCGGCCACCACGCCGACAAAAGGATCGCTTTGGTCGACCGCGGAGGGCGGCATGATCCGCCCGAACGTCGTGATCCGCGGCGGAAGTACCCGCTCGCCGAACCGTTCGGCCACGCGCGCGATGCGATTTTCAATGTCCCGCTGAATCTCCGGGATGGATTCGCTCGGCAGGATGTAGGCCGAGCCGCGGATCCGGCCCCCTCCCGCATTTCCGCCATCGAACGAGCCGGCCTGGAACGCCATCATCCGCACTGCATAGTCGGGCCAGCGGCCACCGGCATACAGCGGATCGGCGTCGATCTTCTCCCTACGCTCGTTGGTGTATTGCTTCAGCTCCTGGTAGAAGGCGGGCAAGATCTCCATCGCGTGGTCGATGGTCGTGCCGGCAAAATTGGGATGGAGCTGGATCTCGATATCGAAATTGACCCCGCCGAGCTGCGCCACATGGATCTCGTTCTGCATGCCGTCGGTGTAGACGCAGCCGTCTGCCAGGTGCGGCCGCAAGAGCGCGGCGAGGGTGCCGTTTGCGCCGGCACTCTCTTCATCCACGACGGACGCGATGATCACATCGCCCCTGGGCCGGAACCCGGCCGCCTCCAGGCACTGGAGCGCCATCGTCTGCGCGGCGATGCCTGACTTGTCGTCGGCGCTGCCGCGTCCGATCAAGGCGCCATCCTCGACGACGGGATTGAACGGACCGTGACGCCACAGCTCGTGCGGGCCTTCCGGCACGACGTCGACGTGGGCGAGCATCAGCAGGCTGCGCCCGTCTCCCGTTCCGCGACGGGTGCCGATCACGTTCGGGCGATCGGTGAAATCGGAGCCGGGCCACCAACCGGGGCTCGCCTCGATGTTCGGGATCTCGTCCGGTTGGAAGACGTCCACCGAGAGCGCCATTGTGCGGTAGTAACCCTCGATGAACTGCTGGCACGCGAGCTCGTTGCCACGCGGAGGGCGGTTGACACTCGGGAAACGAACGAGATCGGAGAGAAAGGTGACGATCTCGTCCTGCCTCCGGTCGATCTCCCCGTGAACCGCGGCGTGGACGGCATCGGTCATCGCTTCGCCCTCTCGATTTCTTTGCGCGATTCGGTGCATCTATGACAGGCGGGGTCGGTGCAGAGCAGGTCGCCCGGATTGGCCTTCAACATGTCGACAACGGTCTTGATCACCGCGTCTCCACGCATCAGTTGCACGAGCGCGCTGCCGAAGAAACCATCGCGGACCGCGCCGCGTTGCCGGAGCGGGCGCTCGACCGCGCCAAAGGCCTTACTGCACCCAGATGGGTGAATGATCGGGACAACCATGTCGCCCTCCGGTGTGACGACGGTCAACTCCCGCGGGCTGTCGGCAAAGAAGGGAACATCGAGGTAGGGCACCGCGGCATGGACTTCCCCGACGTGGATGGTCGAGTTCGTGTTGTGGCCGACACCGATCAGCAACACCCGGCCATTGCGCGCGGCTACACGATCCATCGGTGAGCCGAATCCGCACGCAGCGCGGAGGTGATGGCCTATGACCACGTCGTCCGCTCCGGCGCCGATCGCGGCCGCGGAGTGGGTTGGATGCCAGGAGCGACGCGCGCCGGGCCAGGTGCGGATCGTTTCGGTGAGTCGACCGGTGAGACTCGGTTCAGCAGCTGGATCGAAATGGGTGGCGAAATAAGTGTAGGTCGGTGCGAGCACAAGACCATCGTCGCCCACCGCGTTGAGCAACGCGTGCACAACCGCTTCCGCCCCGCCATCGACGTCACCAATACTACGTAGAGAGCTGTGAACGACGATCGAATCCCCGACGCCGATACCAAGTCTGCGAAGTTGTTCGGTGAGCGACTCTTGTGTGTGGACCGTGGTCATGGTCGGATGTGTCTCATTCCCGCAATCGACGTTCGTGCTCCGATGACGTTCTCCCGCATTGCGTCAATCGGCCGCGCCGGCCTGGAGAAGCCCTTGCTTTGCCAGAACCGTGCGCAGGTCGGCACGGTCCTCGGGGGCGAGCGGGGTCAACGGCGAGCGGACATTCCCGCCGGGGAGACCGATAAAATTCATTGCCTCTTTCACGACCGTGATGTGATATCCCTTGCGCCGTTCACGCAGTTTTGCCAGTGGCCGGATCTGTTCCGCAACAAGTCGGTTCAGTTCATCCATATTGCCGGCCGCACCGGCCTCCCAGACCGCAACCGTCAGCTCCGGCGCGAAATTGACGATTCCGGAGGTGAATGCCGCCGCGCCTGCGCCGAAGTACGCCGCGGCGAGCACCTCCGCCATCCCGTTGATCCAGGCCAGGCGATCGCCTAGTCGCTCTTTGGTCTCGATGAAGAGTTTGAGATCGCCCCATTCGTCCTTCAATGCGACGACGTTCTCGACCTCAGCCAGGCGTTCGACCGTCGCCGGCGAATAGACGGCGTTTTTGGTGCTGAACATCATCATGCCGAGGCTGGTCGCCCGCCCGAGCTCACGGTAGTGGCGGAGCATGCCATCCTCGGAGGGCTCGATGAAGTAGACCGGATTGATCATCAAACCGTCGGCGCCGCATCGTTCGGCATGTTCGGCCAGTCCGCAGGCGATCCGCGTGCTGTGACCGATACCGGCGAGCACCGGGACACGGTTGGCCGCAGCTTCGGCGCCCACCCGAACGCACTCGCGGTATTCATCGAGCTCGAGCGAGAAGTACTCGCCGACGCCTCCGCAGACGACGACTACGTGGGCACCGCTCCGGCAGAGGAAATCGACCTGCCGCGCGAGCCCGTCGTAATCGACGCGATCATCATTGGTGAACGGCGTCGGGGTGAAGGCGATCACGCCGCGCAGCTTCGCTTTCAGCTCATTCGGCCGCATCGTCACGGCGCTAAACCTTTCCGTACCCGGCGAGAAAGCGGGAAATCACGTTTTTCGTGATCGTCGAGACCGCATCCGACACGAGAATGCTCGCCGGCCAGGTGATCGATCCGACAGAAAAGACCGCGCCGCCGCTGGGCGTGTCGTAGATCACGATCTCCGCGCCGCCGTCGTCCGGATTCGTCCCTTTTGCCAGCAGCACGGCATTTTTCGGCGTCGAGGCGCTCATCTTGTCGGTCTCGTGGCCGGACGCACCGCCATGACATCGCTCATGCAGGCTCTCCTCGCCGAACAGATCCCGTTCTTCAGACCGGTGCCCTCGAAGACCCAGTGGTCGGCGTCGATCACTTTGTATGGGGCGGCGGTCATGATGCCGGTATCGGTCGTGACGACGCCGGTGAGATTGGCTTCGCTCTCCACGGTGCGGTGGAACCGGCTCTCCAGATACCTGGTCGGGTCGCTTGGATCCCACATGCCCAACTCGCCGCGGTCGACAGCAGTTGAGTCCGAATGCGCAGGGTCGCGTCGTCGATGAACTCGACCTCGCAGTTGAGGCCGTTGCCGCCGAAGATACATGAACCGCCCGCCGCAGTCGTAGACCCAGGCCTTCACCCGCTCATACGCCCGGCGCGACCAGTATTCCGGATGGGCGCTGATCGATCAAAATCGCGTAGGCCGTCGAGGTCGAGCGTGCCATCGTGCAGCTGCTGGTCGCTATAGACGTCGTACTCGAAACCCTCGCGCTCCAGCCAGGCGAGCAGCCGCCATTCGGCCGGGGCGAGGTGGTTGCCCTGGCGGCCGCGCGATCGGATCGGTGACCGTGGTGTGCTCCGGGACCATGTTGCACGGCTCCGGCCGCTCGAAGGAGAGCGGCAGGTACTCATCGTCCGGAGACGTCCATTCCCGAAACGAATCGTGGCCGTGTAGCGGTCAAGTTCGAGCCGCGCGTTGACGATCGGCGTTGGCGGCAGACGGGTCGAGTTGATGTAATTGCTGCGGCCGCCGAAGTTGTTGTACGCGTTCCAAGTATTGGTCGACATCGACGACGGCGATCTTCGCGCTTGGCTTCTGCCGGCGCGACGATCCACGGGAACGAGAAAAAAGCGCCCGACTCGGTCTTGGCGTGCAGGTAGTAGAGCCCGGAGCGTTCGGGGCCGGCGACGATCTGGGTGTGGTGCGGGTTGCCGTAGCCTTGTTTATTCCACTGGACGCCGGTCTGCGTGTAGTCGCCGTCGGGAGTGATCTGCATCACCGCGCGCGGGCCGTGCTCGTCGAACCAGCCGAGCATGCGGATGAACTCGCGCTCGAGGCCGTAGCGCCAGAGCGTGAGCTGGAATGCCTCGACCGAGTGGACTCTGAACTCGGAACGCTCTCCGCTTCGCACCCATTTCGGCCACATGTACCCGAGCAAACCATCCGTCAGCAGCCGGAATTGATAGGAGTTGGCCGGATCGACCGTAATCGCGACGCTCTTGCTTCCGAAGCCATCTTTGGCGAGCGTGGCGCGGTACTGGCCTGGTTCGATATCGGCGTAGATCGCGCCGCGGGGCGAGGATTGGATCACCGCCACGCTTTCGCCATCCCGCTCGAACTCGACCGCCACGCCGGAAATCGCGACGTAGCGCTCGTCGCTCACATATCCAATCAGCATGCGTTACTCCCGCTCCGCCCTAAACCAGCGATGTCCACGGTGTTCAACCTGACGAAGGGTCGTCATCCTGAGTGCGCTGTCCAGCCTGATATAGCGTGCGGCGCGGCCGCCCACCGCCCCGTCATGCTGAGGAACGAAGCATCTCTCGTTTGTTCTTTTGAGTACCAATCGTGACTCAGATCACGCCAGTCGGGGTTCTCGGCTTCGATCAGCGCGATCTTGCGCGACCGCAACCAACCCTTGAGTTCTTTTTCCCGGGCAATTGCCGAACCCGGATCGGCGAATGACTCGCAGTACAACAGCATCGTGCAGTTGTATCGGTTCATGAAGCCAGGATGGATTTTTTGCAGATGTTCCCAAACCCGTTGTTCGAGATTGTTGCTCATCCCGATGTAGAGCGTGCGCGACACGTTCGACATGATGTAGATGAAATAGTCGGTAACGCTGGATTCCTTCCGAAATGCACTCTTTGAATCATCGAGGAAGATGCTTCGTTCCTCAGCATGACGGGAGGGGGAGCGACCGCACCCCATGCCAAAGTATGGAAAACGTAGCATTCCCATATGACGGGTGGTGATGGGCTCGTGCTGCCAATTGCCGGTCACGGTCAGTTCAGTCCGAGCAAGGCGAGGCTATCTCGTTGCGGGATGAGTTCGAGCTGATCCATCGGCACGCGCGGCAACGCCGTTCCGTCGAGGATGTCGTTCACCTTCCACAGGTTGTCGAGCGTTTCTTGCGGCGAGGCGATCGGGAAATCGGACCCGAAGAGCAGCTTGTGGAGCACGCCCCATTCGGTCGCAAGGCGCATCGCGTTGTAGTAGGACCACGGCCGGTAGAAGTTGGCCGAGATATCGGCAAAGACGTTCGGGTGCTTGCGGATCACGACGAAGCAGTCGACCTGCCACGGGTGGCCCATGTGCGCCAGGATCATCTTGAGGTTCGGAAAGGCGGTAGCAACGCGGTCGATATGCCTGGGATGGGCGTAATCGAGGTCGGCGAATTGGACCGGTGAGGTGCCCTGGTGAAAGAGCACTGGCAGTCCCTGTTCTTCCGCACGCTTGAAAACGCGGAATGCCTCCGGTCCCAGCGGGTCGAAATTCTGGTAGTTGGGCCCGAGCTTGATTCCCCGCAAGCCCAAATCCTGGGTCCCGCGTTCGATCTCCTCCATCGCCTGCGGGTGATGGGGATGCACGGTGAGGAATCCGATCATCTTTTCCGGATAGGCGCGCACGAACTCCGCGGTGTCGTCGTTCGCGTGCCTGGCGGGATACTGCAAATTGCCATCGTCCGGCTCGCCGATCCGAGGGTCGGTCGCGATGTTGAAGCAGATCGCGCGATCGACCATCGTCATGGCTGCCACAAAGTCATCCCAGGTATGCGCATTGGACGTCACCTGATCGGGTCGCCAGAGCGCGCCCAGTTTTGTGGGGTCGACCTCGGGTTTGACTTTGTACCGGGGAGCGTGTGTGTGAACGTCGATGAGCAACGTGTACGTCCTTTGCTTTGTCAGCCCTTGATGGCGCCGACGGTCAACCCACGAACGATTTGTCGCTGCAGGACGGCGAAGATGATCAAGACCGGGATCATCGTCAGCGTCATGCTCGCAAAGAGAACGACCCATTTGCCGGAGTAGACGGCTTGTTGGTCGAGGACGACCAGGCCAAGCGTGACGGTGTATTTCGCCGCGTCGTGCGTGAAGATCAGCGCGTAGAAGAACTCGTTCCACAGACTGACGAAGTTGAGAATCGCGAGCGATGCGATCCCGGGGCGCACGAGCGGGAGCATCACCTGCCAAAACGTGCGGAAGGGTGACGCTCCATCGAGGGTGGCGGCCTCCTCCATCTCATACGGCAACGTTTTGTAGAAACCGGTCATGACGTAGGTGTTGAAGGAGAAACCGGAGACGGTGTAGAGGACGACCAAGATCAGGCGACTATCGATGTCGTACTGCTGGCGGATGTCCTCGATCTTCATGTAGAGCGGGATCGCTGTCAGCATGTACGGGATCATGATCCCAATCAAGAAGAACAACAGAAGTGGTTTCGCTAGCCGGAACTTGATCCGCGCGATCGGGTAGGCGGCGAAGCAGGAGATCCCAACGCTGAAGATCGTGCCGAACCCCGCCACGAACATGCTGTTCTTGAACATGTCCGCGAGCCCGCTGTCCCAGGCCTTGCTGAAGTTCTCCCATTGCCATTCGGACGGAAGGTGCCATGGCGGAAAACGCAAGACGTCCGTATTGGTTTTCAACGACATCAACGCAACCCAGACGAAGATGATGATCGTGAAGAGGGCGTAGATGCCGAGAAAAAGGTAAATCGAGGTGTACTTGACCGTGCCCGGTTTGAGCCGTCCATAGGGACGAGCAGTTGTGCGTTCATTTGCGGCTTGCGAGGTCAACAGCGCCATGGGATCTGTTCCGCTCCGCCTAGAATTCGATCTGCTCGCGGAAGGTCAATCGGTTGACCAGCAAACTCAGCAGGAAGATGCCGATCAACATGCTGGTGGCGAGCGCGGACGCGTACCCCCATTTAAAGTCGGTAAACGACATCTTGTAGACGTAGGTGCCCATCACTTCAGTTGAGCCGAGCGGACCGCCGACCCCGTAGGGACCGGTCATCACGTAGATGAAGGTAAACGCCTGCAGCGCCTGGATGATCCAGAGCACGAGCAGGATGCGAAGTACTTCCCAGAGTAACGGCAGAGTGATGAAGCGGAAGACCTGCCAATCGCTCGAACCGTCGGTCTTCGCCGCGTCCGGAAGATCGGTCGGGATCTGATCGATCCCGGCTGAGATCAGGAGCACCCAGGTCCCCAGGCCGTGCCAGGTCGAGGCGATGATGATCGCGGTCAGCGCGTACTTCGGGTCGCCGAGCCAGGGTTTCGCCAGCTCTTCCAGGCCAATACCCTTGAGCGCGGGATTGATCAGACCCTGCGTCGGGTTGTACATCCACTTCCACATCAGCCCCGCGACGCTTGCGGCAATCACGAGCGGGGAAAGGATGATGAACTGGAAGAAGCGATGGCCTCGGATCGGTTGCTGGAGCATCCATGCGATCAGCATGGCAGGAATAAAGACGACAATCCCGCCGACGATCATCAAATAGGCGGCGTTCCTTGCCGCTTTGTGGAAATTAGCATCTTTCCAGATAATGTGAAAGTTCTGAAACCAGTTCCATTCCCATGGATTTCCATGTCCCTGCCAGTTGGTGAATCCATAGAAGATCGTCGCCACGAGGGGAAGAAAGACGAAGGTGACATAGAGGATGAATTGCGGCGCGATGAAAGGAATGATGAGTTTGCGCCGCGACTGCTGAAACATCGGATTTCCCTCGGAATGTGATGGAATAGTCGCGTGCCGGAGGTAATGAGGAGGGAACGACGCCCTACCGAGACATCCATCGACACGCACGGAATGAGGATGTGCGGGTGGGCGATTTACCACCCACCCGCACGGTTATGAGACGACGATCAACCTCCGGCGGCTTTGAGCTCGCGATACTGCGCGAGGCCGTCGTCGAGCATCTTGATCGTGCCCTCGGCATCGGTTTGACCCAGGAAGAGCGCCTGGATAGGATTCCACCAGGCCGTCGAGAGATTGGTGTCCCAGTGGATGCCGTAGTAGTAGACGATCATTTCGGAATTCGCGCCTCGGGCGATCGTCTCGTCGAGCCCCGGAATCGTCGGCGCATTGGCGCCGGCAGTGGCCGGGATCATCTTGAGCTTTTCGGAACGCTCGTTGGCGCGCTCGAGTGACGTCCAGCGCTTGAGGTATTCGATCGCCAGCGGCACGTTGACGTCGTGCGACGTCGTCTTCGCCGGCTCGGCAATCGAAAAAGTCTGCGCGGTACCGAACAGGGAGTTCTGGTCACCTTTGCCGCCCTCGTAGGCGGGGAAATCGAACATCCCGAGCCGGAACGGTTCCGGCAGCTCGGCAATGACGTCGGTCATCTCGGTCGTCAGCCACGATCCCATGTGGATCATCGCCGCTTTACCCTGGAAGAAGAGCGCCTGCGCGGTCGTGAAGTCCGCGCCGTCGAAGCCCTCCATGAACCATTCATTGGCCCTGAACTTGGCGAGCTCCTGCGCGGCGAGCAGGAAGCCGGGATTGTCGGCAACTTTGGCGTCGCCGAACGCGACGTCGAGCACCGCTTGCTTGCCGACGATCCGCTGGGTGAGACGGTCCCACCACTGCGCGCAGTACGGCGCGGTTGGACCCGAGACGCAGATGGGCTTGATGCCCTTGGCACTCAGGGCCTCGCAGGCAGCGAGAAACTCGGCCCACGTCGCCGGCGGCGTCGTGATCCCGGCGGTCTCGAAATGTGCCTGGTTGTACTGCATCGCCATCAGCACGAGCTCGAAGGGCACACCCCAGTAGGCGCCGGGGGTGGTCGTTCCTTCGCGACTGTCGACGATGAACGGGTTTACTAACGGGGTGAAGGTGTCTTTCCAGAGGGTGCCATCGGCGAGCGGTTGATTGACGGTGTCGGTCATGTTGAAGACGAAGCCGTTGTTGGGCCAGTCCCACGTTGTGACCGCCTGGTTGTTCCAGCGGCCGGTATCGACGTCGAGGGCGTCGCCGTTCTGCCAGCGAAGGGCGCGGGCCGAATCGGACTCGGTGTTGGCGAAGGTGTACTTGACTTTGGTTCCGGGATAGTCGGCCTCGAGCGAATCGCCGATCGACTTCGCGTGGTCGAACCAGGCACCTTCGGTATAGAAAACGCCGACCTCGATGTCCGAGCCCTCGATTGCGTCCTGAGCGGAGGCCTGGCGCAAGAGCGGCAAACCGCCCATCAGTCCGAGCCCGCCGGCGGCGGCGCCCATTTGCAACATCTTGCGGCGGCTGAGACTGAAATCAGGAAGCATCGAGAGATAATCGCTCCCTGAAGGCTTCTTTCTGGAACTCGTCATGTACGCTCTCCTCCTGACGTGCGACGACAATCGCCGCTACTGAACGTCGATTCCATCCTGTCACCGAGGCCGCGAACGACCACTACCGGATGCGGACATGTTGCTCTTCGCATTGGTGTATGCTCTTGCGTATGTCTAAAGGCGATTGCCGGAACTGTCAAGTGGCTTTCTGCCCGCAATCATGAAGGTGAGTTTCAACCTTCTGCCCGCCAGGCTTCGATGACCTCCCAATCGAGCTCGATACCGAGACCCGGGTCATCCGGAGGGTAGAGCACGCCATGCTCGATGCGCGGCGTTAGGACGACGATGTCGCGCTCATAGCGGAGGGTCCCGAAGGTCTCGCAGGGGTAGGGGAGGTTCGAGACCGCCACGCCGAGGTGCGCGGCAGCGGCCGTGCCAATCCCAAGCTCGGCCTGGCTTCCAATGATGCATGGGATATCGAGCGCGGACGCGAAGTCGAAGATCTGTTTGGCAGCCAGAATGCCTCCTGCCTCGGAGATGTAGACGTTGAAAACGTCAGCGGCCTCTGCGCGCGCAACATCGTAGGCGTCGTGCAGCGATTGCAGGCTTTCGTCCGCCATGATCGGCACGGAGCAGCGCTGCCGCAGGAGGCGGAGACCTGCCAGGTTGGTTCTGCCGAGCGGTTGCTCGACCCAGGCGAGCGAGGCGGCCCTGGCGAAGGCATCGATCGCCGCGACTGCTTCAGGAATCGTACGGTAGGCCATATTGGCGTCGAGCCGGATCGGCACCGCGCCATTGACCGCCTCGGCGACGGCCCGTACCGCGGAAAGATCATCGACAAGAGCGCGCCCCACTTTGAGCTTGATCGCCTTGAAGCCGTGAGCGACGGCTTCGACGGCGTCCACCGCCATGTCGGCCGGCGGTTTTTGGTAGATCGCCCAGGCAAGGGGGACGGCGGTCCGTGCCATTCCGCCGAGCAATTGGTAAACCGGCGTGCCGAGCGCTTTGCCCTGAAGATCGAGCAGCGCCATCTCGAACGCAGCGCGAATATAGGGCGCGCTCAACTCGCCATTGAGTGTGCCGTCGATGATCGCGAGGACGTGCGGCAGCGCCATCGGATCGAGACCGACCAAGGCGGGCGCGATGAGCGTTTTGGCCGCATGGCAGAGGGAAAAGCCGATCCGGGGCGAAGTGATCGAGATTTCGCCGATGCCGTCGATCTGCTCGTTGGTCAGAATTCGGATAATCCCGAATTCAGAATGGGATACGGAGGTGGCACCGGTTCCCGCGCGGACGACTTCATTGCGCGGGGCACGGATCGGAATGACGTCGATCTGAGCGATCTTCACCGTGAGCTCCTGACCTGGTCGCCGGATGCTAGCAAAGGTGGGAATTGTATGCAGCGGATCACGCGCGATCGCCTTCAGGTTGTGTTCGACCGCCGGATCGAGCCGGTTGCCATCGTCGAACCGGGCGAGGTGATCATGGTCGAGACCGAGGACGCCCGAGGCGGCCGGAACCGCACGCCGGAAACGACCTCGCCCGCGTATCTCGCCGAAATGCGCCGGAAAGGATGGTACGGCAATCCAGTAACCGGTCCGATCTTCGTCTCCGGCGCCGAGCCGGGAGACACCCTCGCGGTCACGATCCACAGCCAGACCTGCGACTCGCTCGGCTGGATTCCGATCTGGCCCTTCCTCTTCCATTTCGAGGATCTGTTCCACGAGCCGAACACGCTGTTGGTCGAGATTCGTGAGGGATTCGTGGAGCTTCCCCGTGGTATCAGGGTGCCGGTAAGGCCGATGATCGGCACGGTCGGCACGGCGCCGGCGATGGAGGCGATCCTCTCGGGCGGGATGGGGCGCCACGGCGGCAACATCGATGCCGAGGAGGTCTGCGCCGGCAGCACGATCTACCTCCCCATCGCGTTCGACGGGGCGTTGCTCTCGCTCGGCGATTGCCACGCCGTCCAGAGCGACGGCGAGCTCGCCAGTGTCGAAATGCGAAGCGACGTCACCTTGAGCTGCGCGGTGATCAAGGGCCGCAGTCCGGTCATGAGCTGGCCGCGGATCGAAACGGCCGATTCGTTGGTGACCGTGGCGGTCGGGAGGCCGCTCGAAGAGGCGCTGGCGCACGCGTTTCGCGACCTGATCCTATGGGTAGTCGAGCTCACCGGGATGAGCAATCAAGAAGCCTACGCCATGATTGGAACAGCCGGTCACGCTAGACCGGGACAGGCCCAGGTTGGGCTTTATTCGATGCGATGCATGGTGCCAAAGAACGTGTTGCCGCCCTTGACGTGATGGATTCCCGGCGGAGCGCTACAGCACCCCGTACTTTGCGTACACCTCTTGCAGCGATGCGCCATTCATCAACTCGGTGCGAGTCAGTGTCTCGCTGCCGACCCGCTCTTTCGCCAATCGAATGACCTCCTCTTCAACTTCGGGCGGGATGACGACGATGCCGTCGAAGTCCGCGAAGATGAGGGTGCCGGGACGGACGATCACTTCGCCGCAACGGACCGGCTCGTCGTAGCTGATCACGCGGCCGCGGCCGACCGAGTCGAGCGCCTGAATACCGGCGTAGTAGACCGGAAACCCGAGGTCGACGATTTTCACGCAGTCGCGCACCTGGCTATCGCAAATGCATCCGACCGCGCCATTCTTCTGCGCAACCGTCGCCATCAGTTCGCCAAACGGGGCGTTGGTGCCGGCGTAGTCCGTGGAATGCACGATCACGTCGCCGGGCCGTAGCGAATCCATTACCTCGATCTCGAGCGCGTAGGGGTTGCGCTCGATCACCTCGTCGACCTCGACCCAGCGCACCGTGCGGGCGCGTCCGGCAAAACCGCAGGTGCGCATATCGGGCAGCAGCGGGCGCAACCGCCGGTGCATCACCTGATGGCGGAAGCCGAGCGAGTCCAGGATGTCGCTGACGGCGGCGACGTAAAGCTGCTCCGTCATGAAGGGAAAAAGCTCGGCGTCGCCGGGTTTCATCACCATAGCACTACCTCCAGAGATACATGTCCCCCTAAAGCACCCGGAATCGCTCGACCAGTTCCGTATCGACCTCGACGCCCATCCCTGGGCCGTCTGGCACTGCGATTGTGCCGTTCGTCATCGTGATGTGCGGGTAGCAGAGCGTGTTGAGCAGCGAGGCCGACGAAACGTTGAATTCGAGGTAAAGCGACTGCATCAAGTAGGCGTTCAAGTGCAGTGACGCCGCCTTGAGCAAGTCCGTCAGCCATGCGTGCGGCGCGCACTCGATCTGGTGTCGGACCGCGAAATCAGCGATCTGCTTTCCAACCGTCATGCCACCGCAGCGTGAGAGGTCGGGTTGGAGCACGTCGACTCCACCGTCCCGCGCCAACCGCTCGAATTCCTGGTAGCCGGCGGCCTGCTCGCCGGCGGCGATCCGCAGGGTGGAGCACTGCTCGGCGATGGCCCGGTAGCCGTCGATGTTCTCCGGATGGATGAAATCCTCCAGCCAGAAGACTCCCAGCTCTTCGAGCGCGCGCGCCACCTTGATCCATTCCCGCAGGGAGCGCGATTTGAACGGCTGGTCATAGCGCGTGCCGTACCAGCCGCCATCGATCATGAGGTCGATCTCCGGTCCCGCTTCCGCGCGGGCGGCCTGGACGAGGGCGATGTCCAGGGCCGCGTCGTACCCGAACACGCCCCACCCGAACTTGATCGCCCGAAATCCCTGCTCCAGGTAGCCGGCCACGGCCGCACGCATCTCGTCCGGTGAGGGGCGGAAGAGTGTCGAGGCGTAGCCCTTGACCCGATCTCGGTAGCGCGCGCCCAGCAATGTGGAGACGGGCTGATTCAGTGCCTTTCCGGCGATGTCCCAGAGCGCCAGGTCCGCACCGGAGATCATCTGCATCCCGGCCCCGGCCCGCCCGTAGTAAGCGAGGTAGCGGTACATCTTCTGCCAGAGCCGCTCACGCTCGAGCGCGTTCTCGCCGATCAGCGCACGTTTGATCGACTCGAATCCGATGGCGCCGCCCGAGGGCGCATCGACGATTGCCTTGCCGACGTGAGGCTGCGTTTCGATGTCGGACCAGCCGGTGATTCCCTCGTCGGTATCGATCCGGATCAGGGAGATGAAACGCACGCCGTGCGCCTCCCCGGCGGCGTCTGGATCGGGGTAGTCCTTGCCGGTGTCGAGCACCATCGCCTCGATGTCGGTGATGATCACTGTGGAGTCTCCATCGTCAGCGAATGATCGATCGGTAGAAGGCCCTCAGCGGAGTCGTAGACATGCTTGACAGGTGCCATAGGCACCATGGAAGCATACGTGGATACGCGCCGGTAATGATTCGGGCAGTCTTACTTAGCAAAGGCTCACGGAACGTATTAGGTACGCGGCTCTAGCAAATGTGACAGCAGCGCGATCCTCCTGAGGTGCTTCCAACATATTTCGTATGCGGTCGTTGGATGCGAAAGAGTGAAGACAGAACGATGTGAAACCGGGGGCATGTTGCAGCCCGCAATGACGCTAGTTGACGAACTCTCTGCGGCCTCAAGTCGGCGTCTGCCGACCGCCACGGACCAGCCACGCCGCCAGCCGCATAGCGGAGTCGCGTGCCGGGTCGCCACCGCCGAACTCGATGAGCCACGCCGTGTGACCATGTTCCAACGCTTTGCTCGGTGCCGTCGCGGCCGTGAGTGCGTCTCTGGCGGAAGGCGATCTGCGCGCGGTGCACTGGTAGAACAAGGGCATCGTCGCCCTCGGCACGCTGGGGCGCATGAGCCGACCAACCTTGGCCGGGCCGGACCAGGCGCCACGGGCGGGCGGCGCCGGCCACGCTGGGCGCCGTGCCGCCCGCGTTCAGGCGACCTCCTCGGCGATGATCATGACGACCTCGCCGGGCTCGGTTGCCGCGCGGAACTTGCGCTGCAGAACGTAGCCGTCACCGTCGGCGCGGATCACGACCGGCGGCTCGTCCCAGCGGTCGAAGTCGTGAATCGCGGTGACCGGCGTTCCCGCGGTGACGAATGCCCCGAGCGGCACGAGCGGCTCGCTGACGCCGCCGACCGGCGCCGTGATCCAGCGGTCGACGTTGGTCGCCGACACGATCCGCTGGCGGTCCAGGTCCGGCGGGCGGAGATCGATCGGATCTCCTGCCAGCAGGCCGTAGCGTTTCATCACGTTGCGCAGGCCTTGGTACGCCCACCGCACGCCCAGGAGGTCGGTCGATGCGCCGTATCCTAGCTCGCTCCCAATCGTGACCTTGCCCATCGCCTCGGCTTCTTCGGTCAGCAGTCCGGTTCCCATACCGCTGGTATAGATCATCACGAACGGCGTCCCGAAGAGGAGCGCCGTCTCCTCGAACCGCCGGTAAAGCTCGGGATCCGGCACGGCGTGGAAGGACATCGTGCGGGCGATCTCCATCGTGGTGCCACCCGCGTGGATGTCGATCACGATATCGGCGCGGCTCAACACCTCGGTCGTGACGAAGTGCGCGAGCCGACTCGTGAGCGTGCCGCGCGGGATGCCCGGGAAGGCGCGGTTCATGTTCACACCGTCGATGGGGGATTCGCGGCGGGCGGCGCGGAAGGCGGGCACGTTCAGCACCGGCACGACGATCAGCCGCCCTGCGATCAGTTCCGCCGGATCGAGGTCGTGGACGAGATTCTTGAACGCGACCGGCCCTTCGTATTCGTCACCGTGCGTGCCGCCGATGGCGACAACTGTGCTGCCCGGTTTCGTGGCGCAAGCGACGTAGAGCGGCAGGCGCATCCGGCCCCAGGTGCCGTCCATCGTGAACGGGACGGCATACCGGCGCGCGCCCGGCGACTCCCAATCGATGTGATCGACGGGCGTTATCTCCACTAACACGGCTGCTCCCCTTTGTCGCGGCGGAGTCGAGGCTGCCGGCTGCACGCTCCGTTGGTCCGGTCGTCCCATTATCAGGCCAGCAGGCACTTGCGCTCAATGCCGGTTGCGTCTTGCTCGAGCAGAACCCCTCCCTGGGTCAGACCTTACCTGTGCCGCTCCTAAGTCCAATTCGTGGGGCTGTCGCGCACTGGCCCGTTGCTGACGCTCACAGCGGCGAAGTCGAGTGGGTGAAGTCGATAATCACGTCCGAGCGCCGCGCGCGAATCAAGTCGGCGATCATGCGATATTAGCCGGGCATTCGAGCCGGCTTCGCAGGTAACGCCACTGTACACCCGGCCGCACTGTGGAAGGGAGTCAGGCGGGCCGGCTCGTCGTCATGGAGGATCACGATCGGGTGCAGGAAGCGGCAGGCAGGACATTCGTCGGGATCCTGCGCTGGAATGCCAGCGGGCCGCCGCGCCAGTGACGATCGGTTGGCCGTGCTCGCGATTGGTGCCGCAACCGATCTTGCCTCCGCGCTCTTGCTCGATCCGACAATAACGGAACGGCTCGAAATCGTTGCCATGGGGTTCGATGGATGGCCCGGCGGCAATGATGTTTGAAACATCAAGAACGACATTCCCGCCTGGCAGACCGTGATGGCGTCGCGCGCCGTTGACAGTCGGCGATTCCGCGATTTGCATCAAGAAACTCGTCCTCACCGGTGACGACGGCCACGCAATTCTGGAGGAATCGGGGAAGGCCGGGAAGTTTCTGAGCGACCTGTTGAGCAGGTGGATCGACGATCAGGGGAGCATGGTTGTCGACGTCACCGGTCGAAACGCCTGGCCGGCTTGGGACGAGATCGTAGTCGCGCATCTGTTGGGGATGACAACGACTGAGACTTTTCCACGCCCCGTGCTCAACGACGACATGAGCTTCGACCATCCCGGTCGGAACAAGCGAGCGGTACCGATCGATTGGATTGTCGATGTCGATGCGGCTGCGCTGTGGGCCGATCTCGCGGCTCGCGTTGGCGAAAGTTCGATTGGTTAACAACTCCGTGTACCGTGCGTGGAGGCAATGATTGGCGTTCCAGGGAAGGGACCACGTAATGACCGTTCGTACAATTCTGGACACCGACATCGGGACCGATGTCGATGACTGCCTTGCCCTCGCCTTCATGGTCGGGTCGCCTGAGTTTCGATTTGAAGGGGTGACGACTGTCTACGGCGAAGTTGCGCTGCGTGGGGCGATGGTTCGCAAGCTTTTCACCCTGCGCGGCGTCAAGGATGTGCCGATTCGACTTGGCACGAGGTTGCCGCTGCCCGGCTTGCGCGATGTCTATTGGGAAGGACATGAAGGGAAGGGGCTCGTCGGCTCCGGCTACGAAGAGAAGTTTGACGAGGAACACGCGGTCGACTTCATCATCCGCACCGTCATGGCGAATCCGGGCGAGATTCACCTGCTGGCGATTGGCCCGCTGACCAACATCGCGCTCGCTATGGTGAAAGATCCGCGACTCGCGAGCAATCTCGCGCATCTCACGATTATGGGCGGGGTCGTGCGCGATACCGACCGACTCGATTTGCCGATTGCGGAGCACAACATCAAGTGCGATCCTGAGGCCGCTCATATCTTGCTCTCGGCCGGCGCGCCGATGACGCTCGTGCCGCTCGACGTCACGACAAAATGCGCAATCAAGAAAGATGACGTTGAACAACTGCGAGGTCGCGGCACACCGTTTCACGATGCGGTCGCGGAACAGGTCGAGCGCTATCCCCGATTTGCAAAACAGGGGCACACGTGGATGCACGATCCGCTCGCAGCCGCGGTGATCGTCGAGTCGGGTCTTGTTGAGTTCACGCCTTGCCACGTTGCGGTTGAAACCTCTGGCCGGTTGACATCGGCCATGACCGTTGTCCATGCGCCGAGCGAGAACCATCCGGAGAACGCCCGAATAGCGCTCAAAGTTGATTCGGCCCGAGCCGAACGCTTCATCGTCGAGCGCATGATGAACTAGTTCGCTTAGCTATCCCCGCAGAACCGTAAACGTGATGCCCTGGATGAAGGTCTTCTGGGTCAGGAAGAAGAGGATCACAATCGGGGCCAGGACGACGATCGAGGCTGCCATCGATGAAGCGGAAGCGCCCTTCCTCAGATAGAACAGCTCGAAGAATCTCTCCTCCTCGATCCCCGAGGTTGCCAGCCATGTCCGCAACGTCTTCCCGGTGGCGCCGCTGTATGGCAGATCGCGAATATGCGCTTGCGCTCCCGGCGCTTGCCCCACGATCATCCATCGCTGCGTGATCTCGCCGCGAAAGATCGGATGCGCCGCCGGGATAAACCCCGCCTCCACGCACCGCCGGCAACCCGCGATTTCTCGTTGCAGATCGATGAGCGCGGTTCGACGCTTCTCTTCACTCATGTCAACCATGTCAACCATGTGGCGTCACTGTTGATCACCGAGTCCACGCTCGTCTCATGTTCCTGTTGCCTGTCGCCTGTCGCCTGTCGCCTCGCAAACGGGTTGTTTCGTCATCTTGCTCGTCCTGGGACGATACAATCCAATGAGCGGTAGCGCCGCATGGAGCGCCATACATGCAATCGTTTCTCCTGAGTTTGCTTGTTATCCTCATTTTGATCGCGTTCAACGCCGTTATGGCGGCTACTGAGATTGCCCTCGTTTCCTCGCGTAAGTCACGGCTCCGAACCTACGCCGATGAAGGCAACAACTCCGCAAAGCGCGTGCTTCAAATCGCGAGCCAACCAAGTATCTTCCTCGCCGCGATCCAGGTCGGCGTCACCTTTGCTTCATTCTTCGCGTCCGCGTTCGGCGCGGTAACCATCGCCGACACGGTAAAAGGTTGGCTCGAAGGTGTACCCATCGATTTCGTTTCCAACCATGCCGGCGGTATTGCATTGGTTGGGGTCACCTCGATCCTTTCTTACATCACCATCGTTTTCGGCGAGCTCATCCCGAAAACCCTCGCGGTCTCCCGGGCCGAAACGTTCTCCATGCGCATCATCCGGCCGCTTGAGTTGCTCCTTGTTGTTACCCGTCCGCTCGTTGCCTTCCTCACTGCGACCTCGAACTTCTTTCTCCGGGCTTTTGGCAGTCATGAGCGCGCGCGAATGCCATCGGTTACGCAAGCTGAACTGCTCTTGATGCTCGAAACCGCCGAGGATGAAGGCGTCGTCGAGCCAATGCAGGCCGATCTCGTCGAAGAAGCCCTCGAGTTTCCCCGCATTCTCGTCCGCAGCGTGATGGTGCCACGGGTCGATGTCATTGCTCTGGAAGCGCAAACAACACTCGGCGAGGCGGTCAACCAGTTTTTCGCCACCGGATTTTCCCGGATGCCCGTCTACAAAGAAACGCCCGACAACCTCCTCGGGATCCTCTACTTCAAGGATGTCTTCAGTCTGCTCTGGAACAACCGTGAAAACGACAGCACCCCGTCCGCTGAGGCAGTTCGGCCCGCCTATTTTGTTCCCGAAAGCAAGCCGATCGACGAACTCCTGCAGGAACTCCGCTCCCGCCGCACGCACGTCGCCATCGTTGTCGATGAGTATGGTGGCATGGCCGGTCTTGTCACGCTCGAAGACCTGATCGAAGAGCTCGTCGGCGAAATCTCGGACGAATTCGACCCCGGCTACGAACCGTTCCACGAGATCGACGACGGTCGACTCGAAGTCGACGGCCGCGTCTCGATCTTCGACCTCCTCGACCGGCTCGATCTCAACCGCCAGCAATTCGGTGACATGGACGCCGAATCGGTCGGCGGTCTCATCGCCGAGCGCCTCGGCCGCATCCCCACCGTCGGCGACAGCGCCCGCGCCGGCTCTCTCTGCTTCTCCGTCTCCGCCATGGACGGTTACCGCGTCGCCACCGTCCTCGTCGCCAGTTGCGAAGAAGAACCCGCCGAAAACGAACAGGAAACCTAACCACCCCGAGCGTTCCCTCACCCCCAACCCCTCTATCTCGCAAGGGAGAGGGGAGCGCGCTGGGCACCCCGTCGCCAATCTGCCGCGTCCCTCCCTACCGTCATTCTGAGCTTGGTGAAGAATCCGTCTTTGACCTACCGCCGGCGCGTGCGAGGCGCCCTGGGGCTGAAGGCCCGGGCTACGACTCTCCAGCCCTTCCAGGGCTCATCGCGCAGGCGGATGATCATGCCAACGCGATCCCTCGTCAGCCTCCGAAGGGTGGCTTCGGCAGGATTAGCGACGGTCTTCAGGCCGTCGGCAGACGCGACCTTTATGGACACACGCCCTCTCCCTGCGCATCAGGGAGAGGGCAGCCGCGTGAGCGGTGGGTGAGGGCTGTTCTCCGACATCTCACACCGGGCGCCCCTCTCGCGTCTCTCAAGCACAAAACCTCGCGCGGTACGCCTCATACGTCTAGGAACTCCAACGAAGGAGGAGGGTTCAGCGATGACCGACACCGTGACCAAGGAACGCGTGCTCGCCGCGATCGACGACGAAGGCGCCGGCTGGGCCGCACTCATTGCCCAAATCGACCCAGCGCGGATGGAAGACCCGGACTTCGCCGGTGGCTGGAGTTTCAAGGACATCGTGGCCCACATCATGGGCTGGAGGACGCGAGGTAATGCCGTCTTAGAAGCGGCCGGGAAAGGCGAACCGGAGCCGCCCGATCCATGGCCTTCGAATCTGCAAGGAGATGACGAAATCAATGCCTGGTTCTATGAACGGGACCACAATCTCCCGCTCGCCGACGTTCTCCAAACCGCGTCGAACTCATATGTCCGGCTGCACAACGCCGTCGAGGCGCTCCCCGAAGAAGCGCTCACTGATCCAACCTGGTTTTCATGGACGGAAGGGAAGCCGCTTGGAGAGTGGTTCCTCAACCGGAGCTACTTCGACCATCTCCACGAAGAGCACGAACCCGACATTCGCGCCTGGATCGCCGCCTGATCAATGTCTCTGCTACGGCCGAAAAGTCGTGCCCTCTCCTTTCGTCAAAAGGGAGACTCCCCCCAGCGAGGGGAGGTGGCGCAAAGCGCCAGAGGGGGAGAGGGCAGGTGCGAAGCGCCGGGTGAGGGTTGTTCCCGGGTGTGGATCGCTCGATCGAATCAAACTCGATCTCCCGGTTTGTACCCGCCAAACAGCACATGTCCCGCTCGGGCCCACCAGACGTCAGCACCGACAAATCCGGCCTCGCCGAGCCAGGTCAGTTGCTCCATCACTGTCGATGGATGATCGATATCGTCCTCGGGATCGGGATACTCGTAGAAGTTCCAACGATCGGCGACGAACGCATCAAACGCTTCGCCATCGCCGCGCAACTCGCGCGATTGGCGCTCCACGTCGACGTTCCACGCTCGTGCCCAATGCCGTCGCCCCCACGAGCTCGCCGGTTCCATCACATCGTTGATCAACAGGCACCCGCCCGGCGCAAGCTTCGCGAAGAGTGGCGGGAAGAGCGCCTGTTTACCCCGGCCGTCCAGATGGTGAACCACTAAACTGCTGACGATGCAGCGTAAGCCGTCCGGCAACGCCCCGATCCAGCCGTCATCTTCCAACCGGAAAATTCGTCCCTCGAACCGGTCGCCAAACGAGCTAGCGGCCTCTTTCGTCGCGGCCAGCATCACCTCGGAGCCATCGAGCCCGATCATCTTCGCGTGTGGGTAATTCCGCAGAATCGATATCGTCAGCCACCCTTGGCCAGTGCCAAGCTCGACGCCAACAAATGTCTCGTTCTCATGTGCGGGAATCAGGTCGACGAATGCCTGCGCGATCTCGTCCCGCCGGGGTGTGTAGATTTGGCCGAAATCGATGAAATGTTCGGAATGCTCTTCAGTCCAACCTTGCATCGTCACTCCTATGAGGCTCCAGTCTGCTCATAGAGTCTGTCGGTCTTCGCGGACATGATGAAATCGTTGCGATGCAGCCCGCGAATCTTGTGCGACCACCAGGAGACCCGCACTTTGCCCCATTCGGTCAAGAGCGCTGGATGATGCCCTTCCGCTTCGGCCAGCTCCCCAACGTGGTTCGTGAAGGCGAGCGCTTCAACAAAATTTGGGAACTTGAAGGTCCGTTCCAGGCGCGGAACCTCATTCACCTCGTTCATCTCCCAATCGGGTATCTGCGGTTTCAATTCCGCCACTTCCTCTACCGTCACCCGCGGCGAATCCTTCCGGCACGCCACACAACTCTCTTGGGTTAAGGTGGTCATGAGCCTTTCCTCCTCTTTGATGCCCCAGCCCCGGGATTGCAATCCCGGGCTAACACACGGAAGTCCCTTCGGGACTGAGCACGAGACCGGTGCACCCGCGAGTCGGCGCGGGCCCGGGCCTGAAGACCCGGGCTCAACCTGCGAAGCCCTCCTTCGGCGGCTAAGCACGACGCCTGCTGTTTTTCAGTCGGTTTCAACCGACTTCCGGTCACTGAGCCCGGGAATTGATTCCCGGGCGGGGGTGCTGATAAGCGGAATCTCAATCCCACGATCCTACCAGCAATTGACGGCAACCTCGATTGCCGGTAACACTCTTGTCGTCGCAACTCACCGGCCATCACAAATGAGAACGCTTCGATGATCTGTCCGAACTGCGGCAACGCGGACGTTTCCGGCCGCTACTGCCGTTTTTGCGGCGCTCCGTTGCCGCGACAACTGGTCGCACCTCCGACGCCGCCACGCCGATTTAGTCACCGGCTGCTGCGCGGCACCGCTCGTTTTGCATTCATCGTCATGACGATCATCGTAGTTCTCATCGTCGCCGCCAGTGTCTGGGATCCCGTCGCACTTCCCCTCAGTGTGATTGCCGCGGTTGCCGCCGCCTACTTCTACAGCCGCCTCGTGCTCCGCCTCGATCGCTACGAACGCGAGCCGCGCCGGGTGCTGATCGCCGCGTTTGCCTGGGGCGCGGTCGGCGCCGTCTTCTTTAGCCTCATCATCGAGTTGATTAGCGGCAGCATCCTTATTGCCGCGGTCGGCGAAGATGCCGGCACCATCCTCTCCGTTGGCGTCGGCGCTCCGATCATTGAGGAGACATGCAAAGCACTGGCCCTAGTCGGTCTGCTCATCTTCGCGCGCGACGAGTTCGACAACGTCCTCGACGGGCTCGTCTACGGCGCGCTCATCGGTCTCGGCTTCGCCATGACCGAAAACATCCTCTACTTTGGTTCCGCCTACATCGACGAAGGGCTCTCGGCCTTTGGCGTGCTCTTTATCGTTCGGGCCGTCATCGACGGTTTCGGTCACGCCCTCTACACCGGCACGACGGGCGCCGCCATCGGTTGGGCGCGCGAACGACACCCACGCGGTTCAATGCGCTACATCGTGCCGATCCTTGGGTTGTCCTTGGCGATCTTTCAACACTTTCTCTGGAACACTGGTCTCATCGTGATCGCCTCGATTCAGGGTGAGGACGTTTCCGTGTTCAAGGTCGCGCTCATCGAAGCTCCGCTCTTCATTCTCCCGGCGCTGATCATTTTGTTCCTCATCGCCCGGGTCTCCAGCAAGCGCGAGTTAGAGATCATGAAGAAATATCTCTCAACCGAGGTCGTCAACGGCGTGCTGACCCCCGAGGAATACGCCACCGTCATCGACAACGACCGGCGGTCGGAAGCGCTGCACGAAGCCGAACGACATGGCCGATACCTCCACGAACTGCAAGAACGGTTCTTCCAGGTCGCGGCCGAACTCGCCTTCCGCAAATATCACCTCAGCCGTGGCGAACGCCCAAAACCCGGCCAGCGCGCCCCCGAAGACGCCTACCGCGAAGAACTTTTCACCCTCCGCCAAAAACTCTCCGCCGTCCCAATATCCTAGTGCCAGTTCGGGCCTAGCTTCGTCATTCTGGGCCCCACCCATCCGTCATCCTGAGCGCAGCGAAGAATCTCGCTTGGCGATACCAAGGCTTTGAGCACGGCGAGATCCTTCGCCTCCGCTCAGTAGTCTGTCCCGCGAGATTGGTCGCAGTGGAGGAACGCCCGTCGCTGCGCACGGCGGTGCGCCCGCCAGGCGCAGCGACGAAGCACGATAACCGCGCACGCGAACAAGTCATATGACGCTGGGCAGAACACTCAGGATGACGGAAGCGCGCAAGCGTGGCCTCTTAGAATTGCCCTCAGTCCCAAATCGGGCGCGAGTCCCGCTCCCAATTAGGACACCGGTCCCACGACGGTGGGACATCCCAGCCTCCATAACGAATACCAGCCGCGGCGAAGAAGCCGCAGAAAGCCCAGCCCGGGATCGAGGGTCGATCCCGGATCATTCGTTAGGAGAATGCAATGAATCGGTTATTCGCCTTAGTCGTTCTGCTCGCTATGCTCCTCACCACCGGAATCGTCCACGCCTCGGCGCAATCGTCGCTCGCCAGCGACGCCACCCCAACCGGGATGGTTTTCCCCGATCCATCTGAATGCACCGTTGAGCCGACACCGATCGATCGCCTGCAAAGTCTCTTCGACGCGGCGAAAGCCTCCGCTCCTGCCACTCCTGCCACGGCGACGAACGCGACGCCACCAACACCGCCGTCCGGTCAACCTGCCGATGCGCAGACAATCACCGAGATTAATGCTGCCTGGCGCGAGTTCGTTGCCTGTCTCAATACCGGGGATCTGCTCCGGACCTTCTCGTTCCTCAGCGACGCCAAGATCAGCGGCGATTTCACCGACGACATCGCCAATGGCTTGACCGACGACGCGCAGATGGTCGCGTTCTTCACGGCGACTCCGGTTCCGACTCATGAAGACAATCGGCTGCCTTACGTACCAAATCAGGATCTGCGCGTGCTTCCCGATGGCCGCGTGGCCTGGGTGGCGCCAGACGAAATCCTCATTTGGATCAAGATCGACGGACGCTGGCTGATCGACGCGCAGTTCGATCTTGCGCCTGCAGATACGCCGACCCCGTAAGCCGGACGGCGCAAAGATAGCCCTTGCAGTTACCCCGGAGGTGTTCTGGGGTAACTGCCTTCGGCCCAGAATGCACCGCAAGTGATCACCAGCGGATTCTCGACATGGCTTACTCTTAGGGAACAGGTACCTCGAACCTATTTGAGTTCCGAGTCAGTGCCCAGATCGAGGGTATCTGGAGAACTATGATGGCCGCACCAGGTTCAATTCGACGCAGTTTGCTTCTGTTCACTGGGGCCGTCATCGCCATTGTCCTCGGCTCGGTCTTGCTGCGCCTGACGAGCCCCTCCGATGGCGCGCGGATGGATCAGGGCAGTAATCCGGAGCCGTGGCAAGTAAACGGCGTCGTGGTTTTCCCGTGGCAGTCCGAGCCGGACGGTCTGCGAGATGGCGATCTCGTCATCGCCGTCAATGGCCAAAGCACTGAGTCCATCGCGGAAAATTTGGCCTCGCCAAGCCGTTGGCGATCTCTCGGCGGAGAGGGAGAGACAGTTACTTACACCGTGATTCGCGACGGCAGCCAAATCGATGTCGCGGTTCGGCTACGCCCATTTCCCCTTGATGCATTCCTCGCCCGATATTGGAGTGGGATTCTCGCTTTCGTGATCTTTCTGCTGATTGCGCTCTTCGTCTACGTCAAACGACCGGGCGAACCCGCGGCGATTCCGTTGCTCCTTTGCGCGCTTGGACTCTTCCTTCAACTCCCGTACTCAGCGGGACTGCAGATTGGTGACTTATTCGGCGGTGTCAGTTTCTGGCTTTTCAAGATCGAAGATGCCGGTTATCTGTTGTTCAGTATTGCCTTCCTTCATTTCTGGCTCGTTTTCCCCCAACCTCGAAATCTCGTTCGCAATCATCGTTGGCTCATTTCGACCATCTATGTCGCACCATTTACGTTCTATCTCCTGCTTTGCTTCGGCCTGCGCTGGAGGTCCGCCAGCACCCTTCAGTGGATAGCCAGGACTGATGTGGCTGGTGGACTTTTGGCGTTTGTTGTGTTCGGAGCGGCATTAATTTCTGCGATCGGCGCCTACCGCTCAGTTCATGATCCTGTCAGTCGTCGCCAAGTGCGATGGGTTGCATATGCCGGCTTCATCACGGTGGCCGCGCTCGTCATCTGGGCCATCCTTCAAGGGCTGGATCAGGCCGACCTCATTGCCTGGGTTCAACCGATCCTGTTCATCCTGCCGTTGCCGACTGCGGTGGCGGTTGCCATCTTCCGCTATCACCTGTTCGACATCGACGTCATCATCAGCCGGACGTTGCTTTGGACGACGCTCACCGCGTTCGTCGTCGGCGCCTATGTGCTTGTCGTCGGCTACGTCGGCTCACTGCTCAATCTCGACAACAATCTCGCGCTTTCCATCGTCGCCACCGGCATCGTCGCCCTCTTGTTTCAACCGTTGCGCGAACGTGTGCAGCGCCTGGTCAATCGCTTTGTCTACGGCGACCGCGACGACCCCTATGCTGTCGTCTCGCGACTAGGGCAACGGCTGGAGGCCACACTCGCGCCCGAGGCAGTTCTCCCGACCATCGTCGAAACCCTCGCCCAGGCACTCAAACTCCCCTACGCCGCGATCTCGCTCCGCCAGGGTGACACCTTAGAAATCGCGGCAGCATATGGCACGCCGGGTCGCGGGGTGGTCAGCTTGCCACTCACGTATCAATCTGAATCGGTCGGCGAGCTCACGTTTGCTCCCCGTGCTCCAGGCGATACATTTACGGTCTCCGACCGCCGCTTGCTTGAAGACCTTGCCCGCCAAGTCGGCATCGCCGCCCACGCCGTGCGCCTGACCAGTGAGGTCCAACGTTCCCGCGAACGGATCGTGACGGCGCGGGAAGAGAGGAGCGCCGGCGCTTGCGCCGCGATCTGCACGATGGTCTCGGTCCGTCCCTTGCCAGTGTCACGCTCAAACTCGATGCCGCCCGCAACCTTCTGCCGCGTGATCCGCAACGGGTCGATGCGCTCCTCGCCGAATTGAAAGGTCAAACCCAAACCGCTATCGCGGATGTGCGGCGCGCCGTTTACAACCTGCGGCCACCCGCGCTCGATGAACTCGGTTTGATCTCCGCGATCCGTGAACACTCCGCTCGCATCGCCGGTGAATCGCTGCACATCGAAATCGAAGCGCCCGTGGAGTTACCGCAGCTTTCCGCGGCGGTCGAAGTGGCCGTTTACCGGGTCGCGCTTGAGGCACTGATGAACGTTGTCCGCCACGCTGAAGCACGGACCTGCATGGTAAGGATTTCGCTGAATGGCGGACTCGTGCTCAAGATCACTGATGATGGTCTCGGCATGCCGGCGAACGCCGCTATCGGGGTCGGTATCTCGGCGATGCGCGAGCGGGTGGAGGAACTCGGCGGTGTATTTCACATCGAGTCGACGCCTGGAGAAGGAACGACCATCGTCGCGACCCTCCCCCTTCTGCCGCAGTTCGACGATGAACATCACGAGGATGAAAGCTGAGCAATGATGACCGAAAGCTCCCACCACATTCGCATCCTCATCGCGGACGATCACACCCTCTTCCGCGACGGGCTGCATGCACTGCTCAGCTCAATTGCCGATGTTGAAGTCGCCGGCGAGGCCGCCACCGGCGAAGAGGCGATCGCCCAAGCGGAGCAGTTGAACCCGAACGTCGTTTTGATGGACATCCAGATGCCTGGGGTGAATGGGATCGAGGCGACCCGCCGGATTTTGGAGAAGCATCCGGAAATCGGCATCGTGGTCCTGACGATGTTCGAAGACGAGGATTCCGTCTTCGCCGCGATGCGAGCCGGAGCGCGAGGGTACATTCTCAAAGGCGCGGATCAATATGAGATGCTCCGCGCCATCCGGGCCGTCGCGAGCGGCGAGGCGCTCTTTGGCCCCGCTATCGCCAATCGCCTACTCGCATTTTTCGCCGGCAAATCCGAAACCCCGCCGGCGCCCTTCCCTGATCTCACTGAGCGCGAGCGCGAGATACTCCATCTCATCGCCGCCGGCCGGAGCAACGCGGAAATCGCCGACGCCCTCTTCCTCAGCCCCAAAACCGTCCGCAACCACATCTCAAGCATCTTCAGCAAGCTCCAGGTCGCCGACCGCGCCCAAGCCATCGTCCGCGCCCGCGAAGCCGGCCTCGGGATGTGAGGGCTCATCCGGAGGAGTGCAACCGCGTGCCTGGTGGGTCTCCCGAGGTTGCTATCCCGGGCTCGTAAACAAAGCCAATTCGAGGCTGAGCACAAGGCGCGGCCCGATCGCGTCGTAGGGGCGCATGGCGATGCGCCCGGGGTTCGATGGCCACCAAGGTTCAATCATGCAAGGGCCGCGGTCACAACGCGGGCGTAAGCTTTACGCCCCTACGGCACGACGGGGTGGTTTAATTCACTAGTCGGTTTATGGTCTTTGCCGAACTACTTCGGCATGCATCCGCCAGTCGGCTTCAGCCGACTTCTGTCACTGAGCCCAGGAATTTCATTCCCGGGTGGGATGGCCGCCGGCGACTGAGCCATCGGCACTTGCCGAGATAAATCGTCAATCTCCATCAACCGACTTCCGTCACTGAGCGGGGAAGGGCCTTATTGATTCCCGGGGCGGGCCGACCCGCACCCACCGCTTGTGGTAACCACGCTATTTTGGTGAACGCCATCATTCCCGGGCATGCTCGCGAGCACGCTTGCAATTACCCGACCGCCACCTCGATCCGGGCGATCGGTTGGCCGTATTCGACGACCTGCGTGTCCTCGGCGAGGAAAGTGGTAAGCAAACCAGTCACAGGAGCGGTCACCTCGTGGTAGGTCTTCATGACCTCGATCACGCCGATCGCGTCCCCCGCCGCGACACGTTCGCCCGCTTCGCCCAGAGGTGGATCGTCCGGTTCGCGCCGGCGAAAGAAGCGTCCAAGCGCGGGAGATGACACGACGATCACCTTTGGTTGAGGCGCCGAGGCGGTCCTGGCTGACGATGTTGAAGCCTGGTCGGGATCGCGAAAGTTCAGGTCGAGATGAAAGCGTGGTCCATCGATCCGGAACGACGACATACCAGAGGACTTCAGCGCTTCCACAATCTGACGCACCCCGGCCGCAATCGCTGCACCACCCGTGGCAGACTCGTCACGAAGTGGCGCGTCGATCACCTCGATGTCGTCTACAGCTTGCCAGTAGGCGAGGGTTATCGCGCGCGCTTCCTCTGGTGTCACCGCCTCGAAAGAGACGCGGTTACCCGGACGAAGTTGCCCGAAACGTTCGAGATCGGCGCCGATGACCGTCGCGATCTTGGGATACCCCCCGACCGTCGGCCGCGCTGCCAGCAGCACGAAGGGTTGTCCATCCCCCGGCACCTGAATCGCCCCCGCCGCAATCCCTTCGGAAATCAGGTCCGCTCCCCGCGAATGCGCGATCAACGGACCCGACAACCGAATCCCCGTCCGATCGGCCCGCGCCGTGACCTCATATGAGCCACCGAGGAACGCCTCGACGCCTGCTTCGGTGAATCGATCCGCCTGCGGTCCGAGCACGACCCGCGCGCCTAGATCTCCAGCAGCTTCCTCCGGAACCATCGAGAGACGGCGATTCAGCAACGATTCATGGTCACCGCGCGATGGGATTGGCAAGAGATCGCCCGCTCGCACCGGCCGCCCTTCGACGCCGCCGAACTGACCGACCAGATCGGTACTGCGGCTGCCGAGCGCTGGCTCAACGGCGATGCCGCCAGCGATACAGAGATACGCCCGCGCCCCAAGTCCATCGCCGGCACCGGGCGCGAATGAAATCACATCACCAGGATTGAGCAAGCATGGTTGCCACAGCGGAAGCAGCGAGCCGTTTAATTGCGCTCCAAGATCGGCGCCGGTGATGGCCACGACCGCGGGCCCAGTCGCGACGAGTTCAGGTCCGACAAGAGTGATTTCTAGGCCCGCTTCGCCGGGATCATTGCCGAGTAACCGGTTGCCCAATATCAGCGCTCGCCGGTCGAGCGCTCCTCCCGGCGCCACGCCATACCGCGCCATACCGCGCCGCCCAAGATCTTGAACGGTCGTCAGCATCCCAGGTTTGATGACGCGTAACGCTGCCTCAGTCATCGCCCTGCTCAATTTCGGCCATGGGTGCGCCGACCGCGACGGCGGCCGCCATCCCGATGTAGGTCGATTCCGAGATCGGCTCGAACCTGACTCGATCTCCTGATTTCAACAGGAATGGCTCGTGCCGGGCCGGATCGAACATCCGCAATGGAGTTCGACCGATCAGTCGCCAGCCGCCCGGGGTCGCCAGCGGATAGATTCCTGTTTGGTCGCCACCGATGCCAAGTGAACCGGGCGGAACTCGTGTGCGCGGGTTGCTTAGGCGAGGCATTGCAAGCTCCGATGGCAGCCCAAGAAGATACGCCCAACCGGGAGCGAACCCCACCACGCCGACGGAATAGCTTCCGCCCGCGTGCCGCGCGATCACCTCATCCGCGCTCAATCCGGCGTGGGCCGCGACATCGTCAAGATCGGGTCCGAATTGACCACCGTAGGCGATCGGTATTGTCACCATCCGCCCCGGAGCCTGATCGCTGTGTGAGGTCACGCTTGCCAGTTGCTCGATTTGGTCGCCGAGTTCACCGGGATCGACTTCCCGTGGATCGAACGAAACTAAAACGGTCGTGTACGCAGGCACGATTTCGATCACACCAGGGATGGCGAGTGTTTCGAGGGCATCCGCGAGCGCGGCGGCTCGCGCTACGGTCGCGGGATCGATCCGCTCCTCGTCCGTGAGGCGGACCAGCAACGCCGACTCAGCCACTGGCGTGATCGAGAGCTCACTCACAATGGATCGGCCGCCTGGATCGTGATCCCGGCTTCATCAACCCACCGGCGCATGGCACCCACGATTTCGACCGCACCCGGTGTATCGGAATGCGTGCAAATCGACTGCACGTCGAGCGTCAAATCGACCCCTTCGATCGACGTGATCTTGCCTTCGGTAACGAGCCGGAGCATTCGCTCGGCCGCGATCTCCGGATCGGTGATCATCGCTCCCGGCGCACGCCGGGAGACCAAGGTGCCGTCGCTGTGATAGGCACGATCGGCGAATGCCTCGAGTATCAGCGGCAGTCCAACCTCGTCCGCAGCCGTTTGCAACTCCGTTCCCGGCAACACGACCAACGGCAGACTCTTATCGAAGGCGGCAATCGCCTCCGCAATCGCGCGCGCTACTTCCCGATCCTTCATCGCCACATTCGAGAGGGCGCCGTGCGCTTTGACGTGGTGCATTGGCACGCCTTCCGCCCGGCAAAACGCTTCGAGCGCCCCAAGTTGATAGAGCGTATCGGTGCGAATTTCGTCAATCGTCGCCGCCAGCACGCGCCGGCCAAAGCCCACGAGATCGGGAAATCCTGGATGGGCCCCGACCGCCACCCCGTGCTCCTTCGCCAGCCTGACGGTTCGTTCGATGACGCGTGGATCGCCACCGTGGAAACCACAGGCGACATTCGCGCTCGATATCAGCGGAAAGAGCTCAGCGTCGTACCCGATCTGAAACGCCCCGTAGCTCTCCCCCAAGTCACTGTTGAGGTCGATGCTCGCTTTCGCCATCGCGCCATCCTTTGTCGATTCGCAAGTTCGTAAACAGATTCTAGCCCGGCGCGCGAGATGAGGAATGATCGACTCCGTCATGCCGAGCTTTTCCTTCGACTAGCTCAGGATGGCGAAGGGCGAGCGAACAAACTCTGCGCACAATAGATTGCAAAATGAATCGATAAATTGTTTGTGCTTCTCTGTGAATATGCTGAGAGCTATTTCGATGATTGACAATTTGGCAAATCTTGCAAATCTCAATTTATCGCGTACATTGAGGTCGGTCGCATGGTTGCGCCCGTACTCGGCAACTATGCGGCTCCCGCGCGCTCCGGCGTTATCGACCCTAGGAGTATTGGCCTTTGGACGCCCGCGGATTCGACCGTCTTTCCCGTGCCATCGCCCTCGGTGGCACCCGCAGACGCTTCCTCCGTGCATTTGCCGGTCTTACGGCAGGCGTCGCCGTCTCCAAAACCCGCTCGGTTTCCGCTGATACCTCGGACAATACCGATGGTGGTACAGATACTGTCGCCTGTGTCCCGCGGCCCGGCTTGCTGACAACTTCGGACGCCGCCCAACCACCTTTCCCCGCCGTCCTGGTGAGCGGCACCTGTGAATCGCCGGAGCTCGATGGCGCGACTGATCTCTTTGAAATCGTTCCAGGTGGGGTCGACGCCAATGGCAAGCCGGTCAAAGGCGATCAAGTTGGTTCGGCCGCCGGCGTTCCGGTTAGCCAGAGCGCGACCACGATACACATCGGGCTGGGCGATCTGCTAACAACTCCACACGCGATTCTCGTGCGGGCAGGTGAGAAGGATGACACCGTCATCGCCTGCGCCGATATTGGCGGTCTGCGCAACGGCGATGATCTTGCGGTCACGATTCGGGACACTAGCGGGGACGGTTGGGGAGGGATCGCGTGGCTACGGGGGCAGGAGGGATCGGCGCTCGTCTATCTCTTCCTCGCCCCCGGCCTCGGAGCTCCCACGTCGGTAGAAACGGGGACGATGGTCGTCACCCTTGAAGAGGTGAATCTCCGCGACGCACCGACCGTTGACGGCGGTGTCGTCGCCGTACTTCCCAAGGGCACAGAGGTAAAAGTCACCGGCCAGTCCCAAGGTGACTGGATACCAGTCGAGAATCCATCTTCTAACGACACCGGCTACGTCGCCGCCCAGTATCTGGCGGTTAAAGAGTAGCCTCAACCGTCTGAAGTCAGGAGTCTCGTCGTAGCGGCGCACGGCCGTGCGCCCGGCGTTGGTGACCACCCCGGTTGCCATCGTTCAACGCCGCGATCACCACGAGGGCGTTCGCCAAACGCCCCTACGGCACGACGGGGCGGTGTACTCCTCAAGTCGGTTTCAACCGACTTCCGTCATTGAGCGGGGAAGGGCCTTATTGATTCCCGGGCGGGGCCAGCCAATTATCATGGTCTGAAGAAGATATCCAATCCCATAAATCCCGGGCATCCACGCTAAGTCCCGCTCAGGCCGGGGATGCGTCGGACGATTACGGCGCGCCAGCGTGGCAGCGAGCGCACGTTTGTATCGCGTCCGGGAGTCAAATCCTCGATACCTCGCGGCAATTCGTCTCGGGTCGCGATTGCCACTTCCCGCGCCCGTTTGACTTCTCGCTCGAGCGCGATCCGACGTAGCTCTGCTTCATGCTTCATCTGAAAGGCGATCGATGAGGTCGCAAGTAACATTATGGTCCCCTCTCATGTATCGAGTCTTACCACGAGATAGAGACTATTCCCGGGGACGGGCGCGCACATCCAGGAGACTGCCTAATTCGCTTCACCAAGCGAGATAGGCGAATCTACCTATGCTCGGTCGACTACCCGAATCGTCGCTAACGACGGGTCAGCGGGCCCCGTAATTTGAATGTGCTGCTCGCCGCAGCGCTGCAAGAAGTCAATCTTCTCGCGGCTAATGACCTCGCCAGGAGTGAGTACCGGGATTCCTGGAGGATAGGGGTGCACGAGCTCGGCCGAGATCTCGCCGCACGCCAGTGCGAACGGGATCGTCTGCGTTTCACTGAAATAGGCATCGCGCGGCGAGATCGCTTGGCCTCCACTGGCGAACACTGCTTCAACGTTCTCCAAGGCCGGAACTGCCCGGTGCGCTCTCCCGAGTCGTTCGCGCGAAAGCTCTGAGAAGGCAAATACCAAACGATCTGCCAGTTCGCGCGACGTGCCAACCGTCAGCAAGCAAATGACATGACTCAGGTCGCTCATCTCGACGCCGATCGCGAACCGCTCCGATAGTTCCCGCTCGACCTCAACCCCAGTCAACCCAAGTCCATTGACGCCGATGACCAACCGGGTTGGATCGACGTGATCTTCCGGTAGCCCGAGGCGAGTCTGCGGTCACTATCTCGATACCAGGTATTGCATCGAGTCGAACCCTAGTGTCCTGCGCTAGGTCGAGCAGGGAATCGAGCATTGATCGTCCGTTCGTCGCCATCTGTTGGCGGCACGCGTCGATGGAGGCCAGCATCGGGAGTGACGGACTCGTCGATCGCACCATCCGCACGGCGGTCTCGAACCGGCCCTCGTCGATCCGCTTTCCACGCGTGAGCAGGAGCGACGCCTGACTGAGGCAGCCAAGCAACTTATGCACGCTCGTCACCGCGCAGTCGGCGCCGCTCGCCAGCGCCGGAGCCGGCAGCGCCGGGTGGAACGGCAGGTGTGGTCCCCATGCCTCGTCGACGAACACCGGCACATCTCGCTGATGCGCGATCTCGACAATCGCGCTGATATCTGCGGCAACGCCCCAATAGGTCGGACTCACCAAAATGACCAGCTTCGCCTGCGGGTGAGCGGCGAGCGCCTGGGCTACTGCCTGCGGATCAGGTCCAAGACTCATTCCGAGCGTCGGATGGATGCGCGGTGTGACGTAAATCGGCATGACGCCCGAGAGAACCATGCCCACGATGATCGATTTATGGACATCGCGGCTGACAATCACTTCGGCGCCGGGCCGCACGAGCGCGAGCAACGCCGCGTGATTGGCGCTGGTCGAGCCATTCGTCAGGAAATATGCCCTGTCGCCGCCCCATGTCTCGGCCGCGAGCGTCTCCGCCGTTCGCAGTGTGCGCTCGAAATGACCCGTGTTCAGCCAAATATCCGACGCAAACAAATCATCGCCGAGGAGCGATCGCAGCTCATGACTTGCCCCTGCTCCTCGACGATGACCCGGCGTCGAGAACGAGGCAATCCCACGTGAACGATGCTCGGTGATTGCATCGACGAGCGGCGTCGCTCCGGACTCCATAGATTCCACGAGCGGCAAGTGATCCCGCCGGCGGACCGCGGTCACTTTGACCACCTTGTCCCGTGAATGCATAGGACTTGGTGGTGCCGGCAATGATTGGATCGGTTCGGATTGGCGCAGAAAAAGCGCCTGATCCATTGCCAGCTGTCTGGGATCGTTTCTGGGTGCGAACTCAGACTTCGGGAACGCCATTTCATGGTTCGCCTTCATGTGTCCGCTTAGCGGAGTCTGCAGATTAATGACTGTTACCGGTCGGAGCGAGTATCAGGAAAGCCTGTAAGGCGAGGATGAGTCCGGCCGCGCACCATTTCGCGGTCGAAATCTCAACCCCATATTTCATGCGATCCACGAGCAGGAGACCGATTTGCAGAAAGACAACCCAACCAATGGTGACGATAGAGAGTTCCGCTATTTCCAAACTATGCGCGTACACAACAAAGAGGATTACGAATGACAGCAAACCCAAGACGAGGAAAATGCTTTGGCGGTGCTCCGCCCACTCCTTCGCGCAGATCGCCCCGACAAAATCGAGAACCGCGAGAACAAGCATGGCCGTGATTGTAACGACAGGATCTCGCCAGGACGATGGAAGTCCGCTTCGTTCAATAAGACCAGCGATTAATGGAGGATCCAACGCGTTCATGAGGCTATTCCCTTCAGCGACGAACCGTTGCCCAACCAATCTGATGTCGAGCGCCCTCCCACGACAAGAACTTGACATTCTGGCGATACCCTATGCCTGAGTGAAGCTGCCGGCGTCGGTCGAACTGCCTAATTGGCCGTTGCCTTCGCCCAGCGGACTAAGTAGAGGGCACGCTTCCTCGTCGGTTCCTGCTAGGTACCGTCCGGACGAATCTCAAAGGTTGACATTACGTTGAGGAAACGCTAGAGGCGGGGAATTCCCGATTGCTAGAGATTGGGTTCCCGTCGCGACAGGAGATCGGGTATGGGTTGAAGGGAATTTGCGCGCAATTGATCTCGAATTTTCGCAAGGTTTAGCCTAGACTAATTCTCAAAGTTGGCACGGTGTCGCGCAAATCGACGCCCGGCCGTATCATGATATTGAGAGAAGGGGAAACGAGCCGTGCGGCTCCTGATTTAATGGCCCGTAGTCCAAACGACGCAAGAACATTAGAAGCTGCCACTGAGGTGCTCGAAGGGCGGGGAACTCGGTCGTGGTATTCCCGTCTTTTGCCCTTCCTCGGACCTGCCTTCATCGCCTGTGTCGCCTATGTCGATCCGGGCAATTTCGCCACAAACATCGCGGCTGGCGCGAAATTCGGCTACCTCCTCCTCTGGGTCATCGTCGCCTCGAATCTGATGGCGATGTTGATCCAATCTCTCTCCGCCAAGCTTGGCATCGCCACCGGCAGGAATCTGGCCGAAACCTGCCGCGATCAGTTCCCGCGCAAGGTCGTCTACGGCATGTGGGGAATCGCCGAATGTGTCGCGATGGCGACGGATCTCGCCGAGTTCCTTGGTGCGGCACTCGGTTTCAACCTGCTCTTCAACATTCCGCTCTTCCCGGCCGCGATCCTGACCGCGATTGCGTCGTTTCTGATCCTCGCCCTCCAGCGCTACGGTTTCCGGCCGCTGGAGGCGGTGATCACGGTCTTGGTCGGGGTGATTGCTCTCTGCTACCTGCTGGAAATGGTCTTCGCCAGTCCCAATTGGGGAGCGATCGGCGAGAGCTTTGCCCCGCCGCAGTTCTCAGGCACCGAAAGCGTGCTCCTCGCCACAGGCATCCTCGGCGCGACCGTGATGCCGCATGTGATCTACCTCCACTCGGCGCTCACTCAGGACCGTATCGTCACCCGCGATCCCATTCAGCTCCGCCGCCTATTCCGATTCGAAATCATCGATGTCATGATCGCGATGGGATTGGCGGGCCTGGTCAATGCCGCGATGTTGATCATGGCGGCCTCAACGTTCTATGAAACTGGGCTCACGGATATTGCGTCGATTGAGGAGGCGCACAAAACGCTCGAGCCGTTGCTCGGCTCCGCCGCCAGCACGATCTTCGCGATCTCTCTACTCGCGTCGGGCCTTTCGTCCTCGACTGTCGGCACTCTTGCCGGTCAGACGATCATGCAGGGCTTCATTGGCGCAGCGTTCCGCTCTGGCTGCGCCGCTTCGTGACCATGCTGCCGGCGCTGATCGTGATCGCAATCGGTCTCGATCCGACCCGAACGCTCGTCATCAGCCAGGTTGTCTTATCCTTCGGTATCCCCTTCGCCCTGATTCCGCTTGTCATGTTCACCCGGCAGAAGGATCTGATGGGGGTGTTGGTCAACCGTCGCCTGACGACCGTCGTCGCCGCAATCGTCGCCGCGGTCATCGTCGCCCTGAACATCTTTCTGCTTTACCAGACCTTCTTTGACTAGGCGATCGGAGGCAGCAGGATGACCGATGTGGCTTCCCTCAACGTGATCTTGGTGCCACTCGACGGATCTCAACTTGCCGCGGCCGCGGCCGGTCCGGCGCTGGCTCTTGCCCAAGGCTCAGGCGCCAAGGTGACCCTTCTCCACGTGCTCGAGCATGAGGCGCCGGAGAAGATTCACGGTGAACCGCACCTCTCGAACGAAGCCGACGCCCAGGCCTATCTCGCGCACATCGCGCAGCGATTCGCTGCCGCGGGAATACCGGTCGAGACCCACGTCCATGAAAACCCAGAACGGGACGTGAGCGGCAGTATCGTTGCCCATGCCGCTGAACTCTCTGCCGATCTCATCGTCCTCGCTTCGCACGGCTCAGGCGGTCTTCGTGGTTTCCTCTTTGGCCGTGTGGCGGAGCAGGTGCTTCGCCGCGGATCTCGTCCTGTACTGCTGGTTCAGGTTGGTGAAACACCGGCGCCCCAAGTCGATTTCTCGTGCAGTATGATCGCGGTTTTGCTCAACGGCACGAAAGAAGCGGAACACGCCCTGCCGATCGTCGTACCGGTCGCCCACGCTTTCAGTGCGGCGATTCACCTGATCGCCGCCGTGCCAACTCTTGGCACGATTACGAGCGACCGCTCGCCGAGCGCGATGCTCATGCCGAGCGCGGCAAGGGCGGTGCTCGATCTCGAATACACCAACCTCGTCGACTATCTCACCCAAATCGCGCAGGACCTACGGCAACAGGACTTCACGGTCACGGTCGCGGTTGTCCGTGGTGATCCCGCCACAGCCACCGTTGACGAAGCCGAACGCGTCCAGGCCGACCTCCTCGCCTTCGCCTCCCATGGCCGCACCGGACTGAGCGGCATCTGGTCCGGCAGCGTCGGCGCAAAAGTCCTCACCCGCTTCAAACGCCCCCTCCTCCTCGCCCGTTCACCGGAATAGGAGAGCAACCCTCACCCGCCGCTTCGCGGCTGCCCTGATGTGCAGGGCGAGGGCGCGGTGAACATGGCTAGTGCGATCATCCGAGCCGTCGTGGTGTGCGCGGCCACCCGGGGATTAACCCCGGGCTACCAGCCCGAAGCCTCTTCGAGGCTGACCACGAGGGACAGGTTTTCTCCGTAGCTGCGTACGGCTGTGCGCCCGGGGTTGTTGACCACCTAGTTGCCACTTGAAACGGTCCCGTTTACCATGCGGGCGTTCGCCAAACGCCCCGACGGCACAACGGGGGCGGCGCTCTTTTGCCAGTCGGTTGATGAACATTGACACCGTAAATCGGTAGTGGGCGGTGATCACGCATGTGGTCAGCCTGCCGCCCCGGGAAGGAGGGCTACCGCCCGGAAGTCGGCTCAAGCCGACTGGTACCGAAACAAGGTGTCAACTCCGTAGCTCGCGAATCAATTCCCGGGTGGGGCCAACACCGAGGCTGATGTCGGAAACGCTCCCTTCTCTCGCGCAAGGGAGAGAGGCTGGGCGTGAGGGAACTCCGAGAAGCCGCCCATGACAGACCAAGCCTGCGATGGTACAAGACGGAAAAACCATTCAGTTCACGTCCGACAAGCCACGAGCGTCAGATCTTGTCCTCAAACTCCTTCAAGCGCGCGTCGACGAGATCGATGCCCAAGCGAAGAAGTAGGCTGTCTTGCACGCTTCCACACCATCTCTGCCCGCAGTCACCGCCGCGCAGATGGCCGAGGTCGATCGCATCACGGTCGATGAGCTTGGATTTGATGTGCTCCAGATCATGGAGACCGCTGGGCGTGCTGTCGCCCTCTATGCTCGCGACATGCTCGAGAGCGATCCGCGAGGTAAGCGTGTTCTGCTCCTGTGCGGAACGGGAGGGAACGGTGGAGACGGCATGGTCGCTGCCCGTCATTTGGCGAATTGGGGTGCCGACGTCGAAATCTTCCTCAGCAACCGCCCGGAGCGCGGACCCGCTCAGCACCAATTGGCGATCCTCGAACGGCTGAAATTCCCGATCCATGAGCCGGGCAGCGCGTCGACGTTGCCCCCGGCTGATTTCATCGTCGATGCGCTCCTTGGGTTTAGTCTTGCCGGGCGCGCCGAGAGGTGAGTCTGCCCGTCTCATAAAACTCGCCAACGATCATCCCGCGCCGATCCTCGCGGTTGATCTCCCTTCTGGCATGGATGCGACCTCTGGTGAATGCTTCGATCCATGCATTCGTGCCGCTGCAACACTCACGCTTGGCCTGCCTAAGACAGGTTTCGCTAGTGAACAGGCTCGCAAATCGACTGGAGTGCTCGCGGTTGCCGATATTGGCACCCCAATGGAAGCGTATAGACGCCTAGGCACCAATATTGCTCCTTGGTTTGCCCGAGAGCAGATAATATCTATGGAAAAATAGGTAACTTTTGCGGAAAACGACGTAATTTGGCCTTGAACACTTGACCGTCACGCACTAGAAGCGCTACACACATGTCATACGGGGGATCGTGGGGCGATTCCCTACCCGCTGACGGTCAAAATTGGCAGATGCCGACCGTAAAGTGCGCAGAAACTGGCGGGTATCGGTACCGTAAGTCACGGGAACCCGTTCGAGGCAGAACAAGCGGCCTCGATCAAACTGAAGGGCCTGCAGAGCAGCGGGCTTCGACGTTACAAGCTGTATCCGGGGAGGATTGGGATGGCTGAAGCCTATTGCGTCAAGTGCCGTGAGAAGCGCGAGATCAAGGATCCGAAGGAAGTCACGATGAAAAACGGGCGAAATGCCATTGAAGGCACCTGCCCTGTGTGCGGCACCAAAGTGGTGCGCATGGTGGCGAGCAAGAAGTAACTTCCCCCACCCCACAATCGATCGCCGGCCATCGCCTGCCCGGGCGGTGGCCGGTTTTGCTATTTGGATGTTCTTTGAGTGATAACAGATTTGATAATATCCATGCCAAATATGCAAAGGAGCGATATTCAGTTGTCGTCACGATCTCATCCGATGGTGCCCTCGTCCCGCGACCTCCGAAAGCGACAAACAGGCGCGGAAGCACGTTTGTGGACGATTTTGAAAGACCGTCGGTTGCATGGAATTAAGTTTCGCCGCCAACATCCGGTTGGACCATTCGTCGTCGATTTCTGCTGCAGCGCCTGCCGGTTGGTGATCGAACTCGACGGCAGAATTCACGAAGAGATGGTTGAGCAGGACGAAGAGAGAACGAGATTGCTTGCGGTGTCGGGATATCACGTCATTCGGTTTAGAAACGAGGAAGTGTTCCTTAACCCGGATGCAGTCGCGAATCAGATCGTGGATTTGGCTCGATCAATGATCGCCGCCAGGGATTCAGTAACCGCGGGAGTTCCCTCACCCGGAGCAACCCTCACCCGGCGCTCTCCCTCTCCCGTGCGCGGGAGAGGGAACGAAAAAGCACGGACCGAGCCGGGGGTTTCCCCGTCTCCCGCGCACGGGAGGGTCGGCTTCAACATAACGTTGGGAGGCCAAGGGGGAAGCGGCGATACAGGCGATCGTGCGTGCGCAGATTGAGGACGATGGCGGTGAGGGTGGTGAGGCGGGCGACGGCGGCGAACGAGCGGACGATGGGTCGTTCGAGGCCGAGGGCTTTTGCCTGGCTGTTGATCCGTTCGACCGAGGTGCGCTGGCGATAGACGGCGCGATAGGCGGGGTCGGTGCGATCGATCGTAGCGCGGCGCAGGCCGCCGGGCTCGATATTGATCCGCTTGCGACACCCCCCACGGGCAAACTGGGGATGGTCACAGGTGGCGGTGGCGCGCAGGGGACAGCGATAGTGGCGGATGCGGTGGCCCGCTTCGTGGCGACCTTCGCCCGTGGGTACCATGACGAGGTCTTTGGCGCACAGGGGATGGCCATCGGGGGAGCGGGTGGGGGCCGGATGGCGGCGATTGGGCGCGATGGCAGCGATGCCGCCGGTGGCGACACAGGCCTCATAGAGCGGCCAGGCATCGAAGGCGGCATCCGCTGTGAGATTGGTCGGCGCCGCGCCGAGGGTGACGCACGTGGCGGTCTGCAGCGGGGCGAAACACCGTGATGTCTTGGTGGTTGCCGGTCTGGGTGATGTCCGCCAGCACCACATCGCCGACCACCGTCGGGGTGCTGGCGAAGCCACTGGCATAGCCCCAGAAGTAGCTCTTCTTCCGCCCGCTGCCCCGTTGATTGCTCTGCGTCTTGACCCCCACCCGGCAATCGCGATCCCCGCGCACCCGCCGGGTGGGGACAAAGCGGTGGGCGATGGTTTCCTTCGGATTGTTCTCGCGCACGTAGGCGTAAATTGCGTGACATCGACGGCGACCGTGGTGGCCAAGCCCGGGACCAGCGACTGCAGGGTGCGCACGGTGTGCGCCAGCGCCGCCTCCAACAGAGTGGCACTGATGGTTCGTTGCTGCTGGCGCAACCAGCGCTCCCCGGCACTGTGCGCGCCACGTCGAAGCCATACGGCGCGGTGGGGTCCACCACCGGGCGAAACCCCAAGGCCAGCACCAACAAGGGATGCTCCAGCAGATAGGCGCGCAGCCGGGGGATGCTTGGCAGCTGCGCGTGGATCTTAAGCAGCAAGACCTGCAGATAGGCGCGGCGCGGGTGCGGTTCCGGGCCGGGATAGCAGCGCCACCCGGGCGGTCCAGCCCCGCCAAGGTCGCCAACGGCGCGAACACGCGCTGCCAGCGCTGGACGACGGGATCGGCCGCGATGGCCGCGGCATGGCTCACGCACAGATCAGACTCGGGTATCATCGCGGGCACTCCTTGCGGGCGTCTCGGTCGTCACAACCGCACGCTGGCAAGGAGTTGCCTGTCTGTCAAGGCTTCGTTATGTCACAGCCGACCCTCCCGCGCACGGGAGAAGGGGTCAGGGGATGAGGGGACTCACCGCTTCGCTGCGTGGAACCCTGCGGCTTCCGCCGCCTCTTCACTCGCGAAACAGATGTTGGGAATCGTCGCGTTGTAAGATGCGCCGCTGGGCAAGTGGTAAATCTTCGAATTGGCGTTGCCTTTGATCGGGAACTCCGCCGGACATTCATGATCCCCTTCGGACGGCAGCCATTGACCATCTTGCGCGCTAGTCTGCGTTTCATCTGGTTTGGCAGACTCCGCCGCGGGTTCGGTGGCCTCTGCCGGTGATGCCCGCGGTTCGGGAACGCTGTCTGGTTTTGGCGCGGCCGGCGAAGCGTTTCGTCCGCTCCTGCACGGCGTTGTATTGCGTGATCAGCACAGCGAGCGCGATGCCGACAAGCAGCGCGCCAAATACCTTCAAGCCGCGAACTTTGAATGATGCGTGAGCCGGTTGGTTTTGTTTGCGGGCCATCGGTCTCTCCTCGGACGGTAATCCTTCTCGACCAGATGGAACTCATGCGGCGCGAATCTCAATCGCCGTGGCAATAACTATGCCGCCACATGTACTGGGCCACCGCGAATCTACCGCATCGACTCGCCGAGCAGCGTCGAGAGAAGGGCGACGGCGGTTTCCGTGCTCTGCCCTCCCTGGTCGAGCGCCGGGTTGAGTTCGACCCAATCGACGGAGTGAATCGGACCGATCCAATCACGCAAACGACGCAGCGCTTCGGACGCTTCGCGATACGATAAACCGCCCGCGACCGGGGTGCCTGTACCTGGCAAAACGAGTGGATCGAGCACGTCGAGATCAAAGGAGACATGCACTCCGGTAACGCCTTGTGACGTCAGGTGTGCGAGCGCCCGGGCGACTCCGGCGCCTATCCCGATGTCGTGCCACTCCTCCATCGTGAGCATCCAGATCCCTCGCTCCGCGATCAGCGAACGCTCTCCAGGGTCGAGATCGCGGACACCGAGCAGACAAATCGAACCATCGCTGACGGCAGGAACGGAATCGGCGAGGTGTGTGAGTGACTCTGGACCATCGCCGAGCGCCGCCGCCAGCGACATCCCGTGCAGATGCCCGGTCGGGCTCATTTCGGGCGTGTTCATATCAGCATGGCTGTCGAACCAGAGGAGACCGAGTTGCCCGCTGGCCCGGGATGCGCCCGCGATCGATCCTGCCGCCAGCGCATGGTCTCCACCGAGCACCACCGCCAACTCCTCTCGTTCAATCGCAACGGAAACCTCGTCCGCTAGTGCCTGGCAGGACACTGCGATATCGTCCAAAAATAGTAACGACCGCCGGTTGAGCAGGTCGTCGGCGGTCGTTGGTTCAGGTGTTGGAATCGTAATCGACTCGAGAGTACGTCGTGTCCGCTCAAAGTCCTGGCGACGCTCCCAACGGGCGCGCAAGCCCGATTCGAGGGTAGACGCGCCCTGTTCGACGCCGCGGCGTTCGGCGCCAAGCCAGAGCGGCGCTACGATCGGGCGGATCGGGTTGGCCAAAAGTCGATTTTGTGTTTCTTGTGCTTGGGTCTGTTTCTGTGCTTTTTCCGGTGCGGCCACATGAGTGGTCGCGATCAATTGATCAGTCACTCGGTATTTCCCCCGCCCCACTGCGGACGCATGCGCCGCGCACTGCGGTGTACGCGGCTTTTCGATTACGGGTCCACCCGTCATCCTGAGCTCCCCACCCCGTCATTCTGAGCGAAGCGAAGAATCTCGCTTGTCCGACACAGATCGTCTGGAAGAGCCAAATGTTTCGACTTCGCACTACATGACGGAAACGAAACGCTCAAAATGACGGTCACATCTCCTCCGGCGCCTCGATCGCGAGCAGCGTCAGTCTGTTCGCCAACGCCTGCTTGGTCGCCTCGACCAGCGCCAGCCGCGCGGTGCGGATCGGCTCCGGCGATTGCAGCACCGGGCAGGCGTGGTAAAAGTCGTTGAAGCGCTTGGCCAGTTCGTAGACATAGGTTGGCGATCAGCAGCGGCCTGTACTGCTCGGCCGCCCGCTGCACCTCTTCCGGCAAGCGCCGCGATCTGCTGGATCAGGCCGAGTTCCTCCGGCTTCAACTCTTCCCGAAAGTCGAGGTCGTTGACCGTGCTGGCGAGCATCACGTCGCGTCCACGCCTTGGCGTTTCTCCAGGATGCGGCAGGCGCGGGCGTGGGCGTACTGGATGTAGGGCGCGGCGTGCCCTTCGAAGGAAAGCGCCTCTTCGAGGTCGAAGATGACGACTCTGTTGTTGTCGCGCGCCAGCATCGCGTATTTCAGCGAGCCGAGCCGACCTGCCGCGCGACGCGCTCCTTCGCCTCTTCGGCACAGGTCCGGGTTCTTCTCGTCGATGATCTCGCGCGCCCGCGCCAGCACCTGATCGCGGATGTCGTCGTAGATCGGGACGTTGCCTTTGCGGGAGGTGATGACGCCCTCCGGCAGCGCGACGATCTCGTAGCCGAGGTGGTAGCACTTCGCCGCCTGCTCGAAGCCCCAGCAGCTCCAGGATCTTGAAGATCTGCTGGAAATAGAGGCACTGGCGCACGTCGACCACCCAGATCGCGCGGTCGACGCCGTACTCCTCGAACTTCTCCTTCGTCAGCGCCAGGTCCTTTGGTCGAGTAGAGCGTGGTGCCGTCGGAGCGGAGGATCGGCAGCGTCCGGTAGGTCTCCTTCTCCAGCCCGAGCTTCTCGTCGATCTTGACCACCGGCAGGCCGTCGCTGATCTCGGCGATGCCCTGCTCCAGCAGCTCCTCGAACGATCTCCCGACCGGGCTCCTCGACCTCGCTCTCGAAGAACCAGACGTCGAAGTGGACGTCGAGCTCGTCGAAGATGCGCCGGAATTCGGCCAGGCTCCACTCTCGCGTCTCTTCCCAGAGCTGGACGAACTCGGGATCCTGCCGCTCCCAGCGCTGGAATGTCTCTCTCACCTCTCGCGCCAGCGCGGGACGTCCAGCCACCAGTCGATGTGCGGATCGAGTTCCTGCCAGCGCGCCAGGCGCTCCTCCGGCGTCGTCGTCGGTTCGGGGACGCCCTCGATCGGGACGTCGGCTTTCTGGTTGACGACCTCGTCACGCAGTTGCTCGCCGACGATCGGCCAGAACTTGACGATCACGTCCTCCTCGCGGAACGCGTCGTCTTTGATCTCCTGCGCATGGGTGAACCGCCCCAGGAGATAGGCGATGTCCTCACCGTGGGTGTTCTTGCGCCAGAGGTACTTCAACAGCCGGTCGATCGTCGCGACGAAGACCGGGTCCTCCTCGCGCCAGCATGTGCAGGAACTCGATGCACCTCCTTGCGGTATTCAGCCGCGCATCCGACTCCGCGTAGATCTTCGCCGAGCCAGCGGCCGCGCTCGAGCCGGGTCGGCGGTTCCTGGCCCTTGTGGAAGCGCTCGTAGCACCAGAGGCACTTGATGACGTGCATGCCGATGTCGCCGATGTAGTTGGCCTGCATCACCGGATAGCCCGCCGCCTCGAGCGTGCGGCTCACGGCGATGCCCAGGCTGGTGTTGCGCAGGTGCCCGATGTGGAAGACCTTGTGCGTGTTCGGCTGCGAGTGCTCGACCATCACCAGCGTTTTCGGCTGTGAGTGCTCGACCATGACCAGCTCGCTCTTGTGCGAGCCCCGGCCATACTGCTCCGCTTGACTAAGCACTTCACCAATTAAGCGCGCGGCGACTGCATTGGCGTCGAAATAGACATTGATATAGCCGTTGACAGCTTCTACTTTGGCGATCCCAGGTTGCGTGCTGACCCGTGCGGCGACCTGCTCGGCGAGCTCCTGCGCTTTGCCGCGGGCGTTGTCGGCCGCTCGTTGCTTGGCTTCTTTCTTGGAGAGACCGTCCAATGTGCCCGTCCGCTCGAGATCTCGCATCGCCACTTCGCTGGCGAGCGCGTGGCACACCGATGAGGCGACGCCCCACGTGCCGGCAAAGGGAACGGGACGCAAATCGCGAACACGGGTCGAAAAACCGAGGTCGCTGAGCGCGGCTTCGATGGCCGCGGCAGCCGATTGCTGCTCCTGGGCGATGATGCCGGTCGATGTTGCTACTGCCGTTGCCGGCTCGCTACTCGTGAGTACCTCGTTGCTCATGCAATCCTCGGTCGTCTGTTGCTCAAATCAGCGGCGCCCTGCCGCTCGAATGGCTGTGCTTTCCACAAAGATAACGCGCCAGTTTATGCCAGCGCCGCGACGCCGGGTTAAAACCCAGCGCTTAGTGAACGAAAACCCCTCCGGGGTTGAGCACGCGGTTCGTAATGCAACTCCATCGTGCTTAGCCTCGGAGAGGCTTTCTCTTGTCAGCCCCGGGCACCCTCTGGGTGTTTGAACCTAGGGAATGCCACGATTCAGAACCGCGCTCCACCTATTCCAGTGGCTCGTCGTGCTCGATATTCATCATCGGACGTAACAACCAGCCGATGCCGCCGAAAAGCAGCATGAGACCGACGATCACGGCGATGAGTTGTTTGAAGCCGAAACCTTCGCCGCCGCCGCTAACCCCGAGTGAATCGGCGAAGAGCGAGACGATCACCAGCGCAACGCCGAGTACGACGAGGGCCAGCGCTGCGACGCGGTTTCCCGGCGCGCTAGAGGATTGAGACATCACTGCGGGGACTCCGTTATCGCTGGCCGAGTGGTGGGTCTGTTCAACACTCCGACACCAAACATGGCCAATGCCTGGCTACCTGAAAATAGTTGAATTGGCCGACAATTTCGCGGCCACGAAACTCCCACCTTTTGTTGTCGAATTATATCACGCGCGCCCCGCGCGAAGCAGAAAATGTGTGTCGGGAAGTCACCGAATCACATCTCACTCCAACTCCGCCGCGCCGCGCGGGAGAGGGAAGCCGGATCATAATGCGCTCCTTCCATCGTCATTCCGCGCCCCCTTCGTCATTCCGCGCGCCCACCCCTTGTCATGCTGAGCGCAGCGAAGCATCTCGCCTTGCCATACCCCGGCTCTCCGCGTGGCGAGATCCTTCGACTCCCGCTCCGCCTGCGCTCAGGATGACGAAGGTGGAACGCTCACGATGACAGGGGAGGACATTCAGGATGACGGAGGGATGGCGCGCAGGATGATGGTGGGAGGCGCTCATCATGACGGAAGAAAACGCGCTCAGGATGATGGGAGTGCGCCGTGCCCACTCTTTCCGGATACGAAAGAAGGCAGACGTGAAATGGGTGACGATGCTTCATTCTAAGTATCGGTATGAGGTGCTTTGTTTGTGCCGTCATGCCCCAATTTGTGCGTAACATCTTGACCGCACTAGCCCCCTTCGGTCTATGATGCCGGGCGTGCACGTTGATGCTGGCGAGTGCGGATGCTGGCAAGCGGCATTTCCTGTGTTGTTCTATTCTTAGCAAATCATCGACGAGGAGAACCCGGGTCGCGCCCAAGGTGCGCTCAACCACTCGAAGCCACGACTGCCGAACCAAGCTTTGGCGCAGGCTCCTAGCGCTGGCAACGTGGGAAAATGGGTCTACTCCCGGTTGGGGCGATGGAATAGATGGTGACGGTTTGGCAAGGGTGCGGGGAGGCGTGATGGAACCGCGGGCTCGGGGCAGGCGCTCGTTTACCTATCGACTGGCCACCCTCCTTGGCATTGCGCTTGTCGCGGTTTTCGCCCTCGCCGCCTGTGGCGACGACAGCTCGCCCTATTCGACGATCAGTCCGCGCACTCCCCAAGCCGACGATATCCAGTTCCTCTACAAGGTCCTTTTCTACATGGCCCTCGTGGTCTTCGTCGGCGTGCAAGCGGCAATCGTCTATACGGTTCTGCGCTACCGCCGGAAGTCGGACGACGATGACCGGCCCGAGCAGATTCATGGCAACAAGACGCTGGAAATCGTCTGGACGATCATCCCGGCAGTGGTCTTGCTCGTAATCTTCATTCCGACGGTCCGTACGCTTTATGACCATGCAAACGAGGCAGAAGCGGGCGGCGACATCACCATTGAGGTCTATGGCAAGCAGTGGTGGTGGGAAATCCATTACACCGATCCGAGCAATGTCGCGAATGTGATTACTGCCAATGAAGTCCACGTCCCAGCCGGCAAGAAGATCCTCTTCAAGTTCTATTCGAACAACGTCATCCACTCGTTCTGGGTGCCCCAGCTCTCCGGCAAGATGGATGTCATGCCCGGGCACATCAACGAATTAGCGATCACTACCACCGATCCAGGCATCTTTTTCGGTGAATGTGCCGAATTCTGCGGCGATGAGCACGCCTGGATGCGATTCCGCGTGATCGTCCAACCCGAGGATCAGTTCAACCAGTGGATCGCCGCCTGGAACGCGGGACCAACCCAAGCATCGGGCGCGATCAGCGGCGACGTGAAGAAAGCGCCACCCCAATTTGGTCTGTGTCTCGGCTGCCACCGCATCAATGGCACGAACGCCAGCGTTGCGCCGGTTGGGTTGGATGAGACACAACCGACAGGCGATGAACTGGGAACGGCGCAGATTGCCGGTCCGAATTTGACCCTCTTCGGTTGTCGCCAAACTATTGCCGCCGGCATCCTTGCGAACACGCCTGAGAATCTCTCGAAGTGGCTCCACGATCCGGAAGCGGTCAAGACCGGGAATTACATGGCATCCCAGGTCAAACCTGGAACCCTGAGTGACCAAGATATCCAGGTGCTCGTGGATTATCTCGAAAGTCTGACGCCGGAAGGCGGTTGTCCGCCGATCACCGGCGACAACGCGGATTTGGTGACGCAGCCCAACTTGGGAACTGGCCAGGTGGCGTCGCCCGAAGCCAGCCCGGCGGCATCGCCCGCGGGTAGCCCAGTCGCGTCTCCGGTTCCGGCAACGCCCGCCGCGCAAGCGAGCCCTGCAGCCACGACGGCCGCATCGGGCGGAAATGCGGTGGAAATCGATACGAACGACATCTTCTTTAGCCCGAATGTCGTCACCATCCCGGCCGACACCCCGATTACCCTCACCATTACCAACAAGGGGGCGGCCATGCACAACTTCTCGATCACGGACCACAAGAACCCGAACGTCCAGAATCTGAATATCTCAGTAAATGTCAATCCGGGAGAATCGAAGACGGTCACGGTCAACGCCCCGGCAGGAACCTATTACTTCTACTGCGATGTTCCCGGGCACGAAGCGGCTGGGATGTTTGGCTACCTTGAAGTTCAGGCTGGAGCGGCGATTAGCACTGCTGAAGAGACGGTTACGCCACCGGGCGGCTCGTAAGCGGCAGGGGACCGTTCAGAAGTTGGGAGAGCAGGAGTAAGCGCATGGCATCGATCGCTCAGCCACAGACGATTGCCCGGCCGACCGCCGAACCGGACGCGGGACTCTGGGGTTGGATCACCACGGTCGATCACAAGCGCATCGGTGTGCTCTATGGCGCGACCGCGCTCTTCCTGTTCCTCATGGGCGGCCTCGAAGCGATGATCATTCGTGTCCAGCTGATCAAGCCGAACAACGACGTCGTCAGCGCGGCGCGCTACAACGAGCTCTTCACGATGCACGGCACGACGATGATCTTCCTCGCCGTGATGCCCTCTCGGCTCGGCATTCTTTAATTTCGTCGTCCCGCTCCAAATCGGCGCCCGCGATGTCGCGTTCCCGCGCTTGAACGCCTTTAGTTACTGGACCTTCCTCTCGCCGGCGCGATCATCCTCAACATCAGTTGGTTCTTCAACGAAGCCCCGAACCAGGGGTGGTACGGCTATGCGCCGTTAACGGAACTGGCCGGAACCCCGCTCCGTAACGTCGACTTTTGGATCCTCGGTCTTCAGATCCTCGGTGTCGCCTCGATGGCGGCGCCTTCAACTTCATCGTCACGATCTTCAATATGCGCGCGCCGGGCGATGACGATGATGCGAGTGCCGATCTTCTCCTGGGCGACCCTGATCATCTCGATTCTGATCGTCCTCGCCTTCCCCGCCATCACCGTCTCTCTCATCCTGCTCATGTTCGATCGCTTCTCGGCACCGGCTTCTACGCCCAGGCGGCCGGCGGCGACCCGCTGCTCTGGCAGCACCTCTTCTGGGTCTTTGGTCACCCCGAGGTCTACATCCTGATCTTGCCCGCGTTCGGTATCGTCTCGGAGATTATCCCCGATCTTCTCCCGCAAACCCCTCTTTGGCTATGCCGTCATGGTCTATGCAATCGCCGCGATCGCCGTCCTCGGCTTCAGTGTTTGGGTCCACCACATGTTCACGACCGGGCTCGGCCCGACCGCAAACGCCATCTTCTCCGGCAGCACGATGCTGATCGCGATCCCCACCGGTGTGAAAATCTTCAACTGGATGGGGACGATGTACAGCGGCTCGCTGAAGTTCTCAACGCCGATGCTGTTCGCGATCGGACTCGTCTCCCAGTTCACCATCGGTGGCATTTCCGGTGTCATGCACGCCTCGCCCCGATCGACACCCAGCAGAACGACAGCTACTTCATCATCGCGCACTTCCACTACGTGCTCTTCGGCGGCAGCATCTTCGGAGTCATTGGGCGGCATCTACTTTTGGTTCCCGAAGCTGACCGGCACGCTGATCGACGACCATTCGGCAAGTGGCACTTTTGGTTGACCTTCATCGGGTTCAACGGACCTTCTTCCCGATGCACTTCCTCGGTTTGGCGGGGATGCCCCGCCGCCAGTACACCTATTCCGAGGAGAGCGGTTGGGACTGGAACCTCTTCGTCACCATCGGCGCAT
>CAVTUU010000009.1:0-1384332 GCA_963737985.1 uncultured Chloroflexia bacterium | reverse complement strand
GATGAACGACCTCGATCTCAGGCCAATTCTTCGTCAACCGCTCAGTGATCAATCGCCGGTGACAATGCTCGGGAGTGTCCTCGCTGCAGAGCAGGCAACCCGGCGCTTCCATGAAGAGGTTTTTGTCTAACGCGTTCGGAACGTTGCGCTCGTCCATGAGCGCCTCGAAGCGTCGAACGTACTGATCCCACTGGTGGTCTTTGCGGTAGTCGTGGAGGATCCCATCTGTGGGCGCCAGGATCGCCAGGTGGTGATAGTCGCAATCGATCAGGCGGTCCAAGAAATAGGCGAGATCGTCTTTCTTTGCGAATCCAGACAACTGGCCATGGGGATTGAGCCGGATGTCGAGGAGACGTTTAACACCATTTTCGTCTAAGAGGTTGAAAAAGCGTTCGGCCGATTTCTTCGTGAATCCAATGGTATAGAGCTTCACGCATTTGGCTCCGACTACAAAAGGACGGCTTGTTTCGGCTGTGGCTCTCGGTCCGCGTCGTCTTCCTTCATTACCGCTGATTGGAGCTCACCAGTCTTGCGAATGTGAGCAACGGAAATGCCCCGCTGTAACAAGGATTTCGCAATCAGGTGGTGGCGGTGGCAACGATACGGATCCTCCTCGCTACACATGACCGCGACACGATGTTCGCCAGCCATCTCGATCAGCCGCTCGATCCCTTCGAGGTACCAGGGTTTCGTTGCAACCACCATGTAGTCGACGAGCTTCAGGTAATCGGATTTCGGCGGCGGAAGTTGCCCGTTCTTATAGCAGGTCGGGTCCGTCGGCCGTCCGCCCAGCGACTCTCCGGCAAACATGTACTCGATGTCTTCCGTGCCGAGTTCGCGGGCTAGATTCTCTCGATTGAACTGCGGCGCGTATTGGCTATACGGAGAGGTACGAACATCGACCAGAGTCTCAATTTGATAGGAATGCAATGACGTAATCAGGTGATTTGCGGCAAGGTTGCTATGTCCAATCGTGAAGATTTCACGGGATTCAGTTATCGAATTCAACCTGGCTTCCCCGGGATTCACAAGCGCAACCCGCCACTTCTGGGAATTTTCAATTAGAACTAATCTATCATCGTGGCTCAAATGTCGCCCATCCTCAAATATCTGCAAAGCAACGACCATCGAGATAGTCGGGAAACGTGTGAACACCCGTAATTTGGAGATAGCACCGATCAGGATGTAAGTCCCAGTGCCGCGAGAGGCCAACGCGGAGATAAACCTCGCGCTTCCGAAGATTTGTCGTCAGATCGTGCGATGCCAACTGAGCCGACATGCCTGGACTCTCTCGCAGCCGATTGAGGTAATAACGAAATGCGAGATCGACTACGGGAAGATCGTACGCATCTCCAGATGAATCAAAGAACGTGATGCGATATTCCCATTTCCCATTTTCGTTCAAATAGTGATGGATCTTCCAGAGATTGCGAGGTCGAATTGTGCCAAGGGAGCGCTCACCGTCGCCGCTCCTAATCCAACAAGCCATTCGAACCGAGTTCGAGGTCCTGTATTCCAAAAATGCGCCAAAGATGGATTCCACGGTTTGATCAGCCATGCCGCTCATGAACTCGGCCCGATCTCCAACTGGCATTTCGCCCAACGGAACCCGGTGGAGAGGATCGATAAGCCAATCTTCTGTATGCGGAGGCTCCGGTCGCTTTGCAATGAGATTCAGTTCAACCCGTGAAAACGGGCGGATGATCACGCGCCCGTACATCCAGAGCCAATCTTCCGTGAAATTCCGGTGATTGAAGATGGGTCGTACGCACGTTCCATCGTCTGCATAGCCGGCGACGCAAATCTTGTCACCACTCATTCGTGTCAAGTCTGTGATCGTGACATTTGTTTTCACGCGATTGACTCCGGGCTGGTTACGAGTCGCTGATCTTCCAACCCAATCATTCCGAGTCTTCTATGGATTTTCGACACGCGAAGGTACCGGCCAATCGTCAATTGGCCGGTACCTTCGCGGTTGAAGATGTATTCGGTTCAGAGAGAGGTTGGGACGGATGGTCAAACGGTGGTTGACGTGATCTCGACGACGAAAATGGCGCAAAGGGACACGATGCTGCGAACCTTCCGGCTGATTTGCGACGTTATTCGACAGTAATCGTCCCTGTCATCCACGGATGTGGACCGCAGGCGTAAAAATAGGTTCCTGGTTTATCGAAGGTCTCGGTGAACGAGGCGCCGGCGTCGAGGAGACCGGAATCATCGAAATCGATGTTCTCGCTTTGGATCGTGTGTGAAATGTCCGTCTGGTTCGTCCACTTCACCGTTGTTCCGGCGGGGATTGAGATGGTGGCTGGATCGAACTGCCACGCGCCGTCTGATGCGCCAACGATGTTGATGTCGACAGTCGCGGCCGCAGAGGAATGCGAGGCTGGTGCAAGGTTGTCGCCGATCACGAAGGTGTAGAGCGTGACAACAGTTTTGTCACCGTCAGCATGCAGCCTCGCGATGCCAACGTCTCCGGAACCGTTAACTTGGTCGAGACTGATCGTGAGATCGCCGCCAACCAGCGGTCCGCCGATATCGCCGCAGGCGACCAGTCCGTCGGCCGGATTCTCACTCTTATAGATTGCGATCGAGAATGGATTAGTGTCGAAGTCGGCGAGCTTGGCGTCAATCGTCGTTTCGCTCATGCCGACAACCTGTTTTTGCTCGGCCCCAATCCACTTCTCAGCTGTCTTCGCCTCTCCATTCGCCGACGTTCCGGATCCTGCGCCATTCAGGACGAAGGCATCATCACTCGAAGAGCCGCAGGCGCCCGTCCGTACGGCAGCAGGATGGACAAACGGCTTTCCACTTGGATTCGCGTTCGCGCTTGAAGATGCGGGCAGCACATTGAGCGTTGCGAACGAGGTGCCCTCGAACGGTTCAGGCGTGATCTTCCACTTCCAGGGACCGGCACTAGGGAACGTTACGTCAAGCACGTAGTGACCGATATCGCCATCGGGGTGCGCATCGACGTTCAATTCTTGGCCGGTTTCGCGGTTCGTCGCTTCGAGATACGCGCGATCGACGGTGATCGGTGTGACATCGTGCTGCTTGACGAGAAAGGTGAGTTTGACTGGCGAACCCGCCACGACTTGACTAGGAACAGCATCGAGATGGACTACGGCCCAGCCGCCAGCCGATGCTGGAATCGTCCAAATTAACAATCCAAAACAGAGAACGGCCAAAGCGGAGAGTCTGAGTTTCATGTCGTGTCCTCCGGTTGTAAGGGCAAATGATGGGAAAGGGCCGGATTCACCGGTCTAGATTCAATACAAACCGGAAGAGAACCTGGTTCCCGGGGTTAGGGGACTGGTTGAAGCGACTCCGCGATCGCAACCGAGTCGACCGCATCAAGCGATGACTCGAGCCGATAGGTAATTGGGTCATGCGACCAGAGCAACACATTTCCAGACGGTCTGCTGTATTGCGAGCCGCAACAGTTGATCTGGGAGGGGTCGAGCGACATGATGAAGTTCGATGGTCCGCTGATGAAATAGCCTTGGTCGTGTTCCGTGCCGATGTCGACAGCGAACATGTCACCATCCTCGCTGATGGCCTTGCCCATCATTGGTGTCTCGACATTGGTTTCGAATTGCATGAGGAGCGCACCAACTCCGGTCTCCTCGGTTTCCGGCAGCACGTCCGACGGGTAATAGAGGAACGAGACCATCGGTTGCCCATCCGGGAGGGTGCGCAGATAGACCTCATCGGGATCGCCGACGCCCGGCAGGGTCGGCATCTTGAGTTCGAACGATACGGCCGCTTTTGCCTTGGCAAGGGTGACGCGATTCCCGAGAAGTAGAGAATCTCCGACCGGCGATGGCGCTGGGGTCGGCGTTTCGTCCACGAAGGTAATCTTGACGCCGCGGACGCCGAGGCGGTCGGCGACCGTATGCCGGAAGCCGGGTAAGCCAATGAGCGCTGCGCTGAGGAAGAGAAGGAGAACGGCGGCGGCGACCGCGACCGCGCGCCACGGCGTCAAGAACCGGACATTATCCTTTCTTTCGAATGTCGCGGGCTCGGTTTCGAGGCGCGCGCGAATCGCGCCTGCGAGGTCGGGCGTGGGCGGGAACTCGACGACCTGCCCGAGATCGAAGAGCATTTGCTCCAGTTGCTGGTCCGGGAGGTTGGCGTATTGGCTGAAATCAGTCATCGCCGCCTCCTTCCACGTGCTCAACTGGTTGGGCCTCGGCGCTGATTGCCTCACGCAGACGCCCGAGCGAGCGGGATAGACGCGATTTGACCGTCCCGCGTGGGCAATCGAGTACGTCGGCCATTTCGGCTTCGCTCAGTTCAAGGAAGTAGCGGGCGCCGATCACGAGCTGGTCCTCGTCGCGCAGGCGCTCGATGGCGGCGAGCAATCCGCGCCGTTGATCTGCCGCGAGAGCCGCCGCCTCCGGTGACAGGGCCGCGTCGCTGGAGGGGCGGTCCTCAACGGCGCTGAGCGCCAGCAACTGCCGTCGGTTTGCCGAACTTCGACGATTGCGTGCTTCGTTTGCGGCGATGCGTAACAGCCAGGGCCGGAACGGCGCGCCGGCATGAAACCGGTCGAGCGCGTAGTAGGCCTTGATAAACGCGTCCTGAGCTGCGTCTTCAGCGTCCGCGCTTGAGCGGGTAATCAGGAAGGCGGTGCGAAAGGCAAGATCTTGGTATTGCCGCACGAGTTCCTCGTAGGCATCGTGATCACCTCGTTTTGCGCGTTCGATCAACGATTGCTCGTCCAGTAGTCGGCCCCCTACTGTCCAGCGTTCAATACCTTTACAAGCGAAACTGACCAGAGGTTCCGGAAACGTGAACTTGCGTTGTGCATCGAAGCCGAGAGGAGTTGTGTGTCCCGATTGTAGGGCAGGGCTTTGATTTGTCGGGAGAATGAACTTCTAGCGACAATGGGAAGGTGATTTGTCGGGTCGTGCGTGAAAGTTGGCAAGAGATCGACGTGGGTGATTTGAACGGCGCAGTGTTAGGGTTAGAAGACATTTCGGTTTGGGTGCCGAATGGACAGGTCATCCTGCGCGATGTCTCGCTCGCCGTTCATCCTGGCGAGCACTGGGCGCTGCTCGGCCCAAATGGTTCTGGCAAGAGCACGCTGCTCTCCGTGGCGGGAGCGGTTCGGCATCCGAGTAAGGGCCGGGCACGGGTATTGGGAGGCGAGCTGGGAAAAGTCAGTCTCTGGGATCTCCGCGAGCAGATCGGAGTCGTTGACCCGGCGCTGAAATTGATTGATTGGTTGACGGTCGAGGATGTCGTTTTAACCGGCTCGACCGGGACGATTCAGCCGATTTGGATCGCTACGGTGAACCAGAACGAGAACGGGCGCGCTCGCTGTTGAAGCTGCTCGGCTGCGCGTCACTAGCCGACCGCGAAATTGCATCCTGCTCGCAGGGCGAGCGGCAGCGGGTGCGGATCGCGCGGGCGTTGATGCCCGATCCGCCGTTGCTATTGCTCGACGAACCGGCAACCGGTCTCGATCTTCCGGCGCGTGAGGCATTGATCGCGGCCCTGGCGGCGCTGGCAACGGCCAAACCCGCTCTTACCACGATCCTCGTGTCACATCACCTGGAAGACTCTGCCGCCAATGACGACGCACGCCCTTTTGCTGCGTGAAGGCGTCGTCGTCGCGCAAGGACGAGTGAGCGAAACGATCACGAGCGAGCACGTTTCAGAGTGCTTTGGCTTCGATATCCGCGTGCAACGCGAAGAGGGACGCTGGGCCGCCCGGGCCGCGGCAAGTTGGAGAACCCGGGCGACGGAATAACGGAGAATGAAGAGAGTTCCGGGGTTGAACCTGGGCTGCGACGACACTCTCTGAGGTCGATCACGAAGCGACACGACGTCGTGCCATTGTAGGGGCGTGTAGCGCACGCATCTGCTCCAACTCATTCCTCCGATCGGGACGATTGGGGCCACAGTTGCGCCCGGCGGGGCGCGGGACTTGGGTCGTGGGCAGGTTGGGTGGGGGAGCGGTCAAGTGGTCACACGGGATGATGGGCGCGGACGGCTGCACGCGCCGGGAGGGGCGAATGAACCCGCGCTTGGGGCCAGCGGCCCCAAAGACGGCGAGGGGATCGTCATGGGAGGCGGCGTACTGCGGCAGGTAGCGCACCAGCCGCGGCAAGGAGACGGCGCACAGATCGACCCCGGCCGCGGCCGCCCCTTCCCGGCGCAGCACCTGCAGGCGCTGCGCGAGCAGCAGCACCGCCCACAGTTGGGGGGCAATCACCTGCGGTTTGGCCGACCACCACCGCGCCAGGCCCAGTGCCCGTTTGACCAGGTTCACCGCCAAGTCGATGTCCCAGCGGCGGGCATACCCCGTGGCGATCGCGGGGAGCGAAAACTGCCGAGGATCGGTGACAGTGGTCACCTAGGCGTGGGTGGTCTTGCCCCCCCGGAAGCGCACCAAGCGCACGAGATGCGTGGCCCGATCGGCGCGGTCGGCACCCAACCAGACCAAGCCAGCGAAGATGGCGCCCTGGGCGGAGAAGACAGGCGCCACCCGAGCGCTGGTCTGGGCGCGCAGGCGCGAGAGCCAGAAGGGCCCCGCCGCCGTCAGATCGTCGCACCAGGCGAAGCTGAAATACCCCAGATCGGCCAGAATCAGCGTGCCCGGGACCAAGGCCGCCACCAGGTCGCGGGCGGCGACCTGCTCGTTTTGGTGCGGGGTGGGCAGATGGTCGAGTGTGCGCCAGAGCGGGCGCCGCCCATCGAAGACCCCAGCCAGCTTGCCGGGCAGCAAGCGGTGATCACCTGCCGGCAGCCCGCGCAAGGGCGACCAGGTGCGCGCCCCCGGCTCCAGCGTCGTCTCCTCGCGGACCACCACGTCGGTGGCCACCGGGGCGAGCGTGCGGTCGGCATGCGCCTCCACGCGGGCGGCCACCAACGGCCTGAACTGGGCAACGAGGTCGGCCAGCGGACTGGGTCCGTCCACGGCCAGGCGCTGGGAGACCGCTTCATCGCTGACCCAGACGTGCCGCTCGCGCCACCAGCCCTGGTCGGTCACCAGCCGCCAGATGGCCAACTGGCGCAGCACCCCGCGCAGCACCCCGATCGTCAGGCTCGCCCACAGCACCGTGGCCGCCCGCAAGGGGGGACGCCCCGGTCCCCCCCGGCCGCGTCGGTTCGCGCCCGCTCACCAAGTCCATCAGCACCGGTTCGAGCTGGGTGCCCAGCTGTGTGGAGGTCACGGCTGTCATGACCAGCGGATCCGCCGCCGTGCGGGCGACGCCGGCGGGAACGCCGCACCCACCGGCCCCGGATTCGACCGTTATCCGCAATTCGTTGGAACTGATGACAAGCTGTGCGCCCGCGTGGTGACCGCGCGGTTTCCAATCTCCACCCTGGGTGGTCAAAAACCCCGGGCGCGCAGCTGTGCGCCCTACGGAGACACGCGGTTGGCAACTCGCAATTTTTCGGTTTGAACCAACTTGCGTTCCGTAGCCCGGGAATTCAGTCCCTGGAGATGGCTTGATGTCGCTGCCTAACGCCACTAACTGATCTTGGCGATGACTTCCTCTTCGAACAGGCGCAACGGGTCGAGATCGTAGGCAATGCCGGGGATGTAGATGATGCCGTAATCGGCGCCGGCGTCGATTGCTTTTTGAATGCGCTCTCCGATTTCGTCGACCGTACCGACGATGTTGTCCTTCGCGAAATTTTCGTAGCTCATGTTGCCCATGCTTTCGCGCAGCTTGACCGTCGTTTGCTCGGGATCGACACCCGGCACGACTGGGTAAACGTTCATGCCGGTAGACCGAACGATCTCGGAATAGTCGCGGTTTTCTTTGGCGCAGTGACCCTGCAAAATGGCGAGCTTCTGCTTGATCACGTCGGGATTGCCGCCGCCAACATTGCAAGCGTCGCCGTATTGTGCAACGAGCCGAAGCGTGACTTGCTCTCCGCCTCCGCCAATCCAGAGCGGAATCTTGCGGCCGGGGACACCGCTCTTGGGCTCGTTGTATGGTTTGTCGATCGAGTAGTACTTGCCGGAGAAGGTCGGTTGGTCTTCGGTCCACATTTTGTGGATGATTTGGACCCCTTCCTTGAACATGGCCATTCGGTCTTTCGTCTCGGGAAAGCCATACCCAAAGGCGCGCCATTCGTGCTCGTACCAGCCCGCGCCATACCCGGCGTAGAGCCGGCCATGGCTCGCCGCGTCGACTGTCGATGCGATTTTGGCGAAGAGGGAGGGATTGCGATACCCGTTGCAGTTGACCATCTGACCGACGTTCACCCGGGTGGTATCGCGGGCAAGCGTCGCGGAGATCGTCCACGATTCAAAAACTGTGTTCGACGTCGGCGTCGGCACGGTATGGAAATGGTCGAAAACCCAAATCGAATCCCACGGCCCTTTGTCCGCCTCCTTGGCGACGTTGGTCATTGCTTCAAATTGCTCGCTGGGGTCGGCGATAGCGGTCAGGTCCATCTTCCAACCCTGCGGGACGAACACGCCGAAAGTCATTTTTGCCATTGACTCGTGCCTCTTTCACGCTACTTCCGGATCGCCGGAACATACACTCGATGCCTGCATCGTATCGCGTCGACGGAAGTCGCGCCCGGCGAATCGATTTTGTAATTTGTAAGCGGAAGCGAAAGGATGACTTGACGTGCCCAGGGGAGCTCTCACGATTGACCAGATTCTGATCATGCTTGCCGCCGCGCCGGCGCGTATCGTCGAGCTCACTGATGGTCTGACGCCGGCGCAATTGCGAACCTCCCCCAACCCCGATGAGTGGTCCGCAAACGACGTGCTTGCCCATCTCCGCGCGTGCGCCGATGTCTGGGGCAACTGCATCGAGACGATCATCGCCGAAGAGAGACCGACGATACGGGCGGTCAATCCCCGCGCCTGGATCAAGAAGACGGACTATCCCGAGCTCGAATTCCGGCCCTCATTGCACGCTTTTGCCACTCAGCGTGCCGAGCTCTTGGCAATTCTCGAACCGTTGCCGCATGAAACCTGGTCGCGTGCGGCAACGGTGACCGGGGCGGGAAGAGTTCTCGAGCGGACTGTGCTGACCTATGCGCAAGGGCTGGCTCACCATGAACGTCCGCACGTCAAGCAAATCGAACGCATCGTCAACACAATGCAGACTTAGCAAAGGCCGTGGACTTGACTCCACGGCCGGAACTGCTTCCATTATTCGCGGCGAGGCAAGGCGCGGTGTAAAGGTTCAGCACGCATGGGGGGAATCGACGGAGGTCGATCACACGCACGAACCGCCAACCCGGGTTTTGTCTTGGTCGCGCTGCCGCCAGAGCGCGAACACGTCTGCGCCTCAGTCCGGGCCGCCGACTTCGGCATCAGCCACGAAACCGTGCGAGCTGTACTCTATAAGTGACGCCGCAGCATAGCGAACGATCATCCATTTCACCTAAGGTCGAGTAAGGTCGAGCGGAGGAACAGATCGGCTGGGATATGGTCGGCCGTCTCGGTCTGCCTCTTCTCCTTTTCGGCTCAACCTAGTTGCTCTGCATCGCCGAACCACCAGTATTCCAACTTAGAGTAGGACACTCATGGTAAGAAAAAATGTGACCAAGGTGTCCGTGTGTCGTCGACATGAGAAGGTGACCCCGCGATGGCTAGCATATTCCAGAAATACATCTCCATCGACTGGTCGGGGGCTGGCTCTGAGCATGACACTGGAGATTTTGGCATCGTAGAGGCGTACGGTGCTGAGGGGCGTGTTGTTCCTCCGCCTCGGTACCCCCGCGCAGGCAAATGGACTCGAGCCGAGTGTCGCGAGTGGTTGTCCGCGGTCTTGCGGCCCGACGAGCCCCGGACCATCGTTGCCATCGACTTCGGATTCGGCTTGCCCTGGGGCGCCGACCGCAGTGTCTTCGGCTGCGATGGCTGGCGCGCGATGCTCGAAGCAATCGCGAAACTCTATCGCCAGCATGGAACGGCGAGGCTAGTCGCGGCAACGGTCAATGGGGAACCGCGCTTTGCCGGGCATGGTCCGTACCGCTTCAACGAGAATCGAAGCGATTACCGCTTCTACCTTGAGCACGGCGTCGCTTACTACCGCCTCGTCGAGTCCGCGATCGCGCAAGCAATCAGCCAGTGGTACATGGGTTCAGGAGGAACTGTGGGTTTCCATACCATTACCGGCCTGGCTGCGCTTCACGATCTGATCGCTCTGCGCGAGGCAGGAGAGGTCGCGTTCCGGATTTGGCCACATGAGTGTGACGACCCGACGACCGGGGCAGACGATCATCTGTTGGTGGAGAGCTATCCTGCCATTTACCCGACCCCAGCGACCTTCGGGCCTTGCGTTACTCCCCATCAACGCGACGCGTGGAAGGTACTGAGCTGGATGATCAAAGAGGATGGAGCAGAACGTCTCGCCGCGTCGTTCGCGTTGAATTCGCAGCCATTTGGGAGAATCGAAGGGCGAAGCTTCTCCGAGCAGGTGCGCATCGAGGGTTGGATTCTCGGCGTTTCGTAGCGGCGTCGCTTGGCTTCACCAGGTTGGTTAGATCGCCTAATCCGCAACGCCGGCTTGCGAGAACGAGTTTTCCGAGGCGCACTTGACATCTTCAACGGTAAAAGTCGCCCGGCATCTCTCTTATATCGAGGAACAATCTCTACGAAGACGCAAGCCGCATACGGCAGGATGGCCGACCACTTCGCGACCGAGCGTCAGAATGTCGATTGCTCAGGGACACGGCACGCACACCCCGCCCGAGAAGGTGCTGCTGCAGCAGATACCGGGCGCACAACAAACGCCATCGCAGCAGGCTTGATCCAAGTTGTCGCCGCACGGGAAGAGGTTAATACGCGGAGACCAATCCGTCAGGCTCGTGAATGTATTGCACTCCTGGCACTGATTCGCCGGGTTGATGAAGGAATGCGGGAAGAACTGGCCACCGATCTCGCAGCGCTCTTCGCAAATGAAACTCCCGCCGATCTCACAGACATCGTCGCCATTGCAGCACGCGAATGGCGCGCAGCAGACCCCTTGGCAGCAGAATTGCGTGCCATCAGGGCCGCACAACGCGTTTGTTGGCCGCGCTGTCCAGGAGATCGTGCTGATGAAGGGGCTGCACGTCTCGCACGTGCTCTGCGGATTGATGGCGCCGGCCGGGAATGTCGCTCCCTCGATCGTGCATTCGTCGCCGCCGCACTCACCGCAGACTGAAGACCCACCGCAACAGAGGTCGCCCGGGCAGCACTGCCCGAAACAGCACTCCCGGCCGCAGCAGGTACCCTCGCCAAACTGACAACTCGTGGGTTCTGACAGGGATGACCAGTCGGTGGTGCTTCTCGTTGGGTCGCAAACCTCGCACTCGTTATCCGGGTTGATGTCACCTTCGGCGAAGCTTTGGCCATCGATCTGGCAACTACACGGTTCGCACGCCCCAGCATCCGTGCAGCATTGGCCAGGCGGGCAGCATGTCCCCGCACAACAGACCTGGTCCCCGTTTGGACCACAGGATGTGTCCTCCTCTATGGGCGTCCAACCTCCAGGATTCGCGGACGGGTCGCAGTGTTCGCAGGCATTCTCAGGATTGATCGTGCCTTCGGCGATGTCCTCCTCGCCGATGGTGCAGAGGCACGGTTCGGGTCCGCAGGTTCCCTCAACGCTGTGGCAGCAGTTGCCGTCCGAGCAGCAGACGCCATGGCAACAAACAAGATCGGGGTTGTCGCCGCATGCTTCGTTCTCGGGCACTTGTGACCAGTCAGAGGTGTTAAGGGCCGGGGTACAGACCTCGCAGCCGTTCGCCGGGTTGAAGTCGCCGGCGACAAACTCCACCCTGCCGATGGTGCACCGGCAGGGGCCACAGGTTCTGTCCTCCGGTTGGCAGCATTGATCCGGTGGGCAGCAGACGCCGGCGCAACAGACCTGGCCGAATTGATCGGCGCATGATGACTCATCTTCGGCAGGCGACCAGGCGATAGTGCTCGTGAGCGGGTCGCAGACTTCGCAGCCGTTGGCCGGATTGGGGGTACCCGGCTCGATCGTCAGGCCGTCGATAACGCAGCGACACGCCAGGCATGTCCCGGACTCGGTACAGCACCCTCCGATCCCGCAGCAGGTCCCCGCGCAGCAGATCTGATGCTCGCCGCACGCTGTTTCTTCGCCCAAGGGAGTCCAAGCGGTCGTACTCTGGCTCGGGTCGCAAATCTCACACGGGTTGTCGGGGTTAATCGTCTGGGCGTCAAATCCTTTGTCGCCAATCGTGCAAGCGCACGGTTGGCATGTTCCGTCCGTGCAGCACTGTCCCGGTTCGCAGCACAAACCGCCGCAACAGACCTGGTTGGGAAGACCGGCGCAGGGCGTTTTGTCAGACAGGACTGTCCAGTTGAAGGGGTCTTCGTCCGGTTTACAGACCTCGCAGGGGTTGGCTTCGTTGGGCGTGTCGGGCGGGAAATTGTCGTCGCCGATGTGACAGAGACACTCTCCGCAGGCATCGAGGAGGCAGCACTGGTCTTCGGGGCAGCACTCTCCGCCGCAGCACGACCCGGTGCCATCAGAGCCGCAGGATTTGTCGCCGAGGACTGGCGACCAGGCGAACCGAGCTCGACTCGGATCGCAGATCTGACAGACGTTGTCCTCGTTGATTGTGTTCCGGGCGACGGGCTGACCTTCGATCTCGCAGCCGCAGTCCTGGCATTCTCCGCTCACGCAACATTGGCCTTGTGGGCAGCAGATGCCGCCACAGCAGACCCGGTCGTCAGCGTCGGTGCCGCAGGCTTCGTCATCGCCCAGCAGCGTCCAATCGTGGCGATTCTTGTTGGGGTCGCAGACCTGACAGGTATTGGCCGGGTTGACCGTATCCGCCAATACAGGCTCGCCAGAGATCACGCAGCCGCACGGTTCGCATTCACCGATGTCGTTGCAACATTCGTCTGCAGGACAGCAAATCCCTCCGCAGCAGAAGCGGTCATTGGTCAGAAGACCGCCGCAGGCAGTATTTGGCGGCCCCGGCGACCAGTCGTTGCGGTTCCGATCGGGGTCGCAGATCTGGCACGCATTGAATTGGTTGACGTGACCGCGCTCGAACTCATCGTCCCCGATATGACAGGTGCACTCACCGCACGCTCCGTCGTTGCAGCACTGACCCTCCGGGCAACACTGTCCGGCACAGCAGACGCGACCCACGCCGCACGCGGTATCGTCGTCCGCGGTCGACCAATCGCTGAAGTTGTCGTCGGGCTTGCAGACTTGGCACGGATCGCCGGGGTTGACGGTACCTTCGTCGATATCCTGACCGCCGATCCGGCAATGCGGGCCGCACTCCTCGCAGCTGGTCTCACCGCAGCACTCGGTCGGCGAACAACATTCGCCGTTGCAGCAGACCCGCCCCGGCACGCCGCCGCAGGCGGTCTGGTCGTCGACGAGGGTCCAATCGAAGCGGTTGATATCCGGCTTACAAACCTGGCAAGCGTTCGCCGGGTTGTGTGCGTCCGCTTCGACTGGTTGGCCCTGGATTTCGCATTGGTCCGGGCACGCATCCTCCGAACATTGGACGCCGTCGCAGCACTCGGTGGGCGAGCAGCATTCTCCGTTGCAGCAGACTCGCCCATCTCCACAGAAGGAGTCATCGGACGAGGTCGTCCAGTCGTGGCGGTTACGCCTCGGGTCGCAGAACTGACAGGCGTTGTCCGGGTTTATTTCGCCGTCGTCAAATGACTCGCCGGCAATAGTGCAGCGGCACGGCACGCACCCCTCGGCGGAACAGCACTGGTTGGGTCCGCAACAATCGCCATTGCAGCAATCGCGTCCGTCAGCGCAGCACCGATCACCGCATAGTGTGAAGCCGGCGTCGCAAACAATTCCGCAAACGCCGCCGGAGCAGACCGCCGACCCGTTTCTCGTCCCAGGGCATCGGTTATCGCACGCGCCGCAACTGTGTAGATCGGTGGTGGTGTCGACGCAGCCGCGCCGACAGGTGGTTGGTCTATCCGGCGGGCAGACACACTCGCCGCCTGCACTGCAAATCCCACCATCGCGACCGCACGGTTGTCCGATTTGGGCAGGATCGGGCGCAGTGCCGCAGGTACCATCGACGCAGGCCGGTTGCTGACAATCCGGCGCCCGTCTGCAGCGGTTTTTGCAACTGCCGCAATTGTCCACGTCGGTCTGGAACTGCTCGGTAGGAATGCAGTCGCGGCCGCATTCCTCCGTGCCCGCGCCGCAGACGCACCGACCGCTGGCCGGATCACACAACCCTGAGCAGCACTCGGAATCGGCCGTGCAGCGTCGGTGCACCGGCGCGCATGCTTGCGCCTCGGCGACAGTCTTAGGCGCAACAATGGCGGCAACCGCGGACGCCGCTCCGCTTAACAGGAGTCTTCAGCGCACCGCGTCGTGATGTAACGAACGAGCGAGCGAAGTCGTCGAATCGCGATCCGTCCACGGGGTGCTCCGATCTCGCGAGCCGGATTGTGGCGGTGGGAGGATTGCGGCTGGCGGCCCGACATTCGGCCTCGGACATTGCGACGAGTCCGGCTTGGGCCTCCCACGATGGACTGCGTTTGCGGCCAGCATATTCTGGTAAGGGGGCGTGCGCATCGGCAGGATTACGTATTGGACGCCGTCGATGTGAGCCTAGGCAGCCGAGTCGTCGATCCCCGCCGCGCCGGTTGCTGCGCCTCGGCGGGTTGCCCCACGTTCATTTTCTTCGGATCAACTAGTTGAGAGATCCAGCGCCGAGTCTCATGAGGAGAGTCAGATTGTGAAAAGTTCGCCTGGGCGAAACAGCGGCCTTCATGCTCGCAGTCTTAACTTATAACGAGCTGCGGCCGCGACACATCTCGGTCTTGAAGCTGCTCCCAATGAACTTTGACGTGCAAAATTCTCGTAATCGGAACACGGAGTGGAAAAGTGTGTGCCGTACTGCGACTGCTGTCTCACGGAGACAAGGGAGTTGTCGGGATGGCCCGGACGATCAGTGGCGAATAGCGTGGCGCTCCACCGATCTACCGCTCCCTAAAATGTCCGGGCAGAAAACGCTTCCAACTGTGCTATCGTACGCCATCCATTTTGAATACAGCGGTGTCGCTTGGAAAGGTGGTGATGATTCCAAGGGCGGATTGGTCATCTGGGGTCGGAAGGACCACAAATTGGAGACCATCGAAATAGCTCGGCAGTGAGGCCGGGCAAAAAGGCCTAAGTGAATTCGAATAGTCGAAGCGGAGGTAGGCTTTGGATACTCACCGAACGACACGACGGAAGGTGCTTGGATCGCTGGCGGTAGGCGCCGGCGCGCTGTTTACCTACACCGCGACTGGGCGCGCATTTGCCCAGGACGAAACGCACGAGCTGACGTGGGCGACCAACAACCTCGAAGGCACAGAACCGGAAATGCTTCAGAAGGTGACGGATCTGTTCGTCGCCGCCAATCCGACGTACAAAGTAACTGTCCTCAAATATGACGGGGCCACGTACGATCAGAAGTTGCTGGCCGATGTTGTGGCGGACACGCTCCCTGATTTGTTTGTGAGCGCCGACGTCTACACCAAGCCGTTTTTCGACTCCGGGCTGACCGCCGATCTCGTTCCTCTTGCGGCGGCGGCTAATTTCGACCTCACGAACTTCGACGAGTTGTTTCTTTCGCTTGCCAAATACGAAGACAAGATAGGCTTCCTACCCCGCGCGGCGGACGTGGTCGTTACTTACTACAACAAGCGCATGTTCGACACCGCCGGTGTTCCCTATCCAACCCCGGACTGGACATATGACGACATGCTGGCGGCCGCTGAGAAGCTGACAATCAAGGCCGCAGATGGAGCTACGACCCAATATGGTGTTTCCGCGGCAACCGACTGGTGGGCGTACTGGGTCCCAATGGTGGTCGCGGAAGGCGGAGAAATCCTCAATGAGGACGGCACCGAGGCGATCTTCAACTCGGAGGAAGGAATCCGCGCCTGGAACGTCATCTTCACCGGATTAAAGAACGGCTGGTTTGTTCCGCCGTCCGTGCAGGATACGATCGGTGGTCCGTGGACCCCGTTTGCCGTCGGCCAGGCCGCGATGACATTCACCGTCAGGGCCCTGACACCGACGTTCCGTGATCAATTGAAGGACGATTGGGACGTCGAAGTTGTGCCCAAGGGAAGTGTTGTCCGCAAGACCGGTATGGGAACGCAGGGGTACGCGATTTCGTCAAAGACCAAAGATCCGACCGCTGCTTTCCATTTGCTGCAGTTCATCTTCACGGACGGCATGGTCGTCTTCATGGAAAACTATCTCACCGTCCCGCCGATCAAGTCGTTTTATGACGATCCGGCGTGGCGGGATTTGCCGCCACCCCCGACAAACAATGCGGTTTTCGTCGATGCCACAAATGACGCGATGGTTCCGCCTCCCCTCCCCTTCTACAGCACGGGCGCCTTCCGTCAAGCAATGCTCGATGGGATCGATGCAGTCCTCCTCGGTCAGATGGACGCCGAAGCTGCCGTGAACAACATGGCGGAAGAGGCGACCCTTTCTCTGCAGGAGTAAGACCTGCGGCGTCTGCTGCGGGATGGGCGATCGGCAATGATTGCCCATCCCGTTTGCATCCATGTCCTGGGCGTTTCGCGGCGAAAGGTTCCATCCGTCGATGCAAGTCACCACTTCTCCAACCGTTATGGATTCCACACCGAGGCGTCGGCTGTGGACGCGGAGTCGGATCAAGGAAAAGAAGGACTGGAAGGCTGGTCTTTGGGCGCTTTTCTTCCTTGGTCCGAATTTGATCCTCTTTCTGGTATTCACGGCGTACCCGGTTGGGTTTGGTCTCTATATCAGCTTCTACAACTACAGCATCCTCAAACCGAAGAAGTGGGTCGGTCTGCAGAACTACGATCGTTTCATTCACGACCCCAGGACGCCGGATTTGATCTGGCGATCGATCTATTACGCGGTAGGAGCGACCGTTCCGGCAGTGGTCCTGCCGCTCGTGATCGCCGTCCTGTTGACGAATGCCGGAATTACCACGAAGTTCTTTCGGACCCTCTACATCCTGCCGATCGTGACCTCCGCGGTCGCCGCCGCCGCCGTCTGGAAATGGTTGTATGCCAAGGACTTCGGGCTGATCAATTACGGTCTCCGTCTGGCCGGAAGTGAGCCGGTGGATTGGCTTTTCAGCCTCCGTTGGGCGATGCCCGCTGTGGTCGTGATGACGGTTTGGCTGCTCATCCCCTTCAACGTCATTCTCTATACAGCTGGTCTTCAGGAAGTTCCGCGAGATTTGTATGACGCCGCCGCGGTCGACGGAGCGTCGAGCTTTCAGCAATTTCGCTCGATCACGATCCCGTTGATCACGCCGACGATGTTTTTCGTCCTGCTGATCACGATGATAGGCGTCTTAGTCGGCGGATTCGACATCATCAATGTGTTGACGCAGGGCGGACCGCTGCGCGCGACGGACGTGCTGATCTACGACATCTATAAGAACGCATTCGAGAACTTCCGCATGGGTTACGCCTCGGCTGAGGCGTATGTCCTCTTCATGTCCATTCTGATCGTGACGCTCGTCAACTGGGTCTTGCAGAAACGATGGGTGCATTACGCATGAACGAATCCCCGTTTCGCTGGATTTCCGGGAAGGCGTTGCTCTTCGGCGTATTGATCGGCGGGGCGTTGATCAGTGTCTTCCCGTTCTATTGGATGATCATCACTTCGCTCAAGACCAATCAGGAGGTCTTCCTCTACCCGCCAACCTGGATTCCTCATCCCTTTGCGTGGAGCAACTACGCGGATGCCTTCGACAAGGTCAACGGCCGCGTCTTTTTCAACTCCGCCTTCTTTTCGATCTCGATCGTGCTGCTCCAGGGTCTCGTGACGACGATGGGCGGTTTTGCGTTCGCCCGCATCAACTTCCCGTTTCGAGGTCCGATATTCATCATTTATCTGAGCACGTTGATGATCCCACCGCAGGTCACACTGATCCCGACCTTCCTCGTGGTGGTCAGGCTCGGCTGGGTGGACACATATCAAGGCCTGATTGTGCCGATCCTCGCGCAAGGCGCGTTTGGAACCTTTCTCTTTCGGCAGTTCTTTCTGCGGCTGCCAGACGAGATGTACGAAGCCGCGCGACTGGATGGGGCCAGCTACTGGCAGCAGTACTGGCGATTCACGTTGCCACTTTCCCGCCCGGTGCTGACCGCCTACGGAATTATCACCTTCCTGACAGCCTGGAAGATGTATCTCTGGCCGGTAATCGTGGTGCGCTCCCAGGATCTGAAAGTACTGACGATGACGATTGCTGAGCTCAGTGCGAACACGAGCCAAGACCGGGGAGTGATGATGGCCGCCGTTGCCCTCTCTATCTTGCCGATTTTGGCGTTGTACGTGGTGGCTCAGCGTTGGTTCGTTGAAGGCATCGCGATGACAGGTCAGAAGGGATAATCGGAAAGTTGGAAACGCCCGTACATACCTTGCGCTTTGCGTACAGCACCATCAACTGGGGAACCACACCCGATCTCAAAGCCGTTTTTAGTGAAATCCGCGATGCGGGATGGAGGGCCGTCGAACTCTTTGTCCATTCTCAGGATTGGCTTGGAACGAAAACTCACCTCCTGAGCTTGCTCGATGGGCTCCAGGTGGCGACGAATTTCGGCGTGGTCGAGGTCCCCACGAACAAGGATCAACTAACGAAGCTCAAGAATCAGATCGACTACTCCGCCCTGTTCGGTGCCGAAGCAATCGGGCTCGTCGGCGGAACACGCCTGCGCTGGCGTCCGCCCAGCGACGACGAATACGCAGACCTTGCCCGATTTTGTGAAGAGCTTGCGATCTACGGCGCCGACAAGGGTGTCGCGGTCGCCTATCACCCGCACGTGGCCTGCACAATCGAAACGGAGGCAGAGATCGATCGACTGATGGATCAAACTAAGGTCCTCACGCTCTGTCTCGATGCCTCGCACATCGCCTTGGTGGATGAGGATCCGATTGCCCACATCCGCAAATATCGTGAGCGCACGAGCTACATCCATCTCAAGGATTGGGCGCGCGGAAAATTCGTCGAGATGGGTCAGGGCACGCTCGGCATCAATTTCGCCGCGATCTTGAAGGAACTCGAAGGGAACAAGTTCGGCGGTTGGGTCGTTGTCGAGCAGAGCCGGAGCGACGTGTCACCGTCGGCTAGCGCGCAAGCGAACGCCGCATTCGTGAAGAACCTCGGCTACTCGCTTGAGTTGAGCGCCGCCGAATGACGTTGACATTGGCGATCGCCGGCTGCGGCGTCATGGGCCGCCGCCACGTGCTGGGATTGAAAAAGCTCAAGGAGATCGACCGATTGCGGTTCGATCTGGTTGCGGTCTGCGATCCCTTCGAATCAAGTGCCGTGAAGATGGCCGATCTCGCCGAGGATCTGCTTGGCACGCGCCCCGCCATCTATTCCGATCCTGCCGAGCTGCCGAGGGAGGTCGAGGCGCTGGATGTCACGACCTCGCCAGATTTGCACGCCCGGATCGGGATCGAGGCGCTTCAGTCTGGTCGCCATGTGCAAGTCGAAAAGCCGATCACGTTGACGATCGCAGCGGGCCGCGATCTCGTCGCGGCCGCGGGCGACCGCAAGCTCTCGGTGGCCGAGAATTACCGGCGAGATCCGATAAACCGGCTCGCAAAAGCTCTGATCGACGCAGGCGTGCTCGGCAAGCCGATTCTGGCGGTGCAATCGTCATCCGGCGCCGGCGAAAACGTGATCATCACGCCTTGGCGTCACCTCAAGCGCGCTTGCGGCATCGCAATCGATATGGGCGTTCACTACGCCGACATTCTCGAATACCTGCTCGGGCCGCTTTCGACGATCGCGGGTCTCGGCGCGGTCATCGATCTCGAGCGCAAGGATACCGAGGGCAGCATGCACCCGGCTGATGCGGAAGACTTGACGATCGGCGTTGGCCGCTACCAATGCGGCGCACTTGCAACTTGGATCTTAAACGTTGCCGGCAGGGGCGAAAGCCACTTCTCGCGGATGATTTATGGCACTCGCGGTTCGCTCTCGATCCCCAACGATCGCACCGGTCTGCCGCTCAAATTGAGCCTGCGCCAGAGCGGCGAAGATCGCCTGATTCCCGCCGAGGATTTGCTCGAATTCGTGCCCGATTTCAAACTCGATCACACGACGGCCGCGCTCTTCGGCGGCGAGCGGATCACTTCGTATGAAATGCCGTGGGCGGACACAGACGCAAACCTGCTGGCGATCGAATTCGACGATTTCGCCGAGGCGATCCTCGGCGACCGCGAACCGGAAGTCGATGGTCAGCTCGGACTCCGCTCGCTTGCGATCTCGTACGGATTTCTGGAGTCGGACCGGCTCGGCCGGTTCGTTGCTGTCGAGGAGCTCTTAACGAGCAGCGAACTACCCTACCAACGAGAAATCGAATTGTCGCTCCTGCAATCGTAAGGACCCATGCCTAGACATCGGCCACCACGCCGATAGGAGAGAAACGTGGCGTCAGATCGAATCAAAATCGTTGTTTGGGATAGCATCGGCAACACGTTGCTCGGGGTGCGACCGTGGTCGAGTTGGGATCCGAACCAAGTCGAGCACTTCCTGCGCGAGGACCCGGCGGGACCTGAGCGTGCGAAGAGCTTCGCGGAACTCTTTGCCGGACGTGAGGTCGAGTTGATCTGGTTCAACAGCGCCGGGGCGGCATATGCGCCCTTCGGCCAACTCGCCGCGGATTACGAGGGAAGCCTCCGGCTGACGCAGTCGATTGACGAGATCGCCGCCGAGATCGTCGACGCTGATTACCTCGTGCTCCACAAACAGCGACTTCCCGCGGAAGCCCTGCGTGCAGCGAAACGCCTGAAGCTGGTTCAACATCTCGGGCAAGACTATCGCGGCATGCCGATCGAAGCGGCTCGCGAAATGGGTATTCCCGCCGCGGCGACTCCACTGATCAACTACATCACCGTCGCGGAGCACGTGTGGGCGTTCGTCTTGAACTGGCTCAAGCGGCTGCCTGCGATTCGAGAGCATATGCGGAGCCGGCAGTATGCCGACCGGTGGGGACTCTTTCCAGGCGTAAAGTACGCGGGCGACGTTATGCTCGGCATCCTCGGGATGGGCGAGATCGCGCGTCCGATCGCCAAGTTCGCCCAAGCGTTCGACATGCCGGTCATTTATTGGGATATCGAACGCTTCCCCGATCTCGAGGCGAAATACGGACTGCGATACGTCGAGTGGGACGAAGTCTTTGAGCGATCGGACATCCTCACCGTGCAGTTAGCGCTCAATGACCAGACTCAAGGGATCATCGGCGCTCGCGAGATCGGTCTGATGAAGCCGACTTCGCTCTTCGTCAATACCGCCCGCGGCAAACTGGTCGATCAACCCGCTCTGACCAACGCGCTCCGAAACCACGACATCGGCGGCGTTGCGCTCGATGTCTACTTCGATGAACCGTTGCCGGTCGACGATCCACTACTGGCGCTTCACGACGAACCGGGCGATCGCGTCACCCTCACCCCGCACTGCGCCTGGCAGAGCCCGTGGACCTGGGTCCGCGACTCGCAAGAAATCTGGTTCAACGTGCTGCGGTCGCTCAACGGTGAACCGCTCAACCATCTGGTCTAGCGTCGCGTTCTCAGTTCCGAGGGGACATTGTCGGCGTAGCTCTGGATTTCAACCGGGAGCGGCCTCATGGAGAAACCAATGCCACCGATCCAATTCGGATTTTGCCTGCCGATCTTCGCCTCTCCGGGACCGAACCTCTTCCGAACGCCGCGCTTCGCCGAGCTCGACCCCGCGGCCACGATGGCCATGGCGCGACGGGCGGACGAGCTCGGGTACGACTCCCTCTGGGTCGCGGACCACCTGATGCTCGGCAAGGACGACGCCATCCTGGAGGGCTGGACCGTCATCTCGGCGTTGGCCGGCGCGACCTCCCGCGCGAAGCTTGGCATGATCCACCAAGGGCTCTTATTCCGGAATCCGGCGCTCGCCGCGAAGATGACGGCCACCCTCGATCAGATCTCCGGCGGCCGCGTGATCCACTTCATGGATTGCGGGTACATGGGCCGCGAATACATCAATTACGGACTTCCGTGGGACGAATCGATTGGGACAAGGGTCGAAATGCTGGTCGAGGCGACCGAGCTCATGCTCGATCTCTGGGCGTCCGACGCGCCGATCACGCGCCACGGTGCGCACTATTCGGTGAGCGATGCGATCTGCAATCCGAAACCCATGTCAGCGACCCCATCCGCCGCTCTGGTTTGGGGAAATCTCCCCCGGCGTGCTCGATGCCTGTGCAAAATATGGACAGGGTTGGAACACGACGCCTGTTTCGCTCACCGAACTGCGGCGTCGAGTGACGTTGCTAAGTGAAGCATGCGCGCGCGCGGCTCGTCCGACTGAGTGAGATTGAGCTCAGCCTGGAAACGCAAATCCTGATCGCGCCCGATCTCCAATCGCTCCGCCAACGCCTGCGTGAACTAGCGGAACTCGCCGACGCTGCCGGCCAGCACCTACCGAGCGAAGTCCGGCCATTTACCCAAAGCTATGTGACGGATAACGACTTCCAAGCATTCGTCTCCGGTGCGACTGATGCCTTGCCAAGTCGGATGACGGAGGACTGGGTTGTCGGCACCCCCGATCAGGTAGAAGCTCGTCTGCGCGACTACATCGCCGAAGGCATCAGCCATTTCATGCTCTGGTTCATGGACGCGCCGAACAATGCCGGACTCGACCTTTTTGCGCAGACAGTCGCGCCACGCTTTCGGAAGTCATGAGCCGCTAGCCGCGAGCGGATCACAAGATAAGACGATCATCTCCTGGGCGATGACGCCGCGCGACTGAGTTCGGTGTATCCCACGAGACCATTCGCTCCGTGGTGTGCCCGCCCGATCAGGACCACGCGGTCACGCTCCAGCCGCGGGACCGAGCCGAACTGGCGTCGGTGCCGAAGTGGTGGTGTCTCGGATCACGCTTCCTGATCGACAGCGCGCGACACCACCGCGTCGATTCGCCATCAACCGCCCTGACTGTCGGGTCATCTGATATGATGCCCTGGTGTTCGGTGACAAGTAAACTGATTGCGCCTGCGCTGGACGGTAGACCATGGCTACGAACGCGCGACGACTGGCAATCCTTTGTGTCCTGACTTTGCTCGTTTCACTTGTCATGCTCAGCCTGCCGGAGGCGACCCCAGCGCAACCCGCGCCGACCGACACTGCAACGGAGATCCCGACCAGCACCACCGTCCCCGCAACCGAAACACCTGCCCCGCCCACCACCACGCCGACGGACATCCCAACCATTACCCCAGCAGCCACGGTCACCCCGCTCGTGACCGTGGAACCGACCGAGACGCTCGTACAGCCAACCGAAAATGCAACTGAACCGCTCAGTCCCACATCGGAAACCGCGACGGTCACTTCGACCATCACGCCAGCTGGGACGCCCGCAGTTATCTCCGCGGCGAACCACACCGCCACCATCGCGCCTACCCAGACCACCGTCAATGGCCTGGTCACCTACACTTTGGCCAACTTCCCCGCGAACGCCACCGTCCAGATCTTTTGGACGCGCAACACTGGGAGTATCTTCCAATTCGCCACCACCTCCACTGATGCCACCGGAGCGGTCATCGGCACATTCCGCGTCCCGGCCGTGACCGGTGGGCCGGAGCAGATCATCGCCTTTGTCTCCGGCAAGGTGGCGAAGCGCGTCCGGATCGAAATCCGCCCCCGGATCAAACTGCTCACCAACCTCGGCTTCTGTGGGCAGCAGGGAAATATCTCCCTGCGGGGCTACGGCAAACGTGAACAGGTCCGGATCCGGTGGAAGAACGGGGCTGGGTGGACGCAGCTTGCCACCGTCGAGACGAGCAACACCGGCAGCGCCAATGTCCTGGTGACGATCCCCGCGTTCGCGGTCGATGGGTTCAATTCGGTCCGCGGTGATGGCACGGTCTTCCGCCAACAGACCAACCGCGCCTTCGTCCACTGTAGCTAGACCCCGCTCAAATTGATTTACGGCTCGTCGAGCGCGGCGTGGTTATTAGACTGGCAAACGGACCAGAGCGAAGGCGCCGATGTGGATCTCAGCTTCAGACTCCAACTCACATTGGCGTCTCGCACGTACTGGGATGCGCCAGGTCAAGTAAGCAACGGTTCGAGGTGATCACCACACCCAATCAGTCGACCGGAAACTTAACCGACAGATCGAGGCCATACGTTGCGCCCGCATCGTCGGGCAACGAGACCGCGGTAGCTTTGCCTGTATCCATCTTGCCCAAAAGTTAGTAGTATGTCGCCCTCGTGTTGCGATGAACTGATCGTTGACCCTAGGACAACCTCGATTCTGAGGTTCAGCTAGCGCGAATTCGCCGGTGATTTGCAGTGAAACCGGCGCAACACCGAGGGGGAATGGATGAGGGAAGGAACTCGCCTGCCCAATCGTGCGGCTTTCCGCACAGCGCTCGTACTCGCGTTCTTACTCTCCGCTCTGTTCTCGACTCGAACCGTTCACGCCGACACCGGACTCACCATCGGTGGGACCGCGGTCATCGCCTACGCCAACGGTGATGACGTCCGCCTCCGCGACGCGCCGAGCTATTCCGGCGGCGTCATCGATCTCTTTCCCGAGGGCACGGTCGTCGAGGTGCTCGATGGTCCAGCCGGAGCCGACGATGGGTCACTTTGGTACCGAGTCGCCGTTGACGGCATCCACGGGTACATGGTCTCCGATTACCTGGCCGCGAGCGGAACGTCAAGTGCGGGCGACACGGCAGTTCTCGAAGACTTGAACTTGCGGGCAGGGCCGAGCACCAACGACGAAGTGCTCGCGGTCATGCCCGCTGGAAGCATGGTAACGGTCGACGGGGGCGCTGCCGACGGATTTTATCCCGTGACGTACAGCGGGATTTCGGGTTGGGCCCACGGAGATTACCTCGACATTGGAGGCGCCGGTACAGAAGCGCCATCGGCGACAGGCTCAGCGACAGTTACGTCAGACTTGAATCTTCGCGCCGGACCGAGCACGTCGGACGGGGTGCTCGCGGTCATGCCGGAAGGCGCTGTCGTTTCGCTAACCGGCGATTCTGAAAACGGATTCCTCTCGGTCAGTTACAACGGGACCGAAGGTTGGGCGTTCGCGGACTACCTGAGCAAGGACAGCTCACCTGCGGTTTCATCGGGAACCCTCTTCGTGACCGAAGACCTCAACCTCAGAGATGGCCCAAGCACGGATGCGGCGATTCTACTCGTTATGCCTGCCGGCGCATCTGTCGACGTCATTGGCGACGAGTCAAACGGCTTCACGCCGGTCAACTACAACGGTCAGGACGGATGGGCGTTTAGTGACTATCTCTCGACCAGTTCCAACCAGGAAGCCGGTCCCGGCGGGGGCACGGGCGGTTCAATCGTTTGGCCGATCTCTGGCGGCGAATGGTACATCTCGCAGGGTTACAACGGTCCGTATAGCCACTGGAACGAGAGCAGCACCTATCAGTATTACTACTCGTTCGATGTGGCCAGAACTGACGGAAATACGGCCGGGACGGCGATCTATTCTCCGGTCAACGGCACGATTACCTGGACGGAGGCTGCCTCAGGCGGCATCTCGATCAATATGGGCAACGGCTACGCGCTTGCCATGTTTCATGTCACCTTTGATCCCAGTCTGACCTGGGGCCAGGAGATTTCACAAGGGCAATACCTCGGCACGATTTCGGGTCCCGGAGGCGATGGCTACATGGGCTTCGAGCACGTCCACATGAGTCTCTGGCAGACATCTGATGGCGGGAATTGGGATCGAACCGCGGTCCCGTTCACGGGCCAAAATGCGATCTCCGGTATGGACTTTCCGGACACTGGCGGCGGCGATCAATATGCGGGGACGGTCATCTATCCGTAGCGCAAAAATCGCGGCCAATCGCGGCAGTAGTAAACAATGCAAATGTATTGCCGTGATTCGGGGATATCCTCCCATATAGCCTAATCATACCGGCACGTATGATCTGAAATATCTCGAGGTCATGTGCCGGAGTGCCGTTCGTGCCAGCGAAGTATTCCCAGCATTCAGGTGGTCAGTCGCTTGGTGTGACTGGTGACGACACCGTTGTACGCGGCGGCGCTGAGTCGATCGCGCGAATCGGCAGCGACATCTTCGAAACCCATGACCAAGCGGTGCGACTCAGGTTCGGCAAGGCAGCCACGCGCAGTCTCGATCGCGAGACGGCGATTCGGGAAATCGCAAAGGCCGGTATCGGGATCGCCGGCGCTGAGTGTTGCGGGATCTATCTCTGGCATCGCGAGTCAAACGAGCTCGAGGTTGGCTGGGAGGAGACCGTCGATTCCTGGCCCGATTGTCTGACTCCAGGAACGAGGTTTCCAACCGCCAAATGGCCGACGCTCCTCCAGGCGATGGAAGCACGAAATCCTTTTAGTCTCCATTCGACCAGTCCACGTCTGAGTAGGCGAGAACGTGAGCGCCTCTTCGCGGATGGCACGAAGAACCTGCTCTGCGTGCCGATTACTGTCGAGGACGAATGTATCGGCTGTTGCGTTCTTTTCTCGCGGGAAGCCCGCGACATCACCGAGCAGGAAATGCATCTTGCCCGAGATCTCGCCAGTCACGCGGCGATGGCGATCCATAATTCGCGTCTGCTCAACGAAACGCGAAGCCGGGCCGAGGAACAAGCGGCACTGTTGCGAGTCGGTCAGGCGGCCATTGCGAGTCTCGATCTCAATACTGTGCTTACCGAAGTTGCTCGGGCCACGCTCGGACTCGCGGGCGCGGAATGCTGCGGCATCGAGCTTTGGCGACCTGAGGCAGCCGACGCGGAAACGGCGGCCGAGCAAACGATCGCCGAATGGCCGGGAGTCTACGAACCTGGGACTCGCTTCCCGCTGACGCAGTTTCGCTCGACCCGGCGAGCAATCGAGCAACGAACACCAGTGTTGCTCGATCCTGACGATGCCAATCTCACCCCAGTCGAGCGCGAGCACCTTGTTCGCGACGGAGTCAAAAGTCAGCTGATCGTGCCGCTGTTGATCGGCGACGATTGTTTTGGCGCGATCATCCTCTATTCGCGACAACCGACGGCCTTCGGTCAGCATGCGTTGCGACTTGGGCGCGAAATCGCGGCGATTACCGCTCTATCGATTCAAAACGCTCGTCTTCATGACCATGCCCGGCGCGAGGCTGCCGAACGGTCAGCACTCCTCCGCATCGGTGACGCGATGATTTCGGGTCAACCGCTGCCTGACGTCCTCGGCGAAATCTGCAACGCCAGTCTCAGCATCGAAGGCATTGAAGGTTGCGAGATAGGAATTTGGCTACCAGAAGAAGAATCCGTGGAAATCGTCGCCGAAGTCGCGGTTCAAAATTGGCAAACTTCGCCGCTAACCGGTTCGAAGATACGGCTCAAGCGATGGCCGAAGGGTCGTCTGGTGCTCGATTCGCGAGAGCCAGTCACATTTTTCAGCGACGATCCAGAGCTTTCTGAGGCCGAACGAACGCGGTACGAGTACAGACACGTGCGAAGTGTGCTGATGCTGCCGCTTGTTTCAGGCGGAGCATGCCGGGGAATACTGGGACTGCATTCCCGGCAACCACGTCAGTTCGATGTTGATGCGGTTCGATTCAGTGGAGAGCTAGCGAAGCAGGCGGCGATTGCGATCGAAAACGCGCGCCTCGTGCAAGATGCTGAGCGCCATGCGCGGGAACAGACCGCGCTGCTCACGGTGAGCCAGGCGGTTATCTCCGGGCAAGATCTTTACACGATTTTGGGAGAAGTTGCTCGGGCCAGTCTCGGGGTCGAAGAGGCGGAGGGTTGCGATATCGCGCTCTGGGTTAAAGAGACCGACGAGATCGAAATTGCGGCTGAGCAAAACGTCGACGGTTGGCCATCAATCTACACTCCAGGGACTCGCTTAGAACTTTCCGATTGGCCTACGTCTCGTGAAGTCCTCATCACTGGCAAGCCTCGTGTCTTTGTGATCGACGATGCCGACGTTCCAACGCTTGAAAAGACGGCCTATCTCATCGACGGCACTCAGAGTTCAATGATCGTCCCGCTTCTGTTGGGTCAGGATGTCCTCGGATTGTTGTCGCTCCACTCTCGTCACCGTCAACGCTTCTCGCCACACGCGCTTCGGTTCGGCAAGGATCTCGCCGCGCAGGCCGCCCAAGCGATTGATCGTTCGCGGTTGTTCGATGCGATTCAACAGCGAGCGGACACTGACGGCCTAACCGGATTGCTCAACCACCGCGCAATCCACGAGCTCCTGGCGCGGGATCTCGCGAATACGCGCACGGCCGGAGCGCCGTTGTCGCTGATCATGATCGATCTCGACGATTTCAAAATCTTCAACGACACGCACGGCCACCTTGTCGGCGACCGCGTGCTCTGTGAGATTGCGGCCCTGCTCAAAGCGTGCACACGGGTTGGAGACCGAGTCGCGCGGTACGGCGGAGATGAGTTCCTTATCGCGCTGCCACAAACGAATCGCGAGGTCGCACGCGATATTGCGCGACGCGTGCTCGAACGAGTACATCACACTGACATCAACGTCAGTGAGCAAAGATTGCCAATTCGCTTATCAGTTGGTTTGGCGACCTATCCCGATGATGGACGCACACGCCAAAAGCTGATCGCGTTTGCCGATGCCGCGATGTACGCAGCGAAGGATGCCGGCGGTGGCCAAGTCGGTGTTATCGAAACGGCAGTCCACCCCGCGGAGACGACGTCGTTTGGCGCGCTAAGCGGATTGGTGCGTGCAGTCGACCGCAAGGATCGGTACACCAAAGACCATTCAGACAAAGTGACCGATTTCGCGGTCAGGTTTGGCCGGAAGCTCGGCTTGCCACCGAACCAAATTGAAGCGCTCGATGTCGCCGGTCAGCTTCATGATGTTGGCAAGATCGCGGTCCCCGACGCGGTGCTGCGAAAGCCGGGCCGGCTGACCGATGACGAGATCAACATGATTCGGCAGCACGTTGTCTTTAGCACGCTGATGGTGAAAGGTGTCCCTCATCTCGACGATGTGCTGGCCGCGATCGCGCACCACCATGAGCGCTGGGATGGCAAGGGCTATCCGTACGGCAAGCGAGGATCGGAGATCCCCCTCCTCGGCAGGATCATGGCGCTGGCAGATGCCTTTGCCGCGATGACGCACGACCGCCCGTATCGCAAGGGACGGACGCTGATTGAGGCGATCGGTGAGCTGTGGAGCGGCAAGGGAACACAATTCGATCCCGATCTTGTCTCCCCGTTTGTGTCGATGTTGCAATCGGAAACCAAAACGATCGGCACGCGAAGCGGTCGCGACCTCGACACTCCCTTCGAAATCATGCCACCCCTCCGGGAAACCGGCGACTGACCCTTCGCGGGTGCCTACTAGAAGTTTGTCTAGGCTTGTTTGTCTTGTTGTTGCGGGTGTTCCCGCCGAATCCTCTTACCCGTCATGCCAAGCGAAGCCGAGGTAACTGCCTCTTCCGAAGGAGCCGATAGCTATGGTTAGATCCTTCGACTTCGCTCAGTGCAGCGTTCAGGGTCATAGGTCGCGTTGGTGCGCATGGGGCCTATCGTAGCGGCGCACGGCTGTGCGCCCTGGGTGCGATGACTCTCCCCGGTGAAATCTTGAAACGCCTCGGTCATCCTCCTTTGGCGCCCAGCCGTGCGCCGCTCCAATCCACGCCTTCTCCTCGCGTCGGGCGGACAAATCACTCTGGACGGTGTCCTAAGAATGACTGGGATGGGAGGTCGGTGGCGAACGGGGCAACGACTGGTGGACAGACCATTACGTGTCCCACTGGTTCATTTTGCTGCTGCCGATCGAAAGGACTTCGCTTCGGCGCTGTGGTTCCTTCGTGGGCTTTTGCTTTCCATGGCATCATGCGCGTAGAAGAGGGCCGCCCTGTCATCCTCGACCGTGAGGCGGGAGGAAGCCGCAGAGAGGTCATCGAGGTCAGGTTTGTGGGCTACGAGCGCGATGATCCGCTCTACGGGAATCCGCGTTCCTTTGATTACCGGCTTGCCGACCATTTCAATCTATCTACGTTTATGTCTTTCACAAGCACGTAATTAACAGACACCAAACCAGCTGACGCCCTATTTGCGGACGTTGGAAGTACGAGGCGGTATTATCGTAACAATCCTGTGAGCGCGCGTTCTTAGTCTGCGCCAATTCGGCCTAGTGATAGTGATCCCGGACCGTGTACCCGCCTCAGGTTGATGATCCAACTCGCGTCGAAGCTGCGACGAGTGGCGACGAGGTCGGCACGTCTGAACTTGTTCGTGCCATTTTGGACAATGTCGAGCGTGTGATCGTCGGCAAGCGCGAGGTGATCGAGCTGATGCTCGTAGCGCTTCTCTGCGAAGGCCACGTGCTAATCGAGGATGTGCCGGGCGTCGGCAAAACGACGCTCGCGCGTGCCATCGCACGCTCAATCGGTGGTGAATTTCGCCGGATTCAGTTCACGCCCGATCTCCTGCCATCCGATATCAGCGGGATCAGCTTCTTCGATCAAAAGTTGGGGGACTTTCGGTTCCGACCGGGTCCGGTGTTCGCAAACGTCGTTTTGGCGGACGAGATCAACCGAGCAACGCCGCGCACGCAATCGGCGCTGTTGGAAGCGATGGAAGAGCGAACGGTCACAGTTGAGGGCGAAACGATGCCGCTGCCGCGCCCGTTTCTCGTCCTTGCGACCGAGAACCCGATCGAATTGGAAGGGACGTTCCCTCTACCAGAAGCGCAACTCGATCGGTTCTTATTGCGGATCAATATCGGTTATCCAAGTCTTGCCGATGAAGTTGAAATGCTGGAGCGTCTGCAATCAGGAAGCGTGCTCGAAACGCTCGAAAGTGTTGCTGACGAAAACGCCATCGCCAGCGCGAAGCGCCAGGTTCAGGAGATCTACGTTGCGGTCGAGGTGAAGACCTACATCGCCTCGATTGTACGGGCGACTCGCGAGCATGATGCGGTCGAACTTGGTTCCAGCCCACGAGGCTCGCTAGGACTGATGCGCGCCGCTCGGGCATATGCCGCGATTCGCGGCCGGGCGATGGTCCTTCCGGACGATGTCAAGCTAATGACAGCGCCAGTGCTCGGTCACCGTCTCATGATTTCCCCCGAAGCTCGATTGCGCGGCCGCACTGTCGATCACGTGCTAGCTGAAATCGTCGACATCGTGCCAGTGCCGGTGGAAGACTCGATTGGGCTTAACCGATCGAGTGCGGTTGAGGCTTAAACTGTGTTCGGGCGCGGTCCGGTTCGATTTCGAATACCGATTCCCGATGAAACGCCCGGCGCCGGCACGCGAAGCGTGTTTTTTTCGCGATTTTGGGTTGGCGCCGCGGTCGCTACGCTCATCATCGGCATGGCGAGCGGACTCGCCGCGCTGAGCTTGGCCGCCCTGTTCGTGTTATGCACCGCCGGACTGACCTGGGCCTGGAACCGCTACTGTTTCGAAGGCTTGACCTTCGAGCGGAAACTCTCCGCGCAGTTGGCGGTTCCCGGCGACCTCGTCGATCTCACGATCACGATAGTGAATCGCAAACCGTTGCCCGTGGTCGGACTGACCGTGGAGGACGAACTCGCGGAGGCGCTCAGTCCGCAGGATTGGGAAACCACGATAGGGGTCGCTCCTGGTCGCAGATTGATTCACTTCGCAACAAGCGTTCGTCCGTTTGAGCGGGTGACTTGGCACGTTCGCCTCTCCTGCGACCGGCGGGGTTACCACGTGTTTGGTCCAGCAATGTTGCGGGCAGGCGATCCATTTGGTTTCTTCACGACCCGTCGCACAACCGAGAAGTCGGACGCGATCGTCGTTTATCCGAAGATTCACCATATCGATGAGTTATTTGTTCCTCCGCGCCAACCGTTCGGCGAGACACGGATCGCCCGGAATTTGCTCACTGATCCAGCGCGAATCGTCGGCATTCGTGATTACCGGCCGGAAGATCCCTTCCGCGGCATGCATTGGAAAGCGACCGCACGTCTCATGCGATTACAGGTTAAAGTCGAGGAGCCAGTCACGGCGCCGCAGCTCGGGATCTTTGTTAACCTCGACACGTTCGATCACTACTGGGAAGGACTCGATGTCGAGGTCGCGGAATATGCAATCGAGATCGCGGCGTCGATCGCCGTTTGGGCGGATCGACAACGGTTCGCGACCGGCATCTACGCCAACGGGATCGTTGCCGGTTCGGACCAAACATTGCGCGTGGCGCCGGGCCGTGGCCAAGGGCAGGTGCCACGAATCCTCGACGGTCTCGCCAAGCTGACGCCCTATTCGACGGTGAATTTCGCGAACATTCTCAAAACCGAGACGACACAGTTTCCGTGGGGCAGCACGCTTGTCGTGGTCACGCGGATGATGCCGGAACCGCTGAAGGCTCAACTCATTTCACTGATCGAAGCCGGCAAAAGCGTTGTCCTTGTACCGATCGAAGAATGTCCAATTCCCGAACTCCGAGGCTTGATCGTGCGGAAGGTGAAGACCAGCGACGATGCGAGTCTGGTTTCGGCATGAAGCCGTCATGTGAGCCGATCTGATGGAACGAGAGGTGACTTCGCACCCCGTCTCAGAGGTATCCACTGGTCGCGTCGATTGGTGGGGCGAGGCGCTGCTCCTGGCATTGGTCGTCGCCGAGACAGCCATGCTTTGGCCGTTGGTTGATCTGTTGCTGGGATCGGCAACGAGCGGTCATCCGATTTTTCCTCCGCTTGTCCTCTTTTTGTTGCTTTACGTCGGCAGCGCTTTTCCTCGCTGGCTCGATGCTCTCAATGTCTGGGAGCCGCGATATCAGATTTATGTCCTTGTCGCGGTGCTGATAACTACGTTGATCGCGATCAAGGCGGCCTCGTTTCCAGACGCAAGCTGGTTCAGCACCGATTGGATCGTCTCCACTGCCCATGCGCTGATCTTCAGAAAAAGTGACGAGAGCGGGTTCGTTTGGGGCGTGATTCTGTTGTCTGGATACGGTTGGTGGCGCGGTCGAGTCCGGGACGAGCCTGGTGCTGAATCTGGCTATATGCTCTTGCGTATTGGAGCGCCAATCGTGCTCCTCGTTTCGGTCCTACGTGCGATCGCAATCTCAGAAGACGCCGATCACTACGCCAGCCGCACGGTGCTGATCTTCTTCGCGAGTGTGCTGGCCGCGGTTGGTATCGCTCGGCTTCGCACTGAGCGAGAGCGTATGGGCCAGCAATCGACTGGCAATCCGGCCCTTGCCTATCTCGCTCCGGTCGCGCTCGTGGCGCTCATTGCGCTTCTCGGCGCGGTCTTGCTTTCGCACGATTTGCTTGAAACGACGCTGTGGTTCCTCAGTCCGCTGATCTGGGCCCTGTCGGTCGTTATTCGTGTAATTGTGCTCATCCTGGCGTTGATCGCATTCGTCATCATGTCGCCGTTTCTCTGGCTCCTCAGCGATCACCCGCTCGATTTCGGAGGGATCCACATTAATTCGAGCGGGGTCAACACGCGCGATACGGTGAAGCAGGCGAAGGATTGGGCCGACGCAGTGCCGGATGCGGTGAGATACGTCGTCGCGATCGCAATCTTGGCATTGCTCTTCTCATCAGTCACAAAATATGTGTTGCGCCGGCGGCGCCGCACAGCTCGGCCGGGGTTGGAAGAGCGAGCGTTCATCATCGATCCAAGCGATCTCCTTGACGAGTTGAGCGCTCGATTGAAGCGCTTATTTCGCCGTGGCAAGAAAGAGCCAGATTCTCTGGACGCACTTCGTCAAGATCCGCGTTGGCGTTACACGGTCGCTGTTCGTGAAACGTATCGCGAGTTTCTCGCTTGGTGTCGCGATGAACGCGTGGCTCGAGGAGCCTCGGCCACCCCAACCGAACATGCAGGATCATTGGAACTCGTTTTGGTCAGATCAGACGCGCGGATTGCGCTTGCCGAGCTCACCGAGCGGTATAACCAGGCGCGATATGCTCCAATTCCCGCAACGGCCGCGGACGCGGACGCCGCGCGGCGCGCGTGGCGAATACTGAAACAGACAAGCAAGCAAGGTTAGAAAGCTTAGAAGGCTTAGAAAGTTTAGTTGGCAATGGCGCCGTCGTTACCGGGCACGCCGCTCGGGCTCTATCTCCACATTCCTTTTTGCGCGCATATCTGCCCGTATTGTGATTTCAATACTTATGCCGGACAGGATGCGTTGATCCCGCGCTACGTGGCGGCGCTCGAACGAGAAGTCGCAAGCCAGGGCGCGCAAACAGGCGGACGGACTGCTTCGACAATCTTTTTCGGCGGCGGCACACCGTCATTGCTCGCGGCGGAGGAGATCGGGCGGTTGATCAGCGCCTGCCGCGATGCGTTCGAGGTCGAGTCCGCGGCCGAGGTCACGCTCGAATCGAATCCAAATAGCGTCGACGAGGGCTATTTCACTGCCCTGCTCGAGGCGGGAGTCAACCGCTTGAGCATCGGCGTGCAAACGCTGCAGCGCCGCGGACTCAGGCAGCTTGGGCGGCAACACGAGGCGGAGGACGCGCTCAACGCATTCTTGGCGGCGCGCGTGGCCGGATTCACGAATATCAGCATGGATCTCATTTTCGGCTGGCCAGGTCATTCACCGGAGGCGTGGCGACAGGATCTCGAAACCATTCTTGGGTGGCCCGAGGGTGGACCCGATCATCTCTCGCTCTACAGTCTTATCGTCGAACCCGGAACGCCGCTGGCAGATGGTGTCAGCCGCGGGATCGTCACTGTCCCCGATGATGACGCCGCCGCTGATCTCTACGAACTGGCGATCGATGTGCTCGCTCGTGCAGGTTGGACACACTACGAAATCGCGAACTGGGCGCGACAACCAGCGCTCGCGTCCGCACACAACACAATCTATTGGCGAAACGGTGAATATGCCGGTCTCGGCGCGGGCGCTCATGGCCGGATTGGCGGCGTACGCAAGATGAACCATCTGCTCCCAATGACCTATATCAAAGCGGTCGAATCAGGAAGTCAAGCGGAGTCGAATCGAGAAAGCCTGGAAACGGCGACGGCAATGGGCGAGACGATGATGCTGGGATTGCGGTTGCTGGAGGAAGGTGTCGACGATGAAGCGTTCCTCGCGCGTCATGGCCGGTCATTGACGGAGACATTTGGCGAAACCATCGACGAACTTACTGCAATTGGAATGCTCGAACGCCGGCCAGGCAATGTTCGTTTGACGTATCGCGGCATGATGCTTGCCAATGACGTCTGCGCTCGATTTCTCTGACGGCAGGCGACAGGCGGCAGGCGACGGGCGACGGGTAGGCGGAATGATTCTGACGGCTGATGCGACGATCGGCGACCAGAAGCAAGAGTGGCGCGATTATCTTGCCGCTGTTGCCCAGACCGATGTCATCATCGAGCCGTCGACTCCGCCTGGAAGTAAATCGAGCGCAGAAATTCGCGAGCGGGCTGAGATGCGCATGGCGCGTCTGCGGCGATTCCTTGCGTTTCTCGGCGATCCGCAAGATCGCTTTCCAATCGTGCATGTCGGTGGGACGTCGGGCAAGGGTTCGACGAGTACGGCGATCGCCTCCGTGCTTACCGCTGCCGGATATCGCACTGGTTTGCACACCTCTCCCTATCTCCAAGTCGCGACCGAGAAGTTGCAGATTGATGGTCAGCTCATCGGCGGAAGTCGATTTCGTGACCTCGTCGAATCGACGCTAGCGGAGGTTGAACGCTGGATCACACAAGGTGGTGAGGCGCTGACCTACGGCGAACTTTGGGTTGCGCTCCTCGCTCGCTATTTCGCGGATGAAGAGGTCGATTTTGCGGTTGTCGAGGTTGGAGCCGGTGGCCGTTTCGACCTAACGAATGTCGTGAAACCGGTGCTGAGTGTCATCACTTCGGTTGGGTTGGATCACACGGCGACACTTGGTTCGACGATTCCAGAGATCGCTTGGCATAAAGCAGGGATCATCAAGCCGGGCGCTCCCGTAATTTCCGCGGTTACCGATCCCGCCGCACGTCCTATCATTCAAACGGAAGCCAAGAACCAAGGTGTCGAAGTCTTTGAGGTTCAGCTTGGTAAGACGTATGAGGTTCTCGATTGGTCCGATTCGTATGTGCGTTGGCGCGAGCTACCGGCCGCGACCTGCGAGCCGTATCGGTCTGCGCAGCCGGGCCGATTTCAGGCCGCGAATGGCGCTACTGCCGTCGCGGCGGTCAGAGCGCTCGCTGATCTGGGGTTCAAGGTTCCTCGCAAGGCTATTTACGACGGACTTTCCGTAGCGCGAATTCCGGGTCGGCTAGAACTGATCCCAACTGAACAACGTATTATTTTGGATGGAGCCCATAACCCGGAAAAAATGAAAGCGCTTGTCGCCGATCTCTCGTTCATGCTGCCTCGCGATTCCGACCGGCGTTTGATTGCCGTTGTAGGGATGCTCGACAGCAAAGAACATCGTGCAATGATGGAATTGCTCCTGCCTGAAATTAGTGAGATAGTGCTGACAACGCCGAATGTTTTTGCGAAACCGGGCGCTTCAACTGAGGCCCTCGCCGAATCGGTGAAAAGCGCCGGATTTCGTGGTCCGGTCTTTGCGGATTCACGGCCGGAATCGGCGTTGGCGAAAGCGTTTGAGAGAAGCAACGCCGACCGCGGAGATGCCATTCTCGTCACTGGCTCATTATTTGTAGTTGGTGACATACGGGGCGCATGGTATCCGTCGGAGAAGATCGTCGAGCAACGAAGCTCGTGGCCGCGGATTTGAGACCAATGATTATTGCGCCGGAAAATGATCAACCGTCATCGCAATTGGCCGAGAAACCACTCGGAAATCTCCAGGTGTGGCTACAAGACGGCCGTCTTCATGAAGAGGCTGCTCAACTCCCTCATCAGACTGACCCAGCGCATTGCCACCGCACGAACTTATGACGAGATTTTTTCAGTCGGCGCCGAGGAGCTCGCCCGTTTTTATGACTTCGACCGCTTCGCGCTGTCCTTTCACGATAGGGCGAGTAAGACCGCGCGAGCGGGATTCGTTCGCAGCCGGAATATTATCTACGCCGGCGATAAGACCTCGCACCCCGAAACTAACACTCCGGGCGGCTGGGCCGTCATACACGGCGAGCCGTTGCTCTATCAACTCGGACCTGAAGATCGATTTGTAGGTGACGACGAGCGTCGAAATCAGGGCGTAAAGGAACTCGTGTCGCTGCCGCTCGTCGTCGACGGCGAACCGATCGCGTCGCTGACGGTCTCCTCGACGATCCCAGACACGTTTCGACTCGAAGATCTCTGGATTTTGGAGACGCTGGTCGATCACCTGAGCGTGGCGGTCGCGAGCACGAATTTGCGCCGGCAAGCGGAACTGCGAGCAGAGCGAGCCCAATTTCTTGCCGAAGTTTCAGGAATGATCGCCACGGTTCAGGACGTCGACACGATTCTGAATGACCTCCTGAAAATCGCCGAGCCTCTCTTGGGGGATTTGCAGCTCATTTACCGCGCCGATCAGATTGCCGAGGAACTCCATTTTCAGGCGATATCCTGCTCCACCGAACGTCTCGCGGCGATCGCCGAGCCGATCTTCCGAGGCAGATCCCCGCATGTCCGCGGCGCCTTCATCGGACCGGCGGCCCAGGGCGAAACGATCTTTATTCCTGATATTCGTACGGCCGATATCGACGAGACCGCCCGAGATAATTCGGAGCGCATCGGCGCCATCTCCGTGATTGGACTGCCGCTGCGAGCCGGTGGCGAGTTCTTAGGGTCATACGTCACCGCCCGGACAATTGACCGCGTCGTCGCGGGCAACTTCCAACCCTTTGACGAAGACGATCTGCGTCTTGCCCAGCACTTTGCGGATCGTTTGGCAGGTTCGTTCCTCAGCCAGCGATTTCATGATGAAACGAGGCAGACCCTCGCGGTAAGCGAAGCGCTGCGTCAAATCGGTCAGGAACTTTCGAGCAGCGTCGACCTCGAACAGATCTTTCAACTCGTTTCGAACTTTGCCCGCTTGCTGCTCAATGCTGACTACACAGCGGTGGCGGCGGAAGAACCAAACGGTTCCTTCGCCTGGCGCGCAGTGGTCGGCAATCAGACTGAGATTTATCGAACCGCCCGCTTTGTCTACGGCGGCGACTTGGTTGGGAGAATCGCCGAATCGGGCGAGACGCTCATCATTGAGGGATTTCCGGATAATCCCGATTTCCCGCCGCAAGAATTTCCGGTCCACGTCGCTGAACGTATGCGTTCGGCACTCGGCGTTCCACTCCTCTCAGGTGAGCGCGTCTTCGGGGCTCTGATCATTGGCTATCGCAATCCACATCGAATCACGACCGCTGATGTGCGCTTGGGTGAGGCGCTGGCCGTGCAAGCGGCGATTGCGTTGCACACAGCCCAGCTGTATGTAAGCGCGAGAGCGGCGATTGACAACCGCGATCATTTTCTCTCGATGGCAGCGCACGAACTGCAGACGCCGTTGACGTCGCTCCGTGGCCGTGCGCTGGAAATGGATCGCAGACTGAACGGGACATTGGCGCCCCAGGATGCGGACGCACTTCGAATCATGCTCCGGCATGCCGATCGTCTGAACCGGACGGTTCACGATTTGCTCAGCATCTCGCGGCTCGGACCAGCACACCTCTCATTGAACCGGGAAATGGTCGATCTCGTACCGCTGACCCGCCAACTCGTTGAAGAAGCGAACGAGATATCTGACGCCTCCCGCGTTCAATTCTCATCAGTCTATGAATCGCTCACCGCCTTGGTCGATAGCTCGCGATATGAGCAAGTTATTGCGAACCTCCTGTCCAATGCCCGCCGCTTCTCGGAACCCGAGTCGACAGCAGAAGTCAAACTGACTACCGAGAGTCAAGAGGCCGTTGTCGAAGTCTCCGATCAGGGCATCGGAATCCACCACGCCGATCTCGATCGAATCTTTGAACCGTTCGTCCAAGTAAACCCGGATAATGGCGCCGGAGTTGGGCTAGGACTCGCAATCTGCCGGCAAATCGTTCTCCACCATGGGGGCAGAATCTGGGCGACATCGCCCGGTCGAGGACACGGCGCGACCTTCTGCTTCACGGTCCCGATTCACGCGTAGCTCTCGAACAGACAACAATGAGCCCCGGCGATTCTTTGCCGGGCTCCTTTGCATCGATGATGTGTTAGCTCTGATGAGTCGTTTGCTCAGCGATCGTTCGAGGCTTGCCTTCGGTTGCGCGATACCAACCGATGCCAACCACCGTGGCAACTCCTCCGCCGATCATGAGACCGAGCCCGAGGTTTATCAAGGAATCATCGGAAGCGACAAACGACGTGCCCATGCCGAACACGACGAGGCCGACGGAAGCGGCTACCGAACCAAGTGAAACGAGTAACCGTGCGATCATCAGCCCCTCCGCTGTTCGCGCCAGTTCGAACATCCATTCACGACCAATAGGCTACCCGATGGCCGAAAGAGTGTCGAGAGGATAATGATTTCCTCCTACAATGTATTGGTTGCGTTTGGTGGGCGGAACCTCGCCTAGCCGCCGTTTTCTTGTTTAGGGAGAACTCATGGCCGACTCCGTGGCGGCTATCTCAGTCCGAGAGCTGCGGAAATATTATGGCGAGGTCCGCGCCGTCGACGGCATCACGTTCGAGGTCGAGAAGGGGGAGATCTTTGGACTCCTCGGGCACAACGGGGCGGGGAAAACAACCACCATCCGCATGCTAACTGGGAGGACGAGGCCGACGTCTGGCGATGCCTACGTCCTCGGTTTGAATGTCGTCGCCGATCTCGACCGAATCAAACCTCAAATCAACCTCGTTTTTGAAGACCAAAATCTTTATGAGCGGCTCAGTGGCCGCTACAACCTGGAGATGTTCGCGGAGCTCTATGCCGCGCCAGAAGGCAGAGTCGATGTACTCCTCGCGCAGGTTGGCCTTGCCACGGTCGCCAAACGTCGGGTCAAGTCCTATTCCAGCGGCATGAAGCAGCGCTTGCTCATCGCCCGCGCGTTGATCAATCAGCCACGGGTGCTCTTTCTCGACGAACCAACGCGGGGGCTGGATCCAACCTCCGCGCGCGAGCTTCGGACGATGGTTCGAGAACTGAGCGAGGGCGGAACTACAGTTTTCTTGACCACTCACTCGATGGAAGAAGCGGACGAATTGTGCGACAGGGTCGCATTTCTGAGCTCGGGCAAAATCGTCGCCCTCGATTCACCGCGCGAGCTGAAACTGCGCTATGGTCAGCGAACCGCGTTTGTACTGCTCCAAAATCGGCAACAGTGCGAGATTCATCTCGATCAGCCTGATGACGCCGCTCGCTTGGCCGGGTGGATGTCAGCAGGTGAAGTGCTCGCCATCCATTCGCAAGAAGGCACGCTCGAGGACGTTTTCATTGCATTGGCCGGACGATCGCTGTGACGAATATTTGGGTCTTGGAGTAGCGAGCGATGCATCCGCGGATGATCTTCACAATCTATCGCAAGGATTTGAAAGACGCGATTCGAGACGCGCGTGTGCTGATCGCCCTCATTCTGCCGTTCGGAATCGGGATCTTCTACAGTCAGACCTTTGACGACAACACGAACTCCTCAAGACTCGACGCCACTATCGTTTATACGAGTCCCGATCCCACCGGATTGCCGGACGCGATCACCTCCATCGACGGCGAGGTGGTCGCTTTGACGTTCACCGAGGTGGCAAGTGAGCAAGAGGTCAGGCAGAAGATCGCCGCTGCCGATGCGGATGTCGGGTTGATCGTGCCGGCCGGATTCGATGAAGCCGTGAAGGCTGGCCAGCAACCGACACTGTTGATCATCACCCCTGCCGATCCTTCAGTCGCGGGTAGTGTTGTTGTGGAATCGCTCGATCCCGCGGTGCGCTATCTCAGCGGCGTCCAAGCTCCGGCGGTGCTCCAAGTCGATCGTGCTCCAGCCACGGGCAATGAAAATCTGCTGGATCGTATCGGCTTGCGAACGTGGTCCGTCATCGTCGCGATCGTGTTGATGATCTCGATGGTATCGTTGCTCGTCGTGCCAGTGGTGCTGGCTGAAGAAGCCGAGCGGAAGACGCTCGATGCCCTCGTCCTGATCGCAAGTCACGTTGATGTCATTATCGCCAAGGCGCTGCTCGGCCTGACGTACATCGCAATCATGGTTCCACTCTTATTGCGAATCACCGGCATTAGTGTCGACTCTGCGCCCGCGTTTCTGGCGACGGTTGCGCTGCTGAGCGTGTCTCTTCTCGGGTTTGGCTTGCTCATTGGCAGCCTGTTTCGCAGCGCCAATCAGCTCAATACCTGGTCAGGGGTGATCTTGATCCCTGTGGTGGCTCCGGTATTCGCGGTCGGGATTCCTGCCCCGGCTTTTGTGCACAGCCTGGCCGCCGTGACGCCGACGGGACAGGCAATGAAACTCCTTCTCAACAGCGCCACCGGGGAACAGCTCTACAGCAACATCGCCATCTCGATCGCCATCATCTGCCTCTGGGGCGTGGTTGCGTATGTCTTGCTCTTAGGCGATATGAGACGGCGGCAGGCTTAAGTCGACTGCTAATACTCTACCCTTTGGCTTGTCCAAGATTCTAGCGAGTCGTTCCCGTTTGACCTTCGGTGCAGATCAATAGGAGTCGCTCGCCCGCAAGATCCCGTTTGGTGAGATCGAGCCAGCCAAGAATGCCGGCCAGTCCCGCGGCGCCGGTTTCGCCTGCCGGGATACCTTCCGAGGCGAGAATGTCGATGGCGGCGAGAGCGCGGTGATCGTCGACGGCGATGAATGCGTCTATTCCTTGTGAGACCCACGGCCATGCGATCTCAGAGGGCAGTCCGGCATTGAGTCCGGCCATGATCGAATCGTGGGGACCAGGGAGATGCGTCAGTTCGCCAGCTTCCATCGATCCGAGAACACAGGCTGCATGGGTCGGTTCAACGCCGAGGATGAAAGGTCGTGGATCTTCGTCCCGGCGACGGTAGTGGCGGACGACTGCGGCCGCGAGCGCACCAACGCCGATTTGAATCGCGACAATCGTTGGACCTAATTCTCCTCGAGCGGCGAGTTCTTCGTCGATCTCCCACAAGATGCTGGAATAGCCATCGATGACCCAGGCCGGGACATCATGATAGCCAGGCCACGAAGTGTCGGAGATGACGAGATAGCACGCGCTCGCCTCGGCGGCGGAGCGCGCGACCGCATCGTCATACGTGCCGTCGACTTTCGTGACCTTTGCGCCTTCGTTGGCAATCGCTGCTATGCGTGCCGGATCCATGTCGGCGGGGACGAAAACGTGAGCATCGAGATCGAGCAAACGAGCCATGTGGGCGACGGCGCGGCCGTGATTCCCATCGGTCGCGCAGGCCAGTGTCAACGGACGAAGTGACGCAATTGCCAATTTCAGTTCATCGAGTGTGTTCGGGACGGCATTCGTCGTTGATTGGCGACCTAGCTCACCAAGAAGCGCACGATACGTGGCCCACGACGCTCCCATGATCTTGAACGCCGGCAGCCCGAATCGCGAGGTTTCGTTCTTGATCCAGACGCGATCGCACCCAATTGCCGCGGCAACCATGGCGGCGCCGATCAATGGTGTCGGTGCGTAGCCAGGCATGCGTTGATGAAATGCCAAGGGATCTCGCGACTGCGAGGGACTATCGCTAAACGTAGAAGTGACGTGTGGATTCTCGAAAACGCGTTCGGTTCGATTGATGGCGATCATGCGCAAAAGTCCCTCGCGGTGGCGGTCAAGACATCGCGAGTCATCGCGACTTCGTCGAGGTTCACCCACTCGACGGCTGCATGCGCCCCTTCTCCATTCGGACCAAAAACCAGCGTCGGGATGCCGGCGGCGGCGAGAAGCGCAGAATCCATCCATCCAAATTCGCCGGTGAGGTCTGGTTCGCGGCCGGTCACTTGACGAACGTAACCACGAACGGTCGCGACAAAAGGATCATCCTCAGCGATTTCGAATGGATGACGGACAAGGGTGACGCGGCTCGTTGCGTCGAACTCAGGATCAGTTGCGGCAAGTTTTTCCAGAATCGTGGTGATTTCTTGCTCCACCTGGGCGGCCGATTCGGCCGGGATCGTGCGCCGTTCGACTTGGAGCAGACACCGATCCGGATAGGTCGAAAGCTCGATGCCACCTTCAATCAGTGATGAATGAATTGAACCGGAACCGAGCAGCGGATGGCTCGGCGCGGAGCGCAGGCGCTGATCGAGATTTGCGATCTCGGAGATCACCGGTCCCATCTTAGCGATAGCATCGACCCCGAGGAACGGACGCGATCCGTGGGCGGCGACGCCACGGGTTTCGATGTCGATCCAGGCAAATCCTTTGTGCGCGATGCAAATGTCGAGCGCGGTAGGCTCGGTGACGATCGCCGCGTCGGCAGTGAAGCGTTCGACGATGGCCTGAGTGCCAATGCTCGCAAACTCTTCGTCAACCACAGCAGTGATCAGCACATCGCCAGCCGGTGGGTTCCGCACGAGTTCTGCGCCGGCGAGCATCATCGCGGCCAGACTCCCTTTCATATCCCACGAGCCTCGGCCATAAAGCCGATTTTCATCGACGATTGGATCAAGTGGACGATCCATGCCGGCATAGCCGACTGTGTCCATGTGCGCATTGAGCATGAGGGAGCGGCCTTGTCCTGTTCCGTTGACCGTGGCAATGACATTTGGCCGGTCGCCGGCCGTTGGTTGCACTTCAACCTGAAGACCGGCGCGTTCCAGCCAAGCAGCGACAAAGCGGGCGATCTCCCCTTCGCCGGCTCCACCTGGAACGAGATCGGGATTCACAGAGTCGATCTCGACCAATTGCGAAAGAAGCTGAACTAGCTCGTCCAAAAATGCGTTCCCTTCGCTCGAAACGGTGTACGGTCAAGAGTGTAATATATCAAATATCAATTTGAGTCACGTGTGGTGAGGCGCGAGATATGCCAGTCCCCAACGCGGCCCCAATTTTGAAGCGAACACTTGCCAGAGAGCAGATCTACGCAGAGCTCCGTGATTGGATCTTAGGCGGAATCCTCGCCCCGGGAGAGCGTCTCCACGATATGGCGCTGGCTGAGCAGCTCGGGGTGAGCCGCACGCCGGTGCGGGAAGCGCTGCGCCGGTTGGAAGACGAAGGACTTATCCAGACAGCGCCGAACCGATGGACGCGCGTTGCTCCCCTCGATTTGGCCGACGCGGTCAATCTCTACCCGATCATTTGGAATCTAGAACAACTCGCGCTCGACCTCGCGATCGACGCCTTAGACGATTCCGAGCTCGAGGATATGGAACGGGCAAACCGGCGACTCGCCGCGGCATTGGATGCCGAAGACGCGAACGCAGCCACTACAGCGGACTCTGAATTTCACCAAATCTTCATCGACCTGTGTGGCAATCCGGAGCTCGTCTCAATCCTCGCCGCTGCCAAGCTCAAGCTCCGCCGAATCGAATTGCACTACTTCGGTGGTTTCGCCTCGCGCGCGTCAACGCTTGAGCACGCCGCCCTGGTGAACGCGCTTGAACTAGGCGACTTTGATGCGGTCGCCGCCGCCATCGAAGCAAACTGGCGGAACAGTCAGCGCCGATTGCAAGAGGCGGGGACGTAAGCCACAGACGGCCAAGCAACTTTGGCGATCCAGGTCAGTCACCGATATGAACCGGCTCAGGCAAAAACGTGCCAATCGAGGTGGATGGCTCGTCTTGATCAATGGACATGTCGCCCGGGGCGATCACCGGAATGATTTCGTTCCGTCGCAGAGGTGAAAGCAGCAACCAGGTCACCGGCAGCACGAGTATCACCTCAGATAGAGCGAGCGTTTGTGGCAAACCAATCAATGTGCCCATTGTGCCGCCGAGCAATGCTCCAACGGGCCACATTCCGGCAGTGGCAATTCGATTCGTCGCGTTGACTCGACCCCGCAGAGAATCTGGCGTGATCGCTTGCCGCATTGACATTGCATTGATGAAATAGATGAGGAGCGCGAGCCACTGCGCGAACTCTGCGAAGACGACCATCTCCAAGGCTACAGATGGGGCCAGTATGGCGAGCGGAATCACTAAACCTGTGATGCCGAATGCCAGCTGGGCGACGATCATTGCCCGACCCTGACCGAGCCGCTTAGCAACCGGTCCGGCGAGTAGAGATCCGATGAATGCGCCAACACCGCCGATCGCAAAGACGAAGCCAATCTCCGTGGCGCTGAGGCCAAGATCGCGCTTCATATACAAAACGTAGACGGCCATGAAAGCGTTGCCGGCAAGGCTGATCAGCGATCCGCAGCCCGCCAACGCGCGCAGGATTGGATGGTGGGCGACAACGCGCAACCCTTCACCGATCTCCTGACGTATATGACGTGCTTCCTGACTTGGCTTGGGAACACTCTCTATGTGCTCAATCCGGCCAACCATGAAGCCTGAGTAGACGAAGGTGAAGGCGTCGATCAAGATCGCGAACGGGGCGGTTACCAACGCAACGAGGAGCCCTGCCAAGCCGGGGCCGAGCACTTGCGCAATCGATACTGATCCTTCGAGCTTGCTATTCGCTTCGATGAGCTGCTCTTCGGAAACGAGGGTCGGGACATACGACATGTAGGAGACGTCGAAGCAAACCGTCAACGTACCGACCGCGAACGACACGATCAGCAGCAACGGAAGGCTCAAGACATCGAGCACACTCGCGATCGGAATCAGGAGGAGCAGGGCCGCCCGGCCAAAGTCAGCGGCGATCATGATCGGTCGGCGTTGGAGCCGATCGACCCAAACGCCGATGTACAGCCCGAAGAGCAAGTTTGGCAGGGTGCCGGCGGCCGCAAGGAGGCCCATCTCGAACGGCGATGCGTCGAGCGTGACCGCCGCTAACAGCGGGAGCGCCAGCGTCGTGATGAACGTGCCGAACTGGGAAACCGTCTGCGCGAGCCAGAAACGAACAAAATCGGCCTGACGGAGAAGGCCGGAGCGGGTCAGGCGCATGGCGAAGCCCCTCTCCAGCGATCAACACCGCAGGCTCGATCCACAAAAGCTGATTCTGGGAAACACCAAGAAGAGATGGGCGTTGGACCCAACCGGCCAGAACTAACCGGCCGCCACGTGTTTGGCTTAACCATGAAGAAGATTACCCCCGAATGAATCGGGAGAGGTCGCTTGTGCGCCCGCCCCCGCTGTCCACCTGCGCGTTACTTAGGACAGCGGAAGATCAAGCATTAGGACGAGGATTTCGCTGCGCCGGTCTTCGCATGCGTGGACCGGGCGTCCCAGCCTTCTCATGGTATTGACTCCAAACGTGGGCACAGATACCCAACGACAGATCATAGGGGACGATATTGCGGAGTGCAAGACCGTCGCACGTTGCCTCTTGGAAAGTGGCGGGTCCGGCCGTATGCTGCCGGAGCGAAAAATTCGGCTTGACATGAAGGAGCGGCTTGCGTGAAGACCGTCGTGTGTTTCGGCGATTCGAACACCTGGGGTGCTGATCCAGTGTCGAAAGGGCGGTTCGCTCATGATGTGCGGTGGACGGGCGTGCTAGCGAACGAGCTTGGCGACGGTTACCGGATCATTGAAGAGGGACTCAACGGGCGGACGACCATCGTCGACGACCCGATCTACCCCTATAAGAATGGGCGTGAATACATCCTGCCTTGCCTTGAATCACACATGCCGATTGATCTTGTGATCATCATGCTCGGCACCAACGATCTCAAGGCGCGGCTTAACCGATCAGCCTCCGATATCGCCGAGAGCGCGGGGCGTCTGGCGGAAATGGCGCTCAACTCGTCGTTCGGTCCAGCCAGTGGACGGCCGCGAGTTCTGCTCATGGCTCCAGCCGCGGTGACAAAGTTGACCGAGATGGACGAGATGTTTGCCGGCGCGCAAGAGAAATCGACGCGATTTGGCGAACTCTACGAAGTGTTTGCGGGCTGGAGCGGCGCCGACTTTTTCGATGCCGGCACCGTAATCAAGAACAGCGATCTCGACGGCATTCACTTCGAAGCCGGCGAGCACGAGAAACTCGGCAAAGCAGTTGCCGGCGTCGTTCGTTCTTTAATCGGCTGAAGCAGACTACGAGCGATTCTCCTGCTCGAGGAAGGTCAAAATCGCTTTCTCAGCCGGCCTGAGACCATGCCTGGACCGCGCGGTAACCGAGAGATCGACCGCGCACAGTTCGCGAGATAGCTCGCCTGCGAGAAAGGCGCCCATCACCGCCGGATGGATGTAGCACTTGCGGCAGACGGCGCGCGTGTTGCCGAGCTGGGCGGCAACGCTGTCGATGGCGGCGACCTGCGCGTGCTTGGCTTCTGATTCGGATAGGTTTGTGCCCGCGGCGCAAAGTGACTGGAGCGCGAGGAGTGTCCCCGCCCATGTCCGAAAATCCTTGGCGGTGAAGTTTTCGCCCGTGATCTCGCGCAGATATTCATTGACATCGCCTGAGGTGACTGAATGCTGCTCGCCGTCGCTATTTTGATATTGAAACAGCGTCTGACCGGGCAGATCGCGACAGCGCTTGACCACCCGCGCTAGCTTGGGGTCGTGCAAATCGACTTCGTGATCGACCCCGCTCTTGCCGCGAAAGTGAAAGCGGAGTGACGAGCCGTTGACCTTGACATGGCGGTCGCGGAGCGTAGTCAGGCCGTAGGAGTGATTGGTTCGGGCGTATTCTTCATTCCCAACCCGGATCAGCGTTGCCTCGAGCAAGCTGACGACCGCCGCGAGTACCTTCTCTCGGGCGAGACCTTTCGTGCCCAGTTCCTTGGCGACCTTTCTTCGAATTTTGGGGAGCGCGTGACCAAACGTGATCATGTGGTCGTACTTCGCTTCGTCACGCGCTTCTCGCCATTTAGGATGGTAACGGTACTGTTTGCGCCCGCGTGAGTCCCGGCCAGTCACCTGAAGATGTCCATTTGGGGACGCCGAGATCCAGACATCGGTCCACGCGGGCGGAATGACGAGCGCGTCGATCCGGTGAAGCGTCCGCTCTGAGGTGACCCTCTGCCCACTGTCGTTTACGTACTTGAAATGTAATCCCGCGCGGAGACGGCGGTACCCCGGCTCCTCGTCTGTCACGTAGCGCAGACCGGCAGCCTCGGCTGCCTCCTCAGGGTCGATCTCAACGAGATTACAGGTTGAATCCTCTACCACCGCTCGTCAGTCCTCCGCAATGTTCGCGAGGCTCACTACGCAGGAGGCGTGCCGAGTAACGAGTGGGTACTCTTGGGAGAGGACCGATTCCAATCCGGCGAGTTGGATCAGGCCGTCAGTCGCGCACCGGCGGAGCGCCGGCGCCGGATCAAGACGCCCGCGGAAATTCCGAGGAAGAGCACGACGTTGAAGCCAATCAACCAGAGAACCAGACTCGGCGAGCTATGACCTAAATAGGCGTAGAGGAGCGACTGCGGGGCAACGCCCGCGATTGTTGCCATGAAGAACTGCGAGAAGGAAATGCTCGTCACGCCAGCGGCGAATGAGACCGCATCGAACCCTATGCCCGGTATCAGCCGCAGAAACAAAATCCCGAGCGCGCCCCAACGGCTGAACCAGCGATCGGCGCCGCCGATTCCGAGCTTACCCGCGAGCGCTTCCGCCGGTGCGCGGCCGAGCGAACGTGCGATCCAAAAGCAGATCGCCGCTGCCAGTGCTTGTCCGGCGAGACTGAGCATCCAGCCCCAGAAGACGCCGAACACCAAACCATTGGCGAACACGATCAGGAATGCCGGGATGGGCGCGATCAATGCCTGCAATACCATCAGCAGGAGCGAAACGAGCGGCGCCCACGAGCCGAAGGAGATCAGGTAGTCGCGGAGCGCGACGCTGTTACCCGCCGAGAGGACCGAAACCGCCTGACCCGTCTCCGCCCGGAAACCCGATACGGTTATGTAAAGAATGGAGACTGAAACGGCGATCGCTGCCAGGGAGAGCAATTGTGCCTGTTGAACGCTTAGATGCATATCGTGTCGCTTAACCATGATTTGGCTTGCTCCCTCGCCGCGGGCTGGGCGGCGGTTGGACCGCCGCGCCTACTCAACCTCGCGCAACATCTTCTCGATCGCAGCAACCTTTGTCTGGACTTCGACCAGTGTTTGCGCGATCTGTTGCTGGTCGCGCGCCAATCGCTGGTTCGTGGTGGCCGTTTCCTCCGCAAGCTTGCGGTAAGCCTCATCGCGGGCAACGGTCTCGCGGGCGATCGCCTTCACATTGGCCGACCTGATGCCTTGCCAGGCGCCGACAATCACGACTGTGCCGATCAAGATCGCTATGATGCTTACAAAAATGACGCTGCCCCAACCTGACCAGACTTCACTCGACAATGGCGTTATCACTCTTTATCCTCCGTTTCCGGCTGCACCATCGGCGCTGTTCCGCTCGTGTCTACTCTTGTCAATGATTTTGCTGCCTCGGCTATTCGCTCCGGTGTCAATGTCAATGCAAACTGCGTCACCTCGAAATACTTCATCGCCTTCCCATCTTCCGAAAGTTCAAGCACACCGATCACCAATCCCGCGCTTTCCAGACGTTGCAGATGCATGTGCAGGAGCGGCCGGCTGATCCCCAGCTCTCGCGCGAGTTGACTGACGTAGTTCCGCCCTCGTGCGAGCGTTGCTACGATCTGTATGCGGTGAGGATTTGCCAGCGCCGCCATGACTTGGAGCAGCTCGTCGCCTGAGAGATTCGCGTGGTCGTGTAAAGCTCGATCATTCATATGTAAGAAATAACTTACACGTATCATAAAGAGTTGTCAATGGTTTTTGCGAGTGCATCGGTGAAGGGGTACTTCGTTCATCGAGAGATGAGACGGGTAGCCCATGTTCGGGCATTGTGGTTGCTTGTTAGACTCTTGATGGATCATGGTCGATGGGACCAGAAGAAAGGGAATCTGTGGTTCAACGTTGGTTATCTGGCGGAAGTGACAGCGACGGGTGGTCGACGCGCCTCGAAGCGATTGGCGACGTTCTCGACCGCTATCCCCAACGATTGGCCAGCATCGCGGTCTCGATGACCGAAGAGACCGTGCTCGTTTCAGCCCTCGCCTGGCACGACGGGTCTCGTCACAGTGGCTGGGAACCGGTGACCTTTCGCATCGAGGACGACAAAGCCGTCCTCTTGCCGCCGGCCAGCAAACTCGCCATGGTCATCGACGATCCAACGTTATGACAAGGCAAAACTCCTCTACTCCACCCCGGTGGACTTTCTGTCCTAGGCGGCGATAGCCGCGAGCAGGCTTCCCGGGGCTGAATCGGCCTTCCCGGGCGCTGAACCTACAAAGCCGGCTAAAGACCGGCTGAGACCGAGGGTTGGCCGCCAAATCGTTGTAGGGTCGTGTGGCGCACGCCCGGGTGCGGATGTCGCGTTTTATGGCCGCATTCGTGTTGATCACCGGGCGTGCGCGCCCCCACGCCGAACCGCCATGGTCAGCGCCCGGAGGGCGGCTTCGTGATTCTTAGCGACGGTCTTCAGGCCGTCGTCGCGCTTATAGATCATGATGAGGGCGCAATTGCGCCGCAACGACGAGAAATGCAAGCAGTGGTTCGAGCTCCGGGACGGATTAATTCATCCACCCGCGTTCGCTCCTCGTTCGAGGATGCAGCGTATCTCGGTCGCTCCATTCACCTCTTCAACGACTAAATCGCGAAAGCTCATGGACAGATTCGAATGCTCCGCCTGTTCTGAAGAAGCGAACGCGTAACCCCAACAAATGTATTCGCCATCCCGCTTCAGCAAGCCATCGATCTGCACAGACTTGACCTGTATCCCTTCGCCAATTTCGTCGATCAGATTCGTGACTATCGCCGCGACTAATGCCGTCGCTTCCGGCTCGCGAGCGCGCAGGGGTATAGCCAGCGAGGCATCGGATTCCGCATCCTGACCGCGCGCTGCCTTTGCAACCTCGTTCAGCGCTTCGCCCAACGCCTCTTCGAGATTGCGTCCACGTGCAGTCAATTGCGATTGACTCATGCTGCTCACCATCCCGGGACGATACCACGGACCCCTCTCGCCGGGCCTTTCTAGCGGCAAGAGCGAAGGGGCACAAAGGCGCGGCATATCTGTTGCATAGAAGTACCATTGTGGTAGACACAACCTGCGTCTGGGTCCGCTTCGGAGGCGACTTCGTGGATCTTCATCCGACACATCTCTTTGGCATGGCCAAGCACACTGCCATCAATGCGCACAAAGACGACGTGATGGGTCTGGCCGCGGCTGTCGCTTATCACTTTCTCTTCTCGACAGTGCCGTTGTTGATCTTTTTTGCCGCACTCTCCGCGCAGATCAGTCACTTGATCGGCGCAGAAGATGTGTTGAACACGATCACGAACTTTCTTTTCGATCATCTGGCCTATGAACAAGCTGTCGCGATCCGCGATCCGATCGAGCAAGTCATCCACGGAAGTTCGAACCAATTGCTCTCGGTCAGCGCTCTGATCGCTATCTGGGGTGGTAAGAACGGAATCGTTGCGCTCATGAAGTCATTGAACAAAGCGTACCGAGTTGAAGAAACGCGCTCGTGGCCGCGGAGGATGGTCACCGCGATTATCCTGACGTTGGCGCTGGCCATACCTATCCTCTTGATCTCCGCCTTTATTCTCGTCCGAGAATGGATCGAGCGCTGGGTAGGGAACTCGCTGAGCACAGACAGCACCTGGAGAACGCTGTGGGATTACGCTCGCTGGCCCCTCCTCGCGTTGATGCTCTTTGTTGGACTTTCCGTTCTCTATTACTTTGGTCCCAATATCGATTTGCCGACGTGGACTGTCCTTCCAGGCGCGTTTTTCTCGGTCGTGCTCTGGGGAGGTTCGACCTTCGCTTTGAGCTTCTACTTCAAATACCTCGCGGGATATGCGACTGCCTATGGAGTCTTGGGAGCCTTGCTTGCATTCGTCTTCTGGCTGTACATCATCAGCGCGATCATTCTGCTTGGCGGCGAATTCAATTCGTCGCTACTTCAATACATCGAACAACATAGGAGTGAAAAAAGGGCTCGAGCGGCAGCCCCAGTGCCTGGTGGACGCGTGTCCGAAGAGCTGGCCAATCGCCGTTATTAGTCTCGCCCACAGCAAAATCTCAGGTATCTGTACGTTCCACGTGGAACTATCGAAGAAGCTTGTCCGCACGTGACTTCAATCAGCATTTTTCGCTTGTGGCGTCGATGCCCAAAATAGGGAGTGCATTTGTTATTCTGAACAACATGATCGTGCGCGTGCCGGATAGAACCCCACCGCAAAACCCACCAAATCTAGGTGAAACCACATCTCTCCGTGGTGCGTTTGAGATGCGGAAAGGATGGGGTTGTCGCCAGCATGGATCACGCGCTCAGTTGGGTTGGAAGCGCCACCGGCGCGCGGGCCGGGAGTGGCGTCGTGGTTGACGATGGGGATCTCGTCGGGAAAGCCCGGGCGGGAGACCCAGTAGCCTTCGAACGGCTATTCGAGCGTTATCACGCGCCAGTTCTCAATTACATCCACCGGATGGTGGGTGACCGCGCACTTGCGGAGGATTTGACACAAGACGCTTTTGTTAAGGCTTATCGCGCCCTACCCAATACACGGCCCGACCTCGCCTTCAAAGCCTGGATTTACCGGATCGCGACGAACACCGCGATCTCCCACCTCCGCCGGCGGAAGCTGGTGCGGTGGGTGCCGTTTTTGCCCGGACAAGATCACGCATCCGGTGAGGCGGTCGAACGGACCGTCGGCCGGCGCCACGATGTTGAACAGGCGCTCGCCCTTTTGCCAAAGCATTACGCAGCCGCGCTTTTGCTGAGGCACTATCAAGGACTCTCACTTGCCGATACCGCGGCTGCACTCGAGATCACCGAAAACGCCGCCAAATTGCGACTCTTTCGCGCCCGCAAGGCCTTTGCCGCGGCCTATGGAGACCCGACAGAAGATGGATCAGGTTCTGAAACAATGAGCACCTGGGAGGAAGACCGGTGAGCACCGGCAACAACATGCCGGGCCAGGGACGACCGGGTGGGCCTATGCCATTGACGCACGCCGAGGCGGAAGCGCTCATTTCGGCGCGGCTCGACGGTCCTCTCGATCCCGCTTCCAACCGAAATCTGCTCGCCCATCTCGTTGGGTGTCAATCGTGCCGGGCCTTTGCCGAGCGCATGGAGACGATGTCGCGCGGTCTGCGTGAGCTCCCGCATCTGCCCCCGAGTCCGACAGTCAGCCGTCAGGTCCGCGAGCGAGTCGAGCGCGGTCAAGGCGTCTGGGACCGCATCGCAGCAGCAATTGGCAGTGGCCGCTTCGGTGTGGCCCCCGCCGCAGCCGGTGCGATCGCATTGCTCGCCGTGCTCGGTTTCCTCGTCGTTTCGCAGTTCAATCGGGACAATGGAAACAATCCAACGGCCACACGCACGACCCTTGTGGCCGGATCGAGCTCGACGGCGACATCCCAAGAGACCGCGACTGCAACAGCAACGCCGACGGCCAAATCAGCGGCGGAAGTTGTTCCGAGTGAGACCGCGACCTCGCTTCCGAATGTGACCAGTCTCGACACCGAGACGCCGACGCCGAAGAAGATCGAGACCGCAACAGCCAAACCGACGGATACGGAAACGGCTGTGCCGACGGATACTGCCGTGCCTGACACGTCGATGCCAACGCCTGAGCCAACCGAAACGGCGACCCCCCAGCCTACCGACACAGCGACTGCGGAGCCGACCGATACCGATACCGCGACGGCAACGACTGAACCAAGTGATACAGCGACCGCTGAGCCGTCCGCGACCGCAACGGAGCAGCCGACCGAGACTGCAACGTCGGAACCAGTTGACACAGCGACGCCTGAGCCTTCGGCGACAGAGGCTCCCACGGAGACAGCTCAACCGACCGATACGGAGACACCAGAGCCGACCAGTACCGCGCGTCCAATTGAGACGGCAACACCGACCGAAACGCCGCCGCCCACCGATACCGCAACGCCGAAGGCGACAAAGACGCCGAAACCGAAGCCGACTAAGACACCGAAACCGACAAAGACGCCGGAACCGACGGCAACGCCGACTCAGCCACCGATTGTGCCCAGCAATCAGACCCCGGTTGAGGGTGGAGGCACAGTTCCCGAAGAGGTTCCGACCGACACACCGGTCGTCGAAGAGCAGCCGACTGAAGCGCCACCAGAGCCAACGAGCGGCGGCATACAGCCGATCGACACCGCAGTGGTGGAGGATACGCCGACGGCTGAGGCGCCAGTCGAAGAAACGCCAACTGAAGAAATCGGCGGCGCCACGACCGATCTCTCATCGTCTGACGTACTGATTGAGTTGCCGGGAGATGCGAGTTCGCCTTCTGGGCCACTGCCGGTGACGTCAGCCGAAAATGGGCAATTGGCGATCATTTCGACTGGTGGTCAGCTCGCGGTCGTTAATCTCGCAACTGGCGACATTACTCCGGTGGGACCTGGCACTTCGCCGATTTGGTCGCCGAAGGGATATGAGTTGCTGTATGCCTCCTCCCCGACGACCGTTTCAACTTGGGACAGTCCGACCGGCGCGATTAACCAAATGACCGGGTCGGATGAAGGTCAAACGACCGACGTCCCCGCTGGCTGGATTGGCGAAAACCTCTACTATCTGCGCAGTTTCAACGACCAGCCAGGTCATGTTGAATTGCATCAGGCAATCTGGAATGGATCGGAGGATACCGTTGTCTGGACAGCCGACGACGTCTCTATGACCTCTGATCACGCGGTTGCCACGGACAGCGCAATTCTGATCGCAACCGATACCGGCTGGCGAAGCGTGACGCCTTCCGGCGACGAGACTAACCTTGGTGACAACCCATATGGCGCGATCGGCGACGCTACGTTAAGTCCGGGCGGCAGTCTCATCGCCTACACCTCAGGTGGTCGTCTCTTTGTGGCGCCGTCCAGTGCCCCCGGGAGCCCGATTTTCGACAAGCCCTATCCCGACGGCGGTTTCGCCTTCTCGCCTGACGGAGAGCAGATTGTTTCGGCCGGCAGCGATGGACTGGTGACATTCAGCACGACCGACGGATCCCAGCTTTCATTCATTCCGAACGGCGATGGCATGCACGCCACCGCGCCTTGGTGGAGCGATGCGGGCGTCGTCTTTATCGACGCCGGCGCACAACCACCGACCTTGCGGCGACAATCTATGAGCTGAGCCGGCGATGCATGAACGTTATGTAAAGACGAGGCTTGAAGGAAAGGGGCTGCAAACTTGCGGTCCCTTTCTTGCTTTTACAACTCCCGATCGATTGTCGTTTTCCACCCGGGTGGACCAGAGGGTGGAGCACGGTGGTAGACTCAGGTACCTTCATCGACAGGCGAGGGTTCCAGGGGGGAACATGTCCGACGAGGCGCGGAGCCAGGGGGTCAGGTTTGGCCGGACATTGCTGGTTGCGGGGTTTGGTGAGGTCATCGATCAACCAGTACAGGCAGTCGTCTATGCCGCCAACAAGCGCGGCGTGATGGGAGCCGGTCCGGCGGGTTCAATTCGAACCACGGGCGGGCCGGAGGTCGAACGGGAAGCAATGGCGCACGCACCGCTCGAACTTGGAACCGCGGTCGCGACCGGATCGGGCCATCTTGCCGATCGCGGGATCGCGGCTGTCATTCACGCCGCAGTGGTCCCCTCTCTCGGCGAATCGGCGCGAATGGGCACAATCGAGCGGGCAGTCACCGCGACTCTACGCGCGGCGGATCGAGGCAAATTGCGGTCGGTGGCGATGCCGTTGCTTGGCGCATCGGCCGATGCGCTCGATCACGATCGCCAATCAGCGGCTGAACAGGTCGTTGACGCGACCGTTGCCTATCTGCGGCGTGAAACGTCGCGACTTGAACGAATCATCGTGGTCGCTCGCTTCCAAGACGATGTCGCGATGATCACTGACGTGATTCAGCGCGCTCGTGATCGGTCATGGAGCCGCTGATGGACGGCTCGGAGAGTACGCCGGTTACGCCATCTCCTGGAGCTGAGCAGTCCGAGATTCAGACCTGGCGCTTTGCCGCCCATGGCTGGCGTTTTTCGAACCGTCTAACTCCTCGTTCGATCAACTTCTATCTCCGCTTGCGCACTGGCAAACGACTCCCCCGGTCGTTCCGGGCGCGCTTCTCGGCCATGCAGCTCCCTCAAGAGACCATCGATAGCGTTCTCGGCGAGGTGCGTGGGCTTGGTGATTGGATGGCGGCCTGGAACCGGGCGGCGCAGCGTCATCTGAGCGATGCGCGACGAGCCGAAACCGATGGCCGCTGGCAAGAATCTGCGATTTCACGGCGGAACGCCGCGATGTGCTATCACGCGGCCCATCTCATCACCGACACCGATCAACGCACGCTGCGGGCCTTGCGCTCATCGGCTGCAACCGTCTTCTCGCAAGCCGTGCCGCGTTTGATGGAAGACACGCGCAAAGTGGCTGTGCGCTGGCGCACGCATCAACTCCCTGCCTATCTCGCCAAGCCAAAGGAAATTCCGGCTCACGGCGCCCCGGTTGTCGTTATGTTAAATGGAGCCACGACGACAAAGGAGGAATTGCTCCTCTGGTCCGATCCGTTCCGCGAGCGCGGCATGGCGGTGCTGACGCTCGATTGGCCGGGAACTGGAGAAGCGTTCGACACCGGCCGAATTACCAGCCGCTGTGACGATTTCACGGACGGTCTCTTCGGTTTGCTCGCCCAGGAACCAGATCTGAACGCGGACCGCGTAGCGCTACTGGGATTCAGCTTGGGCGCCGCTGTGGCGATTCGGGCGGCAGCGTCCGACCGCCGGATCGATGCCTGCGTTTCGGTGACGGGTCCGTTCGATCCGCGACGTTGGATTCGGTCGGTCAATCCAATCGTGCGTCAACAGCTCGAAGGGATGACCGGGCTCGACGTGCCGGTGCGCGAATTCGCGAACGATTTCTCTCTGGTCGACATAACGCGACGAATGCGCTGTCCAGTGCTCGTGTTGGGCGCGGGGCGAGATCTAGTTGTGCCCCCTGAGGAATCGCTGCATCTCGCGGCGGCGGTCGGCGATTTGGCGACCCTCATTTGGTATCCGACTGGATCGCATGGGCTGTATGAACAGATTGATGACTGGACACGGGTCACGGCGATCTGGTTGCGGTCGATGCTCGCCCCCGAGCTCGGACTCACGTCGTTCGATTCCACCCGGGTGGAGGATCGATTCCCTGGAATCGGCACCCTTGAGGGTGTTTTCATCGACGAAGGCAGTGGAGTAGGGGAGGAAACAACGACTGACGACGTCTCGACCGAGGACGAGTCGGATATCCGACCGCCTCGCGAGGATCCCGCGTTTATCGGCGAGACCCCCGTTCCACCCGTCGCGCCGATTGCCGCGAGCGACGAACGAACAGGTTCAACATCGAATGGCGCCGAGGTGAAAGAACCTGAGGAAGCATCCTCGATCAGGTCAGACACAAAAACTCAAGACTCGTAAATTCAACCAGCGCCAGCCGCCTCAATCGCTAGTTCTGCGCGAAACGGGATTTTCCGGGTGCTTATGCGCAGAAAGTGAGTGCGATCGCTAAAAATAATTCTTGCGGCGGAAGTACATCGCCAGGCCGCCGCCGAGGGTCAACATGAGAGCGAGGGCATAAACGTAGCCGTAGTGCCATTTCAGTTCGGGCATGTGGACGAAATTCATGCCGTAGATGCTGGCGATAAGGGTGACGGTCATCAAGATGATTGACCATCCGGTCAGCATTTTCATGATTTCATTTAAGCGATTCGAGGCGATCGAAAGATACGAGTCGAGCGCGCTTGACATAAGATCGCGATACGTATCGATGGCGTCGGTCACACGAATGATGTGATCGTAGACGTCCTGAAAGTAGAGGATCGCGCTATCGGAGAAGATTGGCGTATCGCGGCGGACGAGGATGTTCAACACGTCTCGCTCTGGGGCAACAACCCTTCGAATGCGCAAGAGTTCTTTCTTTAGCTGGAAAATCCGCTGCTGCGCGTTGCGGTCAAAGTGCCCGAAGAGGACTTCCTCGATGTCCTCGATTTCTTCGGAGATTTCGTCGATCAGCGGGAAATACTCGTCGACGATCGCGTCGAGGATGGTGTACGTGAGAATCGCCGCGTCGTGCTCGCCAATCAATTCTTGATTTCGCTGCCACCGATCCTTGATCTCCGCAAAGAGCGGGATATCGCCCTCGTGAATGGTGACGACGTAGTTGGAGCCGACGAAGAGACCAAGTTGAATCGCATGCACCGGTTGGTCATGCTCATATCGGCTCACGCAATAGAAGATCATAAAGACATAGCCATCATAGAGATCGATCTTCGGGCGCTGGTGCTGCTGAGCAACGTCTTCAATGGCCAACGGGTGAAAGCTGAACTCTTGTTGAAGCATCTGGAGATCTTCTTCAGTTGGATCTTTGGCATCGACCCAGAGGAGATGATCCCTCAACTTGATGACGTCGCTAATTTCGGACAGCGGGATTGAGTCGGATAGGTGGCCACCACTCGTGTGGACGTGAACTTTGATCACACCCAGTCCATTTCATTGAGCAAGCAGTTTGTCACAATGGGCACAGTGTACTGCTTCGGTGGCAGGCGCGAGACCCTTAAACCGCCCGGTGGCGGAAGGAAATCGCCCGCAGTCGGGGCAGGAAATCGAAGCGGAGAATCAGTTCAGTCAAAAAGAGGACAAAGGCGAGGAACAGCGGCACGTACCAGACCGCATGGAACGTGCGCAGAGATGTCCCCTGAACTCCTGCATTCGTGAATGCCTCGCCCGGTTCGTCGAGTGAAAGGACGCGGCCGCCGGTGCGCGCGGCGAGCGCTTCCAGGAGTTGTTCGCCATTCTGAGATGGCTGCAACTCGGGAGAGGGATGGATCGCGAATCCCGCCAATTCGGTAATCTGTTGATCCCCACGCTGTTGCTGCAGATCGATCCGATAGGCGCCAGGTTCGGGCGCGAGCACGCGAACCTGATATTGGCCCGGTCCGACCTGGAAGAGTGTCATCCCGCGGGTAACAGCGCCGGAGGGTGAAGTGATCGTCGCGGTGGTCGGCGCGGCGTCGACATAGCCGCTGTCCTGCGTCAACGCGTCGACGGTAATCACCACTTCTTGTCCGTCACGATTCTCACTCACTTGCAACGGCTGGTTCTCTGGATCAGGCAAGGCCCAGCGCACCATGCTGGCCCAGAATTCGTCAGATCGCTGCCAAGCTGGCCAGGCGTTCGCGAAGTCTGTCCCGTCGTCGGCGGTCCAGGCGACAACTCGACCCAGACCGTATTGCCATTTCGCGAGAATTGGATCGTCCCGTTCGCTGGTGAGCACAACTTGGGCATCCGGCTTCGCTTGAGCGTAGTCGTAGCCGTCAATTTCCGGCAGTTCTTGCGGGGTGAAGCCGGTGAGGATTGGACTCGGTTGTGTTTGAATCGGATGGAACGCGCCGCGAAGCACCGACTGACTGCCGGCACTCTGCGCCTCGGCGAGGGTCAGGCGCGGAATGTCCTCACTTTTTTCAGTGAAGTGATAGCGCCCATTGCCTTGTTCGGCTAGGGTTTGCAGTAGTTCAGTGTCGGCGTCGTCGCCAATCGCGATGGTCGAAAGCGTCGTGCGGTCGGTGATCGCATCGCTAATGAGCTTTTCATAACTCTCAAGCGTACCGGAGCGCGATTTGCCGTCCGAGAGGAGCACGATGTGGCGGACATCGGTGTCGACGTTGCGTATGGCATCGAAACCGAGCGAGAGGGCGGGATAGATTTCGGTGCCGCCGTCAGCTTTGATGCCGTCAATCTTGGCGTTGATTTCGTCACGCGAGGCTTGACCGTCGATCGTGGTGATCGGCACGACCCATTGCTGGGAGTCGCTAAAGGCAAGCACGCCGATCTGATCGCCATCAGAAAGCGCCTGGGCCGCCAACTTGGCGGCTTCCTTGGCCATCTCGACTTTCGGCGAACCGCTTAACGGGTCATAGCTCATCGATCCCGATTTATCGATGATCAGTAGGAGAGCGACTCGTTGGCGTTCCTTCCCTTCCGTGACCTTGACCGTGACCGGCAACGTATCTTCAAGGACGGTTCCGGCATAATTTCCAGGGCCGTAACTCGACGTGCCGCCAATTACGATCAAACCGCGGCCAAGCGACCGCGTTGCCTCCTGCAAGCCCGTGAGTTGATCGAGGGTCATTGCCGACGCGGGGATGTTATTGAGAAGGATGGCATCGTAGACGCCAAGTTCGGAGAGTCGTGATGGAACGTCGGCGGGATCAGAGACCGTCACCACCGCGCCTTTGCGCTCTAGTGTGCCTTTGAGTAGACCGACATCGGTGCCGGCTTGGGCGACGAGGAGCAATTTCGGCTTGTCGCGGACAACGAGCGAGAGAGGAGCCGAATTATTCTCCTGGAATCGATCGTTGGCGGTCGTGCCGGTAACGCGCACTTCCATCGAGTGGAAACCGGGTTCCAGGTCCTTCACCTGGAACGAGTAGGAACTCAAACCACTCGGGAATGTCTCTTGTTTCGAGGCGACCGACGAACCATCGACGAGGAGCTCCACGGTGCCGTCACCACCCGCGCCAGATGCAATGCTGGCGACGACGGAAACCTGTTCGCCGGCCCATGTTGTTGAAGGCGCAGTCGCGGCTTCGACGCGAAGGTCTCCTTCGCCGACTCCTTCGACCGGGAGAACGTCGATCGGGGTCCGATCGGTGGCCGCTTGTCCTGCCTGATTGAGAGCTGAACCGATATTCTCAGCGCCGTCGGAGACGAGCACGATCCGCCGCGAGCCGCCGAGCGGCAAGGCGCGGGCAAGCGCCAGTGCAGACTCGATATCGGTGTAGTTTGAATCGAACGATTCAGAGGTTTGATCCCATGAGCCAAGTTGCGACGCTTGCGCACTGGGACCTGTGAGTTCCGGAGCAGCGCCGAAGCTCACGACAGCCGCGCGATCTTCTGATCCGCCCTGCTTCAAGGCGTCGTTAATCCAGGTGTTGACTTGGGATTGGGTACTGTCGGTCAGACTGCGTGAACGATCGACGACGAAAACGGTGCTGACTGCCCCCGCTCCTTCCGTCAACATCGGTTCGGCCAGGGTTATCGCAATGAGCGCCACGATGAGTAGGCGCAGCGCCAAGATCGGTCGCCGGACCGGACGGCGTTTACGGAGCAGCACGGTGACAAGCGCGATCAGGGGCACGAGGATGAGCAACCACAGGGCGGATGACCGTGCGAAGGTGATGTTGAAGAGATTATCCACTGCTCGCGCTCCCCGGCTGTGTTGCCGCTATCGCAGTCCGTCGTTTACGGCGGCGGGGCAATATAGTCACGAGCCACTCGAAAAGAAGCACAGCGAGGGCTGCCGCTACGAGCGACGGCCAAAGATCGGACGTCGCTCGCTTCGCCTTGCCAGGTGTGTCGGGATTGGTATTGGCCAAAAGACCCGGCAACTCGGGATTCGCGCGAAGGTCAGACTCTCGCTGATGTCCGGCGTTGACGATAAACGATCCGCCGCCAAGCTCGTTGCCGTTTGCGTCGAGTTCAGTCACCTTGTAGAGCCCGGGAACTCCTGTGCCGGGGTAGGCGATTTCCCGAAGCTGATCGGTTACGCCGTTCGCGTTCGCTTCATCGTTGGTGACGGCCAGGTCGACCGCGGCATTGTCAGGTGGGGTGATGCGGACCGTCGCCGCGTCGGCGTGCGGCCGATAGGTCAGCGGCTGACCGAGGGGCAACGCCGAAGGAAGCGGGCCGGCGCGAGGTATCCAGCAATGTTGGCGATGAGGATCGGGAAGGCGACGCGGCGCGGGAGATTTGACTGCGCGACATCGAAGGCGAGCGCGACCATCGGTTCTCCGGTTTGAGAAAGCGTGCCGCGATAAATCAGCGGTCCCGACTCGGCGGCCGCAACCTCCGTATCGGCGCCGCCCATCACGAGCACCGTCGTTTGGCCAAAGGTCACCCCGGCCAACTCGACACCTTTGAGCAGGGGGTCGTCGGCACGCACGCGGAGAACGGTTGGCTCCTGCATCACGCCGCGTGTTTGTAGGATTCCGTTTTCAGGTGGATTGACGAACAGAATCGGCGTTTTCGCGACCGAATTCGGATCGGGCGAAAACGTGTCATAGACGACGAGATCAAACGGCGCGTTGGGATCATTCGCCTGAGAATCGTCCGTCCCTACAGTGGTCACTTGCGCTCCCGGCAGCACGGTCAGAGCGCGCTGGAGGGCAGAGGGCGTGTCAGAGACCAGCAGGATCTTGAGCGAAAGATCGCCTGGGCTGGTCAACACAGTCGAAGCGGTATTGTCCTGGGGAAGAGCATCGTTGCCGCCGATGGTGACCGTTGCTCGTTTTGAACCTGCAGGAAGGTCCCAGGTCATCGTTTTAGCGCCACCGTTCGGATCAATGGTGAGATCGCTTGTCGCTTCCGAAATGTTGTCGACGATCAACTCTATGGGAACCGTCGCCTGATCAGGCGAGAAATTCGCGACCCGGACGTAGATCTGCTCTTGATCGGGATTTGTCACCGAGGCGCGAGTCGAGAGATCGGTAATGGCCAAGTTAGCGGTCGATACGCCACCAACGCGGACATAGTCGATGGTGGCTGCGACGCGAGCGACGGTGTTCGGGTCAACGGTGAGCGCGCCATCTGAGATGACGACCACACGGTCTTCAAGATCGGGTAACAACAGGTTGCTCGCCAGGCCGAGACCGGCATCGAGATCCGCGAGTCCACCCGGTTGCGGGAGAGCCTCCAGACGATCGTGGAGAGCGCGGAAGCTCGCCGCGTCAGTTGCTTCGAGATTGGTCGTGTTCGTGCCAAGAACGATGACTGTCGCGACATCGCCTTCGTGCAGTTCGTCGATGCGTTTGATTGCTTCCTGCCGCGCGGCTTCGAACCGAGATTGGCCGTTCGGTCCGTCGGTGGCCGCCATGCTCGTCGAACCGTCGAGGAGAACGATCAGGTGTCGAGGCTCAGTGCGCTGACCGAGACCGTTCAGCGCGGAGGTCGTTACCGGCCGGGCGAGCGCGAAAGCGACCAAGCCGACGATGGCGAGTTGGAGGAGCATCAGCAAGCTAATAGGGGGCCGGCGGAAACTTGTCCGCTCTCGTTGCTCCTGCAGCGTGAGCAGCCAGAATCTCAGCGTCGGTACCGACCGCAGTTGCGGGGTCGTATTCCGCATGTGCAAGAGAATCACGATGGGAATGCCGATCAACGCGGCAAGACCGATCGGCGCAAGCAACGTCAGGCCGCTCATTCGAGCACCCCTTGTTGGTACAGCATCCGGAGGACAATCGTTTCAAACGGCCACGAAGTTTCAAGGCGAAGGTAGTCGGCGTCCTCTTCCTCGCAGACCTGCTCGATCTCGGCGAGCCAATCCTTCACCGCCGTTTCATAGCGAGCGAGCACTTCCTGCGTTGGCGTCAGTCGAAGGCGCTCGCCAAGCTCGATTTCAACTAACTCTGAAGGGCGTGGCCGCCCGCCTGGCTCTTCCGCGATGATCACCTTTGGCGTAAGTTCGGCACTATCGACTACGTGCGCAATGACCGCCTGCCAGCCGCGCCCGCGCAAATTACGGAGCACTTCCTTGAACTCGGCCGGTTCACCAGAAAGAAGGTCGGAGACCAGAACGAGAATGCCAGGTCGCCGGCGAGCACGGACATAACGATCGACTGTCGCAACGAGATCAGTCGCCCCGCTTGGACGGAGATTGGTCAAGTAGTGCAGCATCGGCGTGACATGGGCGTGACCTTGGGCTGGCCCAAACGCCGTGCCGAGTTCGGTTCCGAATGGGACGATGACGACCCGATCGAAATGCCAGAGAGAGATGTAACAGAGACTCCCCGCGAACCGGCGCGCGTAGGTGAATTTTGTTGGAACAGTCTCTTCGCTGCGCCAGTCCATCGAATTGCTGGCGTCGAGCAGCACATGCACCGTGAGTTCGGTCGTAACCTCGCTCAGGCGGACAAAAACTTCGTCCAGGCGACCGTAGATATTCCAATCGATGCGCCGGAAGTCATCGCCTTGGCTGTAGCTTTTGAAGTCAGCGAATTCAGGCGAAGAACCACGGCGCCGCGAGCGATGCTCGCCGGCCAGTCCTTCGGCGATCGACTTGCGGGAAATGAGCGTCAGACGGCGAAGACGATTGAGCAACTCTTCGCTAAAGATCGTCTCGTCGTCAAACGGTCCGTTCGCCGGAGGCAAGGGCGTGGTCGTGGGCAGTGTCGTGCGGTCGGACCGGCCTCGGGATAGTGTCGGTAGAGGAAGGTTCAGGCGCATGTCAGATACCAGACCAAAGCGCTTGGGCGGATCACGAACCGTCCGAATCGCTGAAGAACGACTCCACAAGAGATCGATAGGCTGGCGGAACACGGTTGCTGTCTGGTCCCGCTTGCCCCACGTCGCCTTGCACACTCGAACCACCACTCACCGAAACTCCTGAACCTGATCCGTCACTTGAAGTTCCGCTGTCGCCGGAAGTTGTCACACCCTGGCCGTCAGGAGAGCGAGAGAGCGTGACCGCGTCACGTTGTTCCTGAGACGGATCTTGGTTCGATCCCTGTTGCGCCTGTTGGTCGGTGACGTTTGCGCTTGGCGGCTTGCCACCTTGGGGATCGCTTTGACCGTTCTGACCGGTTTTGCCGGTGTTTTCGCCGTTCTTGTCTTGGCCGGATCCAGCGCCGCCACCTTGCTGCGACTGATCACCCGTATCGCCCTGCGATACTTGGGACTGCCCATCGGCCGCGGTCTGCCCAGGAGATTGGCCGGGACTCGTTCCTGGCTCCGACGAGGTGCCAGATTGCTGTTGCTCGCCCGGAGGGCCTTGGCTGCCGCCATTTGTCGACCCATCTTGCGATTGCGCCCCTTGCTGCTCATTTCCCTGTTGTGGTCCTTGCTGATCTTGCTGACCTTGAGCTTGATCGCCTTGGCCAGGCTGAGCGTCCGCGCCCTGGCCCTGTTGTCCGGTCTGCCCCGACGTGTTGTGCATTTGGGCCTGAGCGTCTTGGGGATTGCTGCTCGTTTGGGATTCCTGGCTTGATTGCGCTTGGTCGCTCCCTTGCTGCCCTTGCTGTCCGCTCGCTTCGGCGGCTTGCGCTTGTTGCATCTGACTGGCCAGGTCTTGCTGCGAGACGACTTGCTGTCCGGTCTTGTCGACCGCGTCGCCGAGCTGATTCAGACCGTCCTTCGCTTGATCTCCGCCTTGTCGAAGCCCGTCAGCTGCTGCTGAGGCGGCGTCGGAGAGATCTTTACTTCCGTCTGACATCTGCTGGGCAGCTTTGTCGAGATCGTCGGCGAGACCCGCCCGCGCCTCCGGCGAGAGTTGATCGGCATTCTGGGCGAGATCCCGTAAGTCATTGGCCGCCGATTGGTAGTCGCCACGCTGGATTGCTTCCGCCGCTGAACGAGTCACTGAATGATCGTCAAGTGCTTGCGCGAGTTGCTGCAGATCGCGCCGCGCTTCTTGCGAGCGTTGTGCTTTCGCTTTGACATCGGCAGTCGATGGCGCCTTTTCGTTCGTTGCGGGCGCCGATGCGGCGCTCGCTTCTTGCTGCGCGAACCGCTCGGTGGCGGGGACAAAACGGGGAACAGGTGAATCGGCGACGCTCGGGATATCTCCGGCCGTGCCGCGCAGGAAAAAGAGCGATGCCAGGAGCAATGCGCAGGCGATCGCGGCGACAATTTCGCGAACCGGGATGTGGATGTTAAATGCGTGGTGGTCGCGTAGTTCGGTCGCGACATTTGCGCTATCCGCGACTTGGAGATAGACCACGGACGCGCGTTGATCCGGCTCAGGCAGATCCTTACCGAGATTCCCGATCGCGGTAGTCATCCGCTCATGCAGACGGAACGAGCGATCAAGCATGCGCGCAATCGCGTTCCGTGACGGGCGAGAGAGCGCGGCGAAGATGATTCCAGGAACAATCAAGATCGCCCAGAGAATGACGAGCATGCGCAGATGCAGATCTGGGCCACCACTGAGATCAATCAGGAGCCAGACAAAACCGATCAACAAGCCAAGCCACAGCGCGCGAGCGATGATATTAAACGCTCGCTGAATCCATACGCGGCGGCTGATGTCGTCGATCATGCGAACGACTTGATCGCCAGCCGGACCTCCCGCTGGTAAGGGCTCGTTTCTCGCCGGGAGTTGCGGCGCAGGGTTTTCCGAACCAAGCCAATAGGGCAACCAGAGGGCTCGCCAGAGCAGCAGTTTGCGACTTGGCCTGTCTCCAAGCGTATGCGCAACATCTTCCCGCCACTCGTTGAGACGAGGACGGGGATCGAGCGAAACCTCGACGCGCGTGATTGTGACTCGGCTAGCCATGCTCTATGCCAATCCGGAGCACCGGTTCCAAGCTGAACCCTAACCCCAATCTAATTCTGATGGTCCTCTCGTCCAAAGCCAAAGGAATAGCCACACGATCGTGATGATCGCCAACGCGCCGAGCAAGAGAACGAGTCTGCGCTGGCGGCTTTGCAGATGATCGAGCACCGATTGCGAGCGGTCAGTCATTTCCTGGTCGCCCAAACTCGCGTACACCGCACCGGCATTGAGGGCGGCTTTGCGCGCCTCAGGATAATCACCCCAGTTTTGCGATAGCCGGATTGCGTCGTCGAGCGTCTTGCCGGCTTGTTGCCCTTGTGCGGCGATCGTTTCATAGGAAGTCAGAAGCTCCTCCGGCCGCTGATCTTCGGGAAGTTGGGAGTATTGGCCGCGCGCCTGTTCCAACAAGGTCGAAGCTCGATCGTAGGCGTGGTTTTCGAGCGACTGCTGCACCTGCAACATGAGCGCTTCGGCTTGAATGCCGATGTCGCTCTGGCTGAGAAGCGCCTCGACGGTCGCCTGGCGTTCGGTATCTTTCAATTCAGTGAAAAGCTGCTGCGATCGTTCGAGTGCGCGCTTGGCGCCTTCGTAGTCACCTTTAGCAAGTTGTGTTTTCGCCGGTTCGAGATCGAACCCCGCGATCAGGTTGTCCTTCCAGCCACTGTCGATCCAGCGCGGCAGGTTTTCCTCCCATTGCCGTTCGAGGTCATCGGAAGTCCGGCCGAATGCGGTGTCGATCGCGTCCCGCCAATTGGTCGAGTACTTCATGGCGGCGAGAAAGGCCTGGATCGCCGGCAAGCGACCGCGGGAAATCAGATAGGCGACCATCGAATAGGATTCGGCCGAGAGCAGATTGGGGTCGGTGGCTGGAGGATTCGGGCGATTCAGGTCCGACCAGGAGAGAAGTTCACCGCGCTGGTTCGCGGTTTGGACGAGACCAGCTATCCGCGCGAGTTTCGGATTGACCGGGCGCTCCATGTACATTGCCAGACCCTCGTCGATTCCGCGAGGGATCTTGCCACCTGAGGCATAGGCGGTGAGGAGATGAGAGGTGGCATGACGGAGCGAGTTTTCTGCTTCTTGTGGAGTTCTAGCGGTGAACTGCGAGAGCAAGATGGAGATTTGGCCCGCTTGGGGATTGGCAATTGCATCGATACCGCTGATCTCGTGACCATCGAATGAGGCCACTTCCGCCTTGAAATCGGTCTCGCTTGTGAAGACAAAGACAACGATTTTGCTCGGCCATTCGACGCCATAAACGCTTGAAAGCTCCGACAGCCCGCGCTCGGCTGCGTCGCCGTATGCGACAACAAAAACGTTCGCTGTCGACGGGTCAGTTCCTTGCAGGTAAAACTCGAAATGATCGGTTTCGGCAAGGACGAATCCCGGCAGATTTTCACCCGGCGCGGCTTGGGAAAAGGGATTGACCGGCGGCTGATCGGCGGCTGCGGCGTGCGGTGGGACGAGCGGGAGTGCAAATACGATAAGTAGTGCAATGCACGCCAATCGAGCCTTCACCTTCGTCGAGAAGGATGAGCGTGAGATGGTATGCGGACACTGAGGTCGTACCATCGAACCAAGCTCAATCGCGAGGCTAATAACTCGGGACGTACAAAATCGTTGAGGTCAAATGCCGATAGACGAAGAGATTAGCTGCTTCCCGTAGGCAACTATGTGGCGATTAGTCCCGTCCGTATAACGGGTTGATCGTTCTTCGTCTGCAAATTGTACGTTATTCGTGCTCCTTCGGTTCCGGTTAAGACCAAAGTACGCGCTTAAATAATGCCGAGTTGGAAGGCGCGGGCGACTGCTGCCGCGCGATTGTCGACAGACAGCTTGTCGAAAATGTTCGTTACGTGTGTGGTCGCTGTGCGATGGCTGATAAAAAGCGCATCGCCGATTTCGCGACTCGAACGGCCGTCAGCGAGGAGTCGCACGACCTCGATCTCGCGGGGCGTGAGACCACTGACACTGGATGGCGCCCGTTGAGTCGTCTCCGAAGCGCGTTTCTTGGCGGTCGCCACCGTCGTTGCGTCCGCGACGGCTTGCTCCAGCGATAGCGCTTGCCCAGCTTCCCAGGCCGCCTCGAAACCGACTTCGCCAAGCGCGGCCTTCGCGGTTGCAATCGCGGCTTCGTATTGGGTGCGGATATGCTGCTGAAGTGAGAGACCGATCGACTCCCGGATTTCTTCAGCTGCCCCAAACAAGCGGACAGCAACTTCCGACTCGCCGGCGGTCGCGGCGATACCGCCGAGTCCAGTCAGCGCCTCGGTCAGGCCCCACTGGTCGCTTTGACTCCAGCAGAGTGCGAGCGACTCACGGTAGAGCGATGCGGCCCGCTCGTCATCGCCTTGCACATGGGCGAGGACGGCAAGATTGCTGAGCACAGTCGCGATGCCCCACGTGTGTCCTTGCGCTCGCCAGCGATCGAGAGCCTCTTGGTAGAGCAATTCGGCGCCCGTCCAATCGCCCTTACCGTGCGTTTCGATGCCCAGGCGGTTCAGCGCGAAAGGGAGCCATTCTTCGTCATCAATCTTGCGGAAGATCTCGACCGACTCTTGAGCGTACTGGTACGCGCCGTCGCCTTTGGGACGTGCGCCGGCACAAAAACTCTGGATGAAGAGGGTTCGGCCAATCGTCGCCGGATCGCCGAGATCGTCGGCCAATTTTCGAGCTTTGGAGGTGAACCCATCGCTTTGATTGACATCGCCTTGAATGCTGGCGAGGAATGCCGCTCCGAGCAATGCCTTGATCCGGATTGGCGCTGGAATACGGTCGGCGCCGGGCAGCAATTTGTCGAGCGCGTGACGACCGTCGGTTAGGTACCCCCGAACTTGCCAGAACCACCAGAGTGATCCCGCCATCCGGAGGCCAAGCTCGATATCATTGCTTGTCGCCCAATTGAGCGCTTCATTGAGATTCTCACGCTCGAGTTCGAGACGATTGAACCAATGTTGCTGATCGGCGCCCCAAAGCGCGGGCTCCGATTCTTCGGCGAGTTCGAGCGCCCACTTCGCGTGCCTGGCGCGAATTTCTTGTTCTTCGCCCGCAGCTGAAAGCTGCTCGAGCCCGAACTCGCGGATCGTTTCCAACATCGAGAAGCGAAGGTCGCCTTCGCGCTCGTCTTGCCTGAGCAGACTCTTGTCGACAAGCGAGGCCAACCCGTCAAAGATCTCGGGCACGAGCGTCTGCGCCGGCATGCCAAAACCGCCTGGCATATGGGACGGAAACGACGTCTTGAGCGAGGAGACTGGTGGAGCGGGCCGTGAGTCCGCGGCAACCGCTTCGGCGGCTGCTAACGTGCACCCGCCATCGAACACCGCCAGTCGACGGAAAAGCGCGCGATCTTCCTCTTCAAGGAGATCATGACTCCAGGCGATTGCGTCGCGCATTGATTGCAAGCGCGGCGGGAGGTCGCGGGGACCACCCGTTAACACCTGCAGCGAGTTTGTGAGCCGGGCAAGCAATGCCTGCGGCGAGAGCACTTTGCTGCGCGCTGCCGCGAGCTCAATGGCGAGCGGCAGACCGTCGAGTCGACGACAAATCTCAACCACCGCCGATGCGTTCGCGTCGTTCAGTTGGAATTCGGGACGTACCGCCCGGGCCCGTTGCAAGAACAGCGCAACGGCTTCGTTCTCTTCCAGTTCTTGAAAAGAAATGCCGCGCGTGAGTAGTGGCAGATCGAGCGGCGGCACTGGATATTCGTGCTCGCCTGTGACACGAAGTGTCACTCGACTCGTGACGATTGCTTTCACGCCGGGTGACGACGAGAGCAGGGTGGTCAGAAGTGGCGCAGCATCAATGACATGCTCGAAGTTGTCGAGAACCATCAGCATTTGCCGGTCGTGCAGCAAGCGGTGCAGGCGTTCTTCGATCGAAGAATCGCCTTCGTCGCGCAATTCGAGCGCCCGTCCGATGGACGCTAAAAGTTGATCGGCGTTCTTGACCGGGGCGAGGGCAACAAACCAAACGCCATCGGCAAAATCCTCTTGCACGTCGATCGCAACTTGCAACGCGAGCCGCGATTTCCCAACTCCGCTCGGACCGGTCAAAGTCACGAACGGAACATCGGTGCTCCGTAGCAACGTGCTTACGGCGCTGACCTCTTTCTCCCGACCAACGAGTGGGGTACGCGGGAGAGGCAATCGCGGACGCGTGTCCGCCTCACGCCGCGTGAGTGGCGTGATCATGGCATGTCGCGTCATTTGCGCTTCTGAAGAAATCGAGGTTGACACCGAGAACTCCTCGGCCGGGCCAACGGCACATTCACGTGGCCCTGCATAGACGAATGATCTCCCCCGAAAGGACTAGAGTCAACTCTCCGTACACTCTTCACGCCTGAACAGCGTGTGAACTGCCGTCCGTCACGCGCGATGGGCCGCCGTTGACGGTCCAAAAACTGCGTCTTGGCCGCTCTGAAAGGAGTCGACCTTGTCAAAGCCACTACTTGTTGTCGATGTGCAGCGCTGTTTCATCAATGACTATACCCACCATATCCCAGGTCGGATCGCGCGTGTGATCGAACGGGGTGAATTCGAACCAATCCTCTTTACCCGATTCATCAACAGCGAGGCGAGCGGATACCGCCGGATCCTCGGTTGGGACGAATGCCGCGATTCGCCGGACATTGAACTCGCCAAGGAAGTTAGCCATTTTGCCGATCCCGATTTGACGTTTTCGAAACCGGGTTACGCCGGGATTTCAGACGAGCTTGCGACCTACCTCGAAGCGAAACAATTCGCAGAAGTCACGATCGTTGGCATCGACACCGACATGTGCGTGCTCAAAGTGGCGCTCGATATCTTCGACCATGGCATCAAACCGATTGTGCTTGCCGATTGCTGCGCAAGCACCTCGGGCCTGCAATCTCACTTCGCCGGGCTGGCAGTTTTGGCGCGGAACATCGGCGCGAACCAGCTTCACGACGCGGGCCTGGGGGGCGGCCCGCTTGGGGCTCCGCCGGACGTTACATAACGCGCTCGCTGGCGAGGGTTTCGAATTCGTAGTCCCGCCAAACCGGGATACCGCAATAGCGCTCACCCTCAGGACAGATTGGCTTTGCGCCTGCGCGGGACCGCATGACGCACGGCGGACCATCGACGTAGTGGCCGATGATCGGCAGCACTTCGCGCACCTGCGCCACCTCTTGCCGGGCCGTGTCGAAGATCTCGCGTTGGGCGTCGAAGCAGAGTCGCTTGATCCACTTCCAAAAGTAGGTGAGCAACGTGCCACTTTCGTAGAACCGGACGCGATGGCTGTTGGGGAGCAGATAGAGCACGAATTCCGGCGCCACACCCTGATCCAGCAATTCGTTTTTAGCGTCCCATAATGCCTGGACCGTGGCGTTGTACTCGGCCAGCGCCTCGGGATTGCGTTGAATTGCCCAGGGGACAATCACATCTGGTTCGCGCCGAAGATGGGCAGTGAGAACGGGGCCTGACGAGAGCGTCCCGCGATGCCGCTGGTTTTGCGCTTCCTCGGCGCCACTGATCCGCTTCTTAAAGGTGAAGGGCACGTGGTTCATCGTTTGCATGAGTTTCGAGTTCATGCCGAGAAAGAGCGCGTGTCCAAGGTAGGGATTTTTCGAGCCATCGAGCACTTGCGCCAAGGCGTCCTCGTTCGACATCGCGTCCGGTAGGCAGACCGAGCACAATCCGTACCGCGTCGGCCATTTTCTGCTCGGCGTCCGGCAATACGAGGTCAGCTTGCTGTCGAAGCCGCCGAGATCGGCATCGAACTCTTGGAAGAATGCTTCGGCGGTTTCCGCGTTTTGCGCGAGATTGCCACGCCACTGTGCAAGGGCAATCTCTTCGAGCGTGTCATCCGTGCTTAGGACTCGCAAATCGAGCGGAAACTCTGGCGCTCCGAGGAAATAGGGATCCACGGCGAGGACTTCCTCGACCATGCGGTTGACGATGAATCGCACTTCCGCCGGCGCGTCCGGTTGATGAGCAAGGATGTAGTAACGCAGCAACGTGAGCCCGTTGACCGTGTGATAGAGGTGAGCGGGCGTTGCGAGCGGCAGGACGTAGCGCGCGACTTCCTGCGCCCGCTTCTGAATCGCGTCCGCCATCCGCTTCTCCGCTTGTTCGCCTTTTGCCTTAGCGCGAGCGGGGAAGACGGTTGCGTAGTCCCGTGTGAAGTCCGGCGTCAGGATCTCCGTCAAACGCCGATAGCCTTCGAGACTACGTTCGATGGCGCTCTGATAGGTTGCCAGTGCTCGCTCCGGCAGGTCTGGCGTGACCATCACGTTGCCCGATACCTCGCGATAGCGTTGCGACACCTGCTCCGAGTTGTAAAACGGGTGAGCGTGGAAGAAGGACCAGATCGCCAACCGCGAGACGTTGTCGAGGACAAAGATGAACGTCGCGTGCTGCATCGTCGTGTGATGACCGGCGGCGAAGAGATCGGAGTAGAGCTTCAATGCCCGTTTGCGCCGATCGGCACGATCGGCTGCTTTCTCCGGTGTCAGCCCTTCGGGCGCGGGTTCATAAACGAGTTTGAGTACGTTCTCGACTTTCGCCGGTCGAGCGCCATAGCACGACCAGGCGGCAGCGATCGCCAGGGCAAAGGGATGGGCCGTCGACTCATCGCGAAGGAGCGTGACTGTTGGCGCGGGAGAGTGAAAAGGGCTGTGCCCGGACGAGCCGTTCGGAGAAACCGCCACATCCGTCGTTCCCGGTTCTGTTGTGACTGATGCCGACATTTCCCGCATGCCCTCCGATCCACATTCAACCTGGCAGCGCGGGGAGCGCGGCGTTGAGAACCCAGCGTCCTTTTCGAAAAGGTCGCCGTTACCGTTCATTCTACTGGTCGCTCAAAATCACCGTCGAGTTTCTACTCATTCAAATATGACCGCGCTGAAACGGTCCGGATGGCGGCTTCGCACCAGGCCACGACCTCCTCGGTGAGACCGAGCGATGACCATTCCGAAGGACCGTACCAGCCCACCTCTTCGCGCTCTCCGGCCGGCTCGCCGATCGCGAAATAGATTAGGTCGATGTGTTGATGGTCCGGGGCGATGTTTTCGAGTTGGATGCCTGCAGGTCGACATAACTGGACTGGCAGTTCCGAAGCGCTCAGATCAAGTCCGCCTTCTGTTCTGAGGGCGGCGATAACGCCAGTTTCTTCGAATACTTCGCGAACAGCCGCTTCGTCTGGCAATTCGTTCGCCTCGATATGCCCCCCTGGAGGCAACCAACGATTCAATTTCCGATGGAAATGGAGAAGCACCCGCTCGTCATACACAACGAACACGGCGACGGTGAAATCTCGGGATGGCAGGTTGGTCATTGCAATGCTTCGGGAGGATCGCCCTCGGCTGGCGGGAGGAGGGTCTTTCTGTCGGACTCTTCCGCGGATTCCGGTTCATCTTCTCGTTGTGCGAGCCACGCCGCTGCAGCCGCCTCGACCCACAACCAGCGAGTGAGGACACCATCGTCGTTGCTCGTCCCGTTTGCCTCCTTTTGCCGGCTCGCGAACCTCATTGGATCGAGCACTTTGTCGACTGGCTCGGGTTGGGCTTCGCCTGTTTCTTGATTCGGCGGTTCGACGAAGGTCTTCACGACATCTCGTGCTGGCCCGGGATCTTGATTGATCACGGTATCGGCGGCGGGTTCAAATGGGCCATATTGTGGTTTGCTTGATGCGGAGTCAAAGTGCTCGCCATCGGGCCAGGTGTGAGTCAATTCGGCTTCGTCAGTGGACGACCAGCTCCAAGTTTCTTGTCCCGGTTCCTGTTGTCGCCAAATCGCGGTGCTGCGTCGTCGCCAGAAGTGCTCCGATTCCTCGTGCGAATCGATGATGACTGGCGTCGAAACGGTCGGGCTAAATCTTGAGCGCGTCTGCGATCCGCCGGTCGCGGCGATAGGGACCGGACCGGACTGTTGCGAAGTTGATTGCAGTGCCTTCTCCTGCTCCGTCTTACCGGCCCGAAGCGCCCAGGACATGATCCAGAGAATTAGGACCGCAATGGTGTGAAAGACGATGAGCAAGGCCCACGGGCGCACCTTATCGACGACATCGATGTTGCTTGGATCTTGATACAGGTTGAGCAGGAAAAGAGCCGTCGTCGCGATGAGGAAGAGCCCGATATCGAGCGAAAGCAACCCGAAACCGGTGAGCCAGCGCACGAGCTGTTTCGAAGCCCGATCGAGCTGCCACTGGCCATCTCGTGCAATGTGTCCCTGCGTTGCGCCCATGATCTGCTCGTAAGTCTCCGTGAGTCCTTAGTTACGCTGCTGTGATGAGACCGCCGATTCGCTGAAGCTGCTGCCGATCGTTCGCGACCAACTCTTGAATTCGAACCCTGATGGATTTCGATCCATCAAGGGCGTTGTCCCATTCAGCGTCGCCGATCGATTGCAGCAAGGAAAGTGTCGACTCTCGGGCGGTGCCGAACTGCGCAATCATCGTAGCGGTCGAGTCGTTCGGATTTTCCGTGCCCAGTACTGGCGTATCGTCGCCAAAAATGTCCGGCATTGGAACGCCCGTGATTCGTTCCTTAAGCGCCTGCGAAAAGCGCAGTTCATCGTCCCTCAAGCGGCGCACGATATCGCGAACGGATGTGGAATCGGCCGAACGCTGCTGCATCTTCTCCTCAGGGAGTTGCCGAACCCGCATGTTCAGCTCCCGGTAGGTGGCGATGAGCCCGTCGATAAGCTCCTGATCGGGCATTCCTCTCCCCTCAATCACGACTGCTGAATGTATAACGCGCGAGCAAACAAAAGCGGTTCGCAAGCCAGCGCAAAACCCCGCCACTGTATATCGTCGATTGTACGCAGGAGAAGGGCCACCGCCAACTCTTGAACCCTTACGTCGCGCGAACCGACTGCAGATCGCGAGGCGCCCAAAGTCGATATGCGCTCTCGGCACCTTTAGCGCCACCCCTCCGTCACCTTGAGCGCTCCCCTTGGTCATTCCGGGCGTCACCCCTCCATCATCGAAAGCACCACCCCATCGTCATCCTGAGTGGTCTGTCCCGCGTCATATGCCTTGGTCGCGGCGCGGTTGTCGTGCTTCGTCGCTGCGCCCGGCGGGCGCCCGCCGTGCGCAGCGACGGGCGTTCCTCCACTGCGACCAATCTCGCGGGACAGACTACTGAGCGCAGGCGCAGCCGCCCTCCCCGTCATCCTGAGCAGAGGCGGAGCCGCAGTCGAAGGATCTGTCATTTATGATGGCCGGGTTTGGTCGCCCACCCGGACGAGAAGTCCGGGGCTAAGACAACGAAGTCCCACCGGGACTAAGCACGAGGCGATCTCTTCGTAGCGGCGCACGATTGTGCGCCCACCAGCGATGCTCACCCCGGTGCAATCGGGAAAGGCCGCGGTCACGACACAGGCGTACAGCCGTACGCCGCTACGGAACAACGAGGCGGTTTGCTCCGTCAGTCGGTTTGAACCGACTTCCGTCACTGAGCGGGGTGCCCTTTGGGCCTTATTGATTCCCGGGCGGAGCCGACCACCAACGTCCTTATGATGCGCGCTCCATTCCCCCGCGCGGGAGAAGGGTTGGGGGTGAGGGCTGTTTGCCGGATTGAGGTCGGCGCAGAATGACAATGGGAGTGCTACTCCGAATGATCGCGGGAAGGCGCCCTATATCGGCAACAGGCCCTCGACGTTGAAGAGCTCAGCGTTAAGGATGGAGGCGCCGGCGGCGCCGCGGATCGTGTTGTGCCCTAACAGGACATATTTGATGCCCATGATCGGACAGGGGCGGACGCGGCCGACCACGGAGGCCATTCCGCGCTCCTCATCGCGATCGAGCACTGGTTGCGGCCGGTTCGACTCGCAACGGACGACAACTGGACGGACTGGTGCGCTCGGCAAATTCAACTCTTGCGGTTTGCCGCGGAACGTGTTGAAGACGTGGATGACCTCGTCCGGCGTAGCGTCTTGATCAAGCTTGAGGGCGACAGCTTCAGTGTGTCCGTCGCGCACAGGAACGCGATTGCACGAGGCGCTGACGACAACATCGGCGTCTTCAAACTGACCGTTGTAGGAGCCGAGAAGTTTGCGCGTTTCCTCGGCCATCTTTTCTTCTTCGTTGCCGATGTAGGGCACGACATTGTCGATCATGTCGAGTGAAGGAACGCCGGGATAGCCAGCGCCGGACACCGCCTGCATCGTCGTCACCATGACCGCGTTGAGGCCGAACGCGTCTTGCAACGGTTTCAAGGTCATGACCATGTGGATCGTCGAGCAGTTCGGATTCGTCACGATGTAGCCCGACCAACCGCGGTTTTTCTTTTGCGCGTCGATAGCAACAAGGTGATCGGGATTGACTTCGGGGATCAGCAGGGGAACGTCCGGTTCCATGCGGTGCGTCGATGTGTTCGACAACACGGCGTGGCCATCTTTTGCAAGTCGCTGCTCGATTTCGCCCGCGACCTCTCCGGGCAAAGCCGAGAAGGCGACCGGGCTGTCGATGTGATCGGAGTAATCTTTGACGATGAGATCGGCGGCCTCGGTGGGCATGTTCGCGCTGAGTCGCCAGTCGGTGGCATCACGATAGCGCTTGCCAACCGAACGCTCCGATGCGACCAGTTCCGCGACCTCGAACCAGGGATGGCCCGCAAGAAGCTGGACGAATCGCTGACCAACGCTTCCCGTCGCACCGAGCACCGCCACTGGAATCCGATTCCCCACCGAGTTCTCCTTTCAAATCATGATCTTGGGCAAGCAAAGGGTATCGTTACCCGACGCGAAGCGACTCTGAGAGCAATTCCGATCGTCGTGGCCGCCGGCCGCGAGCGCTCCCTGGTTGTGGCCGGATGAATGCAGTGTGGATGACGTCGACCGCGCGTTCCGCGTTGCGGCCGGGAACCGCGGCGACGAGCGCCATGTTCGACATCTGCTGGCTCGCTGCCAGGATCGGAATGCCCGCGCGCTCGAGAACTCCGAGCATTCTCCCAAGCTCGCTCGCTTGCTCTGCGGCGCCTTGGCCAATGGCGGCGACAACCGCAACGTCTTCAGCGCAGCTCACAGTGGCCTCGACATCGCCGAGCGCTTCCTCGATCAATTCCCTGGTCCGCGCGCAACCACCCGCGATCGTATCAACAAGATAGGTCATGCGACGGCGCGAAGAACCCTGCGAGGCCAAAACCACTTCGATCCGGTGTTCGTGGAGCACCCTGAATGTGGCGGACGCGGCGCCGGCAAGGTCTTCTAGCTCAGGGACATCAACGTTGAGCAGCATCAATCCCTTCATCGCCGTGACCGCCTTCACCGCCTGTCCCGACGATTCGCGAGTAACCAGCGTGCCTGGTTCTTTCGGCGCGAAGGTGGAAAGAATGCGCACCGGAATATCGAGCGAGACCGCGGGTCGGATTGTTCGTGGGTGGAGCACCTTCGCCCCGAAGTGCGCGAGCTCCTGCGCTTCGTCGTAGCTCACATGAGGAACCACTCGCACATCCCGCACTTGTCGCGGGTCGGCGGAGAGAACGCCGGGCACATCGGTCCAGATTTGAACCTCCTCGGCATCGAGCGCGGCTCCGAGGAGCGTGGCGCTGTAGTCCGATCCGCCGCGACCGAGCGTCGTGGTCGAGCCGTCGGGCGCGCCGCCGATAAAGCCGGTCATCACCACCGTTCGGCCTTCATCGAGGAGGGGACAAATGATCGCGCTCGCTTGCTCTCGCGTGCGCGCGCGGTCGGGACGGGCGGAGCCAAATCGATCATCTGTGGCGATGATTTTGTCGGCGAAGACGTGAGCGGCCGGCGTGCCGCGCGAGCGGAGCGTTGCCGCCATGAGCACGCTCATCGCCTTCTCGCCCGTGGAGACGATGCGGTCGGAATCTCTCTGGGTAAGCTCGCCACGGTCGGCGACATCTTCGAGGGCATCATTCAACGCGGCGTGGAGTTTGCCGAGCTCGGCCAGAGCGGCGAGTCGCTCGGGAGCGCGTGAGATTCCTTCGGCGATGTTCAAATGCTTGGCCCGGATGGCAGCGACGAGTGTCGCCGGGCGCTCGACTTCTCGCGACGCAGCGGCGCGGGCCGCGTCGAGAAGGAGATTTGTGACCCCACTTGCGGCGGAGACGACGGCGGCGCGAGGCTTGGGCTGAGCCTCGATGATCTTGGCAGCGTCGCGGACACGATCAACGCTGCCGACCGATGTGCCGCCGAATTTAAGGACGATCATGCGAGTCTCCTAGTCAATGTCGGGCGGTCCCACCCGCCGTTAATTCCGCGTCCTTTGCGTCCATCCCCACCTCGCTGTGGTCGAGACCGGCAATCCTGAGCGCCGATCGATGGTGACGAGCATGTGTGAGATAAAGAGAGGCGGGAGCGCTTCCGCTCCCGCCTGCCGTGTCGTTGGTTGTGAGCCGCTTCGTACGCTTAGTTGCTCACCCTCCGACCAGCAGGCATCGACTTGGTAATCATGATTCCGGTAATCGAAATCATGGTTCCGGTTTTGGTGGTGGTCGTCATGGTTCGCGCGCGCGTACTCATGCCCGCACTATAGCGGCTGTCCTACGTCAGCGCAAGGTGAGATTGTGCGAAATTTCTCAAATAACTCTTGAGTCGGGACCTTTGGCGTCGAATTCGTGACGAGAGCGTATCTATTTCCTAAACCAAAACAGTGAGACTGCATTTGCGCTTCCGGAGCGCAACATGCAGTCTCAACTGAGTGCTTCGAGGTTTCTTGATCGCCGAATCAGGCGATCACATGCTCGATAAGCTCGTTTTCTCCTATGGATCCGGCGGCTGCCGAAGAAACCAACTGCGATCGCCGGCGCTACGATCGCCGCGAGCTCGGAGGGGATACCGGCCATCGGCTCCCCGGCGGTCCCAGCCGTGAACTGCGCGGCGGTGGGACCAGGACCCCCATTGATGAAGGCGATGTTCGTTTGCGCCCGGCTGATATTGCCGTCGCCACGGACCGAGTTCATTCCATTCGGCGCCCATGATGGGACCGTCACGAAGAGGTTCTGGCTACCGGTATTGCTGGTCGTAGCGGTCGCGATTTGGACCCAGCCGTCACCCTTCGCCCAGCGGATGCGGACCACCTCGCCCTTCTGGTACCCGCGTAGCGAAACTTCGACCTGCTGGCCGCGCACTCCAGGAGTCGTGAGGATCTTGATGCGTGGCGGCACATTGATCAACACGGTCTTGGAAGTACTGCCGGACTTGAACGTGACGGGTTGATTTGGTCCACCGGTCGTCGCCGGGACGAGGAAGTAGCCGGAGACAGCCCCCACACCGTTCGTGTGTACTGTTGCGATGTTGATGATGCTGCCCGAGTTTCGCTTCCAAGTAATCAGGACGTCCGCGTTGTGCGGGAAACCGACGACGTTGTAGTTCAGCTTCGAATTCACCGTCTGCCGTGTCGGATTGATCGACGCTGCCGCGACTGGCGCCGGCGTCCTTGTCGGAGTCGCGGTTGGTGTCGCGGTCTTCGTCGGCGTATTCGTCGCCGTGTTTGTCGGTGTGCTCGTTGCCGTCTCCGTCGGTGTTTCCGTCGCGGTCGCTGTTTCAGTTGGCGTCTCGGTCGCCGTTTCTGTTGCGGTTGCCGTTTCCGTCTGCGTGGCAGTCGCCGTCTCGGTTGCCGTTGGAGTATCCGTTGAAGTATCCGTTGCGGTGGCGGTGTTCGTTGGTGTGTCGGTGGGTGTGTCCGTCGGCGTATTGGTTGGTGTCTCGGTTGGCGTGTCGGTAGGTGTATTCGTTGCCGTCGGAGTATTAGTCGGCGTTTCTGTGGCCGTTGCCGTGTTTGTTGGCGTGTTGGTGGCGGTGTCGGTCGGAGTACTTGTTGGGGTATCTGTCGGCGTGTTGGTCGGTGTGTTGGTCGGTGTCTGAGTTGGGGTATTGGTTGGCGTTGCGGTTGCCGCACAGACATCGATTGTCACGGTCGCAAAGTCGGAGATGTCCGTCGGACCCGGCGGATTGTATCGAAGGCGATATTGGAATGTGTCCAATCCACAATACGAATTAGTGGGATTGTAGACAAAGTGCCCGTCATTGTTGAGCGTGGGCAACGATCCGTGGCTCGGCGCAATGCTGACCGACAGCGAAATGCTTGATGCTGGCGAAGTGTCGTTGGCGCGTAATCCGGGAGCAGGTACAGACAGATTTGTATTGGCTGGAGTTGTGTAGGCATCATCTTGAGCGTCAACAACGACGGCTTGAAGAGCCGGGATCGCCGCTTCTCTGAATTGCTGGTGGACCGCTGAGCTCGGGGCGACCGAGGCTTTCTCCGGCGCCACGACGCCGGCGCCGAAGAGGCCAGCGAGCGCGATCACCGGAACGATCTTGACCCACCTCGTTAAGTTCATCCGCGTTTCGCCTTTCCGCCAGTTTTGTCGACCAAAACAGACACACCAACGCTCAACATGCAATATGTGTAGAATGACTGATTGTCATGCGACACGCAGATTAACTGGCAATGCACTACCAAGCCTGACCGATATGCGTTGTTGCGCGATCGATCAGACAATAGCCCCACGACGCGAGATCGCCTCACAAAACGAAGGCGATAGTCGGTCGTAGCTCATCCCAGGTATGGAATGCGGGACAACGGGGAAATTCCGACCCGGTGTAGAGAGCAGTTCCAGCATTCTATAGGAGCATTGTCTAGTAGGCAAGTCCTAATTGCTGAATGCTTGAGATAGGCCGAATGCGTTGGCCTTAGAGAGCATCAGGTAGCGGTCAAATTAGGACAAATTTCTTATCCGGATTTAGCCGAGTGTTTATGGAACATTACGTCAGAAGCTGTTGTCGTGACACGAGTTGACGATCGCCTGGTTTCGATTCGTGCCTATCTGGCAATGCCTTATCATATTTGTCCGTCAAGGTTTCGCCTTTTACCCAAGACTTTACGACCAAGTCGCTCGCCAAATACGCGAAGTCTTCCGATTAGGCAAAGTTTGCCCAGGCTCACCGATTGAAGCGACGCGCTTGGCTAGTTCTCGGGTTAGCGTAATTCTGGGCTACGCACCCGCGAATTTCGCAATGACGTCGACGAAGAAGCGGGCGCCATAGCCGAGATCGTCGGCGGCGATCCGTTCGTTGTGGCCGTGAATCAGTGTAAGATAGAGGGACTGTCTCTCCGGCGAAGCAAGCGGGAAGAAACCGTAGACTTTGATCCCGGGCAATGCTTTGGCGTCTGTTCCGCCACTGACGAGATAGGGCGCGACCTTGGAACCGGGATCGAGCTGGGCCATCGTGCCGGCGATTGCATCGAACAGGGGAGAGGCGGGATCGGCGGCGAGACCGGATCCGCGCGAGATAAGCGTCACTTCCGCAACCTCGCCGATTGCCTCTTGCACCGCCGCCCGGAACGCTTCCGGGTCCTCGTCTGGCAGAATCCGGCCGTCTACATCGACTGACACCTCGGACGGAATCACGTTTATTCGTACGCCGCCGTTGAGCAAGGTTGGCACAGCGGTGTTACTGACCGTCGCTCTCAATTCTCTGCGCAATCCCGCGCTGAGCGGAAGTTGGTCGAACGCCTCCCAACTCGGATTGGCGAGGAAATCTTCGACCACGGCTGTGCCCTGATCGCCGAAGGCGGGCGCGAACGACCGCATCATCAAGCGCACGGGTTCAGTCAGAATGATGTCGGAGCGCCAGCCATTGAGGCGCACCAGTGCTTCGCCGAGCTTGGACATGGCGGTGTTCTCGAGCGGTACCGAGGCGTGACCGGCCGGACCTCGAGCGGTGATCCGCAAGCGAGAGCCGCCCTTTTCCCCGACTTGGCAGAGGTAAAAACGTTGCCCGCCAACCTCCGCCTGTAAACCGCCACCCTCGTTGAGCGCAAACTCAGCGTCCATCAGATCTGGCCGGTTTTCCCACATCCACGCCGCACCGTAGTCTGAACCAGCCTCTTCGTCGGCGAATGCGGCGAGAACCAGATCGCGATTGAGCTCGATGCCCGCTTGTTTTATCGCGACCAGGGCTGCGAGCTCGGCGGCAACCTGTCCCTTCATGTCAAGCGCGCCGCGACCCCAGATATAGCCATCGGCGAGATCGCCGCCGAACGGGTCGCGCTCCCACTTTTCGCGCTCGATACCGACGACATCCGTGTGCCCCATCAGCATGATCGGGCGACCAGTGGGGTTCTTCGACCGAATCCGCGCGACCGCATTCGCCCGACCGGGCGCGCTCTCGACAACCTCGACTTCGATGCCTGCGTCCCGGCAGACCTGCGCGAGATACTCCGCCGCGGGCGTTTCGTGCCCTGGCGGATTGGTTGTGTCGAACCGAATGAGCGCCTGCAGGTGCTTCGTGGCGTCGGCAGAAAGGGCGGCATAATCGATCGGCATTGATGTTCTTCCTTATATACGGACTGCGGTCACCAAAACGAATCACAGCATCGTAGCAGACGTGGCTTCCACTCAAACCACCGGGCCTTCGAGCCAGTGTCCCATATCGTCATGCTGAGCGCCCCACCCCCGTCATGCTGGGCGCAGCGAAGCATCTCACCCGGCTAGAAAGCCCGATTGCGATGAGCGAGATCCTTCGCCTCCGGCTCCGCCTGCGCTCAGTAGTCTGTCCCGCGAGCTTGGTCGCAGTGGAGGAACGCCCGTCGCTGCGCACGACAACCGCGCCGCGACCAAGTCCTATGACGCGGGACAGACCACTCAGGATGACGGGATCGGAGTCATGATGTGAGACGCCCTCTTCGGGCCTTCGCCCTGCGCATCAAGGCGAGGGCAGCCGCGCAGCGGCGGATGAGGGCTGCCCCGATCAGTCGGCCGGCGTCGGAACCGCTTCGACTGCGCCACGATCGCGCACGATCAGGCGGCGGTACAAGGCGACGGTAGGCGACAGGATCACGGCCGAACAGAGCAAGGCCGCTGGGATTGAAAAGATATTCGCCACCCAGCCAAGTGCTGGTCCGCCCCCGGCCTGACCAATCGAATTGGCCTGGCCAGTCATCGAGATCACCGTAGCGCGCGTCGAAGCGTCGAGATTGCGATTCAGCCAGGCCGACTCGACCGGTTGACTCACCGAATTGGCGATGCTTCGCGCCCAGAGCATGCTGAACGACAACCAAAGACTGCCGCTCAGTGCGTAGATCACGACGGCGGCGACCTGGATCGCCGCGCAGAACGAGAGCAATCGCGCCGGCGTGCCCGATCCGAGGGCTTCAGCGTTCTTCCGCTTGAAGACCTCTGAGGTTCCGAGACTGAGCGCCATGCCGATCACGGCGCTGATCCCGAACCAGATTACCGGGCTATTCCTGCCGAGGATCGTCGGAAAGTCGAACCGGTTGATCACTAACGGAACACTGAGCCGGTCGAACGCTTCCGCGGCAAGTCCGACAAACAGACTGATCGAGATGATCACTTTGACAACCGGGCGTGACATTGCCAACCGGTATCCGTCCTGGGCGGTCGCCAACATGTGGCCAAAAGTCGAACGCTCTGCCGGCGGCGTCGGACGCATGTGGCGCTCCGGCATGACGACGATCATTGCGATTGCCAGCGCGAACATACCCACGCCCGCGACAACCATCGGCAATTGGACATGAACGAGTCCGAGGAGCACGCAGCTCACCGTGCCGATCAGTCCGCCGATCAGCCACATCTGCCGGCCATGGAGAAAGACCGGACCAACGTTCTCTTCGCCGATCTCGTCAGTGATCCAGGCTTCGATCGCGCCGCTGGTAAAGGTGTAGCCGACGCCCCAGAACACCTGGCCGGCGAGAGCGGTCCAGTATCTGGGGAATCCGCCTTCCAGGAGATAGGCGCATCCGATCAGAAAAACGCCGATCAGAATTGACAGGCGGCGGCTATAGACATCCGCGACGATCCCAGTCGGTACCTCGAAGGTGAAACACGTGACCTCGAGGACGGTTCCGACCAGCACCATCTGTAGCGGATTGAGACCAACGACCGTGACCTGATAGATCAGTTGGATCGTGAAGAAAAGCGAAAAGCAAATTGCCTGGCCCGCCATGAGGGCCAGATAGACCGGTACTGGATTGTGGTGCTGGCGCCGGCCAAGCATAAAAGACGACACGAAAAGGCTTCTCCTGAGAAGGTTGCGGCATCACAAAAGCCCTGCAGCTCAAGCCGCAAGGAGATCATTAGGCGCGCGATGTGGAGGAGAAAGCCGAGTCGTCGGGTGGCGTCAACAGTCGTGACGCGAGGGATCTAACCGAGGAAGGCGAGACTCATCCGGCAGGCGCGCAGGGTCATTTTGACTGACATGTGCACAAACCTCCGGAACAACGAAACACAACGCAAGGACGATTCCTTGACCGGGCTAGGATATGGACCGATGCCCTGAAAGTCAACCCTCGACTTTCACGACTCAACTGATTGAGCGATTGAGGCGGCGATGACATCGCGCGCACAGCGGTTCCACGAATCCCAGCATGTCGAAGGTGCAGCCATAGGATTTGAACTGTGGGTGGTGACGCATAACGCCAGACGCCGGCTCAATTTGAGCCGGCGTCTGGTGAGGAAGGGGGATTTTGGGGGACGAGGTGGGTTTCTTCGAGGAAGTACCAGACCTCGCCCCGAGCTTTTACTTAGTCGGCTTCGGTCGCGATGGTGGCAGCCACCGGAACCGGGGCGGCGCCTTCGACGTTGAGGCGCGGGAGCAGGCGGTCCAGCCAGCGCGGGAACCACCAGTTCCAGTCGCCCAGCAACTCCATCGTCGACGGCACGAGCACAAGCCGGACGATCGTCGCGTCGATGAAGATCGGCGGTCGCGAGCCCGATCCCGAACTCCTTCGATCACCCGGTCGTCGCCGAGGACGAAGGAGAGGAAGACGCAGACCATAATCGCCGCCGCCGCGGCGATCACCCGCGCCGTCACGCTCAGACCGTGCGCCACCGCCTCGCGCGGATCGTCGCGTCCGCAGGTAGTCCTCACGGATGCGGCTGAGCAGGAAGACCTCGTAGTCCATCGAGAGCCCGAACAGGATCGCGAAGAGCATCATCGGCAGGAACGAATCGACCGGTCCCGTCTTTTCGATCCCGAAGACGCCCTTGCCCCACCCCCACTGGAAGACGGCGACCAGCACGCCGTACGTCGCGCCGATCGAGAGCAGGTTCATCAGCGCCGCCTTGATCGGGACCACGACCGAGCGGAACACCGCCGCCAGCAGCAGGATGCTCAACCCGATCACGATCGCGAAGAAGACCGGCATCCGGCTGATTGATCTTGTCGCCGATGTCGACGAAGGCCGCGGTCGGCCCGCCGACGTAGACGGTCATCCCGCTGCCGCCGATCGCGGACGGGATCACCTCGCTCGCGCAGCTGCTTGACGAGGTCGGACGTCTTCGCGTCCTGCGGCGACGTCGTCGGGATCACCGTCATCACGGCCGTGTCGCCGGCTCGTGATTCGTCACCGCGGCGCCGACCGCGGCCACGCCGGGCCGTCTGCCGGAGCGTATCGGCGAGCGTCTGCAGTTGCGCCGCGTCGAGCCCGTCTCCGGTTCTCGATCGCGAAGATCAACGGCCCGTTGAAACCGGGGCCGAACCCTTCGACCAGCAGATCGTAGGCGCGGCGGATGTGTGTCGAAGTCGGAGGTTGCCGTCGTCGGAGAACCCGAGGCGGAGATCGAACACCGGCAGCGTGAGCGCGATCAGCAGATCGCCGCCGACCCGATCAGGTAGCGCCACGGCCGCCGCTGAATCTGCTGGCTCCAGCGATACCAGAACGTCTTCTTGCTGTCGTGCCGGTCGAGCGTGCAGACCGGGGAATGTGCCAGCTGTCGATGCGCTTCCCGGTGTAGCTCGAGCAGACGCCGGCAGCAGCGTCAACGCGACAAGCACGCTGACGACGACCACGATCGCAGCGGCGAGACCGAGCGCAGCGACGAACGGAATCCCGATCGCGAACAACCCGAGCAGCGCGATCGCGACCACCGTCCCGGCGAAGGCGACGGCGCGGCCCGGCCGTGTCGATCGCGCGCACGACCGCGTCCTCGACACTCAGACCCGTTGCTCAGCCCCTCGCGGAACGGGTGACGACGAAGAGCGCGTAGTCGATCCCGACGCCGAGTCCGATCATCGCCGCGAACTCCGGGCGTAAATTCGTTCAAGTCGATGAAGCGGGTGAAGATCGCGATCCCGAATGAACCCGGCGATCAACCCGAACAGCGCGGTCCCGATCGGCAGACCCATCGCGATGACCGAGCCGAAGGCGATCAGGAGGATGATGATCGCGGCGACGACGCCGATCAATCGCCGAGATGCCGAACGGATTGTTCTGCTCGGCCTGGGCGGGGATCTGCCCGCCGACCTCGACCCGGAACCCGGCGGTCGACGAATCGATCGACCAGATGAGCAGTTGCTTGGCGTTGTCGACGTCGACTTCGCTCGCCTGCTTGTCGTAGTTCACCGTGCGTAGGCGATCGTGCCGTCGGCCGAGATGGCGGCGGGGTTGTCGTACGGCGAGACGACGCCGGTGACCTCGGGCAGAGCTCGCCGCCTGGGTCAGGAGATCGGTGATTTGCTGCTTGACCGCCGGGTCGTTCGACCCCGGCATCCGTCTGGACGACGATCGTCGCGCTGTCCCCGGCCTGACTCGGGAAGCGCTCCTTGAGCAGATCGGTCGCCCTCTGCGACTCTGTCCCCGGGAATCGTGAAGTCCGTGGCGTACTTGCCGCCGACGGTCGTGGCGAGCACACCCAGCACCACCAGGCGGCGACCCACGCCAGCAGCACGCGCCCGCGGTGGCGAACGGCGTAGCGGGCCCAACTGGCGAGCGCGCTATTGGACTGCGAGTCAGACGAACGAACGGACATAAGTACTCCCCTCAAAACGATCGATATTCAAACTCAACGACCTGCGATCAAATTCGTAAACGGTAGAACGTGCGTTCGGACCGATTGTCAAATAGTTGCGGGACTGTTTGGCACAAATCCGTCACTACATCGTCGTTCCGCCAGACCGCGAATCGACAATTCAGCGGGGCGAAAAAACTCCAGCCAAAAGGATGCGCCGGGAAATTCGCAAATGGATCAAGAGAGTGTCACGAAACTGTGATCATTTGGCGATCAAGTTGCTCACCGCGGACCGAGACTCAATCTTGACTAACTAACCGGTCGGTAGATATACTTAGCGAAGAAAAGCGGTTGGCAGAATTCACGCTTACCAACCGGTCGGTAGGTATCCTATCGGGTGTTGGTGGGTTTGTCAACCTCTCTGACTGGGATAATGGTCCAAGAAGCTGGGCAACAGTGCACAATCAGGTAGTGAGACGTAGCACAGATGACAGAAGGTGATGGTCGCCAGCGAGTTCTGCGAGAAGCGCGGGCTCTCTTTCTCGATCGAGGGTTTGCCGAAGTTTCGATGCAGCAGATCGCCGACGCGGCCGGATTGACCAAAGCCTCACTTTATTATCACTTCCGGAACAAAGAAGATCTTTTCGCAAAAGTTGTGTTCTACGAGGGCGAACGGCTGCTCAACGGAGTTGTGGCCGAGCTCGACGGGATCGACACATTTGAGGAACAGCTCAAGCGGGTCGCGATGTTCGCGTTTCGCGCCACCAAGTCGGATATTGGGCAGCTGCTCACCGACTTTCAGCGACATGTGTCGAAGGAATGCCAGGAGCAATTGCGTCGCGACGAGGCGAATCTCAATCCGATCGTGCTCGTGCGTCCCTATTTCGAACGCGCGCAAGCAGCGGGACAACTGCGCGACATTGATCTCAACATCGCGATCGGGATGTTCTTTGCCCTGATCGGCGGGATGTTCAAGTTCTCCGAGCACAATCCAGCGATTCAGCTCGGCGATGAGCTCGCGGGATCACTCGTCGACATTTATCTGCGCGGTGTCACCGTCCCAGAACGCGCCTAGAGCGTCAGACCGACGGGGTACAATGTGCGACGCGGTTCGCGCCTCTCGGCCGTCCGCACGTCTCCTTAAGCCGGGTTGGTGAAATGGCAGACACGCCAGCCTTAGGAGCTGGTGGCCGCAAGGCCGTGTGGGTTCGAGTCCCATGCCCGGCACCTGATGTCAAAAAGTGGCGTACGTACGAGGTTATTTGGGGTGGCGGAGGCTACTTTGTCACGGAGGATTTAGGACACCGCTTCTTCCTCGGGGGAATAGCGTCAAGCAAGTCGGCGGCAGCGCGCTGCATGGCCATCGTTACATGGGCATATCGGTCGAGGAGGTCGCTGCGGCGGCGCTCTATCTTGCAAGTGATGACGCTGCCTTTGTCACCGGCACATCGTTGGTCGTTGACGGGGGGCTTCTTGCTCGCCAGATCATGATCGAACCAGAGCGACTTCATTCCGGACAAATTCGTTGCCCGACTCCAACGCAATGTGTCCAAAGGTTGACGATCGAAGCTCCAATTGCAGAACAACTGAGGGTGTTCAGATGAAGGACCGAAGCAGAGATGTGAATCCCGAGACTGTGCGACGGAATCATCGCTACGAGCGGCTCACCTGGCCTGAGATCAACGAGGCCGTCCGGCAGGAAAAAGTGGTCATATTGCCGGTCGGATCCACGGAGCAGCACGGCTATCACTTGCCACTCGACGTCGATGCAAAGCTCGCTGGATCTGTTGCGCTTGCCGCTGGCGAGCGGTCACCCGAAGATATGCTCGTCCTACCGACCGTCGATTACGGGTACTGTCATCATGTGATGGACTTCCCCGGGACGATTAATATCTCGCCCACAACGTTCGTCAATTTGCTGCTCGATATCACCCGTTCGATTGCCTACCACGGCTTCAAGCGGATCGTTATTGTTAACGGACACGGATCCAACCATCCGCTTGTCGAGCAAGTCGGACGACAAACGATCCTGCAGACTGACGCGCTCTGTTGCACGCTCTCTTGGTGGCAGTTGGTAGCGACCAAGTGGAACGCAGAGATCCGTGAATCGGGTTTAGGCGGGTGCGCACACGCCTGTGAGTTGGAGACGTCGATGTATCTCCATCTCGATCCGGAGGGTGTACATGCTGACCGCGTTGAGGGCGCGCTTCCCGAGTTCGTCACACATGTGCCGGGCGGAGAGGAGTGGTCATGGCTCGATCTGACAATGGGTGCGGGGCCAGCGGGAATCATCGGCTGGACCTCGAGCTATTCGGAAACGGGTGCCATCGGTGCCCCGGAGCTGGCTACTGCCGAGAAGGGCCAGCTCGTATTCGATCACGCCGTTGAGCGCTTCGTGTCGCTGGTACGTTGGCTTCGCAGTCGTCCGATCGACCAGCGGCGAGAGCACCATCCCAGCTTGCCCACTTTCGACCTACCGTTTGAGTTCTAAGGTCGCTCAGAGGGACCCTTGATTTGCCCTCCATCGATCCGACTTGCTGAGGCCACTCGAGCAGATTCTTTCCACATTCAATGAAGCGATAGTGCGTCGACCGTGAAATGCCAAGCGTCTGGCAGATAGTAGATATATACGTCCGACTGTCCTTGTGGAGCCGCTTGGCCAGTGTAAGCGTCTTGGTATCGGGAGCTTTTCGGACGCCCACCACTCGACCACAAGTTCGAGCCGCTCTAAGACCTTCGTGCGTCCGTTTTCTGGTGATATCGCGCTCAAACTCAGCCAGCGCCCCGGAGACATCGAAAATCAGCGTAGCGTCCGAGGTCGTGGTATCGATCTGGTCGGTGAGTGAGCGAAAACCGGCTACAGGATGCTCGCTGGCTCGCCTCCCGGTTCGATCTAGGTCTTGCACTGCAAGAGTACGAACTGGGAGCAGAGCAAGCCGGACAATGGCATTTCCTCGGGCTGCGTGGGCTGCTCGGCGGACGATGCCGCACCGGAGATTATTTCCTTGGCGCTGGCAGCTCCGCGTCCGCTGAACGTATCCGGCCAAGGTTTCGCGAACTTGCAATAAGCGCACGGTTGCTCGCTTGTCGCTGCCGGCCGCAGGTATGACATCGTGCATGATCACGTTTTCCCCTGATGCGTCAGCAATGGAGAGCTCACAATCACGGCCGTCCCACCATTTCAATATACGAAGCACTTCATTGAACACACGGCGGAATTCATCGACCTATATCTCCCATTCGATCGCGATCTAAATAATTCATATCGAGTCCGCCCCACCTCGTGCCCCAATCCTGAAAGGCGTCATGGTGCCGAAGGTACAAGGCAGGATGAGCAAGTTCGTCAAACCAAACCTATCTCAACCAAGGCACAGTGTTGCGCTTGTGCCAAGGCGACCAATGTTCGCGGTACTTCACGCCATCGGACAGGCTGAATGAAGACATACCGATCAATTCTGGAGACTGATCAACCGTGTTTGGCCATCCACATCGTATGCTCGCGGGAGATCGCGTCCTCGCCAGCCCGGACGACGGTCTGCAGCTCCTCCTCCGAGGTAACGGAGCGTGCCACATCCTTAATTGCCAACAGCTCCTGCCATGCCAGACCATAGCTCTTGTTTAGTTCGTTGTGACGGCCGAGTTGTGTCCATGCCGTGAACGCGACCGCGAGCGCCGCGGCCACCCCCACCAGATTGATCAGGTCAACCGGATCGTTGGGGCCGAAATTCCCGTCCTTCAGCAACACCAAGGCCGTGAAGGCGATCAGTAGGCTGACGAACTCCGCCCCGAACGAAGCCCAAAACCATCGTTCGGCGAGCCGGCCGTTGAGGCGTGCCTTGTCGCCGTACCATGCGATCTGTTTGTCCAATCGCTCGCGAACGTAGATATCATGACGCTTTCTGACACCAAGCCGGCGCACTTCACGCATGCGGTTGGTGATCTGATGGAAATCGGTCGAAGGTAGGCTCGGCTGCTGACGGAGCTCGATTCGTTCGCCGAGGACGGCCCTGAGACGCTGGACAAACTCCTGATCGCATGTTGCCTCACTGGTAAAGGGCTCGGTCCGCATCATGTAACGCCATGTTGCAGTCTTGACCGACTCGGCGACAGCGCGCCCGTCGAACCAATCATTGTCATCACCGCGACGCCAATTGACGAAGTTGGCCGCCATTGCGCACAAAAGTGCGAGGACGATCAGAGCCGCGAACGGGGCATGGAGCGACTCATCGACGAATCCAATGGTCCCACTGAGCACCGCTCCTGCCACGAGAAAAATCAGGTTTGCCTTGACAAATCGGCGATACCACTGCTGCCCATCGCGAGAAGTGTCAGACGCCGACTGGCTGAGAGCCGGGTAGTCCGAACGGAGTATCACCACGTCAGCAGTGCGCTGCGGAGGACTTTGGACAGGCGCTACCATATGTTGACCCCGATGAGTACAAACGATTCCGGTTGGAAACCGCCCCGATTAACTTGGGATAGGGGCCTGGCCGCGCCAGGGAGCACAGACTTGTCGGCGCTGCGTTAACCGGGCGAACTTCCCCCAAGGGGCATCCGAAAGTTTTGCTGATGAAGACCTTGGCGAGTCTTGTCAAGCCATCCTTGCCGTTAGCGCCTGAAATCGGTGGTTTTCCGGTAGTTGGTTGGATGATTCATTGGAAGTCATCCGCCGACATGGTTCCTCGGCGCGTCCAATGGTCACCCCGAGGCATCCTCGGCGATCTCCGCGTTGCCATAAAGTCCGAGGTTGACAACTGTCCATGTCACCTTTATCCACAAACCAGACGACTGGACACGTAGGATAAAGTGGTCGCAATTAGTATGACATAAGGTGCATTCAACGACGCTGGCAGAAACGAAGCGCGCAAGTATCGCAGGGCTCACGTGGGTGCGTGCACGGGGACCCGTGGTCAGCGCGCTAACGACCGCCGTCGGAAAGACGCACGATGAGCGACATCTTTTTCAGTTATGTCGAGGAAGACGCGGCACTCGTGGCGGAGATCGCTGCGGGGCTGGAACATGCGGGCTACACCACCTGGTATTTTGAACGCGATAGCGTTGCCGGAGTCCCGTACGTTCGACAGATCCCCGATGTCATCGATGCAGCCCAAGCCGTCGTCATCGTGATCTCGCCCGTCGCGCTGACATCGCCTCATGTCGATCGAGAAGTCGTCGAGGCGTATCGCAGCGGAAAACAGTTCTTTCCGCTGCTCCACAACCTGACCCACTCTGAGTTTCGGGAGCGACGCCGAGACTGGGCGCTGATGCTCGGTGCTGCAGTCTCCGTCACGGTTCCGGATGCCGATATATCGGCATCCGTTCCACGCATCGTAGTTGGCCTGCGGCAGATGCATGTGGCCTCATCAGGAGTGGATCATGCCACTCCCGAGCCGGCGTTCGCACCTCCGCCAGTGCGTCACCCGATGCCGGAGCCGCATATCGCACCAAGCCAAGTTCCTGCGCATCCGTCTGCAAGCGGCACTGCAGAGGGTCCAGCGAAGAAAACTGAAAGGGAGCGGTGGCCGACGGCGCCAGTTGCACAATCGCCACACGCGACTGCACCCGCAGCGGCAGTTGGCGGTGCCGGGACACCGGCTGCTGGAGACTGGCAGACCGGACTCGAGCGCCCCAGAGGTACATCGAGACGACGAATATACGTTGCCGCATTCGTCCCCGTGGTCATCGTCGCGGCATTCGCCTGGTGGGCCTTTGCAGGGCATGGCGGGAACGGCGAAACCCCCACCCCCACTCCCGCATTTTCCGAATGGAGACTGCAGACAAGCGGAGAGGGCCCTACGGCGGATCCCGTTGGGTCTCAGTTAGCTATTCAAATCCCGTCAGATTCTGAAAAATCCAAGGAGGATTCCAATTCGGGCTTCGGGGCGTGGCGGTTCAGCCCTGACACGTTGAGCGGCGACTTTTGCATCTCAGTTGTGTACCACCTGAAAGAGTGGCCACGGGAGAATGGCGTACGAGTTGGCTTGACAGTGAAGGAGAGCGGAGGCAATACCAACAAGGGTATTGAACGAAAGAGCAGAAGCGGGAACGAAAAAGGGAATCCGTCAGACTTCACGGAGGCCTGGTTCTTTAGAGGAGAACCTAGCGGTCGCGACAGAGAAGTCCTTGGAGGAAGAGAAGGCGAGAGAGGACGGCTCCTCATCGAAAGAATCGATTCCGAAATAGTGGCGTACGTAAGCACAGATCAATCATCGGGCTTGACACGCACCAGCCTGGGCGGAGGTTGGAATGGACTCACGGATGTTGGACTTGGAGCTTGGAGCGATGAAGGTAATTTTGGAGGTGAGAGTGCAGAGGTCGTCTTTGAAAACTACAAGGGGAATCAGGGACAAGGTTGCAATATCCAGACGGTAAGAGCGACCCAGACTCCGAAGGCAGCTCCAAACATAGTCGCGCCAACTGCGCCTGACGGACAAGCACCCGCCTTCACCGCGGCACCGCCGACGAATACGCCGGAGCAGCAACCAACAGCTACGCAATTTCTGCCGCCAACAGATACACCTACGAATCCCGCAAACCCCACTACGAGACCCTTCATACCAGGCGAAGAGCAATACGTTACACCTGACCAAAAAGCTGTTGGCACGTGAAGCCGGCCGGTTACCTGTGCCGAAGATGTCGCCCTGGAACCGTTCCTAACATCCTAGTACACCTGTTTTCCGATGCTAAACTGCGCATGGTGTGTGCTACAACGAACGGTGTTACTTGACGACAGGTAGCTTTGCGCGGGCGGCTCCTTGATGGACACGCTACGAAAACCGCTCTTCTTCGTGGCCCTTGTCCTGATCGCGATTGCCGTCCTGGTCGAAATCGGCGCGACGGCGATTCTGGGCGACAAACCAGTGACCACAGCCCAGTTGGAAGCCCTCGCGCGCGAACAGCTCGCCGATGATCCCGACTTCAAGTCACTCGATTTCGTCCATCAAGAATTACGTGTCCAGCAAGTCACGCAGCAGCTTATTGAAGTGCGCGCGAAAAACGATCGGCCGCCGGGTTTGGGCATTCCTTATCTTGCGCTGCTCGATGGGCTGGTGCTGTTGACGGTTGGACTCATGGGGATCGGTCTCATCGTTCCAGAACGGGTCCAGGGGCGAACGCAGGGGATCGTCACCCTCGTTATCACATTCATTCTCATCCTCCTCGACATCATCCTGATCTTCATTGCGCTCTTGCTGCTGGTGCTGATGGTCTCGCTCTTCCTCTCTGTTCCATTTGGCACGCTTACCTATCTTGCCATTTTTGGATTCTTCGATCGTGCGGGCGCGAACTTGGCCGGCGGACTGATCATGGCGCTCAAGCTCGGCTTCGCGGGATGTTTAGTCTTCGCACACCAACGATTCTTGCAGAATAAAGGTCTGGTGCTGCTGATTCTGACGTCGTTCATCGCGAGCATTATCGTTGCGTTTCTCCACGGAATCGTCCCGGGGTTTCTCGTCAGCATCACCGATGCAATCGCGGCCATCATCGTTGCGATCCTGGCACTGATCTGGGCGATCATCCTGTTTATCGGGGCGATTGTTTCGATCGTGAAAGTATTGAGAGTTGACCGCGCCCTCGCGTGACGACTACTCCAGTGCGACGACGCAGGGCGGACTACCCAGTGTGCCAGGGCAAGTCAACTCCAAGGTCAGTCCATCCTTATAGACGTCAAAAGCGCGTGATTCGCCAGGCTGCAAAGTGCGCTCTTCGTCAAGCATATCGGGGCGCTTGGCCACGATCTGGATGGGACTCGAGGACGTCACCCTCAGATGGACTTCCTTGACTCCGCGTTTGGGTCCGTCGATGGTTGCGACGCAGGTCTGAGTCGCCGGGATGACAAAGTTTCCCCCATCAAGACAATCCGTCCGGATATCGGCCGCCTCCACGTCAGGCTTGGGGATAAGCCCGCCCAATGAATCGACCCACGAAGTGGAGGGGTCCGGCAGTTCTTGGCCGCGGGCGCCGAACATGAGGCCGACAACGAACAAGAGCGCAAGCACTGCCAAAACGACTATCGCGACCCTAGGACCATTCATCGCAGATCCTGATCGCTAAGGCGTCGGTGTCGTCATACTGGCCCCACATGCTGACGAAATCCCGTTGTCGCATTGGCGAGCGAATACTTGCTGTGCCTGCGAGACAATGACCGGATCAACAATGATTTTGTTACTAGCGACGAAGACCCTCACGGTCGAGCCCGGCTGAACCGACGAACCGGGGTCAGGGTCGGTAGTAATAACCTGTCCAATCGCGAGATTGGTGCTTCTGGCGGAGGCGGAGATTACGGTTAGGCATGGTGGGGACGCGCAGGCGTTTTGGATCGCCTGCTGAGCCTGATCGAACGTGAGTCCAACGATTTGGCTCGCCGAAGGTAAGGTGACCGGTGGGCCCAGCGAAACAACGAGACTCACCGGTTCATCGGCGCTGATCTTGGCACCGGCGGCGGGATCGGTGCGGATCACCTGCCCGGTGGGCACCGCCGTGCTCACTTCCGGCGTCTCGCCGCCGGGTTGGAGTTTGACCGCGGTCAGCGTGGCTTTGGCGGCGTCAACTGGTTGTCCGGCGACATTGGGGACTTCGATATTGTCGTCCCCGCGCAGCAGGAAGAAGGCCGCCCCACCCCCGACCAGAAGCACCACCACCGCGATCGCGACCAGGAGAAGCCACCAGGGGAGGGGCTTTTTCGGAGGAGGGGGTGGGACCACGATGGTGACACTCGGCCCCTGCACCGAATCATCGTCGGGGTTGTCCTCGGCGGCGGCGTCGAGCCGCACGGCGTAGCTGCCGGCTGGGGTCTGCGGGGGCACGGCGAGGCGGACGCTGACCTGCTGGGTCTCGCCGAGGGCGAAGGGCCGTTCGGGCTCACCGGCGACGGCGAACCAGCCTTGCGCCTCCGGTTGGAGGGCGACGGCGCGGAGGCGGGCGCGCAGGGGCCGGCCAGAGGTATTGGTGACCGTGAACGGGACCTCGCCGGCCCCGAGTTGGACGGTGGTGGTTGCGGCCGTAATCGCGAATGCGGTCGGCATACCGGTACTTACCCTCCCATCACCTGTCTGCCTGGCAGACTAATCCGAGTGACCTGAGATCGGTGAAACGTTCTATTCCCATGTGGAGCGTGGCGCCTCGCCGGATTTCGAGATCGCGGAGAGATTCCAAATCATGTTCCGTCGATGTGACGATACACCTGACTACAGGTCGCGGCAAGACCCCGGCGTTAAGGCATCAAAGTGCGGCGATCACCGCAATGATGATGGCGATGACGATGAGCGCAAAGATGATGTACCAGATCCTATCTGGAACGTTCCGCACCCGCCCGGCAAAGTCTCGTTTAACCGGATTGCCGGTAGGGGTGCTTTGAGCGCCATAGACCCAGGCGAGGATCGCACTGGCGATTGCCGCGACGCCGATGGCGACCAACCCGGCGTAAGAGACAATGAAGCCGATGATTATGGCTGCGATCCCGACCGCGATGATGATGGCGAATCCGACCCAATCCGGCAACCAACCGAAGGGTATGCCGGAGCTGCTTGGTCCGCTGGAGTTGCTGGGGTTGTTCATTGAAGTCCTCCGATATTAGTAGACGTAACGTATGGCGAATACCTACATATGACAGACGTTGTAATTCAACGTTACGGTAGAACCACGCTCCACTTGGGTGCCCGCGTCAGGGGACATAGAGACTACTGCCAGTACGTCCGCTCCACATGCCGAGACGGTCACAGGGTTAACAACTAAACATGCCGCACCTCCACATACCGTTTGTATTGTCGTCGTTGCTACTCTGAAATCATGTCCGATGATGTCGCTCGCTGGCGGCAACGTCACCAGCGTCGGACCCTGCGAGACGACAAGGTTCACTGGCTGATCGGCGGTGGCTTTTGTAGAGGCGGCCGGGTCGGTTCGGATCACTCGGTCGCGCTGGACAGTGTCGCTGCGCTCAAGTTGAGTCTCCCCGGGGGTAAGCCCGGCTTTCTGCAGGTTTTGTCGTGCGGTCGCCTCTGGTTGACCGGAAACATCAGGGATCTCGAATACGGGTTTTGGCGCTGAGATGACCAAATCCACCGGTTCATCGGCGCTGATCTTGGCACCGGCGGCGGGATCGGTGCGGATCACCTGCCCGGTGGGCACCGCCGTGCTCACTTCCGGCGTCTCGCCGCCGGGTTGGAGTTTGACCGCGGTCAGCGTGGCTTTGGCGGCGTCAACTGGTTGTCCGGCGATATTGGGGACTTCGATATTGTCGTCCCCGCGCAGCAGGAAGAAGGCCGCCCCACCCCCGACCAGAAGCACCACCACCGCGATCGCGACCAGGAGAAGCCACCAGGGGAGGGGCTTTTTCGGAGGAGGGGGTGGGACCACGATGGTGACACTCGGCCCCTGCACCGAATCATCGTCGGGGTTGTCCTCGGCGGCGGCGTCGAGCCGCACGGCGTAGCTGCCGGCTGGGGTCTGCGGGGGCACGGCGAGGCGGACGCTGACCTGCTGGGTCTCGCCGAGGGCGAAGGGCCGTTCGGGCTCACCGGCGACGGCGAACCAGCCTTGCGCCTCCGGTTGGAGGGCGACGGCGCGGAGGCGGGCGCGCAGGGGCCGGCCAGAGGTATTGGTGACCGTGAACGGGACCTCGCCGGCCCCGAGTTGGACGGTGGTGGTTGCGGCCGTAATCGCGAATGCGGTCGGCATACCAGTACTCATACTTCCATTACCTGTACCTGTCTATCTGCTCGAATCGGAGCAAAGCCTCTTACGATTAATTTCACAAACATCTCCCGACTATCCAGCAAATTCGAGTGCGTATGAAACGTAGGCGGGCTTCTCCTGGTTAACAATGCGATCTATAAGGTCGCGATAGGGTGTCGCAGGCTGTCGGACACCGGATCTTGAGGAAGAAGGGACGCGGCCGTCCGTCAGAATCGGGTACGACTTCGTCGACCGCGAATCCGGGCACGCCAGTGGCCGTCTCCAGGAAGAGCAATAGACCGCGCCTCGTCCCTTGCCAACGTGCCAATTCGGCCGCCGTCGCAATAAGCTCGCGGAGGCGACCTACTCCCGATGGCAAAGGATCTCCTCCACTAACGCCTTCATTAATGAGAATCCGATCGAGATCCACCCATCGGGCCAGCGTCGGCACAAATGCATCTGGGGCACGACGCGGATCGAAGAATCGCTCGACGTGGGCCAGCGCCTCTTCGGAGGGGGCGTGAAGCGTCTCCATCACATCCAGAAGTGCCGCGAGGATTTCACCGTCCCGGACGGTCCTCTGGAAGACGGCCGGGAGCAATCGCTCAATCTCCGCGCGGCGCATCTTCCACCTCAACGTTGATCTCGTGTTCTCCAGAGCAAAAGAGCCAGGTGCCCGGCAAGGTGACCGTCTCGGTGAACTCGTGGCTAGACGCCGTCTGATAGGTCACGCCACCGTCAGTGCTCCGAAAAACCCCTGCCGGTCCCCCAGCCAGCACTAGCCGCCCCGCCGGGTCCGAAGTGATGGCGTCGAGCCGCTGAAAACGGCCCGGGTCGCGCAGCGGTAGGCCGCAGTTCACCGGCGACGCTTTCCAGGTGGGAGTGCCCTCAACGGCTTCAAGCCGCATGACACCAGCATGGTAGGTGGCGGCGATGACAGATGTACCGACGAACGCCAGTCCTCGGCAACTCCCGCCCCGCCACCCTGCGCCTATCGCGACCCAGCCCTCCGGGCTGTCAGCGGTGCCGACGAGTTCCCGGCGATAACAGCCCTTCCCAGGGTCGTCGCTGCTTGCGGCTGTAACTCCAGCCCAAAGGAACGTGCGAACACCATCGGCGCGGACGGTGAGTAGTCGGATGTCCTCTCCGTCGAGCCCGATTTTCCGAAACGTGCCGGCTCGACCACCGTCTGTTGAGAGATATACCCCACCGTTCTCGCGCGCGGCGACGGCGACGCTCACAACGCCCCGAACATCACTCGCGACAGCTACGGTGTAAAAGCCTTTGTCTTGAGCGGCTGGATCCACGAGCAACGGAACTGGCCCAGCGTCGGCTCGCAGCCCCAATTCGAACAAGCCACGATCAGTTGCGAGCAGCAGCACCGATTGATCGTCGCGGATGAGCCAATCGAGCCCCTCGACCTCGAAGGCGAGTTGCGCGGATGCGGTCCACGTTTCGCCGCAATCTTGAGAGACACGCAGGCTCGTACTCGTCCCATCTGGTCGCTTTGTCGCTACAGCGATGAGGCCGGGTTGCGTCGGGTGGGCGCGAATCAGCGCGATCGGACCATCATCGAACCGACCTGCGGGCTCCCAGCCGTCTCCGTCGTCCAGCGACCGGTAAAGTATGGCGCCGCTGCCGGCGTACCAGGTGCGTGGCTGGAACGTGTCGGCGGCCAGCGCTGCAACTTCGGCGTCCGGGACTTCGTCCACAACGAGGCGGACTCTGTCCACGTAACGGACACCCGGCTCGGCCTGAGCGATTCGATAGACTTGCGAAACGCGCAACGCCTCTCCGAATCCCCAGCCAGTTGGATTGCGGCTCGTCGGCAATGGAGTAATCGTGCGTTGCAGCCGTTCCAAAACACGTTGCTGCACGCTTGCGGCATCCTCTTCGCGATTGACGACGATGCGAGCCCGAACTCGGACCGTTTTGAGACGAGCCCAATTGACGATGCAGGTGGTCCCTAGGGGTCGCCGCTCGTCCAGGGTCGTTTGGACTTGAGCACGGGCTTCGGACGTCGCGTGATTCCGCAGTTCCTCAGCTGAGATTAGTCCGGAAGCTTGGGCATCGTCGGAGACTTGTGGGACAAGCAGTACTTCCACAGTTCCCGGTACTGCATGTACCCAAAGGTCCGCGCGGGTGATGGCCTTTGCGCGGGCAACCGCGCCCGAGCTTCGCAGAGCGACGGCCTCGAAATCCCGCGCAGTTACGGCGCGTTGGAACGAATGCAGATCCTGCGGCCCGCGGACCAGCGCGTTGTCGAGAGTCTCAGCATCTCGACCACCCGTCGCCGGGGCCGGATTCGTGACCTGAACACCGCCGATCGGGTCGCGCAAGATCGTCAGCGTCTCTGCGGCAAGGTTTCCACCTGTGCCTCCGCCGCGCCGGTACCAGAACCGGATCTCCCGCCCGCTTGCAGGGACCGCCGCTAGGGCACTAGGCACCGGTTCAAGCGTGCCGTCCGCGCCCACCATTCGCGCCGCGGGCGCGAAAGTGATGATGCCCATCAGCCGATCGACGACATAGACGTGCGGGTCGGCTCCGATTTCCGTAAACGCCGAGACCTCGCGCCAAACTCGATATGCCTTGCTCTCAAACTCGATCGCGACGGCCTGGGCATCGAGCTCGTCCGGGGTTGCCTCGATCCCGACAATCAGGTCTCGGCCGTCGCCGGTAGGCGCGACAATGGGAGGTTGTCGCACACTGAGACTTAGACCGGGCAAGCCTGTGCCTATCCCGGCAAGCTCGGCATTGACCAAATCACCATGGAAGGCCAGTACATCGACTTCTGTGGCTCCGCCGCGGATTGTGGCTGTATCGGCAGTTGCGAAAACGGGAGGCTCGCTCCCGGCCGTGGCCCGGCCGACTGTCACTCGGGTGCCTCGCGGGATAGAAATGGGCCGATCATCTGCACGGGCGCGGCTGAAGCGGAGCGTCACTGCAGCGGCGGCAGGTGGCTGCAGCCGGACGCCGATTAAACGGAGGAACTCGACGAAGGCCTTCTCCGGCAGTTGATTCAAGCGGTAGATCATGGTGTCGGTAAGGTAGGCAAAGACCTCCAGGAGCACGACGCCAGGATCGCCCGGGGAAAGATCCGTCCATCCCGGGCAAGATCGCGCGATCTGGCTCCGAGCCTCCTCGACCAGCTGGCGAAAATCGCGATCGTCCAAGTTGGGAGAGGGCAACGGCATCAGGCCTGACCTCCGGCAAGTTCCACGGGGTAAGTCAACGATTGGGTCTGCCGGGTGGCACGGACGCGATACTCGAGGAGCAGCAGGAGCCGCCCGGGAACGGCCTCGTCTCGGTTGGAATCAAGTCGTAGGATGTCGATCCGAGGCTCCCAACGCTCGAGCGCGCGGCGCGCGTAATGGATCGCCAGACCGGCTGTCGTGTCATCGTTGGGTGAGAAGACCAGACGGTGAAGGGCGCAGCCGTACTCGGGCCGCATGACCCGTTCCCCCGGCACGGTCGAGAGCAATAAAAGAATTGCCTGTCTCACGGCGTCGTATCCCTGAACCATCGCGACGCCGCCCTTTGGAGAGCGCTGCAAACCTGCGAATTCGTCGCTCGCCTCGAGGTCGGGGTGGAGGAATTGCCACCCACGGTAAAGGGGTGCGCTCATGCGCCCGCCCGAACCACGTCTTGACCCGGTTGGCGGACTTTGTAGATCACGACGCCAGGTGGCGTCCCATCTGTCAGACCAGTTACCGTGACTAGGCAGACACTGTGGCCATCGATACGAACGAAGGTTGAGTAGCCCTCTTTGACCTTTAGGGTTTTCTGGCACGGCTTGATCGTTGCGCCGATGTTGGGACAGCCCCGGATTGTACGCCCCTCGGGATCGTTTTCCACCAGGACACGACGGCCCGCCACGGTCACGAAGGTCTGCGTTGGTTGGTTGACTATGACTCCCTGTTCGTGTGCGCAGACGAGCGTCGCGTCCTCGGTCAAAAACTCCACGATCTGCCTCCCAAAGTGTCAGGCCCGTTCAAAGTCGACGGCGTTGCCACGAATGGCAATGTTGTGACCTGGCGCTTCGATCGTCAGGTCCGTGTTCGCGTGGAGATGAACACCGTCGGGTGTTAGCTCGACGTAGCTACCGCTGCTATCTTCTAATCGTATCGAGCGCTTACCGTCGTCCAGGCGGACCATTTGGCCGCCCGGGGTGAGCAGCGCGTATCGCTGGACCGCCCCGGCCTCAACTCCGGCGTCAGGAGGACCAAGCACACCATAGAGGCCGCCGGCGACTACTCCGCGCGCAGGATCGCCATTGGCCAGGAGGATCAGCACTTGATCGCCGACGTCTGGAAGGGCAATCAGTCCCTTGTTCTTACCTGCTCCGACACCAAGGACGGGCATCCAGCCTGCGTCCACATCGCCAAACGTCGGCAGCGCCACCTGGACCCGGCCCAATCCGTCGGGATCGTCGACGCGGGTCACTTCTCCAACGGTCATTCCGGCTTCGGTCGGTTGCCGTCGTAGTTCGGGCGGCGCGGTTCCGAACTCGGAAACAAAACCGTGAAGGTGATTGATCGTGTGGGTCACGGTCGTGAGCACGTAACGCCCCGCCACATTTTCGGCGACACCAATTGCATTCACTCGGGCGCCGGGCCGAAGGCGCGGATCGCCTTCCGCGATTCCCCACAGCGTTACCTCGCGTGCGACGCGAGTATCGAGCTCGGCCTGTGCAAACGCTGCGGCGTGGTCTTCCACCTGCGTAGCCTGATCCACCAACTTCCGTTCACCGTCGCCACCGACACTACTTGGGGGTACTTCGGCGGCGACATCGCGGCCACTGCGAGCGTCATCCGACTCTCCTGACAGGACGGCTACTCGGCCGGTGTCCCAGCCAGTTGCGCCCACCTCCCGACAGGCCGGATCGCCGTTGATCTCGACCCTGGCTTCCAGAAGCGACTCTCCGAGCACCAACGAAATGGTCTCTCCGGCGCCGTCGAGCGTGATCAGGCGGAGAACATTCTCGTGAAGAGTCAAGAACAATCCACATCGTTCGGCTATGTCGACCAGGAGCTCCAAGTCCGATTGACGGTGTTGGATGAGCCGTGGCCACAAGGGGCCCGACTCCTCGGCTTCGACTGTCAATCCCAGATCGCCTACGAGCTCGGTTGCGAGGTCTCGCGGGGTAACTTCCAAGTGGACGCGGACCTTTTGACGCTTGCGCAAAGAGTGAAGGAGATCGTAGGCGCGGATACATATTTCACGGCCGCGATCTGGCGCGTAGACGTGCTCCACCGCCGTCACCTGTCCGGCGAACAACGTGTCCTCGTGCCCCTCAATCGCGACCCGGAGGCTACTTCCAGGCATTAAAGCCGACGTGACGGACAAGGAACCGGGTGGATCACGATACGTGAGCTCGCAAAGTGTCGGAAGCGAGAGGCGCTGCTGGACTCGGACGTCTCCGAGGCAGAGCGCCGCTTCGGCAGGCAACGCTGAACCATCTACCTCGACAACCACCTTGGGTAGAGTCACGATGGGTTTCATGGGGATCCTCTACCAATTGCAGGTGGTATGGGAGGAACACGGAGTGGTTCCCCGGCCGCGAGTCTGTTTGGGTCGTCAATCCGGTTGTATCGCGCGATCAACCGCCAGAGTGCGGGATTGCCGTAGTAGTAACGGGCGGCGATCTGGTCGATCCGTTCCCCCGCTTGTTGATCGTTTTCTCCATCACCGAGCGGCACATGCACCCGAAGTTCCTCGGCAGGCGCCGTAAGGTCGTCGGGGAGGGACGGCGTTATTGGAAGATCGCCTGCCGTCGACCCTCCACCGAGACCTTCTAGATTGGTTGCTTCGTCCACAACTCGGAGCATCCGCATCCGTAACCATGAGCGCTGCGGAACCCCTGACGGGGTGAAGCGCTCGAGGCGCTCGGCGACTGCGGAGACCACCCCAGGGATATTCCAGACTTTGCCCCAGACGAAACGGATGACAGGCGGTCGTCCGAACCGGTCTTCGCCGGAAATGTTTTCCGACAGCATCCAGAGTGGGTGCGTCAATGCGCGCACATCTTCGGTTTCCACAGAGGAGCCGACCAATGAAGTGTCAAAGAGCAAATCCATTCCGATCTCGGTCCGACCCCCGCCGGTGTACAGCAGCGGGTCATCGGCGAGCCCAGCGCCAGTCAGTTGGCCTCCGGCCGTGCGTCGAACCTGCACGCCGGCCGCGCGGCGCACCTCCAACGTCTCGGGGTTCAGCAGGGCACCGAGCCGTTCCCCGGATTCTTCAATCAGGAACGCTACGCGCTCCATCTCTCTTCCCTATTTCCCCTGCTGCTCGCGATCGAGGCGACATCGGCGCTCCCAAGCGCGGAGCGCTCCCGAGATGTCGTCATCCGGCGTGGCCGGCTCGTCAGGAAGTGACGGCCACCTGTCTTGCGGCGGTGCAAACATTATTAGCTCGTCCATTCGTCTGGTCCTGGAACGACTTGGTTCCAAGCCGCCGATCTCCGCCAGCCACCAGGGCGCGGCATACGTTCCGGTGCTGGTCGCGACTATTTCCTTCGTCGGACTGTCGCGGAGTCCAGTCATGCTGAAAACGTCACTTCTTCGAGGCGCGCCCTTTACACGGTTGCGCTCAACCCTAGCGTTCACCCGTTTTGACCGATTTAAGTGTTTGGGTTCGCTATTGGCCAGCCGCGAGCGTAGCGATCGCGATTCGGCATGGGTGTTATAGGAAGGCGAATTTCTCCTTCCGTGGCCCGAGGAGCTTGAATTTCGGGAAGAGCGATCGCCGATCTGGGGCAACCTCTGGACTCGTCTGACGGGTCGAGGGGTAGAAAGCGTTGTACGGAGGCGCTCGCGCCTTTGGACGAAATGATCCGTGGAGTCACTGACGGCTGGAGCGCTGTTTGGCTCAAGCTCTAACCTTGACGATACTAGTCGGGGTTGGTGACCACCGTCGCGCCTCTTGGAAGTCCGTGGACGCGGAGGAGCCGCGCGACGATGCTTCTGCCGAACAGAGGGGTTCGGTCCCAATACGGGCCGTCGCGATGCGACGGAACGGCTGGATGCTACAGGACGTGGTCGACGAACTCGTCCATGGGTTCTTCGATTTTTGGGGACATTAGCGGCCGATCGGGAATAGTCTGCTCTAAGCAATTGCGGCGCTCGTTGGCGCACCAGTTCTAACCAGTGAGCCGGCGGGCCCGGCGAGTGCTCACTCGACCAATCCAGTGTCGGCCCTGATTCCCTGCTCGACAGCATCGCGTTTTCGTTCTCCGCGCGTTGCCATCCAGGGTCTTGGAACTTGTTGACCTCAGGAGACACGGTGGCCTGATCCGGAGACGCAGAAAGGTACTCGCGACCAAGCACACGCTCGCTCCAGCGATGCATGCGAAGGGCGACCGGAACGAGCAGTCGGTTTCGCAATCCGTTCGCCATCGGGCTAAGCTCGCTGTAACGTTTCGAAGACCAACGTGAGATCTTCGATCGCGACCTGGGTACCCATCGCATCCAGCGGAGCGCCTCGCCACTCTGAAGGCCAGGCGTTGATGAGATCCCAGCGCAAAACTTCGGCTACGCCGTCACTGTCCAGCATGAGGATCGAAACGTTCTTCCGATCCACACGCCCCTGGACGGCGCTCGTGAACCAGTCCCAGAGCTCACGCGAAACCGACAATCCATAACGGAGGGTAATGTCTCCATACTCGACTGGCCCTGGGATGCAGTGGACCACCTGGCTCGTGCCACCCTCGCGATACTTGATGGCCTGGACTCTGATGCCCAGGCCACTGCATTCGGTGAAATGGCCCTCCGTCACCCCTTGGATGACAAGCTTGAAGTTATAGGCTCTGAACGGATCGATGAAAGTACCAGGCTGAGCCCCACTCGCTTGATCAGTTCCTGCGCCGGTTGGATCGGCCATAGTTCGCCCCTTACTCCTGCTCGATGTCGACGCCGCCGGCGTACTGACTAATACGGAAGATGATGAACTCGGCCGGCTTGACCGGTGCGATGCCGATCAACGTGACGACCATGCCTGCATCGATCACCTCGGGCGGGTTCGTTTCCTCATTGCACAGCACAAAGAAGGCTTCAGCGGGTGTTCGGCCCATGAGCGCGCCGTCACGCCAGAGTCGCGTGAGGAATGCGCTAATATCCCGTCGGATCGATTTCCAAAGGGTGCGATCGTTTGGTTCGAAGACAATCCAGCGCGTGTTCTCGGCAATGGATTCTTCGATCATGCAGAACAATCGTCGGACATTGAGGTACCGCCATTCGCTACTACTTTCCGCCACCGTCCGCGCGCCCCAGACGCGGATTCCTTCACGGCTGAACAAGCGAATGCAGTTGACGCCGCTCTGGTTAAGAGCGCCCTGTTCCTGCGGCGTGAGGCGGTATGCCAGGTTCAGGGCGCCGCGCACTGTTTCGTTCGCCGGCGCCTTGTGAACCCCCCGGGTTGAGTCAGTTCTTGCCCAGATCCCCGCAAGATGACCTGATGGCGCGACGTTCACGGTGGCCGTCGGATCAAGCGGATCGCGCACGGTGATCGCTGGGAAATAGAAGGCGCCGTAGCCGCCGTCGGAGAGTCGTGGGCGTAACCCCGCTGCCGCGGTGGCTGCTGCCGTGGTGGCTGCTGCCGGCTGGTCTGTGCTGGAGGTCTCAGCAGCACCGGACGATTCTCCAGAACTCCCCGATGTCCCTCCGCTGGGCGAGGACCGCCCGCCCCCACGTGACGCAGTCACAGTTGCGACCTCAGTGAGCCGCTCGATAGTCTCGACCTCGAGTGGCGGATCAAGAATGGCCACTCGATCTTTTAAGTCCTCACAATGAGAGAGCAATGCGTCATAGGAGGCAGCGTCGGCGAAGCCGGGCGCGGCCACGATAGCGACCTCGTCAACCTCTTCAAGTACTTGCAGCCCTTCGCGATTCCGTCCACTACCGACGATCGAAGGGCTTGCTCCCACGTTGACGACAAAGCATCGGCGTCCACCATTCAGAAAGAAACCGTAGACGGCATGAGACAGCGGTGTACTGGTGCTCCCCTCTGGCACGAATGCGGTCACAAACTGCGACCAGTTGTTGACCGCAACCGCCTGGTTCACGAGAGCCGTTGCATCGGGTGCGGTGCCGACAAAAGCGGCGGTGCTTGTCCCCACTGCCTCGATCGGGCGAGGGCCACCGGGAAGTTCTTCGATGAAGACGCCTGGGGTTAGATAGCTCGTTGGCGGCACGTTATTCCTCCCCTGGTTCGAATGTGATGACCATCGCGCTCTTTGCGACGTCGGTGGTAGGCAACTCAGTTGTGATGGTCCGCCCCTTCGCTGTCACAACGAGAGGCGATCCTTCATGCCCAGATGGTATTGACGGGAAACGGAACCGGCCCTGCACATCAGTGCGGGTGCCGAGCTCAAGTTCCGCAAGCTCGACCCGTGCTCCAGGCAGTGGTGTCCCGTCACGCAACACCACTCTTCCTGAGAGCGATCCGAGGATTGCTGGTTCGATCCGAAGCGGCAAACGCACAGGCGGTGCAGGTGAGAGCGGTCGCGCTTGTCGCACGGGCGCGCGCAGCACGAACGATGGCAACGGCGAAATCCCGAATGCGCTCCAGATCTCGCTTGACAGGGGCTGGAGATCAACATTGAGATCGCTTCGCGCCAGTGCCGCGAACAAAAGCTCGGATAGGAGGCGATGGGCCTCTTCCGGCGCCTCGGCCCATGTGGTGACTAAGTAGTGGAGCTCGATCTGCAGCGGAGGGCGTTCACTCCCACGCAGCGGTGGGGATGCTGCTAGTTCCATTAGGTAGAGATTCACTCCACGGCCATCAGACACAGTTCCTGGTGGACTGAGGCTGATCGTTGTGTCCGGCAGGACAGTGCCGATCCAATCACTTATCTGGTGGTCAGTTTGATCGATCAATGTCTGAACCCATGACGAAAGGCGCTTGTCGATCGGTTCGTGGAGAACCTCCACGCACTTCTAGCCTCTTAGGCAGCTATCGGTCATGCGGGCCTTGACGAGCAAAATAAGATGCTCGCATTCGACGCGACGTCGACTCCAATCTTTGATTAGGGGGTAGGATCTTCACTCGGCCCTAGAGGGCTGACACTAGCATAAGTGTTTACTGTCCAATTACTGATTAGATATCAATACAACCGACTCAACAGTACTCACGTCATCCTATTCTAAGATTCCTGTTTCCGCAATAGACAAATTACTTCAATGTCGGAAAATTCAAGACCGGCATCCAATGTGGCGAGTTAATACAGCCACTTGCCACTTGCGACCAGGTGGTGCCCTGCCGCCTGACCCCTCTATCGGTTTCACCTTCACGACTCCAGGAATCGGCAATCTCGACAAGTCCTTCTCCAGACTGGAATATCGAGGTACCCGATTCCAACTCAGACGAAAAGGTCCTCGAGTGGGCCGTCAAGCTTGAGCTGCCGCTGGTGCCTATTCGCCATCTGGAAACCCTGACCGAAGACCTAGTGATGACCATCGTTCGCTCGCTGCGACTGACCAGCGACTTCCCATTACCCCTGCCCCCTACGATGCAGGTCTGCAGCAGTTGGCTATGGGTAGTGTCAACCTCGTCGAGGGCCAGATGAGGCGCGCCCAGAGAAGTGAGAGGGTCGGGATGCTGCAGAGCGTCCGTTCCCTGAACTGCTCCGTTGGCAAGCATGAGTCCAACGGATTCATGCCAGTGGACTTCGTGTCTTCTACTACCACTACGTAGCACCCATACTTGACGGCCCTCAGTTCCTCACAGAGAATCGAGTCTCTCTACGGCATGTATCCGAGTAGAGGACGGAGGGGACCACCGGGAATCACGCCAACCGTGGCGTCCGAGCCGGTCCACTCCCATTGGCATCGATAAATGCGATCGCCAAACGCTCGGTATCGGGGCGGAGGGACATCATGCCGATCACACCAACGTATCCAGGTGTCTATGTCCAGGAAATCCCTAGCGGGGTGCGGACGATCACCGGCGTGGCAACCTCTATTACCGCTTTCGTCGGTCGGACACTTCGCGGGCCGGTGAATACGCCGGTGACGATCACCGGCTTTGCCGACTTCGAGCGGACCTTCGGCGGACTTTGGCTCGACGGTCCCTTGAGCTACGCGGTGCGCGATTTCTACACGAACGGTGGCGGGCGGGCAATCGTTGTCCGCTTGTACAAGTCGTCTGATGGGGCCAGTAGCGGGAAAGCGGCGCTGACCGTTGGAACTCTCGGATTGGAAGCCGCCGATCCGGGATCCTGGGGAAACGCACTGAACGCAACCGTCGACCATGTAGGGATAACCGACGAGGTTGCGCAGCGGTATCAATTGCGCGCCAACGACTTGTTCAACCTCGTGGTCGAAGCTGACGGTATCGTCGAACGCTTCGCCAACCTGACAGTAGTGGACGGCCCGCGCCGCGTCGATCGGGTACTCGCGCAACAATCGCGGCTGGTCCGGCTCGCCGGTACCACCCTCCCATCGACGAATCCCGCGCTACCGGCACCTGCCGATTCCGGCCAGCAGCAAGCGCAAGCAGACAGTTTGGGTGGGACAAGGAAGCGCGCCGCAAAGCAAGAGCAATCCGCGGCGGGCGCGGCCGCCGCGCTCGCTCCCGTGACGAGCTCGCTCATCACCCGCGGCGATGGCGGCTCGCCGCTGAACGAAGCGGCCGATTTCCTCGGCAGCGCGGCTGAAAAAACCGGAGTCTACGCGCTCGAACAAACGGATCTCTTCAACCTGCTTTGCATCCCGCCCGACACCCGCGATGGTGATACGCCCGGCGATGTCTATCGGGCAGCGATGAGGTATTGCGCCGAGCGGCGGGCTGTTCTGATCGTCGATCCGCCCGCTGACTGGCGCCCGCTGGCCGGCCTCCCCGACTCGGCGGCGGTTGATTTAGCGGGTATCGAGGCACGCAACGCCGCGCTTTACTTCCCCCGCGTCACGCAGGCCGACCCGCTCCGAGAAGGACAACTTGACACGTTTGTCCCGTGCGGGCTCCTCGCCGGGGTGATCGCGCGGACCGATGCGCAGCGGGGCGTGTGGAAGGCGCCGGCCGGCGTCGACGCCACGCTGAACGGCGTCCAGGGGCTGGCGACCAACCTGACGGACGCGGAGAACGGGTTGCTGAACCCACTCGGCATCAACTGCCTGCGCTCGTTCGCTGGGGTCGGGCAGGTGGCCTGGGGGGCACGCACCCTGCGCGGCGCCGATCAGCTTGCCGACGAGTACAAATACATTCCCGTCCGCCGCCTGGCGCTCTACATTGAAGAAAGCCTGTACCGTGGCACCCAGTGGGCCGTCTTCGAGCCGAACGACGAACTGCTTTGGTCGCAAATGAGGCTCAATGTCGGAGCGTTCATGCATAACCTCTTTCGGCAAGGAGCGTTCAAGGGACAGACGCCGCGGGAGGCTTACTTCGTCAAGTGCGACGGCGAGACGACCACGCAGAACGACATCAATCAAGGCATCGTCAACATCCTCGTCGGCTTCGCTCCGTTGAAGCCGGCGGAGTTCGTGATGATTAGCCTCCAGCAAATGGCCGGACAGATCGCGGCGTAAGGAGGCGACCGTGCCCGAATTCACTGTCAACGCCCAACGGTTTGACCCGTATCAGAACTTCAAGTTCCGCGTCAAATGGGACGGACGATACGTCGCTGGGGTCAGCAAGGTCGGCGCGCTGAAGCGCACCACTGACGTAACAGAGCACCGCGAAGGGGGCGAGCCGAGCACCGTGCGGAAGGTGCCGGCACAGACCAAGTACGACCCCGTCACGCTGGAGCGCGGAGTCACGCACGACGTTGAGTTCGAGCGGTGGGCCAACAAAATCTGGAACTATGGCTCCGGCCTTGGCGCAGAGTCGTCGCTCAAGGATTTCCGCAAAGATGTTGTCATCGAGCTCTATAACGAGGCTGGTCAGCTCGTGTTGGCCTACAACCTCTTTCGCTGCTGGGTCTCGGAGTACCAGGCACTTCCGGAGCTGGACGCCGGCGGCAAGGCAATTGCCATTCAGACGCTTAGGCTCGAGAACGAGGGCTGGGAGCGAGACTATGCTGTGACTGAGCCCATCGAGCCAACCTTTAGCGAACCGGCCGGGTAATCGACGATGCGCGCTCTGTCCAACCTGGAACTCTTGAGCGCTTGGGAGCAAGGACTCACGCAAACGCCCATCCAGCGGACCCTAACAGTTCTGGCCTCGGCCAGCAGCGACATGACAGGCGACGCGCTGGCGCAACTCAGTATTGGGCAACGCGACGCCCGATTGCTGACGCTTCGCGAGCGGACGTTTGGCCAGCGTCTGGTGAGTCTGACGACGTGCCAGGGCTGCGGAGAAACGCTCGAGCTTCCGTTCGACGTGGCGGACATCCAAGTTCCATCCGAGACCGAGCCAACTGAGGCGCTCTCGATCACCACCGCCGGTTACGAGGTACGGTTTCGCCTGCCGAATAGCCTCGACCTCGCCACCGTCGAGGACGCTCCCATTGACGTCGGACGGGCCCAATTGCTCGCTCGTTGCGTCCTGGCAGTTCAACGCAATGGTCAGCCTGTGTCCACGGAAGAGTTGCCCGAAGAGGTCGTGTCCGCGGTGGAGGAGCGAATGGTGCAGGCCGACCCGCAGGCGGAGATCCAACTTATTTTGACCTGTCCCGAGTGCGATCGACAGTGGAAAGCGACGTTCGACATTGCGTCATTCCTCTGGAGCGAGATCGACGCAAGCGCCCGCCGGCTCTTGGCGGAAGTGCACATGCTCGCTTCCGTCTACCACTGGCCCGAGGCCGACATCCTCGCCTTGAACTCCTCACGAAGGCGATGGTATCTGGACATGGTGCAGGGATGAGCGGATTTCTCGACCGTCTGGTGGCCAGGGTCTCGGGCGATTCGAACGAGACGTTGCGTTCCGGGACGCTCCGTCCGCGGCCTGTGTTGCGGTTTGAGCCCCGGTTCGGACCCGCCGATGAGGATTCCGAAGCGCGCCTTCTCAGCGAGGAACCGAGTCTGGCTCCCGAGGAACCCGTAACTGAACGGTCGGCCGCGTCCAGACCGCGCACCGGGGTCCCTTCGGCAGCGGACGATTCGGCGCGGGAATGGAGCGCTCTTGCTCCCGTCTCCCACCCACCGCCTGACCGACGGCGAGCAGAGGGATCGTCGCCTTTGTCCGGGGCACCAATCGACGACCCAGTGGCAACCTCCTCGCATTCAAAGCCTACCGACACACCGCAACCGCAGCGGGGTGCTGAGTTCGAACCAGCCGATGCCAAGCTTCGACAGCCGCCGCAGGGCGGGCACCAGACCGCCGACACGAGGCCGGCGGGTTCGGCTGTCCAGCATCGTCTGGGACGGGATCGGCCGGATGAAACAAGAGGGCCGAGAGTGCAGCCAATGCCGGCCGAACTCGCCAATGGACCGGCACCACCGCAGCGGACCGGAAGCGGCACCGAACCCGTTGGTCCGGCGCGCGGCGATTCGCCTCTGGCGGGGAAGCCGGGGCTAGCTGAGCAAGCTCAACGCCCCGTTGTCCCATCCCATACCGCCGTGCTGCCGGTGTTGGACGCGCAGCCGCGCCCGGCGGCGCCGACCGCGCCGACCGCTCAACCCACCCCTCCTTCAACGCCCACTTCTGAACCGACCATCCGGGTCACCGTCGGCCGTGTTGAGGTGCGTGCCGTTACCCCGCCCACTCCGTCCGCCTCGCCTGCCGCCGAGCGTACGGGGCCGGCGCTCTCGCTGGACGACTACCTGAAGCAGCGAGACGGGGAACGGCGATGAGCAACTACCTGGCAATCGCCACCGTCACCGCTGCCTTACAGGCCACCCTCGCGAACGCGATCGCGGCCGATCTCATTGCCACTGACGCCCATGTCACAACGGTTCGACCCGACAATCTGGGGAGTGGAAACTACCGGGCCGGAGTCAACATCTACCTTTATCAGGTAACCCCGAATACCGCCTGGCGCAATGCCGATCTCCCCACTCGCAGATCGGACGGGCAAGGAGTGGTGCAACGGCCGCAGCTTGGACTGGACCTCCAGTACCTGCTCAGTTTCTACGGCGAGGAGAGCCGGCTCGAGCCGCAGCGCCTGCTCGGGAGTGTCGTGCGAGCCTTGCAGGCCCGGCCAGTGCTCTCTCGCGAAATGATCCAGCAGACGGTCGGCGACGAGCAGCATCATCTCGCCGGCTCAGACCTTGCCGACCAGGTCGAACGGGTGAAGTTCTCCCCGCTCTCGCTTTCACTGGAAGAGCTCTCCAAACTCTGGTCCGTCTTCTTCCAGGTGAAGTACTCTTGTCGGTTGCCTATCAGGGTTCAGTCGTCCTAATCGAGACCGACGACGTGCCGCGACACATCGGTGCCCGTGCGCACCCGCAACATCGAGGTTGTGTCGTTTCGCCAGCCGGTCGTCGAACTGAGTCGAAGCGGAAGCTGGGGCGGGGAATCCGATTACGGCGAATGGCGCCGTGCGCATCGGAGGGAAGAACCTAAACGGCGGTGCGACGGGTTTGCTCATCGACGGTACGGCGGTTGATTCGGAGAATCTGCTCGAGGTCGGCGACACGGAGATTAAACTTCGCCTTCCGCAGCGGTTACAGGCCGGCGTACACGGCGTGCAGGTGAGCCAGCCGCGGATGCTGGGTCGACCCCCTGTGCAGCACCGTGGCGTGGAATCGAACGTGACGGCGTTCGTGCTGCATCCGGTTATCGCGCGCCGACCGGGCCAGGGTTGTGGTCACGAGATCGCCGTCGGCAGGCGAGCACAAGCAACGCCGGCACGCGTACCGCTGTGGTGACCATCAAATTGGACCCAGCGGTGGCTCAGACCCAACGCGTGACGCTCCTTCTGAACGAGCTTTCCCCGCCGTCCAATCGCCCGCCATATGCCTACCGCTTCGCGGCCCCGCCGCCTAGTCCACAGGCAGAGCCCCCCGTTGCCGAACGCATCGCGATACCGATTGCCGACGTTGTGCCGGGGGACTACCTCGCGCGTGTTCAAGTCGACGGGGCGGAGAGCCCGCTGGATGTCGACGAGACAGGGGCCTTTTCCGGGCCAAAGGTGTCAATTCAATGAGCGTGGCAGCAACCGACAACTGGCTCGCGGCGAATCAGCGCCACCTCACGGCGGCTCTGGCTAGTGTCCGCGCCGCTCTGGAGCGCCACATCGCCAAGTCGGACGAGTCTGAGGCGGCAGAGCAGGTTGGCTCGGCGCCTGCGATTCAACTCGAGACCGATATGGCCGATCCCCCGGCACTCGAGAGACTTTGCACGATCTTCGGCCTGTCGACGTTCGAGCGCGATCTGCTACTGCTGTGCGCCGGCATGGAGTTCGACGCCGCGTTTGCGCCGCTGTGCGCCGCGGCCCAGGGCGCTCCACTGCGAGCCTATCCCACCTTCAGCCTGGCGCTGGCAACACTGTCGGAGCCGCACTGGAGCACTCTAACCCCCGCCGCGCCCCTGCGACGATGGAAGCTCATCGAGGTCGCGCCCGGTTCGGCTTTAGCGCTCAGCCCGCTGCGGATCGACGAGACTGTCCTGCACTACCTGGCCGGTGTCCGGCAGATAGACGAACGGCTATCGGGTCTCGTCGAGGAGGTCGCCGTAGATGGAGCCTTGGTGCCGTCACACGTGGCGCTGGCTGACCAGATCGCGGACATTTGGGCGCGTCCAGATGACACGGCAGCCTTGCCAGTCGTGCAGTTGTGTGGCGCCGAGGCGGAGGACCGCCGGCAGATCGCTGCTGCCGCCTGCACGAGGCTTGGGCTCGGCCTCTGCGTGCTTGCGGCGCCGGCGATCCCACTCGCCCCTGCCGATAGCGTTCTTCTGACGCGGCTATGGGAGCGCGAAGCGGCGCTTAGCGAGAGCGGCCTTCTGCTGGAGTGCGACGACATCGAGCCGGCCGACGCGGGGCGTGAGCAGGCGATCGGTCGTCTGCTCGATGGCATCGCCGGGCCGCTGCTTGTAGCCGGCGACCGGCGTCGCCGGCTAGCCCATCGGCCCATGCTCACGTTCGACGTGCCGAGACCGACAGCCACCGAACAGCGTGCTGTCTGGGACGATGCGTTGGGCGCGGCGGCGTCGAGCCTGAATGGCCACGCTGCGGCGCTGGCGTCGCAATTCAACCTCAGCACCGAGACGATCCGGGCCGCTGTCGTACCGGTCCGATCGAACGTTCGAAGGCAGGATGGACGATCCACTCTCGATGGACCTTCGCCCGCTCGCCGACGCGCTGTGGGATAGCTGCCGCGCTCAGGCCCGGCCGCGCCTCGACCACCTGGCGCAGCGGATCGAACCAGCAGCGGACTGGGACGATCTCGTCCTGCCCGAGACGCAGCGCCAACTCCTACGCGAGATGGCGATGCACGTGCGGCGGCGCGTCACCGTCTACGAGAGCTGGGGATTCGCGCAGTAAGGGCGCGCGGGGCCTCGGCATCAGCGTCCTCTTCTCGGGCGCGAGCGGCACGGGCAAGACGATGGCAGCGGAGGTGCTGGCCAACGAGCTTCGCCTTGACCTGTATCGCATTGACCTCTCGTCGGTGGTCAGCAAGTACATCGGCGAGACCGAGAAGAACCTGCGGCGCGTATTCGACGCGGCCGAGGCAGGCGGGGCAGTCCTGCTCTTCGACGAGGCCGACGCTCTCTTTGGCAAGCGGAGTGAGGTGAAGGACAGCCACGACCGCTACGCCAATATCGAGGTCAGCTACCTTTTGCAGCGGATGGAGGCCTATCGCGGTCTGGCGATCCTAACCACGAACATGAAGGACGCGCTGGACCATGCGTTCCTGCGGCGCATCCGCTTCGTCGTCCAGTTCCCGTTCCCGGACGCCGGCCAACGCGCCGAGATCTGGCGACGGATCTTCCCGGCTTCAACGCCGACCGAGGGCCTGGACTTGGACCAGCTCGCCCGGCTCAACGTGGCCGGCGGCAACATCCGCAACATCGCTCTGCACGCTGCCTTTTTGGCCGCCGACGCAGGCGAGCCGGTGCGGATGACCCACTTGCTGCGCGCCGCCCAAGGCGAGTACACCAAGCTGGAGAAGCCGCTGACCGAGACCGAGATCAGGGGTTGGGTCAGATGAATGTCGAGCTGCGCATCGAGGAATTGATTCTGCAGGGCTTCGTCCTGGCCGGTCGTGAGCACATTGCCGCGGCAGTCGAGCGCGAATTGGCGCGCCTGCTCGCCGAGCGCGGCGTGCCGCGGTCGCTCGGCCAGGGCGGCGACATGACACAAGTGGACGCCGGCTCATTCATCTTGACGCCAGACAGAGGGTCCGATGTGATCGGCGCCGAGTTGGCGCGGGCGATTTACCGGGGATTGGGCAAATGAGCAAGCAAGCGCAGACACAAGCAAAAGCCGTGGCCGTGGCCGCCCCTGTTCCCGGCCAGCTCTTGTTGGGGTCGCGGCCGTTTGCCGACTACTCGGCACCAGGGCAGGCCACATTTGATCAAGCAACAGCCGAACGTCTCGGACATCGCTTTGGGGCCGTTGGCGTGCGCCAGGTCGCCCCACCGATCGTTCAGCCCAAACTCAGGTTCGGCCCGGCGCAAGATGAGTACGAGAGGGAAGCTGACCGGGTGGCGCAGCAGGTGGCGAGCGGGGTCGGCGCCGCGCCAGGCCGACGACGCCTCAAGGAAATGAGCCCCCCACCCACCATCCAGCGCCTCACTGCACCCACTACTGTCTCGTCGGCGACGCCGGGGGTGGAGGCCGGCATCGTGACGGCGAGCAGGGGCGGGCAAGCACTCGCCGCCGGCGTGCGCGCGCCGATGGAGCGGGCGCTCGGCGCCGACTTCGCCGACGTGCGTATCCATGCCGATCGTCGATCCGACCTGCTCAACCGGGCAGTCGACTCGTACGCATTCACCAGCGGGAGGCAGATCTTTTTCCGGCGGGGTGCGTACGACCCGAGCAGCGCGGCGGGGCGCAACCTGTTGGCGCACGAGCTAACCCACGTCGTACAGCAAGCGGGCGGCGCCGCGCCGGGCGTGATCCAGCGCAAGAAAATTGCCCGGGGAACGACCGTCGCTGAAGTCACGAAGTTATACAGAGAGGGAGGGGTGACGACGCAGGAAGTCGAGGAGTACTTCGCGCTCCAGCACGATCTGCTCACGGCCGAGGAGATCATCCTGTCCGTTCATCCAGAGCTCGGCGCAAAGGAATACCGGTATACCAAAGAACTGGCGAAGGGATACGAGAAAGAGGCAACAGCGCCAATCGTGAATAAGACTGCGGCGGGTCCACGCCTCCGAGGGGAGGAGGATCAAAACAAAATCGTCAGATACCTCACCCCTCAAGAGCTACCGACGTACGAACTCAAGAAGTCCGGCCAAGACACGTCTGCCGAGTCCGTACAGGGCCAGGACGACGGCGTCTTCGTCTGGAAGGGACAACCGTTCACGACCCACCTGATGAAAAGAGAGCTCGAAAGCCTGGCAGGGGTGGCCATCTTCGTTATGACCGACGACGGGAAGGTCTATGTCGCCGATGTCGCTGCGGAGATAGAGTCCGGCGAGGCTCCGGAAAAGAAATACTTCGACCGCTTCCACCATTCGAGCTTCCTCAGAGGAAGCGCCGTTGCCGCCGCGGGCGAGGTCCGCACTGACGAGTTCGGACGGTTGGTCGGCGTCACCGACGGCAGTGGCCACTACCGGCCGGAGTTGGAACACACCCGCCAATTCCTCAACGAGCTCCTGCGGCGAGCAATCGACCTGACAGGAGTCGAGGTTTCCATCACGGTCCAGGGCGGAAAAGGCCAAGACGACTCCTCCGTGAAGACCAAGAAGATCGTCCTCCTCGCGAGAGACCTGGTCGAGTACAAGGGCGACAAAGCCGGGTTGGAAACGTGGTTGTCACGGAACAATCGATACTATCGAGAGGCGAAGTCAGGCGTTGATGACTTCGCCGTCCCGGACTACGAATTCGTGACCCGCCCCCGACCGAAGGACATCCCTCAGGTTAAGAAGGAAGAACCGGCTCCTCGGGAGGGCTACAAGAATCCGCTCGGAAGCGCCAAGAAAGAGCCGGCTCCTGGAGAGGGCTACAGAAATCCGCTCAGGAGTGCAAAAGAAGAACCGACGCCTGAAAAAGAAGAGGTCGAACCACAGGTTGAACCGGAAGATGAATACACCATGCCAAAGATAGAAGAACGTTCGACGAAGGAACGAACCGTCGATTTTGGGCGAGTCATATTCCCGTCGGATCCACATTATTGGTCGTATGAACGCTGGCTCGCCGAATTGCGAAGGCTTCTGCCAGAAGTTCCTCAGTACGCGTGGAGGAGTCTGATCAGTTCCTGGATGCGAGCGGGTGTCGGAAGCTACGAGGACGACATTCGCCGCTTTGCCCGCCCCTTCGTGAACGTCCGCGTCTCGACCCGAGGTGGCGCCGCATGACGGCCTTTCCCCGCTCCCCCCGCCTCCTTAAGGGCGCGATCGTCGCGGTCGACCCGACCAACCCACGCCCGAGGGTAATTGTTTTCCAGTACAACCCAGCGACGCTGACGCGCTCCTTGGAGACGCAATCGGCTGGGGGCGACGGAAGCGGAAGTTCCGGACCGCTTCGCCTCAAAGGTGCGCCGGTGGAGTCGATTTCGCTGGAGGTGGAGATCGACGCGACTGACCAGTTGGAGACGGGCGACTCCACGGCCACCAGTGTCGGGATCTACCCGCAGCTCTCAGAGCTGGAACTTCTGATCTACCCAAGTACCGCCGTGGTTCTCGCGAACACCGCCCTCCTGGCGCTCGGCACGATCGAGGTGATCCAGCCCCCGGCGCCGCTGACCCTGTTCATTTGGGGGCCGCGGCGTGTCTTGCCGGTGCGCCTTACCACCTTCAGCATCGCCGAGGAAGCATTCGACGTGACCCTCAATCCGATCCGTGCCAAGGTGTCCTTTGGCCTACGGGTGCTTAGCTACAATGACTTGCCGCTGACCCATCCCGGCTATCACCTCTTCCTGGCGCATCAAGTCGTCAAGGAGGCGATGGCCACGGCCGGGGCCGCCGGCAACCTCGGCGCCGTCGTCGGCAACGTCCGACTCCCTTGGTGAGGTGATCGATGTTCGAGCCAACCAGCCGCTACTATGCCCTGGAAACGGCGACCATGCTCGCCCCGGATGGCGAGTCGCATTGCCTACAAGCGCCGGCGCTTTCTTCCCTAGGGCCGAGACCCTGCCGCTCCTGGTGGAAGTCACCGTTGCCGAGGGCGACCGCCTCGACCTGATCGCGGCCCGCACGCTGGGCGACCCCGAGCAGTTCTGGCGGGTCTGCGACGCCAACAACGCCATGAATCCTGCCGATCTGATGGCGCCGGGCCGGATTCTCCGCGTGCCGGTACCGCAGGTGGAGGCGGGCTCCATTGCCTCGTGGGACGCCGGAGTCCGAGCGTGGACCACCGAGGGGGCCTTATGAGCGTGCTTGGCGTCCGCTTGACGCTGCTGATAGGACCTACCGTCGCCGTGCCCGCGCCGCCGCCGCTAACCGAGGCTTTGCAGACTGTTGAGGTGACCCACGACGACGAAGGGCGCTCCGGTTTCCAGATCACGTTCCGAGCCGGACGCGACGGACCGTTCGGCGCGATAGATTACCCACTGCTCGGCAATCCGCTGCTGCGGCCCTTCAGTCGCGTCATCTTGATCGTGACGGTCAACGCCATCCCGCGCTTGCTTATGGACGGCATTATCACCCATCAGCAGCTCGACCCCGGCGCCGAGCCAGGCGCTGCGTCGCTGACCGTTACTGGTGAGGACGTAAGCGTGATGATGGACTTAGAGGAAAAGTCCGCCGCGCACCCTGCGCAGACCGAAGCGGTCATCGCGACCAAAATCATCGCAACTTACGCCCGTTATGGCATGATCCCGGAGGTTGTGCCCCCGCTAGCCGCCGATCTCCCTTTGCCGATCGAGCGTGTTCCAGTGCAGCAAGGCACTGACCTCGCCTACCTCGAGGAGATGGCGGCGCGTTACGCCTACGTCTTCTACGTGACTCCTGGGCCAGCGCCCTTCACCAACACTGCCTATTGGGGGCCGCCAAAGCGGTTGGGCTTCCCGCAGCGGGCGCTCTCGGTGAACCTTGGAGCCCAGACCAACGTCGACTCAATTCAATTCCAGCACAACGCCCTGGCTCCAAGTCTGGTCACGGGTGAGATCCAGGACCGCCGAACTAACCAACGGCTACCAGTGAGAACCTTCGCCGGCTCTCGCGTGCCGCTGGCGAGCCAGCCGACCTGGCTGGTCCAACGGGCCAACCTGCGTCGCATTCGGTTTCGGGGGAGCGGCCTAAGCGTGACCGATGCGTTCGCACGAGCGCAAGCGACGACCGACGCAAGCGGCGATACGGTCACCGCCTCCGGCGAGCTGGACGCGCTGCGCTACGGGGATCTGCTCCGCGCGCGCGGCCTGGTCGGCCTGCGCGGTGTTGGTTACAGCTACGATGGCGCCTACTACGTGAAGCGCGTGACTCATACAATCGGCCGTGGATCGTACAAGCAGCGTTTCACCCTGACCCGCGACGGACTTGGCGCGCTGCTGCCAGTGGTGCGGCCGTGAGCACGTTCTACAGCAAATACCGCGGCAAAGTTGAGAATAACCTCGACCCCTTGCAACAAGGGCCGGCTTCAAGTGAGCGTTCCGACGGTCCTGGGCGACAACCGGCTGAGCTGGGCGATGCCATGCGTGCCCTATGCCGGGCCAGGGGTCGGATTCTTCGCCATCCCGCCGGTCGGCGCGAACATCTGGGTCGAGTTCGAGGGCGGCGATCCGGACTATCCCATTTGGAGCGGCTGCTTCTGGGGAACGGGGCAGGTTCCGGCCAAGCCGGCCATCGCGGAGACAAAGGTCTTCAAGACCGAAGGCACCGTCATCACTCTGCTCGATCTGCCAGGTGGCGGTTTCTCAATCGAGGTCGGCCCGCCCGCGGTTCCGCTGCCGCTGAAGCTGGTCTTCAACGCCCAGGGGATCGAACTGAGTTGCGCCCCGGCAGCGGTGAAGCTGGCGCCATCTGGAATCGAACTCACCATCGGTGCGGCCAGCGTCAAGCTCTCGCCGGCCAGTGTCTTGATCAATAACGGCGCTCTGGAGGTGACGTGATGCCGGGCTTCCTTGTCCACATCGGCGCGACCGTGGTTTGTGCCCATGGGGGCCAAGCGCAGCCAACCGCTCCGGTTCCCCGCGTGCGGGTGAGCGGCCAGCCGGTAGCGACCGTGGCGGCCCCCTACGTCATCGCCGGCTGCACAAACCCACCGCCACCCGCGGGCACCGGGCCGTGCGTCACCGCACAGTGGGTGACGGCCTCGGTCCGGGTCAGAGCGCTGGGTCAGCCGGTGCTGCTGCAAGACAGTCAAGCGATCTGCGTCCCGACCGGCACGCCGCTGTCTGTTGTGGCAACACAGGTGCGGGTGAAAGGGATTTAACCTTGGAACTCGCCTTTCCCTTCCACGTCGACGGTCGGGGCCGAGCGGCCGAAGCAACCGAGGACGAGCGCATCCGCCAGTTAATCGAGCAATTGCTCTTCACATCGCCGGGCGAGCGGGTTAACCGCCCCACCTTCGGTAGCGGACTGATGCAACTCGTCTTCGCGCCGAACAGCGACGAGTTGGCTACCGCCGTCCAGTTCCAGGTGCAAGGAGCCCTACAACAGTGGCTGGGGGAGTTGATTCAGGTGGACACGCTGGAGGTAGAGAGTGAGGACACCGAGTTGCGGGTGACGGTTCGATACGTGGTGCGACGCACTCAGCAACGCCAGGTCGAGCGATTCGAGCGTTGAGGTCCAGATTGCCTGGCAGGCGACGGTGGGGATGGGGACCCGAGTAATGCCATTGCTAATGCAGATCGATGCTCAGTTCATGAAAGAGCGGCGTGCCGCGCTGAGCCGGCATCCGTTGCTCGGCATCGACTACGTCGCCACCAGGTCGACGGATCGGTCGCTGGTGGTCCACTTCGTACCGTCCGCCCCGTCGCTAAGCAAGGAGGATGTCGGCAAGAAAGAAGAGATCGTCAGGAGCATCACGCCTGACAATTTCCGCATCACTGGGGCGTTCGAAACGCGTATTCGGATCGAGGCGGTTTCGGCCCTAGCCGACGACCCGCTCGCGATTTCGGTTCGCTATGATGCTGGCGCCGCCCAGGAGATCGACGACTCGCAAAGGTACACGCTCGAGATCGTCGACGTGCCTGACGTGGACCCAGTCTTCGCCCGGATTACCTTTGTGCTCGACGTTGACAGACCAGCCGATGTCGACCCCCGACCAGCGCCGTCCTCGCTCGCCGGGCCGCCCCCGGACCCCGAGATCAACTATCTGGCCAGGGACTACAGCAGCTTCCGGCGCCTGATGTTCGACCGCCTCTCCGTATTGAGGCCACAGTCGACTGGGCGCCATGCGGCCGACCTTGAGGTTGCACTTGTCGAGGTTCTGGCCTACGCCGCCGACCACCTTAGTTATTACCAGGACGCAGTCGCAACCGAGGCTTATCTCGGCACGGCGCGACGACGGGTCTCGGTGCGCCGCCATGCACGGCTTGTGGACTACACGATGCACGACGGGTGCAATTCCCGTGCCTGGGTCCACATCAAGGTCGATGGCGACATACGTTTGGGCCGCGGAACCCAATTCTTCACGCGGCTCGCCGGGCAGGAGGCACGGATTTCTCCCTCCTCGCCGGCTTACGCCCAGGCGCTGGCGCAACGACCAGACGTGTTCGAGACGATGCACGATGCGCGCTTGTACGAGGCGCATAACGCGATCCCGTTCTACACCTGGGGCGCGGAAGCGCGCGCGCTCCCTCAAGGCGCGACACGGGCGACCTTGCGCGACGCATGGTTGGATAAAGATCAGTCGCAGCGCGCACTGGCCGCGCTGCAGCCGGGCGACGTCCTCATCTTCGAGGAGGTGCGCGATCCGGATGCTACGATCAATTCGAACCCGGCCCGACGCCATGCGGTGCGCCTGACGGGCGTCGTGCCGTCGATCGATCCGGTGGGCGACAATTTGCACGACGAGGACGGCGGTGGCACGCCGCTCGGCACGGCCGTGCCGATCGTCGAGATCGAATGGGCGACCGAAGACGCGCTGCTGGTCCCGCTGCAATTGTCGACCCGAATCGGGAATGACCGGCCAATCCGGATCGGCATGGCCCGAGGCAACATCGTGCTGTCCGATCATGGTCGGACGATGCCGGGCGAAACGCTGCCGAGCGTCCCTGATGCCGGCCGCTATCGACCCCAGCTTCAGTTTGGCAACCTTACGGTCACCGTTTCCAATGTCGACATGCTCGCGGAGCGTCCCGCCGCGGCGGCAATAGACCAGGACCCCCGTGTCGCGATGCCGGCGGTGACGCTGTTCGAACCGGCAGAGGCGCAACCGCACCTGGCCACCACGTGGACGCCACAGCGCGATCTCCTGAACAGCGAGCCGTTTGATCGCGACTTCGTGGTGGAGATGGAGAACGATGGGCGGGCGACGGTTCGGTTCGGAGATGGAGTACGCGGGAGGCGGCCACCTGCGGGCACCGCGCTGATGGCACGCTATCGCATCGGCAACGGGCCTAGAGGCAACATCGGGCCGGAATCGATCGGCCACGTGATTACGGACGATACGCATATCGTCGGTGCGCGCAATCCGCTGGCGGCTCAGGGAGGCACATCGCCCGAGCCGATCGAGCAGGTCCGCATGTTCGCCCCCTGGGCATTCCGCTCTCAGGAGCGTTGCATCAGTGCAGCTGACTATCAGGCCATGGCTGAGCGCCACCCGCAGGTGCGACGGGCCGCGGCCGTGCTGCGGTGGGAGGGCAGCCTGTCCACCGCATTCGTTGCAGTGGTGCGCGCGGACAGCCAGCCGGTCGACGCCGCCTTCGCAACCGACGTCCGCGCGTTCCTGGAACGTTTCCGACCGATCGGCTCCGACGTGGAGATCCGCCCGCCGCGGTTTGTCCCACTGGAAATCGTGATGACCGTCTATGTTGCCTCCGAAGCCTTCCGCAGCGCCGTCAGGCAAGCGCTGCGCGAGACCTTCGGCCGGGACGACTTGCCCGCTGGTCAGCGCGGCTTCTTCCACCCGGACAACTTCTCCTTTGGTCAGCCCGTCTATGTGAGCCAGGTGCTTGCCGCCGCCATGCGGATCTCCGGAGTCTCGCGGGTCGAGATCGAGCGTTTCCGACGTTGGGAGAGGCCGGCGCTTGGCGAGCTGGAGGCCGGTCAGATCTTGATCGCGCCCCTTGAGATCGCCCGCCTGGACAATGATGCCTCAGCGCCGCATAACGGCACCATAGAGTTCACCATCGTCGGCGGACGGTAGAGCGGGACTGACGAAGGTTGGAGGCAATGGACACATTTGCTAACAATCGGGACGGGGCTGCCGAGCGCAAGCCCTACAATCCGCCGGGACTCCCAGCGCTGGCCTACCGTATCGGCACGCACCCGACCTTCCTGGACCGGATGCTGGCCCGCCTGCATGCACAGGCGATCCTGTCTGGAGTGACCGCCGGCAACCGTCCGCTCGCCGCGCTCACCACCCGCGACCACGACGACCCAGCGATTGCCCTGCTCGATGCCTGGGCCATGGTGGCGGACGTGATCACTTTTTACCAGGAGCGCATTGCCAACGAAGGCTACTTGCGCACGGCCACCGAGCGGCGCTCGGTGTTAGAGCTCGCTCGCGCCGTCGGCTACGAGCTCAGACCGGGCGTGGCGGCAAACACCTTCCTGGCGTTCACGGTCGAAGATGCGCCCGGTGCCCCTACCTCAATCAGCGTGCCGCAGGGCGCTAAGGTGCAAAGCATCCCCAGCCAGGGACAACTGCCGCAGACCTTCGAGACGGACGCTCCACTGACTGCGCGCGCGGAGTGGAACGTTCTACGTCCGCGCCTGACTCGCCCACAGGAGCTCGACGGTAACACCCGCACGCTCTACCTCGACGGCACCGCGACCGGCTTGCGTCCCGGCGACCTGCTGCTCCTGGCGGACGACTCGACGGTATATCGGGCCCTGCACATTCGAGACGTGATTGCCGATACGCAAGGACGGCTCACTCGAGTGGATCTGGAGGATGGCCGGCGCGACGAGCAGCCAGCGGCGATCTCCCAGGTGTTTGCGTTCGGGGCGCGGGTTGGCTTCTTCGGAACCAACGCGCCGCTCTACAGCAGCCTATCGACCACGACCACGACCGAGACCAGCCCGGGACCGGCGTCGGATCCCGACTCAGCACCGGCGACTACGAGTTCGACCACATCGCTCCCTCGAGCGTATCGCGGTGACTGGGACGCCGATGGTGGACGCTCAATTTGGACCGATTCGCAAGGCAATCCATACGTGGAGAGCGACGCCTACCTCGATCGCAGCCTATCCGAGATCGTCCCAGGGAGCTGGGTCGTCTTCGAATGCTCTGCTGCTCAGAGTTTCACCGTCACTTATCGGGTCGTGGCGGTCAGCGATGTTTCACTGGCCGACTACGCCAGCAGTGGCCGAGCAACCGGCCTCAGGCTGACCCAGGGAGATCAGACGTCAACGCTGGAGAAGCCGGAAGAGTTGAATGTGCGGAAGACGACGGCCTTTGTCGACAGCAAGCGCCTGGACCTGGCCGATCTACCAGTCGGCGAGTCGATTCCCCGTGGCACATCGGCCCTGACGCTTGACCGTCTTGTGCCCGGGCTGCGGCCCGGCCAACTGGTTGCCATCGGCGGCGAGCGCGCCGACCTACCAGGTGAGCTCGTCAGCGAGGTCGTGGTCCTGGCCGATGTGACCGACATTGGCGGCTACACCACGCTCAGCTTCCAGACCAGCGTGCGGAACAGCTACCTGCGTGGCACCGTAACCCTCAATGGCAATGTCGTTTCCGCCACTCACGGTGAGACAGTTGCCAACGAAGTGCTCGGCAGCGGCGATGGTGGGCTGGCGAACCAGCGTTTCGGGTTGAGCAAGCCACCGCTGACCTACGTGTCGGCGCCGATCGCGAGTGGGGCCGCAAGCACGCTCGTCGTGCGCGTGAACGGCGTGCGCTGGCAAGAGGTCCCCTCGCTCTATGGGCTCTCGCCACGCAGCCAAAGCTATACCGTGCGCCGCGACGACGGCGCCACTGCGGTGATCTTCGGCGATGGCGCCAGTGGCGCCCGGCTGCCAACTGGTCAGGAAAACGTCGTGGCGAGCTACCGCAGTGGGATAGGTCTGGAAGGGGAAGTAGCCGCCGGCGCGGTATCCCTGCTTCAAGCCCGGCCACTCGGAATCCGCGAGGTGACCAATCCCGTACCAGCAACCGGCGCCGCACCGCCCGAAACGCTGACTTCAGCGCGGGGCAATGCCCCGCGCACGGTAGTAACGCTTGAGCGAATTGTTTCCCTGCGCGATTTTGGGGCCTTCGCTCGCGCCTTCGCCGGGATCGGCAAGGCCGACGCTGTGTCGCTGTGGGCCGGCGCCGGCCGCGTTGTCTATCTCACCATCGCGTCTGCCAACGGCCAACAGGTCGATCGTGCCTCGGCTCTCTACACCAATCTGGTTAGAGCGATCAGAGCGGCCAGCAATCAGCAGCCGTTCCAAATCGTTTCGTTCGAACCGCGATTTTTCGATGTCAAAGCACGCCTCTGGATCAACCAGAGCCATTCTGCCGAAGCCGTCGTGGCCGACGCTCGGGAGGCTCTGACTGGGGCGTTCGCGTTCGAGCAACGTGCATTTGGCCAGGGAGTGTTGGCGTCTGAAGTGATCTCAGTCTTTCAAGCGATACCAGGGTTTGTGGCTGTCGATCTTGACCTGCTTTTCGAAACCGGCCAAGCTCCGGAGCTGAAACAAGCCCTAACAGCGCAACCGTTGCGGGTAATTCCCGCGATGACGCCCCCAGTCCAGCCGGCGCAGTTGCTTTTGATCAATCCGGACGGCATCGCCATCGACTGGGCCTATGCGCCGTGAAGCGAGGCGGATCTAAATGGTTTCGGAGAGCAACACCGTGGTCGAGCAAGTCGTCGAGCGCCTCTACCGTCTGTTGCCCTCGATCTACCGTCAGCGTGACCTGACCGAGGGGGAGCCACTGCGGGCTCTGCTGGCGGTCATCGAAGGCGAACTGACCAGAATCGAAACCGATATTGACGAGCTCTACGACAACTGGTTCATCGAAACCTGCGAAGAGTGGGCCGTGCCGTACATCGGGGATCTGCTGGACATCGGCGGTCTGCAAGAGGTCCAGCAAACCGGCTACAGCCAGCGGGCTTGCGTTGCCAATACCGTTGGATATCGTCGCCGCAAAGGAACGCCCGCCACGTTGGAACAAGTGGCACAGGACATCACGGGTTGGCGCGTTCGCGTGGTCGAATTCTTGAACCTTTTGAGTCTTAACCAGAATGTCCAGCAAATCCGCCTGGAGAGAGGACGCAGCGTCGATCTGCGGGACAAAGCGGCACTCGCGCTCATAGATGACCCCTTCGATTCTCTAGCCCGCCGCGTCGACGTGCGTCGCATTGCGTCAAAGCGCGGCAGGCACAATCTCCCGAATGTCGGTCTCATGGTGTGGCGGTTACAGAGTTATCCGGTGATCGAAGGCATGGCAGCCGCGCTCGCTGATGCGCCCGACGGCCGTTACACGATCCATCCCCTCGGCGTTGATGCGCCGCTGTTCAACCGCCCGCAGTCTCAGACGGCGTCCGAGATGATCGACCTGCCCGTCCCGATCGAAGCGGCGGCGCTGACCGCGGACCTGACGGCCTACCGCGAGCAGTACAGGGATATCCCGCCGGATCGCCGACCGGCGGACAGCGCCTATTACGGGCCGAATCGGAGCGTGAACATCGTCGGCGTTTCGCCCATGGACGTGATGAGTGCCGACCTGAGCGAATGGGTTCGGCCGCCAGGGAAAGAGGTGGCTGTGGATGTCCGCCTGGGCCGTCTCATGATCGCTCCGGAAGATGGTTTGGGGCTTACTCCCAGCGTCTCCTATAGCTATGGCTTCAGCGCCGACATCGGTGGTGGACCGTACAATCGGGACCAAACCCAGTCCAACCGCGGCCAAGAGGTTTGGCAGGCGCTCGTTTCCAGGAGCGCTATCCCCGATCAGGACCCGAAGCGACCGACATTTTCCTCCTTGAACGAGGCGCTTGCCGAGTGGATCAGACAGGGGAGCAGAGGCGTCATCCAGATCGCCGACAACGGCGACTACGATGCCGACCTCGATCTGATCGACCTGACCAATGGGGCCTTGCTCGTCATCGAGTCCGGCAACGGCATGCGCCCTAGCGTGCGCCCAAGGCGAGGGTTGCGCGTGACCGGGCAAGTCAAGGGGCATGTGAACAGCCTCATGCTCGATGGACTGCTGCTCTCTGGTGGCATCGACATCCAGGGCAGTTTGGAGCTCGGCATCTCTCACTGCACCGTGCCGGCTGGAATTCGCGCGACGGGAGACGCCCACGAACTGCGAGTGACGATTTCACGCAGCATCGTGGGTCCGCTGCGCCTGCCTTACGATATCGCCGGCTTGGAAATCCAAGACAGCATCATCGACGGAGGGAAGACGGATGCGGTGGCCATCGCTGCCGACGAACGTGCCGATGCCCCGGGGCCGCCAACGACCATCGAGCGAACGACAGTGCTTGGCCGGGTGTTCGTCGGCGAGTTCATCATTGCCTCGGAAGCGATCTTCGTAGGCAGAGTCACGGTTCAACGCCGGCAATCCGGCGGCATGCGATTCTGTTACGTGCCGGCGAGTTCGGAAACACCGCGCCGATTTCGCTGTCAACCCGACCTGGCGTTGGCGGATGTCCTCGATCTGGTCGAACGGGAACGCCTTCTTCGGCGCCTGACGCCGTCGTTCGTCTCAACACGGTACGGCGATCCCGGCTTTGCCCAACTCAGCGCAAACTGCGCCGAAGAGATCCGCGGCGGCGCCGAGGATGGCTCCGAAATGGGCGCCTTCCACCTGCTCGGCCAACCTCATCGCGTAGCCAACCTCGGCGCCAGCCTGGAAGAATACCTGCCTGCGGGCCTCGAGATCGGTATCCTCTATGCCACCTGAGCGCATTTTCGACGGAGGAGACTATCTGTGAAGGGCGATTTTTCCCGCTTGACGTTCGATCCCGGCAAGCATTACAGCGGCGTCCGCATGCAGCAGGGCCGCGTGCAGTTGGATGCCGACTGGAACGAGCAGGTCGATATCTTCGAGCACCGGATTGCGACGGAGATCAAGGATTTCATCGGGCAGAGCGGCACGCCCGCGGGTGATGACGGCGATGGGGGCTTTGCGCTCGACACAAACGATCAGGGAATCGTGATCGGCTCTGGGCGATATTACGTGGATGGGTTGCTCCTCGAGAACGAGATGGCCGTTTCCTTCACCGAGCAGCCGAACTACCCGGGTGTGGTTCTGCCCACCGAGCCGGGGCAATACCTGGGCTACCTCGACGTCTGGCAGCGCCACATCTCGGCGGTTGAGGATCCCGACCTGCGCGAGCCGGCACTTGGCGGTCCCGATACGGCGACGCGAATCAAGAATGTATGGCACGTCACACTGCTAAGACTGGGCAGCCTTAGGAGCAAAATTAGTAGCGCGGACTTCCGTTCACCGCACTGGCGAGGGCCAGCTGACGGCGCCGCGATCACCACCGGCCGGCTGTCTGCCCGCGTGGGCACGCAGGGAGCGACGCTGGAGAATCAGCTCTATCGGGTGGAGATCCATCAAGGTGGCAATCGCGGCCCTACCCCTGACGAGTGGACGGAGGCGCCTTCATTCAAGTGGTCGCGTGACAACGGAGCGATTGCGGCAAGGGCATCGGTCAATGGGCAGCAGATCACACTGATAAACCCAGCGCGCGACGCCCAGGAGGGGTTCGCCATCGGCCAGTGGATCGAGCTGACCGACGAACGGCGCACCCTCGCGAGCGAACCGGGCATCCTGGCAGAACTTGCCGCAGTTGACGGAAACGAACTTACGGTAAGTAGTTGGCCGGACGGCGCCCCTGAACTGGACAATGACATCGTGGTACGCCGCTGGGATTCTCCGGGCGGGATTGCCATCGCCGAAGGTTGGGTGCAGCTCGAAGATGGCATCGAGGTGGCCTTCGAAACGAGCGACGTGAGCTACCGGAGCGGTGACTACTGGCTTATCCCGGCCCGCAATCTGACGGGAGACATTGAATGGCCCCGTGACACCGTTGACGGCACCACGTCCCCGCGGCCGCCACACGGTGTTTTGCACCACTTCTGTAGCCTGGCCTTATTGGAGTTTGACGGGAAGCGATGGCGCGTCTCCGCGGATCTACGTTTCATCTTCAGGCCTCTGGCCACGGATCTGGTGAGCAAGGCCGGCGACACGATTACGGGACCGCTCACCATCGATGCTGCTCTTGAAGTCGCGGGCGATATCGGTGTTGGCGGCAGTCTCAGGGCGCGTGAGGCCGATCGTGCACTCCACGTAGCAGGTCCACTGGCGATCGATGGCGACGTCGGCATCGGCACGACGGAACCGAGCGCAAAACTCACAGTGGATCCACAAGGACCAGGCGGAATCGTAATCGGAAATCCGAGCACCAGCGGCGGGGGATACACGAGCCTCTCCCTGGCGATCAGTGCCGCGAGCGATGGTCATGCAGTGGTTCAGTCGATTCGGGCTTCGGGCAGCGAGTATGGGAACTTGGCTTTTAACCCCGACGGAGGAAACGTTGGGATCGGCACGACCACTCCGGTTGCGAAACTCGAGGTGAGCGGTGATCTCAAGGTGAGCGGCACGATTGTGCAAGAGGAATGGATCCCGTTCGAACTTGACGCCCAAGCGTGGGATCTAGTTTCACCTGACCTGCGTAGACAGGGCGCATATCCGGGTTACTTCCGGGATACAATCGGCACGGTCCACTTGCGCGGCTTCCTCGCCACCCAGCAGCCCCAAGCGAAAGCGATCGGCACGTTACCGCCGGGCTATCGCCCCCAGTTCCGACAACACTTCATCGTCTACGCAGTGAGATCCGCAGACGTAGGTGAGGCAACGCCGTTCAACACGATATCGATCGACACAGACGGCAGCGTAATCCGCATGAACCAGGGAATTGCTCAGCTCGCATTGGATGGCATTACATTCAGAGCACATAACGCGGTGGTGGGATGAGAGAGCAGTTAGAACGGCGACTTGCGGCGCTGACCGCCGAGTATGAAGTGGGCCAACACAAGCTGGCGGAGTTGGAGACCAAGCAGGCGGCCTTGCGGGACACGTTGCTCCGCATCTATGGAGCAATGACCGTGCTGCAGGAGGAACTCGAGGCGGATCAACCGACGGACGCGTCGCGAGAGCAGGAGGATTCGGGAATGGCGTCAAGTGGCTCTTAGGCATCTGAAGGACACGTTTTCGGGGGCCGCGTCTGCCTGGCAATGGGGCTACATGGCGTTCTAGTGTCTGTTCAAATTCGCCTCCGTCGAGGTTCAACCCTAGCGCTACCGCCTCGGGAACTACGGCAAGGTAAACCCGGACGTCCCGCTCATCCCTGGCTTCACCCGCGAAGGGCGGGTGGTCGTCCACTCAGCACGTGCGAACTGGAGTTGGTCGTCGACAGCGACGAGGGGCAAGAGCGGGCTAAGTCTCTACTCCTGCGGAGTAAGGGCGAGCAAATCGCCGATCCGCGGTCCGCAGTTGACCTGGTAGGTCGGGTCCAGTTCTCCAGAGAACCCCGGCCCTTGCATGAGGACCAAGGGCGCCTCAATCACCAGAATCGGCTTCCGTACGTGCTTCCTGACCTTTTGTTCTTACGGAGAATGCGGCCCGGCACGCTGAACGCACTGGGCCGGGCGCGGCGCAGCTCGTCCTATCATCCCGGCCGAGGAAATTCGGCCATGAGGGATGGGAGAAGTACGGCTCACCATAAGTCGCCCCTCCTGCGCCAACCCGAAATCCGCGCAGCAATGCCTAGATCCGGCCTTGACGGTCGCGGCGAAGTCGGACAGCTTCGATAAGAAGTTAGCGAATTGGTATCAATGAATTCGGATCGATGACCTACTTCGTGAGCGTTTCCACCGTCGAGCCCTCCGTTTCTCTGGAGCAAGGACCCAGAGCTCGTCGCACTTCGCGTTTGTAACGTAATTGGACGACATTCCTAGCAGCAAGTCGAGTTCGTTGACCATGCCGCACTTGACCCTAGACAGACCTACTTGAACTGCATAATTGCGGAGCGTGGCAAACTTCCGTCGAGCCACAGTGTTCATTGAATCACATGATCGTGAAACGAAAGAAGGAGAACGGACGGGCACGGCCTCCTTCGAACATAGTTTTTTGTTAAGTGTCTCGGGGATTGCTTTTTGTCACAACTTTGTCACGAACGCGCCTGCATTGGAAGTGACCAGTCGGCACCACTTAAACGCTAGAACCCCAGGATCGTGCACAAAACAACACCTTATGACACTCAAAATAAGGCACATGCATGGGCTCCTTGGAGTCCCATGCCCGGCACGACCAGATGACACGCTCCAATTCCAAACGGCATCCGACGATACGTGACAGTATGAAATCCCGATGCCTCTCGCCGCGCTCGCTATAGGAGTTCCGCTCAAACATTTTGATCCCGTGGCCAATTTGTCTCCGACTTCGCAAGCTGACCATGCGCTCGATTCGTGAGATCGGTCCGGCATGCCCGACACCTGTCCTTCAAAGATGACTTCTCACGAAAGCGGTTGGGATGAGGACCTGCCAGTCATGACTGCTTTGTCAGTCGAGTTTTGAGAGTCAGCCATTTCTGGGGCCTTGGTGCAGATTGTCGCGTCGAGCCGGCCTGCTTCCGCGCATTACCAATCTGGCGTCAGGCGGGAACGGGTCCGAGCGTCAGGCTGATGTTCCGATTGCCAAAACCTTCACGTACTCGGCGAGTTCACCCTTGACGTCCACATTTGGGAGTACCTGCGACAGCAGTCATAGTCTCAACATCGACCAGTTCAACGTGCACTCGTCGAACGCTAACCCGATCAAAGCGTATCCGACAAGATCATCGCGCTGTCGCTGACCTTCCAGTTCCATCGCAACATTTCGGAACAGGACGATGCTCGAACGATTGGCACGTTGACGATCAACGAGCAGCCATCGACCTCAATCATCGCCACTTCAGCGGTGGTAAACACGTCAGATCGGCCGATTGGATTGGGGCAATCACAGTACGCGGCTCGATCCAAACCATCTGATTGGACGGGGCGACTCTCCTCTCACTCATTCGTTCTCTCATCATGGCCCAACACAGTCCGTTCCTCCGACCGGGGCACGGTGGCGCTATCGACTCCTCGTGGGGTCTGCGGGATCGCGAAAAGTAAGTGATGAACGCGATCCGGCCGTCTGCGCGGTCCTCCTCCGCAAAAACGGATGCGAAGGAAGCAGATCGACAGTGGCACGGTGTTGCTGGAGCGAGCAAGGATGCTTTCACGAATCGCTTCGCAGGAATTTTGCAAATCTTGGTCAGGGATTTGCGTGTTCACCTCGTCAAGGTCACGGGATTCGTGACGATCTTCCTCGAATTGTTTGGGTGATTCCATGCGGCGACAGCGCCGGAGCGATTGAATCGAACCCAACGGCGACTGCGACGACAGCGCCGCCAACCGAACAAGCCGTAATTCAGGCTCCATACCATAGCCAACGATCAATTCTTTCGCCCTTTGGGCAATCGAGAGGCTTCGGGATGCACGATCTCCATTACTGGCCGACTCTTGCCACTATTCGGTCGGTCCCGGATCTCTCTCGCGATCATCAACCATGAAGTAGCCAAGCGTGACTGCAACATCACCGACCACATCGATTCGAAGATCAATGGCCTAAGCATGAAATAGGATCTCGATCCAGGAGAGGATTGATGAAACACGCAGAGCCCAATAACTCCCGCTCTAAGGAAGAGCAGACCGGAGAGCGAGCAGTGGCGAACGAGCAATCGGTGGCTACCAACGAGTCGCCATGGCAGCTCACGCGCCGACGCCTGTTGGCCAGCGCCGCCACCGCCGAGAGCCGGCTGGGTGAGACCGAAACGGGCGTCGTGTATTTCATCGACCGCCAGCTCAATTCGTCGTGGGTCCACTACGCGCGCCGCTGCGACCAAGGACCCTTCGCGCCGGGCGACTCGACGCAGGGCGACCAATCCGCGCTCAACCTGCGAGATCGCTATCCCCTCAGTTTGCTCGCCTTCGATAACTATTCCCAGGTGACATTCAAAGCGAGCTTCGTCGAGCTCACTCCCCGCAGAACGCGGGCTACAACCCGACCAGGACCGTGGACGCCCTGCCCTACGGTACCGCCGACGCGCTGGTCATCAAGTACTTGCCGGGTCTCGGCATGCTGGCGTAGGTAGAAGGAAAGTCTGGTGTGGTGCTCCAGCCGCTCCGCCGGATTCGCCATGCAGGGCAAGTCCCGGGCTACGCCGCCGACTCCGCGGACAAAACGCCACTTCGACCGCCCGCGCGGCCCACCGTGAACGACTCAACCACCGGAACGTCGTTGATCTGAACACGCTGGTCTGAGTTAATTCGGCGTCACGCAGATGCCCTCAAGCAGGGCTCGCGCAGATCCTCGAAATCCTGTCCCATCGTGCCCGATCAACGACCAGACGACAAGGAGACGCCATCATGTCAACTCAACTACAGCCCGAACCGCAAGCGACACGTCGATCAAAGTTCTCGCGGCGCACGTTGCTCGTCGGCGCTGGCGCCGCGGCTGGAGGGATCGGCCTTGCATCGCTTGGCTCATCGGCTCATCGTCCGCACAGGAGCCTCAGACGGGAACCGGCCCGGCAACCCCGAATCCATTGAGCGCGTCGCCGGTGCCAGAGGAAGTTACGGCGAATGCCGACGCCTGGCCGGTCGCGCAGGCTGATCTGCAGGCGACGCGGTCCGCCAAGAACTCGCCGATCAATTCAAGCAACGTCGGCCAACTGACTCAGGCGTGGTCGACACCGGTCACCGTCTCGGGAACGTTCGGCGGCATTACGGCGACTACCGTGATCCAGGACGGGGTGGTGTACTTGCAGGATATGCAGAGTAACGTCTTCGTGCTCGATCTCGACAGCGGCAAGGAGATCTGGCGTACCGATTTCAATGTGCCCAACAACGGGCCTAATGGCGTCGCCGTCGCGTACGGAATGGTCTTTGCCGCGACTGGCGACACCAGCGTCGCATTTGCCCTCGACGCCAAGACAGGGCAGACGCTCTGGGAAAAGAAGCTCTCGAACAACGACTTCGAGTGCATAGACATGGCCCCGGCCGTCTATGACAATGTCGTGTACATCAGCACCAATCCCAACAACGTCACGCATGGCAACTATCGTGGCGGCGCCCGTGGCATCCTCTATGCCCTGGACGCGAAGTCGGGCGTGACTCTCTGGAGTTTCGACACGGCGACCGACAACCTATGGGGGAACCCCCGCCTCAATTCCGGCGCCGGCCTTTGGTATCCGCCGTCCTTCGACGAAAAGGGAAACATGTTCTTGGGTACCGGCAACCCGGCACCCTATCCGGGAAATGAGCAATACCCCAACGGGTCGAGCCGGCCCGGCCCGAACGACTACGCCAATTCGCTAGTCTCGCTCGACCTCGCCACGGGCGGCGTCCGCTGGTCGCTGAACGCCAATCCGCACGACGTGCTCGACCACGACTTCCAGAACAGTCCGGTGTTAGTGACGGTGAATCTCAACGAGACGCCGACGCAGATCGCGGTCGGGGCCGGCAAGACCGGGACCGTCATCGCCGCCGACGCCACGACAGGGGCGCTGCTCTGGAAGGCCTATGTCGGCAAGCACCAAAACGACGAGATGCAAGAGTTGCCGCCGGGCACGACAGAGGTCTATCCGGGCGGTTTGGGCGGCGTCGAGTCACCCCCCGCCTTCGGTGACGGCAAGATCTTTGCGCCCTACATCGATTTTCCGCAGTATCTCACGCCGACCGGCGCCGCAGATTCCAATAGCAACATCGGGGACGCAACGGGCGGTCTGGCCGCCATTGACGCCGCGACAGGACAGATCGTTTGGGATGTCAAGGTAGATGCGATCGTCGTCGCCGGCGCGACCGTCGTCAATGACCTCGTCTTCTCCGGCTCGCTCGACGGCTTTTTCCGTGCTTACGATGTCAAGACCGGCAAGCAGGTTTGGGAATTCCAGATGCCGGTGGGGCTCAACGCACCGCCCGCGGTCGCTGGAGACATCATTCTGATTGCCCCTACGGCGCCGATCTTGAACCCACCGACGAATGCCAACGGCACGCCAGTGGCGGCTCCCGAGGGCAAGCCTCAGATTATCGCGCTCAAACTCGGCTGATATTCGGCGCCCGCGGGCACAAGCGGCGGGGCCGGTGTGAAGGGATCACGCCGCCCCGCTGCAGCCCCGTGCCGAAACCCGCGAAGCCCTGCTTCCGGTTCATCATCGGCTCGGAATTCGAACAGAACCACATAATTCAGCACTCAGTAGCAGGCACCGGACTCGATCTCCTGGAGTCCCATGTCCGGCTCCACGAGAAATCTTGTAGCGATACCATTGGGCACACGGCGGCACACAGCCGCCGTGACGTGCAAGTCGGTGGCGAGCTTTCCTAGGGTCGAAAATCAGTGCTCCCGATGAATCAAACATGAGAGCGAATGGCTTCACCTGGGCGTGCTTGCGAGCAATTGCACTGATGTTGTCGAATTCAACTACATGTTGACCTAACTCGAAATCGTAATCCTGGTCCTAAAGCGATTTGCGCAAACCAGCGAATTTCTTTTCCAGGTTGCCTAATCCACACGCGACTTTGGTCGATACCTTTTTGGTAGACAACTGGAAGCTTTCACGCGTTACGTTGTCCCCGTCGTCGCGGTTGATGGGTTGTTTGGCCAGCCTACAGGGATTCGAAGTGGGATTGACCCGCAATGTCATCCCGTTACACCAGTTCAGACTTCACACGGCGAGTGCGACGGCCTTCCGGTCGAGGAACAACTGCCAGACCGTATAGGCCTAACTTGTTATCTCGAAAAACAGGGCGGTATTGGAAGGCAACTTATTCACTCGTCGACGCATTCTGAGCCGATCAGAACCTGCCGGGCTCGCTGTTTGAGTTTGTTCCGACTTGACTCTCGATGCAGCCAGATTTAGTATGCGTAATCGATTAGCTAAACGATTAACTCGCTTTTCCGGACCAGACCGACAGTCGGAGTATTCCGATGGACGTTCGCTCCTGTCGCGTAAATCTGGTGGATGCGCTCGCTCTCAGCCAGGGCGACCTGACGGCTCTTGTCGTACCCGAACTTGGTGGCAAGATCTGCTCGATCCAATGGCAAGGCCGTGAGGTTCTCTTTCGCAACGAGCTTCGTCCGGCTTGTTACGGGGCGCCGTATGCAACGTTCGACGCCAGTGGATTCGACGAGTGCGTGCCATCAATCGGACCATGTGACTTCCCAGTCCCGCCTTGGAACGGTTCCGCTATTCCCGATCACGGCGAAGTCTGGTCAATTCCATGGTCATACGAAGTCGAATCTCATGGATTGCGGTTGCGAACGCACGGGGTTCGCTTTCCCTATTCCTTTGAGAAGCTGATATCTCTCATCGATGAGGATCTTGTTTCGTTCCAATACACTCTCCTCAATCAGGCGCCATTCCCATTCCCGTTTGTGTGGTCAGCCCATCCGCTGCTCGCAATTCGGCCTGGTTGGCGCATACATCTTCCCGAAGGTGTGAAGGTGCTCGTCGATTGGTCGCGGGACGAGCGGCTTGGGAAGCCGTTCACGGAACATGATTGGCCGGAGACTCGCGACGGTAATGGGGAACTTGTCGATCTGAGCCTGATCCTCGACCGCGAAGCCAAAACAGTCGAGAAGCTCTATACCAGCCGCCTGAACGAAGGTTGGTGCGCGTTACGCGACGGCGAAGAGGGCTATTACGTCGCGATGCTCTTTGACCCCGACGAAATTCCGTTCGTCGGCCTCTCGATCAATTTCGGTGGCTGGCCGGTCGAGGGTCCCGGTTACTACAACCTTGGACTTGAACCCTGCAACGGATTTCCTGATCGGCTTGATTTGGCGCTTGCGCGGGGATCATGTCCGATTGCGCCGCCATTTGGACTAGTTTCCTGGCGATTTGATCTTCACCTCGGACACTGCGCCAGCATGCCGGCGGAAATCGAACGACTGCGCGTAAGGAACCTGGCGGCATGAGCACGATCAAAGACATCGCTCAGCGTGCCGGAGTCTCAACCGCAACCGTTTCATATGTACTGAACGGTAATCGGTTTGTCAGCGATGACCTGAAAGAACGAGTCCTCACCGTGGTCGCTGAGTTGGATTACCGTCCAAACGCGGTCGCTCAAAGCCTGCGCCAGAAGAAAACACGCACGATTGGTCTGATCGTTCCCGACAATAGCAATCCGTTCTTTGCCGAGGTGGCGAAAGGAGTCGAAGACGCAGGATTCGACGCTGGCGTCAGCGTCATTCTCTGCAACTCTGACGGCAGCTTCGATCGCGAACTCCGATATTTGCAATTGCTGCGCGACAAGCAGGTCGACGGCATCATCTTCATGGCGACGACGCCGCGCACCGATCACATCGCGCTGATCGTCGAGCGCACAATTCCCGTCGTCATCTTTTATCGACAGGTGCCCGATTTGAACATCGACTCGCTGATCGTCGACAACTTCGGCGGCGGCTACTTGGCCACGCAGCATCTCATTGAACTTGGTCATACCAAGATCGCCTGCGTCGCTCCGGCCTCAATCAATTCCCCCAGTGCGTTGCGAGTGAGTGGGTTTCGACGCGCGATCGAGGATGCTGGGATCGAGTTGACGAAGCGTTGATCTATCGCGGCGACAACCGGTTCGCTGGTGGGAGAGACGGCGCCGATCATTTGATCGCGACCGGGAAACCGTTCACGGCGGTGTTCGCCGGGAATGATGTGATGGCGATCGGCACGATCCGGACGCTACAGCAGCGCGGATTGAACGTGCCTGACGATGTGTCAGTCGTTGGTTTCGACGGTATCGCCCTCGGCGATTTCATCTCGCCTTCGCTGACGACGGTCGTGCAACCCCGCTACGAAGCGGGCCAGACCTCGTTTCAGTCTCTTGCTCGAACGCATCGATGGGGGCAAATCCGAGCCTCAGCGTGAGCTCACTTTGGAAACAGAGTCTCGTCGTCCGCGAATCTACTGCTCCGCCTCGTCGCGACGTTGATTTGATCCAGCGGAGGGGCAACCGATGACCTATGTGACGCGCGCCGAGTTGCTCGAGGTATGCCGCTTGGTCTACGACCGCTGGTTGACGAACGCCGGTGGCAGCAACTTTAGCGGTCGGGTGGGCCCAGAATCTGTCTTGTTGACGGCAACAGGCAACGCCAAGAAGACGCGCCTGCGCATGAGCCCCGATGATCTTCTTCACGTCAGACTCGATGGCGCCGTGCTCGAAGGATGCGGCGAGTTGTCTTCAAGCTGGCCGACCCATCAAGGACTTTACAAAGCCTTTCCCGAAATCGGCGCGGTGATTCACGCCCACCCTCTGTACGCCACGATCTTTGCGGCGCGAGGCTGCGACATTCCCGTTGTTCTCGACGGTATGAAGAAATACGGGACCATCCCGGCGCTCTCCGGCCGCAACCGCATAGATTCGGCTCCATTTGTGGAGGAGGTAATCGAAGTGTTTTCCGCGCACCGTGACACGGCCGCACGGACTGGTTTCGGCGTCCTCTATCCCGGTCACGGCGTTCTTGTCGCCGGACCATCGCTCGACGACGCCTACGATCTCCTCGAGCGTTTGGAGTTCAACGCCGCAACGATTCTGTTCGGGCGCTTGCTCGACCTGCCTGATCACAAAGGCGGCGGTGCATGAGCAACGACCGCAGTCGGCCCCCATTCGACGTGCTCGTAGTAGCGCCAAACGCGGCGGTTGACGTCTATAGCCATCTCGAATCGCTGGTCGTCGGAGGCGTGAATCGCCTTGCTTCTTCGCGTCCGACCGCTGGCGGAAAGGGCAACAATCTTGCCCGCGCCCTGGGCCGACTTGGCGGTAAACCATTGGTCACCGGGTTTGTCGCGGGACAGCGCGGCAAGTTCATCCGCGAACAACTGGAGCTCGAAGGGATCGCGCACGACTATGTCGAGACCGCAGGTGAATCGCGACTGTCAATGACCGTCATTTCAAGGCTCGATCACTCGACCACGGTACTTCTTGAACCCGGGTGTCAGATTCCGCAGAAGACCGCCGGCCGCCTGGCGACCAAAGTATTGAATCTGTCGCGACGTGCAAATTGGGTCGTGCTGACAGGATCGTTGCTTCCGGGCATGCCTCCCGACTTTTATGCACATGTCATTCAAGAGGTGAAAAAGGCAACTCCAGCCAAGTTGGCAATTGACGCCTCGGGCGAGACACTCCGCCTGGCGGCAGTTGCCGGACCGACGATGCTCAAGGTCAATGAAGAGGAGTATCGGTCGGCGTTTGGCGAGCATCCGCGCAATGTCTCGTCGGTCGAACGTGTCTTCCGTGCGCTCTCCCCCAATGGACTTCAAGTTTTGTGCTTGACGGCGGGCAAGCGCGGCGCCCTGCTCGTCAGTGAGGACGAGTGCTTCAGCGTTCGGACCGAGGTCGAACAGATCGTCTGTTCGGCCGGCGCCGGTGATTCGTTTCTGGCTGGGCTTCTCGTCGAGTTGAACAACGGCCAAAGCTTGTGTGTAGCCGCCCACCTCGCGTCAGCCGCGGCCGGTGCGAACTTACAGACGACGGTTTGCGGTGATATTCATCCAGAAACTGTGGCCGGACTGCTCCGAGCAACGCGGATTTGCGATCCCTCGGTCTTCTTCGAGGAGGTCGCTTGATGTCGCTCGACGAACAGGTTGCATTAGCGCTTGACATCGGAGGGACTACGATCAAATCCGCCTTGATCGCTCGCGACGGGACGTTGCTGGCGTTGGAACGGAGTCCGTCACCCAGCCAGAGCCCACCTGATGACGTCGCGCGACTAGTGATCGACGTGGTCGAGCGGCTCTTGGCGAAATCAGACCGGGCAGCGGATTCGCTCGCCGGGATCGGGGTTTCGATCGCAGCCTTCATCACCGCCAGCGGCATCATCACCGCGACCGCTCACCTCTCGCAGTCGTGGGTCGGATATGACCTGCGATCTCGGCTCGCTCAAGTGTTGCCAGCGAACTACTACTTTTGCCTCGATGCACCAGCGCCAACGCTTGGCGAGGCCTACTACGGCGCGGGCCGGGGCTGCGATGACTTTGCGTACGTGACCGTTTCGACTGGCATTGGCGCCGGGGTTTTCGCTGGCGGCAAGCTCTACACGGGCGGCACGGGATGGGCCGGTGGTGTCGGGCACGTGATTGTCGAGCCGGACGGCCCTCGAGTCTGCCAAGGCTGCGGCAATGCCGGTTGCCTCGAAACCTACGCCGCCAAGCAGGGCGTGCTCGCCCTCGCCCTCGAGGCGATCGAGAGCCACCCCGAGAGTTTGCTTGCGCGCCAGGTCGAACAACTGACACCGCAGGCGATATACGCGGCGGCCTCTGAAGGTGACGAAGCTGCCCTCTGGGTCTTCTCGCGCGCCGGATATTACCTTGGCCTCGGATTGACGAACCTCATCGACATTCTTTCGCCGCAGCGAGTGGTCGTTGGAGGGGGCGTTGCGCTCGCGGGCGAACTCTTGCTTGAACCTGCCCGGCAAGTGGTCCGGCGCACGGCCTTTCCGCCTGCACATCGCCAGGTGCCGATTGTTCCTGCTGCGCTGGGTGATCTCTCGGGTGTCTATGGCGTTGCGGCAATGGCGTTTCACAACATTCGCGTCAACTTTGAAGAGGGAGCGTGAAGCGTCGATGAAGCTCGATCTCTCGGATGCGGCGGGTCTACCGCTCACACTCGATACCGACGCAAACTATCTCGTGTCGAAGGGTGGGCTGGTTTTCGACTGCGAGGCGAGATCGGTCGCTGAGATGTCGGATGTTCTTTACAACACGGACGGGGTCGATTCCACGCACGACCTCTACTGGATCTTTCCACTTCAGAACGCGGGCGCTTCGAACGCGATCTTCGATGACGCCGATCTGACCTATTCGTTCGTCTTGTTGCCGTCGGGTCAAGTTGGAGGCGAATTCGTCAAAACGCGAGGTCACTATCACCCAGAAATGCCGGGCAGTGATCTGGCTTATCCGGAGGTCTACTCACATATCCTGGGACGACCTTATCTGCTGATGCAGCATCGATCAGGCGATCGTGCCGATCACCTTGACGATTGCGTGCTGATCGAGCTCAGCGATGGGGTATCCGTGATGATCCCGCCGGGGTACGCCCATATTCTGATCAATCCCACGGACGAACCGGCGGTCGTCGCCGGTTTATACAGCCGGTCGTTCAAAGGGTCCTATGATCCGATCACGGAGATGGCTGGGGCGGCGTATTTCGTCCTGAACGATGGTGGAGAGCAAGTCGTACCCAATCGTCGCTACTCTGACTGCCCTCCACTTCGGCGACTCTCAAATTTGACGGGCACTCAATTCGAGCCGCCAAACGGCGACCGACCGCTTTGGACTTCGTTTCTCGATGAGCCGAACCGCTATACCTTTCTGACCGATCCGAGGGCCGCGAAGCTCCTTTTTGCCGTAAAGGATCACATCTAATGCAATTGACCGACCCGGCAAAGATGACGCTCGGTGGCGAGCTCAACGAGTGCCTACAAAAGGCGATCGGCCACTTGCTCAAGCTCAACGCCGAGGAGATGTGGCGGGAACTCGAGAACCCGGACGAAATCTGGCATTGGGGAGCGGACTATCCAGGACGCTGGATCGCGACGATGGCGCTTCTCGGCCGCCACAAGGGTGAGGACTACGGGGTCAAGGAAGCGGCGCGACGGCTGATCGGTTATCAACAACCGGACGGCAAGTTCGGAAATTACACCTCGCCGACCGACTACAAAGAATGGTTTGGCATGGGCCGCGGGCTCATAGGCCTGCTCGAATACTACGAAGCCACAGGAGACGAAGAGGCACTCGCCGCCGCACGCCGGACGGGTGACTTCTACATTGAACACTATCCATTGTTCGAGCCCTACATGTATGAGTGTTATTCAAACGGGCTTGAAGGACTCTTGTTGCTGTATAGGCTCACTGACGATGATCGCTATCTCACGATCGCACGCAACATGGCCGACACGTCGATGGTCTTCCAGCACGTTTGGCAATCGACCTCGATCAATCCGCAGGGCCGGCGATCCCCGTGTGGCGGGCAAGTTCATTGTCAGTTAATGGCAGCTAGGGGACTGCTCGATCTCTATGAACTCACCGGCGAGCAGCGCTACATCACGCCTGTGACCGCACTACACGATTTCATCTGCCGCGACACGCTGTCGATCGCCGGCGGAGTCGGTTTCTATTTCAACCGGCCCGAGGAAAACGAGGCATGTGCAGATGCCGACTGGTTGCGTCTGAACTTGCAACTTTGGCGCATCACCGGCGAGGAACGCTATCTCGAGCTCGCGGAGCAGACTCTGACGAATCAGATTCCGTTCGCGCAAGCGTCGAACGGAGCGTTTTGCTACATGCGCGGCCTTCAGAATCGGTCAGGCAATGCGTTCGACGTGTGCTGCTCTCATCATGCCCCGCGGGCAATCTGGGAGGTCATGCGGTATGTCTTCACGACTAAGACCGATGCGATTTCAGTCAACTTCCTGATCGACGCCACGGCACGCGTACAACTTGGCGACCACGAGTTAACGATCAAGTCAAGGCGAACCGTGGAAGAGGGTGCGGTTTGCCTCGAACTGACGCTGCACGACAACTTGCCGGCGGTGTTTGCCGTCAATGTGCGCGTGCCTGCGTGGGCTGGGCAGGCCGAGCTTGCGGTGAATGGACAGCCATTCCTTGCCGGAGATCGGCCGGGATTCGCTTCAGTCGATCGAGTTTGGCACGACGGCGACCAGCTGACTGTCCGCCTTCCAAATCGTGTCAGCTTCATTCGAGGACAACGTCTCGGCATGCACACTCTTCACGCAGAGGACGTCGCGGTCTTGCTCGGACCACGGATCTTTTGTCTGTCGGACCTGCACAACCCGACTGTCAACCAGAACCTCGTGCGATTGCAGGTCAAATCTGAAGACAGCTCGGGATTCAAGGTTTGCACTCCCGACCGGCTGGAGGCGGAGGGTGTGACACCGGACGGCATTACAGTGCCGCTGGTCTTCACGCCAATATCCGCCATCGGCGGTAATCCGAATGGTATCGGCCGCAGTCATCCGGCCCTGGCGTCGCCCTTCCGCGTTTGGATCCCCGCGGAAGACACCGGCAGCAGCCGAGGAGGAACGTCTATGTAGCACCCATCTGGGGCCGATTTCCGATGCAACGATGCACTTGCATTTCAGGTTCGCCGGCCAAAGTTTGTCGCCGGCAACTGATGCCTAAAAAAACTCCGTCCTGAAAGGAGACAGGCGATGCGGCCACAGGACCTACATACACTGAACTCCATCTCGATGAACCGCCGGAAGGCGCTGAAGGCTGCCGGATTTGGCGCGAGCGCGATCGCACTTGGTGGCGGATTGCGGGTTTCGTCCGCGCGGGGCGCCCAAGATGCGCAAGTCACGCTCACGTACCAAAATCACTGGACGAAGGAGACGGACGCCCACTACGACGGCATGAACTGGCTCTATGAGTCGTTCGCCGCGGCGTATCCGAACATCAAGATCGAGAACATCCTCAACCCAGACAGCGACGAGTCGGACAAGAAGATCCTGGCGGACTGCGCCGCTGGTGACTGCCCCGACATTGTCCATGATGCCAACGCGACAATGTGGGACTCGGGGTACTTGCTCGACTTGACGCCGTACATCGACGAGGATCCTGCCTGGAAGGCGATTCTCGATCCGAACGTCCTCGGGACGACAACGACCGACGGACATGTGTGGGCGCTTTCGGGCGAAGTCTCGCCACTGCCGACAATCTGGAACACGAAGATCCTCGAAACGGCTGGGGTCGCAAACGTTCCGGCGACGTGGGACGAGCTGCTCGACGCCTGCGACAAGATCAAGACGGCGGGGGTTCTCCCCACGTCGTGGGAAGTCGGCGGTACGCACCAGTGGCACGACATTGTCGCGAGTCAAGAGGGCGGCCTCGACGCAATCGCGGCCGGCAAGTTCGATTCGCCGCAGACGCTGAAGGCGTTTGAGGACCTCAAGATGTTCGTCGACAACAAGTGGATACCGGACAACGAGATCGAGATAACTTGGCAGCAATCGGTCGCCCATTTTGTCGCCGAAGAGACCGCGTTCTACCTCAATGGGGCGTGGACGATCGGGAACGAAATCACGGGTGAAGGCGCGTCTCCAGATCTCAAGAACCATGTCGCATTTGCGCCCTACCCGGCAATTGGACCGAATGGCTCGACAGTCGAGGTCAAGCAAACGACCGGCATCGGACTCTCGGCCGCGCTGGCCGACGACCCAGCGAAGCTTGACGCGGCGATTACCTTCTTCAAGTACTGGTTCAGTGAAGAGGGCGCCAAGCAGTGGATTCTGTTGACGCGGTCACCGATGGGTGTCAATGTCGATCTCTCGACCATCGAAGGAGTAGACCCGCTCCTCCTCGCGTTCCTGAGCGCGAAGGACACGGCGAAGACTCCGTATTCCCTGCCAGGCACAAAGGCCATGCAGGAACGGGGTTGGGACGACTGCGCGACGGGCCTTGATGCGCTTCTCGTCGGCCAAAGCGCCGAGGAAGCGGTTCAGACTTACGTGGAAGAAATGTCGAAGTACGCGACCTCGTAGTTACAGGCTGAAGTTGGAGAGTGTGGCCGGCTCGGTCCAGCCATCTCGGGGCGCGGGACATCTGGTCCCGCGCATACCCTCGGACATTCTCTGAGAGAAATGGTCAACGCAGCGTCATGATCGAACCTGGTCGTCCACTCTCAACAATTTCAGATCTTTCCAAGGTCGCATCGTGAGGGTGTTCCGCAAACGGCGAAGCTCGAATTATGGGAGCGGCTTTGGCATCTTCCTTTTTCTGCTCCCAGGGTTGGGGGTCTATACGACCCTCATGCTCTATCCAAGTATCCTCTCGCTCTACTACAGCGTCCTCAACTGGGAAGGTGGCCCGGTCAGTAAGGCCCCGTTTGTTGGAGCCGACAATTTCCGCGCGATTTTCGACGATCCGGTCATTGTGCGCGCGCTCGGAAACAATGCCCGGCTGCTCTTTCTGAACTGGGCATTTCAATTGCCGGTGGCACTCGTGCTCGCCTTCACACTGAGCCGGTTGCGCCACGGGAGCTCGACTTACCGGTTTCTCTTTTTCCTGCCGGTGGTCTTGCCCGCGGCCACCCTGGCATTGCTGTGGCGGTTCATCTTTTCCGGCAATGAATACGGTCTGCTCAACAATGTCCTGCAGGCTCTTAGGCAGGAGCAATTGATCCATCGCTGGCTGAGTGAAGATGGAATCGTCCAGTGGACGACGAGCTTTCCGGCGGCTTGGCAATTCATTGGCTTTTTCATGGTCATTTTCCTGGCGGCGCTGGCTGGTGTTCCAGAGGAGTATTACGAGGCCGCCTCGATCGACGGCGCCAACGCGTGGCGACAGCTGAAAGACATCACGCTTCCCAGCATCAAGCCTGTCTACATCTCGGCCATGATCCTGACGCTGAACGGAGCGCTGGCCGCGTACATTTATCCCCTCCTTATGACCGAGGGAGGACCGCTCCACTTTAGTGAAACGCTGATTTCGTATTCTCTTTATCTCTTATGGGTGAAGCGGATCTGGGGTTATGGCAGCGCTGTGGCCGTGCTGAGCATGGTCCTCAGTTTGGTGATCGCGACGCTGATCTGGCGCTTCGGCCGGCGTGAAGATCGGGTGGCGTTGCGATGACCAGCAATCGTGAAGCGGTCATAGCCGTTCCCTCCGATTCGGCCGCCCGCTCAGCCGCCGGCACCGTTCAAACCAAGCGGCGACGGTTTCGCTGGAGCCAATTTACGCTGCATGCGGCGCTGTTCTTGTGGGCGTTCCACGCGGTTTACCCGCTGATCTGGATTGGAATTACATCGCTCAAAACCACCTCCGAACTCTACGAATCGCCGTTTGCGCTGCCGAAGTATTGGAAGTGGTCCAACTATCGCGAAGCGTGGGTCTTCGGAAACATGGGGCGCTACTTCGTCAATAGTGTTGTGGTGACGATCGTTTCCACGATCTTGTTGCTTGCGCTCGCGTCCACCACCGCGTTTGCTCTGGCCCGGTTCGATTTCCGATTCAAAGGCCTCATCTGGGCCTACATTCTCTTTGGCTTTCTCATTCCCCATTCAATCTTGCTTGTGCCACTGGCGATCTTTACGCGCGAAATCGGGATCTACAACAGCTTGATCGGACTGGCGCTCGTCTACGCCGCGGTTGGTATTCCCTGGAACGTCTTTTTCCTTCGCGCATTCATGGAGACGATTCCACGCGAGTTGGAGGAAGCGGCCGTGCTCGACGGCGCGAGCATGTGGCACGTCTTCCGCGATGTTGTCCTGCCGTTGACCACGCCAGCCCTGGCGACCATGGCGACATTCCACGTGTTGTCGGCCTGGAGCGAGTACATCCTGGCGCTGGTTCTGACAGGATCGACTGAGTCGAGGACGTTGCCGGTCGGTGTGAGCCTGCTCGAAGGCCATTTCACGTCGAATGAACCTGGGGTCGCGGCCGGAATGATGATCACCATCATCCCGGCGGTGCTGGCGTTCATCTTCTTGCAACGGTTTGTGATCAAAGGGCTGACCGCGGGCGCGCTCAAAGCGTAGCCAGATAACCGAGGACTGAAATTGACGATGGTGGATTCGATAGCGCGAGACCGACTCGACGTGGCCGGAGACTGGGAGCTGGCGTTCGATCCTGATGAGATCGGTGCATCAGAAGGTTGGATGAACGGAAATTGGCCGCAGCAGCGGGCGATTCCCGTTGAAGCGGCATCAATCTGGAATCTCATCGATCCGGATTACGCAGGGGTTGGGTACTACCGGAGATTGGCGGAAATTCCTGCCCATTGGTCCGGCCGCACGATTCGACTTCATGTCGGCGGGGCCGCTTACCGAGCCGAAGCTTGGCTCAATGGGCAGTACATCGGCACCCATGAAGGCGCGTATACCGAATTCTGGTTCGACGCGACCGCGGCTGTCCGTTTCGGCGAAACGAACTCCATCGTCGTCCGTGTAACCTCGTTGTCGCGATCCCACGCCGTCGACGGCATGGTTCTCAAAGAGATGCCGGTCTCGAAGCAGAGCTGGTATTACGCCGAGGGCGGACTCTGGGGAAATGTCTGGTTCGAGGCGTTGTCGCACGTTCGGTGTGAATCGATCGCAATTGAGCCAGACTTACGCCAGGAGACGGCGAGGATCGAGGTCTTGGCGGCGAACGACGGATCTGAGAGCCGCCACGTCGACCTCCAGGTGACGTTGATTGACCCGAAAGGAGAGGTCGCCGCGGAGTGGCGGGAACCGGTCGCGATCCTGCCTGGCAAGCAGACGTACCTCAGGGATGTCAGGCTCGACCGACCAATGCATTGGTCGTTGGAAACACCCAATCTGTACCGCGTCCACGCCTCGCTGGTTGAGGACGGCGGTGAAATCGATTCGCTGACAACCGCCTTCGGGATGCGAGATTTCACGGTTCGGGAAGGGCGATATTTCCTCAACGGGGAACAGATCTATATTCGCGGCATCCTGTTGCAGCCCAATTTCCCGATTGGCCTCATCGCTCCGGCTGATCCCGGCCTCATCGAGCGTGAAGTCCTTCTGGCAAAAGAAGCCGGTTTCAATCTGATTCGGATACATATTCGCCCATCGATCGCCGGCTATTACGATCTAACTGATCGCCACGGCATGCTTGTCTACGCCGAATCAAGTTTGGCCTGGCTTCAAGATACGCCGCGTCTGCTCGATCACGGCCGGCGCGAAGTGACGGCGATGATCGAGCGTGATCGCAACCATCCCTCGGTTGCCTTTTGGGGCATCTTCAACGAGCACCGCGCGCCTGCATCGAGATACGCCGATGCGCTGGTGCGAACCGCGCGAGCGATCGATCCGACACGGGTGATCGTCGACAACTCGGGCGGTACGTTGGCGATGGACCAGGACTTTGGCTGGTCTGATCGTGCAACTGTCGTGCCAAATCGGGAAACAACGCGCGTGCCGCTACACGATGTCCACATCTACATCGGCGGGCCGGTCTCGCGCGCGTCGTGCCGGTGGTTGCGCGAGATCGGGAATCCACGACCTTCAGTCAACATCACCAAGCAAGGCTTCGGGTCGCCCGAAATCTTCGAGGACTGGTATCACCAGATGCGGACCGATCCCAGCCAGATTCTTGTATCCGAGCTTGGAACTGGCGGCATGTCAGATCTCGATGAGATGGTCGCGGGCTACGGCGAGCGGCTCGATCTCCTCGACGCCCGGGAATTCGTCGCATTTCGCAACAGTCTCCACGAGGGATTTGCGGAGCGTGGATTGGGCCAAGTTTTTGGCTCGGTGAGCAATTTGATGCGAGCCGCTCAGGAACAGCAAACCCTTGGTAACCGCCGCCAGATCGAAGCGGTGATGGCGAACCCGCGGACATCAGGCTACATCTTGACCCAACTCAACGATGTCGGCAGCGAATTCCACGCCGGTATCGTCGACATCTGGCGGCGGCCGAAGCCCGTTTTCGCGGAACTCAAACGACTCAACCAGGATAGATGCCTCATTCTGTTCGGCAACGACGCAGTTGTTGCATGCAACGACACTTCGAGTATTAGCCTAACGGTGATTGATCGCCGCCATTTCGACCCGTGCGACCGAGTGGCGGTGGATGTCATCGATCCAAATGGAGCGGTTCTTTCACACGAGGAACGCGTGATTCCTGCCGGGCTGGGGATAAAAGAGCTTGGCACGATCACTGTGAAGACGAATCAGGTTGCCGGAACTTATCGAGTCAATGCCCGAATTGTTGGCGCCACCGGTGATCTGATGACAACATCGGAGAGCATACTCGCGCTTCCTTTAGTTGATTCAGCGGAAGAACCAGATGGCGTCGTTTGGCTTGGAAAGGAAGCGACGTTTGAGGCAACCGGCCACGATCCAAAGGTGATCGTCGCCGCCGATCCGAACTCGGTGTCCACGGAGACATGGAATATGTTGTTCGCAGCCGTCGAATCGGGATCGACGGCCATCATCGGACCGCTGACGCCTTCCGATGACCCGGCAAAGTGGACATTCATCGGACCTTTGGAGCTACCCCACAACTCGGCAAAGCGTGCCTTAGCCGAGCGCAAGCTCTCGGTTGAACTTCACATGGCTATCGGTAGCTGGATGGGTCGCTATCACTGGCAACCGGACAACGACCTGTTCGCCGGTCTGCCAGCGGGTGGATTGGCCGGTGAAGCATATGTTGACGTGCTGCCGCGCTATGTTCTGACTGAGACTCGGTGGCGAGGTGCTGGCGGGCGCGTTTCGCAACACCGAAATTCGGGTCGACGGCGTAGCCAAGATGACCTGGTACAGCGAGATCGAAATTGTCGAACATGGAGCAGGGCGACTGATTTTCTGCCAATACCGCATCTTTGATCGTGACGATCCGAATCCATTGCGCGCGCGAATGCTGCTCAATTTGCTTCGGATTGCGTCCGGCTGTGCGAGCGACAGATGATCGCGGTCGGGTCAGCGATTCCTCTTCCGGTACATTCCGCGCTGGTAACGGCAATTGGCGCTGAGAACGTCTCGATGAGCTTGTCCGACCGGCTGGCGAATTCACGCGGTGTCTGGCCGGTCGAGCTCAAGTCGATGCGAAGAGCTCTCTGCGGCCAGCAAGACATCGCTATGCCCCTTCCAGAATGTGTTGTCACACCAAAATCCACTGCCCAGGTCAGCGCAGTTTTGAAGATCGCTCATGAGGGAAGAATCCCCGTCGTTCCGTTTGGCGGCGGATCGGGAATCGTCGGCGGAACGAGCGCGGTGCAAGGTTGTATTTCGCTTGATACCAAGAAGCTGACTCGGCTCGAAATTGATCCAGTTTCAATGGTCGCGCACGCCCAGGCTGGAATCTTCGGCGTCGATTTAGAGCGCCAACTGAACGACAACGGGCTATCGCTCGGCCACTTTCCGCAGTCGCTTTATTCGAGCACCGTCGGCGGCTGGGTCGCGACAAGGGCGTCAGGAACCTGTTCGACGCTCCACGGCAACATCGAGGACATGGTGATCGGTCTCGAAGTAGTCCTCCCTGGCGGCGAGGTCCTGCGAACCCGCACCACCCCGCGCTCGGCCACCGGTCCCAATTTGGCCGAGTTGTTTCTCGGTTCCGAAGGAACGCTTGGTGTCGCGACTGAAATTGCTCTTTCGCTCCATTCTGTGCCGGAGCATCAGATATGGACAAGTTTTGCTTTTCCTTCATTTCAAACTGGACTCGACGCCGTCCGCGCGTTAATCCAGTCGGGCGCTCGACCAGGGGTCGTCCGACTTTACGACGCCGGTGAAACCGCGCACAAGTTTTCAGACTTGGGGCTTGCGTCGGAAATGTGCTTGCTGGTCTTGGTTTATGAGGGCGCGGTCGAATTAGCGAAGGCGAACGCGGAGGTGGGTCGTCGGGAGTGTCTTGCAAACGAAGGCATCTATCTAGGCAGCGAACCAGCTCACCTCTGGTGGAAAACGCGATTCGACACCAGCGGCATCGTGCACGCCATTAGCCATTCGGGTCGAATCGCGGACGCAATCGAAGTTTCAGCGCTGTGGAAAGATCTCCCGGGCGTTTATCGATCGATGATGGAATCCGTTGCGCAGAACGGCGGGCAGGCCTTCGCCCACCTCTCGCATGTTTATCCAGCGGGCGGTGGTCTCTATGTCATTTTTGCCGCACAGGCGGACGATGATGCGGCTGCTGTCTCGACCTATCAGCACATCGTCGACGGCATGCTGAGAGCCTGTCTCGCGGAAGGTGGCTCGATCAGTCATCACCACGGCATCGGTCGAGGAAAATCGGATTTGCTGCCGCTTGAACACGGCGAAGCTGGAATGGCGATCCTCTGCGCGGTAAAACGGTCAGTCGATCCGTACGGGATCATGAATCCCGGCGTTCTCGGGGTGGGAGGCTGAGCTGTGGTATCGGACGCGCTCGCCGCTCTCCTACCGCTGGCGCTCGGACATGACCAGGAAGCGTCTGCCTGTCCGTGGGTTGCGCTCACCAGGCAAACCGCCGACTACCCCTCTCGAAAAGCACAGGCGGCGATGGCGATTGCGAACGGTCTCGTTCCTCCGACCGCCGATCTCGTTGACATCTTGTATCGCTGCGATCTTTGTGGGCGATGCCGGGCCAACTCGACCCTTCCTGGCCCTCCCGACTTGGCTCGTGCGCTATGGAGTGTCCGAGCATCATTGGTCGAGGTTGGGGCAGTGCCCGAGGTGTCGGCGCTCGCCGACCGGTTCAGCGATTTCGGAAACCTCTACGGTGATCTCAGTGAAGTTGTTCAGAAGCTTGGTTGCGGAGATACCAAGGCGGACATCCTGTATGTTCCTGGCGCATCGATGTTGGCTTGCGCTCCTGACGTGGCGATCTCGACTCTCAAACTTCTGCGGAACCTTGACATTCGAATTGATTTACAGACTGATGTTTTGGACTCCGGCCAAGAACTACGAGAACTCGGGCTCTCATCGCTGGCGGATCACGTTCAAGTAAGAATCCGTCAGCGCATGGCCGAGGCGGTTTACCAGCTTGTGATTGCTGGGACGCCGAAAGAAGCGTTTGGACTGCAAATGGAGTTTGCGAATTGTCACGTGAAGGTCAGATACGCCGGTGAGTACATCGCGGAACTCTTGGAACGTTTGCCTCGTTCACTTCTCCCCGGAACGACCGCGGTAGTTTTCCACCCTACTGAAGTTCTGCTGCACCGGTCAGATGGATTCCAAACGATCGATCGCTGGCTCGCGGCATGGCTGGGCGATCGGTACCGGCGCGAACCTGACCCGATGCGAAATGCCTGGCCCGCAGCCATCGAGCGACCGTCACCGCGAGTTCGAGAAGAATTGGCACACAGGCTTGCCCTACAACGGATGAATCAACTTTTGGCGGGTCGAGTCGATGGCGAGCGGCTGACGATTCTGACGACCGATCCCTTTTCGTTGAAAGCGCTTGGAGGGGTCGCTCCACCTAACGTCGAGGTCATCGACCTGATCGTCTTTGCATCGCAATTACTAAGGAAGGAGGACGCGGTTGGAGGCTGACCGCGTCCTTCGCGGCGCTCTCGTCGGTGCGGGGAGTATTGCGCCGTATCACCTGACCGCCTGGTCTCATACGTCTGGCGTCGAAATCGTTGCCATCTGCAATCGGACGGTTGAGAAAGCACAGGCACTGGCCGGCCGATTTGGGGTCGAGCCGGATCGCGTATATAGCGATCTGGATACGATGCTGGATGCTGAGCCTGGCCTCAACTTTGTCGACATCGCGACAGCGCCCGATCTTCACTTCAGTCACGTGGAGATCGCCGCCGCACACAGTGTGAATGTTCTTTGTCAGAAGCCGTTTGCGCTGAGTTTGAACGATGCCCTCGCAATGATCGATGCCTGCAGTCGGGCCGGGGTGCTCCTGAGCATCAACGAAAACTGGCGGTGGCGAAGTTGGTATCGAGGAATCCGTGACCTTCTTGCCCAAGAAGGGATCGGCGCGGTCCGCTACGTCCGGGTCGCTGCGCACCGCAACGGGACTCTCGGGCTGTCAGACGGTAGTGTGCCGGCGATGCTGACCCGTCAACCGTTCATGAAGCACATGCCTCGCTTAATTGTGCTCGAATGGGCAATCCACCTCATCGACACGCTGCGCATGCTCCTCGGTGAGCCGAATTGGGTTCACGCCGCGATGACGCACGTTAGTGAGCACGTGGCCGGTGAAGACCGGGCGCTGATGACCTTTGGCTTTGGCGACATCGTCGCGTCGATTGATGTGAGGCTGGGCGACGATTGGACCGGAAAGAGCTGCCGACGATGCTCGAAGATGTCGTGATCGAAGGAGATCTGGGATCGATCGCGCTGGTGCCGAATCGCGGCGACGGCGATTTGATTCGAATCGTCCGCCGGCTTCCTGAGGAACGCATTCCAGTCGACCAGCAGCGGCCATGGAGTCCGGTCACCACGACGGTGATCCCAGCGCATGATGGCGATGTCGCCGCTGCCTATCAAGCGAGCTACGACGCGGCGCACGCCCATTTCGCCGATTGTCTACGGACGGGTCAATTGCCTGAAACGCATGCGGAGGACAACATGAAGACACTGCGAGCGGTTTTGGCGGCCTACGAGTCAGTTGCCGAGAATCGCGTGATCACAATCCCGGAGGACTGATCGATGGCTCAGATTCGGTTGCCGGTCCGCCATTACCGGCTCTTTCCCGCGGCTGGGCCGCTTGGCGAAACGGTGCGAGTCGAGTCGATCGATCCTGCGCGGACTGCGCTCCTCTTGGTCGACGTCTATCACGCTGCCGAAACGTCCGCCGCCCAAGACCTGGTCCACTCACGCTGGGACGAGGAGTTTTGGCGGATCGTTGACGACCGGTTGGCGCCGCTCATCGCCGCTGTTCGAGACACAAGTATCCCGATTGTCTACGCAATGAACAGTGCCCCACGCATCGCGATTGGCCGCTCAGCCTATGGCGAAGCGCTCTTGGGCAGTTTGGGATTTGATCCTGAGGTCGACTTCACCGAGCCACAGGTTGATCCCAGGGAATTTCATCGAGGCGAGACTGTGCAGCTTGCGATTCCACCGCAGATCGCGCCGGCGCAGGAGGACTTCTACCTCCGCAAACACACGTATAGCGGTTTTTTTGAAACCCGACTCGATAGCGTGCTCCGCAATCTCGCGATACAGACGCTAATCGTGGCCGGATTCGCGACCGATTGCTGCATTCTCTTCACCATCGCCGACGCGGTCTTCCGGGGCTATCGGACGATATTGCTCCGCGATTGCACGCTGGCGGCAGAACTGCCGGATGAAATCGAGACGTTCGCCCGCACGGAGCGCACTGTTTCCTCAATTGAAGCGTTCCTGGGACCGACGGCGACTACCTTCGACGTGATCAAAGTGCTCGAAGCCGCGCCGGCGAACCGAGTCGCGCGATGAGTTACGAAGAGATCGACCTCACCGGCGCGATCGATCTTCATCTGCACTCGGCGCCCGACCTCCGGCCGCGAAAGCTCGACGATTTCGGCGTCGCCCGAGAAGCGGCCGCGCGTGGCATGCGTGCCATCATGCTCAAATCGCATTTCACTTTGACGGCGGACCGCGCCTATCTCGTTGAGCAAGTCGTTCCCGGCATCAAGATCTTCGGCGGTTTGGCACTCAACCATGCCGTTGGCGGCATCAATCCAGTCGCCGTCGAGACGGCATTGCGAATGGGAGCGGCTGAGATTTGGATGCCGACCGTCTCGTCTATCGCGCAAACTGAAGATCTCGTTGGACCAGGAATTTCGATTTACGAAAACGGTCGTATTTCCGAGAAAGTCCTCGACGTGCTCCGCTTGATTGCGGAACACAATGCGATTCTCGGCACGGGCCACTTGCCGACTGATGAGATTGTTGCGTTAGTCCCGGTTGCGCGGGAACTCGGCGTCCGCAAGATTCTGATTTCCCATCCGGAGCACCCGCCGGTCCACATGCCTCCGCTCGTGCAGGAGGAGCTTCGAGATCGCTATCAGGTCCTTTTCGAGCGCTGCCTCATTTCCACGACCTACGCCGGGGGCACGCTCCAGTTTTCTGCCCTCGCGGAGGTGATTAGAAGAGTGGGCTCTGACACGACGGTGATCGCGACCGACTTCGGGCAGGCGAACAATCCGCCGCCGGTCGAGGGATTTGCCGCGTTCATGGCTTTTCTACGCGAGGAAGGGTTCGACGAAGCGAGCATCGCGCGGATGTCCCGCCAGAATCCCGCCGAGTTGTTGGAGCTTTGACGATGGCGTCTTATCGTGTGGTCTATTTGGAACCGGTCCCTCCCGACGTCGAAGCGATCATCCGCTCGCGCGCTCCCACTGAGTTCGGCCTTTCCTTTCGAGAAGCGGAGGAACCAGTCGCGCAGTCGTTGGCTGGCGCTGATTTCGTCCTCGTCGCGACGACCAAGCTGACGAACGAAGTGCTCTCTGCTGCAAGCGAGTTACGACTGATCCAACATCAGGGCGTCGGCTATGACAATATTGATCTCGACTCCGCCCGCGACCGTGGTATCCCGGTCGCGATCTGCCCGACCGGGACGAGCATTGGCGTGGCCGAGCATGTCTTCCTGCTCATCTTGTCACTTTACAAGCGAGTTCTTGAGGCCGACGCCTCGATGCGTCGTGGCGAGTGGCTACAATGGGCGTTGCGGCCGAAGTCGTTCGAGATTGCCGGCAAAACGATCGGACTTGTCGGGCTTGGCCGGACCGGGCGCGAAGTCGCTTCACGGGCACGCGCATTCGGCGCCAAAGTGGTTTACACCGACACGAATCGACCAGATCAGGCGACTGAGGAAGCGCTCGGCGTCACGTATTTGTCGCTCGATGAACTCCTTGCTGCTTCCGACATCGTTTCGCTGCACGCGCCATTGACACCGGAAACGAAACACTTGATCAACTCTTCATCGCTCGCCAAGATGAAGTCGACCTCTATCCTGATCAATACGGCCCGCGGACCGCTCGTCGATGAGGCTGCGCTTATCGAAGCGTTGAGTTCGGGGCGGATTCTCGGCGCGGGACTCGACGTCTTCGAGCGTGAACCTCCACCTCCAGATCATCCTTTGTTCGCACTTCCGAACGTTGTGGTCACGCCTCACATCGCGGCGGGCACGGTCGATGCCTTGAGGATCAAAATGGATGCCTGTTTTGCCAACATGCAGCGCGTCATCGCGGGTGGCGAGCCAGAGAATCGAATCGCATAGAGGAGTTCACTAATGGCAGCTTCGTCAATCATCGGATTTCGTGTCGTGCTCGATACGCCGCGGCCTTCAGCCGAATTGATCGCTCCGTTCCGTGAGGCGCCAACAGGAAACGTTTGCGACGCGATGGATCGGCTCGGAGCGATGGATTACCGGATCAAGCCGCTCGACCCTGCTTCACACCTCTGCGGGCCAGCGCTGACAGTGCGTACGCGGCCTGGTGACAACTTGATGGTCTGGAAGGCGATCGACATCGCGCAGCCAGGTGACGTGCTCGTGATCGGCACGTATGGGTTTGTCACCACCAGCACCTTTGGCGAAAACGTCGTGAAAGCGGCAAAGGCAAAGGGCGTCGCGGGCATAGTTTGTGATGGCATGTGTCGCGACGCCTCTGGCATCCGCGCCACCGGTCTGCCGGCGTTTGCGATTGGCTGCGTTCCGTCGAGTCCAAGCAAAGATGGCCCCGGCGAGATTGGTGGTCCGATCAGTTGTGGTGGCGTCCCAGTGCATCCTGGTGATCTCGTTATAGGCGACGAGGATGGAGTGGTCATCGTGCTACAGGGCGATCTCGCGACCGTCGGCGCCCGATTGGCCGCCATTGATGCGAAGGAAGCCAAGATGACGGCTGATCTTGCCGCTGGCGTGCTGGTTCCCGGCCTGGGTCGACGAGGTACTCGCAGAAAAAGGCTGCGAAACGATCAGGTACTCCACTGGATACCCAAATAGTTAACGTGACCTCAACCGCGGTGAGATGCGCGCGGCCAGATTGCGACAACAAAAACTCGCTGATTCCTTAGCTATCCCAGAATTTCAAAGCGCGATGCGAGGTGGGCGAACGCCGAAACTCTCTTGTGCGTGCGTGTCATTTCCAATGGTGGGATGGGTCTCTTTCGTCGAATGCCCTGGAACCCTGGGAACGCTTTCGTCATTACGTGAAGAGGTGCGTACGGTGGATGATAGCGGGTGATAATGTTCTCACACGAACTTGAATGTAAGGAAGGCATCAGACGGCGGGGGATGCCAGTGGACGAGCAGCACAGCGACGCGGAAATCGGGCCCTACCAGCCATTGCCTGTTGCCTGCCATCCGTGGGACCCGCGTGCTCCCGAGGTTGCCCGCCGCGTGGTCGCTCTCATTCGCCGCCGGCTGCCGGCGGCTGAGGTCGAGCACGTCGGCAGTACCGCTGTGCCAGGCTGTGCCGGGAAAGGCGTCATCGACCTCCTCCTGCTCTATCCTCCTGGTCGCCTCGCCGCCGCTCGGGACGCCCTCGATGACCTCGGTTTCCAGCACCAGGGTGGCCGATTCCCCTGGCCCGAAGAGCGGCCGATGCGGGTAGGATCCATGCGCTACGATGGGTCGATCTTTCAGTTGCATGTCCACGTAGTAGCCGAAGGGGACCCGGATGCAGTGGAACTATTGCAGTTCCGAGACGCTCTGCGATCGGACCCGGCATTGGTTGCCGGCTATGTCGCCGCTAAGCGAGCAGCCCTCGCGGCCGCCGCGGCCAAGGGAATCGTCTATGAGTCGGGCGACGCGATGGAGTACGTCCAGGCCAAGGGGCCCTTCATCGAGCGGGCCCTCGGCACGGCGGGCGATCCCACTAAGCAGACGAGATGATGCCGGCAAATGGTTGCCATGATGCACGTCGACCGCATTGCAAATAAATCTGCCGCGACCGCGCGCGGGTTGTTGGACAACGGCGCGAGTTGACCGCTTGAGGGATGTGTTTTGCGCACCAACGTCGCCCTCATGGCCCTCACCGGGCCGGTCGGGGACGGCAAGAGCCACCAGGCGACCGAGGCCGTGGCTGGTCTCGCCGATGACATCAATCAAGAAAAACAAGTTTGGCGGAGTTAGGCTGGCTGGCGAAGGACCAGAATCTGACGATTTCGCGTATAGAAATTTGTAACAACGCAAGCGCCAAGAAATGTTGACAGTAGCGGGTTAGTCCCCGACAATAGGAATAGTTGTCCAGCTACCCGGGACATGGAACAAGAGCCAGGCGCCCAATAGAGCGCCTCTAGAGCGATGGCATCTCTCGGAGGAGACCATTTTGGACAATCGGTGGTTCGACGAGTTCGCCACAGACTGTTTCGAAAAAAACCTCTCGTCGACAGTTGCTCAAAATGGCCGCTGCTGGGACGCTGGTGTCCATATTCGGTGGAAAGCGCGCCCTCGATACGGTTGAAGCCCTTCCCCTCACCCAGTCCGACGACGTACCGCTCCCAAACTTCCCATTCTTGATCGCTTTGCCGACCGACCCTGGTCTTGAAGACTACGAGCTTGACTTTAGCCTGACCGGACCTCCCACTCGAATCCAAGCCCTCACCGCGTTTCCATCGATGCCACAGGATTGGATGCAACTGGTTTCGCAGTGCCGGGGCGGATACTTCGCCACTATCGCTAGGTCCAAGAAGGACTCAAACGAGGTTCAACGAAGCATCACGACGATCCTGTTCGACGTCGGGACGGCAGACGCGGCCATTTCCACCCACACCGCCTACGTCAACCAGCTCCTTTCCGAAGGCAGCCGGCTGCAGCTGCCCGGTGGCAACATTCCGGCAGGGAAAAATGTCGTTCTGATTGGCTGCCAAGGTGGGTGCGAGAACTTCAGCAGCCCAGCGGACAGCAACGAATCGCCGACGAATGAGGCGGCGGCCGTCGGTCAGAGCGACCGATTCATTTTCGATACGCGCGTCCGCGAGTTCGCCACGCAATCGATCACCGCGAATCAAATGGCGGGGATTGGACTCAGGGTCGACAGAAAACTGACTGCGGCGAGTTCGGTCGGCGCTTCTGGAGCAATGGTTCAAGACTCGATCGGACCGTTCAAGCAGGTGATGCGTGCTGTTTCCAGTCCGGCGACATTCGTGCGCGCGCTGCTGCAGTCGTCGGATCAGCTCAAGCAAACGCTTTCCGCCAAGAGCACGCTGCCGATCTTTGGTGTGAATGGAACCGACGTGCCGACTTCGGCCGTGCAGTGGCTGCAAGTTTCCGATGGCGCGCTCGTCGTCAAGTATGGCCAGTCTGCCTTCTCGGCAGCGGCCGACCAACGAAACGCAAACGGCGTTGTCTATGGCCTTGCCATCGAGCAGCCTCTTCCGCTTCCCAAGCCATTTCACGATGGTTACAACCTAACGCTAGCCGCCACGCAATACGTGTTTGCCAGTGAAAATGACGCGAAGAAGTTTCTCGGGGAGACAAAGGACCGGATCGATCGCTCGCGGCCTGATCTCAAACTGCTCGACAACGTCGAGAATGAAAATGAACGTTCGTACGCTTACCAAGAAGACGACAACTCCGATTCCTCAAAAGGACCGGCGTTTGGTCTTCTCACCCATATCATCTTCCCGTTCGGCTCGTTAGCGATGATCATCGCCGTCGATCTGGCTGCCGATCCCCAATCTACCGGTCAGGATCCCCTCAGCGCCGACGATCTCCGGAAGGATCTCGGGCCGCTGGTCGATCAAATCGCATCGACGCTCTCAAACTGTCTCACCAACCCGGATACCTGTCCGGTCAAGACATCGATCGACGCACAAGGACTTTTGCCGGCACCCACGCCGACCCCCTGCACCGCTCCTCAGATTCAATGCGGCAATGAGTGCGTTGATACGAGCAGCGACCCCAACAATTGCGGAGCTTGCGGCAACGGCTGCGGTGGCGGCGCATGTTGCTTCGGCACTTGCATTGACACGAGTAGCGATCCGAATAACTGCGGTGGCTGCCAGGTGGTTTGTCCGCAAGGGACAACCTGCTCAAACGGCACCTGTTCGTGCCCGTCTGGTACGACCTCTTGCAACGGTGCTTGCGTTGATGTCTCGTCGGATCCCAGTAACTGCGGCGATTGCGGCAAGGTCTGCCCAAGTGGGGCGGTCTGCACCGGCGGAACATGTGGCTGCGCAGACGGCTCGCCTTATTGCGGTCAGACCTGCTGCGATCCTGGGTTGGTCTGCTACAACGGGAATTGCGTCTGTCCGTCTGGTCAACTTCAATGCGGGAGCACGTGTGTCGATTCGTCTTCGGATCCCGCCAACTGCGGTAATTGCGGCATTAGCTGCGGCGGCGGAGCTTGTTGTAGTGGTGTGTGCTATGACACGAGTAGCGACCCGAACAACTGCGGCGGTTGCGGTATTGCCTGCGGCGGCCTGACATGCTGCAGTGGCGCCTGCGTCGATACCGTAAGTGACCTTAACAATTGCGGGGCATGCGGTGTCGTGTGTGCGCCCGGCGACGTCTGCGATGGTGGTTGTTTTACGCCTCCCGGCTAGCGGTCTGTCCATACTCTGAGCGAGCCAATCTCAGCAGTCGCTAGGCTGCTGCCGATGCCTCTGCGATGGCGTCTTCGATTGCTTCTTCCGGCAGTAGGCGCCGCCCGTTTTCCCACGCAGTAGTGAATGCAGGTTCCCCCAGGCGACTGCGGAGATCGTCGACCATGGCACGCTGGTGGTCTTGAGCTACAGGGGGAAGGGGATGACCTATCGCTTCCCTTATCGAGGTTGCCGCGCCAAGTAACCGTGTGGCGCGCTCCGCGTGATCGCGATCTCGAGCGAGGGCAGCGACGCCCTCAAGACGCTCAACGCTTAATTGCGCGCCAATTTCGCGAAGCAGCTTAAGCGACTCGGCGAAGTGTCGGGCAGCTTCGTCGTGCCTGCCTTCCTCTCGCGCTACATCCGCGAGCCGGCCCAAGGCGAGCGCCAATCCTAGGCGATCGCCGACCTCGCGAAAATCCGATACACCGTGATGGAGGAGTTCGACCGCCGCCTGATGCTCGCCTTGATGATGGAGAACGTGGGCGAGGGCGCTCGCGGAGTAGGCGGCGCCGGAAACGTCCCGCAGACCCCGTCGGATACCGAGCGCTTCGTGATGAAGTCGATGGGCTTCGGAGAGGTCGCCCTCGTAGTGGGAGATCTCCCCGAGGTTATGCAGAACGTTGGCGATCCCCCGTCGATCACCCAAGTCCTTCCGGATGGCCAGGCTTTCACTGAGAAGGGACCTCGCTCGCGGGAAGTCGCCCTGTGAGCTAGCGAGTTGACCAAGGTTGACGAGAACTAACGCCATGCCGCGCTGGTCTCCCAGTTCCCGCAAGTTCTCAAGACTGGACTCATACGCCGATCGGGCGCCACTGTAATCACCAAGTTCGTTGGCGAGTGTGCCTAAGTTATTGAGTACTCTTGCGTTGAGTGAGCGATCGACGTCTCCGTCGAGGGCGAGCGCCCGTTCGAGCCAGGTTCGTCCTTCGGTTAGATGGCCGCGGATCTGCCAGTAGCTGGTCAGGGATCGTCCGAGTCGAAGGGCCGTTTCCGGCAACCCGGCATCAAGCGACCAGGTGAGCGCGGAACGCATGTTGTCGTGGTTGGTATCGAGGTTACGCAACCATTGGCTCTGATTCGCGCCCGTCAGCTCTCGACCGGCTTGCTCCGCGAGATTCAGGAAGAAGCCGGTGTGGCGACGGCGGAGTTCCGCGTCCTCTCCGTCGGCGCTGAGATGCTCCAGTCCGAATTCTCGAACCGTTTCCAACATCACGTACCGAGCGTCGCCGTCGATCTCATCCTGCCGCAGCAAACTGTGCTCAACGAGCGCTCCGATCCCGTCAAAAACATCGACCTCGGACAGATCGGTCCCCTCGATTCCCAGGTCAAGATCGTCTGCCGGCCCGCCACCGCAGACAAGTTCGGTCGCTTCAAAGGATCCGCCGCCTGCGAATACACTCATTCGAGTGAGCAATATCTGCTGTTCTTCAGGCAGGAGGTCGTAGGACCATTCGATCGCCCCGCGCAACGTTTGTTGCCGTTCGGGCCGGTCACGGGCCCCGCCGGCCAACAATTTCAACCGGCTTTCCAGCCTCGGAAGCATCGCCTGCGGCGTCATCATCCGCACCCGCGCCGCGGCGAGCTCGATTGCGAGTGGCAAACCATCAAGCCGGCGACAAATCTCGACCACGACGGACGCGGCTTCATCGGTTATCGCGAAGTCCGACTTCACCGCTCGCGCCCGCATCTCGAACAGGCGCACGGCGTCACTGCCCAGGGCCGCTTCGGCGCTGACCCGGTCCCCGTCCGGCGCGGGCGGCAGCCCCATCGGCGCCACCACGACTTCGTGCTCCCCCGAGATGTGGAGCACGGACCGACTCGTCACAACGATCTTGAGCTGCGGACACTCGCGCAGCAAATCCGCGACGACTGGCGCCGCCTCGATGACCTGCTCGAAATTGTCCAGGAGCAGCAATGCCTTCGCGTTTCGGAGCCGATCACGGAGCGTCTGCTGAAGAGGCTGGCCGCCCGTCTCGCGGACGACGAGTGACTCTGCGATCGCCGGCACGACCAGATCCGGCTCGCGGATTGCGGCCAACGGCACGAAGAAAGCGCCGTCCGGCAGGGCATCGATTAGGTCAGCCGCCGACTGCAAGGCGAGGCGCGTCTTACCGACGCCCCCTGGGCCGAGCAGCGTCACCAGTCGAACCTCCGGGCGGAGCAACGTCTCGCACAGGAGGGCCGTTTCGCGCTCACGACCAACGAAAGGCGTCAACTCTAGTGGCAAGTTGTTGGGCCGGGCGTCGAGCGTGACCAGCGGTGGGAATTCGGTGGGCAGTCCCGAGATCAAGACATCGAACACGTGCTCGGGGCGGTCCAGATCCTTGAGCCGGTGCTCGCCGAAGTCGCGCAGATGAAGCCCGACCGGCAGTGAGTCGCGCGCCAAATCCGTCGCCGCACGACTGAGCAAGACTTGTCCGCCGTGCCCGGCCGACAGCAGGCGAGCGACGCGATTCACGGCCGGACCGAAGTAGTCGGCGTCGCGCTCTTCGGCTGTGCCGACGTGAATCGCCATGCGGACCCGCAGCGAGCCAACGGCGCCCCAGGGCTCTTCCTGGAGAGCGTGTTGGGCGGCCACCGCCGCGGCGAGCGCGCGGGGGGAGGTCGCGAACGCCGCACAGAAGGCGTCACCGACCGTCTTGAAGACGTAGCCACTGTTGGCCTCAATCGCCTGCCGCAGGAGTGCGTCGTGGCGCGCGATGGCGGCCCCCATCGCCGGGCCGTGAGCCTCCCACAGCTTGGTCGAGCCTTCGACGTCGGTGAAGAGAAAGGCGACGATGCCGCTCGGCAACGCGTGTTCAACCATTGTTAACTCCGACGGCACGCATTGCTGTTCGGTGCGAAATCCAGATCGATACTACCAATGTTGGTACGCCGACGGCAATAAGATCGGTTTGACGTTGAACAAACTCGTTCGAGGGTGGAATCCGCGCTTCGCCCTATGATCCAAGGTCGATCATTCGTTCAATCGGGCGCCGCTGATGTCGAGTGGACGTGGAGCCCGTGGGAATCTGTATTGACAGCTACGAGCGACTTCGGCACCATTGACATGCAGGTTCATTGATCTGGAAAATCCTTGTCACGTGTGCGATCTGCCGGGGTTTGGCAGTTTGGCCGCTGGTCCGGCCTTGAATAGCGACCCGAGGAAGGGAGAGGCTCTGGCGATGCACATCGATTCCGCGGACGCGTTGGTCATCGGGGGTGGTCCGGCCGGGCAGTCGGCGGCGCTTTATCTTGCACGGTACAACCGCAGTGTGATCGTCCTCGATTCCGGTCACGGCCGCTCGACCCATCACCAAATCAACCACAACTATCTCGGTTTTCCCGGAGGCGTGGCGACCGTGAGGATCCGCGATCTGGGTCTCAAGCAATTGGCCGAGTATGAAAAAGTCAGCGTCTACGAACACAAGGTAGAGCGGATTAGCGGCGATGCTATCTCGGGGTTCATCGCGCACACCCAGGCACATGACTACACCGGGCGAGTCGTCGTCATCGCGACCGGAGTTCTGGACCACTTCCCGCACTTTCATGGCTGGGAACCGTACGTCGGAGTGAGCATGTTCTGGTGCATCACGTGCGACGGTTACGAATCGAAGGGAAAGAACATTCTTGTCGTCGGTCACACTAATGACTCCGCCTCCGAGGCGATGCAGCTCCACAGCCTCACTGACCGGATCCAACTGCTGACCAACAGTGAGACGATTGAGATTACTGAGACGTTCCAGCGGCGACTAGCTAACGCCGGTATACCGGTCATCCACGACAAAATCGAATCGGTCGAGGGCCAAGATGGTCAGATGACGGCGGTTCTGACGAAGGGCGGCCTTCGGCTTGAGTTGGAGCGGCTGTTCAGCGTTCAAGGGGCGACGCCAGAGACCTTCCTGGGCGAGAATCTCGGCGTCACGAGGAACGAGATCGGGTACATCATCATCGACAATGACCAACAGACGAACGTGCCGGGAGTTTTCGCTGCTGGCGACATCACATACTTGCACCAACATCAGGTCACCGCGGCCGTCCACGAAGGGGCGCAAGCTGGGTCGGCTGCCAACTACTTCCTTTATCCACCCGAACTCAAAGACGATTGAGAACGCCGATAAGGAACCGTACGTCTCGAAAAGATCAGACGTCGTTCTCCGCGGCATGGCATTGAACGCCTGGAGGTAGAACATGCGTCTTGGGTTTCAGTTTCAGACGTTCAATCAGCCTCCGGATCGACTAGGCACATCGCTCGGCTCGATTGCACGGGCGGCCGAGGATGCCGGTTTCGATTACGTTCTGACGATGGACCATTTCTTCCAGCTTCCGGTGATTGGGCCAGTTGATGACCCAATGACTGAGGCGTACACGACACTCGGTTTCCTGGCCGCGCACACCAGTCGCGTTCGGCTCGGGACGCTCGTCAGCGGACCGATGTCTCGCTACCCCGGTGTCCTCATCAAGCAGGTCACGACGCTTGACGTCCTCTCCGGCGGGCGGGCGATGCTGGGGATCGGCGCTTCGTGGTTCGAACGGGAGCACCTCGCATACGGCGTCCCGTTCCCTTCCCAGACAGAGCGGTTCGAACGACTGGAGGAAGTCCTCCAAATTGCTCATCAGATGTGGCGGGGCGATCGAGAACCGTACATCGGCAAATATTACCGACTTGAAGAGCCGGTGAATTCGCCTGCTGCCCTGAGCCAACCCCATCCGCCGATTCTGGTCGGCGGCGGCGGAGAACAGCGCACGCTTCGACTGGTCGCGCGGTATGCGGACGCGTGCAACCTCGATGTGGACGATATCGAACAGGCACGACACAAACTCGATGTCCTACACGAACACTGTGCCGAAATCGGCCGACCGTTCGACGACATCCAGCGGACCGCCCTCATCCCGATCATCGACCTCGGACAGCAAGGCGAGCACGCGAACGCGTTCGTCGATCGACTTGGCGCACTGGCTGAGATCGGCATTCAGGCCGTGTTCGGGACATTCGCGGATCCCGATCTCAGGCGCGCGATCGAAATCGCCGGTCGCGACGTCGTGCCCCAGGTAAGCGAGCTTTAAATACGACTAACTCAACGGGCGAGCTGCGCCTAACCGAACGAGGAGTGGAGCGTTCGGTTCGGTTCGGCATATACTCGATAAAACGTTCCACGTAACATAAGCGAAACATAAGCGACACATAAGCGACGAGGATAGACGAGAATAATGGTGACCGCAATCGACCAGGAACGTCAGCCTCTGGACGAGCCTGCCGCTCGACTCATCCCTCCGACCGGTTTAGTGACCTTCCTCTTCACCGACATCGAGGGAAGCACAAAACTTTGGGAGCAGTATCCCCACGAGATGCGATCGGCCCTTGCACGGCATGATGCGATTCTCCGGGATGCAATCGAGGAGAACGGCGGCTTCGTCTTCAAGACGATCGGGGACGCCTTTTGCGCGGCCTTCCCGACTGCGATTCAAGCGCTAACCGCGGTGCTGACTGCGCAGCGCGGTCTCGCGAAAGAGCCGTGGGGCGTGACCGGGCCGCTGCGCGCCCGGATGGCCCTCAACACGGGCGAAGCCGAGTTCCGCGATAACGACTACTTCGGACCGCCGGTCAATCGGACAGCGCGGTTGCTGGCAGTCGGCCACGGCGGGCAGGTGCTGCTGTCGGCGACAACACAGGAGCACCTGCTGGAGGAGTTGCCAAACGGCGTCGAACTGCGCGACCTCGGCAAGCATCGCCTCAAGGACATCGGGCAGAAGGAGTCGATTGCGCAATGTCTCGCCCCTGATCTGCCGGCAGTTTTCCCGAAGCTGCGGACTCCGCCTTCGGCCGTGCCGGGCGCGATAGCTGCACTAGTCGTTGCGTTCATTGGGCTCAACATCTTCGCTGTCGCCAGCGGCGGCGCCGACCTCGGCCTGTCACTTCTGTCTCCCAGGACGTTGCTTGATAGCCTGACCGGAATGGTGGTCTCGCTTTCAGTTCAGCGCCAAACAACGTTGCTACTTTTGGCGGGGCTTCTGTTCGTCGCGACGTTGGTCGTGATCGGCCTTTGGTGGCGCGGCGGGCGGATCCGGACGGGAAGGTTCGGGCTCGTGACGCGGCTGGCCGGGCGGCACGTTGGCTTGAGGACTGCCACCTTTTTCGTGATCGCCACCCTCGTCGTATTGGGTGCATACGGGTACCAGGAGTACAAGTGGCGAGCGCTCCAGGTGCCGGCGGGCAAGCTCGGTCTGGCGATCACGAGAGGAGCCGCGGCGCAGTCGATGGAGCAGTATCACGACGATTTGGCGGTTGGACTTAGCGACACTGGCCAACAAGTGGTCGTGCGTGAGTTGCCGGTCAACTTCAATTCGAACAACGTCGACGAGGCGCGATCGCTCGGGCAGAGGATCGGGGCTGACGCGGTAATTGTCTACAGTGAGGACGCGACCGACCAACCGGAACTCGGACGCTTCCGAGGCTACGTTGTTCTCTCCAATCCGCTGGCAACGTCAGTTTTTGGCGGAACTGGGACGGTAGCCAACTCGGAAGGTAGGTCGACGAACGAGCTCCCCTCGGAAATGGAAGCTGGCGTGTCAGTACCGATGCTACACGCGAGAACGCGGAATGAGGTTGGGGCCGATTTCGTGAATGCCGCCGCGGGAATCCTTGCCTACGACAAGGGCAGGTACGCCATGGCGATTGCTTTGTTGAAGCAAGCCCATCCCGACGACCTCGAGGCGCCGAATTCGGGCATCGTCAATTACTACCTCGGCCTGGCGTACCGGATGAACCACCAGGACGATCAGGATCAGCAGGCCAAGGCCGCCCAGGAGCAGGCCGCCAAAGTCTACGAAGGGCGATTACAAACCCAGGGAGAACTCAGCACCCAGGACCAACTCATCCTGGTCAAGTCGTACGCGGAACGCTGCTTCTTGGCCGGCCTGCACGACGACTGGGATGGGGCCATAGCCTGGTGCGAAAAGGGCAAGCAGTATCGGGATAGCCTCCTAGCGAAAGCGGACGCCCTGAACAGGCCGGCCGACGTCCAGATGACCTACTACTGGTTGTACAGCCTTCTTGCCGATGCCAACGGCGCCAAGGAGAAACCCGAAGACCAAAAATACTGGCAGACGCGCGCCGACGCCGAAGCCAAGGATCTCGGGCTAAAGGCGAAACCCGACGATCCCAACTCTCTTATCTATCAAGCAGGCGCTCGCCTCTATGCCGGCGACTGCGTGGGTGGTGTGGATGCCATCAACCGGGCCCTGGCCCTCAACCCAACCGACGTTCGGCTCCTCAGGGACGCCCACATCAACCTCGGGACGCTCTATTTCTTCCAAGGCCGCAGTGACCTCGCCGAGCAGCAATGGCTCAAGGCCGCCGCCATCGACCCGAACGACATTAGATCGTTCGACGATCTCGCGAACCTCATGTGGGACCGGGCGGGATTGAACGGAGACGCGCAATATGTCGACCCGGCGTACCTGAGCCAGGCCGAAGACTATTATCACCAAGTCCTGGCGATTGATCCGGCGAACCAAAATGCACACTCGAAACTCGCGGAATTGGCGTGGTGGCGCGCCCAGGGCGCCGCCATCATGGACGAAACCGCGCTCAAGTCGGGCGATGCCTTGGCGCTCGCCAAAAGTCAGGGATTGTGGGATACCGATCCGGATCGATTGCAGGCGGCCATCGACGCCTATGGGGAGGCCATTCAGGAGCGGCGCACGCTCGCGACCGAACTTCGCCCTGACGATCCACAGGCCAAGGCCGACGTCGCTTCCGCCTATGAGGACCGGGCGGAGCTCCTGTACTCGACTCTCCTCTCGTACGCCATCTACGGTCCAGCGTCTTCGGCGCAGAACGTAGATTGGATGAGCCAGACCGGCAGTTCGCTCCTCAACGACACCGACCAGGTACGCGAGTGGTCGGATCAGGTCCTGACGGACCCGAAGGCAAGCCGGCTCGCCAAACTTACTGCCTGGAAGGCGCGCGTGGGGGCATTGGAGCGTGAATGGAGCTGGTACTTCTTTTCGACATTTGGAAACAATCCCACCAAGGCCTCCAACGTTGAAAAGGAATACCGCCAGGCCGTCAAAGACGGGGTCGCGTTCATCGAGTCGGCTCCAATTGGGGGTAACGACGAGATCGCCCCGGCGCGGGGGGTCTACTTCGAGGCGAAGTATCTCGCCTTGGTCGATGGCGACCAGGCAGCGGCCACCGGGTACCAGAAAAAGATAGACGACTTGACCAAAATCGAGACGGCCGGGTACTCGAACAGCGCCGCCCACTTGGAAAACAGGTGCAAGGAAGCCGCGGAGGAGGCCGCCGGAGACGAAAAGCTGGCAGCAGGGGATGCGTCGGGCGCGGAGAAGCACTTCGAGGCGGCACTGGCGGTCAACCCGCACCACGTGCCTTCTCTTCTTGGACTCGCCAAGTCAAGCAACGCCCAAAAGGACATCCCCGAGGCAATCGCCAAGGCGCAGGTCGCCACTCAGGAATCCCCAAATGATCCGGCTGCTTGGGAGCTTTTGGCGTACAACCAGTTGCTCGCCGGAGAGACAGATGCCGCTTCTGCGTCGTACGACCGATTCATCGCGACGGTGACGTCGCTGAATCCTCAGGCGCGCATGGCGCTCCTCCGCGGCGCGGTCGACGATTTGCGCACCGCTCTCAACGCGGACCCGACGCTGGCTCCGCGTGTGATCGCCGTTGTGCCGGGCTTCGCCGCCGTCCTCGATGGAATGGCGGGCGACGGGGCCGGAACGTATCAGTATCCCTCCCTTTATGCCCAGCTCGGGGCGCTGGCGTTGTACGCCGACGATGCGGCGACGGCCGAGCCCCTTCTCGCCAAGGCGGTCGGCTTCGGGAAGAACTCCAGTGGATCGGCGGACTGTGGCGGGATCGTGCCGACGTCGTGCGACGCACACCAACCAGCCGCGTGGATCGATCTGGTCGCCGCCGCGATAGCGCAGGGCCGCGACGGCAAGCCAGAACTAGAAGCAGCCATGAAAGAGACCAAATCCGATGTCTGGGCGCGTGTCGGTGGCTACGACCCTGCGACATTGCTGAACCTGATGCAGGCCGAAGCCGACGCATACGCTAATCGCTACCCCGACCGCAAGGTGGTCACCGAGGCTGTCAAGCAGGCGACCGATGCCGAGCAGCATCGGCTGGACCTCCAGGCAGCGGGCGTCAACGGTGACGCTTACACGAGTCCGGTCTACGACACACGCTTGACCTGGGATTCAAGTTGGACTGTGTCCGATGCATCGAGCGATGGGACAACCGACTCGCTGACCCTTGCGGATATGACGAACGTAAAGAATGCCAAGAGCATTGTTCGCATTGATACGAGTCCGAATTTCGCTGGTGACCCCAACGACTGCGTTAGTACTGCAGCTGCGAATACAAAGGCGACCTCTGGTGTTACGGATTTCGCGCTTGCGAGGACTAAGGATGGGAGCAATGTCCAGTCCAGCACAGCAGATTTTGCGTCCGCAGCGTATGCATTCCGGCAACCGGATCAAAACGGCGTGGCGCGGAACTACGTCATCTACATTGGCTGCTATGTGATAGATCCCAGCAAGTCTGGTATTGAGATTGTTTGGCTGACTGAGGCCGGGATCTATGACAAGGAGCGCGAGTCTGTTTCAAAGCTCTTGGGGTCGCTCCAGACGAAGATGCCCATCTCCCTTCCCGATCTCAATCTTCCGGAACCGCCAGTGCTTCCGGGGGTTGAAGGATCCTCATACACAAGTCCGTCCTACGGCTACCAGATGACCTGGGATTCGAATTGGTCTGTTGTTTCGTCGACGTCGCAGAGCCGGGCCGATGCCCTTTTGCTGTCCAACGGTCAGAGCTATGCGTCTGTCGAAGGTTTTGTTGATCCGACTCAAACCCCGGATTCGTGTCTGCAGGCAGCTTATAAAGGACTGGCGACGACGCCATCGATCCACGATCTAGTGATTGTGAAGGACGCTGACGGTAAGCCAATGCGGGGGACAGACGCGATAGGGACGTTCGCCGTATTTGCCTACAACCTCGACCAGTCAAGCGGCGGGGCGATCAATGGCACGCTTTACGTGACCTGCGGACCTGCTCGTTCGGGCGACGGAATAGTTCGCTTCGAATTCTTCTCTCCAAGTGACCAATTTGATGCCGATGCGCCGCAGCGTGACCAACTCTTGAAGGAACTGGTGTTGCCATCCCAAAAGAGACTGCTACCGTTTCGCTAGACTGAAATCTTTCGCTACGCATGAACCTGGCGGATGCTCGAACCAAACGGGCGCGCGAATTTGCATTAAACCGGTACTTTTGATACCAGATTCACTTTGAATCCGCCTCCCGGACGCTGCTAGAATCGAGCCCGTCTTATTCGAACATATCAGTGTGATTCGTCCTGGAGTTGGACGTTGGGTCAGCGTGTGCTGCCGAGCGGCATGGTCGCCTTCCTCTTCACTGACGTCGAGGGCTCGACCAAGCTGTGGGAAGCTCACGGCGCGGCGATGGGCACCGCCGTCGCGCGCCATGACACGCTGCTGCGGCAGGCGATTGAAAGCCGCAGCGGCTTCGTCTTCAAGACGGTCGGCGATGCCTTCTGTGCGGCGTTCGAGACCGCGCCCCTCGCGCTTTCAGCCGCGCTCGACGCCCAACGGGCCCTTCACACCGAACCTTGGGGGGATATCGGGTCACTCCGCGTTCGCATGGCCATCCATGTCGGTGTAGCCGAAGAGCGCGACGCCGACTATTTTGGCCCAGCCGTCAATAGGGTCGCGCGCCTCTTGTCTGCCGGCCACGGTGGACAACTCTTGCTTAGCCATGCGGCGGAAGAGCTAGCGCGTGACGCGATGCTAGTAGGGATTCACCTGCGTGACTTCGGCGAGCACCGGCTCAAGGATCTTGCCCGCCCAGAACGCATCTTCCAAGTCGTCGTTCACGATCTTCCGGCCGATTTCCCGCCGCTGAGCACACTTGACGCTCACCTCAACAACCTGCCGGTGCAGCCGACACCTTTCTTGGGCCGCGGGCAAGAGATTGCCCTCGTCAGAGATAATCTGGAACGCGACGACGTTCGACTCTTGACCCTGACCGGTCCCGGTGGGACGGGCAAAACCCGTCTTTCGCTCCAGGTTGCCGCCGCCCTCGTCGAGGAATACGCCGACGGGGCTTGGTTCGTCGAACTCGAAGAAGCGACTGACGCCGACCTCGTCTCCTCGGCGATCGCGCGGGCGCTCGGGGTGCGAGAAACCGGTGGACATTCGCTTTGGGACAGCTTGATCGAATTTCTCAAGACGAAGCGTCTGTTGCTCGTTCTTGATAACTTCGAGCAGGTCGCACACGCCGCCCCGATCGTTGGCAAGCTTCTAGCTGCGGCGCCGGCGGTCAAGATCCTCGTCACGAGTCGAATACGGCTCGGGATTCGAGGCGAGCACGATTTACGCATCCCACCTTTGGGTCTCCCTCCGAGCAATATCCGCCAGCCGTCCCCCGAGCAGCTGGCGGAATATGAAGCGGTGCGATTGTTCGTCCAACGGGCGCAGGCTGCCAAGACCGACTTCTCGCTCAATGAGGCAAACGCGGCGGCGGTAGCGGCGATCTGTCGAGAGCTCGACGGCTTACCGCTCGCCATCGAGTTGGCCGCCGCCCGCGTGCGAATGTTGCCGCCCCAAGCTCTGCTGAAGCGTCTGGAGGACAAACTCGGGCTGCTCGTTGGTGGGGGACGGGACCGACCGGAACGGCAACAGACGATGCGAGGGGCGATCGCCTGGAGCCATGACCTTTTGACGCCACCGGCACAGCAGCTTCTCGGGCGCTTGTCGGTATTCGCAGGTGGTTGGTCCTTTGAAGCGACAGAGGCAATTTCCGCCGACGGCGGCGAACTCGACATTCTGACCGAGCTCGAGGCGCTGGTTGATCACAGCCTGATCCGGCAGGAGGAGACAGCCGAGGGCGAGCCCCGATTTGCCATGCTCGCCGCGGTCCGCGAGTTCGCGCGCGAGCAGTTAGAGACTGCTGGGCCTGACGAAACTGTCCAGACGCGACAGATCCACGCCGAGCACTTCCTCAATTTCGCGGAATCGGCCGAGCCACAACTCACCGGCCCCGCTCAGGCGGTCTGGCTCGACCGGTTGGCGATCGAGCACGACAATTTGCGTGTGGCACTTGAATGGCTCCAGAACATGGGAAAAATCGGGGAAGGTTTGCGCCTTGCCGCGGCTCTCCGCCGCTTTTGGTACACAAGAGGATTTCCCAGCGAGGGGAGGCAGTGGCTCGACGCCTTTCTTAGCGGGCTGGACGCCGAGACGCCAATATCGCCCTCGGTGCGTGGCAAGGCGCTGGACACAGCGGGAGGCCTGGCATGGGTCCAGGGCGACTATGATACTGCTGCCCGCCTGATCGAGAACGCCCTTGCCTACTACAGTGCCGCCAACGATCGCGCGGGAACGGCGCGCGCGCAAGCCCAGTTGGGCATGGTGGCGACTGAGCGCGGCGATCATCTCTCGGCTGAGCTCCACCACGAAACTGCCCTAAATCTGTATCGTGAGGCGGCAGATTCTCGGGGGATCGGCATGGTCTCCAGCAACCTCGGATTTCTTGCGTGCCAGCGTGGTGACATTGACCGCGCGGTCGAATTCTACGAGGACGCTCTTCATTGGAGCAGGACGGCTGCTGACGAGCAGACTGCCGCCATCGTGCTCTTGAATCTTGCCGAGGCTCGTGAATTCCAAGGTGATCTCGAGCGCGCTTCGGACCTCTACCATCAAGCGCTCGAGCGCTCCCACCAGCTTGGCGACCAACCGGACGCGGCATTCGCATTGATCGGACTGGGACGAGTTTCACTCAACGAGGGCGATGTCGACCGCGCCGCCGATCTCTTGGCCGAAGGTTTGAAGATCTACCACGAACTAGGTGACGTCGTCGGTATCGCCGCTAGCCTGGAAGCGCTTGCTGAGGCGATGGCCGCGGACGGAGATCCTGAATCGGCGGCTCGATGTTTGGGAGCGGACAGCGGAATGCGGGCCGCGACGGGCGTCCCTCTGGCCGATCCATTTCTCCCGAACTACAACCGCTTCCTCAGCGCGCTTCAAGCGATCCTCGGCACTGTGATTTGGACTGACGAGTCAACTGCTGGTCGGAGCCTCGAGGCGGAACAATTCGTCCGAGAAGCGCTCGCGTTTGCCAGAGCATCATAGATATGTCGCGCGCCGGCCGAACATTTTATATTGACTGAAATGGGTCGGCGCGTTCTCATGGGAAAACGCGCTGAGGCATGACGCATCCCCAGCCAATCTCTCCGGTTTCCGGATCCCGGCCGTATCCGCCGCTCCCGCCTGGGCAGCAGAAGGATGGGTAGCCTTCGAATTGGCCACCGCCCACACAAATTCCAGGTTCGAGATTCAACGCTCCCCCAGGGCCGACACTGATTTGGTCGCGGCACACATCCCCGTTCTCGCAGATCGCGCTGCACACGCCAACGCCAGCGGACTCCCCGACACAAGTAGAGCCGGATGGGCAACAGCGGCCGTGACAACAGGCGCCGCTATCGCATTGGTGGTTGGAGTGGCACTCGACGCAATCGACCGTCACCTCAACGTGGAAGCACTGGTGAGAGACGGGACCGCATATTTCGACAGTGCAGCCGTTCTTGTCGTCACAGTCCGCATCGGCAGCGCAGCCACAAGTGCCGTCGTCCAGGCAGAAACCGGAGCAACATTCCTTATGCTTCTTGCACTTCTTCCCCGTGCGTGTGCACGAGGCGGCGTCAGCCCCAGAAAGACCAAAACGAAATGCCAGGCCGGCAAAGACGCTGCCAGCAGCGCCCCGAAGCAGTCGGCGGCGACTCCCACTTGTCGCGAGCGCAGTTACAAAACGATCGAAATTTTGCGGATCCATGTGTGCCACTCTCCACGGACAGAAAAAGCCAGCGGCCGAACGTCCGCCGGTGCTCGCAGCCGGCTGCGCCGGTACGGACCAATCGGGTTCGCCTTTTTCCACACCGGGCTCTGCCACGTGCTTTGTGACACCCGGGATCGTGTTATCTGAATACTGAGCAGTCTAGGTGAGATCGGGGCCAAAACAACTGATTTGACCCCAATAGGCATGGGTGAAAGGTCCTGAACATACAAGGCTGTTCTCACGACGAAAGTCCCAGCCATATGACGTGCCCGAGCGCATGACCCTTATTGACCGTCAATGGGCGCAATGCTAGGCTTTGACCACTTAGGCCCGGTTGCGAGCAGTCAGGTCAGGTCAAGCCATCGGACATTCCCGTCAAGCTTGGCCGGACTCCGGTGTCCGCCGCCAAGCGTGCGTCCGATGCCTATTGTTGGCGCTCCAAGCAGGGCCTACGTTTCAAGTGGTCTAGCGATTGTTCGACCTAGTCTTTGCGGTCGCAGCTGCGGCACCGAACAGCACCGTAGATGAACGAGATTTAGTCAAGCGCATAGCAGTAATTGATCGTTTTTTAGGATTGCAATAATCCACGTTGAGCCGGGGAGGGTAAAGTTGTGGACAAGCACATGGGGTTCTCATTCTCGGACCTGATCGGCGGGTACGTGACCTCGTCCAATCAAGGTGCAGGAACGTTTGGTCTCCGGACGACCGATGGCAGGGAGTTCGAGGCCCGAATGACTCCGATCACGTACGGTGAGCTCATGCGCAATTTGGGGGAACCCTACACCGACGCGACCGGCCAGATGTGGGAGATGTTGACCCCGGGCCGTTATGTCTTCGTCTACGGGGTCTACTATCCTGAGCAAGGCGGACTTACCTTCGATGCGAAGCACCTGATCTTTATCGACCGCGCGCCCGGCGAATACCGGTTTGAAAAGCCGGATTGGTGGGTCCGCCAGGTCAGGGCGCTCGCGAGTTTTTACCTTCGCGCCGAATTCGGCGATGGTCCGATCAATTTCCGCGACTACCGGACCAAGCTCGGGTTGGGGGGCGTCAAAACTTCCGACTTCCGCCAGGAGACCGACACGATTTCGCGGCTAATTTACGGTTTTGCAACCGCCTACCTCATGACCGGCGAAGACCGTTTTCTCGAAGCAGCTGACGCCGGCACCAGGTATTTGCGCGATCACATGCGCTTCGCTGACTCCCAGGAAGACATCTCATACTGGTATCACGCGATTGACGTCAGCGGCGCCCATGAGCGGAAGATCTTCGCCTCGGAGTTCGGCGACGACTATGACGCCATCCCGATGTACGAGCAGATCTACGCACTGGCCGGGCCGACGCAGACGTATCGCATCACCGGCGACCCTTTGATCCTGCGCGACATCGATCGAACCATGCGCTTGTTCGACCGCCACTTCCTCGACCCGGAGAACGGAGGATACTTCTCACACGTCGATCCCATCACGCTCGACCCGAGGAGCCCTGCTCTTGGCAGTAATCGCGCCCGAAAGAACTGGAATTCGGTCGGCGACCACGCGCCCGCCTACCTTATCAACCTGTGGTTGGCCACCGGCGAAGAGAAGCACGCGACGATGCTGGCCTACACCGCCGACACGATTGCGCAGCGCTTCCCTGATTATGAGCGCAGCCCCTTCGTGCAAGAGCGTTTCCACGAGGATTGGAGTCACGACAAAGAGTGGGGCTGGCAGCAGAACCGTGCTGTCGTAGGCCACAACCTGAAGATCGCCTGGAATCTGATGCGTATCCATCATCTCCGGCCGAACGATTCCTATCAGGAACTTGCGGAAAAGATCGCCGAGGTGATGCCGAAGGTCGGAATGGACCGCCAGCGAGGCGGCTGGTATGACGTCATGGAGCGCGAGCTCGGACCTGGCGAAGGGCTCCACCGGTACGTCTGGCACGACCGCAAGGCCTGGTGGCAGCAAGAACAGGCGATCCTCGCCTACCTGATCCTTGCCGGGTCGCTCAATAACGACGAGTACCTCCGGCTAGGACGAGAATCGGCAGCGTTCTACAACGCAATGTTCCTCGACCACGACGACGGCGGTGTTTACTTCAACGTCTTGGCCACCGGCCTTCCGTATCTGATGGGGACCGAGCGGATGAAGGGCAGCCACTCCATGAGCGGCTATCACTCCTTCGAGCTTGCCTATCTCGCCGCCGTCTATACGAATCTCCTCATCGCGCACCAGGAAATGGACTTCTATTTCAAGCCGAAACCCGGTGGATTCAAGGACGGCATCCTCCGGGTCCAGCCGGACATCCTCCCACCGGGCAGCGTCGTGATCGGCGATGTCTGGATCGACGGAGAGCGGTACAACGACTTTGACGCCAAGGGGTTGACGGTCAAGCTTCCGACGACCGACAAAGAGGTCAAGGTCCGTGTTCGCCTCGTGCCCGTCGTCGCGACGCGGAAGGCCGTGATCATGTCCGACGTCGCGGATGAGGTTGGCAAGATGACGCTCTCCGGGATACTCGACAAGGAAAGCCTGAACGCGTTCGAGGACGAATTGCAGGAGGTCTTGTCGAGCCAGCCGGAGAGCCTTGTTCTGATGACGTCCGAGTTGGAGTCAATCGATCCTGTCGCCTTGCGCGCGCTCGTCTTCGCGCTCCACAAGCTCGGCCCAGACGTCGATCTGCACCTTATCGGGGCCAACCAGTCGGTTCAGGATGCTTTTGCCAACGCTGATATCGAGGTCTCAACGGCAGACACGGTGCCGGCCGACTTGACGCCCGCATAGGCCACTCAATGCGTCCGCCGGGACGGTCAACCGTGCCGGCGGATCGAGATCAACGTGTTGCCACACGAATAGACGGGGCGCTGTAGGTTCTCTACAGCGCACCGTTTATTCGTGTCTCAGGATTCGGACGCCTAAGCGCCCAAAAAAACTATGCCGAGGCGAAAACAACCACGCTTCGACCCTTCGCCTGATAAGTCGTTCCCTTGATCAGTTGCTCCTGCCCGGCTTTGGCGATGTCCGCCGGGCTGTCGAGCCCCGTGTCGACGGCCCGTAGCCACTTCCGTCCGCTCACCTGTGGGAGCTCGAACTCGAGATCGCTATCGTCCATGTTCAGAATCACATGGAGATCAGCGTCTTCGTCGAAACCGCCCATCGTGAATGAGAGGACGTGAGAAGTCGGATCATTCCAACCAGGGCTGTCGAGCGCGCAGCCATGCCACGCAATGTCTGGAACGCCTCTATCGTTGGTCTCTCCGGTGAAGAAGCGAGGTCGCCGCAGGACCGAGTGCCGCTTACGGAACGCGATCATTTCGCTCCAGAACCGGAACAGTTCGTCATTGGACTCCGACTTCGTCCAATTCATCCAACTCAACTCGTTGTCCTGGCAGTAGGCGTTGTTGTTGCCTTCCTGAGTGCGGCCGATTTCATCGCCCATCACGAACATCGGCACACCCTGCGAGAGCATCAGGATCGCCGCGACGTTCTTCATCTGGCGATTTCGCAGGCTCAAAACGCCCGCATCGTCGGTCTCTCCCTCGACACCACAGTTCCAGCTGAAGTTCTCGTCCATACCATCGCGATTGTCCTCGCCGTTGGCCTCGTTGTGCTTGTGGTTGTAGGACACAAGATCCCGTAGGGTGAAACCGTCGTGGCAATTGAAGAAGTTTATGCTGTTCATCGGAAGGTGACCGCTGGCCTCGTAGATGTCGGAACTGCCGGCGATGCGCGACGCCACCGCAGCGGTGAGACCACCGTCACCACGCACGAACCGGCGGAGGTCGTCACGGTAGCGCCCGTTCCACTCGCCCCATCGGTATCCAGGGAAGTACCCGATCTGATAAAGGCCAGCGGCATCCCACGCTTCGGCAATAATCTTCGTGTCGGCCAGCTCCTCGGACAACTCGACGTGCCACACGGCGGGCGGATAGACCATCGGTGCGCCGTCCTCGCCTCGCGAGAGAATGGATCCCTCGTCGAAACGAAAGCCGTCGACGTGCATGTCCCGGACCCAAAATTCGAGACATTCGGAGATGAGCTTGTCGGCAATCGGATGGTTACAGTTGAGGGTGTTGCCGCATCCCGAATAGTCCATGTAGTACTGGCGGTCTTGCGTCACGAGGTGGTAATAAATCCTGTTCTCGAGTCCCTTGTAATTGATGGTCGGCCCTTCGTGGTTCCCCTCACTCGTGTGATTGAAAACCACGTCGAGGATCACCTCGATCTCAACTTGATGCAGTGCCTTGACCATGTCGCGAAATTCTCGGATATGGCTTGCATCTTCAGGTGTGGCGCAGAAAGCAGGATGCGGCGAAAAGAAGCCGACGGTGCTGTAACCCCAGTAGTTCGACAGCGGCCGGCCGTCGACCGGACTGGCGCGGGCGAATTCCAGGGGATCGAACTGGCACACTGGCAAGAGCTCAACGGCCGTGACGCCGAGCGATTTGAGGTAGGGAATCTTCTCGACGATGCCCGCGAATGTCCCAGGGTGCGTCACGTCCGAGGACGGTGACTTGGTGAAGCCGCCGACATGCATCTCGTAGACGACCGTTTCGTTCATGGGACGGTTGATCGGGCGATCGCCTTCCCAGTCGTAGTCGTCGAGATCGATGACGGCGCTTCTCATTGAGGTTGCCAAGTTATCGTCAGGTCCGCAGGCCGCCACCCTGTTCCAAAGGTGGGTTGTCACGCCGTACGAATAGGGATCAATCAGCACCTTGTTCGGATTGAATCGGTGACCTTGCCCGTGGAGATCCTGCGGTCCATCCACGCGGTAGGCGTAGTGCATACCCGGCCGTGCCCCGCGCACGTAAACGTGCCAAAAATGGAACGACTTGTTGATCCGCGAATCGTATTCGACTGTCAAGATCGGCTCAGGGTCATCGTGCTCGTCGAAGAGCAGCAGCGTGATCGCCGTCGCGTGCTCCGAGAAGATCGAGAAATTCACTCCGGTCGTGTCTGGAATCGCGCCCAACGGATGGGCCGATCCTCGTTCGACTTTCAATTGGGATGAAGAGGCCGGCTTGGGCTCGGTCCCATTCCCTTTCTGGATTCGCTTTTGCGGGCTTTTTGTTGATTCGGCCGGTGCGACCATTGCTCAATACTCCTTTTGATTCGCAAATTACTGACGTAAGCCCCGATCCGATATGTTCAGATTCGGCGACGCTTGGGCTTTTGGTTCGGCCCCCAAATTATCGTGAACACCTCTTAGTTCTTCGACTGTATCGAATTGGACTCCACTTGGAGGCGCTCCGCTAGTCTTGCGGCGGATTTGCTTCGTCGACGTAGCCCTGGTTCAACTCAACGATGTTGCCCTCTGGGTCGGCGATCCAAGCCACGCGCATCCCGGGGATGAACCCCCCCATATCTAGCGGACCAAGGGTGACCGGAGCTTCATCGCCGATCTCGGCCAGCTTGGCGTCTAGGTTGTCGACGAGGAACGCGATGTGGCGCCAACCGGGATACCACGGTCCGTCCTCCCCGGCCTGCGGGATTGGCCGCTCCTCCTTGGACGGAAAGAGCTCAAGCGATACGTTCCCCGACTTGATGACGACGACCTGACCGGGGCCCGGCAGGTAGACTCGCGCCCGCCGGAAGCCGAAGTGCTTCGAGTAAAAGCGCTCTATCGCAAGCGGGTCTTTGCACGCCAGCGCCATGTGCGAGAAGATCACGTCGGCCATTGTCCCTCCACCAACAACTCTCAACTATGCGCCGCCGCCAAGCCGAAGCGACCACAAAACACAAAATAGGAAATCGTTTCGCATTCGCACTGCATCCAGCTGACGCCCGCGGCTATGGACTTCAATCACGCATGCATGCATGAGATCGCGAAGTTACGTTCGATTTTTCGCCACTTCAGACACCTTATCGCGGACGGCGGCATGTGTCAAAAGTACTATGACGAAAGTCAGGCGGAGCCGGCCGGCGAAATCGAGTCGTGGTCGAAGCCTGTCAATTCGAGGCTCACCCGCCACAAGCGTTTGGCCGTCGCTTCGTCGTACGATGCGGCCGAGGATTTCGCCTTCTTCTTCTTGCTGAAGTACTGGCCCGTTACCCCTTCAAGGTCAGGAGCACTGGCCACGTAGACGGCCGTTTCGGCGCCTTTCTCAGCGCTTTGAAAAAACGGGCGCATCAGCTTAAAGATGCCGGGCATTTGTGTGTTGGTCTTCGCTCCCCCGGGATCGGCGGCATTCACAGTCACCATCGTTCCCGCCAATTGGCGGACCAGTTCGTACGTGAAGACCACAAGCGCGAGTTTCGATTGCGCATAGGCGCCGCGAAAACCACGAAAGTTCTGCGTCGATTGCAGATCGTCGAAGTCGATCTTGCCCATGCGATGCGCGCCGGAGACGACATTGACGATACGCGACGGCGCCGCGGCTTTCAGCGACGGCAAGAGCAAATTCGTCAGAAGGAAAGGCGCCAGATAGTTGACGGCAAACGTCGTTTCGTAGCCATCGACGGTTTCGGTGCGCTCGCTCTGAAGCACACCGGCGTTATTAATCAGGACGTGCAGATGCTCGTGCCGCCGCTGCAATTCCTCTGCCAATTGCCGTACTGATTGCAATGACGACATGTCGCCTCGCACCAGCTCGACGCGGTCGTTACCACTCGCTGTCATTACGTCGTCGACAGCCGCCTGACCACGCTGCTCGTCACGGCAAACCATGAGTACCGTCGCGTTGATTTTCGCCAGGGCAAGCGCGGTCTCTTTTCCCATGCCCGCATTGGCGCCGGTAACGATGCAGACTCGATCGGTCATCATGGCAGATCCAATCCCTGGCAGTCAGCGACGCGAGTGAGTGGTCGGGTCCCTGAAAGGAGTGCTTCCAGGGACCACGACCGCCGAATGCTTCGTCGAGAACCGACCGCGCGATCTCGTCCTCGTGGGACTAGCTCACGTGGAACGATGCAACCATGCCCAACATCAAGTGTGGTTTGCCCGTTGCCGGGTCGGGGATGGCACAGAAGGCGGCGTAGTCGCCCGGTGTTAGATCGACCTCGACCCAGGCACGCCCGCCGGGCGCCATATCCTGAACGGCGCCGGCCACCACGTATGGTTCGGGCTCGCCGGGCTTCGGCGGCGCGGAGAAGATCTCCTGCACGGTCTTACCAGGGGCGAGTTTGAGCAGTTGAAGTTCATGCGGCTCCGTTCCGTCGTTGGTAACTTTCCAGATGTACTGTCCGGCCGCGACCTCGGCCGGGAGCGTGGCAAACGCGAAATCGACCAGGCTTACCTGGAGGTCGGAGGCGGGCTCCGGCAGATCGGTTCGGGTGGGGGCGGTCACCTCGATCGGCTTCATCTCCCCCTTGACGACATCGAACACGCCGTCTGGTCCGCTCTCGAAGCAGAGGAGCAAGTACGATCCGGGCTCGAGGTCCATAACGATCCGTTCTTGGTCGCCTGGCGGAATGGCGCCGGGGCCACTCGCGACCGTCAAGAGCGGTCTGATGTGAGCTTCGGACGGATCTTTCAAAATCTCGGCCTGGAGCTGGTCGATGGTGGTCCCTTCATTCGGCCGGACGAACATCGCCATGTGGCGCGTCGTCCCGACATTCTCTAGCGTCACCAGGACCAGGCCGCCTTCAACGGTGTCCGGGGCCTCGAACTCATGTTCTTTGACCCGAATCAACAGTCGGGGTAGCCAGCGAAAGCAACCGGCGAACTCGCCGCCGCCGGGCTCGCCACCGGAGTCCCCTCCGCCTGGACGCTCGACGCCGCCGCACCGAACAGGCCAACGACTGACAGCGCCGCGCAGAGCGGCAGGATCCACACACGTTTCATGAGTCCCACCTTGCTCACCTCCAGATATTGGCGCGCTTCGTCGTGCGATTGCTCGGCTCGAGCCTCAAAGGCGATCGTTCTGACTCGGCTACATTCGCCGGTTCGACTCTAGACGACAGTAAATCCTGCGACCATGCCGAGCAGGATGTGTGGTTTGCCTGTATGTTCAAGGTCGGGAATTGCGCAGAATACAGCGTAGTTGCCGGGCGTAAGGTCCACTTCCGCCCATGCCTCGCCGCCGGGCGCCAGGTCCTGGACACCGCCCGCGACAACGTACGGTTCCGGCACTCCAGGCTGCGGCGGCGCGGAGAAGACCTCCTGCGCAGTCTTGCCATCTTCCAACTTGAGGATCTCGAGTTCGTGATTTTCAGTGCCGGTATTGGTCACGTACCACAGGTGTCGTCCAGCTTTGATCGCCTGCGGAAACGTTGCATACGCGAAATCAATCATGTCGATGTGGAGGTCGGAGGTCGTCGGCTGCGGTAAGTCCGCATGCGTCGGTGCTGTGAACTCGATCGTCTGCAGTTCTCCCTTTTCTACGTCCGGGATGTTGTCCTCCCAGCTCTCGAAGCAGGCCATAATATACGTGCCAGGGGCCATGTTCAGGAGGACGGTGGTACTCGCTCCATTGTTGGTCGAACCGGGCCCGGAATGAACGGTCAAGATCGGCCGAATGTGCACTTCAGTAGGGTCCTTCTTGATCTCGTCCATCGCCTGCTCGACGGTCATGCCCTCCTTCGGTTGGAGGAACATCACTGTATGCCGGCGGGAGCCGTCGTTTTGTAACGTGACGGCGACGAGACCACCTTCTGTCTGCGCCGGCGCATCGAACTTGCCGTCAGTCACTTTGATGAGCAGGTGCGGATAGTCAGCTAGCAGGTCCACACTTGTCGCAACTGGGCTCCCCACTGGCGAGGCCGCTGGACCCGGTACCGGCGTCGCTGCCGGTTGCCCGCCCGGTATCGCACCGATCTGCATGAGGAGGCTTACGACCTCGTAGATGCTCCAGTTTTCGACAATGAGACCATTCTCGACTCGAACAATATTGATCCCGTCGTACTCGACTTTGCACTGGCACGGTTGGGTACCGTAGGCCTCGCCCTCCATTGTTCCGCGCACGGTGACATGGACGACGACCAGATCGCCCTCACCGATCACCTGATTGACGGTCGTCACCTGATCCGGGAACGGTCCGCGGAACGAGAGCATCGTCGCCTTCAGCCCCTCCCAATCTGGCGGATACCCGGGATTGGGATTGTGGTTGAAGAAGTCCGGCGAGAACATCGAGTCCAAAGTCGCGACGTCCGCCGTATTCACAGCGTCGAACATCCGCGTCAGAAGATCTTTGTTCGCCTCAACCGTGGCCTGATCAACTGGAGTAGCTGATACCGGGACGACGACGGACGGCGTCGCCGGTGGGCCGGCGGGCGGCGCTCCTGGAATCAGGCCAAGCTGGCCGAAGATCGCGGCAAGATCCTCGATATGCGACATCTCGGCGATCTGACCATTTTCAATGCGGTAAATGTGGATCGCTTCGACTGCCGCTGGTTTGCCGGTCGGCGGAAGGCCGGCGAACGAGCCGGTGTTCGTGCCCAATCCGATAATGCGGTCGACAACGAAGTCGTCTTCAGCGATCAATTGTTCGAGGCTGACCTTCAAGTCCGGAAAGCCGGCTAGCAGGAAAGCGAACGCTCCCACGACGCCGTCAGGCCCGGAAGGCTGTCCTGGCGCCGCGTCGTGATCTACGGCAGTGGGTGAGACGAGTTGAGCAATGCCGGCCAGGTCATTTGCGTTGAAGTGATCGTAGAGCTCGCGAATGAGCGCCTTGTTCGCTTCGGTATCGGTGGCCGCAGGCGTTGCCTGCGCCATGACAATCGTTGATGTGGCACCGAGCGCAAGGAGCAGGGTCAGTAGCAGGATCAGTGTCTTACGCATCGATTTCCTCTTCTCACTGAGCCAACGATAGACGACGGGAAACCGCTTCCCGTCAGTGTGTCCCAGGGAAGTGTCACTGCCGCCACCGGGTCTCGTCGCGCTCGACACTGCGAGGCGCAGTGTCGAGTTGGTGTTCGCTACGACATCGATGTCCCGCCAGCGGACCGCGGCCCACTTGGGCCTTTGGACGCCTTACTATTCGGGCGTCGGAATAACGCCGAGTTGACGCATCATTCCCATGTCGTCCCGGTTGATCCAGCCTTCGGTCCACTTGCCGTCGGGACCAACTTTGTAGATCACGGTTGCCGTCACGTCGACCGACTTGCCGGTCGCAGGGATGCCGAACAATTCGCCCTGTTGAGTGCCGGTGCCTCTCCACCGGCAGGCGACTTTCGATTCCTCGGCAATGACGTCCTCAACTGTCATGTGCAAATCTGGGAATGCGCCCTTGAAGATCACCTGGAGCATCTTGAAGCCTTCGCGGCCTTCCGGCATACCGGGGATTGCTTGGTGATCGACGAACGCGGGCGCGACCATGTCTTCATAGACACTGTGGTCGCCCTTGTTCCAACCATCTTCATAAAAGCGAATGATGTTTTGTCGGTTTTGCTCTGCGGACGCGGCCATATTTTGCGTTCTCCTCTCCAAGCGGATTCGAGACGAGTTCAGATCAAGTCCTGTCATTCATTCTCTGGGCTATTGCTGCCCGCCAACTCCAAGTTGTTGCATCAAACCCAACATGTCGACGTCAAACCAACTCTCGACGACTTTGCCATCTGCAACGCGGAGGATGCCGGTCTCCGTCCATTCCGCCGTTTTGCCGGTGGGTGGGATCCCGAACAAGTCGCCTTTGTGTGTGCCGCCTTGCGTGAACTTTGCCGCTACCCGATCCGGCTCCGCCACCATGTGGTCAATGCGCATCCAGTAGTCGGGGAAAGCGCTGCGGAACATCCCAGCAATCATCTTGACCGCTTCGCCACCTGGGGGCATGCCCGGTGCACTCGGGCTAGACGCCTGCGGGTGGAAGAGCTCGTCGGCCACATCGAGCTTGCCTTCGTTCCAAATCTCATCGATGAAGCGGTGCATTAATTGCTTATTGGCTTCGCGCGTCGATGGAGCGCCGGTGAGATGCGGCGGTTTTGGCAGCGTGCTCGGATCGGGACCGGGCGGGGTCGGGATGACGCCCATCTGCTGCATCAGCCCCATCATGTCAATGTTGACCCAGCCTTCGGTCATTTTCAGGTCGCGCATTCGAAAGAGTCGGGTACCTGTCCAGTTGACGCGCTTATTCGTCGCGGGAACGCCGAAGAAGTCCCCCGTGTGAGTGGCGCTGATCACGCCACGTCCCACCACCAAGTCCCCTTCGCCGATCACATCATCGAAGATGAACTGGACGTCCGGGAACGGATCGAGGAACTGGCGGTAGGCCCATTTGAGTCCTTCGCGGCCCTGGGGCTGTCCCGGCACGGGTTCATGCTCGACGAAGTCCTCAACCACGAGCTCGATTGAGCTCGTCGAGGTCGCCGACGTTGGTCGCTTCCACGTACCGGCAGAGGATTGCTTTATTCGCGATTTCAACCGCGTCCCGTGACGCATAGATGCGGTCGATGAGATTCGCTTTCCAACTCATACCTTCGTCATTGGTCGCTTCCGCCATTAATTCCTCCTTAGCGCATTCTTAGTTCGTACCGTCTTCGGTTCGGCGCTTGGCGCCTTGGTCGAACGTCAGCCCGCGTTCTCGCGCAGTTCGCTTGGCTTACCCATGGCCGCCGACGGTTCCGGAATGAAGCCCAGCTGAATCATCAGACCGAAGAGATCGGGGATTCCCCAGTGCTCGATGATCTTTCCCTCCTCGACACGGAAGAATCCAACCGATCGCCAGACTGCATGTTTACCCGTCGGCGCCTGTCCCATAAACGGTCCGTTGTTTGTGCCCTCACCATGGACGAGCGTCGCCACTATGTCGCCTTCGGCCACCATTTGGTCAATGATGAACTTCACGTCGGGAAAGGCGGTGCGAAACATGCCAAAGACCGCCTTTACGCCTTCGAGCCCGCCTGGAACACCCGGGGGTGCAGCGTGGTCGACATACGCAGGCGAGAAGAGTTCGTCCACAACTTCGAACTTACCTTGATTGACAACGTCATCAACCATCCGTTGATAGATGGCTTTCGCGTGTTCTTGCTGATCCATTGGAGCTCCTCCGGTGGCGGACGATCCACTGCCGATTCTTGCTGTTAGTCCTGCCCGCCGTGTGGCGGACCCCCCTCTCCACCCGGTCCAGGCGCCAGGCCGAGCTGCTGCACCATTCCTAGAACGTCGAACTGGCCCCAGCGCTCGCGGACCTTGCCACCTTCCATGCGGAAGAAGTTGACGCCCCAGACCTTCATCGATTTGCCGGTCGGCTGGAACCCAAATAGCTCGTCCTTAAGCGTTCCGGAAATCTGTCCCAAATAGACCACGCGATCGCCCTCGGCGACGATTTGCGTGGGCTCGTCGTGAAAATCTGGCATGGCCTTGTGGAATTGCACGACGGCGTCGGTAAGGGCTCGCGGACCGCGAAGGTTGAGATCCCAGAACCGCGTCGGCGGATGATCTTCGAAATCCTCGTGAACAAATTGATCAGCGTTCTCGATTTTTCCTTCGTTCCAAACTTCTTGATAAAGACGGCGGACGGTTTCCCTGTTCTTGTCCTGTTCAGCACCCATGTAACTTCCCCTTTTGTCCGTAACTAGTTCGTCTTGTTGGACTGCAAAACACCTACGCGCGACCTACAACAGACAGGACGGGATTTTGAAACTCTTCTCGTTGCTTCGCGGATTCTTACCTTTCTGCGACTAACCGCTCTGGTTTATCCGACGCCTTGGTCAGGCTTCAAACGCTCGGGTGAAATGGGTTTACGCGAGGCCGAGCTGCTGCATGAGTCCAACGTCGTCGCGATTGACCCAGCCTTCGACTGCTTTGCCATCCCGGACTTGCCAGGTGTTCATCCCGGTGATAGTGGCACTCTTGCCAGTCGGCGGGATGCCAAAGTAATCGCCTGTGTGCGTGACATTGGCGGTCCAGCGAATGACGACCTTGTCGCCTTGGGCAACCATGTCTTCGATGTGGAACACGAGGTCAGGAAAAGCCCCGCGCAGAGTCTGAATATGGCGCCGCACGCCCTCGTTGCCGACAATCACGTCTGGATTCGCGGGATCGTGGTGTTTGTAATCTGAGGCGAACAATTCTTCGACGACGTCCAAATCACCTTTGTTGGTGCCCTCGTCAAAGTAGCGGCGAAAAAGGGCCTTGTTCGAATCTTCAGTCGACATCGCATCATCTCCTTTGCGCCGTGTGCGGGCGCTTCATAGACAGACGTACGCTCCTCACAAATACTGGCGGAACCACTCAATGCCGGGATCCGACGCCTGTGTCAGCCATGGTTCCGTGTTGTAGACGTCGACATGACCGCAAGGCAGAACGACGAGATCCTTTGGTTCTCCCGCTCGCTCAAAGGTCGCTCGGAGGAGGTCGAACGGGATAAACTCGTCCCGTTCCGCCGCGATCACGCGCAGAGGCGTCGGGGCAATCCTCTGTACCGGCCAGGTCGGATCGTAGGCCATCATCTTTTCCAATGACGCGAGCGTCACCTCGTTGCGCCAACTGGGCGCAACCGTTTGCTGTGCCGTCGAATAGAACTCGTAGGCGAGCGGGCCGGGAACCATCGTCGGTTCTTGTCCGTCGGAGGCAACCTTGATCCGTCCGACCTCACCAGTCGAGTAGTTGGCCGTTCGCGTCTGCGTCAGGAAGCCAAGGAAGCCGGCGGCGCCTTCCGCTCCCATTCCACGCTCCAGCACCTCGATATTGGCCACCGCCGAAGGTACGACCGTGACCAACGCCTTCAACCGCCGGTCAAACGGAGCCAGGAACATGAGGTGTGCCCCGCCAAACGAAATGCCCCAACCGCCGATTCGCTGCGGATCGACCTCGGGTTGGAGCGAGAGCCACGAGGTTGCATTCCGAATGTCGTCGAGTTGCTCTTCCGGATCGATTTGGCTCCTGGGCTCGCCCTCGCTGCCACCGTAGTGACGGTAGTCAAAGGCAAGGGCAGCGATGCCGGCCGCCGCGAGTCGCTCACCGAAGTTTGCGAGATACATCTCCTTCACCGCAGTGATCGCGTTCGCCATCACGACAGCAGGAACGCGGGCATCGCTCTCGATACCGTCGGGCACAAAGAACCAACCGGCGCACTGCTGCCCTTCGCTGCTGAAGGTTACGTCTCGGCGCATTTCAGGCGTCCTCGCTAACCTTGACCTGGCCCGGGAGCCAGGCCAAGTTGCTGCATCAAACCCATGATGTCCGCATTGAGCCAACGTTCGACGATCTTGCCGTTGACAACGCGCGAGACGTCTGTCCCTGTCCACTCGAGGCGTTTGCCGCTCGCCGGAACCCCGAAGAAGTCACCGCCGGTGTGCGTGCCCGAGACCGTCCCTCGAATGACAACCTTGTCGCCCTCGGCAACAATCAGGTCCAAATCCGACGTGAACCGAAGATCGGGCAACGCAACGCGCACCATTTCGTAGGTTTGCCGCATCTGGTCGAAGCCGACTGCGCCCCACGCGGGGTTGTTTTCGACGTAGTTGGCCGAATCGACCACCTCGGCAACCGCGTTCCAATCCCAATCGTTGACCGCCTTGATGAACCGAAGCACGACCTCCGTGTTCTCTTTCGCTGGCATGGCTATTCCGTTCTACCCCGCACCCGGGATCGCGCCGATCTGTTGCATCACGCGCAGTGAGTCGAACTCGTACCAGCTCTCTGCGATCTTCCCATTCTCGATCCGGAAGAGTCCGATCTTGGTGAAATCGACCGCCTTGCCACTCCCGCTCACCCCTAGGAAGTCGCCCTGATGTGTGCCCTCTTCAAAAAGGCGACCAGCAACCTGATTTCCCATCGCATGAACCCGATCCACCGAGACCTTTAGATCAGGAAACGCGGTGTGGAACACGGACGCGAGCGCCTTGGCGCCTGCCGGCCCGGCAGGAAGCTCGGGTGCGATCGGGATGTGATTCAGCGCGTTGGGCGCGAAGAGCTCATCCGCCGCCGCCAAATTCCGGTTGTTCCACAGGTCGTCAACGAGTCTTTGGAAAATCGCCTTGTTTTCGTCGTTCGACATCAAATCCTCCTTCTGGGCTTTGGGGGGAGCCGATTACTCATTGCTCTTGCTGAAGCTCGGAGGCAATGCACCCATTGTCTGCATTGCGCCGAGCATATTGAGCTCGCCCCAGCCCTCGACCACTTTGCCATCGACGACACGGTCGATGCCGATCGAGCTGATTTCAACCCACTTGCCGGATGGCGGAATGCCGTAGAACTCTCCGGTCTGCGTTCCGCGCCACGTATTGCGGATGACGACTGTGTCGTCTTCGGCAAAGAGATCGTCGATCGACATTTGGCCGTCCGGAAACGCAGTTCGCCAGGTCGTTATGAGCTGAATGAGCCCCTCTGGTCCCATGCTCACTTGCTGGCCACCGGCTCCGTGGACCTGCATGTTTGGCGAGATAACTTCCCAGGCCACATCGATGTTTCGGCCGTTCCAACCGTCATCGTTCCAGCGCCGGATGGTCTCCATGTTTTGCTCTTCGAGCGACGTTGACATGCTTTAGTCTCCCTGCTTGTTCTTGGAATCTCGTTCAGCATCCATCTGTTCGACATGTCCACTTGCGGCATCGGTTTGATGGACATGAAATCGTCCCGCCATGTGTGGCATGCGAATGCCTCCTTCCCGTTCGTGGACCCGATCAATCGCGAGCTCGTCCTTGGCCCGGCGAGCGGGACTACTGGGCCGCAAGCATCTCGATGATCTGCCGAGCGAAGAGGTGGCAATGGCCACCTGTCCGCCCTGTCACAAGGTCACCGTCGACGACTACATCTTGGTCGGAGTAGACGGCTCCCATGTTCACGACGTCGCCGTAAAGGTTGTTGTGCGCAACCACATTGCGCCCCCGTACCAATTCCGGCATCGGAGCCATCAACCACATGCCGTGGCAAATGATGCCTTTGATGATGGTGGGTTCCGCAAAGGCCCGCTGCATGAACTCAACGGCCGGCGGGAGCTTGTTCACGTCCTCTGTGTACCGAAGACGGTCGGAAACCATCGCCGACGGAACAATGATCGCGGAGTAGCTCAGCAGTTCCTCGTCGCTCATTCCCTCGAATGTTTCGTTGCACTCGAACGGAACGTGATACTCGTGCCCCTTAAACGTGATCGATGGCTGGCCCCAAAGCCTGGTCAGGAAGTGGACTTCTGCTCCCTCTTCGGGGAAGCGGAGCTGGTAGTAGAAGATCTCGTGCTCATAGAAGTCGCTTTCGATCAAGATACCGATCTTCTTACCACTGAGCCGCGCGGCCATCCTTCGTTCCTCTCGCATTAGTCCAACCTGGTTTTCGCGGTCTATACCCCGTTAGCGGCTTTGACGAAGTCGGCACAGCGTTCGGCGGCCATGACGATACCTGTGTGGCAGTTGCCAGATTGCACCTGGGGGAAAGATGCTCGCGTCGGCGACGCGCAGTCCTTCGATCCCGTGCACCCGGAGCTGCGGATCGACGACCGCCATATCGTCAAGACCCATCTTGCAGGAGCCGGCCTGGTGATGGTACGAGTCGGCGGTCTGTCGAACAAAGCTATCCAATGCCTGGTCGCCGGATACCTCTGGACCCGGCATCAATTCGTCGCCGACCCAATCAGCGAACGCCGAGGTGGCGAAGATGTCGCGAGCGAGTTTGGCTGACTGAACAAGCGATCCTCGGTCGGCGGCGGCCGACAGATAGTTCGGGTTGACCAGCGGCTTGTCGAGCGGATTACTGCTCGCGAGCTTGATCCAACCCCGCGATAGAGGTCGAACAACTCCGGGGAGGATGCTCACCGAATTCGGGTGTCCCTGACCGACGATGATGTTGAACGGGACGTGGACGAAGGCGATCTGCAAATCCGGGCCGACCCAGCCGGGATCGGACTTCAAGAACAACGCACTCTCCGAGAGATTCTGAGTTCCCGGCGGAACCGGTTTCGTGCACTCGCGGATCACACCGGTTAGGACATGGTTGTGGAAGTTCTGACCAACTCCCTGCAAAGCGGCCTGGACCTCAACTCCAACCTCTTTTAGGTGATTGGGGTCTCCAATTCCAGAAACCAGTAGGAGCTTCGGCGACTCAAGCGCTCCAAGCGACACGATGACTTCGTGGCGCGCATGCGCGCGATGGCGCCTGCCGTTTTGAACGTATTCGACGCCGGTGCAACGCTTGTCGTCGAGAATGAGGCCGCGTTGCCTGAGCCCCTGTGCTCAAGGTCAAGTTGGAGCGACCCAACGCGGGGATGAGGTAACCCTCTGCCGTACTCGAGCGTTTGCCATCTTTGACATTGATGTGGTGCCAGCCGACACCCTCCATCTGAGGACCGTTGAAGTCGGCGGTTTCAGCGAACCCGAGCTCCTTACAGGCGTCGATGAAAGCAGCAGATGTCGGATTAGGACCGTGCAGACCTGCGTTCGTGACGGGAATCGGACCACCCTTGCCGCCCGTCGGATTCGTATCGTCTTCCTGATCTTCAAGCTTCTGAAAGTACGGTAAGCAGTCCTGACAGGCCCATCCCGGGCAGCCGTTGTACGCCCAATTATCGTAATCAGAAGCATGCCCCCGTATGTGCATCATGATGTAGAGATTGCTCGACCCGCCAATCAACTTACCGCGCGGTTCGTAGGTCACCCGGCCGTCAAGACTGGGCTGGGGCACACTGGTGTATCCCCAGTCGATCGGAGAACCGAAAAGGGTGTACCAGATCGAAGGGTTGTGGACGCCCTCGGGCACGTCCTCGGCCCCGCCACCTGCTTCAAGAACGAGGATCTTTGCGTGCACGTTCTCGCTGAGCCGATTGGCGAGGACGCAGCCTGCCGAGCCGGCTCCAACCACGATGAAGTCGTACTCGCTCATTCCGGTGCCTGCCTTTCGGGCCACCATCTGGCGGCGTTTGCTACTGCTCCGTCAGCGGTGCGAAGGGCTTCGTATCGTGGAAGTTCGACATGTATGTGATCTTGCCATCTTCGACGCGAAAGTAATTCGCGCCGTTCGCGTTGATCGGTGCGCCCTTGGCGGTTTCCGCCTCGAATCTCCATATCACGGCCGCTTCGTCACCCTCGACGACGACGTGCTGCGGGAACATCAGGAACTTGTTGAAGCCGGATTTCAGTCCGGCGGCAACCCCGCGAAGCGCGTCGAGACCCTCGACGTGGCCCATCAACTGCTCGTCCATGACGAGGTTTTCGTCGAACACGGTCAGCCACTGATCCCAATCGCCGGCGTTGACGCACGCGTAATACTTCAGGACTACCTCAGTTGTGCTCACTTACCGGTCCCCTTACTTGGTCTGCAGATAAACTCGGCCGCCTCGTTACATTGGCCTACAACTCCGTCGAACCGGGCATTGGTTCGAATCGATCCACGACATATCGAGTGATGACCGGCTTCCCCGTCGTTGCAGACCGCTTGACTTCCCACGTCTGATAGGCGTCGAACCCGAGCCACTGGCTCTTGGCCGCCGGCGGTTGCCAAACGTGCGCTTGCCAGTTGACGACGACCTTGACGTCAGCCCGGTCGCCCGCGGTAGTCACGCTTACTTCTTTGATCGTATGCACTTCATCGAAGAACGTGTTGATGATTCGGTCATACCAATTCTTAAAATCGTCGACCCCATGGAGCGTGGTCTCCGGCAAGACCATTTCGAGCCCCTCATCTGCGACGAGCGGCACGATTTCTTCCATTGGCACGTGCGTATCGAGTTTGACGAGATACCAGTCGTCGACGAAACCCTTCACTTCGGCTTCGGTGAGTGGCGCAAGTCCGCTCATCATTGCTCTCCCTTTGTCATTGCGGTGGCGATCTTTCGCGGAAAGACTCTGCGCGCGGGGCACAGTGCGGGCCAGAGGGCATCACGCCCAGAGCAAGAGGATCGCACGACTCCGCTCCGTTTCCATCCCTCGTTGGCCCGCACGCGTCGGCGGCTCGCGACTAATCGTCCCCTCCACCGCCACCGGCGCCGTCCGAGGCCGCGGCAGCAGCCTGCTCGGCAACGTACGCGCCCATGATGTCCTGCGACTTCTTGATAATCCCGTTGTACTCGTCGCTGCAGAGCCAAGCGAGGTCGGGCATCGGTTTTCCAGCAATGCCCCAGTCGTACATCTTCGTCTCCTCGATCACCACGTAGGTGAACGGGCGAACTACGTCGCCGAGGACGTCGACGAAGGTCTCGGTCATCCGCTTGACAAGCTCTTGTTTCTGCTCCGGCGTGGCGACCACTTGCTCGATGAACTTGATGTTGATGATTGGCATGGCTCATTGCTCCTTTGTTCGAGAAATGCTCAGGAACTGCGCTCTCCATCTTTACCGCGTGGCGCCCAGAACTGGTCGTATTCAGTTGTGCCGTCTCCGAAGATCGCGCCCCGGCCTTCGATCACCTTCCCGTCCCGCCAGCGCAAGACGTGGACGACTTCGATGTCGAGCTTGGTGTATGGCACCTCGCCCTTGCCTTCGAACCCGCCCCGGAAACCGACGTTGTGCGTCACGTCGGCGGAATAGTCGTCGCTCGTCATGACGGCGATCGACTCCATGTTGAAGCTATTGGCCGACAGGGCGCCGACCTGTCCCATGAACCCGAGGAACGCATCCCGCCCGTGATACCACCCTGACAGCGGATTGTGACCTGGCACAAGCCAGTTCATGTCCTCGGCCCAGTACTGTTTGATTTGCTCCATGTCACCCGAGGCAAGCGCCCCGTACGCCGTGCGCACGAGATCGGGAGTGACGTTTGGCATGCTGCCTCCTTTGACGAATGTAAAAACCATCGATCAACCGCCGACGGTTTACGGCGGCAACTCTCTGGCGATCAGCCTTGGACCCAAGTTCGTCGCGCCAATGTTGGTCTGCGCTGCGACCGAAGGCAACGAATCAATCGACCCTCACCACCGGCTCCAGCTCGCGAGCAAGAAACGACGAACGATTAACGGTCGAATTCGGGCATTTACTCCGCCAGGCGGTCTGGGATTGGCTTGTACTTGTAGACCTCATTGAAAAAGTTGTCGAGTGCGTACTGGTCGCTCACATAGACCTGGACCTCGGCGATCTTGCCGTTTTCGATCCGGTAGTGGGTGCAGTTCACGCCGTCGAGCTTGGCGTCGCCGGCCTGCCCGTGTCCACGGTGGACCTCGACGACGGTATCATCGCTCCAGTCGTGAATGCCGACGAGGTCGACTTGGATGCCCGACTTGTTCAACTGATGGAAGAAGGCAAGAACTTCTTCTGGCCCACGCTTTTCGCCAGCGAGCGGGTGGCGACCGGGAAGGCGCCACACCAGGTTGGAAGCGAAGACTTCGTTTCGAATCGTATCTAGGTCTGCTCGATTGAAGCACTCGTACATTTTCACGACGACGTCAGAATTGCTCCCGGATTTCTTGTGCGGACCAGTGGAACGGACCATATTTCCTCCTAGCTGATTTATTCCTCAAATCAAACCATTGTTCGTTGACCGGTGAACTGTCCCGTGTTTGCCCAGCATCGCCTCCTACTGACCGGCCTTGACATAGACAAAGTGGTTCGCCACCTCGCCGGTAATGACAAGATCAATAAGGAATGGACCGCTATGAGTGAGCGCCTGGGTGATCGCCGGTCTAATCTGATCCGGCGTCTCGACGCGCGTCGCTTCGACCCCCATTGATTTCGCCAGACCAGCGAAGTCGAGGTTGGGGGAAGTAATGTCGAACGGATGAGGAAAGTCGCGTTCCTCGAAATCACGTTCGTACCAATATTTTTGGATGTTGTGCTTGAGGATGCGGTAGCTTCGGTTATTGCAAACGACGAACTTGACGTCCAGGTTGTGATGAGCCGCAGTCCACAGCGCCTGAATGGTGTACATGGCGCCGCCATCGCCGCTGAACCCGATGACGGTTTTGTCAGGGTGAGCTAATTTGAGCCCGATGGCGCCGGGGAAACCGACTCCGAGCGAACCGCCGCGCGTTTGAAAGTAGTGACCAGGAAGCGTGGGGGTCAGGTAGCGTGTCAATTCCGGCGAGGTCGTCAGCGCCTCGTCAAAGATCACCGCGTCAGCAGGGAGCTGCGCTGCGAGTTCGGCCATGAACTGCGACGCGTGCAGCGGCGCGGTATCACGCCGCCCCTCGTCCGCTTTTTTCTGCGCCGCGAGGTCGCGATCTTTGGCTCCTCCGAGTTCGGCCGCACGCTGGTGTGCCGCATCTCGCTGGGCGGGACTCATCACCTGCTCCAAAGCGGTCGCGAGCTGTCGGAACGTTGCCTTTGGATCGCTGACGATCCCCAGATCGACCGGGAAGTTTTTTGCGATCTCGTAGCCGTTGAGGTCGATGTGGATGACTTGGGCGCCGTGGGCAAAGACGCCATGCAGGGCAGGAAAGACCTCGGGAAAGACGTAGGTGCCGCTGATCAGGATGACGTCCGAGGCGCGAGTGATTTCGCGGCTATGATCGCCGAACATATGCCCGAGCGCGCCGCGGTACTGCGGGTGCATTGCGCTGATGTTGACCTCGGAGCCGTTGGCTTCCCAAATCTCCGCCCCGGTCAACCCGGCGATTTTGGCCAGTTCTGACTGCGCACCCGATGCCGCGATCCCGTCGCCGACGATGAACATCGGCCGATTCGCACCGGCGAGCATCGCCGCCGCGCGGTACACAAGATCTTTCTCGGGCGCGACGCGCGTGATCGGATAGGACGTCGGGACGACTTCCTCCTCCGCCGGCGCATCGAGCACATCCATCGGCAGCGAAACGAAGACGGGCCCCATCGGTGGCGTGGCGGCGATCTTCATCGCCCGCCGCAGCACGCGCAATAGCGAAGAGGGATGGACAACGCGCGTCGCCCACTTGGTGACCGGCTCGGCGATCGCGACCAGATCGGCCGCCATTTGGGCGTCCAATGCGTCGTAGGGAAGGCCGGCTTCACCGGCGAGGACGACCAAAGGAGCCTCGCCGCGTTTCGCCTGGTACATCATGCCGACGCCGTTACCAAGACCGACGCCACTGTGCAACTGGACGATCGCCGGACGTTTGGTCGCCCGCGCGTAGCCGTCAGCGGCCCCTACGGCGATGGTTTCTTGAAGCGCCATAATGTAGCGAAGATGCGATTCATCCTCGAGCGCGTCCAGGAACCCCTGTTCGACGGTGCCGGGATTGCCAAAAATGTATTCAACGCCGTCGGCGGCAAGTTGTTCGAGCAACGCGTACCGCCCGGTCGTGCCAGTCATCGGTCCTCAGCTGCCTCCCGACCATTTAAGCCTGGCGCGTCGCCCGGTTCGCCCGACCGGCGCCACCAGCAAGATCAACTGCTGCATTGAGTCGGTAGAATTGAACTCGAGGGCCCTACCAGCCCCAGCGCGTTAGGCCGTTTTCCAAGACTTCGACCACCTTCTCCCCGCATAAGTAGGAGTCGGGCGTCGAACGGCTAGTGATGAACGGATAATCAACGATGACCGATCGGACGCGGCTCACGTTGCCGACATACTCGCCGGTCGGAGCCGTTGCGTCGCGGAGAATGAACTCAAGAGGATAGGGCGGCGGACCGAAATTGAAGAGGGTGCCGATGAAGCCCGTGCCGTCGTGGTAGTCGTACTCCAAGCAGTGCCCGGTGACGCGTTTGCCTTGGAGGATGCTACGTCGAGCGTTCCAGTCGCGGGCGAACGCGAGGCAGGCGACTCCGTAGCACTCGGCCGCAACCGGCTGGTTCGCCTTATAGAAGGCAAGAATCAAATCGTGGACCCGTTGGTTGTTAACGAGGTCGACAATCGGGCCGCTGCCGCCGACGATTAAAAGGGCGTCGTATCGTTCAATCGCTTCTTTCTGCGCCTTGTCGACCTGCTCCCAGTAGGCTTCCATGTCCCGGAGGTAATTGGTGGAGCTCATGTACGGGCGCTCCGGGAACCACTCGGCGAGGTTGAGTGGATTGTCGAGCCGCGGTGACTTGTCGATCTCTCGGGTCTTTTCGGCGACTTCTTCTGATGTCACTGAGCGACCAAGCGGCGGGTCGATATAGTTGGCGTCCATGCTGGGCGGGAGGGCCTGAGGACGCTCACCGGTAGGCGTAATGAATGTGACTTCGTACCCCTTAGCGTCGAACGTTTCGAGCGGTCCGACGAGCTCCTCACCCCAATAGCCGCGCTCGGACAGCAACACTAAAATCCGTTTCACTTATGTAACCTCCCAAACCGCTCCCGGTCCGCTTCGCGAACACAGCCAATTACTGCCAGGTCGCGTGCCGCACGCACGCGATTCCGCAATTCATATCTGTCGAAACAGATGCCGCATGGCCACTCCACTTCTGGAGATGGCCTCTCGGCCCCTTGATATCTGCGGCGTCCTAATCGGTTCGAACGCCGTCTATATGTGACATCGGTACTATACCGGGTTGAACCGGAAAGTCTAGTAGGGTGCGGGTGAGTCAAATTAGCCTATTACCACAGCACGCCCCGAGGCCCACACTTACCCTAGCCGTATCGTAGCCACGCCACATCGGTTAAATTACTTACTTCTTGTGGCGAGTATCGCCGCCCTGTGGCATAGGTAATTAGTCCTGCCTAGCCGAGCATCCAGTCAGCGAAGACCTCAAACCTTGAAGCGAATACGGAGAAGAAGTGCAAGCAGGCGCTGCGCTCAATTAGTGCCGAGACATCACCGGTGGTGTCGTTCCTAGCGCTGCTTTTGCTGATTGAGCGGCCAGGGATTCGGTCCGAATGCCGATAAGCGCTAGCCCCGCGAGAGAAGCCGCCGCGCCATAGAGAACCGTTGCGAGGATGGGCAAAGGAACGAAGATTCCCAATTCTTCACCCGCGCGGGTCGCCTCGTGGAAGGTAATCACTACGCCCGCGAGCCCGAGGACGAGACACGCCGCGAGCATCCAAACGGAACGCAGAATCATCAACCCAACCCCGAGCAGGACGGTCAAACCGACAAGGACAAACACTAATCGGGGAGAGGCGAGATTGTACGTATTGAGGTCAACGCCCAAAATTGTGTTGGACTCTTGCTCTTCATGCACCGATTCGGCCTGATTTTGTCCGGCTGCTTCGTGCTCATCTTCTGTACCATTCGTGTTTTCGTCGGTCCCAGCATGCTCGGAGGTAACTTCAGTCGTACCTTCCGACGAATCGGTATGTTCGGTCTCCGCGCCGGTAACGTCCTCGGAGTTTTCGGACTCGGCTCCGCTTGTGACCTCTGAGCTGACATCATGGTCAGTCGTGTCGCCGGACGTATCCTCTTCTGCTGCCGCCTGGTGATCGCTCACCACGGCGGCAGCTTCTGTGGAGTTGTGGCTTTCGTCGGGCCGAACGACCAATGCCGCAAGCGTTAGGACAATCCCGCCGGATAAGAGCACGAGCGCGAGCACCACTCGCGACCCCGTGGTTGTCAAGGCTGCGATCGCAGGTCCCCTTGTTCAATGCGCATCAACCGCAGCGCACTCAACACGCCGCGCTGCCCGCGTGTCGCACCCAAACATAGCATGGGAAGCGACCGGAGACGTGTGCCGATGGACCTTACTTGGGTCCACAGAGCCGAAACCGTCTCACACATTCCTTGGTTTAGAATGGGGCGAACCCGCCCGGGCATCGGGCGCCCCCGGCCAGGTAAGACGGCCACCCCGCCCAGGAACGATCCAACGCGCGGGGAATGAAGGAGACAACGCCTTGTACGCGAACGTGATTACCTGGCGTCTCGCGCCAGGCGAGGACCTGCATCAGTTCGTGCGCGACATTACCGCTGAGGTGGGCGACTGGCCCCCTCCGGGCATGATCGACGGCTATGTGGTCCAGGCTGGGCCCGAGCGCGTAATCACCATCGGCCTCTACGAGAGCGCCGAATTCGCCGATGCGGTCGCCGCCAAACTGCGTCACGGCGCGCTTGGGCAACGGGCACGTTTCGTCGAGCGCCATGCGGGCGAAACCCACGACATCTGGGGGCCCGACCCCATGTGGGAGTCCTGAAGGACGACCACGGCCGGTTTCCCTTGGCTTGATGCCGCCGACCGGTCCAGGCCAGGTGCGAGTCATCGGCGTTGTTCGAACATAGCCGGCGACCGCCCACAGTGGCGATCCGACGGCTCGGGGATGTGACATGGCCCGAATGCCGAGCGGCATCGTGACGTTCCTGTTCACAGACATCGAAGGGTCGACGCGGCGCTGGGAGCAGGAGCCCGTAGCGATGGGCACCGCCATCGCGCGCCACGATTCACTGATGCGACAGGCGATCGAAACTCATAGCGGCTATGTCTTCAAGACGGTCGGCGATGCCTTCTGCGCCGTCTTCGCTACAGCGGCGGATGGCCTTGCCACCGCCTTACAGGCCCAGCGCGCCCTTGCCGCCGAACCGTGGGGTGAGATCGGCCCCCTGCGGGTGCGGATGGCGCTACACACGGGCGCGGCCGAAGAACGGGACGCCGACTATTTCGGACCGCCCGTCAACCGCGTCGCGCGTCTGCTCGCGACCGGCTTCGGCGGCCAGGTCCTGCTTTCGCGCGCCACTTCCGATCTGGTACGCGAGGCGCTGCCGGACGGTGCGCACCTGGTCGAGCTCGGGAGCCACCGGCTCAAAGATCTCGCCCGTCCCGAGCGCATCTTCCAACTCGTCGTCCCTGACTTGCCGGACGCCTTCCCTCCTCTCAAGAGCCTCGACTCCCGCCCCAACAACCTCCCTGTCCAGCCAACGCCATTGATTGGACGTGAGAACGAAGTAAGCGAGGCGACCGGGCTGTTGGAGAGCGACACCGTCCGCCTGTTGACGCTGACCGGTCCTGGCGGTGTCGGCAAGACGCGGCTTGGCCTTCAAGTTGCTGCCGAGTTGGTGGAGGTCTTTCCGGACGGGGTGTGGTTCGTCGATCTCGCCGCCCTGCAGGAGCCCGGGTTGGTTATCGACGCGATCGCGCGGTCGGTGGGGGTGCGGGAGGAAGGCGGGCAGCATCTTAGGGAGCGGCTGGCCGAGGCGTTGCGCGACGAGCGGGTGCTGTTGGTGTTGGATAACTTCGAGCAGGTAATCGTCGCTGCGCCGGAGGTAGCAACACTTTTGGCGACCTGCCCGCGGCTCAAGGCACTCGTGACGAGCCGGGTGCCGCTAAGGGTGCGGGGCGAGCGCGAACTGCAGGTGCAGCCGCTGGAGGTGCCGGACTCGACACGGCTGCCGCCTCTAGCGGACCTCGCCGACGTTCCGGCCATCCGCCTCTTTGCCGAGCGGGCCCAGGCGGTCAAGCCGGGCTTCGCGCTCGACGAGGCGAACGCACAGGCGGTCGCCGCGATCTGCGCCCGGCTAGACGGCCTGCCACTGGCGCTGGAATTGGCGGCGGCGCGGAGCCGGCTCCTTTCCCCAGAGGCGCTCCTCGCCCGTCTGGAACGGCCGCTGCCGCAACTGACCCGAGGCGACCGGGATCTGCCGGAGCGGCAAAAGACGCTGCGGGCCGCGATCGCCTGGAGCTACGACCTGCTCGAACCCGCCGTCCAGGCGCTCTTCCGCCGCCTCGCCGTCTTCGCTGGAGATTGGACGCTTGACGCAGCAGAGACCGTTGTGCCGGCGGCTGGCGCGCTCGACATCGACGTGCTTGACGGCCTGGAAGAACTGGCGGAGCACAGTCTGGTTCGACACGGGGAAGATGGAAGGGATTCACCGCGGTTCACCATGCTCGCGATCTTGCGCGAGTACGCATTGGAGGAATTAGAGGCGAGTGGAGAAGAAGTCGCGACGCGGCAGGCTCACGCCGACTTTTACCTCTCACTTGCCGAAGAAGCGAATCCGGAGTTTACCGGCCCGGACCAGGGAACCTGGCTCGACCGGCTCGAGGCCGAGCACGGAAACTTCCGGGATGCCATCGAATGGCTCTTGGCCCAAGGCAAATCCGAGACGGTGCTTCTACTCGGGTGGCTCCTCTGGCTCTTTTGGGCCCGGCGTGGTCACCTCAGGGAAGGTGGCAAGTGGCTTGAGCGTGGAATCAACGCGAGTGGGGACGTGGCGCCCAAGCCGCGAGCAAGGGCCCTCGTCGACCTCGGCAACATCTCCCTTGACCTGCATGAGTATGAGCGAGCACGAACCTTTTATGAACAAAGTCTCCCCATTTTGCGCGATCTCGGTGAGCGGCGAGATTTGGCTGTCGTGATGAGCGGTCTCGGTCGCGTCGCCGAGTTGCGCGGCGAGTTGGCTGATGCACGTATGCGATACGAGGAGTGTCTGGTCATCTTTCGCGAGTTGCAAGACGACATGGCAGTCGCTTTCACCCTGGATGAGCTCGGGGATATTGCCGCGGCCGAGGAGGATTATCCGCAGGCCCGCGCATTTCACGAGGAGGCGCTGGCTATCGTTCAGCCGCTCGGGGATCCAGCGAATATTGGGCACACAATCCGGCGCCTTGGTCTCATCGCGTGCCTCGAAGGAGACCATCCGACCGCTCGACGACACCTGGAACAGTGTGAGTCGCTGTTCGATGCGGGCCAAGACAAAGGCGGGATGGCCGCGACACTTCACACGCAGGGCGTTGTCGCAATGCGCGAAGGCGCGATCGACGAAGCATCTGCGCGCTTTGTGAATTCTTTGAGGCTGAGCGTGGAAAATGACGACGCCCTCGGCATCGTCCAGTGCTTAGAGGGGTTGGCCGAGGTTGCCAGTGTTCGGGGTCAGTTCAACGACGCAGCCCAACTGCTTGGTGCGGTTGCGACCGGTCGCCGCCGCCTCGGTGCGCCACGTTTAGCCCGCGACGAAGCGCACCTCATCGGTGTCGATGACCACACGCGAACAGAGCTTGGGGACGAGAAGTATCAGATCGCGAAGACTGCTGGCGAGTCCTTGAACCTCGACGAGGCGATCAGCCTAGCAGGGGCAGAAGTATTGGAGAAAGAACCAGCGCAACCGACCGCCAAAGCTTAGGACGAAGCCGCACCAGCCATTATTGCGTGGGATTTTGGCGTCAACGCGTTGTCTGAATGCACCGACCGCCGCAACCGCCGCCCTGACCGGTGTGAATGTTGCCGCTCACCGAGAGCACGAGGAGGGACGTCGATTCCTCTCCTGCGCGGGCGAACCGGAGTCTGCCAGCGGGCAGCACCGCGGCGTGGCCGGTCGCGATTGTAGTGGCAGTTGAGACTTCGCTTTGGCTCATCCCTACTTTGCCGGTCGCGGTGTTCTCCACAGCCAAATCGAGCGACCCGGATACGACGACGAACAGGTCGGGCCAGGCGGAGAGTGTCGGTACGAGCGCAGTGCCGGGATCGAGTTGCGCGCGGCCAAGATCGACAAACGCGCCATCTCCTGGAAGCGTCTCAACCATCCCTCCGCCGACGAGGTCGACGGTCACCCCTCGTTGTTCACCGGTTTCTGGCAAACCGTCTTCGGGAAGCACCGCGAACACGAGAACTTCGGCGGCGTCATTTTTCGAATTCTTCACCGCGAGCGGAGTTTTCAACGGTAACCGGATAGTCGCGCCTTCATCGACGGAATCGATCGGGGTGAAACCATCCGGAGCGGCCACGAGCAGTGCGGCGTCAGGAAAGTCGAGTGAGCCGGATTCGAGGAAGCCTGCGGCTGGGCCAGTCAGGGCAGGAATTGTCGCTGCTACATTCCCCGGGACCGTGATGCGCCATATTCCGAGAAACGCCGGCGCCTCGGGGAGTGGCTCCAATCGAACAGTCGCCAGGGATTCGGAGGCCACACTGATCGAGATGCCCGCAAACCCTTCCGGCGGCGACGTCTGGTTCTTTATGGATAGTGCGTAAAGAAAGTGGTCGGTGCTGCCGAGAAAGATCGAGTCATCGGTCACTGTAACTGAGTCGTACACCATGCCGCCGGTCCGCACACGCCAACGCTCTTGTCCCGTTGAGCCGTCGAAGGCGACCAGGCTGCTGCCAACCGCGGCGTAGAGTGTGTCCCCCGCGACGGTGCGAGCCCCTTGTGCCATAGGCCCATGCCACACCGTTACTCCGGACGTCGCGTCGACGGCTATGAGGCTGCCATTGCCGTCCGCAACGTAGATGATGCCGTCTCCCACCGTCGGGTAGTCGTAGGTCTCAATCTCCCACATCGTTTGCCCATTGCTCACATCCAGAGCGAAGAGCCGTCCATTGTGCGAGACGTACAAGATGCCGTTGGCAATGCCAACAATTACAGGTGCGAGCACGTTCTCGGTTTCGGCGGAAAGCTGCGCGCTCCATTGCCGTTCGCCGCTATCGGGCTGAATCGCGTCGACACGTCCACTGCCTAAGGCGAGAAATGCCATGCCTTCGCCGACGAAAGGCGCGGCTACGGTCGTTTCGCCAGCCTGGTAGCGCGCTCGCCGCTCGCCGGTCGCCGCGTCAATGAACCAGAGATTGCCGCTCAGGTCAGAAACGTAGACCACACCTTCGACGACCGGCAGCGGGTACGACTCCATCGGCGCGGTATTGACGTCCCAGAGCTTCTTGCCGGTTTTGGCGTTGAGGGCGTAGACGACGCCATCGTTGCCAACAATGTCGTCAACGTAGACGACGCTGTCGACGACTGTTGCCGGCGGGAACGCAGGCGTGTATGTCAATTGGTCCGTCTTCGGCGCGGCCGTTTGCCGGCGCCAGAGTGTCTCGCCGGTGGCGACATCGATCGCTCGTAATCGACCACGTGTATCCGAGATGTATGCCGTATTGTCGTCGGCGGTCACATGGGCACGTTCAAATGCCGCATGTCCCGTCTCGGCCCGCCACCGCTCGGCTCCTGTCGTGGGATCTAGGGCATAGAGATAACCGTCTTCACTGAGCTGAAGGAGGACGCCACCCGCGATGATGGGCGCATCTGTAATCTGAGAGCGGGTCTCGAATTGCCATAACAGAGACGGATAGTTCGACGGTTCGATCGTCGGATCCGCGGCCATTGTGGCAGCCGGACTGGAGGCAAAGAAGACGGCGACTGCGAAGAAGAGCAACGTACATCGGCGAGGCTGCATTAGGGGCCTTCCTCCCGATCGATTCGGGTGCCTTCGATCCACAGTCTAGAGGAGTGGAAGGTCTGCGGCAAGCGAGGCGAATCGCTTCATCGCGCTATGAGACGGGGCGGCTTCGATCGCCACGACCAGGGTGATACGATGAATTTACGCACCCGTTGAGTGGTCACCCCGGCTGCGTCGAAATGAGATTGAAACGCCGGGCATTTGACCACGTGCCAACGAGGCTCAGAACTCATTGATTGAGCCAGAAGATGACGGTCGCGGCGACGCAGATGGCGAACAAGAAGGTGCGCGCATCGATCGTAGCGGGTGTGGATGCGGCGCCAATCCTTGAGCCTTCCGAACATGATCTCGATCTTGCGGCGGTGGCGGTAGACCGCGGTGTCGTGTGGGATCGGCGCAAGCGTACACGGCGGCCCATAATTATGATATGGTCCTTCCGGCTTCGGCTGGGGGACGACGGGGAGGCGAAAATGGGCGTGACGGGAATCGGCGGATTCTTCTTTCGCGCGAAGGATCCGGAGGCGATGCGCGACTGGTATGTCGAGCATCTCGGCGTGGGCTCGGCGCCCTATGGCTCGTGGGAGACGCAGGCGGGGCCTAGCGTCTTCGCGCCGTTTGCGGCCGACACGGATTATTTCGCTGCGGATCGCCAATGGATGCTCAACCTGCGCGTGGACGATCTCGACGGCCTGTGTGCGACGCTCCGCACGGCAGGGATCGCGGTGACCACCAACCCGGAATGGAATATGCCGGGAGTCGGGCGCTTCGCGCGCATCCATGATCCGGAGGGCAATGCGGTCGAACTGTGGCAGCCCGATCAGCCCGCTTGAAGCATGAAGCGGGCGCCTCATTTCCTGCCATGGCGATCCTTTTCATCCTCGAAGCACCCGATCCGCGCCTGTTCTCCACGCCGGTGAAAATGATCAACGACGGGCTGCGCACGCTGATCGCGGACATGCTCGAGCAGATACACGACGCCCCCGGAATCGGGCTGGCCGTTTAATAGGTCCTGAGCCTAGTCGCGCGGAGACGAGTCGGACGGTATGGGTGTCGCAGAACTGCTTTTCTTGCAGTTGGCCGTCATTCTTATCGCCGGCCGAGCCGTCGGTGTCCTTTTTCGCCCCATGCGCCAACCTCAAGTCGTCGCAGAAATGGTGGTTGGCCTCATTCTTGGCCCGTCCCTCCTCGGTCTGATCGCCCAGAACTGCAGCATGCGCTTTTCCCAGCGACCAAATCGGTCCAAGCCGGTGATTTCAACGCGATCGTCCAGCATCCCTCAACGACAGTCCTTTTCGCGATTGGGCAACTCGGTCTCATTTTGTACATGTTTCTGGTCGGCGCCCAACTCGATACTGGAATGCTCAGGTCTCATCGTTCAGACGCTAGCCGAGTTTCGCTGATCGGTATTATTGTTCCGGCTTTTGCTGGAGGAATACTCGGCATCGTCCTTGCCGAAGACGATCGCCTCTTCCCTGCCAACACCTCCGCCGCCCAGGGCGGACTGTTCCTCGCCTCGGCGATGGCGGTGACCGCGTTCCCAGTCCTGGCGCGGATCCTCACCGACACCGGGAACGCGCAGACACGTATCGGAACACTCGCCATCAGTGCAGCGGCTTTCGACGACGCCGTGGCTTGGACGCTGCTTGCACTAACACTCGCGCTGGCCAAGGATTCGGCGAGCGGAGCATTGGAGACGATGATCGGCGCGGCCGCCTATGCCACCGTCATGATCTTTTTGATTCGTCCCTTGCTGCGGCGCCTTGACGCACGGTCGGCCATACCCGTTACCCCTGCTGGACTGACCGTCGTGCTTGCGGCGGTGATGTTATGCGCAGCGCTCACCGAGGAAATTGGAGTCCATGCGGTGTTCGGCGCGTTCATCGTCGGCGCGGTGCTTCCACGGGGACGGCTCATCGAGCAACTTCGCCGGTTTCTCGAACCGCTGACGGTAACGCTCTTGCTCCCCGTTTTCTTCGTCTATGCCGGACTTAATACTCGAATCGGACTACTGGGTGAGGGATCGCTGGCAGGGATAGGCCTTACGATCATTCTCCTAGCGTTTGTCACCAAAGGTGGCGGGTGTGCGCTCGCCATGCGGCTAGGTGGAGCGAGCTACCGAGAAGCGGGAGCCGTTGGCGCATTGATGAACGCCCGTGGATTGATGGAGTTGACGCTCATTACTATTGGCTTGGAACAGGGATTGATTTCCCCGTCGCTGTAAACGATTCTCGCCCTCATGGCCGTTGCCACGACGGTTGCCGCGCCGCCACTTTTCCGCTGGCTTCACCGACCCGAATCCGTAGCCCCGACGGTTGGGTCGATCGACGCGCTGGCTGCTTCCGGGGGTGGTGAGCGCTAAACGATTTGAAATTCCAGCGATGAATGGGCGAGGGGCACGACTGAGATGGCGTGCCACCGAAGGCCCTGAAATAGCGCGAACCGTTTGAATGACCGCCCTAGAAATGACCGCTGCGTGAGGCGGCAGGTCTTGTCAACTCGGAGGACCATCGGATGAATTGGGGACATCTCACGCTGATCGGAGGGCTCTATGTCGGCTCTGCCGTTGTCGTGTCGCTTATCGGTCTATATCTAGTCCGTCGCGCGGTTCCACACCACGTGCTCGCTCAGCACAATGATGTTGCCGGCTTCGTCTACGCGACGATCGCCGTCACCTACGCCGTGATTCTCGGCTTCGTCGTCATCACGGTGTGGGACCAATTCGAAGAGGCGCGTAGCAATGCGGAACGCGAAGCAAACGACATCGCCGACCTCTACCGACTCGCGGCTTGGTTCCCGGATGAAGAGCAGCGTCAGATCCGTCAAGAGCTCGTCGACTATACCCACTCCGTTATCGACGATGAGTGGAGCGCGATGAACCGCGGCGATGCCCCAAGTCCTCAAACCTCCGCAGATTTTGAAGAGATGTGGAATCTCTATTACCAAATTGGGCAAGGGCAAGCCGGCCAGCTGCACGCATATGAAGATTCGCTCGATCGGCTGCAAGACCTGGGCGATGCGCGCCGCATGAGGCTGCTCGAAAGCCGCGAGGGAATTCCAGAAATCATGTGGGTTGGATTGTTTTTTGGCGCCTTCCTCACGGTCGGCTTTGCTTACGGCTTTGGCGTTGAGCGTGGCCAATCGCATGCGCTGATGCTCGGGACCCTGGCGGCATCGGTTGCACTGCTCTTGTTCATAGTCTCGTCACTTAACTATGCCTTCCACGGTGACGTGCGCATCGAACCCGAGCCGTTCCGACTCTTCTTGGAGCAGTTCTCCGTCGTATAACCGACTGCATTGAGGACCGGAGTTGCTGCACTCCAGTGTGATTCGGAGCTGCCGCGGGGGGAGTATTTTCTCTATAGACCGCCACATGAACGTCTGATAAGCTCTCGGCATTACATAATCGAATTTTGCCCGTCACTGTGCCGTCGTGTTCATCGTGCCGCTCGCGGTTGACTCTGTCCAGACCATTTAAATGGACGTTGAATAGCAGGTGCGGCGCACAGGTTAAACGTCTGGGAGGAACCGATGGACGATCGCCGGTTCGATGACCTGACCCGCCGGATGGCGGCTGTGCCGACCCGTCGCCAAGTGCTGGGCGGTATCGCGGGAACCCTTGCCGGCCTTATCGGGCTGCGTCCCAATCCTCGGTCCGCCGACGCCAAGCCGAAGGACGACGACAAGGACGACAAGAAGGGCTGCAAAAAGACCGGCAAGAATTGCAAACGCGACGACCAGTGCTGCAACGGGCTCGTCTGCGAAGCCGATGCCTGCACCCCAGGTTGCCGCATCAATGGCGCCTTCATCGCCCCTGCCGCCTCACCTCCTGGTAAGCCGTGCGTGGTCTGCATCCCGGCCATCAGCATCACGACTGGGACCAACAACGACGGTGCGGCCTGCGACGACGGCAACGCCTGCACCCAGACGGATATCTGCCAGGGCGGAGTCTGCCTCGGCAGCAACCCGGTCGTCTGCACCGCGCTCGACGCCTGCCACGATGTAGGCGTCTGTGACACCTCGACTGGACTGTGCACCAACCCAGCCAAGCCGGACGGCGCCTCGTGCAGCGACGGCAACGCTTGCACCCAGACCGACACCTGCCAAGGCGGCGTCTGCACCGGCGCCAATCCGGTCGTCTGCCCACCGCCCGACCAATGCCACACTGGTGTCTGTGACGAGGCCACCGGCGAGTGCGTCTACCAGGCCAAAGCAGACGGCACGCCCTGCCAGGGAGCCGACCTGTGTTTCCAGGGCCACGCTTGCCAGGCAGGTGTCTGTGTCGGCAGCGATCCGGTGGTCTGCACCCCGAGTGATGAGTGCCACGCCGCGGGGACTTGCAACCCAGCCGACGGCACCTGCTCCAACCCGCCGGCGGATAGCGGCACGCCGTGCGGCTCGCCTATTTGTGAGGGCGCAGTGCTGCAGACGTTCGCCTGTGACGGCCAGGGAACCTGTGCTCAGGCAAAGACCGATTGCTCTCCATATACGTGTGACTCAGACTCGGCGGCCTGCCCCTCCTCGTGTAACGGCGACGAAGCGTGTGCCTCTGGGCTGCATTGCGTCAATGGAGTCTGCTGCCAAGCTCAAGACTTCTGTGATTTCTCTGGAGTTTGTTGCGACCCCGAGCGCTCACCCACGGCCACGTGCTGCCCAGCCAACGACGGCGGTTGCTGCGAGTGCTTCCATAACTCTGACCCGGGCGGGCAAGAGTTCATCTGCTGCGAACCGGAGGATCTTTGTGGCCCGGCGGGCGCTGACACCTGCTGCCACGTCGACGAGGCATGCGTCTCCGATAGGTGCTGCCACGATACGTTCCACTGCGAGGATCGCTGCTGCGACCGGCCGTGCTGCAATGGCGTTTGCTGTTCACAGGGAACCGAGTGCGTAAATGACACCTGTGTGGAGCAAGGACGCATTTGCGACCCGGCAGCCGCCAAGACAACTTGTTTGGCCGGAGAAATCTGCGCCAACGTCCAAAACGTGTGCTGCACGCAAGATCGTATTATTGAGCGCACTGAAGACCACGACGGAGTCCCGATCGTCGTCACCGAATGCTGCCCCTACGGGGAAGGGCCGAGCCTTGGTGTCGACTTTGGCCAAATCTGTTGCTCAGCTCCTGACTACTGCAGCACCTCGCGGGGTTCTCGGATCCGCGCTTGATCCCTTGTTCGTGGTGACAGGCTTGAATTGTCTGTCACCGCGGAGGGGTAAGTCCCGCGACCTCGCGCGGTTCCCGAACGAAACATAACTTGCTGGTAGAGCGCCTCGGCCTCTAGGTAGGGTCAGAGGCGTGCTCGAGAAGGCCCCGCATCTGATACGTCCGCCCTAACCAGCACAATGCGGATGCCAGGTAGTCCTTGTTCTCTATACCGAGTGGGGGTGACCTGGTATGCTGCCCGCATAGAACATTCGAGATTTTGTGCAATTTCGCCGCACCGTACTTGCCGTGCAGTGGACGTCTGATTTTGGCCAGCCCGATATTCTGGGCGACGGATGGCCGGTTTGGCGTACGGGTCGACCGCTTCGGAGGAACCCGTTGGACGACCGTCGGTTCGATGACTTGTCCCGCCGCTTGGCGACCAGCCCCACCCGTCGTCAGATGCTGCGCGGTCTCGTCGGAGCGGCCGTTGCCGGCCTGCTCGGACTTCGATCTGATTCCCACTCTGCCCTTGCCATCCCTTCCTATGCCAAGCCGAAGTTCGACGGGTTGGATTGCGAGAAGTACCCCGGGAATGACTGCAAAGAGGTCGGCGAGGACGATACAAAGAACGACGAAAACAAGGCGGCGTCAAGGGCTGCAACGCAGCCAACAAGAGTTGCACGAGCGACAACCAGTGTTGCGGCGGGCTGGTCTGCAACGGCGGTGTTTGCGCACCTGGCTGCCACATCGCCGGTGTCTTTGTCCGTCCCGGCGCCTCGCCTTCCGGCGACCCTTGCCAGGTCTGCAACCCTTCCGTCAGCACGACGAGTTGGAGCAATAACGATGGCGTGGCGTGCAACGACGGCAACCCTTGCACCCAGAGTGACACGTGCAGCGGTGGGGTCTGCGTCGGTGGCGATCCGGTCGTCTGCACCGCACTCGACTCCTGCCACGACGTCGGTGTCTGCGACACCACCACCGGACAGTGCACCAATCCACCCAAGCGGAGCGGCTCCCGTTGCAACGATGGCAACGCCTGCACCCAGACCGACACGTGCCGTAACGGTGTCTGCACCGGTTCCGACCCGGTCACCTGCGCCCCGCTGGATCAGTGCCATGAAGCCGGGGTATGTGACGACGACACCGGCGAGTGCCTCTACCAAACCAAAGCTGACGGAACGGGCTGCCAAGGATCCGACCTGTGCTTCCAGAGCTACGCCTGCCAGGCTGGCGTCTGTGTGGGCAGCGACCCGCTAGTCTGCACCGCAACTGATGAGTGCCACGTCGTTGGGACCTGTAATCCAGCCGACGGCACGTGCTCTAACCCGCCAGCGAATAGCGGAATCCCGTGCTCCTCTCCCACTTGTGAGGGCCTGACGCTGCAGTCGTTTGCATGTGACGGCCAGGGTACTTGTGCTCCGTCAGGGACGGACTGTTCTCCGTACACCTGTGACCCGGCAACGGTCAGTTGCCTCACTTCGTGCGCCGGTGACGAGGACTGCGCCTCTGGAATCTTCTGCATCGAGGGGGCTTGCTGCCCAGGTGAGGAATTCTGTCAGGGAATTTGCTGCGAACCCGATCGCTCGCCCACGGCCTCTTGCTGCCCCACTGGCGAGTGTTGCGAGTGTTTCCTGAGTAGTGACCCGGGCAATGAAGGCCCCCTCTGCTGCGCAGAGGAGAAGGTCTGCGGGCCAGTGGGCGCCGACACCTGCTGCCATAATGACGAGAATTGCATTGACGGCGATTGCTGCCACTTTACGTTCACTTGCGAAGATGGTTGCTGCGACCGGCCGTGCTGCAACGGTGTCTGCTGCTCCCAGGGGACGGAATGCATCAACGATGTTTGCGTGGCGGAGGGGCGCACGTGCGACCCCAATAGCGCCGAAAACCCGAACTGCTTCGCGGGCGAAGTCTGCGACTTCACCGACAACATTTGCTGCCCATCGGAACGCTCTTTCCAAGTAACAGCAAACATTGACGGCGTGGAGACCTTGATCAACATCTGTTGCCCATATGGGCAAGGGCCTTGTGTCAACGGGGAAGGGTGTTGCTCGGCTCCTGATTTCGGCAGTACATCGCGGGGATCTCGGATCCGCGCTTGATCGCGTGTTCTCGGGGTTAGACAATTCAAGCCTGTCACCGCGGACGCGTAAGTCCTGCGGCCTCGCGCGCCGCTTGCTCCAGAGTCGTCACGGCGCCGAGCGACCACACCGCGGCAAACGTCTCTGCATCGAGAGCCGACCGGGCGCACTCAAGGTCTTGTTCATATTCGGCCCGCTGTGGGGAAGGCCGAGGATTCCCGTTCGCCTCCCGGTCGGATTGGGAAGCCGCAAAGAGGTTCACGCTCTCAACCGCATCACCGTGCAAAGCTAAGACGCCGGCAAGCCCTTCGATGCAGTCCGCGATACCCGATCGCAACTTGATTTGTTGGTAGAGGGCTAGGGCCTCTAGGTAGAGGTCCCAGGCATGACCCAAGTCGCCCCGCACCTGAAACGTCCTCCCCAACCAACAGAGTGCAAACGCCAAGCCGTCCTTAGACCCTATCTCGCGGTTAAGAGGGATGGATTCCTCGAAATGCTTTGCGGCCCCAATCGGATCTCCTAGAAGGTGAACCGCGCGTGCAAGATTGGAAAGGTTTAGCGCCGTAAAGTCCTTGTCGCCAAGCGATTGTCCCGCGTCAAGAGCTTCCCGATACAACTGAGCCGCGCGTTGATGGTTGCCTCGATCATGTTCGATCCTTCCGTAGGCCTCAAGTCCGATGCAGATGCTCCGGGTATCCTTAAGCTCCCGAAAGATGTCGAGAGCTTCGCCGAGTAATTCCTCTGCCTTGAAATGGTCACTCTGGAGGATTGCTATTTCGCTCAGGTTATAGAGCGATGTCGCAATGGCACGCTTGTCCCCAACCTCTCGGCGCAGTGGCACCGCTTCCTGGAACAGGCGAACTGCCTCTTCCAACTGGCCACGCGAGTCCGCGACATAACCAAGAAAGTCAAGTGAGCGGGCGATCTCTATGCGATCGCCCGCTTCCCGAGCGAACACCAGGGCCTCCTCGTGCCAGGTTGCTGCGAGATCGAGATCGCCTTGGGTTTCCGCCAGCGCCCCGGCTCCGTTGCGGGCCTTCGCCCGGATAAGTGGAGAAGCATTTTGATCGCGGGCAAGGACCTGTTCGAACCATTGCCTTCCTTCGGAGAGGTGCCCGCGCACCCACCAGAACCGCCAGAGAGAGGCGACCAAACGCAGCTCCTCCTCGGGGCCACCGTGCTTGATGAGCCAGGCCAACGCAGCGCGCAGGTTGTCGTGGTCGGCCTCCAGCCGTTCGAGCCATTCGGCTTGAGCCGGTCCAGTGAGCTCAGGCTCCGCCCGTTCGGCCAAGTCCAAGAAATAGGCGCCGTGCGCGCCTCGCACAGCTTCTCCTTCGCCGCTGGCCGCTAGCTGTTCGGCCGAGAACTCCCGGATCGTCTCCAACATGAAGAAGCGCGGACCGTCCGCCCCCTCTTCCTGCCGCAACAGGCTTTGAGTAACCAGCGACTCCAGACCCTCGAATGGATCGGTTGCTCCGTCGGCTGCGCAGACCGCCTCGATTGCGGGAAAGGTTCCCCCAGAAAAGGCTGCAAGCCGCCGGAACAACACCCGGTCGGCCGGCGTCAGCAGATCGTGGCTCCAGGCGATCGCCCCACGCAGCGTTTGTTGTCGCGGGTCGCGGTCGACGGCTCCACCGTTGAGGAGCCCGAGGCGGCTGGACAAACGCTCGAGCAATTGGGCCGGGGGGAGGATCCGTGACCGGGCTGCCGCCAGCTCGATGGCCAGTGGCAGCCCTTCCAGCCGGATGCAGATCCCTGCCACGGCGGCAGCGTTTTCGGCTGTGAGCGCGAATTCCGGCTTGAGCGCGCGGGCCCGCTCGACGAAAAGCTCGACTGCCGGCACGGCGGCCAGCTCATCCGGCGGCGGCAACTGCTTCAATTCGGGCAGCGCCAAGGTTGGCACGGGCACCTCGCGCTCGCCGTACGCGCGCAAGGCCGCCCGGCTGGTGGCCAGTGTTGTCAATTTCGGGCAAGCAGCCAGGAGCCGGCCAACCGCGGGGACGGCAGCGAGCACATGCTCGAAATTGTCTAGGACCAGGAGGAGTTGCTTGTCGCGCAGATAATCGGTGAGCGTCGTCTCCAGCGGCTCGTGTCCCGTCTCGCGCACTCCGAGGGGCTGGGCGATTGCCGACAGCACCAATCCAGGATCCGTCAGAGGCGCCAGGCCGACGAACCAGGCTCCATCCGGGAAGGCGTCGAGGAGATCGGCGGCCGCCTGCAAGGCCAACCTGGTCTTACCGGTGCCGCCCGTACCAGTTAGCGTCACTATCCGTATCCCATCATTGGTGACCATCTGCCGCACCCGAGCCACTTCCGCCTCCCGTCCAACAAGCGCTGTCGGCTGAGCCGGAAGGTTGTGGGGCTGGCGGTCGAGGCTCTTGAGAGGAGGGAACTCCCCCGGCAGGTCGGGCACGACGAGTTGGAAGACATGCTCCGGCTGGAGCAGGTCTTTGAGCCGGTGGGCTCCGAGGTCGAGGAGCACAACGCCAGAGGGCAGGCGGTCGCGGACGAGCGAAGCGGTAGCCTGGGAGAGGAGCACCTGCTCGCCATAGCCGGCGGAGAGCAAACGGGCGACGCGGTTGACGGGCGGTCCAAAGTAATCCCGCTCGCGGTGCTCGGGATCGCCGCTGTGGAGCGCCATCCGCACCGCGCAGAGGTCCTTCCGTCACCCATTGCTCGGCCGCCAGCGCCCGCTGGGCCGACATGGAAGCCATCAGCGCGGCGCTGGCCTCGGCGAAAACAGCGCAAAACGCGTCGCCGATGGTCTTGAAGACGAAACCTCCGTGCCCTTCGATCACCGCGCGCAGCAGTGCGTCGTGGCGAGCGAGGTCAACTGCCATTGCTTCGGGCCGGTGTTCCCACCGGCGGGTCGAGCCTTCGATGTCGGTAAACAACAGTGTCAGAGAGCCGTGCGGCAGCGAACGCTCGGTCATGGTCCGGTCCAACGGTGGTCGGCGATCGAGGTGACCCCGACGATCAAATTGTTGCGGATGCAGCCAGTCATCCGGTTGCGGCAACTCGCCGTGCGATCTCGAGCTGATCGGGGTTGGCACATGCGATAAGCACGTCCCCATTTTGGAGAACTCGGTCTGACGACGGGTTATAAAGGTGGTTTAGCGTGCCCGCCTCGCGCATGGCAAAGGGGATAACGCCGGCCCGGCGTTGCAATTGGAGTTCGTCGATGGTCTTGCCGGCGGCGCCCTGGCCCACTGGAATCTCCTGCACTCGGACGTCGCCCGGCTGACGGAGCATCACATCAAGCACGCTAACCACATGCGGGCGCAGCATCTCCGATGCGATTCGCAACGCCCCGATTCGTTGGCTCGAGACGATGGCGTCGGCCCCCGCCTTGACCAGCTTAGAGCGGATATCCTCCTGTCGCATGCGGGTGACAATCCGCATATCAGGATTGAGATCACGCGCCTGGATCACTGTAAACAGATTGTCTTTGTCGTCCGGTAGGCACGAGATCAGACCTCGCGCTCGCGCGATCCCGGCCCGCTGCAAGATCTCGGTTTCGCTCGCATCGCCGATGATGTAAAGCACCCGATCGTCGAAGTCGTGCAGCACCTGCTCCCGCGCGGCATCGATCTCCAAGATGACGAACGGTGTCCGTGTCTGCAGCAGCTCTCGCGCGATATGGAGGGAACTGTCACCTCCCCCGCAGAGGATGATGTGATCTTTCAATTGAGCGATCTGCCGGTCCATGCGCCGCCGCTCCCAGCGTTCAAAGACTCGATATTCGACCCAGAACGCTGCCAGCGTGCTGATCGCGTAGGTAAACGATCCGATCCCGACGAGAATGAAGCAAATGGTGAAGATGCGCCCAGTCTGTGTCGAGTGGTTGGGTCTCCCCATATCCGACGGTCCCCAGTGTTATGACCGTCATGTAGAGGGCATCGAGAAACCCCCAGCCTTCGATGATCATGTAGCCGGCGACGCCGACGATGTGCAGGATCACGATCAAGATAACGATCTGTCGGATTCGGGAGGATAGGCTCGTTCTCACTCACGGCAACCCCACTCAACGGCCGTCCGCGTGGCCCGTCGGCCGGGAACTTCCCGGCGTAGTGCCCTCGCCCGCGGCGTCGTTCGAACTGTCGTTGGACCCATGTTGCCCGTCGATCCCTCGCGCTGCTGCGGCCCGTGCCAGCGACGCCTCGTTTTCGGCGCGTCGCGTCGCAATGGTGGGCTCGACCGATTGGCGCAAGCCCGGCACGCGATCCATCAATAGGGCGAAATCCGATTTTGCGAGACTATACAACTGGGTCGGCAGCGTCGTACGCACGGTCGCCGATCTCGGCTCTCCGGTCAACACCGCCATTTCGCCGAAGTAGTCTCCCTCATTGAGCATAGCGACGTGCTGCTGGCCGCCACTGTGGGTGATCGAGACGTCCAATTGTCCCCGGCTGATCGTGTAGAGCTTATCGCCAGGGTCGCCTTGGCGGACAACCACCTCTTCCGCCGCGTATCGCTCGAGAAGGAAGCGATTGGCCACTTCTTGCAATGCCTGTTCAGCCAGGTCAGTAAAGAGCGGAATTGCGCGCAGCCGGTCGATATCGACGCCCTGCCGCAGCACGCCGCCGCCGTGAAGGTAGTGCATCTGCTCTTCGTAGAGCCGCTGGTAAAGTCCGCCCGCCTTGACGAGTTCGGCGTGATGTCCTTCCTCGGCAAGCTGCCCCTGGTCAAGGACGAAGATGCGATCAGAAGTCACGACCGCCGCCAAGCGATGGGTGACGCTGATCAGCGTCCGCCCCTTGGCGGCGATGGCCAAAGTCTCCTGGATCTCAGTTTCCGTCTGCGGATCCAATGCGCTCGTTGCTTCATCGAGGATCAAGATTCGCGGATTGCGCAGCAACGCCCGAGCGATCGCCAGCCGCTGGCGCTGACCCCCGCTCATCCGGACCCCGTGTTCGCCGAGCAACGTGTGATAGCCGGCCGGCAGCGCCGTGATGAAATCATGGAGTTGCGCTGCCTGCGCGGCATGCTCGATCTCGAGGTCGGTGGCATCCGGACGCCCAATGGCGATGTTCTCGCGCACCGAGGTGTCGAAGATAAACGTGTCTTGTGAGACCAGTCCGATCTGGCCGCGAAGCGAGGCAATCGTCACGTCACGAGCGTCGTGTTCGTCATAGACGACCCGTCCGGCCTCTGGATCCCAGAATCGCGTCAGCAGGGCGAGGACCGTGCTCTTCCCGCTTCCGGAGGGACCGACGATGGCTACCTCGGACCCGGCCGGGATCGTTAAGCTGAGATCCTGAATGACCGGTTCGTCGCCACCGTAGGCGAAGCTCACGTGATCGAGGTGTATCTCGCGGGCAAGCGGCGGCAACGCGGGCGCGCCGGGCTTGTCGGCCACGGCGATCGGTTCCTCGAGGATTTCGTCGACGCCTTCAAGCGCTGCCGCTGCTCCTTCGACGGTGTGCCCGATATCGGCGAGTTGCTCGATAGGCTCGTAGAACAGCGGCAAGAGGTGGGCAAAGGCGAAGAGCACGCCGATGGTGACGCCGCCGGTGCCGGACAGGATCTGGTAGCCGCCGAAGCCGAAGACGACGACGTGCCCGACGCCGGATGCCAGGTGAAGGCTGGATTCGAAGAGGGCGCCCAGTGACACCAGACGGAGCTGCGAACCGAAGACCGCTTGGTGGCGGTTTTGATAGGTTTGGATGACGTGCTCTTCCAGTCCGAACGCCTTGACTTCGGAATGGGCTGAGAGGTTTTCGAGCGCAGTTTGTTCGGCGGCGGCATGGAGCCGCTGTAGACCGCGCGCTTCCCTCTCCCACCGCGCGCGCAGGATCGAATAGCCCACCGCAAAGACGGGCACGACCACCAGGACCAAGGCCCCCAACAACGGATCGAGGAGGATAACCGTGATTGCGGTCGCGGTTGCGAGGAGCGCCTGGTAGAGTCCAGTGCCGGCAACCAACGCCATCGCCTCTTGAACCTCGCGCAGCTCCTCGTTCAGCGTCGTCATCAATTCGCTCGTTCGCGTGCGCGCGTAGAAGTTGTGTGAAAGTCGCTGCAGCCGAGCGAACAACTGGTGATTAAGATCAGTGACGATCCGCTCATTAAGCCAGTGCTGCGCATAGGTTCGACGCGCCCCGACCACCGCACTGAGGAAGAAAACGAGCAGGAGTGCTATCGAGTAGATAGCCAGGTCACGGTACCCTGATCCCGTCGGGTGCTGAATCACGTGATCGATCAGCTGCATGATGATGAGCGGGATCGCCAGCGTGAGGCATACATTCAATACCATCAGCACGCCGACTTCGGCGGCCGGCAGCCGGTAGGGACGGAGTAGCCCGATCAAACGCTGGACGAGTGCGCGAAACGCAGTCTGCTCACGGGCTCGATGGCGTACGAATCCATGCCAGGAGGCTTCCAGAGAACCAAGTGGCTGGTGATAGATGCGATTTGCCGCATCATCGGCCTGGTGTGGGTCGAAGGTCAGCAGGAATTCGCCAAAGGTCTCCGCGCTGTCGAGCCCCAGTAGGTAGACGACAAACGACGTCGCGATTGGGTCGGCGCCCTGGGCGGGAGCGCCCTCTTTCAGACGAGGAATGAAAGAGGCAGGCCGTCCCGTATCGATCGTGGCCAAGACGACGTTGTGCGCTTCGCGGATATTGGGTCCGAGGCCGGCATCGGCACTCACGATGCCGGTGAGCCCGTCTACGAACAACGGCGCGGCTACCGACTTCGGACCGAACCACCGACCGACGAGCAACTCGACCGTCGGCCGGATGACAGCCGTCGTGGGGGCGCCGGAGTCGAGGCGCACAACCGTAGGTGGCGCGATGGTTGCGCGATCCTCACCTGGCTGCCCAATTGAATCGGCGGACGTATCGCCCGCCTCGTCCACGAGCACGATCTCTGCCGGGTTGCTGTGGAAATCCTCCGACGGCTTGAGGATGCGTTGGAGGTTTGTGACCGTCTGGGTCAGCGTGCGCAGTGCTTCCCGGGTTCGCTCATGCTCGAACGAGCGTGACCCGACTCGGAGCACCAGGCCTTTGGTTTCGACGGTGCGCCACGTGAGCCGATTCTTACGATCGCCGGACGCATCGACCGGTGGTCGTGTCGTCAATGCTCGCGTCTCCCTTAACCAGCGCTAACCGCCTTCGCGTACTGAATCCACAAAGACAATAACATGAGAAGCAATCATTTGATCCTCGCCCGGTCAGGGTGGCGGCCACCGCGGCCCCACTGCAGGTGATCCAGAGCGTCATCGATTTGGTGGAGCGGCCCGGCAAGTCAGCATCTCATCGCCCTTCTCGGAAGGGCGAGACCACCGCCTGGCATCGACACCACTAAGAAACTATTCGGACCGCGCTGTTGCCAGGCCTCGTATTGAGGATCGGGCTCGACTGTAATCCCAAACGAAGCGATTGCGGCAGAACATCACGTGGCACTACCGCAACCGGTGCCGGCCGGTGGCCGCGATCTCGGGTTCCTGAGACGCGAAAACGGGAGAGCAGAAACCCACTCGCCCGCAACTAATTGCGTACGATTGCAACCTGATCTACAACACCCGGTCGCGGGCGCGATAGTCCTCAATCGGCCAGGCTTTCATGCCACCAGTGAACAGGCTCATGATCTTGCCATCCGCGTCGCGCTCGTATCGGAAGAGTTCACCGACCGATGCGTACGGCGAACCGCTCATGATGCGCAGCGTGTTCTCGTCGATGACCGCCAGTTCATCGGGCTGGGCAATCGGCGACGGGCGCAGCCGGACTGCTCGCAAAGAGCTTGCCTCCCAGGATGAAGACATCCGTCACGCCCCAGAGTGCGGCAAAGCGGCCGGTAAAGCTGCCGAGATCGATCTCCTTGTCTGGCGCCGCGGGTGGTGCGTATCGCCGCACTGTTGACGAGACCGGAACTGAGCGGCAATTTCGGCGACACTTCACGCGCCTTGTCGAGAATTTTCAGGATGCCGGCCGGCAAGCTCCTCCGCCGGTCCATCGACCGCGTTGGTCAGCACGGAGATCGCGAGACCTTCGTTCGGGTCCCACATCGTGCGGGTGATGTGTCCCGGATAGCCACCCGAGTGTCCGACCATGCGATGCCCATCGTAGTAGTGAATCGGTCGTGCCGTACCCGTACCCGTCCTGCGGCGCTTCAGGAGCCAGGCCCGTCCAGACCGGCCGCTGCATCTCGTTCTTCGATCGATCGCTGATGAGGCGGTCATCGCCGAAGAAGTGCGCGGAGGCGAACTGCACCATGTCTTCCGCAGTGGAATAGAACCCGGTCGCCGCCGCCATGGCGTGCGTATCGACGTGCGGAATGACCTGGCGCTCGGTCCAGCTGCTGAGACCGCTGTGACCGCCCGCGTACTCGGACAGGCGAGCATCGTCCAGTTCCGGTCCGGTGTTCCGGAGTCCGAGCTTCTCGATAATCGCGGTCTTCGTGTACTCGTTGTAGGTGCTGCCGGCTGCCTTGCCGATGATCATGCCGAGCAACGAGAACCCGATGTTCGTGTACTTGAACGTCGCTTCCGGCTGGCGGACGGCGCCCTCGCGAATGGAGAGTTCCAGCAACTCTGCTTCGTCCGGGAACGGCCGGCTATGCGCCCAATAGGTGGAATCGACGCCGTCGCGAATGACGCCCGCGGAGTGAGAGACGAGCTCGCGCACGGTATCTTCCGCGAGCGGCGAACCGGCCTCCTTCAGTTCAGGAATCCACGATCCGGCGGTGTCGTCCAGCCGCAGTTTGCCCGCCTCGACGAGTTGCATGATGGCAGTCGCGGTGAATGTCTTGGAGTGCGAGGCGATGCGGAAGAGATGCGAGGTCGTCAGCGTTTCGCCGGTGTCGAGGTTCGAGACGCCGTAGGCCTTGCTGAACTGAACCTTGCCATCGAACCAGACCGCCACCTGCGCACCCGGGTGTGCGGAGCTTCCAGACGCGGTAGTCGATCCAGGAATCGACATAGGCAAGCGCCTCGCGCAGGACATCAACCGATGAACTGGGGGAACTGGTCACAGGCTCGCTCCATCACATGCTGCTTGAGGAAGACCTCGATCGCGTTCGCCGGCACGAGCGAACGTCATGAGGTGCAGACTATCGGAGGTGAAGCAACTGCACAATGGGTTGGGTCAAGCGACTCCATCCATCACATCGGGAGTGTCGATCTGCTAGGGATTGCTCGCTCTTCCTTAAACTCTGTTGGGACCGCGACCGGCGCCGGTCGTTCTTCCCGAGACTTCAGATAACGGCCATCCTCCGGCTCCAGCGACATCGATGCCTCGGCCCGGACACCGTTCTGTGGTCGATTATCTGCGGCTTGACACAGTGGCCGGAGCGGGTAAAGTGGGCGCCGCAAGGACGGCTACGGATACTCACCTAACGGCTGCATTGTCTCCCTCTTGAGCGCTGCCGGACGATCGACAAACACCGTCCTGCAGGAGCCGGCCGATGACCACCACGACCGAGCAGCCAGGACCTCGGGGTCAATCCCTTTGGTACAAGGACGCGATCATCTACGAGACGCACGTTCGCGCCTTCTTCGACAGCGACGCCGACGGCGTCGGCGATTTTCGTGGCCTAATTGAGAAGCTCGATTACCTCCACGACCTCGGCGTCACCGCGATCTGGTTGCTCCCCTTTTATCCCTCGCCGCTCAAGGACGACGGCTACGACATCGCCGACTATTTCAGCGTTCACCCCGCCTACGGCACGCTCAACGACTTCAAGGCCCTCTTGCGCGAGGCGCATCGTCGTGGTCTCCGTGTCATCACAGAGCTAGTCGTGAATCACACGTCCGACCTGCACCCGTGGTTCCAGCGCTCCCGGCGCGCGCCGCGCGGCAGCGTGGAACGCGACTTCTACGTTTGGAGCGACACGCCCGAGAAGTACCAGGACGCGCGCATCATTTTTAAGGACTTCGAGCAATCGAATTGGACCTGGGATTCCCTCGCCGGTGCGTATTACTGGCACCGCTTCTACTCGCATCAGCCTGACCTTAACTACGACAATCCCGCCGTTCGCAAGGCAGTCTTCGAGGTCGTCGACTTTTGGTTTGAGATGGGAGTCGACGGGCTGCGCCTCGACGCCGTCCCCTACTTGATCGAACGCGACGGCAGCGACTGCGAGAATCTGCCGGAAACGCACGAGGTCCTCAAGGAGCTACGACGGTATATGGACGAGCGGTATTCCGACCGGATGCTGCTCGCCGAGGCAAATCAGTGGCCAGAGGAGTCGGTTACCTACTTCGGCGCCGGAGACGAGTGCCACATGGCCTTCCATTTCCCGGTCATGCCGCGTCTCTTTATGGCGATTCAGACTGAAGATCGCTTCCCTATCGTCGACATCCTCGATCAGACGCCACAGATCCCGGAGACGACCCAATGGGCACTCTTCCTGCGGAACCATGACGAGTTGACGCTTGAGATGGTGACGGACGAGGAGCGGCTCTACATGTACCGCGTCTACGCCCAGGCCCCTGAGGCTCGGATCAATCTCGGCATCCGCCGCCGCCTCGCTCCCCTCCTCGGCAATAGCCGCCGCCGCATCGAGCTGATGAACGCGCTCCTCTTCTCTCTGCCCGGTACGCCCGTGATCTACTACGGCGACGAGATCGGGATGGGCGACAACATCTACCTTGGCGACCGCAACGGCGTGCGGACCCCGATGCAGTGGAGCGACGACCGCCACGCCGGGTTCTCTCGCGCACACCCGCAGCGCCTCTACCTGCCGTTGATAACCGACCACGAGTACCACTACGAGACGATTCACGTCGAGGCTCAGGAGGAAAACCGCCATTCGCTTCTCTGGTGGATGCGCGGCTTAATCGCTCGGCGGAAGCGGCACAGGGCCTTCGGCCGCGGCACCCTCGATTTCGTGAATCCGGCCAATCGAAAGGTCATCGCCTTCGTCCGCCGCTACGAGAACGAACAGATCCTTGTCGTCGCCAACCTCTCCCGATTCGTCCAGCCCTTCGAGCTCGACCTGAGTGCGTTCCGTGGATTGGTTCCGATCGAGATGATTGGGCGTGCGGAGTTCTGGCCGATCGACGACCGCCCGTACCAATTCATGCTCGGCCCGCACGCCTTCGCCTGGTTCTCCCTCGAGCCACAACGCGTCGACCTCTCGACCGAGAACGTCGCCGGAAGCGCAATGCCGGCGCCCGTCCTCGTAAGCGTGGGCGCCTGGGACGATGTCGTGCACGGTGAGGCACGGAGCGATCTCGAAGAACTCCTGCCCGAATACTTACGCGCTCGCCGCTGGTTCACGGGCGCCGGCCGGCAAATCCTCTCGACCCGGATCGTCGAGGCGATCCCGGTTCCGTATGACGATACGCTTGGATACCTAACCATGGTCCGAGTGACCTACACCGAGGGTGACCCGGAGCTCTATGCGTTGCCGCTCGCCTTCACGCCGGACCGTCCTGGCCAATTCTGGCAGGGCCCGCAGGAGGCCTGGATCGCCCACATCCGAGAGACGAAGGACGATCGGGCCGTCGAAGGAGCGCTCCACGACGCGTTCTGGAACGAGAAGTTCACCGCCGCGTTGTTCCAGGCGATCGAGCACGGCCGGCATCTGCATAGCCACAATGGAACCGTCGTCCCGACTCGCTTCCCAGGGTTCCGCGTCGGGCGCGATCAGGAGGTGGTCCTTCGGTCCGAGATCGCTGCTGAGGACCGGAGCAACACGTCCGTCCACTTTGGCGACCAGTTCGTTCTCAAGTTCTTCCGCCGGCTGGACGACGGCATCAACCCGGAGCTCGAAGTCGGGCGGTTCCTTTCGGAACAGGGATACATCCCGGTTGCACCCATCGCCGGCGCCCTCCAGTACCAGCGAACGCGGACCGAGGGCTTGACGCTGGCGGTCCTCCACTCGTTCGTCGCGCACGACCGGACCGCCTGGGACGCCGCCTTGGCCGACCTCGATGACTACTACGAGCGGGTGATGTCCATGGACATTTCTGCCCCTGAAGTCCATCTGCCGTCGGCTAAGACGCTCTTGGACTTTGCCGACGAGGGCCCGTCTAACCAGGCCCGCGAGTGGATCGGCTCCGCCTTGGACTCGGCGGAGTTCCTGGGCAGACGTACCGCCGAGCTACATCGAGCGCTGGCGTCGCCCACGACCGAACAGGGTTTCTTGCCCGTGCCATTCACGCCGTTCTCACAGCGTTCGCTTTACCAGTCGATGCGCGGGCTGACTGGGCGAGTCGTGAGAAGCCTGCGTCAGGATTTGCCAGGTATACCGGAGCCGGCGCGTGCAAACGCGCAACGAGTGATCGACCTGGAGGCAACCATCCTCCAGCGTTTTCGCGCCGTCCTCGAGCACCGATTGGACGCCGCCATGATCCGCTGCCACGGCGACCTTCACCTCGATAAGGTTCTACTCGTCGACGACGACGTGGTCTTCGTCCACTTCGAGGGAGACTTAGAGCGCTCCGTCGGAGAGCGCCAGCTCAAGCGTTCGCCGCTGCGCGATGTCGCCACCATGCTGCGATCGTTCCAATATGCCGCTTCGACCGCTCTCTCCCGGCGCGCCGAGACCGCTGGCGCCCTGGGCGACGACCAGCGGACGCAGCTCGAACCCTGGGCGCGCTATTGGGAACTCTGGACAGGTGTCTCCTTCCTCCGCGCCTACCTCCGCCACGCCGACGGCGCGCCGTTCCTACCGGCAGAGCGCGTACACGTCGCGGTCCTGCTCGACACGTTCTTGCTCGAACGAGCGCTCCGCGAGCTTGGCGACGAACTGCGAATCCACCCGAGCGGCTCCTCCATCCCGGTCGATGGCATTCTCCGCTTGATCGAGGCTGAGGCGGAGGTCGTTCAGCCCGTGTAACCGGGCGACGGTGACGACGTAGACGTTAGCCGCGGCGGACCGAGTTGTGAACGCGAGGCGGGGCACCGGAAAATGGTGCCCCGCCTCGCTTGTATTCAGGAGTTCGGCTGTCAGTCGACGTACGGGCCGTTGAAGATGGGCGTCTCCCCGTACGGCTTTCCGGCCATGAGCATGAATCGAGTTCCGGGCTGGGCATCGATTACAGTCAGGTCGCGACCCGATCCGAGAAGTGCGATCTGCGAGCGTCTTGCCCGCAGGGTGTTGGCGCCGAAGCTGGCCTCGCCTTCCAGCATGTAGACAAAGCCGTTGAAGTCAGGCGACATTGGGGTGCTGAATGCGCCGCCTTGCGGTAACTCGACATCAAGAATGAGGGCAGGAGTCCCGAGTTCGATTGGAGAACCTTCTCCTACCAGCACCCTGACGGTGGCGTCGCCCTCTTGCCGGACGGGCACGTCCTCCGGATTCAAAATCTGCGAAGTTGGCTCAACTCCCTTGTCCTTGCGCGCTAGATTTACCCAGAAGAGGACGCCGCGCATCTCGCCGCCGACCTTCCCCTCTTTGACCTCGTCTTCGCCGATCCCCTCCGCGTGCCATACGCCGCGGCCCGTGCGGAGCTTCAGGAGTGATCCGGTCTTCAACTTCGCGCGCTCGATTGTTCCATCTGGACCAGTGCTGTGGCCAGTGCTGGCCTCGCCTGCGATTAAATACCAGAGGTTGTCGAACCCACGGTGGGGGTGCTTGGTGTCCAGACTCGCCCACTCGGGCGTGATGGGAACGACGCCTTCGTGAACGAGGATGAACGGATCGACGAGTGAGTATGGAATCCGTGCGGACGGCAAGGGTTCGAGGATATTGAGGCCCATCATCGGGCGGACGTGGGCGTCCTCGACGACGACGACTTTGCGATCGGTTGTGTCGATTTGGGTAGCCATGATGTGGTGCTCCGTTTACTGTGCTAGAACCCGAGAACCTCGTCGACGAGGACAACGGTAATGCGTTCGGGGATGTATTCCCGGTTAATGATGAGCATCTTGTTCACGCTGCTATGCACGCCATATGCCGCTTGGGCGCGGGCATCCTCGAGAGGAAAGGCATAGTCGTCGATGCGACGGAGGCCCTCCTCGAGGTCGGTCACGATCTTCTGCGTCCCCACCACGAGAATGACTTGCCCGGCGCCGATGGCGTACGGTCCGAGTTGACTGCCACTCGCTGAGGCCGTGATCAGCGATCCGGTTTCGGTGACCGCGTGCACGCTGCCGAGCATCACGTCTGGCGCAGAAGTCAGGCGGCGGATGTCGTCAGCTTGGGTTTGGCGGTCCATGCACCAAATTCGCGGGCGGATCGGTTCATAACGATCGGAATTCTCAATTTCGTTGGTGATGCCCGAATCCTCGAGCGACCGCGAGGCGCCCTGATAGACATGAGAACCTTGCGGGATCAGATCCAAAACGATCTGTTTCGCAATTACTTTGTCGGCGGCTCGGAGGACGGTGATGCCGTTCGCTTCGAGAGCGGCGGCGGTACGCTTCACGATGGCGTCGTCCGCGAGTGTCGCAAACTGACGGCTGACCGACTGATCGACGTCAAGGTTGAGGTCGGTAGGCATTGGCGCTTCCTTTCTGGGTGGTGCGCTGCTATACTTGCAACTGCAAGCATATTACTCCAAAGAGGTTGCAAATGCAAGTATCTTCAGAAACCGACACGGCGGCTCTCCTCAACGGTCTCGTGGAAAAGGAGTTGCCGAATAGGAGTGGCGTTGAAGCGTGGCGCGCTCTGTTGCAGGCCCATGCCACGCTTTTGCGCCAGCTCGCAACCGACCTCGTGCAAGAGACTGGTTTGACCTTGGGCGACTTCGACGTCCTCGGACAATTGGCGGCCGCTGGTGGCGAACTGCGTATGACGGATCTCGCAACGCGGGCGTTCAGTTCACGGTCGGGTATGACCCGGCGCATCGACCGGCTGGTCGAAGAAGGCCTCGTATGGCGCGCTAACGCCGACGCCGACGGCCGTGGCGTCGTGGTCGGGCTGACCGACGCCGGTTTGGCCAGGTTGATGGAGACTGCGCCGGTACACCTACATGGCATCCGAAACTGTTTGTCGAGCAGCTCGACGATGAGGAGCTCGCCGTACTCAAGCGCGCCCTAGACAAGGTCACCCTCGACTGCACGTTTGGCTAAATGCTTGGGCTTCCCGCGCATGAACGAAGTTGGCTCCGCAGGCGAGGATGTTGCCGTGAATTCGACAGAGCGAATCGTGGCCAGCTTGGAAACAGTTTGTTGGATTCAGACGTGACAAGGAGGAGATAACCGTGGAAGTCTTCGACGCGGTCCGGACGCTACTCGCAGTTCGTCGCTACCAGGATCGTCCTGTGTCAGAGGACGTGGTCCAACGGGTGTTGGAATCAGGACGCCTGACGGCAAGTGCGGTGAACGGGCAGCCGTGGCATTTCATCGTGGTGCACGATCGGGATACGCTTCGTCAACTTGGTACCCTGGTTCGACCCGGACCGTATATTGCTCAGGCCCCGCTGGCGATCGTGGTCGCCATTGACCGGACGCCGTACGCCGTTTCCGACGCGAGCCGTGCGATCCAGTCGATGCTGTTGACGGCATGGTCAGAAGGAGTCGGTGGAAACTGGACCGGGTTTGGCCCGATGGAGCGAGTCGGGGCTCTCCTCGGGATCCCTGAAGATTTGGACGTTCTGGCGGTTTTGCCACTTGGCTATCCCGCCGGCGCCGTCGGCCAAGGTAAAAAGAATCGCAAGCCCCTGGATCAGATTGTCCACCGGGAACGATGGGGCCGCCCCTTCGCTTAATTCACGAGCCAAGCCGCTCCGCTGACCATTTACGATGGTGGTGTCAACGGATCACTGCACCACCTGCGCCCAAATGACCCCGCTTGACCAGCGTCAGGGCCCGTCAGCAGGCTTCGTCGCCGCGCCGCGCCGCAGGATCTCCCGGTACACCGTCGTTCGGGAGATGCTGAAAGGTCGGCAAGCTCGGTACGGCGGATCCGCAAGCTTCAGGAAAGAACGGGACGATGCGACCACTGATCCTGACCTGCGGCCCAGCGTTCGGGAAGACGACCTGCGGACGCGCATTCGCAGTCGAACGTGACCGCGCCGCGTACATCAACGTGGACGTCATACGACAGCTCATCGTCGCAGAACGAGGTCGAAACAGTCGAAAGACCTCGTCTCACGGTGTCAGCGAGCGCCTCGCTTAGGTGCTCACGTTGGCCGCAAGGTACTCGCCGGTGAGGGTGGAGCGGGCGGCGACGAGGTCGGCGGGATTACTCTCGGATGACGGGCTCGAGGCGGTGTCAAGGTCGGACGTCGACGGGCGCACTGCCGGTACCATCGCTCACCGCCGCCTCGTAGGCGGCGCGCAGCTGTTCGCTCGGCCGCGGCGCGGTCGGCGTCGGGGCGCGGCACGCCGAGGTGGAGCTCGCGCAGCTCGTCCATCATCGCCGTCACCAGCTCGGGGCCGCCGTCGCGTAGCAGCTCGGCGCGAACACGCAACCGCTGCTCGCCGTCGCGGTACGCCAGGCCCCAGGTGCCGAGCGCGACCATGACGGGCAGCACCTGGATGCCCGCCTCGGTGAGCGAGTATGCCGCCCGCTGCCCACGGCGGGCGTCATCGCGGGTCAGCAGCCCGGCCGCGACGAGCTGCTTGAGGCGACTGCGCAGGATGTTGGATGCGATGCCCTCCTCGGAGCCGGCGAGTAGCTCGCGGAAGTAGCGGCGATTGCCGAACATGATGTCGCGCAGCACCAGGATCGCCCACGGGTCGCCGAGTACCTCGACGGCGGCGTTGATCGGGCATCCCGAACGCGGGGCAGGAGCCATGCGCTCCTCCTCAAGTGCTTGCACTCTACCAACTGCTTCCGCTACATACGGCAAGGCAGTTGCAGATTGCACACTACGCACAGTGCCAGGAGGTGATCATGTCCCAGGTCCGCGTACACAACTTCTCGATCTCGCTCGACGGCTTCGGCACCGGCGTCGGCCTCACGCTCGACGCCCCGTTCGGGCACGCCGGGGAGCGTCTGCACGAGTGGATGTTCGCCACCAGCTTCTGGCCGCTCGATGCTCGGCGAGGCCGGTGGCAGCGCGGGTGTCGACCACGCCTTCGCCGAGCGGCACGGCCTCGGCATCGGCGCCGAGATCATGGGCCGGGGCAAGTTCGGCCCGCCGCAGGGTGGTCCGTGGACCGGCATCGGCACCGACGAGGAGTGGCGCGGCTGGTGGGGGCCGAATCCGCCGTTCCACACGCCGGTCTTCGTGCTCACCCACCACCCGCGCCCGTCGATCGAGATGGAGGGCGGCACCGTCTTCCACTTCGTCGATGCCAGCCCACACGAGGCGCTCGACCTCGCCCGTCAGGCGGCCGGCGACCTCGATGTGCGCATCGGCGGCGGCCCGACGATGATGCGCGACTTCCTCGCCGCCGACCTCATCGACGTCCTCCACGTCGTGCAGGTGCCGATCCTGCTCGGCCGCGGCGTCCGCCTCTGGGACGGTCTGGAAGGCATCGAGGAGCGCTTCGATGTCGAGGCCGTCTCGTCACCGAGCGGTGTCACGCACCTGACGTTCACGCGTCGATAGGTCGATCGCCCTGGCAGTATCTGAGAAGGTCGACTGACGACAGTCCTCGGTCAAGCGCCGACGTAGGCCGCGAGGTGCTCGCCGGTGAGGGTGGAGCGGGCGGCGACGTAGGTCGGCTCGCCGGCGCGTAGCAAGGCGACCTCGTCATCGACGGGCAGGTCGAGCGCATCCGGTGCATGCTGAGTCCACAAGACTGTTGTTGAGCTATCTCCACCCTCGATTCGCGACCAACGGGCCAAGGCCAAAACGCTCAACATAAAAGCGTCAAACGCCTGGTCGAGAAGAAGACGAAGAAGCGGAGCAGGAGCGAACTGTCGGTCGACAAATTGAGGTCTTGCTGGTCTGGAAGGTTTGCAGCTAAACACTTCGTATGGAGCCAAACATCTCGAACGTCAGCGCCCGTGCGGATTGAGCACCGACGCTCACCAAGGAGTTGATGGTCAAGCGGATCGTGGGGGCAATCGAAGGAATATCAACAGTCTCAAAACCCGAGCCTGAAGCCAACACGAAGGAGAATCTTGTTTCCGAGATAGCGTTTGAGCTACCCATTCCTATTCGGAAGCGAACCAAGAAGCCAGAACATGGAAAGAGGTCTGGTAGAGCCCGTTTGCCAACCAATTCGAACTCGGTATAGTGCGAACGATGAAAGCAAAACCCACCGGTCAATGTACTCTGCGGATTCATCGGTGCCGGGAAAACCACGTTCGCGCGGAAGCTCGAAGCGCGTACCGGCGCGGTGCGGATCACGAAGGACGAGTGGCTCGATCCGTCTCATCGGGAACGACCCCACCATCGACGGGTACGCGGACTACGACCACAGAGATCGTCGAGCTCTCGCGGGATGTTGCGTTCCAACTCGCCGCGAAGGGCGATCGACGTCATCCTCGACGAAGGCTTCTGGGCGAAGGAAAAGCGGGCGTTGATGCGGAGGAGGATCGAGGACATGGGCGCGGAAGCGGTGCTGTACTACCTCGATACCCCGATCGAGACGATCCGGGAGCGGGTCGCGCGACGAAGCGCCGATCCCCCGAAGGACTCGTTTCGGATCAGCGGAGAGCTGCTTGACTATTACCTGCCGTATTGGCAACCGCCCAGCGAAGACGAAGGCTACGTGCTCGCCAGTGAGGTTAGATAAGGTAGTTCGACGATATGTCTGAAAATAACGTTTGACCGTTCTTGAGACATTAAGATCAGACTTTGTCAAGCAGATGACCTTAGCAAGTCGAACCTGCGCCTACTGCAAACGGCTGTTCAAGGACGGCCGATGAGTCAAGGTGCATATCCGATCGAAGCATTAGCCTGCACCTTACATTCGTTTGGGGAGATGTTTTGAGACGCCTTCCGAGGATCTCAAAAACGGACGAAAATGACCCAACAACACCATGGATGAGCGAACTCGTCTCACGGTGTCCGCGAGGGCCCCCTCAGGCGCCGACGTAGGTCGCGAGGTGCTCGCCGGTGAGGGTGGAGCGGGCGGCGACGAGGTCGGCGGGAGAGCCCTCGAAGACGATCCGGCCGCCGTCGTGGCCGGCGCCTGGGCCGAGGTCGATGATCCAATCGGCGCGCGCCATGACCGCCTGGTGGTGCGAGATGACGATGACCGACTTGCCGGAGTCGACGAGCCGGTTGAGCAGACCGAGCAACTGCTCGACGTCGGCGAGGTGCAGGCCGGTGGTTGGTTCGTCGAGGACGTAGACGCCGCCCTTCTCGGCCAGATGAGTGGCAAGCTTGAGCCGTTGCCGCTCGCCGCCGGACAGTGTCGTGAGTGGCTGGCCGAGGCTGAGGTAGCCCAGGCCGACGTCGGCGAGCCGGATTAGGATCTTGTGGGCTGCGGGCACCTTGGCATCGCCGGCGCTGAAGAACTCGGTCGCCTCGGTGACGGGCATGGCGAGCACCTCGCTGATGTTCTTGCCGCCGAGGGTGTACTCCAGCACCGATGTCAAGAAACGCTTCCCCTCGCACTCCTCGCAGACCGTCTCGACGCCGGCCATCATCCCCAGGTCGGTATAGATGACGCCGGCGCCATTGCAGTTGGGACAGGCGCCCTCGGAGTTGGCGCTGAACAGTGCCGGCTTCACCCCGTTGGCCTTCGCGAACGCATTGCGGATGGGGTCGAGCAATCCGGTGTACGTCGCAGGGTTGCTCCGTCGCGAGCCGTGGATGGCTCCCTGGTCGACCGACACCACTCCGTCTCGCCTGGAGACCGACCCGTGGATCAGTGAGCTCTTGCCTGAACCCGCCACCCCGGTGACGACGACCAGTACGCCGAGCGGGATGTCGACGTCGACGTTCTGCAGGTTGTTGGTGCTGGCCGCGCGCACCTCCAATACCCCTGACGGCGTCCGCACGGTCGACTTCAAGGAGGCACGGTCGTCCAGGTGCCGTCCGGTCAGCGTGCCACTGGTCCGCAGCCCTTCGACAGTGCCCTCGAACACCACCTTGCCGCCCTCAGTGCCGGCGCCGGGTCCGAGATCGACGACGTGGTCGGCGATCGCGATCGTCTCTGGCTTGTGCTCCACGACGAGCACGGTGTTGCCCTTGTCTCGCAACTGGAACAGCAGTTCGTTCATACGCTGGATGTCGTGCGGGTGGAGCCCGATGGTCGGCTCGTCGAACACGTAGGAGATGTCAGTGAGCGAGGACCCGAGGTGTCGGATCATCTTCGTGCGCTGTGTCTCGCCGCCCGAGAGCGTGCCCGACGGCCGGTCGAGCGAGAGGTAGCCAAGCCCGATCTCAACGAACGAGTCGAGAACCTGCTGCAGCGCCGACAGCAGCGGCGCGACCGTCGGCTCGTCGAGGTCGCGGACCCATTCCGCTAGGTCGCTGATCTGCATCGCGCAGGCGTCCCCGATGTTGATCCCCTTGATCTTCGACGAGCGAGCGGCCTCGTTGAGCCGGGTGCCGCCGCAGTCGGGGCAGGTGGTGAAGGTAACCGCCCGCTCCACGAACGCCCGGATGTGCGGCTGCATCGCGTCGACATCCTTGGACAGGATCGACTTCTGGATCGTCGGGATCAGACCCGCGTACGTCAGGTTGACGCCGTCGACCTTGATCTTGGTCGGCTCCTTGTAGAGCAGGTCGTGGAGTTCCTTCTTGGTGAACTTGCGGATCGGCTTATCCGGGTCGAAGAAGCCGCAGCCTCTGAAGATGCGACCGTACCAGCCGTCCATGCTGTAGCCGGGGATCGTGAGTGCACCCTCGTTAAGCGACTTGCTGTCGTCGTACAGCTGGGACAGGTCGAAGTCGGTGACCGAGCCCCGGCCCTCGCAGCGCGGACACATACCACCGTGGTAGACAAGATCGCGCACCACGATCCGCTCCCCTTTGCCCTTGTCAACGGTCATCGACCCGCTCGCTTTCCGCGTCGGGACGTTGAACGAGAAGGCGGTCGGAGGCCCGATGTGCGGCTGCCCGAGCCGGCTGAAGACGATGCGCAGCATCGCGTTGGCGTCGGTCGCCGTACCGACCGTGGAGCGGGCGTCGGCGCCCATCCGCTCCTGGTCGACGATGATCGCGGTCGTCAGCCCTTCGAGGACGTCGACTTCGGGCCGCGCCAGGGTCGGCATGAAGCCCTGCACGAAGGCGCTGTACGTCTCGTTGATCAGCCGCTGCGACTCCGCGGCGATTGTGCCGAACACCAGCGAACTCTTGCCCGACCCGGAGACGCCGGTGAATACCGTCAGCCGGCGCTTCGGGATATCGATGCTCACGTCCTTGAGGTTGTTGACGCGCGCGCCGTGCACGCGAATCAGATCGTGGCTGTCAGCAAAGTGCAGCGTAGGCGACTGCGTGTCCGTCATCGCGGCCATACTCATCGTGTCTCCATCTGTAGAGCGGGGGCCTTTGCGGTCTCCGGCGGCGTCGCCTGGCTCGATCGAACCGACTTCGCGCGGTACGTCTGATTATGCTTCGCCGGCGCGGTCGCGGCAACGGACGCTGTATACCTAGACGGCGGTGTCGGCCGGTCGACACTCATCGGTCCTGAAGCAGCCCGAGGACGTTACCGTGCAGTCCGATTTTGATTCCCTGTTTGGATGAGCCGGTCATGGTTACTCCTGTCCTGATCATGCACATCGATCGCGATTCGACCGACAATACGTTGACGGATCGATTTGAGAGGATGTGACAGTGGATCAGCACGAATGGCTTGCCGGTGAATTCGAAGCGCGTCGTGGACAACTCCGTGCGATGGCATACCGAATGCTCGGTTCGACAGCCGAGGCGGATGACGCGCTTCAGGATGCCTGGCTTCGCGCCAGTCGCGCCGACACCAACGGTGTCGAAAATATCGGTGGCTGGCTCACAACCATCGTATCTCGCACCTGTCTCGACATGCTTCGCACGCGGACGTCCAAGCGCGAGCAGGCGATCGAACCCGACATCTCGTCGACTGTGAGCCCCGAGGACGACGCTCTCCTGGCCGACTCGGTCAACGTGGCTATGCTGGTCGTGCTTGAGCGCCTTTCACCTCCGGAGCGCCTCGCGTTCGTCCTTCATGACATGTTTGATGTGCCCTTCGATGAGATCGCGACGATCATTGATCGCTCGCCGGTCGCCACGCGGCAACTGGCGAGCCGGGCTCGGCGACGCGTTCATGGCGGTGCTCCTGAAACGGACGGAGACGTCGAGCGCAAACGGTCGATCATCGACGCCTTCCTGCGTGCCTCGCGCGAAGGCGACTTCCAGGCTCTGATGACGCTCCTCGACCCGGAGGCGGTGCTTCGCGCCGATTCCGAGGCCACTCGCATGGGCGCCCAGGAGCTCATCCACGGAGCGCGGCTCGTTGCAGAGACCTTCTCCGGTGGCGCCCGGGTCGTGCGCCTGTTCTTCGTCGACGGTTCGCCTGGCGCCGCGTGGATGGCCGGCAAAACCCCCAGGGTAGTCTTCGAATTCTTCATTGATGAGGGCCGCATCACCGAAATCGATCTCATTGCCGATCCTGCAACCCTCGCTGAAATACACCTGGAAGCCATGTCAAAGCGAGATTGACTTGGCCATCCACTCTATCGCGTTTCCGTAGCAGCGCTGCTTGCGGCGCCGTTGTCGTCGTCGACCTCGGGACCACCGCCACATGATGAGGCCTCGGTCCGCCGCAACCTGATCCTCAGTTTGGTCTCCTGCTCCGTTGTAAAGCCCACGCACACCCGCAGTCATCAACTTGACCGATGGGTGGTGCGTTGATCGGTTGAGACCCCGATATTGTTAGGGAGGGCCGTATTGTCGGATAGGGTTTTAAACCCCTGGCAACTTCTGTTTGTGCTCAAGAATTGATGCGAAGAGGTCGCCCTGTTTCTGCAGGCGGGCTGGCATGGTTTTGATCGTGAACTGGTTCGGCCTTACTTTTCCCTTCTCGATTTCATCCCAGGATAGTGGGGTCGAGACTTGTGCCTTGGGGACAGCGCGCAGGGAGTAGGGGGACGCGAGATTTTTGGCGATGGCGTTTTGGGCATAGTCGATGGAAACATGGTCGCCGCGGTGGGTTCCACCGCGGGCGACCGCGATGAGGTCCCTATGTTTATCCGCCAGTTGCTCGGATACCGATTTCACCCAATTGCGTACGCCCGCAAAGGAATGCCCGGGCGCCAACGGGAGCAAGACGTGAAGACCTTTGCGGCCGGTGGTCTTCGGAAATCCTGTCAAGCCGAGTTCTTGCAGATGATCTCGCAGGAAGAGAGCAGCGCGGAGGATATCTTTGAATGGGACCTGCTCGCCGGGATCGAGATCGAACACGGCAAAATCGGGCGCGGTGAGGTCTGGGATACGGCACAACCAATTGTGGAATTCGATCGCGCCTCGATTCGCGAGCCAAGTGAGGCCAGCGCTGTCGTCGATCAAAATGAGACGAGTTGTGCCGGTGCCTGATGCCGGGTGATAGCTCTCAGATCGCAGCCACTCTGGCGCGTTGGCTGGCACGTCGCGGTGGTAAAACGACTTCCCGGCAATGCCGCCCGGGAAGTCGTGGGTGGTTACCGGCCTGTCTTTCAAATGAAACAGGAGAACTGGCGCGAGCTCGCGGTAGTAATCGAGCGCGTCTCCTTTTGTCAATCCATCGTCCGGCCAGTATTGCTTGTCGAGATCGGACAGTTCGATCGATCGTCCATCAAGTGACCATGTTGCTTTGCTCACTTGTCTTCAACCTCCCGCGGTTCTTCTCTTTTGCTCCCACGATTATGGGGCCGGGGAGGGAATCGGTGGTGAGGTTGGGATGGCGCCGGTGGTGTCGGCGGTTTTCGATTCGGCAGATCTTTCCATGTCGGTTTCGTGGTACTGGTGGAGAAGCGCCTCTTCTTCCTCTTTCTTCGGGAAGAGGAAGAAAACGAGCACGGCGCCGAGAAGAATCGCCACAATGCCCGCGAGGTAGGCCCATTGATCACCATCCAAGAACGATGCTTTCGCGGCCGCGGTGATCTGGGTTGCGTATTCAGGATATTGCGTTGCAATGCTCTCCGCTCCGGCGAACGACTTTGTGAGCTGGCTCTGAACGCTGTTGGTGATGTCCTCGTTGTTCGGAGCGGAGGCGATTGACGCGGCGATCGCCGACGCGTACCCGGCAGTCAGGAGCGCGCCGAAGATCGATTGCATGATGGAGCCACCGAGGTCGCGCTGGAGATCGGCGGTGCCTGACGCCATGCCGGCTCGGTCCACGGGCACTGATCCTGTCAGTGAATGCGAGGCGGGGGTTCCGGCGAAACCAACGCCAATGCCGATGAACGCGTAGCCGAGACCAACTCTCCAATAGGAACTGTCTTCCTTCCAAAGCAGAAGCATCGTGAGGAACCCGAGCAGGCAGAAGACGTAGCCTACAAGGAGCGTGAAGCGGGCGCCGCGCGCCTCAACGAGTTTGGCCGATCGCGGCGCGATGATGACCATGCAAATCGCCGCCGGCAAGATCGAAGCCCCTGCCTTTAATGTCGAGTAGCCAAGCACGTTCTGTAGGTATTGTTGGCCGACGAACATCGCGCCCATCAACGAACCGAAGACGATGATGCCGGCGCAGGCGGCAACCCAGAAGATGCGCCGACTGGCAACGTTGAGATCGTAGAGGGGGTTTGCGGCGCGGCGCTGGCGAATCAAGAACGCGGCGCATGCCGCAACGGCAATCACCGCCAGCCCGATTACAAGCGTTCCTTTGTTCGGCACCGGTGCAAAATTAATCGCCAAGATCAACGCGGCGACGAGGAGGACGGAGAGGATGCCTCCGAGGTTGTCGACGGGATCGGTGGCCTCATTGACATGGCTCGGCACGAAGAGGAAGGCCATGATGAGCGCGACGGTGGCCAACGGTAGCGTCACCAGAAAGACCGAGCCCCACCAGAAATGTTCCAGCATCCAGCCAGAGACGAGCGGACCAAGCGACGCGATCGCTCCGCCGAGCGCGGACCATAGCGCGATCGATTTGGTGCGAGCGGGTCCGGCCCACAACGCCGTTATTAACGCCAATGTCGTCGGAAAGGCCATACCGGCTGAAAGACCGCCAATCAGTCGGGCCGCGAAGAGGACGTTGTCGGAGGGGGCATAGGCGGCAAGCAAGCACGCGGGAACGGAAAGGGCGATGCCGATGAGGAGCATCATCTTGCGGCCATATCGGTCGCCAAGCGCGCCGAAATAGAGGACCGATGCAGCGAGACCGAGTGAATAGCCAACGGCGATGAGGTTCAGCGCCGTTTGCGACGAGTTGAATTCCTTACCGATTTCCGGCAGCGCGACGTTCGCAACCGACAGATTGAGGTTCGCGACGGCAGCGACCAGAATGAGCGAAATGAGAACGATTCCCGCCCGCTCCGGCGCTTGGGACGGCGTGGCGGTGGAAGCCGCGGCAGCATTTGGCGCCCTCTTATCGGCCATGACGTCAACCTCCTATCCCAGCACTGCTACTTGGCCGAGTCCGCGACTGCTCAGCAGGAGTTGCCTATGTCGCCGCTTCGGCTGACGCGACGGTTCCTGTGCCAGCCGCGGGGTCTTCGACCAGGAGACCTAGTTCGCGTAGCTCTTGTTTAGACTTTCCGCGCAGCTTGCGCCCAAGCAGCGGACGTCCTTCCGCGTGGAAATAGATTCCGGCGGGTTCTTTGGCTAATGGCTCTTCCCAGCCGCGGTAGAGAGCCAAGAGTCGGAAGATGAAGCCAACGACAAACGCCACGCCCGCCGCCACCCATGTGTTCGCTCCGGCCCAATAAATGAGGACCCAAACGGCACCGGTCAAGACCGCGGTCACGACAAACCACTCACTTTTGACAAATTGCTTCGGGGAGACTCCGCTCGAGACATCGATGTAGAACCGGCCTGCCGTGGGACCGACGACGGCGAGAAGGAGCACCCCCACTACGGGCAGGCCGACGTCGACGCCCTTTTGTGCCCCAACAATGGCATACCACGGGAGCGAAAACGCGGTCATGAACTGGAAGAGGCCCTCGCGGAACAGCTGGCCTTCACCATAGGCAAGGAGGTAACCGACGCAACCCGCGACAAGACAGAGAATGATGTAAGCGGGATTCGTCAACGCAGAAGGCACCTCACCGACGAGAACGTCGCGGGTGACGCCGCCACCAATGCCCCCAAGGAGCGCCATCAAAAGGATTCCGATGACGGTGAAGTTCTTGTAATGGTCGGGACGGCGCGCCAGGATGGCTCCGTTTAACGCGTTCGTTGTCGCTGCAACCAGATCAATGAACGTGAAGCTTCCCCAGAATTTGAAGCCTCCCCACGTCACTGGCGGACTGTTAAGAAAGACCACCGGGTCGATAAGATGATTCATCTTCCGTAGCCTCCCAAACAGTTTCAGGCGTCGATGACTTCGAATGATTCAACGCGTCCCGAATGCGGCGTTTCTTGCTTCCAAACTCTATCGACCAGAGGTCGTAGATAAAGGAGTCCAAGGTTGTGTTGCGATCTTGTGGCGTTGATTTCCGTAGGTCCGTCCGATGATTCGGCCCTTTTCCATCCGAATGACCTGATCGGCAAATTCGGCCGCGATGGGGCGGTGGGAAATGATCAGCGCCGTCCGGTTTGTCAGGAACGGAGCGAGTGATTCGAAGAGCCTGCGCTCAGTCGCCGAATCAAGATTGGCAGTCGGTTCGTCCAGAATAACGATCGGGGCGTTTTTGAGGATGACTCGGGCAATTGCCAGTCGTTGACGTTCACCGCCACTGAGCAAATATCCGTTCTCACCGACCAACGTGTCATATCCGAGGGGCAGGCGCTCAATGAAATCGTGGATAAGCGCCAAGCGACAGGCGGTGACGATCTGGTCGTCGGTCGCGCTGGCGTCCGCGAGCAGCAGGTTATCCTTTACCGTCGCATTGAAAAGGTAGATGTCCTGCGGAACGACACCGATCTGAGCGCGAACGTCATCAGTGGCGCAGTCGCGAAGATCGCGATTGCCAATGGTGATGGTTCCTGATTGGTTCTCCCAAAATCTCAGCAGAAGATTCACGAGGGATGATTTACCGGAACCGCTCGGCCCCACAATTAAGGTGCATGTGCCCATCGGCGCCTGAAAGCTGACATCGTCGAGGGCGAGAGCGTCGGCAACGCGGTACCGGAAGCGAACGTTGGTCAGGTCGATGTCATGCTGTTGCGGAACGGCGATTGGGCGGACTGGTTCGGCGACGTCCGGTGGTGCATCGATGAGTTCGAAGAGACGACGTCCCGCTGCCTGATTTGCTTCGAGTTGTTGCAGCGCCGGCGCAAGAGGTTGGACTGCCTCAAAGCTGGCGATTGCCGTCAATGGGAGCAGGGCGAGGTAAACACCGGCGATTTCGCCCCCGGTGACCAGCGGAATCGCAAGCCACAAGATCGTCAAGCCAGCCAAACTCGCGAAAAAGACGCCGAAACCGTTGCTTGCTCCACGCAAAAAGGCCATCCGTTCTTGCGCGTGATTCAACCTCCGACCAAGTGCCTGCACGCGATCGTGATGGAGATTGTCTTGATCAAAGATGAGGAGCTCGCCGCCGCCGTGGATCTCGTCGACCAGGTTCGCGTTGAGCTCTGCTCGGGTGAGAACGAGTGAGTTGGCAGTCCGTTTTCCGAGCCAGCGCATTGTCAAGGGCAGCGCCATGCCGGTTGCGAGGAGGAAGATCAACAGGACGATGGCCAGGCTTGCGTCGAAGATGCCGAGAACTGCGCAGGCGAACGCGATCGCAAGGGCAGCGGATAGTGGCGGCACGAGAACGCGAATGTAGAAGTTCTCGAGCGTCTCGATATCGGCCACGGTGCGCGTGAGAAGATCGCCGCTGCGATAGTGCGATAACCGGGCGGGAGCAAGCGGTTCGATCGCCGTGTAAAACCAGACTCGCATGTGGGTCAGAACGCGGAACGCAGTTCGGTGGGAGACCAATCGCTCAAGATACCGGAACGCCGCGCGCGAGATGGCAAACATACGAACGCTGGCGATCGCGATCGAAAGTTCGGCGACATCGGTGACGAGTGTCGCTTTGGAAATCAGATAAGCCGACGTCGCCATCAGCGCGACACTGGAACTGATTGTCAGGAAACCGAGCAGCGCGGCGACCATCATCGATTTGCGAAATGGCGCCACCAGGCCGACGAGCCGTCCAAATGTGCTCATGGCACGGCTCCTACTCGACCGATCGCGAGCTGGCGACCCTCTTTGCGCGTGTCAAGAGTTTCGGATGACTGCTGAGATTCGACGACTCGGCCCAGGTGCATGACCACGGTGGCGTCAGCGTCATGAACGAGATTCATTCGGTGGGCGATGACCAAAACTGTCCGGCCGAGCGACAGCGTCGTCAGCGCGTCGTGAATCATTGCTTCGTTCTCGGAATCCAAATGAGAAGTCGCTTCGTCGAGGATGAGCAACGGAGCGTCTTTCAGAAAGGCGCGGGCGATCGCGATGCGCTGACGCTCACCGCCGCTCAACCTTGCGCCGTTTTCGCCGATCGGCGTGTCGTAAGCGAGGGGCAGATTGGCGACAAATTCGTGGGCGTGCGCGGCTCGAGCCGCCGCAGTGACTTCCTCGTCAGTCGCTCCCGCTTTAGCGAGGCGAATGTTGTCTGCGACCGTGCCGTAGAAGAGGTGCGGATGCTGCGGAACCCAGGCAAGATGTCTGCGCCAGGTTGCGGGTTCGATATCGCTCAAAGGAGTTCGACCAACGGTGATCGAGCCGGAACTCGGCTCGATGAAGCGAAGAAGCAAGTTGGCGACGGTGGACTTGCCGGCGCCGGTCTCTCCGATTAAGGCAACTCGATGCCCTTCTTGAATTGTGAGCGAGAAATCGTCGAGGCCCCGCCGCCGGCCGTTGTCATAGGTGACGGAGACATGATCGAAGCGCACGTCGGCGCGAGCCAGATTTGAGGCGTGAACGATGCGGCTAGCCGGGTGCGACTGCGGAGGGGGCGTATCGAGGATGGCGAAGATTCGGTTTGAGGCCGCTTTTCCGGCGGCGCCGGCGTGGTAGCGAAGCGCCAGTTGACGAAGCGGGATAAAGAACTCGGGCGTAATGATCAGCAGCGCCAGCGCTTGATTGAACGGCAAACCACCGCGCATCAAGCGAAGACTGATTTCGACCGCGACTATTGCTGTCGCCACGGTCGTGCTCCACTCTAAGACGAGCGCTGTTTCGAATGCGGTGCGCAGTACCCGCATCGTCGAATGGCCGTAACTACGGCTGATGGTGCGAACGTTGTCCACCTGTTCGCGACTGCGGCCGAACATCTTCAGCGTCGAGAGTCCTTGCAGCATGTCGAGAAAGAACGCGCTCATCCACCCGAGTTCGAGGTACCTCCGTTCGGTTGCTTCCTTGGCGCGGCTTCCAATCATGGCCAGGAGCAACACAAGAACCGGTCCGGTGAAGAGAAGGATCAAGACCGTCAATGGATCGATGACGAAGACGACGAGGGCAATAGAGATCGGGACGAGTACCGCGAGGAACCGCATAGGCAAGAAGAGCGCCATGTATTCATCGAGATCTTCGACACCGCGAACGGTTGTGTTCACTAGCTCGCCGCTGCGCTCGGTACGGGTATAGGCAGGGCCCAACTTGAGCAGGTGCGAGGTCAGTGCGTCGCGTACGTAATTTTTGAGATTGCTAGCCGATCGCTGGGCAGTGAGGTCTCCGATGCCGACGACCACAGCCCGCAACAGCGCAAGCGCCAGCATGATCAACAGCAGCGATTTGACGCCGCTTCGAGTCTGATCTCCGATGAAAACCTGGGAAACGACGTCGGCTAACAACAACGCCTGAGCGACAGCGATCGCAACTGCGATGAAGCCCGACAAGACAGTGAAATAGAGAAAGACGCGAGCCGGTCGACTGAAGCCTAATAGGCGGCGTTGACTCGTCAATGTTCGATTGGCGTTAGCTCGACGTTTCCACAGTCGAGTTTGGGTTGCGCTCTCCCGCTCTGGCGCGTCGTGGTCGCGTCCAGCCACGCGCGGAGAGTCATAGACTGAATCCTTGACTGCCGAGCTGGTACCCATGACCTACTAGTAGCTGTCCGGTTCGAGAACGGTCTTGCCGCGGAAGAAGTAATAGACCCCGGCGGTGTAGAGCAAAACGAGCGGGATGCCAACGATCGCCACGACCAGAATCACGGTGAGCGTGTTCGATTGAGATGCGGCATTGCTCAGTGTTAGGTTGTAGTCCGAATTGATAGAGGAGATAAGGAGGTTCGGATACATGCCGACCGCGCCCGAAAGCAGCAAGAGCGCGATCATCAAGGCCGAGCCGACGAAAGCCCAAAAATCCTGTCCTGCCTGCAACTTCTTGTACGCGAAGATGAGCGCTCCGAGAGCGGCCGCGGGGAAGATCACCGGCCATATATTGTCAGCATACCGATGTCGTACAGTTTCATCGGCCAGCGCCGTGACAATAACTGTCACCGTGGCCAGAGCGAAGAAGACGAGCATCACTCGGGGGATAAGGTTGCGTATCCGTTGGTCGAGCTCTCCCTCGGTTTTCATCATGAGATAGAGGAGCCCGTGAAGGGCGAGCATCACGACTGTCGTGAGACCGATCAACAGCGCATCGGGCGTCATGAGATCGATGAGCGACATGTGGATGTCGCCCTGCTCGTTGAGGTCCACACCAGACAGAATGTTGCCAAACGCCACACCTAACAGAAACGCCAATCCAAGCGACGAAACGGAAAAAATGATGTCCCAGGTTTGCCGCCAGCGGTGACTTGGGCGCTTGCTGCGAAACTCGATCGACGCGGTGCGTAGGATCAGAACGACAAGTACGAGAAAGAACGCGATGTAAAAACCGGAGAACAGGGATGCGTAGACAAGAGGAAATGCCGCGAAGAGCACGCCGCCGGTGAGCACAAGCCACACGCCGTTGCCATCCCAGACTGGACCAATGCTGTTGAGTACCAGCCTTCGTTCGGTATCAGTCTTGGCGACGATCAGATGGACAATCCCCACCCCCATGTCGAAACCGTCAAGGATCAGATAACCGGCAACGATCAGGACGAAGAGCCAATACCAAATTTCATTCAAGGTCATGACGCTACCTCGCTTGAATCGAGCGGAGAAGTATCAACGATGCCGGCACCAGAGGCACGCGGTGGTTTGTGGCGAAAGATTTCCCGGAAGGTGTTCGGCACGGACTCGTGAGGGGCAGTGTCGATCTCGTCGAGCGGCGCTGGTCCATGCTGGATGAAGCCGTTGAGGAGATAGAGGAACAGCACAAGGAGCAGTGAGTACAAGATGACGAAAAACACAAGCGAAGAAGCGACTTCCGCGGTGGAAATCGACGGCGAAACGGCGTCCTGTGTTTTCAAGAGTTGCCAGACAATCCACGGCTGACGTCCAGCTTCTGCAGTCCACCACCCGGCGATGATCGCGACCTCAACGAAGAACACATTCACGACGAACAACCAAAGGACCCACCGCCAGGCAAAGATCTTTCGCTTCCAGAAATAGAGAGCGAGACCGAGCAACCCAAGAGCGGCGAAGAGGGTCGCGAGATCGATCATCAGGTGATAGACCTGAAAAACAAGATTGATGTTCGGCCATTCATCCGTGGGGAATGAGTTGAGTCCCTGCACGACGGCGTCTTTATTCTGATATGAGAGGAGACTGAGGAGACACGGGATGCTGAGGCCCTTGGTGGTTTGGTTCGATTCGTTGACCCAACCAACGAGAAACATCGGGGCGCAAGACTGATTGTTCCAAACCCCCTCCATCGATGCGAGCTTGACTTGTTGGTTGTCGGTGACTTCGATCGCTTGATTTGCGCCAAAAATGATGATCTGCAAGACCGCAAGTACCGCAAAGAATGGCAGCGCCAGCCTGAACATCGATTTCGCGAGATCAACGTGCCGGCTGCGGAGGAGATACCAGGCGCTCACGCTGAGAACGAGAGCGGTGCCAGCCATCCACGAAGCAACCCAAACGTGTAACAACCGGGGAATGAATGAAGGTGTGAACATAATGTCGACGAAGCTGGTCATGTGCGCTTCTTGTACGCCGTTGGTGTTGGCGATTGTGTAGCCGTCCGGCGTTTGCATCCATGAATTCGCCATCAGAATCCAGAGGGCGCTGAAATGGGCGGCGAACACCACCAATATTGTCGAGGTCAGCCACAAGCGCGGCCCGAGGCGAGTGCCACCAAAGAGCATGAGGCCGAGGAATCCGCCCTCGAGGAAGAAGGCAAAAACTCCTTCAGCGGCGAGTAGGCTCCCAAAGACATTGCCCACGAAGCGGGAGTAGGTCGCCCAGTTCATCCCGAATTCGAATTCTTGGACGATACCGGTCGCGACTCCCATGGCGAAAATCAAGCCGTAGATCTTGGTCCAGAAGAATGCGAGCTGCCGCCACTTCGGATCTTTCGTGCGCAGAGCCGCGATGCCCATTGCTACGAGCATCAACCCCAATCCCATGGAAAGGGGCGGATAGATGAAATGGAAGCTGGCGGTGAAACCGAATTGGATGCGAGATAGAGTTTCAGCGTCCATAGCGCGACGTCTCCGTTAGCGACTCGATCGTTTAGGACGAATATTGTTGTGCGCTACTCCGGTCTCGTCGGTCTGGTTCGAAACGAACTTTCGCGTTCGAGCTCAATTCGGGTGCTCGTTGATTGTTTTCGGGAGACAGGAAACCTTCCCATGCGGCCCCCTCCTGATTGGCACTTCTCTATCGTATGTGTTCATTGGGGTGTAATGTCATTCTCCAAAAGGCGTATTTAGCCTTGCACAGCAATGAAAAGGCATCGTGCGTGGCTTGAAAGAGTAGCTAGGGGACGATGGGGACAGTTACGCGGGCATTGTTTGGTGGGCTCTATGGCCTATTCATTGGGAAAGTCGGCGCTTTCATGCTCCGCGCCCATGAGCCGGCGAACTTGTCCGACGATGGCGAGCACGATAACAATTACGACCGCAAACACGACCCAATGAACCCAGCGCCGGCCGGAATTTGGAAGCGGTCCGTCAGCGCGCGCAGATGGGTTGAGATCGAGGAAGTGGAGAAGAATAATCCCGACGATAAGCAAGACCGCGAAAGTTACCAACCACTTACTCGCGGTCTTGACGCGATTTTGGAGATTCCGAATTCGTGCCTCAACGTTGCTCACCGTGAGCAGTTGGGCATCGGCGACATCGAGCATGCGGTTCACTCGGATGACGGTGTCGTAGGCGGAGAGCGTTGCCTGCATTGGATGGAGACTGTTGCGAGCTTCCTTCGCAATGAGACGTTCAAAAAACTGTTGGACGTGCCAGGGCAGGTTGTATTCGGGAGCGAGCTCGAATCGCAGCCCGTCCGCGGCGATAAGGGTACGCAGATACGCAAGGACACTGGGGGCGAGCACGATGCCGCGTTGCCGGACAATATCGAGAATCCCCGAGGCGAACGCCAATCCTGCTCCCTTAGTCGAAATTTGATCGGCAACACTGACCGCGATCATAAATTCGTCGTGCACGCGAACGAGTTCGGTTCGAGCGGCCTCGACTCGACTAACTGATGCGGGAGCGACCCAACGCATAAGCTCGGCGATCGCGCGATCTGTTTCCCCCTGGAAGAGGAGCCACGAATATCGAGTCAATGATCGGCGCATGTCGCCGGACAGCTTCCCAATAATCCCGAAGTCGACATAACCTATTGCGTCGCCTGGCATCACGAAGAGGTTCGCTGGGTGCAAGTCCGCGTGGAAGAACCCGTACGCGTGAATCTGATTCAGCATGTTCCAGTCGAGGTGCCGGGCGATGCGGTGAAGATCGTGGCCGTTGGCCGCGAGTTGATCGAGGTAGTCACGATTGCCGGCGCGAACGGCATTAACGATCTCGATGAGTGGAATCCCTTCGACCAGATCGAGCGTTAGAACTCGCCGCGTAGTGAATTGCCCCCAGACACGTGCCACATGTTGCAGGGGATCACCTTTCGCGTTGTCCCTGAGACGGATTCCCTGCCGGGCCTCGACGAGGTAGTCGAGTTCGTCTGCGGTCCACCGCGCGAATTCGTCGATCACCTGCTTGCTGCCGGTTGTGCCGAAAAGTCCGATCCAGTTCAGAAGTCTTGAAACGGCGTACATGATTTGGATGTCAGCAGTGAAAACTTGCCGAGCATCTGGACGCTGAACCTTGACTGCCACCGGGTGGCCCGATGGCAAGACTGCGCGATGGACCTGGCCGATGGACGCCGCGGCAAATGGCGCCGGCTCGAACTCGAGAAAGATAATTTCGGGGTAGTCGCCAAGTTCGCGTTTGATGACTTCCCGCACCTGCTCATACGGAAATGGCTTGACCTCGTTGAGCAGCTTGAAGAGCTCGTGGCAGAACTCGGCGGGGAGGAGGTCGAATCGGGTCGCCAGCATCTGCCCGAGCTTGATCCAGCTCCCGCCTAGATGTTCGAGCGCAAGCCGAAGTTGGACCGGATCGAGGCGATCCCGGCGCCAGGGCAGCGCCGCGAAGATGATCCGATATTGGAAGAAGACGGCGACGGTTTGGGCCACACGCGCCAGAGTTTTCTGGGACGAGCTCAATCAGCCCCCTTACCCGACCGTCTACCTATCGACTGAAAAGGTTGCCGGGCAGGAAATATCAACTGGCCTGATTGCATCAGGGACTTTCCCGCACCGGCGGTTCGCTGGCCTAGAGGTCTTCGTCGTAAAACGGAATCCAGCGGCGACGGGCCGGATGGAGCGATTGCTTTTCCCACTCCCGGCCAGTAGAGACGAGTTCAGCCATCACGCGAAAAGGCAGCGTGACCATCGTCACGGCGAGACCTTCTGAGGCTAATCGCAACTCGCGAATGTACCGCCGCTGGATCCGCCGGGCATCGTCATAGAGGTCGTACGTGCTGCGCCCTGGTTGGGCGGCGATATCTGTTTCTTCGACCTCGTCGCGCGCGATCCGGCGCATTCGTTCCCGCTGGTACCATTCGTGTTTCTCTTCTTCGGTGGGGCCATCGAGCCAAGCCTGGCGACGCTGACGAACCTGCTCTGCCCACGCCTCAATTTCGGCGTCAGTTGGGCCGGCCGCCTGAGGATCGCCGCCCTTGGCAGACGTCGTTTGTGCGCTTGATGCGCCACCCTGCGCCGCGCTCTTTCCGGCTGTCTTGGTCTGGTCTGCGGTACGGTCCATTCGTCTCCTCCTGCCCTGATACGGCTGACTCCGTCCTTACCGTTAACAGATAGCCGCTGGCTGATATTCATGCCCCTTTGCGGCCTTGGGGAAGGCCCAGTCGGGCAATGACTATTGAGAAATACGGCCGGCACTTCGAATCTGGACGTTCGTTTACGTACCTAACTATTGCGGCATATCTGGTAGGTATGCCCGAAGGGCGACTTGCCGGCCATTATCGGCCGCGCTGATCGCCCAGCGCACGTCTACTTTATCCGAAGTGGCGAATGTTGGTATAGGTTCCGTTATTGTCGAAACTGGTCGTATATCAAAATTGGCCCCGGTCTCTGGGGCTTCTCAATCGATGACGATGCGCTTACCACGCTGATGCGTCATGATTTCCCAACCCCAATCCGTAACAGTTTGTCCCCGTTCCTGGCCACCTGACAGCAAAACCAAGTGCACCCCAAGCCAAGCCAGCCACGCGGCATGACCGGTCATCGTGCGGCCTCCGTGAAACTGGACAACCGCGGCTCCTCGTCCCACTGTGGCCATCGTGCCCTTGTCCTTGTATTTGAAGGGCTCGGTCTTTTTACCTTTGACCAATCGCGAAATGTTTTCGCCTGCTTGGGTTCCCGCTTGTAGCGCCACCGACCCAAGTTGCGGCAACTTCTCCTTGGTCTTGGAATCTGTGATCATGGCTAAGTCGCCAATGACGAACACATCTGGGTGATCGCTCAGCCGTAAATCGAGATCGACTGGTACGCGGTTCCTCTCCATCTCCTTGCCCAAGGTACCGGCAATCGGATTTGAGGTTAGTCCTGCGCCCCAAACGAGCGTGTGCGCTTTCATATTGTCGCCCGACTTGAGATGAAGGCGGTCCGGCTCAATCTCGACCACGCTGTCACCGAGATGAACCTGAACGTCGCGCTCTTCAAGCGCTTTCTTCGCGTATTGCTGCAAATTGGGTTTCATCGGTGGCAAGAGCGTTGGGCCCCGCTGAAACAGATGGACTTCGGCTTTTTCAATTGGCAGGTTTGGATAGTCCTTCTTCAATTCTTCTTGGATCAGCTCGGCGATCGCGCCGGCCGATTCGACGCCGGTTGGCCCACCACCAACGACGGCAAACGTGAGCGCGCCGTCATCGACCAAGGCAGGGTTTCTGTCGACCGCTTCGAAGCGATCGAGGATGTGACGCTTCAGTTTCTCGGCGTCGCTCAGGGTGTAGAGCGGAAAGGCATTCGCCTCCGCGCCCTTCGTTCCAAAAAAATTGACTACAGCGCCGAGGGCGACAATCAGGTAGTCGTAGCTAATGGGGTCCAATCCAGTGGCGGTCACTACCTTGTTGTCGAGATCAATCCCCGTCACTTCGGCCTTATGGAAGACCCAGTCGTCCCGTTTGTGAATCATTTCGCGGGCAGGAAAGCCCACTTCGGTCCGCGCGAGCTCGGCGGTAGCCACCTGGTACAACAACGGCTGAAACGTGTGGTAGTCGTTCTTGTCGATGAGCGTTACCCTAACCGGAGTCTTCTCGAGTTCCTTCATTGCGCCGAGGCCCGCGAACCCCGCACCCAAAATGACGACATGCGGTTGGTCTGTCATGGAGAAGTTCCCTTTCATCGACGCTCAACGTTATGCTCAACCAAACCCGAACGCGAGCATTCTCGTCCCATCGAATAGACAATTTTCTCGTCGCCAAAATTCACACGGAAGCCACCAACCTCTGCGCTTGCAGTGCGGCTTGACGATGGTGGCAGTCCTTCATGATGCAGCGGAGGGTGCCGGGATGGTCGAGAGAGTGGTGGCTCAATTTGGCACACGGGACGTGCCTAGCCCTGCCGGTCAAGCTGTAAGCAAGTACGGCGAGTTGCGCGCCAAGCGGTGGGGCGACGAAGTAAAGCAGGAGGTTGTTCCACTCGATGGCTATGGTGTCGGAACCTGTGCTGCGAGCGGGATTGAGGCTCGTTCCCGAGATCGGCGACTCGAAGAGGATGAGGATTGCGAGCCAGGCTCCACAGAATAATCCAGTGTAAGGCCGCAAGCGCTCGCGACTCGATGTCTCGAGGACGATGAGAAACATCGAAAAAGTTATTCCGATTTCGGCGACAAATGCCGCCGACCAGCCCCATTTGCCTGGAGCCGTCACAATAAAGTTCACCTCAGGACTTGATGCCCACGAGCCCATGACTGCCGCGAAAATGCCGGCTCCGATCACGGCGCCGACGAACTGCGCGCCGATGTAGAAGCCGGCATCGAACACTCGTATCTTTCCGAGTCGCAAGAAAGCGAGTGTAATCGAAGGATTGATGTGTGCCCCCGACTCCTTGCCCCAAGGCGAGTAAACGAGCCCGATGAAATAGAGACCAGCCACTATGCCCACAATCAAGCGCTTGAGCGCGGCCGATGGTATGGACGCATCCAGTGGTGATTGAGGGGCAAAGAGCACTGAGTCGACGACGCCGACGACGAGAAGGAAGCCCCCAAGTCCGGCAGCCTCGTAAGCATAGATTTTCCACCGCTCGCTCAAGTCGGCCTTCGCCCCAGCCGCACGGACGAGAAAACTCGAAAGAGGCTCGGTTATCCACCGCGTTGTCGGGTTCGTCACTTTGATCTCTCTGTCCACTGTTCGATAGTCCGCGACACAGTTCGGCGTATTCGCCTCACGCGACACCAGTCGTGACTGGAACCTGCGCCCCCATTCGTTCGAGCAGGTGGTCGCCAACGCGGAGGGCGTTGGCCATGGCAGTGAGGGCGGGATTCACGGCGCCGATGCTTGGGAAAAAGCTGGTGTCAACCACATAGAGGTTGTCCAGCTCGTGCGCGCGACAGTCGACGTTTAAAGCCGATGTCGCCGGATCCGAGCCGAACCGGACTGTGCCGGCTTGGTGCGCGACGCCCGCTACGGGGATCTCATTCTTCATGTAGGCGAATCGGTGAAGGAGATGGTCGGGATTCATGTCAAGTTGCCCGAGCATCGACTTTAGCTTCTCGTGGAGCCGTTTCCTCGACTCGTCATTGGTGGATTTGTATTTCAGTGTGACTTTGCCGTTGCCGTCTACGGTGACTCGGTTCTCAGGTAGCGGTAGATCTTCGGTCGAAAGCCAGAAGTCGATCGCGTGGCGAGCGGTTCGCTCCAACGTCCACTCAGGCGCGAGCCTCGTTTCGCCGGGCTTTTCACCCCGGAACATTTGGGCCTGCGATTTGCCGACCATCTGGATGTTACCGAGCGGGAAATCGAAATCGTCGCCTTTGAAGTAGAAGTCGTTGAGCGCAAGTGTTTTTTGGAAAACGGTCGGATTCTCATCTCGCGAAAGGGCAAGCACTGCCTCGCAATTGTGGAAGGTGTAATTGCGTCCGACCTGGTCGGAGCCGTTGGCGAGGCCGTTGGGATGCTTGTCGTTGGCCGACATAAGAAGCAGCTTGGCCGAGTTGGCTGCGCCGCACGAGACGACCACGATATCGCCGCCGACTCGCTCCTCGTTTCCCTGGTTGTCGATGACAACTTCAGTTACCGCGGTGCCATCCGCGTTCGTCTCGAGTTTGACGGCCCTGGCATTCGTAAGCAGTGTCACATTTGAGTGCTCGAGGGCTGGCCGCACGCCCAGAACCTCGGCGTCGGACTTCGCGTGCACTAAGCACGGGAAACCGTCGCACGTGGCGCAGCGGATACACGTGCTGTACGGCTTGTTGCTTTCATTGAGCAAAATTCCGCACGGAGCATGAAACGGATGGTAGCCCGCAGCGGCGAGTTGGTCGGAAAGCTGTTGGATTCGCGGCTCGTGAGAAACTGCCGGGAACGGATACGGCGCGCTCGACGGCCCTTCAGTCGGGTCCTCACCGCGCGCTCCATGCACTTGATAGAGTTGTTCAGCCTTGGTGTAGTACGGCTCCATATCGTCATAGGAGATCGGCCACGCGGGTGAAATGCCATCGTGATGCCGGATCTCTCCGAAGTCCTCTTGGCGGAGACGATAGAGCGCTGCACCATAAAGCTTCGTCGCGCCGCCTACAAAGTAATGGATCTGAGGCTGAAACGATTTCCCTCGTTCGTCGTACCAGGTGTCAGGTGAGACATAACGGTTATCGACGAACACATCGCGCGCGAGCCAGTTCTCTATCTCCCGGGGCAGCCAGTCCCCGCGCTCGAGCAATAGAATCCGCTTACCCGTGGGGGCGAGGTGACGAGCGAGTGTACCGCCGCCGGCTCCAGTGCCAATGATGATGACGTCGTATCGCTCCATGGCTAAAACTCCTCCAGTCGTTCTTCGATGATGATTCGTCCCGCCGCCTCAATGAGCGCCAAATGTGAGAACGCTTGCGGGAAGTTGCCGAGGTGCCGTCCGGTATCCGTGTCGAATTCTTCCGCGTAAAGCCCGAGGCGCGAGGAGACGCGAAGCAGCTTCTCCATGAGATCGCGGGCTCGTTGCGTCTCGCCAACGATGGCCAACGCGGAGACCAACCAGAACGAGCAGATGAGGAAGGTCCCTTCCTTTCCGGACAGACCATCATCGGTCTCGTCGGTGCGGTAGCGCAGAACGAAACCGTTCTCGGTCAGTTCATCGGCGATGGCGAGGACGGTTTTACGCAGTCGCTTGTCACTAGCGGGCAGGAACCCGAAGGCGGCAGCGAGAAGCGTCGAGGCATCGAGGGAGTCGGTCGCGTAATGCTGGCGCATGACACCGCGATCGCTGATGCCATTGGCCAAAATGTCCGCATGGATTTCATTCGCGGTGGAGCGCCACTGCTCGGTCAACTCCGGATCGCCGCCAATCTCAGCCAGCGACGCCGCGCGATCGAGGGCAACCCAGCACATAAGCTTGGACGAGACATAATGTTGCGGCTTGCCGCGAGCTTCCCAGATCCCTTGATCTGGTTCGCGCCAGACGCGAGTGGCGCATTCGGCCTGGGCTTGCACAATGGGCCAGAGGCGTCGGGGTAGGCGCTGGCTTCGTCGGGTGTGCAGCAGGATTGAGTCGAGGACAGCGCCGAAGACGTCATTCTGGCGCTGATCGAAGGCGCCATTCCCGATGCGCACCGGCTTGGCGCCGGCATATCCGGACAGATCGTCCCGCGTCGATTCTGTTAAATCGCGCCGGCCGTCGATGCCATACATGATCTGGAGCGCGCCGTCTTGATTCGGTTCGAGATCCGCGACGAACTGCATGAACTCGTCAGCTTCCCAATCGAGATTGAGCCAGTGCAGCGCTTGCAGCGTAAAGGTCGTGTCACGCATCCAGGTATAGCGGTAGTCCCAGTTCCGCTCGCCGCCCGGAGTCTCGGGCAACGAGGTTGTGAGCGCCGCTACTGTCGCGCCGGTCGGCATGTAGGTCAGGCCCTTGGTGGTCAAAGCCGAACGTTGCAATGGCTCGCGCCAGCGATGATCGGGGAAGCGCGCTCTACCGAGCCAACGCCGCCAAAACCGCGTCGTGGCGTCGATTCGAGCTTCTGCGTCGTCTATATCCTCTGGCGCAGCAAGGTGTTCAGCCCATGACAAGGCGCAGTATGCGCGGTCGCCTTTCTCTAACATATGACGTGCCCGGACGCGATTGCCTTCAATGCCGAGGGCGAGATCCGAACTGAGGCGGATCGTTTGACCGCTGCCCTTTGCATCCGCGGCATTTCTGCTTCCATCGACGAGTTCCCAGTCGCCGGGGACACGTCCGTAGTCGAAAACCGGTTCGCAGATAAGCTCGACTTCGACCTGTCCTTCCAGGCAGAGCACTGTTCGAATCAGCGCATGCTCGGCGTCGTCATCCGCCGGCGGGCGGGTGTGCGGCGTGATCTCGTCCTCGTGACTTCGCGGACCCATGGTGAGTGCATCACGGACGACGATCCACCCGGACGGTGTTTTCCAAGTGGTCTCCAAAACGTTCGTTCCCGGAACATAAATCCGCTCAGCCGGATGATTAATACCGAATGGAGCGATTCTGAATGTTCCGCCTTGCCGGTCGAGGAGACTGCCAAAAACGCTGGGTGAATCAAAACGAGGAACGCACAGCCAGTCGATTGAGCCATCCGGCGCGACGAGTGCGCCGGTATGACAGTTCGAGAGGAAGGCATAGTCGGCAATTGGAGTGAACGCAGATGGAGCGGCAGCACTTTGGTCGCGCTTAGGCGCGGATTTGACAGCGGTACTCATGATGTGACCCATGGGTCTTGCCAGCGTCCATATCCCGACAAGAGCTCGTTTGCCGCATCCGGACCCCACGATCCTTGAGCATAGCCATGGATCGGTGATGGTTTGTCGAGGAGCGGTTGCATGATGCGCCAGGTTTCCTCAACGCCATCCTGGCGCGTGAAGCGGGCGCTTTGTCCGACCATGGCGCCATTGAGCAATACCTCGTACGGGGTGGCGCCTTCGCCACCCTGCTCGGCAAACTCCATGTCGAGCCTGATCGCCTCTGGTTTTGGCGATTCAGCCCGACGGGCGTCAACCATGATTTGAACGCCGGTCGACGGATCCAGCTTGACAGCGAGTTGATTGGGCTCCGCGCGTTGATCGCCGAACGCTGTGATTCCGAGTTTGGGCGGGCGCTTGAACACGAGCCTGAGCTCGGTTTGTGTGGCTGTGAGATGTTTGCCCGTGCGAATGAAGAATGGAACCCCAGACCAGCGCCAGTTCTCAATTTCAAGGCGCAGCGCAGCGTACGTCTCGGTGGTCGAATTCTTGGCGACCCCTTCGGTTTGGAGATAACCATCGTATTGGCCGCGCACATAGTGCGAAGGGTCGGCTTCCAGGACAGCTTTGAAGAGTGCGAGTTGACCGTCCTTGATCGCGCTTGTGTCGCGACCGGCTGGGGGCTCCATAGCGGCCGCCGAAACGACCTGCATGATGTGGTTCACGACAACGTCGCGAAGAGCGCCAACCGGGTCGTAGAAATGACCGCGATCCTCGACGCCGAAGCTTTCCGCCATCGTGATCTGGACCGATTCAACGTAGTTCCGATTCCAGATCGGCTCGAGCAGGGTGTTGGCAAATCGGAGGTAGAGCAGCTCTTCCAGTCCCATTTTTCCGAGGAAATGGTCGATGCGATAAATCTGTGATTCGTCGATGTATTGGTGAAGTTCGTCGGCGAGCGCCTTCGCCGACTCAAGATCGTGGCCGAAGGGTTTTTCGACCACAATTCGGGCCGACTTGGTCAGGCCCGCATCCTTCAATCCCTTCACGACTGTGGCAAAGAGGAATGGCGGAATCTCGAGATAGAACACGGGCCGCGACTTGTCTTTTATCTCGGCGCTGACCCGTTTGTATGTTTCGGCGTCCGCAAAATCGCCGTGGACATACGAGAGGCGATCCGCGAATCGGTTGAATACAGCCTCGTCGAGTGGTTCCCCCGTGCCCACTATCGATTCACGCGCTCGATCCTTGAGCTGATCGACCGTCCAATCGGAGCTTGCGACGCCCACGATCGGGGTCTTCAAGAGACCACGACGCTCGAGCCGGTAGAGCGACCGAAATGTCATCACTTTCGCTAGATCGCCTGTGATCCCAAAGATCACCAGGACGTCCCCTGGTTGCGGCATGTTCCATCCCTCCTGATCTTAACGGCTCGCGTTCGTCGAGCCTTTGATTCAAGGTAATCGCGTCTGATTGCGAACGAGTTGCAAGCGGACTGGGCAAGCTGAATCTCGAAAGAACTGGGCAGTCCTGGGCTCTCGCGTGAGCGGGACCGCTACAAGAATTCCTTCGAGCGTCGAACTGTGATGGTCGGCGGACAAGACGATCCGCTGCGGCGGACGGCATAGGCATAAGCGGGTACCAAACGTTTGCGGCGTGCGGCTTTCGCGTCGCCCTCGGTCCCCATCAATGCCATGACATACCGGTAGATCAGAGTTAATAGCGGAGTCATCGGATGTGCCTTTCAGGGATCAGGTAAGAGTGCTACGAGCCGAGGAACAGCAGCTGACGCTGCGCACACGAACCGTCGAATTGGCGGTTATCAGGGTAAGTAGATAAAGGAGTAGCGTCATCCGCCCAAGGGCGTATTTTGGAATTGCACCGCCCCATCAGAAGGTATAGCGGTAGCTGGATTGGCGATCGTGATCTGCGACCAAACCTATCGAATACGCCGTTAGTGTGATGACGCTACAACCGGCTGTTCAATACCATTGGGGGTACCAGTACGACGTGAAGCAATGCGCTAGCTGCGAAATGTCGGGACCAAGGCCTGAATCGAACGTTCGTGGAGGGCGTAGAGGTGAGCATCAACGCGGAAATTGCAGAGGCGGGGGAGGTATCCGCCGAGGTCGCGGCTACGGAAGGCGTCGCTGAGTCCGAAGAGACGAATCGGTGGGCTAGATGGGAGAATTGGCTCGACGCGATCATCGTCTTGACCCTCGCCATCGCTTCCCTTGCCGCGGCGTGGAGTGCCTATCAGTCTGCGCTTTGGGATGGACAACAGGCAGCAAATTACGCTCAGGCATCCGCCCAAAGGATCGAATCGAACCGGCAATTTACCTACGGTCATCAACTCTCGATTGTCGATGTCACGACCTTTACAAACTTTGCAAATGCGTACTCTGCAGGTAACACGAAACTGGCAGACTTTTACGAGCAGCGCTTTAGGCCCGATTTTAAGCCTGCGTTCGACGCCTGGATTGCGACGAATCCGCTAACAAACAAAGATGCTCCATCATCGCCATTTGTCATGCCCGAGTATGTTCTCCCTCAGCTGCAACAGGCAGACGAACTCGAAGCGGAATCGACAGCTCTGTTCAAGGATGGGCAAGACGACAACGCGATCAGCGATCGCTATGTCCTGAATACCGTCTTTTTGGCAACAGTCCTCTTCTTTTGCGGTATAGCGCCTCGCATTCGGTGGTTCCCGGCCCAATCCGCGCTGGTAGCGATCGCAATCGCGCTTCTCATTTTGGGTCTCTATCGAATCGCTACGTATCCGATCGCGTAACGAATCGCGTGCGGATATCGCCCTTATGGAACGTAAATTAGGCAGGAGCTGCGCGCCGAAATTCCCGTCTCGATTCGCCCACGCCCGCCAATGCCAGATCGGCTGGTTCTGGAAAGCCTCGGGCCGCCGTTTGGTCAAGAACTATCAACTCCGCTTCGATGGTCACGCGATATTCCTCTGGCGCGGCGTCGAGCAGATCTTGGAGCATCCGCCGTAAGCGACGGATCACCTGGATTGAGTTGTAGCCATATTCGCGGATCTCGGTCACGGCAAGGGCGAGGTACTCCTCCCAGTTGTGCATCGGGATCACTACCCGGAGCTCTCCGGCTGAATCGCGCAATTCACCGGCGAACAAATCCCGCTGCATCAACAGCGACATGAGGTCATCGATGCGATCGATCAGTTGATCGGCTGTCGTCGGATCGTTGATCGCGGGCGACAGCGCCTTTATGGCGATGTCGACCAAGATGCGCAGCGCAAATCTCGGATCCTGTTCAAACGTGCGCTCCGGCCCGAGCGCGATCAGTGCTTCAATCTCGTCAGCTTCTGGTAGGGAGGCAACACCGTGGATTTCGACCAAGACATCGCCAATCGGGAGGTAATCGCCGACCGCCAACGGGAAGACGATGACCCCGGCAATGCGCTCCGCCATTTCGACCAAACCCGACCGGTCGACAGAGAGGATATACCCACCATTTTTCGTGTGTCGCAATCGGTGAATCTCGGTCTCAGGGCTGGAAGGCAGCGCCGTCTGGAATTGAGCCGGGCCGCCGGAATAGGCGAGGGGATACATCTCTTCGATGATCAGCCGTCCCGCGCCGGCAACCGCCGTGCCCGCGGTGGCGGGGCGGAGATTCTGAATGAAGTGGCTGATAAACGCGAGAAAACCCAGGATGCTGACGAGCACGAGTATCCCGGAGAGCCAGAGCGCGAATCCGGGAATGTAGTCGCCCCGAATGTGATTCATGACAACGAACGTGTAGACCAGTGTGAGTATGAACGTGCCGAAGGTGAATTTGAGCTTTTCATCGCGATAGATCAGTTGCACAACACGCGGGGTGAGTTGAGATCCGCCGAACTGCGGAACCAAGAGCAGCATCGTCAACACGAATCCGGCAAAACTGACCGTCGCGCCGAGCAGCGCGGCGAGTAACGAGGAAGCAGTGCCTTCCTCGTAAGCGAGCGAACCGAATTCGTTCCAACGCTTATCGATAAAGACGGCGGCGAATCCGAGTCCTGCTCCGAAGAAGGCGCACAGTACGGGGATCAGCCACAGACTGTTCTTCCAATACTGGCGAAAGAGAAACTTTCGTTTCCAGCTCATCGGGCGCCCCTTGCCAAAGCTACGGCCTTGAACTGAGAACTTCGCTCGACCAGGCAATGGTGATGGACGTGGTCGCGTCGATCTTCACGGCGCCGCCTCTATGACTCGGTGGAGGGCACTTCGCCTTGAGCCGCCGTTACCTGAGGAACTGTCGGGGCGCGCATTGCCTCGATGAGGTCTTCCAACTCCTTCATCTTCTCGCTCCAAATATCTTGCTGGTCCGAGTCCTTCTTGGACCTCTTCGGCGACAAGAACGAGTTAGCGAGGAAACCGGTGATGACGCCGAACAGCCCTACCCCAATCGAAAGAAGCGCGACGCCGACTAACCGTCCTTCATTGGTCACGGGAAACTTGTCGCCATAGCCGACTGTTGTCACGGTCACGTAAGACCACCAGACCGCGTCCGATGCCGTGTGGATATTGGCATCAGGGTCATCCCCTTCGACCCACAGGATGGCCATGCTCGCATACTGGATGACGACGACCGTCAGAAAAACCGCGGCGAGAAGGGCGCTACCAGCGATATCGCCTTTCAACCGCTTCCAGATGCCACCGGGACCTAGACGCTGGATCGGACGATATTCCCGGATCACCCGCACGATTCTGAGAATGCGGATGTAAGGAAGAGGCAAACTGCCAAGAAAATCTATCCAACCCCGATCTCTGAAAAAGTAGGAAGATTTCGTCGGCGCTCGATACAGACGCAGAAAAAAGTCGGTCATGAAGAAGAACGAGAATATGACGTCGACGATGAGAACGACATTGGTCAGTGGTTTGCTGAGCGGCGCGATGAGCCAAAGAATATTGATCAGTGAGAACATCGTCAACGCCAAAATGAACATGTCAAAGTTGGTAAGTTTTGGCGTTTCCTCGGTCATAACATTTCCTGGCCTTGGGACGCATTCCAACGACGATTAGGTATCTGTCTGGTTTGAGATCTTCTTGCGAGTCCGGCGGAGCCCCTGTGAATAGTTTGGCCCTCGATCGCCGAACGCATAGCCACTTCAGTTGGCTCACCAGCACGAACAGCGTACGAAGTTAGAGGTTGTAGTTACATCATTCGAAGGGCGCATTCGGGCTGTAGCAACAGGGTTGGACGTTTCCAAGCATGAGAATGCTTCTTTTGACGGATGTGAATGGGACCTTTTCACCCGTAGCATCCAGACTGTTAGAGGATTGCCTTGAGCGTCCAGAGACTTGATTCAAAGGAGCATGCTCATGCGTCACTTCATTCGTTGGGCTCTCGGCATGGCAATCATTCAAACAGTTGTTTTGTTGTTTTGGGCATGGGTTCTGCCCGGATTCTCACTTGGAGAAACAAAGCGAGCGATATTTAGCGCGCTTGTGATCTCAGTTGTGGTCGCGCTCTCGTGGCCGCTCATTTATCGAATCTCGAGTCGATTTCACCCAATCCTCTTCCCGATTCTCACGTTTGTGCTGACCGGCGCGATCATTTATCTCGTGGGACAAGTCGATGTCGAAGGCTTCCGAGTTGACAGTGTTTGGGTTGGAATTGTCGTCAGCCTAGGCATGACCATTGGCAGCGTCGCGATCGGGGCACTTTTCTCCCTTGACGACTCGGTGAGCTATGACTGGTTTGTCGTGCGACCCCTACGGCAATCGTTTGCCTCGACGCCGAAATCGTCAGAGCCTGGCGTGCTCTATTTGGAGATTGACGGTCTCGCCGAGCCATTCTTGAAGCAGGCGATCGATGGCGGCTACATGCCGACGCTTCATCGTTGGATCAATGATGGCAGCCACAAGCTTCTCGGGTGGGAGCCCGATCTCTCCTCGCAGACATCTGCCAGTCAGGCTGGCATCTTGTTGGGTGATAACACGGGAATCCCGGCCTTTCGTTGGTACGACAAGCCGGCCGGAAAGCTGATGGTCTCGAGCAAGATGGAAACCGCGAAAGCACTAGAGACGAGGCTTTCGTCAGGAGACGGCCTGCTCACGGATGGCGGCGCGAGCCGGTGGAACGTCTTCACAGGTGACTCGTTCGACTGTCTCTGCACCTTCAGCGCGGTAGGCGATCACTCGCGCAACAAATCCCGGAGCTACGGGGCATATTTCACCAACCCGTTCAGCTTTGCCCGAACGGTCTCGCTGTTCTTCAGCGATGTGGTACGCGAGCTTTGGCAAGCGCGGAGGCAGGTTCAGCGCAATGAGTTGCCCCGCATCCATCGCCATTTCAAATACGCCTTTATTCGCGCCAGCACGACCACGATCATGCAAGAAGCGAGCCTTTTCATGCTGATTTCCGACATGTTTCGCGGCGTGCCGGCTGTCTACAACACGTTTTTCGCCTATGACGAAGTCGCCCATCACTCTGGAATCGACCGTCCCGACGCATTCAAGGTTTTGCGAACGCTCGACCGCGTCTTCGCGAAGTTGGAGCGAGCCGCGACCATGGCGCCCCGGCCCTATGAATTTGTTGTGCTTTCAGACCACGGGCAAAGCATGGGCGCGACATTCCTTCAGCGCTATGACAAAACGCTTTCCGATGTTGTGAACGAATTGATCTCGGAGGACAACAAGGTTGGGAGTTCCCAGGCCACGGTCGAGGACTGGGGAAATCTCAATGTCGCGCTGTCCGAAGCGACCCATCAAGAAGGTCGACTGGGGAACTTGCTTCAACGGTTGACTCGTAGCCATCAGCAAGGAGAGAACGTAGAAGTCGGGCCCGAACAAGAGCAACTCGATCAATCCGCAGACCAGACGGCTCCAAGCAAGGCCGATGTCATCGTCGTTGCTTCAGGAAATCTGGGCTTGGTCTCCTTCACCGGCTGGAAAGAGCGATTGAGCTACGAGGAGTTTCTGCAGAGTTTTCCGGATCTATTACCGGGCCTGGTTCGACACCCTGGCGTTAGCTTCGTCATGGTGCATTCGGCGAAGGACGGTGGACTCGCTATTGGCAAGGATGGGATGCACTACGTCGATAGTGGCAACGTCGTCGGCGTTGATCCCCTTGCGACATTTGGCCCGAACGCACGACGTCACCTGCTCCGCACCGATGGATTCGCGAACGCGCCAGATATCGTGGTCATGAGTTTGTTCAATCCCGAGACTGGAGAAGTTGCGGCGTTCGAGGAGTTAGTGGGATGTCACGGAGGATTGGGCGGAACGCAGACACGGCCATTTGTGCTCTATCCCACCCAGTTCGCGGAACCGACTGAACCAATCATCGGGGCCGGAGCGCTTCACAAAGTGCTGAAATCCTGGCGGGGCCCGCTCGCACCATCGACCTTGGTGAACGCGGACCCCGCGACCGTCGGATCAAATTGAAACTCATTACGCCGAGAGAAGTTTCGCTTTAGCGGCTTGAAACTCTTCTTCGGTGAGGATTCCTGCGTTCTTCATTTGAGCCAACTGTTGGAGATCACTGGCCAAGCTTGTGGTTGGGGCCGGCGCTACCGGTGCAGGCGCTGCGGCCTGTACTTGTTGGGCTTGCATCGCAGCCATTTGTGCTTGCATTTGCTGGATCTGTGCCTGCGAATCAAACGCAGCTTGTTGGGCCGCTGCATCTTGCTGCGCGTCCATCTGCTTGTTTTGCTGGTGCCGATAAACACTTCCACTGACCGCGGTAGCAGTTCCTGCCACGACGGCGGTAGTAGCGGCAGCTCGCAACAATCCCCCCCTTCGACGTCGAAACATTGGAACCTCCTCGAAGTCGGCGACTTGACGGTTATTATGCCTCGTCAGATTTGAATAAAGGTCCGACCTTGCTCGGTTTTCGTGCGCTTCAGTGTGTCCTGAGAGGAAGTCGTAGATATTTCTTCGGTTCACGGATTCGCGGCAGACTGAGCCTGCGAAAGTCGCGCCGGGTGAACCGGTGTTTTCTATTGTTTTTTGACACGTTGGTGGTCAAGCGGCGCAATTCAGAGACTTGATACCACCATCTGTCGAATTGGTTTTTGGCGAATCCGCGGACAGTGATCGATCGATGCGAGTTTGGATCGGATTTTCGGTTTGTCACGCGAGAGTTCCGTTGATGCGATTTCCGATAACGGGTTCGATATCCTCCCCAACGCTTTTGGGAACTGTAATACGCTGCTAATCCCGAGAAGAGCGCGGCAGAGGCGCCGAGACGCAGGATACGCCTCTGCTGCACAAGTTGCTGCCGTCTGCGATCTTGCGACCACTCGGTGCAAACGCGTGAGGCAGTCGCCATGCTTCTACGAGAAAGTATCAATCGTAGAATCGACTGGGAGTCGGCAATGAGTTCGTCCATTAAGTTTTTCCTGTCCCCGAAAAATGATGCTTATAGCGCCGTTGCACCAGGTTCACCCGTGAGTTCCGTTGCGTCCCCAGCATCGATGACCGTCAGCGTCTCAGCATCGACCCGCTGTTGATACAGGGCTTCGCAACCTGTGAGTCGAGAAGTCACTTCATCGACTGCCTGATCGCCGACCACTACGATAACGCCGGCGTGGCCACGTTCCAGGCGTTCGCCCATGGTTTGTAACGCGGTGTGCGCGTCCGACTTGCCTCGAAAGTGCCCAACGATCCCGCCGATGCCAGCGCCGGCAATTGATGTGCCGATGATGCTCGGCGGAAATATGATACCTAGCGCGGCGCCGATCAACACTCCCCGTTTCGCGCCCCGCTTTCCAGTCGGTTGACCGACTTGCTCGGCGGTGACCTTTCCATTTGAGTCTTTTGCGACGATCGCGATGCCGTCAACATGGACCAAATCGGATTTCTCAAGTCGAGTGAGATAGGTCACCGCCGAGTCCGCGAAGGCACGGTTGGGATAGACAGCAAGGAGAGCGTTTACAGGTTGGTTCGCCATAATTTCCTCCCGTGCTGCAGTTTCTCTTCGTTGAGGAAAGTCCGGCCTAATCCGTGTAGCCCTGCGCATAGCCGGGGATGCGATCGCGGTTGGAGTAACCGCCGCCCGTGTACATCATGATATCAACGACAACCGCGAGCCCGAGCCAAACCCAATCAAATCCGGTCACGGTGCCCGGCCTCACGATGACATACATCAGCGTAGTCCACGGGAGGAAGAAGAATCCAAGGACTGGCCAAATCCACGTGTCAAACGCTCGATCCCATCGTCCTGGGTCGGCGAGCCACCAGATAAGGATCGCGAAGCGGGGACCCAAGAGCGCCAAGGATGTAAAGATGCAACACATCTTCCCGTTCTCCTAATTGAGGACGACCGTTACGGAGAGCGTTGTTACGGATTTGAACCCCGTGGCAGAACCGTTTAGTAAGCTAGTCGGTCGCAGCCTTGTCGACAGCTTTTTGGATCTCCTCGATCTCTTTCTCAGTGAGATCTGTTGTGCGGAAAGTACCGCCGTGCGCGCCCAGGTCATGCTCGACCCGGTCGAGCGCGTCAGTTTGGCCAAGCATGAGCAAGGCGGCACCACCTGGTTGCAGATCTTCGCTGACTTGCTTGCGGAATACCTCGAAGTCGTGGCTTGCGCCGCTCTTTCTCAGTTTGCCGATGTAGGCGCCAACAGCAGTTCCTGCGACGAGACCAATCACTGGTACCAAGAAGATGGCCCCGGTGAAAATACCAATTGCAGCGCCGCCGATGGCTCCGCCTCGAACCGTATGGCGTTCTCCATGGTGTTCAATCTTGCCGTCGGCATTTTTCTTGACGATTGCCGAGTCGAGAATTTTGAGGTAGCCGGCTTGGGAGAGGCCTTTCGCGGTTTCGTGGGCCGCCTCCGCGGTGGCGACATCGGGATAGACAAGTGCGAACAGAGTTGCCATTGTGAATCTCCTTTACTGCGCCACCGTACCGGTCTAAGCGTTCAACCTTGAACGGCGGCTGTTCCTAATCGCGTCGACATGAGCCGAGTGTCAGTGATGATCCGACGCTAGGACTGAGGCTGGTCGCCAACTGGAGACCAGCCTCATGACGATTACCGGCGACGGTCACGGCGGCGGTCGCGGCGGTTCATGCCGGCAACTGAGACCGGTGAGAGTGGCCTGCCGAATGGATCGATGAAGAGCGTGCAGGCGCTAGCTTGTGTGGGCAGTGTGCCTTCGAGCACCTTCGCCGCATAGCTCAACTCGGTTCCGTTCAATACGGGGTCGGTTATCTCGATGACGACGTCTTCTGGTACCGAATCACCTTGAGCAACGAAAGCCAGGACGGCGTTTGGGGGATCCTCCGAAAAGCTATTTTCGCCTTCGTCCCAAATGCCAACGAATTCTGGGGTGCCGATGTGGCCAACAACTCGCTGTGGGCGGTCACTGAAATAGAGCGTTGACTTCGACACGCCCTGCAACGTGATGCGCCCATTGCCGGTCTCAGCACCGTGCGCTGTTTGCACGAAGAGCGCGCTCATGTCCTCCAACTCTTTGACGATTTCTGGCTCAGGCATGACCCGTTCCTTTCTCGTTGACTTGTTGTGCATTTCTATCGAACTACCACCCGGAGTAGTGACATGAGAATGCCTCCTATCTGGTAGTAGGCGCATCAGGCGAAAGGCGTACTTCGCTTCCCGTCCGGAGAGTGGTCATGAGGATGACCAGGCTCACACAGATAATTTGCATCCGAATGCGTTTTACGACGGTCCGCCGAATCCGGCGAATCGAATTTAATCGTTGGTAGGTGTTGCCTCGATTGGTTCCGGCTCGGGCTCCTCTTGCCACGGCCATCGGTGGTCGATCTCAACAACCACCGACCAGCTGAGGAAAGTCCGGATCAGGACGAGCAGCCCGAGAATCGCGACGCCCTCGAGGGTTGGGTCGAGTGCAACGGTTCGAACGATATCCGCCGCAATGAGGACCTCCAGCCCAATGAGCAGCGTTCGTCCAAGGTGTTCTCGATACTGCCGATCGCTGCTCGGGGCATGTCGTAATCCACGGTGGACTAAGAACGTGTAGGTTGCCCAGCAAATTCCGACAACAATGATGGTGACCGCGAGGAGCTCGATTGCGACGGCGAAATACTCGACCACGTCGAGGATCGCGTCGATCGTTTTGCTCTCGGTCTCGTGGTCCATCCGTCGCTCCTGTGTGGGCGCGCGGCTCAAACCGCGCGCCCAATCTTCAAGGATCAGTGCGAGTCGATCGCTCGAGACGATTCGCGCCTATTGCCGCGCCATCGCGATTTGGAGGCGTTCCTCGGGCGTGATCAGATGGTCGAGGTCTTGGGCGTCCTCGCCGAGGTCAATTTCCACCCATTGCACGCGCCCATTGAACACACTTTCGCGCGGCCCAAGATCGTCACTGACCGGCGTTCCGCTGTCCGAACCGACATCGGTAGTTTCGTCGCCCGAGAAGAGCATGGGCACGGTGGCGCCAATTCGGCCGTCGCCAACCTTGGTTCCGTCGAGGTAGAGCGTCGCCGTACCACCCTTGCCCAGCCCACCGCCGTCGTAGGCAAATTCCAACCGTACTTGGTGCTCGCCTGCCGGGATTGGCGCGTCACCATAGACCTTGAATCGCTGCAGTCCGAACAGGTTATAGCAATAGGCGGGTTTGCCGTCCTTTGCGTAGAGGCTCCAGCCGCCGAAAGCGCCTCCTTGGGAGACAATCACGCCGGCAGCGCCCGCATCGGGGACAACGATTTCAGCCGTTATGGCGTATGACTTGTTCTTCGTCACGACGATCGAGTTCTCTGTGAGGCGACTCATCCCTCCGAACAGGATCTGACGATTCCCGCGAATCAGCTGTGGCCTTCCGGCGAGGTCGGAATTGAAGCGCTCGACTCGGCGGTCGTCGAGCGGAAAGACGTTGTACTTGCTCGCTTCGAGCAGGAACAGCGTCTGCAGCTCGTGTAGCTTTTGCGGATTCTCGCCCGCGAGGTCGTGGGATTGCGTCCAGTCGGTGTACGTATCGTAGAGTTCCCAGACGTCGCTTTCAAGCGGCGGAACTTCGGCCATCAGCCAGGGCGTGCTATGACGAGTCACGGCGGTCCAGCCCTTGTGGTAAATACCGCGGTTGCAGAACATCTCGAAGTACTGGGTTTCACGGACTTCGGGCGCGCCCGAGTCGTCGAACGACCCAGCCATCGAAACACCGTGCAGCGGCATCTGCTGGATACCGTGAACAAATGCCGGCTCGGGTAATCCAGCGACGTCGAGGACGGTTGCCGCGACATCGATGATGTGGTGGAACTGGTCGCGCGTCTCACCCTTTGCCTGAATGCCCTTCGGCCAGTGGATGATCGTGCCGTTGCGGGTGCCGCCCCAGTGTGAAGCGACTTGTTTGGTCCACTGATACGGCGTGTCCATCGCGTGGGCCCAGCCGACCGCATAGTGGTTGTACGCCCTGGGCGTGCCGAAGTCGTCGATGCGTGAGGTCATGAACTCGACCGTTTCGAGTTGGCTCGCTCCATTGAGAACGGTCAACTCGTTGAAACAGCCGTTCGGGGTGCCCTCGGCTGAGGCTCCGTTGTCGCCGATGATGACGTACACCAGCGTGTCGTCGAGGAGTTGCAGGTCCGTGAGGGCATCGATGAGCCGTCCGACGTGGTGATCGGTGTGCTCCATGAATCCGGCATACACCTCCATTTGTCGAGCGAAGATCGGCTTCATGTCGTCAGGTGTCTCGGACCACGCGGGGATCTCGGCCGGGCGCGCGGACAACACCGCGTCTTGAGGGATGACACCGAGCGCTTTCTGGCGGGCCAGGGTCTCCTCGCGCACTTGATCCCAACCCTGATCGAACTTGCCCTTGTATTTCGCCGACCACTCCGCCGGCACATGATGCGGTGCGTGTGTGGCGCCGGGCGCGTAGTAGACAAAGAAGGGTTTGTCTGGCATGAGCGCTTTCTGCTGTCGCACCCAGTTGATCGCGTGGTCGGTCATGTCCTCGGTGAAGTGGTAGCCCTCCTCCGGCGTGCGATCGGGTTCGACTGGCACCGTGTCCTGGTAGATCGCCGGGGCGTATTGGTTTGTCTCACCACCGATGAAGCCATAAAAGTGCTCGAAGCCACCGCCGCCGGTAGGCCAACTGTCGAACGGGCCCATCGGGCTCGTTTCCCAGACCGGCACTTCGTGGCATTTGCCGAACTGGGCCGTTGAATACCCATTCAGTTTGAGTGTCTCCGCGAGCGGGGCCGCCGTCTTCGGCCTGATCGAGTTGTAGCCCGGCGCCGAGGTGGCGATTTCGGTGATCCCACCCATGCCGACAGCGTGGTGATTTCGCCCAGTGAGCAGCGCTTGCCTTGTGGGCGAGCAGAGGGCCGTGGTGTGGAAGCGGTTGTATCTGAGCCCTGCGGATGCCAGGCGCTCGAAGTTCGGCGTCTGACACGGTCCCCCGAACGCTGAAGAGGAGCCAAAGCCAGCATCGTCGATCAAGATGACCAGCACATTCGGCGCACCCTCAGGCGGCCGGAGCGGCTCAATGGGCGGGAATTTGGTGTCCGGGCTCTTGGCGTCGTAGGTAGTCAGACCGACGTACTCCGGGTCGGGGATCGGAAGAACTGAGCGCTGGATCTTTTCGGGTGCATTCACGATTGCTTACCTCCTGAGCGTTGCATTTGTCGAATTGACGACCGATTCCATCTCGAATTGGTTTGCGGACCGTATCCTTTCGACCGATTTGATCAATACGCCAACGAACATCGGATCATTTGTGCCGGAGGGCCGGCGACTCGTTGCTTCTCGCAACAAAGTCGTCGACCTCACCAGCGATAAATTGGGGTTCGCCTGCCATGGCGATCGCCAAGAGCTCGGGATGGGGATCGGCCTGAGGAAACTCTTTGCATTCGCGGCCGATTGAACATCTTGGTGTCCACTCCATGGGTGGTGGCGATTGTGATTTTCGAGTTTTGCCGTCTGATCGCGTTATCGACAACGAGCGACGAGCAGAATCTTCCGCAGTTTCGTCAGTGCACCGGTGAATTCGAATTTCGTCAAAATGGCCTTCTCCTCCTGCAGATCAATGATGTGTTTGCTTGCACATGTAAGTGCATCACTGGAATCAATTGACCGCATATCTATCCTGTTCAATTTGAGGCGTACTGTCATCCTTCAAAGGGCGTATTCGACTTTGGCGGCGATAGGGGAGGTTGTACTGAAGAACTTGATGAGTGAACAGGCAGTTCGAGGTGCGGCCGTTTCGTCGCGTAGAGCCACATGGCGAGCCGGGTCACAGCAATCGCGACCAACAGGAAACCCTACATTCTGAGTGCAACAGGGTCGCGGTCATAGCGGGCGAGGAGAGATGCCCCAAAAGGCAGGGTCGAAAGTGGCAGCATGTAGAGAAAGTTGAGCCAGATCAAGGCGCGATCGGATTGTCGGATGAGCGAGACGAGATCACGATGTCCCACCCACGCAATTGCCACGACGACGAAGCTGATAATGAACGCGACAAACGAGGGTCAAATCTCCCGACCTGCGTCCGCGAGCGTCTGGCTGCCGGCGAGCTCGGGCACATGAATCTGCAAGACGAGCAACGTAATGATGATCGCGAACACGCCGTCACTGAGGGCGAGAACCCGCCCGGGGTCGATCGCGCGCTCGGCCCGCTGCGCGCTAAAAGCGGCAATGTGTGCATCGCGAAGGTGACAGGCAGCCGACCGACCATGGCGCTTGCCGGCTACGGGGTCGTGTCGTCTGCGATGGTCCGGCCGTTGAGCGGTTGGACCGGTCGGGCGTTAGCGCCGACGATCTTCCGGAACGCCTCGATCTGCGCGGTCGAGACCTCCACCGGCTCGGTGAAAAGCGTCCAAGCAACGCCCTCGGTGCATGGCGGCGTCGTCAGCGAACCCATGTAACGGAAGGTGGTCCGCTTCGCGGGGAGCACCGCCGCGAGATCGACAGTCCCCGTGACTTCTTGCACCGGTCCGGCCATGACCGGCATCGCTTCGAAGACCGGTTTCAGCGCGGCGTTCTCCTGTCCTTCCTTCAATAACAAGCCAACCACGGCCGTCGCGCCGTCGGCGGCCTTGTGCACCATGTGCAGTTCCATCGCCTGCGCCTGACCGTCGATCGTATGCTCGCTTGGTGTGTGGAAGTGGAACTGCTGCAACGCGTATCTCTTCCCGTCGATGACGACGGTGTTGCCGGCAGGGGCGGCGACCTGCACCGTGTGGCCATTGTTGACAATGTTCAGCGGCGAAATCGGTTGATAGGCAAAGTCGGGATCGGCGAGATCCTCGTCCGTGGGCCCAGTGATATCGATCGGTGACTGCGCTGTCCCACCGGAGCACGAGGCATAGGTTGGATCCCAAATCGCCCCAGTGTACTGGGCCGTCTTCTCCGTCGTAGGTCCAATGCGCCGGGGGGACCGATGTTGCCGCGGACGTCGCGTCGTCCGCCAGCACCCCGCCGCCAAGGCGCGTGCCGGCGACCGTGAGCGCCGCCCCGCCGGCGCCCAACCCGGCCAGGCGCACCAGGCCGCGGCGGCTGATGGTTCGTGATGGCGCGATACATTCCTTACACATCGAACGTGCTCCTTCGTTGAGGACGAGTCCTCGCTAGATTTGGTTCGACAATGCATCGATCGCGAAATTGAATGCGGTTCGATCATTCCTCCTTTGCTCGTCGCCAGCGGAAACCGCGTGGCCGAATATCGGCTCAGCGGATCAAAACAGACGCAGGCCGAGCCGAGACCGCCTCCCAGCGCCATCCGCTCGCGGAATGTCGATGTGACGAGCCTGTCGCGCCGGGCGCACCAGGTTGGTCAAGAAGCCGGGCGGTGCGTTACTTGACGCCGTGGCTGCCGGCGCTAGAGCCCTGCCCCTCCTACGGCGTCTCCGCCAGGAAGGGGACCGCCCGACTAGAAAAGCTCACGCCGATGAGCTCGGAGCTTGGACAGCATCACGTGGGAGGAGGAGAAGCCGCACCCAGCCCGATGAGTCCGATGACGGCCATCACAATCAGGGCCGCGCCATATTCATGGTTGTCAGGCACCGCCTGTGAAACCAGCACCGAGCCGACCAGCGCCGTGCCGAGCGAGGAGCCCAGGTTGGAGATACTGCGCGACAACCCCGATATCTCTCCCTGGTCCTGCTCGGGAAAGCTTGACTGAACGACGTTGACCGATGACGTCAGCATCACGCCGATGCCGAGTCCCATTAGGAAAAGACCGGGCAGAAACGTCCAGATCTTCGACGTGGCATCGGAAATCAGCAAGAGCAGACCGATGCCGACCACCGTGGTGGTAAAGCCCGCCCGAATCAAGACGACTTGCGAGTACCGCCGGGCCAACTTGCCGGCAACGACCGGACGAGAGGAGGATGCCCACGGTTGTAGCGGTGAGGATCAATCCTGTCTTAATGGCGCTATAGCCACGAACCTCCTGCAGAAACACAGAGATCACGAAGAAGCTACCTTGCATAATCAACCACTGGACATTCTGGGTGACCAACCCCAGGTTTGACGTACGATTGCGGAACAGCCGGGTGGAGAGCAGCGGTTCTTCGCCTGCTCGCTCCATCGAGCGAATATGCCAGAAGAACCAAGCCAGGAAGAGCGCGCCAATGGCGATGAAGGGCCACACTGGCGAGATTCCGCCTTCGCTGATGATGACGGTATCGCCGATCTTGAAGTCCTTCGTCGCTTTCACCCAGCCATATTCTCCGGACTGCAGGATGCCAAGCACCACGAAGACCAGACCGGCCGCGGATAGGATGGCCCCCGTGACGTCGAGGGTCGTCTTCGTGCCTTTCGCGCCCGCAAACTTTCGACCCATGAGGGCGATGGCCGCCACCACCAAGACTTGCAGGATGAACGACGCTCGCCAACTAATGGCGCTGGTGATAACACCACCGATCAACGGTCCGGCCGCCGCACCCAATCCGGCAGCGGCGCTTACCAGGCCGAATACCTTCGCGCGAGACTCGAGGTCGGCAAACGCGATCGTGAGGATGATGTAGATCGGCGGAATCATGAGGGCCGAGCCGATCCCTTGCAGCAGCGAATAGCCGACGATGAGTAGCCCGAGCCCTTGGGCAAGCGAAGCCAGCAATGCGCCAACCCCGTAAACCAACAGTCCCAGCATGAAGCACCGCTTGCGGCCCCAAATGTCCGTCAACTTGCTGCCGGGGATCATCAGCGCCGCCATCGTCAAGGTGAAGAGTGTGATCGCCGTCTGGACCCCGTGTGTCGTCGTTCCCAAATCTTCGGCAATGCTGCTGATGGCCACGTTCAAGCTGGAGCCGGCGAAGCTCGCGATGAACTGGGTCAAGACCAACGGGAGGACAATCGCGGAGGCGATCGCGGCGGCGGTTCCTTGACCACGGAGTGAAGCGCCACCTTCGACCTTGGTGGTCTGATCTTGGCTCGTCTGGCTAGGAAGCTGGTCTTCAGGCGTCATGAGCGAATCTATCCCTTCGCTTTGGCCATCTCGAGTAAAGGCACTAGGCGCGGGTTCCCCGCTGCCGCCAACAAGCTCGTATTTGCGTCCCGGTTTTAGACACGCTTACTTGCCGGTTTCTGCTGTTACCCTGCCGCTCTTTATCGCGGCAACGAGCGCAGCGTGGTCGCGCTCGGTCTGATCAGCGTATGCGTTGGCGAACGCGACAATTGCGTTGTCGAACGTGGCGCCGGAACCGAGGTAACCCGCGATCTTGGCCGCGTCGCCGGAGCGGGCGTGGGCGCGGGCCAGCACCCACCCGCACAGCTCGCCGTACAGAATCATCGTCTGGGGCGAATACGTGGCCACATCGAAGGAGGCCTTCATGTCCCTGAGCTGCCGCACGTAGAAGTCGATCCCCTTGGCGCGGCCCCAGCCGAGGAAAATGTCACTTGCGGCTTGGGTATAGTGTTGTCCCTGCACGACCCGCTGGCCGTGGTTGCGGTACCGGCTTTTGCCGGCGTACGGCTCGAGCACCGACGCGGTCGCCTCTTTGATCTGCAAGAAGAGGGGATCCTGGTCGTGGTTGCCCTGCATGAGCACGACAAAGCAGCGAGTTCCCACGCTCCCTACTCCGACGACTTTTACCGCAAAGTCGACGAATGTATAACGGTCCAGCAGTGCGCTGAGGTCGTCGCGAATCGAGGATCGATAGGTTTTGGCCATGGTCGGCAGGTTGTCGCCCACCAGTTCGTCGCTGCCGTGGACGATCAATGGTGGATCGTCGACGATGCGGATCTTGCCGTCGACGGTTGTCGTCATCTTGGCGAACGCCTGGAGATGGTCGCGCTGGGTAGCTTGATTGGCCCCACGCTGGAAGTCCTTCTTAGCTCTACCGGGCAGCTTCGCGGCCACGTCCGCTGCACTGAGCCGCGTGTACCAAACGGCCAAGTGGGTCATCGGCGCGAACGAGGCCATCTGTTCCCGATAGGAGCGGACCGCGGCCCGGGAAGCATTGGCGCAGTCCGCCGCCTTAAATCCGTTCGCCCGGCTCGCGACGACAAAGCTGGCAGCCAAGCGCTTGACGTCCCACTCCCAGGGGGCAGGGAGGGTCTCGTCGAAGTCATTGAGGTCGATGACGAAGTTGCGCTCCGGGGTGGCATACCCGCCGATGTTTGAGAGGTGCGCGTCGCCGCAGGCCTGGACGATCAACCCGGTTGCCGGCGTCGCTGCCAGATCACTTGCCATGACCGTTGCCGAGCCTCGGAGAAAGGTAAACGGCGAGACGACCATTCGCCCGTAGCGGATCGGAACGAGCTCCTGTAGGCGCGTCCGGTCCTGTGCCTGCAGGAGGTCGATCGGGTCCGGTCGGTCTGCAGGCGGTGACCAATTGGCGTGGGAAGCTCGTGAGACCCGTTGTCGCAGGCTTTTCCCTTCTGCCATGCGCTCGGCGACGGTGCCGCGAGCATTCCCATCCTCCTTGGCGCCGTTCACCTCGATCATGGTCTCCTCATCCCTTATCGCAACCATTTCGGTCCTCCATCGCTCAATATGCCGGTCGGGGCGCCGGCTTTTGCCCAATTCGCCATGGTGGCTACTTTCTCAGCGTGTCATTGAGCACCTTGATATCCCTGAGTGCGAGGCTCGTTTCGCCCTCGTGTTAGATGGCGCCTAGGGTCTAAAGCATGAATAGATTGTTAAGCGGATTCTGCTCCGAACGAGTCGTACTGTCATCCTTCGTAGGGCGTATTCAAGCGCGGCAGAAAAACCGGGAAGGGTTCTCGGGACCAGGTGTTGTGAGTCGCGATCTTTAGAGCCAGCCCGCTTTACGCAACCTAAGGTAGACAAAAAAGCAAATTGCGGCAGTCAGGACCATGATGACTGGGTATCCCCAGCCTTCCTTAAGAATCCAGATGTCCTTGAAGTTCGTTCCGTAGATCGAAAAGATGATCGTGGGAATAGCGAGCAAGAGTGCGTAGGCCGACATGCGTTGGGTGATGTCGTTTCGTTGGTTGGCCAGCGTGTTTGCCTCGTCCTGCGATCGCCCCAGGTAGACTTGTAGGGTCGAAACCAACAGCGCGTCAAGTCGCGCCACTCGGACTGCGAGATGTTCGGCGTCGTTCCGCCAGTCCAAACTCTCAGTATGTTCTGCCCCTTCGCCTATTTCCCGCAGCAAACGGTCGAGCCCGTGCTCAAATGGCTGAACAGCCAAAGTTGCGCCGTGGAGTGGGCGCGCAAGCGCATACAACTGCGGAAGGATCTCCATTCGGCGTTCACCGAACAGCTCGTCGGCGATTTCCGCAATCTGACGCTCGACCTCATCGAGGACATCTTCGTACCAGTCAAAAACTAACGAGATCAGAATACCAACAATGTCAGCCCCAGTCGGTGTCTCCCGTTCTGAAAGCGACTTGGTGATGAGTCGAACCATTGCCTCAGGCTGAAACTCGGGGACAACGTCTCGGGTGGCAACGACAACGGCCCGCTGAGTTGCGAGCACCTCGATATCGCCCTCCAGGCTGAGAGTTCCAGTGGACTTGTGCGTCGGTCCGCGAACAAGGAGGTGAACTATCCCTTCCAGAACCTCGGCACAGGCTCGAATTGGAGGGTTGGAGTTTGTTGAATGGTCCGGATCTATGCTTTTGCCGCGGTCTCTGATTTCCGCAAGCGATTGATCACTGGCGCCGAGGGCCAGCCCCAATTGCACGAGCTCTTCGTCGGTCGGTTCGTCGAGTCCGATCCACGCAATGCCTTCGCCGGCATTGGCGGACGCGACGGCTGCCTCGACAGAGGTCGCCTCGCGGTATATAGGGGTGAAGATGCCTTGATCAACGATCACTTCACGCTCCCGTCCCTCGTCCGCTCACGGCCATCGCGTCGATCGACTTGTCCGGTCGATCTGGTGATCGCGAGACGGGCCGGGTGTCAGGAAGGGTAGGAAGCAGATTTATGATTGCTTGCCCAACCGATCTGTGAGCGCGTCCGGCCCGAACGTTCGCTGGTGCCGAGGTCAGGCCGGATACACGCTGAGTTGTCTCCTACTGGGCTTCCATCTCCACAGCTTCGGCGGCGAGGACGGCCGCAACCGCCTCATTAGCCGCTTCCTCTTCGATCATCTCGGCGGCGACCATCGCGGCTACCGCTTCCGTGGCAGCCTCTTCCTCGACAATATCCGCCGCGATGAGCGCGCGGATCGCCCGGATGGCGGCGGCTTCTTCGATCTCCTTGGCTGCGGCGACGACGTCTTCGGCTTCTTCGGTCGCGGATTCCTCGACATCCTGCGCCATCGACACTGCGTCCTCGGCCTCCTCGGTTGCCGATTCCTCGACGTCGAGCGCCATTGACACGACGTCCTCGGCTTCTTTGACAGCCGCTTCCTCAATGAGATCGGCGGCCAAGAGTGTCTCCGCGACATCCACGGCCGCGGCGTCTTCGACCGCGAGGGCAGCTGCGACGACGTCAGCAGCTTCAGTGATGGCCGCTTCCTCGATCAATTCGGCTTCCAGAAGTGTTTGTGCGATGTCGACAGCGGCTGCCAGCTTGATAGTTTCAGCGGCCTCGATAGCCTCTTCGGCTTCCAATTTGGCCCGCAGTTCATCGCCAACGAGAAGGAGAGCATCAGGCGTGATCATCGCCTGCATCAGGGCGCGTCCTCCCGCTTCGCCGATGGCGTCCCGCAGTCGCGTCGCCCAATGATGCTCGATGACGAGAATGGCTGCCGCACCGCCGTTGGGGATGGAATCGGCAAGTTCGCTCAGCCGGTCGGCACTGAGCCCCGCGTCGCGCTCCGCCACTGCCAGCGCGCCCATTTCGGCTCCAGCGACACCACCCTCGAGACCGCCCGCACGGAGTCCAATAAGGCCACCGGCAATCGATCCGAGACGCATCCGCTCCGCTTCAGAGAGGTCGGTCATATGCATCGAGTTGCTGATATTACCTTGGCGATCCTTCTGAACGAAGAGGATGTCCACGACGCGAACGATTCCGCGCTTTCGGACCCGGCGCAGCTCCGCCATGATTTGGCCGGTTGCCTCGAACTTATCGAACCCGATCACGAATACCTGGATGGGTCCCGTCACACGCTTGTCACTCATCGCTCAATCCCTTTCGCTCTTTGCTGAAATTCCTGTCGACAAGTCATTGACTTCCGAAAAACATCCTCATTCTCTGGCCGTCATGGCCACGGCCTTCTTCTCGATATCCAGGAATGGCTCACCGGCGACACGACGATCAACTGCTGGTAGGGCGACATGCGAGGCGACGCTGCCGTTGATAGTCGGTGCCAGACGACCTGTCAGGGGCGTCTGGCAGACGTGCTGAGGATGGACAAGCCTCTGCGAGCGAAAACCTTATGCGGATGCTGGCGCGTTGGCGGTTTCGCCAGAATCCCCTGTAGTGAATCCAACTGCCGTGGCTTCACCGGTATCAGGGTCTGCAGTGAGAACTGCAGCGGTATCGGCATCGAGTGACTCTCGGACGATGCGATCGTAACCGGTCATCGCGTTTGAAAGTGTCTCCACCCACTTGTCCTCAGCGACGGCGACGACAGCAACTTCTCCTGGCTTCAAGTCGGCGGCAACTTGTTTCAGGTCGTCTGTCTTGAAACCTGTGTCTCGTATCTTGCCCCACAGTCCTCCGGCGACCGCCCCAACGGCGGCGCTCGCAATGAACGCCGGCGGGAAAATCAAACCAAGGACGCCTCCGACGATCGCCCCTCGCTCGCCGCCTTTGACCGTCGTCAATTCCTCCAGCTCGTCGATCTTCGGCTTGCCTGAAGCTGAGTTCGTGATGATCGCGGCATCAAGCAGCTGGATCGTGCCGTTTTTGTGCATTTGCTTGAGTGTCTGGACGACGGCATCGGCCGGCGCTCTGTTCGGAAAGATGGCGGCATACACTTCAATTGGAGCACTCATTGATCGATCCTCCGGGGTGTCATTCGCCTGAGCATCGAAAGACTCGATACTCCATTTCGACTACGCGTTGAAGATCGGACGTGCCATAGCTGGGACAGGAGACGCGGTGGTAGCCAGCCCATCCATCATTGATTCGCAAAATTTGCCGCAACCGCACGACCGATTACCGTGGTTTATTGCGAGAACTGCTGGATTTGCTGCTGGGTCGCGTTTTCTTGGTCAACGGCATATCGAGAGCCCGGCTTGGCCGGCAGGATCGCGCCGATCAGCCAGAGGAACGGTAAGAAGATGCCGACGATGCCGAGCAACGTGTGACCCTTGCGAAAGGTCAGCAAGCAGACGGTGAAGAGACAGAAGAAGTACACCGTGAAGAAAAAGATGCCGAAGAACCATGCGAAAAACGTGTCGTTCATGACAATTCCTTTCTGATCTATTCTGGGCCGCGCATCTACGCGTCCCACGAGTGCAAAGTTCCGCGGAAAGCCTTTAATCCCTAGCGATGGTCTCCTCTTCTTCCATGAGCTCCGCGCCTTTGGCGATCAACGTGGCTGGTGTGATCCAGCCATGAGCGATGACGACGCCGTTGGCGTTGCCGACGGATTCTTTGAGACCGATTGCCCAGAGGTGCTCCAAAAGAATGAGGGCGGCGGCAGAGCCCCGCGGTATCAGATCGGCAATCTGATCGATGTCGTCACTGTCGAGGCCGAATTCGCCTTCCTCGCTGGCCAACATGCCGATTTCTGCGCCGAGTTCCATCCCCTCCTCACCGGCGGCGCCGTATCCGAAGAGCGCGCCGGCGATGGTGCCAAGAAGCACGGCCTCATCCTTGCTCAAGTCGGAAACGCGAATCTCGTTGATATCGCCGTGCTCGTCCTTGGCGACAAAGACGGCGTCTACCAATCGGACAATGCCGTCATCTCTGAGCCGGCGAAGCTGATTGACGAAATCCAGAGGCAGCGCTGCCTCACCAAATCCAAGGACGACGATTTGTATTGGACCAAACGTCATAAGGTTCTACCTTTCGCCTCATCGCGTGCCGAACTGAATCCTTCGCTGCGAACGGCTGCTCATGCGCGCTTGGAACTAGGCGACATCGCTGGTCATTTGCTCGATGCACACAGTCGCCGCGAGAATGAGCGCGACGTTCTGTTCTGGAACGACTTCAACTCCGTAAGAATCTCGCACTCGGAACCATTTCCTCGAAACAGTCGCAACATTGCCGATGCGGTATTCGTGGTCGAGGATGTTTCCCTGTACTTCGAGATCGGGACCGTCGCCCACCTTGACAATGAACCGATCCCGCAATGGAGTGATCATGGCTTTCTTGACTATTGCGATCTGTTGCCCATTCGGTCCTTGTATTTCCATTGAGTCACGAACGCGGGCAATTCGCTGCTGGATCTTGCAGAGCTCGGTCCCTTGTATGTCTCGAAACAAAAGTGTGTCGCGTATTCGCAGCGCTTTGCCGTCAACCTTAAATACCCGCTTTCCCCGGTCGTCTTGGATGAAGAAGTCATCGCCGACGGTTGCGAGTTTATCGACCATTCGGTATCGATTGACTGCATGTGGCGCTGGACTCAGGTTCGCGCGACTTTGGTCACTTGAGGGCTCATGCTCCGCGTCGACGTCTCCCCTGTGTCGTTGTCGGAACATTTGCGCTACTCCTTTTGCCGCCTCGCAGGGAACTCCGGACGTTCCCTGCGCTCAGCATCTAGAAATCGAGGACTCTGCTTCGTCGTGAATACCCGACAACCGCAGGTGGGAATCCGAATCTCTCCGAGAACTCTTAGGAGGACGGTGTTCCGTTATCTCGGGTGACTGTCGTATCCGTCAATGTTGTAATCGTGAGTGGATGGTCGGTGTCACTTGGATCGCCCATGATCACGAGGTCGTACACCTGGTTGCCCTCAAGGTTGACGCCAGGGACGGTCAGCACCTCTTGACCGGAATCCGCCAAATTGACCTGGATGTCGTAGCTCCCGGCGGGCACCGAGGTGTAGTCCGAGGTCTTCGGAAAGACAACTGACTGGCAAAGGTCACATTGGAGCCTTTGGCCACAACATTGGAAGCCGGCAGATCGATCGAAGCCTGGACGATGCGGACACGGGCAGCGCCATCGGCGATCGTACTGCGATCGATGACTGAACCCAGGATGATCTGGTCGGTGATGATGACGTTATAGTCGTTGCCGGCAGGAACGGGGTAGACCGAATCGAAGATCGAGTAGTTGGTACCCCGCCGGTCTTCACTGATTTGGAGTTCGACTGCGCCCGGGTCAATGTCGATCCAGTCGCTGGTCTTGCCGTACTCGAAGTTGTCAACCTTCTTGTCACCGTTGAGCCGAATTTCGACTTTGCCGACATTGGGCCCCGCGTGCAGAAATTGAACTCGGGTTTGAATTGTGGAGGAATCTTGCGCTTTCGCGGATTTGAGGCCAATCGGCAGGGCGACGGTCGTCATAATCACCGCGACTGCCACGAGTATGCCGATGAGCCGGCCGAGTGCGCCGGATCTCCGAAACGCGTGTCGCATCATCCATTCTCCTCTGTGCTTGCGTCCTGTTTGACGCTCCGCCAATAGGTGAGCCACTGCGAGGGATCCACGTCACCTCGATTCGCTTGACGCCACCTTGCGCCAAACGAGGCTTAACGAATTCGCCCCTGACCCTGAGACGTACCCTAATCGGCGGAGAGTGGTAGCCGCATGCGGCGAAAGGAGTATTCGCTGAAGCAGATGTGACGATTGAGACGGAGGGAACGTTCTCGGACGCTCGTCACATGTTTACCTGGAGATGTCGTTCTGGAGAAAACTTGACCAAGTCCGGGTTAAGGGGATTCAGCCCGGCAATAGGTCGTCGCGTTTGAACTTCGACAATGCAATTGGGCGCTAGAGCAGACCAATTCGGCGTGCTTGGTCGACGGCCTGGGTGCGGTTCGTTGCCTCGAGCTTGCCGAGAATATTGCTGAGATGCTTCTTGACCGTTTTTTCGCTGATGAAGAGTTGCTGACCAATGTCGCGATTGGGAAGTCCGGCCGACACCAATCGCAAAACTTCGACTTCGCGTTCGCTGAGCGCGTCGACCATATCTGCTTTCGCAAATGTTGGCGGTAACTCGGACCCATCCATAGCGGCGAGTGACTTTTGCGGCGTATTCGCGATGGGAACCGCGGGTGGGCAGCGTGCCGGAGGAAGAGTCGTCATCTGTTCGCCTTCATCGACAGAGACTCGGATAAAGCCGTTGGTCTCACCAATCGATAGTGCAGCTTCCAGACAATCCACGCGCGTCTCCGTGCTCACCGAGACGTTTATAGGCGAGCGATTGAAGTACGAGGACCTCGAGAAGATTGCCGTACCGACCCCCCTTTTGCTTTTGCGTCATCGCCGATTGCATTGAGTATCGCGAGAGCAGGTCTCGGTTGATCTTCCGCAATGAGCAAGCGCACAAACGTCGTGTGTTCATAGCTTCGTAGGAATTGGGCGGCAAGAATGGATCGAGATCACAACTTTCTGCCCAGCGGCGAGCGAGCGCAAGTTGGCCTGCGGCGAGCCAAAACCGCGCTAGATGCGCTCTGGCAAATCTGACTAGGGATGCTCGGCTAGTCTGACCTGCGAAGTCAATAGCCCGCTCAACCTCATCAAACGCGACTTCGAATTCGCCTCGCGCCCATGCCACTTTTGCGAGGCCGAGACTTGTTTCGCACCGCCAGAGGATCGACCGGGTTTGCTCAGCGTCTGTTTTCAGCCTGCAAGAAGTGGGCTTCGGCCTCTTCGAGTTTGTTCCATTCAAGGCATACGTCACCAAGTCGGACGAGTGCATGTTGATTCGGTATCGTGAGCTGTTCGCTATTGAGCTTGATGACTCTTCTAAAGAGAACAGCGGCATCGAAAAGTTTCCCTTGTCTGGATAAGTACTCCGCCCGACCCGGCCATTTCTACGTTTTGGACCCAGGTGCTCTGACCCTGATCGGCGCTCACTCTAGCCTTGGCAAACGTTTGCTCTGCTTCAGCACATTCACCGCATACTTGATGGGTTAGTCCCACGATCACATGAGCCATGGCCCGATCTCCCTGCCGTTCGGCGGGCAGGACTCAAGTGCCTCTCGAGCAAAGCCTCGAGCCCGGTCGACATCGTCGATGAGACTTCGGGTCGACTGCAAGATTCGGAGCAACCCCAGGTCGATGGGGTCGCGGTCTTTACTCAAGCTCGTTCGGCTATGCGAAGCGGCTGTACTGCCTGCTCAGGACGACCTTGGCGAGCCAGCGCATATGCCAGCCAGAATGCAAGCCGCGGACTCTGTTCGAGGACTTCCGTCGGCAAACCTAATCACCAATTGCTAAGACTGTTCTCACGGTCTCGGTCATAGAGCTTCACACCGATTATCTCGAGAAGTCGGACGGCACGGTCCCAGTCATGACCCGCGATAGCATGGCGAGCGGCATCGTCGAAATGCTCCTGCTGTTCCAGCCATTCGGCCGCTCGCTGGTGAAGGTTGGCGAGTTCGGCTTCGCTGAGCTGTTGCGCTAGTCGATCGCGCAACACGTCGGCGAACAGATGGTGATAGCGATACCAGTGACCGACATCGTCCAGTGAAACGAGGAACAGCCGCTCCTGCTCTAGTAGCCGGATCGTCGCGGCACTATCGGAGCGTTGCATTACGGCATCGCAGAGCGGAGAGGAAAACTGCTGAAGAATTGACGTTTGCAGCAAAAAGGTTTGAACCGCCTCGGGTTGCAGTTCGATGACCTCTTCCCAGAGATACTTTTCGATCAATCGCACGCTGCCCGAAAATTCCGCGGCGAAGCGGCGAATGCGATCCTGGGTGTAGCCTCGCAACACATGACTTACGAGTTGGAGGCCGGCAACCCAACCCTCGGTCCGTTGATTAAAGGTAAAGACCTCGCTTGGCGTGACTTCCAGTCCGTCAAATCGCTGCAGGAGAGCGAGCGCCTCGTCGTCTGTGAACTGCAAATCTTCTTGATTGAATTCAAGCAGTTCCGTCCGGCTTCGAAGCCGTGCAAGTGGCAGCGGTGGATCGGTGCGACTGATGATAAAGACGCGAAGTGACTCCGGCAGGTTCTGCACGATTGTTGAAACGGCATGGTGAATCTCGGGCGTGTTGATGCAATGGTAGTCGTCGAGCGCCAGTGCAAACGGGCGCGTCGTTATGGAGATCTCTTCTAACAATGAACGGGCGATTGCTTCCGCAGACGGTGTTGCCGTCTTGGTTAAGAGGTGCCTGGTACCAACTGCGATCTCTCGATCGATGGATTGAATGGCAGCGACCACGAGCGAAAAAAACTCCACGAGATCGTTGTCGTATGTATCGAGCGAGACCCAAGCAGTTGGAATCCCGGCTTCGATCAACCACTGGGTGACGAGGGTCGACTTGCCATAGCCAGCCGGGGCGCAAACAACCGTTAAAGGCGACTCGGCGTCAGAAATTGCTTCCAGCAGGCGAGGTCGTGCAACGAAGTTTGGGCGCAAACGAGGGGCGCTCAGCTTGGTCGTCAACATTCCAACGCGGGGAGTAGATGGCAGGCCCCCAACGAGAGGCCGTGGAAACGTTGCGGGAACCGCGGACATTCTGAATTCCTTTGAAGTTGACCGCGCAGCGAGATGAAGGGTTCGGAATCAGTTCTCGCTTCGCGCGATCCAACCTACTCGACCTGGCCGCCACTTTGGGTCGATGGTCGAACGTTCGGACAATCCAGCCGTGCGTAACTTCAGTTCAGAGCTCTTCACGTCGATCGAACTTCGCCCCAAAAATCAACCGGACAGGATTCCCAAAACCTGTTGCTTGGGTCACTCCGCCTGTCGGAACAAATCGTAGAAACCATAAAGTTCTGAAGAGATCAGATTTGGTTGGAACCCTCCCACAGTCTTGCGCAGAAACGTTGGCCATTGCTCTTGGGAGTAATAAATCGCGGCTGGGTCGTTCTTCGTCGCGATCTGCTGAATCTCCGCGAGCGCGCTGTTGTACGACGCCTCATTCGTTGCGTCGTGGGCTTTGGTGAGTAGCGTGTCGACCCGTTCGTTCTTGTAGTGACCGATGTTGCCTGATTTCCACGCTGAAGAGGAAAGCTGCGGCCAGAGGTGATTCCAGCCGTCGTCGTAGTCCGGCGACCAGAACGACGGCATCAGATTCGGTCGTTCTTCGGCCGGTAAATCTCCGTAGTAGACCGAGACGAAGGTTGCGAAATCAACGCGTTGGATTTCGAGCTTGAGTCCGATCTTGTCCAAGTTCGCGCCAAACAACTGGGCAATCGTTTCAGCTACCGGCACACCAACCGGGATCAAAATCGATAACGTGGCGCCGTCAGGCACGGAAGCCTGCAAGAGTAAATCTCGCGCTTGATCGAGATCGGTTTTGAACAGGTACGTGTCTTTTGCGAATCCCCGAAGAAGCTCCGCGCACGGTCCGATCGCGCGCTTGGCGTGTCCGTCATAAATACCCTGAATAACATCGTCGTACGGGAACGCGTAGCACATTCCTTGGCGGGCCGCTGTCGATTTCAGCGGGCCGCTAACGTTGAATGCGATGTAGTGAACCGCAAGGTTGTAGCGGAGATCGACGACCAGATCCGGGTTTTCGGCGAGGTCGTCCAGTGTCTCAGGTGGAAGACTATCAACGATATCGACATCGCCACTTTCGATCAGTTCGCGACGCGTAACGGCCTCAGAAACAACGCGCTCGATGACTTGCTCGAAGTGATCTCCATCCCAACCGCGCCAGTAATCCGCATTCTGCTCAAGGAGAATGCCGTCTTCGAGGTCGAACCGGGTGACGCGATACGGTCCGGTGCCCATTCCTTCAGTCGATGTCTGCGCCCAAGCGTGTCCCCAGTCGCCATCGACCTCATTGGTCTTAGCGAGTTTGGCGTTGACGATTGCCGAGACGGTAGCCGATGAGACTGCTGCTTCAAAGAGGGGACCTGGCTTGCCAAGATCGAACACCACGGTCTTCGCATCAGGCGCGGTGATTTGCGCTGGATCCTGGACAAACCGCCCGATGACCGTCGACGGACCGAAATCGAGGGCAATCAAACGGGCGAACGAGCTTTGAACTGCCTCGGCATCGCATGCCGACCCATCTTGAAACAGCACGCCGTCGCGGAGATGAAAAGTCCAAACACTTTGGTCAGCATTGGATTCCCATGATTCAGCGATAGCCGGTTCATAATTATCAGTCGTTCCCGGCGCGACGCCCATCAACGTTTCAAAGACTCCGTCCAGTACGATGCGCGAGCCGGCGTCATATGCGGAATGAGGATCGAGGTCGCTTGGCGTGCGGCTCGTCGCAAAGGTCAGGGTTTTGGCACCGGCGGCCAATGCAGAGAGCGAGTCACGCGATGGCACGAATGCAAGTGCCTGGCGACCTGGTATGGATGCCACGGAAAGAGCGGAGATCGATCCTGCGGTTAGTGCCCCAAATTGGAAGAACTGGCGCCGGCTAAGACGAGTTGGTGCGGCCAACGCGCCCCAAATGGTCGCTGCCCGTTCAACTCCTTCATCACCGGACAAAACGATGGACTCTGGATGCGCCGAACCTGACACGAACCCTCCCTGAAAACAAATCGGATCAACTTCGGGCAACTCAAAGGTATCGGTTAAATCCGATTCACCCATCCCAAAAAGCCTAGGCAAACTTCATATAGCATGACATCTCTCATATGTCTATTCATTTCGCCCCTTATGTGCACATCTTTTCTGCTAGTTAGAATGGCGCCAGAATTGCATCGTCCATGTACGTGGAATGACCGAAACTGAGTGGGACGCGCCGATCTGGTGCTCTTCAATTCACCGTACTGCAATGACCGCGGAGCGCTCGACACGTCTCTACACAACGCGAGAAGCGGCCACCTTGAGGTCAGCACGAAAAAGGAATTGAACAGTGATGCGACTATGAAACCGGCGAGGGGCTCGCCGGTGCTGTCACCGATGGCAAAGTCGGGTTAGGAGCTTGCGATTCGGTGGTAGTGGGAATGGGCGTCCAGTCTTGCGCCGAATTCCCGCTTCCTCCACCCGCCAACTGACCGAGAAAAAGACCAACGAGAAGGCTCGCCGCGAGTGCGATTCCTACTATGACGAAAGTCAATCGCCGCAATGGCTTCTCTCCGCGGGGCGAACACGTGGGTGCGCTTGGGGTTACTTGTCGGCAGTCAACTCGGCAACTTTTCGCTTCACTTCGGCGGGCTTTTCCACTACATAGGAAAGTGGCAACTTAAAAATGGGATCATCGAACGTCGCGATCGTGCCATCGAGCGTCGCCACGGCGAGCGATTCTTCCGTGCAGCTATCGCGGAACCGATTGCCCAGACCAACCATCTCAGCAGGACTCAGGTCGGTGCGGAAGTGATCCTTCACGACCGGCAGAAACGTTTGAACCAACTCCTTGACGCCAAGACTGGACGACTGCCGAATGAGCTGGCGGAGGACTTGCTGTTGCCGGTGGATCCGGCCGAAATCCCCATCCGGTCCACCGCGATAGCGAACGTATAGTAGCGCTTCCTTGCCGGTCAACGTTCGTGGCCCCGGCTTGAAGTTCACGTTACCCGTCGTGAATGTTTCCGTGATGTTCACTTTGACGCCGCCAACTGCGTCGACGACTGACACCACGCCTCCGAAATCGATGAGGGCATACCGATCGATTTTCAGGTCAAGGAATTTTTCAGTAACGAGTTTCTGATAGGGAACTCCGCCGACCGCGAGCGCGTGGTTGATTTTGGAGAGACCATAACCGGGCAATTCAACCCGGCTATCGCGCGGGATGCTGAGGAGGCGGCAGTCTCCGGTCGACGGATCGAGGTGGAGGACCGCCAGGACATCTGGCCGTACGCCAACATCAATTGCTTCTCCCGGACGAGCATCGACACCCATGAGTAAGACGTTGAGCCCCGAGAGATGCTGATCGTGAATGCCCGCGGCGGCGAGTGCGCCTTGGCCGAGGCTCCCGACGTTGGAAGCACGATCGACAATCCCTCCCAGTGAGCCGCCATCTCCTCCCGCATCCACGCCGGAGTCTTGAAGTGCTTGACGGGCGGGATCGGTATCAACATTGACCGCTGTGTTCGCGACGGTCTTGCCGTCTTCATTGACCAGGGGATCATCGGTGCGGAGCGAAACAACGGGCGGCGGAGTCGATATTGATTGCACGACGGAAACGGTAGATTCGGCGCGCTGAATGGTATAGGCGGCGACCGCAAAAACCGCGAGTGCCAAAACGAGCGGGATCATGACAAAGGGACGGCGATACCAGTGCCTGCGCCTACGTCGTTTCCGCGGCTTGGCGGAAGCGGTTCCCGACCACGAGTTGCCACTCGTTGCCGCGAGTTTCGCGGCCAGTTCTACGTCGGCGTCGCTGATTTCAACCTCTGGAGCGTAGGTCGATCCACCGATTCGGCGGCGTGGTTCGGAGCCGGCGGGCGTATTTCCGATCGAATTATTTGGAGCCGGCATAGTGCCGTCGTACTGTGTTGTCATTCCGGCAATCGACCTCCCGCCAGATCGTGTACGACGCTTTGCGGTGTATGTGTTATCGACAAGGAGGCGCTCGCCACTCTATTTGCCCGAAGTCAGAGCGCGATCCGCCGAACGAAAATCGCGGAAAATTGCAGTTGCACTCATACTAATATCATGACGAATACGAACTATCATGTCAAAACAGAACATGTGTCAATGATTGATCTGCACATGCATCTCTTGCCTGCCATCGACGATGGCGCCGCATCGTTGGATGTCAGTCGCAGGATGCTTGCCGAAGCGCAAGCAAACGGCTTCGGGACTTTGGTCGCGACACCACACCTGAGCGGCGCCTTGACGTCACAGTTCAGTCAGCAAGTCGACGCAGCATATGCAGCCGTATGTGAGCTCGCCGAACCGTTTGGCATCGAAGTCCTGTTGGGATTCGAACTGTTATTGACGCCTGATTTGCCACGCCGCCTCGTGCAAGGCGAGCGAGTAACGCTCTCAGGGAGTCGCACGGTACTTGTCGAATTGCCATTCGCCCTTTGGCCTTCACACACCGAGCAAACCCTGTTCGACTTGCAAGTCGCTGGATATCGGCCTCTGCTCGCCCACCCCGAGCGCTATCACGCGGTTCAGGAGGATCCAGAACGTGCGTGTATTGCGGCCGAACGAGGCGCGGTTCTGCAAATTACGATCGGCAGTCTGACCGGGATGTTTGGTCGATCCGCGCGAAGTACGGCGGAATATCTGCTGGAATCTGTAGATTCCGTAGTAGTCGCTACCGACGCCCATTCCGCGGGACGACGGTCGGCCGCGGTCGCGGAAGGGATGCAGCGTTTGCGGCGCCTCGGCGGCGATTCGTTCGCGCAGGCTTGTATTGTCGATGGACCGCACGCGCTGCTGACGGATGCGCGAATGCCCATCCAGATCGATCGTGACTCTGCCGAGCGGTCGGCGGGCTGGGGAGATCGGCTTCGCCGGATGCTCAAATCGAGGCTGAGTCGACCCCAAGCGTTGGTATCGCGACGCGATTTCGCCCGACTCTATTGTGCGAGTTTCCGTAAAAAACAGCGGTCTACGGACTGTAATACGTCAAGATGTGCCAATGAATGTCGCTTGATCATTGATTTGACAAACAAGCGCCTTCTATCGGCACAATTCGTGATGTACTATGATCAGTATCTAGAAGGTGGAGGCCCCACGACGATTTGACCAGTTTCGAGTGACGGAACCCTTAGCGATTTCTCTTCCCGTGTGAGACGCCACGACGAAATGCCTCGTTTCAGAATTGGCGCTGACAAACCGATTGCGGTGATCGCAAGAAAGGGACCAAGCGGGAAGACATCGGGTCGCCTACGAGTACGAGTGGGGCGAATGCGTTGGACGGTCGGGGAGAGGCAATCGATGGATCTTGGGACGAATCGTTCGCGTTTCGAAGAACTGAACGTGTCGGCGCCTGTTGCCGGCAACGGTCTAGAAACGAACGGCGCGAAGCACGAACCGGTCCCGACCAAGCACTTAAATGGCCACGACAACTCCGCCGGACGAGTCACGCTGTTTGGCATCAATTACTGGCCGGAACAATCCGGAATTGCCCCGTATACCACAGGTCTCGCCGAGTATCTCGCCCACCGTGGGTGGGACGTAACTGTTTGCGCCGGCATGCCTCACTACCCGCAATGGCATGTTGCCGACGGTTACGAGGGGCAGTTTCGCCAGCGCGAAGTTATCAATGGCGTCGAGATTCTTCGCTTTCAACACCACGTTCCCAGCCAGCCATCCGCCGCCGGCCGCTCGCTCTATGAAGCCACCTTCCTTGCCCATGCCCTGACCGCACGGCGATTGGAACGTCCAGATGCCGTGATCGGGATCGTGCCGAGTTTGAGCGACGGCGTGCTGGCCGCGCTCGCCGCAAAGAGATTTCGCACCCCGTACGGGATCATTTTCCAGGATCTGATGGGACAAGCGGTCGTGCAGAGCGGCATCTCCGGCGGTAATCACGTTGCCCGCGCGACTCGTCGTCTCGAATCGAAGGTTGCGCGCCAGGCATCGCTCGTCGGAGTGATCGCCGAAGGTTTTCGTCCTTATCTCGAGGAGATCGGCGTCGAGGCCGATCGCATCCAGAGAGTACGGAACTGGACTCACATTGGTCGGCCGTCACGATCGCGGGAGGAAGTGCGCAAGCAGCTCAATTTGCCACTCGATGCGCCGATTTGCCTACACGCGGGAAACATGGGTCTCAAGCAGGGATTAGAAAACGTTCTTGCCTGTGCTCGTCTCGCGTCGACTTCCGATCCGCGACTGCTCTTTGTGTTCCTGGGCGATGGAAATCAGCGCACGTACTTGGAACGTCTCGCGGTGGGACTGACAAATGTCCGCTTTCTTCCGCCGCAATCTGAAGAGGAATTCCCCGATACGCTCGCCGCGGCAGACGTACTCCTCGTCAATCAACTTCCGACCGTAACCAATATGTCGCTGCCCGGAAAACTCACGTCGTACTTCTCGGTCGGCCGGCCCATCGTCGCGGCCGTCGCCGAGTCGAGCGAGACGGCCTGCGAACTTCGTTTCGCCAATGCCGGTGTCGTCGTTCCGGCCGGAAACCCTGACCAGCTTCTGAGCGCCATTTGCGGGATCGCGGCCGATCCCGCGCGAGCGGAGCAATTCGGCGATCAGGGTCAGGCGTATGCTGACAAATATCTCAACGCGAAGGTGATATTGCCGAAACTGGAACAGTTCGTGCGACGGGTTGCGGACCCGCAACTCGCGCGCGAACCTCAACTGTGGTCGACGAGGGAAGCAGACGAAAGCGCTGAATTCGCACAGCGATTTGGCTAGTCGCTGGGACGTGCCCAGGCGCACGCAATAAATGGAGTGCACTTTTTTTCGGGATGGGGACTTGGGACTGGGGGCACATGTGGCGAAAACTGCGCTGATCACCGGGATAACCGGACAGGATGGCTCGTATCTCGCCGAACTCTTGCTGGCGAAGGACTACGAGGTCCATGGCGTCATCCGCCGTTCGAGCAACTTCAATACCGGCCACATCGACCACCTGTATCACGACCCGCACGAGCGAGGGCTGCCGCTCACTCTGCATTACGGCGATCTTGCCGACGCTTCATGCCTAACCAAACTGGTTATGCGCATCAAGCCGGATGAGGTCTATAACCTCGGCGCTCAAAGTCACGTCGCCGTCAGCTTCGAAATGCCTGAATTCACCGCCGACGCTGTTGCGATGGGAACCCTCCGGCTTCTTGAGGCGCTGCATTGGGTCGATTGGCCGGTGCGCTTTTACCAGGCAAGCAGCTCCGAGATGTTTGGCAAGGTGAACGAATCTCCCCAAACCGAGACGACTCCATTCTGCCCACGGAGCCCATATGCCGTCTCGAAGGTATTTGCCCATCACATGACGGTGCAATATCGCGAAGCGCACGGACTGTTCGCCTGTAGCGGCGTGCTCTTCAACCACGAGTCTCCTCGTCGAGGCGCCACCTTTGTCACACGCAAAATCACCCGCGGAGTCGCGCAAATCCTCGCTGGAGAGTCATCGAAACTGTATCTGGGTAACCTGAGCGCTGAACGGGATTGGGGTTTCGCGCCCGAGTACGTTGAGGCGATGTGGCGGATGCTGCAACAGCCCGAGCCGGACGACTACGTGGTCGCCACCGGTGAGGCACACAGCGTCAAAGAGTTTGTGGAGCTTGCGTTTTCGCTCGTCGGTCTCAACTGGAAAGACTACGTCGAAATCGACAAGCGCTATTTCCGCCCGACCGATGTCGACGCGCTCCTTGGCGATTCGTCGAAGGCGCGCGCGAAACTTGGTTGGACGCCAAAAACGAGCTTCCGCGATCTTGTTCGGATCATGCTCGCCAACGACTTGCGCGAAGCCCAAGTCGACCCGATTGCCTATCGCGAGCTTGCTGGTATCGAACCTGACGTTCCCGGTTCCCGCGTGATTGCGAGAATCGCCCGCGAGGTGGCTGCGTGAGCGCGCCTTGGACCGATCGCAGAGTTATGGTCACAGGAGGCGGGGGCTTCCTTGGCCGCAAGGTTGTGGCGGCGCTCGAAGAGCGCGGCGCGCACGATGTCTTCGTTCCTCGCCGGGTAGATTACGACTTGCGCGAACGTTCCGATATCGAACGGGCGCTGCGCGAAAGCAAGCCCGACATGATCATCCACCTTGCCGCGGCCGTCGGCGGGATCGAGGCCAACCGGTTGAACCCCGGCCGGTTCTTTTACGACAACGCGATCATGGGTATCCAGCTCATCGAGCAGGCGCGGCTGGCGGGGATCGGCAAGTTCGTGACGGTCGGCACTGTTTGCGCCTATCCGAAATTCGCGCCGATTCCCTTCCGCGAAGACGACATCTGGGAGGGCTACCCCGAGGAAACCAACGCGCCATACGGTTTGGCCAAGAAGATGCTTCTCGTGCAGAGTCAGGCCTACCGCGAGCAATACAGTTTCAACGCGATCTATCTGATTCCGGTCAACCTTTATGGGCCCGGCGACAACTTCGACCCGGCGAGCTCGCATGTGATCCCAGCGCTGATCAAGAAATGCCTCGATGGGCGGGACCGCAACGAGCCGGCGATAGAGGTCTGGGGCACGGGGTCCGCATCCCGCGAGTTTCTCTACGTCGACGATGCGGCGGAAGGGATTGTGCTCGCCGCCGAGCATTACGACGGTTCCGCCCCAGTCAACCTCGGCACCGGGCGTGAGATCAGCATCCGCGATCTGGCGCAACTGATCGCGGACATCACCGGATATCGCGGCGATATTCGCTGGGACCCATCGAAACCGGATGGTCAGCCGCGCCGCGCGCTCGACACCGCTCGCGCCCGCGACAGCTTCGGTTTCGTCGCCAAGACATCGTTCGAGAATGGTCTCCGCCGAACCGTCGACTGGTATGAATCCACGCGCCAAAGCACCGCGCCCGTAGATGTTGCGTCACCTCCGACCGAAGCGATGCAGGTAGGAATCACGCGATGAGCGTCGCGACGCTGACCGCCGGCCGATCGCTGCCCGAACGTTACAGCGTCGATTGGCGCGATGCATTCGACGAACGAGTCGGCCCGAGCCTGCGCGAAGGGATATCCATTCTCGACATCGGCTCCGGCCGAAAACCGGCTTTGCCCCCTGAAAAGCGGCCGCCTCAAACGCATTACGTCGGGCTCGACATCTCGCGCGCGGAACTCGAGCGCGCCTCGGCCGGTTCCTACGATGAAGTCCAGGTCGGCGATGTCGCCCAGCGCGTTCCAGCGTTGGAGGGCCGCTTCGATCTCATCGTCAGCTGGAATGTCTTCGAGCACGTGCGACCGTTGGATGCCGCCATGAGCAACGCCCGCGCCTATTTGCGACCGGGCGGCCGCCTCGTCACGATGTTCTCCGGCACCTTCTCCGCGTTCGGTCTGATCAATTTGTTCATTCCTCAGCGACTCGGCGTCTGGACGATGCATCGACTTCTGCGTCGCGATCCCGACACCGTTTTTCCCGCGTATTACGACCACTGCTGGCAGGGCGCATTAGAGGATATGAGCGACGGTTGGCAGAGTTTCGAGGTCCTGCCTCGCTACCGCGGCGCGGGCTACTTCAATTTCTCGCCAATGCTGCAAAAGGTCTACCTCTCCTACGAAAACTGGGCGTTGAACAGCGACCACCGCAACCTCGCCACCCACTACCTCGTGAACGCGGTGCGGTAATGACGCAGTCAGAAGAGACTCCCATGAGCAGCACGATCACCGAATATTTGAACACTCGGTACCGTGCTAACACGTCAGGCCATCATGTTCGGTTGCTGGCGAAATATGTCCTTACCGTTGCCGCGTCGCCGGTGGCGACCCGCCGAGCACATCAGATGACTGCCAGTGAAGCTCCAATCAAGCTTCATCTTGGGTGCGGAGAAATTTACCTCGAAGGCTGGACAAATATCGATCGTTATCGACCGGGCCGGCGAATCGACTTGGTTTGGGATCTCAATCGCTCGTTGCCATTTCATGATGGTTCGGTCAGCGCCGTATTTTCGGAGCATGTCTTTGAGCATTTCAATCTTCTCAGCGCGATGTCGATCATGAAGGATTGCCGGCGTGTACTCGCGAAGGGCGGGATCTTCCGGATCGGCGTCCCGAACATGGAGCGATACGTCCGCTCATATCTGGAACATGACACATTTATCGATGAGAAGTGGCCGGGTCTGCCGACTCCCGCGATCGCGCTCGAAGAATTGTTCTATTGTCACGGACATCGGGCTGCTTACGACGCTCCAACTTTAGCCCTTATGTTGCAGGAGGCAGGTTTCAACTGCGTTCAAGAGTCGGCATTTGGGGAAAGCAGACTCGACCCGTCGCCCGACAGCGAACATCGTCATATAGACACCCTCTATGTTGAGGCACTAGCTTGACGTCGAATTCAGTTGACCGACGAAGTTCGGAACTTCTTAACCCACTCATGCGATCAGCTACGGAAACAGGCAAGGTCGTCTTGAGGAAAGGGCGGCGTCTCCTTGACCAGCCCTATTCGTCAGTTCAGATTCGCCAGGCGGGACTCTCGTTGCGTGAGGCTCCGACCTATAGAGAACGATGCGTTCTCCGCGAATATCATCCGCTTTTGCGCCAGCCAGGAATGGTCGTTTACGACATCGGCGCGAATGCAGGAGCTTTTTCATCCGCGTTCGCCAAAGTCAAGAACATTTCAAGCGTCATTGCGTTTGAGCCGTTGCCGGACGTCTTCGAAACGCTGGTTGAGCGTGTCAAGGGATTGCCGCAAGTTAGTTGCTTTAACGTCGCGCTCGGCGATGAACCCGGTATAGCCCCGTTCTATCGCAGTGAGTTTTCCCCTTCGAGTTCACTCTTGCCGATGGATCAACTTCACAAATCGCTCTTTCCTTTTAGCGCCCAATGTGAAGAAACTAGCGTAGAAGTCGTGCGTCTCGACGATTTTGTATCGGAACACAATATTCCCGCTCCTGATTTGATCAAGATCGACGTGCAAGGATTCGAGGATAGAGTCTTGCGGGGTGGAGAACAGACTGTTCGCCAAGCACGCTACTGCGTGATTGAAGTAAGTTTTGTCCCACTATATGAGCGCTCGTCATTGTTCGATGACGTCTATGACCTGATGCGACCCCTCGGTTTTCGCTTCGTTGGGTTTCTTAGCCAAGTTGTGGCGACAGGCGGGCAACGTATCGTCGCTGACGGAATATTTCAATCTGAGAGCTCAGCACCGGGACATTAGCGTAGAGCGAAGATTCCGTTTCACCAAAACCCGGGGGAATACCGACGAAGGGATCGAATTCAGTGGCTCGACAATTTGTCGCAACTAATCCACTGCCGGTTGCCTATCGACGAGTCAAACCGAACATACGCAACGTGCTCCTTCAGCGATTGCCAATGCCGGTCTATTGGAGGCTTTGGTCTGTTCGTCGCGGCGGATCTCAGTCGCCAATGCCGAAGCTGGCCCCGCCAAACCCGGATTATGCTGATCTCCTCGAACATTCCGGGGACGCAGTTCGCGAGCTCATTCGGAATTGCCCTTCAGTTTCGCGAGTTCAGGCGTCTCCACCGTTTCGCCACAATCCGAGTTTCGAGACCGGCGATGTTGAGTCCTATTACGCGATGATCGAACACTCTCGACCGGAGTCGATTATCGAGGTAGGGGTTGGCTATTCCTCGCACGTTGCGGCAATGGCGCTGGCCACGAATCCCAAATCCCGCCTCCAACTGATCGATCCGGATCCTCGGTGCCCTGTTCCGGGCAGCGCCGATCTCCTCCAAATGTTGGTTCAAGACGCTCCACTGACAATGTTTGAAGAGTTAAAGGAAGGCGATATCCTTTTCATCGACTCATCGCACACCGCTGAAGAGTGCCGCTATCACTGCGAAGTGATTCTTCCCCGGCTTGCTGCCGGCGTTCTTGTTCACTATCACGACATTCTTTATCCGTATGAGCCTCGACATGAAGAGGAAGAAGTCATTCTCGACTATGTGCTCGATCATCCTGACCAATTTGAAGTGCTTTTTGGACTTGCACAAGCGTGGCACGATGGAAGCCTAAACTCGGTCATTCCTGAGCATCTGTTGAACCAGGCGCGCGTGCCTTCTTCCATGTGGATGCGCAAGATTTGACAAATCGATTCGCTCACGTCGGATTGCGGTAAATATGGCCTTCGTCAAGCGATTGAAAGCGCCGTTAGCGATGAGACTCGGGGCAGTATCACTGCTCACGGCGATTGTGACGCAATTTCTCGGCGTGATGACGGGCGTCATCGCCGCTAGAGTGCTCGGACCCGAGGATCGTGGCGAGCTCGCGCTCGTCATTCTCTTGCCCTCAATTGCCGTCGTCATCGGGATGCTGGGAGTCGATCGTGCGGTTGTCTTCTTCTCCGCCCAGAAGCATGAGGACGGAGCCACGCTGACTTCGAGTATCTTTTTCCTCGGGCTGGCACAGGGTTCGGTCGCGACTGTTGTGGCCATCGTCGCGGGTCTGATCATTCTTCATAACCGTTCCCAAAGTACCCAGACCCACTTGATATTTGCTTCATTCATCGTGCCGCTAAGCATGCTTTCCGCCTACGGGCAGACCCAGCTTCAGGGCCAGCTCAGGATGAAGGCCTGGGCGATTGCCAGGGTCTCCGAACCGATCGGTTATCTCATCGCACTCCTCTGTCTTGCGGCGGCCGGGCAGCTCACCATCGCGACTGCCATCGCCGCGAAAATCCTGGCCCAGGTGGGGATCATCCTCATTGCATGGGGGTTAATCGTTACACGAACCGGTTATGCGGGGCCGAGTTTGGAGCGGATGAAGACACTCGTCTCCTTTGGGCTTCGCGGGTATGTCAGCCGGCTTTCTCCCGCAGATACGCTTCAAGTCGATCAGTGGATCGTCGGTTTGACCCTTGGCACATCCCAACTTGCCTACTACGTCATTGCGTTGTCATTCCTCGGCCCGGCAAAGCTCGTGCCCGCAGCGCTCGGATTCGTCATTACCCCACTTCTCGCTCGAGACAAAGAAAACGTGCGAGAGGTTCGTCCATTAATCGTGGGGAGCTTGCTGTTCGCTATGGTGGCAGCCATCGCGCTGGCATTGTTGGCTGCGCCAGCCATCCCAATTCTGTTTGGTGAGGAATTCTCGGGAGCAATTGCACCGGCCCAAATCCTTGCGCTCGGGTCGGCGGCTCTGGCTTGCAGGGAGCTCTTTGTTTCTGTCCTGCTCGGGCGAGGGCAGCCCGGACGGTCCAGCTTTGTCGAAATTGCCTCGGCCACCTGTCTCATTGTCGGGCTTTTGACATTGCCTCACTGGCTTGATCTGCGGGGCGCGGCGCTTGCTGTTTCCCTCTCCTATGTCGTCGGCGCCGCGGTGGCGACGTACTTCACGTTGGGGAGAGCGAGATTCGCAGCAATGCGCCGTCGCGCGGTTGGAGCGCCAGCTTCTAGTCCGATTGCAACGACATCGAAGGGTGGTCCGTGATTCGAGTTGCGCGGCTCCTGCGGGGACGAAATGAGAGCAAGAGTATGACCGGAGTCGCCGGGATGGCGCGCCACCTGGTCGCAACAGAATTGGGTTGCCGGTTGAGTGGCGATGGTCTCGAAGTCGAGGACGTCTTTCTGCCTATCTCACGACGTGGCGCGTTAGGCTGGACCATTTTGCACAGGGCCCGCGAGCTTGAAGGAAACGTTGATGTTCTCCTTGTCGAGCAGGGGCTGGGCGTTCGACTTGCCGTACTTCGCGCCCTAGGAGCTTCGACTCCTCGAATTGCCATGATTAGTTACGATCCGCTGCCGGCAAGCGGAATATCTGGCCGTCTGCGCTTGTTCGACGTTGAGAAACGCCTGCGGAAATTTCTCTACCGGAAGGTCGACCAAATTGTACTTGTCAGCCAGGGCCAGGCGAATTGGCTCCGTGGTGAGCTTTCGCGCCAGGTTGGCATCGATGCGATCGCGATGTCGATCGATCGTGACACCTTCTATCGCGAGCGTGAACCAACAGGGGATTACCTCTTTATGGTGAACGGAGCCCTACGTGACTTTCCGACGCTTGGCCGGGCTCTGTCAAAGTTAGACAAGAAGCCCTCGAAGTTGGTGATCGCGCACCGATATCCCTTCACCAAGAAAGCAGCGCGGGAAATTGAAGATATCAAGAAATCTGGCATGCCGGTCGAGACAGTCTATCGGGCGAGCGGATCGTCGCTCAGGCACCTCTATGAGGATTGTCTTGCCGTCGTCGTTCCGGTCATCCCGAGCCGTCAACCGGCGGGTTTGACCGCGATTCTCGAAGCGATGGCAATGGGGTGCGCCATTGTTGGCACACGAGACCCTTGGATCGAAGAGTATTGTCGCGATGGTAAGGAAGCGCTCTTCGCGCCGCCGCAAGACGCTGATGCCTTGGCGGCAGTGATTGAGACCGCGATGACGGACAGCCAATGGCGATGTGAGGCGAGGAGAGCAGTTTCCTTGCGATCCGATGAGTTCTGCTTCAAAAAAAGCAAAGACGAACTTCGCAAGGTGCTATTGCACATGAAATCAGACGAAAACAAAGGCAATTGATTGATGATCGAGGAGCGCGCGCGTGCATATTGGCCGGATTGAGGTCAGCGAACTCTTCAAACTCTTGCTGATCCTAGCCGTTGCCGGTGGGGCGGCTCTCACGGGATTCGCGCTTGTGCGCTTGCCGCTGCAGATGGCAAGCGCCTTCGTGATCACCATGGTCGGGCTCGTTGTCGTGGCCCTGGCTCTTCAGCGCTATGGCACACGCGGTGTTTCATCGCTCGCGTTGGCGGCTGCTACCATAACTTTGGGTATGACCGCGATCCGCGTGACGAATTCAGTCTCGTTGAGCGACGCATTCCTGGTGATTGCGGCCGTCTTACTCCTGCCGGGGCTCTTTGGTGGCGATGGCTGGCAGCGACTCGAGCCAATAAAGTGGCTTGCTATCGGCTGCCTGATCATCATCGCCGGCGCATTCTTCTCGTCGCTGCTTGCGCCGGGCATAACCCTGAGTTTGAACCGTCTGATTCGGTTCTCGGTGCCATCACTCCTTTTCCCCATTCTTTTTGCCCTGTGGAAACCGAGCATTGAAGAACTTCGCCGCATCGCCTGGCTTTGGGTTTCCTCGGTGACTATAAGCTCCTTGTTTGCGATCCGAGAACTGGGCGGCATACATGTATCGCGGGCGAGCGGACTTACCCTCCATCCAAACAACCTTGGGATAACCGTAGCGTTGGCGATTGGTCCAGCGATAACACTCACGCTCCTGGCCAAAGGCTTCGTGCGCTGGATCGGATTGGGCGCATGCATGGTCATGGGCATTGGACTGATGATCAGCGGCTCGCGAGCCGGCCTCATTGGAGCGTTGATGTCGATCATCGCTTTGTTGGCGCTCAGTCGTCGCTTTTCGATTGCCGCGGGGATTGGCGCGGCGGCTCTCATCGGCATCGCGCTTATCTCGGGTGGTTTCATCCATCTGCCGGCGGCAAACGCATTTTCAAGATTGTTTGATCCCGGTAATCCTTTGGTGCAGCAGACCGTAGCGGGTAGCGACACCGGCCGGGAAGTTGTGCTTCGGGCGGGTCTGAGTCAAGCTGCCTCACATCCCCTAACCGGCATAGGTTTTAGGGGCGCTGTTTCTTCGTTCAACATTTATCTCCAGCTTTGGCTGGGAGCCGGAATACTCGGACTCATTGGGTTTGGAGTGGTGATTTGGTCTCTATTGCATGTGCCGTTTCGCACGCTCTTCCATAAGGTCAAGATCGCGGATGAGGAATCGATGATGCTCCTCTTCGGATTCAGTGCGAGTTACTTCGGATATCTTGCGGCAGGTCCTGTCATCAATGGGCTCTGGGAGCGCGATCTGTGGTTTATACCGGCGTTTATCGCGGTCCTGACACCGCACGCGGTTAGGGTTCTCGTTTCCAGGAAGCCTCATGAGCGTCGCAATGAACGGTTCACGCCAATCGTTCCGATCACCCCACAACCGGGTGAGATATCGACGAGGTGATCAGTGATTGACTTCATGGCTAACCAAGCCATCGACGATTTCTCAGACCCGGGAGCCTTGTCTGAATCGGGTGCGGCGTGACCATTGTGCCAGTCAAGTTGGCGGTTCTTGTCTCTAGTCCGGTCTACAACCAGGTCCCGCTCTATCGCCGTCTCGCAACAGATCCGCGCATCGAATTCACGGCCATCTTTGCGTCGTCCGCCGGAATCCGGCCGTACGACGCCGGCTATGGGAAGCCGATCACCTGGGATGTCGATGTTCTCGACGGCTACCGAAGCAGATTCTTGCGCCGGGCTGACCGCTACGCAAAATCTAGCGGGTTCTTCGCGCTCCGCGATCCGGATATCGTGCCCGAATTAGTTCGCGGCGGATATGACGTGCTCTGGATGCACGGGTACAACTATCTGACGCACCAATTGGCAGCTATGACGCAATTTCTACGTCGGCGGCCGCTCCTTGTTCGGGAGAATCAGACGCTGCTTCATAGCCGGCCAATGTGGAAGCGAACGATCAAAGAGGCAGGTCTGCGCGCCTTGCTGTGGCGCGCCTATGCGCTCTATGTTGGCAGCCAGAATCGCCGCTGGTTTCAGCATTTTGGCGTGCCAGACGAGCGTCTCTTCTTCACACCGTATTGCGTTGACAACGAGCGATTCCAAAAAGATGCCGTCGATCTGGCGCCCAATCGATGCGCAATTAGGAGCGACTTCGGCATCCGCGACGACAGCGGACCAGTCATCCTCACCGTTTGCCGGTTAATCCCGAAGAAACAACCGCTCTTTCTTCTCGAAGCATTTCGGCGCGTCCGCGAGAAGCAACCATGCACGCTGCTGATTGTCGGGGCAGGGGAATTGGAGAAAGAAATTCGGCAGCGGGTCAAAGACCAAAACATTCCGGATGTCGTTTTGGCGGGCTTTCTGAACCAAAGCGAGGTGTCACGCGGTTATGCGAGCGCCGATGTTTTCGTCTTGGCGTCCGCAAACGACGAAACCTGGGGCAACGTGGTCAATGAAGCAATGAATTTTGAATTGCCGCTTGTCCTTTCCGACAAGGTTGGCTGCGCGGAGGATCTCGTTCAGTCAGGTAAAAACGGCTTCATCGTGCCATCTGACGATGTGCAGTCGCTTGCGGATCGTCTGAGCGATCTGGTTTCCGACTCGAATCTTCGCGCCTGCTTCGGGGCGCATTCGCGTGAAATCATCGAATCATGGAATTGCGATGTTGCCGTGCGCGGCATCATCGAAGCTGTTGAGGCTGCCGTCGGTCCGGAACGATGGACGCAGGCGAGTGGTTGAGTAGTGATGAGATGAGCCCATGTCCTTGATTTCGCGCCCCATCGAACAACTGCGAACGGCCCCATGGTTCCCGCACAAGATTTCCGGCACGATTCGCGGACTGTACCGCGATCCCGGTCAGGTTCGGTTCCTGCCGGACTGGTTGTTGGCGTGGCGGTACCGCAACCCAATAAACGCGAACATTCCCTGGATTTCGTTTGAGGCGCGGGAGGCGATTGAACAATTCCTCAAATCGCTCGGCGGACGCGCGACGGTTTACGAATATGGATCGGGGGGCTCAACGCTTTGGTATGCCCAACGGAGCGCCAAGGTCATCAGCGTCGAACACGACCAAACGTGGTTCGAGATCATGGATCGAAAGATTCGAGACGGCGCAGCCAACTGCCGGTTGAGCTTTGTTCCGCCGGTTAGCGATGTACCTCGTCCGGTGCCGAACACAAATGGCTGGGTTACATATGGTTCGACCCATTCGGGTAACTACGAAGCTTATGTGCGCTCGATCGACGAGTTCGCCGACGGCTCGTTCGATTTCGTGGCCATTGATGGCCGAAGCAGACCAGCCTGCCTTGTCCATGCGGCGACAAAGGTGCGACCAGGGGGAGCGGTGTATTTGGACGACGCCGATCGCTCATGGTACGCGCCAGTGCTGTCGGCATTTTCGCGGTGGGAACGCCAGGATTTGGGAGGTTTGCGGCCACTTGATTTCCCAAATTACGGAGTGCTCCTGCGGCGACCGGACTCTGGCGACGATTCCTTGGATTTCGCGCCTGAGCAGGTCGCGAGTTCCGAAGCCTGATGGTCGACATGCTCTATGTGACGGTGGGGGATCCGAATTCGCGGAATTGCGAGAACAATGGCTATTACATCGGGGAGGGTCTCGTCGGAACTGGGATTTGCGTTGAGAAACGCCAGCTCTCACCGTTCACTCTCGGCGAAAAGGTTCGGTATGGATCGCTGAAAAAGGGGTATCGACTCGCCGGTAAGGATTACAAGGTAACGATCGCGCCAGGCGTGCGCAAACGGCAGGTCGGAATTGTCGAACGGGTTGCGCGAGAGCTTGAGGCGCGACTGGTGTTCAGCAATGCGCCGGTTGGGGTGGCGGGATTGGGCGGAAAAGTGCCCTATGTGATGTATTGCGATGCCCCATATGCGGGTCTCGCGGACATGGGTCATTACTTAACTCATTGGCCGGCATCATCTCGGCGCAATGCGCTGGAGATGGACAAAGAAGCGGTCCTCGGCGCGGAGTCTGTGTACTATCACTCGACCTGGGCGGCCGATCGAGCCGCGCGCGCGTACGGCGCCGATCGGGACAAGATTGAGGTTGTTCCGCCTGGTGCGAATATTGAATTCGTTCCGCGGGAGGAGGCCAATCTCACTAAGCCTCGTACCGAACCATGCCGGCTGCTCTTCTTTGGTCGAGCGTGGGAGCGGAAAGGAGGACCGATTGCCGTCCAAATCCACCAGCTCCTCCGTGCTTCGGGGATCGACACGGAACTGCTGGTATGTGGCGTCACCGACTTGCCAGCCGATGTTGCCAATGATCCGAGCGTGACCGTCGTCAGTCCGATCCGGAAAGACTCGCCCGCGGATCGGCAACGGATGGTCGAGCTGTTTCAATCGGTCGATTATCTGCTTTTGCCGACGCGGGCCGATACGTCAACGTCGGCGATCCGGGAATCGTGCGCGTTTGGTGTCCCGGCGATTTCGACCACCGTCGGCGGGCTTAGGGATCTCGTGAAAGATGGGGAGGAAGCGATCTTGTTCGATGTGGATGCGTCCGCGGAGGAGTACATCCCGCGGATCATCGCAAACTTCACGCACGAGGCAGAACGGCTTCGAATGCGCCGGGCAAGTCGGGAGGCGTACGAGAAACGCATGCTTTGGTCTCAGTCGATTAGCGCCATTGTCGCCGATCTTCGAGCGCGGAATCTCCTTTAATGGGGTGTGCGTGAATATTTTCCATGTTGTTCCTGGGCTCGCCCTCCGCAATGGGGGGCCGTCTGTTTATGTTGTGGGGCTTTCGCGCGCACTTCAAAAGATTGGATCAACGGTCACGATTTACACCACCGACGCGTCGGCCCCGGCATCTGCCAAAGATGTCGATCATCAATGGAATTGGGAGTTGCTTCCGCCAGGAGCGGAAGAGCTCGCCATTCGGCACTTTCCGGTTACTACTCCGAAGCGGATCATCTACGCGCCGAACATCGCTCGCGCGCTGAAAGAGGAGATTTCCAAGGCCGACATCATTCATATCCACACCCTGTATCTCTACCCCCAATTCGCTGCATGGCGAGCCGCATCGCGTGCCCAAGTCCCGTATATCGTTACGCCGCACGGTGTTTTAGATCCCTACCTACGAAGTCGCGGCCGCACCAAGAAGCGGATCTTCGATGCCCTGTGGCAACGTCGGATGCTCGATGGCGCGGCGGCGCTCCACCTCACCAGCGAGGACGAGCAGCGGCTTGTTTCTGATCTCGACATTCGCGCGCCGCATGTCGTCGTACCAAACGGGATCGACCTTGCCGCATTCGAGCACCTTCCGCCGCCGTCGGTCTTCCGCGAGCGTTTTCTCGGCGGGACGACTGCGCCGCTCGTTCTCAACCACGGCCGTATTGCCGAGAAAAAGGGGCTGAACATTCTGGTTGAGGCGATGGCGCAGGTCCGGCAGGCTCATCCCACAGCGATGTTGGCGCTGGTCGGACCGGACGATGAAGGGTTGGTTCCAGGTCTTCAAGATCTGGCAAATCGCGCCGGCATTGGAGACGCGGTGCACTTCATCGGTATGCTTCAGGCTGACGATCTGTTGGCAGCTCTTGCGGCGGCGGATGTTTGGGCGCTCCCCTCGCACACCGAGAACTTTGGGTTTGCGGTCGTCGAGGCAATGGCCGCCGGGCGACCGGTCGTCACATCACCGCATGTGAATATCGCGCCCGAAGCGGCCTCCGAGGTGGCGCTCGTGATGGTCGACAACACGGCTTCCGAAGTCGCAACCGCGATTTCGGAACTGCTGGCTCAATCCGAGCGCCGAGTTCAGCTTGGATGTGAGGGACGGCGCTTCGTCCAGCGGTATGACTGGCCGGTTGTCGCCCAACAAATGTGCGGTGCTGTATCAGTCAGTTATGGAGCGCACCGCGCCATGAAGGATTACTACGAGGAGTATTGGCAACGCGAGCACGTTCCGACTGGGACGATCCGCTTGCGCCGATTCGAGCGACGTCCTTGTGGCAATTGGTGGAGGAGGCAGGCATCAGATCCGGTTCGATGCTGGACGCTGGTTGTGGTGAGGGGATTTTGGTCGCCGATGCGGCCGCACGTGGGTTTTGTGTCACGGGCATGGACCTGTCGAGCCATGCAATCGAGCGGGCGCAAGCGCATTTTCCCAATTTCACATTTCATGTTCACTCGGTCGAGGATATCCCTTGGCCAGTTGCTGCGGCGAGCGTGGATGTCGTTGCGAGCTTCGAGGTCATCGAGCATCTGCTTCAACCAAGCTTGCTCATTCAAGGCGCAAATCGGGCGTTGCGCCCAGGCGGATACCTGGCGCTTACCACGCCTTACCACGGTTTGCTCAAAAACCTCGCACTGTCGTTTGGCGCGTTTGACCGGCATTTTGCCGTCGAAGGGGATCACATTCGGTTCTTCTCGGATACAGCCTTGCGCGATTTGCTCCGGCGAAATGGATTCACAACGGAACGGATATTGCACTTCGGGCGTGCTCGAAGTCTCTGGGCCGACACGTTCATCTGGGCAAAGAAGGATCGGGATCTATGACGTCAAAGATTCCTGTTTCGGTCATCGTGATCACGAAAAACGAGGAGAAAAACATCGCGAAGTGTCTGCGCACCGTCGAAGCCTTCGACGAAGTCTTCGTCGTCGATTCGATGAGCACTGACAAAACCTGTGAGATCGCGGCGGAGATGGGCGCTCACGTCGTCGAATTCCAGTGGAACGGCAAGTATCCGAAGAAGAAACAGTGGTGTCTGGAAAACTTGCCTTGTCGCCACGATTGGGTGCTCTATGTCGATGCTGATGAAGAGGTGTATCCCGAACTGGCCGAGGAGATTCGCGGCTTAGCGACCAAGGGACCCGATTGTGCCGGCTACTTCGTGAGCTACGACTACGTCTTTATGGGTCGAGTGCTCAAGCACGGGCAGCGGGTCCATAAACTCGTTTTTCTTGACCGAACCAAGGCCCGTTTCATTCCTCAGGACGACTTAGGGATCAGAAGCACCTATGACGAGGAATTTCATACTCAGCCAAAGATCGATGGCCAGGTTTGTCTTCTCGAAAGCCGGATGCTGCACAACGACCACGACTCGCTTCACCACTATATGGATCGCCACAACACCTATTCAGACTGGGAAGCCATTCTCCGGGGAAGGGGTCTACCCATCAATTCCGGGGTGACCCATCCCGGGATGAGAGGGAAGATGAGAAAGGTTTTCGAGGCCATCCCAGGAAAGCCAATCGCGATCTTTGGCTACTCGTATGTCTACAAAGCTGGGTTTCTGGACGGCTGGGCCGGTCTGAATTTCGCGCTTTCGAAAGCTTTCTACTATTGGCAAATCAGTGTCAAGACCGCCGAGGTGAAGGCAAAGGTCAGGCAACCGCAGACATGAGATTCGATTCGCTTGTCGATCGCGTCGCGTGCCCAACCTGTCGGGGCAAGCTTCGGTGGGCAGAGCGGAGTGCTCAATGCACCGAGTGCGACGCCACATTCCCGATCGTCGATGACATTCCGCTCCTCCTCGCGCAGGCGAATGGCAGGAGTGAAAGTGGCCCATCTAATGCCGAAGAGGAGTACAAAGCGCGGCAGGCCGCGTTTTACGATGGAGAGGATCCCGAGTTCGAAACGACTCGGCCCCACGATACCCCGCGCGTTTATCAATGGCTTCTCACGGAGAAATACCGCCGCAGCGTGCAGGCGCTGCCGAATGAGCTTGCTGGACACACGGTCTTGACCACCTGTGGCGGCTCGGGGATGGATGCGGAGTTCCTCGCGCGGGCCGGAGCTACCGTGATCGCCTCGGATCTCTCGCTTGGAGCCGCGCAACGGACGAGAGAGCGCGCCCGGCGGTATGGGCTTGCAATTACGTCGATCGTTGCGGATGTCGAGCGGTTGCCCTTCGCTGATCGGGGCGTCGACGTCGTTTACGTGCACGACGGTCTCCACCATCTCGACGATCCGGCGAAGGGACTACGCGAAATGACGCGGGTTGCGGGCCGCGCGATCTCAATCACCGAACCGGCCAGAGCGTTCGCGACGGCGGTCGCAGTCCGACTCGGGATTGCCCAACAGATCGAAGATGCGGGCAACCGGGTTGAACGGATGAATCCCGACGAAATTGCGGAACGGCTTGAACAGGATGGTTTCGACGTCGTGCATGCCGAGCGCTATGCGATGTTCTATCGCCATCATCCGGGTTTCGTCACTTCGACGCTTAGCGCCCCAGGCATATTCGCATTGACGCGGTTCACGTGGCGGTCGGCGAATCTTGTACTCGGGCCAATTGGCAACAAGTTGACCGTGCAAGCGATTCGGTCATCGCAAGACAGCGATGATGTCAGGACGCCGGTTTAGGCTTCGTTCTGTGGTGCGTGCTTCTCAAAAGGCCTGAAACTCGTTGTACAATCATGCGATCAAGCGGAATAGATCTCGTATCTCTCACAATTAGTTCATAGCTGAGCGGAGTGTTGGGGGCCAGCGGGTGGAACTCGAACTGAGACAACTCTTTCGATATGCCCGCCACTGGTGGTGGCTTTTGATCCTGGGCCCGCTTATCGCGGGTGGCGCGGCCTATTTCGCAAGCTCGCGGCAGCAACCGCTTTATTCCGCCAGCGCGACGCTGCAGGTTAATCCCCCGCAAACCTCGGGCAGCATCGACTTCAGTGCCCTGCAAGGCAGCAAGTCACTGGCGGAGACCTATCGGCAACTCATCACAACGGGAACGGTTCTCGCGCCGGTCGTTCAGACCCTGCAACTGCCATACGACGTTAGCGGCCTGGAGAGCAAAGTTTCAGCGTCAACAGTCGGCGATACGCAGCTCATTCGAGTTTCCGTGTCGGATACGAATCCCGACCGCGCGGCCGCGATCGCGAACGCCATCGCCAACCAATTCGTAACGCACACCCAGGCACGGTCAGCCGAACTCATTAGTCCGTACCGGACGACGCTCGATCAGCAGATCAATCAAGTGTCGGCGGAAATCAAGACCGCCCAGACACGAATCCAGGAACTCGAAGCGAAGGGAGCCAGCGCGACTGCCGACGAACAGGACGAGCTTCGATCGCTTCATACGCAACTTGATCAGCTCCAGCAGTCGTACCGTGATCTGATCGTCACCGCGAACGAGATGGACCGGGCATCTGCCGCGGCGCAGACGCAGGTGACCATCGAGGATCCGGCCACCGCGCCTGAGCATCCCTACGCGCCACGGACGATGCTCTACACGGTTCTCGGCGCGTTTGTTGGACTTTGCATCGCGGTCGGCGGCGTTGGCCTGCTCGAATACCTGGACAACACCGTCAAGGCCACCACCGATTTTCAGGAGTTGTTTGGCGTTCCGCTCTTGAGCGTTGTTGGCACAGTGCCGAAGATGAAGAGCGGCAACGATCAACTCTTCGTGTCAGAGCAACCAAAATCGCAGGCCGCGGAGGCAGTCCGCTTGCTGCGCACGAACCTCGAATTCGCCGCGGCAATCCGCGAGATCACGAGTATCGCGATCACCAGCGCTGGACCCGGCGAGGGCAAGAGCACCGTCACGGCCAATCTTGGGGTCACGATGGCTCAAGCCGGCTTTTCGACCGTTATCGTCGACGCCGATCTTCGCCGGCCAAGTCAGCACCGCATCTGGGGCTTCCAAAACGATCGTGGCTTGAGCACCTTGTTGACCCATCCGAACCACCCATGGAACTGGGTGGCGATGCGCGAGGTGCGGACAAATCTCGCGGTGATCACCAGCGGGCCGGTGCCGCCAAATCCCGCCGACCTTCTCAGCACCGACCGTTTTCGCGATCTCATTAAAGAGATCGGCCGGTCGGTCGATATCGTTGTGATCGACACGCCACCCGCGCTCGCCGTGAGCGATCCATTGGTGGTTGCGACAGGGGTCGATGCGGTGGCGATCGTGGCGGTTGCGAATCGCACGCGGATCGATGCGTTGCGCCAAGCGTTTGCGAATCTTTCGAAGGGACCGGTTCGCATCATTGGTGTCGTGGTAAACCGGAACACAGGTCGGGCCGGCGAGGGCTATTACTACTATGGAGACTACTACGGACAGCCCGAGGACATGAAACCGAGACCACCAACCTTGCCGCCGACCGCGGTTGGTACTCGCGATGCCACAAGCCCGTCGGGATCAGACTGATTTTCAGACGTGTGTTCAGGCGACATGTGATCATTGCTGAATTCACGGGTAATTCTGGCCACTAAACATTTCCGCACTTAAACAGGTGTTGCGACCTTGAATTAACGCCCGGTTGATGTGGAAACGCCGGACTCTCCGTGTTTCCACCCTACCGGTCGGGAGGGACCATAATGACGCTCGACTCACGAAGTACAGCATTCGCACATCGGCGGCGACGATTTCTGATCGTGATGCTGGTGGCGCTGATCCTGATCTCCGCTGTCGGAACCGCTGCGCTTCCGCGAACTGCGACAGCTGGATCGCTTCAAGACAATTCGTCGAAGCCAATGAATATTCTCCTTCTTGGCAGTGATGCGCGACCTGGAGAACAGATCGACAAGGGGGTGCGTTCGGACATCATCGCCGTGCTGCATCTCGATCCCTCAACCGGTATTTGTCGCTTGCTGAGCATTCCACGGGATTCTCGCGTGGACGTGCCTGGATACGGCTTGACGAAAATCAATCACGCAATGATGGAGGGTGGCGTCCCACTCGAGCGCCAAACGATTGAGAATTTTCTCGGCATCAAGATCGACAATTATGCTTTGATCGATTTCGTGGGCGCCGCGGATCTGATTGACGCGCTCGGCGGCGTTACCTTGACGAATCCCCAAGCCTTCGATTGGGCGAATCGCACCTACGAAGCAGGAACACTTACGCTCAATGGAGCCGATGCTGTCTTTTACGCTCGATATCGCGGCGGTCCGGATGGCGATTTTGGTCGTATTCAGCGGCAACACGACGTGCTGCAAGCGGTTCTCAAACAAGTATCTACCGTTGATGTGGCCAAAGTTGCCCCCGAGTTGTGGATTGCGCTCCGTGGCCATACCAAGACTGATCTCAAACTCAAGGAGCTGATCGGAATCGCCCAGGAATACCGAGGCAGTTGCACCGCTGATTCAATTGAGATGTCGCATTTGGAAGGGACCACCGCGACCTTCGCCGATCCCATCTTCGGCGTCGATCTCTCATACGTGGTCATTGATCCTCAAGAAGTCCAGCAGAAGGTCGCGGCGCTGACGGCAACCGGCTAAGGCTAACCTGATGTGAAGTCCCCACAAGTGAACGCACTCCTGGGTTCAAATTGGAAACGCTAATAAATCCAACAGAAGGTGAAGAGCGCCTCGTCATTCCGTGGCGGGGCACAGTTATGCGCCCGGGTAGGAAATTGCCCTGTTGCCACCAGAGACTGCCGCGTATACCACTGGGCGCGCAGGCTGTGTGCCCCAACAAAACAAGTCCACAGCGGAGCGGCCCGTGTTCTTTCCCGGGAATGAATTCCCGGGCTCAGTGACCGGAAGTCGGTTGATGGCGTTCGCTTCAATACCGGGCGCATCCGTGGGCCCACCCGGGAATCAATTCCCGGGCTACGGACACGGAAGTCGGCTCAAGCCGACTGGAGCCGGCCCACCGGTGTATCCAGGAATGAGGTGAACGCCATCAACCGACTGACGCAGTCGACGGCCCCGGGCTCAGTCCCAGAGGACTTCTAATTGTGAGCCCGGGATTTCAATCCCGGGGCGGGGGTGCCTATCAACATGGTCCGAAGAAGTAGTAAACATTCTTAAACCGACTGAATACGCGATGCCGGATCGAGTCGGACTACTCTACTTCCCGGAATCCAGCGACAATAGTCCCTATTGTCAAAGTGTTTTTCGTGGAGTGTCAGCGTGACAGGAGATCGCCACCGGCCTCAGCGAAACTGGGGTCCGCGGATTCGCGATGTCGACTATCTCGGCATGCGCTTAATCAATCTGGAAAATGAACTGCTTCGGGTCGGTGTTTTGGCTGGGAAGGGCACTGATGTTGTCGAGTTCAACTACAAACCGCGCGATCTCGACTTCGTAAGCCTGACACCCGGTGGCGTCAGGAATCCAACGAGCTTCCTCTCGACATCGCCTGATCTCGTGGCGACCTTTATCGATTCCTATCCCGGCGGCTGGCAGGAGGTTCTACCTAACGGAGGAGCGCCGGCCATCTCGCTCGGCGCTTCGTTCGGCCAGCACGGCGAGGTTTGCAATCTCCCGTGGGATGTTCGCATTGAAGAGGAGTCTGAAACCGCGGCGTCGGCTACGTTTTCGGTCCGGGGAGCTAAGACCCCTTTTCACCTTCAGAAAACTCTTCGATTAGAAACTGGACAACCGACGCTTCATCTCAACGAATTCGTCGAAAACGAGTCTGATGTGCCGGTTCCCGCGATGTGGGGCCATCATCTCGCTTACGGACAGCCATTTCTCGACGAGACATGCGAGATCCGCCTGCCCGACGGCGTTGTCGTGATTCCACATCCCGATCCGATCCACCCAAATGGTCCCCGGATCAAGCCTGATAAGCGTCACACGTGGCCCCATGTTGAAGGACCGAATGGTGAGGATGTCGATCTCAGCAGGTTGCTACCTCGGGGATCGGTCAGCGAAATCGTCTATCTCACCGAATTTCCAGAAGGCTGGTATGAACTTGTCCATCCGGGCAAGGGATTTGGAATCCGGGTTGAATGGGATGCAAAAGTCATGCCCTACCTCTGGTATTGGATGGAGTTCGCGGGGTCCGAAGGCTACCCGTGGTATGGCCGGCACTACACTATCGGACTCGAACCGTTTTCCAGCTATCCGACAAATGGTCTGCCTACGGCAGTCGAGAACGGTACCGCGATGACGTTCGGTCCGCGCGTGAAGCGGGAGTTTTGGTTGCGCGCATCGATCTTTGAACTCGATCGATGATTTTGGACGGCGACAATCGCTTCTTACGTTTGGAGAAATGACCGGTGACTGATCAACGATTTGTGTCCAAAGTCGCACTTGTTGCCGGCGGATCGCTCGGCATGGGCAAAGCCTCGGCTCGAAAGCTAGCCGAAGGTGGCGCCTCTGTCGTGATTGTTGGCCGGCGTGAGGAACATGTCCGACAAGCTGTGGCCGAGATGCAAGCTGATGGACTCATAGTCGAAGGCGTTGCCGCGGATATCAGCAAATCGGCCGATGCTGAGAAGGCGGTCAACTACACGGTCGAACAATTCGGTGGGATCGACATTCTGGTCAACAGTGCTGGCATCCAGCGTTACGGCACCGTGGTCGATACAGACGAAGCAACGTGGGACGAAGTCTTCGATACGAATGTCAAAGGAATGTACCTCACCGCACATTTTGCGATCCCAGAGATGGAGAAGCGCGGAGGCGGCGCGATCATCAACGTCTCGTCAGTGCAAGCGTTCGCTTCGCAGAAGAGTGTCGCGGCCTACACGGCGAGCAAAGGTGCAATCAACGCGTTAACGAGGGCAATGTCGCTCGATCATGCTGCCCAGAACATCCGGGTTGTCGCGGTTTGTCCTGGATCGATCGACACACCAATGCTGCGATATGCCGCCGATGTTTGGAAAGGCGATCGCACGAGCGACGACATGATCGAAGACTGGGGCAAAATGCATCCAATTGGGCGAGTAGGTACCCCCGAGGATGTCGCTGAGCTCATCGCGTTCCTCGCCAGCGACGCGGCGTCGTTTATTACGGGTGGGGAGTACAAAGTTGACGGAGGATTGCTCTCCGCGATCGCTGTGGTCTTGCCCGAATAGTGACTCCACGCTTGCTCGTCCCAGTGTCCGGAAGAGCTTGAGTTCATCGGAGTTTCGGCGAGAGACTCACCGTCGGGTCCGCCCACCGTTCATTCGGAACGAGGGCGTACCAGTCTGGCCGGCCAGGGTCTCGATCGTAGGCGTAGCCGCCGAGCTCCCGATAAAGCTCAGCGTATTGGCGCAGTTTTTCGCGGTCGAGCTTGACGCCGAGTCCAGGACCTTTCGGCACGGCGATCTTACCTTGCTGATAAGGTAGCAGCCCGCCTTCAATCACATCGTCGACGAGATGGTGGTAATGAGCATCGGCGGCAAATCCGAGATTCGGGACGACAGCACCAAGGTGCAACATGGTGGCGAGTTGAATACCGAGCTCTCCCGATGAATGAACGGCAATGCCGAGATTAAACGTTTCGCAAACCCCCGCCGCTTTGATGCAGGGCCGGATTCCGCCCCAGAAGGTGGTATCCAACAGAATCACATCAATCGCGAGATCGAGTATGTTCGCCGCCAACTGCTCGAAATTGACGATGACCGTATTCGTCGCGAGCGGGACGCGAACCATGCTCCGCACCCGCCGCATGCCATTCAATCCCCACGTCGGATCTTCGAAGTAGTCGTTGTTGAGATCCTCAATCGCCTGTCCAAACCGTATACCGTCTTCGACAGTCAGGGCGGCGTTGGGGTCGAACCGGACACGATCGCTGGGAAACGCCTCGGCCAAAGCGCGAAAGCACTCCAATTCGAAATCTGGATGGTAAACACCGCCTTTGAGCTTATGGGAGGCGAAACCGTGCTTCTCTTCGAGTTCCCTCGCATGTTGCACGAGTTGATCCGGGGTTCGCACTTCTCCTTGGCCGGTTTCAGGGTTTGTGTAGCGGAAGAAAAGGTAGCTGGCGAACGGGACTTCGTCGCGAAGTTTGCCGCCGAGGAGGTCATAAACTGGAATTCCGAGTTTTTGCCCCATGAGATCGAGGCAGGCAAATTCGAGTGCGGCATGGAGTTGGGTCCGGTTGTTGTAGAGAGACGCGGTCGGATTGCTGATCTTGAATCGGAGCGCTTCGAGCTCGAACGGGTTGTGACCGACGAGATAGGGCTTGAGTCCTTTGAACGCGACCTCCGCGCCTTCGCCTCCACCGCCCATCTCGCCGAGCCCAACATAACCGTCATCGGTTTCGACCTCGACGATCGTGCGAACAAAGCGACCCCAATGGGCGCCAGTCGCATGTTGTAACGCCGCTTCGAGCGGAACGGTAACCGTGGTCGCACGAATGTCGACTATTTTCAGCTCAGGCCCCCTTCGGCAACGTGCTGACGGATTGAGAGAATTGCACGTATCTAACGCTTCGTAGTCTCCACGATCACGCCGACATATGCACCCGGCGCCAGATTGACGGTGGCCTTCCCATCGACCATTGTCAACTCCGCAGGATGGCGTTCCAGATGGTTAGCAATCTTGACTGAAATTGGTTGCAAATTCGGGAACGAAATCTGTGATTCGACGGTTTCGGATGCCAGCGACTGAAGAAACGCGACTAACCCGGAGCCAGTCCGCGATTGCGCGACAGTGACTACTTCCACCAGCGGATGCGACACCGAGATGAAGCTGCCTGAAGCATCACCTACCTCAGCTTCTCCGCGGCGCAAGCAGATGCCGACGAGCGGCGTCGAGAGGGACGCGCCGGTCTGGATCCCTAGTTCGCGCCTGGAACGGGAAACATCGCTGCTCAATGCGTATCGGAAATACATCTCGCCGCCTTGAGCGGGCGGGAAGTTCGTATCCCAGAGGTTGTTCAACGCCCACGAGTAGATAGTCGAGCGCTTGGCGCGGTCGACTGGGACGGTTTGCGGAAACGGCGCGTAAGGAAGCGCGATCGATCCGAGTTCGATCAGCGGCGCTTCCAGCGTTGCCCATGCGGCCGCGCCATTCGCGTCTTGCAATCCCAGCCAGTGCCGAATCGCAAACATGTGCTGGGCAGAACCTGGGACGTGCGGAGTGTCGAGCGACGTTACGCCGCCGGTAATTTCATATTCCGGATCGTCGTCCGAGACCGCGAACGGGAACGCGAAATAGACGCTTTCCTTTTCCGATGTCGCGATCTTCAGCAGCCGGTTCGCGATGTCGATGCGCTTGACCTCGTGCGGCACGGTGATGGTTGTTTCCAACCACTCGGTCCCTTCCGCCACAAGCCGAATCGTGATCCGCTCCGCGACCGGATCGGTTGTCCGAGAGACAAGGGAGAGCATTGTTCGCCGTCGATCGGGAGCCGAACAACGACAGGTCGACATCCTCGATCCGGCCAGATAGGTGGTTGAAGCCGGTTCCGCTCGTATACCGGTCGTAGATGTACTCGTTGAACCCAAAAGGAGCATCGCTGTCGACTAATTCACGTCCGGTTTCGAGATCGACAATCGAGGAGATGAATCCTGCCTGCGGGTCGAGCCTGATCCGATAGAACTGGGATTCGAGCGCGTACGGATCGGCCGCGCTGGAGGATGACTCGGCCGGCGAGGAGCTTCCGCCTGAAACGACATCGAATCGCGCGAATCCAACCGGAGGAAGATCGTGAGCGGCGAAGGTTACCCATTGACCCTTGGCCCGAAAACCGGGATGTCCTTGGGGCTCAAGTGAATGTGGTACGACCTGTCCCGACGATGCATCGACAATGGAGATGGATGTGGCGGGATCGACTCGCTCTGCGGGAATGAAAACCCGAGCGAGATCCGTTCGCGACCAACTGCTTGGGTTGAATACCACGAGCGATGCGAGCGCGTCGGGTGATGCCGAAACTGTCGAACCCAAGAGATGCAGTCCGGAATTGAGCAAGACATTTGCTCGTTCAAACGCTTCGTAGGCGAATGCTGACTTGCGCCCCCACTGCAGCCGGCCGGATGAGAACCCTTCGAGCTTGTTCTCCCACGGATTACCCGAACCCCATGTGTGCTCGTCGAAGAGGGCAGCATCTTCGTAGAGTTGTTCGATTGCAGCGGCGCTATCCGCGATGCATTCGCCCGCGACAGCGCCGCCGAGCGTATGCAGCGTCTGAGCTGTACGAATCGTGCCTTGCACTTGCCGGTTGAGACCAAGTGGCAACGCGCCCGAACCTACGCCGTCGACCCACCAGTCGGTCCAATCACCCTCAAATGTATCGAGTTGATCGCCAAGCTTCTCCTCCGCGACAGTGAAAAAATCTCGATTCGTTGAGACGCGAATCTGTGGATATGCCCATTTCTCGTTCCAGTCGCGCACTGTCTCGGAAACGGCGAGCGATGGCGGAGCGTTGTCGGCCATGCCGTTCTGGATGCGGAAGTAGAGGAGATCATGAGGATACGGCTTTTTTGTGATTGGAAGTTCCGCTGGCAAATCGTGCCAACCGAAGGCGTTTCTGCCATAGGGATAAGGACGGCCTGGAGAAAGCGGCGAGATAGTCGGGCAGGAGACCGCGGCGATGCATCTCGCTTTCCGGGAGGCCGACCAGCACTCCGTCCATGTAAGCGACGCCGTGTGGGGTATCCGATTGCCAGACCAGCAGTCGCTTGCCGTCCGCTCCTTGCCACCAGAACGGCCGCGTCAACTCCTGCCCACCGAGTCGGAACGGTACAGACCGACCGGCGTAGTTGTGGGCGACCGAGAAGTAGCGGATGTCGGCTGAGGTAAGCAGGTTAAGCAAACCGATCGTCGCGCCCGGCACATCCGATTGAATTGCCGAAACGATGTCAATCCCATGGTGCTCGCGTAGCTCGTCGGCGAACTTCAGCCCCCAGGCAAGCTCATCGATCGAATAGACCTCAGTGTGCATGCTGAAGGGGAGCGCGTTGACTTCGATCCGGCCTTCCTTCACCCGGCGGACGAACTCGTCCCGGTTCGCCTTGGGTCTCGCGGCGATCCACTGTTTAAGTGGATACGTGACCTCCACGTTCCATCGGAATTTGGCGTCATCGGCCCAATCGTCGGTCAAAGTGATGAGATCGAGCGCGGCATCGAGATAGCGAAGCTGGTTCTCCATCACGACCGCTTGCGGATCGGTATAGCCGTAGTCGAAGTGCGAATGGTGGATAAGGTGGATGGACCACTTGCGCTGCGGTGCAACCTGGATGTCGGCTGTCGCCGACTCCTTGCCCACTTGGAGCTTCAACTGAAACAGAGTCTCAGTCGAGACTTCCGGCACGAAGAGGTGAACAGAGGTCGCGCCGGCGTTGAGGTTGACCGCTATCCGGTCAAGTTCAGTGTCGCCTGCCGCGATTGAGATATTGACGGCTGGACCGTCAGGCGGACCTTCAACCCGGAGTCGAATCGCCTGGTGCAGCCCGCTCTCTTCCTGGCGAAAGAGGGGAACATCACCAGCTCGTACACGAACCGATCCGGCCGAGAGCTCGGTCGTCGTCGCGTGGGCATACAGTTCCTCGTTGAGATCGAGTCGATTCCAGTGTGGATGCGGATCCAGACGACGCGGCACGGCAGCGAGTCTCCTTTACTAACTGAGTACGGTCGACACGGTTCCAAAAGCCGGCTAAAGCAACGGCGCTCCAGAAATTCCGATATTGACTTGTGTGATATGCCAGCGCCCAAGATTTGAGGTGAAGAGGTCAGCGCCGCGGAACGCGCAGTTCGTGGGATGGCAAAGCATGTGCGCGTCGGGATCGTCGTAGAGCAGTTCGAGCTGCCCATCTGGCGAAGCGCGAAAAAGTCGAGACGGTTCGTAGCACGCGATGTAGAGGTTCCTGTCGGCGTCGAACGCTATACCGTCCGGCAGCCGCTCGATTCCTTCGACGAACACAGTCGCTTCGCCCGCACTCCCGTCGTTGTTAATCGGAATGCGAGAAACGCGGCGGGCAAATGTTTCGACCACGTAGAGCGACTGACGATCGGGTGAAAGCGCCATCCCGTTTGCGAAGTTCAGTGGCTGGTCATACCAGAGATGTCCATCGCCGCTCTTGAGATCGAGGCGCCAGACCCCGGACCTGGAGTGCCAAAGGCATGACTGTCGGAGATGTAAAGGCAATTCCGCGCAGTATCGACAACCGGGTAATTCGGGACCCGCATCGATTGGCCAGTCCCGCCGTTGGAAAACATTTCGACTTGGCGCGTGGTTGGGTCTAGCCGCCAGACTGATTGGTGGGCCAGGTCGCAGGTGTAGAGTCGTCCGTCACTGTCGAACGCCATCCCTAGTGTGAAGCCACCTGTCGAGGCAACGACTTCGATGCTCGAACCGTCCGGTTCGATTCGATAGATCTCGCCGCCGTCACCCCCGCACCAGATCGCGCCATCGGTGGCGATCGCGAGTCCTTCGGGGTGCTTCAGGCGCACCGGTCCGACCGTTGCGTCGAAGAAGACCGAACCTCGCGCGAAGGGCAGAACTGGCTCCAAAATCGAACTCCTTGATCCAGCGATCCCGGACGGTCAATTTCTCGAGTTTCAGGCGCTACTTACTCGTCGTTACATCACGTTGCGACGCGGTGTCAATCGAGGCACGGGCCCGCTCGAGGTGCGTGGTCATCGCCTCACGTGCCGCTTGCGCGTTTTGACTGGCGATCGCCCCGACCACGAGTTGATGATACCGATGGTCGCGAGCGCGAATCTCTGCCAGCGAACTATTGGGATCAACCACATGCAGCTCTGTAGAGTGCATTTCCAGGAGCGATTCCACGACATGGGTCAACACGAGGTTTCCCGAGGCCTGCGCAATCGCGACATGAAGCGAGTGATTGGCGCCGAGATAGCGGTCGTCTGGTCGATCGAGGGTTTGCTCGACTGTTGTGAGGAGAGTCTGTAGTCCCGCGACATCCTCGGGAGTGGCTTGATACGCAGCAAGTTCGGCGAGGTGCGGTTCGATCAACAATCGGGCGTCAAGCACCTGCATGATCGTCTGCGTCTCTAACGTGCCGTAGGCTGGATTCGATAGCATGAGACGATCGCTATCGCGTCGCACATAGATGCCCGAGCCGTGGCGAATGTCGATCACTCCGGTTGCCTGCAATCGGCGGAGCGCCTCGCGCATGGTCGGCGTTGCAACTGAAAAGAGCGCGGCCAGATCCTTGGCCGAGGGCAAGCGATCCCCGGGCTTAAGTTCGCGATCGCGAATCATATTGAGAATTTGGTGAGAGAGAAACGCCGACAGATTTGGCCGCGATGACACGGACGTTTGCGATTGAAAATCCGGCGATGTGTTCATAGCACCTTCAGGTCGCGGTGGAATATCCGAGTGATCTAATCATTTATTGAATCTAAGGCGATGACTATGTTGTGTCAAGATTCAAACATCGCCAAGCTTCGTCCGTTTCGAAATGTTGTGACGGCGTTGACAAGTCACGTTGGCCGTCCCTATGATAGAGCAAATTCACTAATTCATTAGATCACTTTGTCCAACTGGCGAGTCAGCCGAGTGCCGAGGAGGTGAACAAAACCGTCCAGTTAGCTCGCTACGAGCCTGGCTCGATTGCTAGACGATCCGGCAGCTCAATGGAGAGTCGAATACTGTTCCGGAGGAGGATTCTCATGTCTCATCGACTTCTGAACGACGTTTCTTCTCGCTCGATCAATCGCCGCCGCTTGCTTCAGGGCGGAGCAGCGCTCGGGCTCGCGAGCGCAACCGGTCTCCGCTTTGCGGGTGGACCGCAAGCACTCGCTCAGGACGTGACGACGCTCAAGTTCTCCCACGACAAGGCGGGTTGGCAGGACTTCTTCGTCGAGCAGGGCAAGCTCGCGGAGGCTGCGATTGGGGTCAATTGGGACGCAACTCCCTACGCGGACACTACCTCTTATCAGGCGGCGGTCCTGGCAGCGCTTCCAACCGGCGATACCCCTGACATGTTCACCTGGTGGTCAGGCTACCGGATCGAAGATCTTTACAGCCAGGGAGTCCTTCAGGATCTCTCCGACATCTGGTCGGCGGACATCGCCGCTGGCAACTTGCCGGAATCGCTGAGTCCTGCCGTCAGCTTCGGTGGAAAGCAGTGGGCGGTGCCGCTGCACCTTTCGTATTGGGTCGTCTTCTACAACAAGAAGGTCTTTGCCGATAACGGCCTCAACCCTCCAACCACGTGGGACGAGTTCCTTGCCGCGTGCGACACGCTCAAGGCGGCGGGCGTGACGCCGCTTGCGTCCACCCAAAATGGGCGCTGGCCAAGCTTTATCGTGTTCGAAGAGATGGTCCTGCGCACCGATCCCAACTTCTACGTCGAGTTGACGAGCGGCCGGGCGAAGTACACCGATCCAACGTGTGTGCAGGCAATGGAGACCTGGAAGTCACTGATCGAGAAGGAGTACTTCACGTCCTTCGATTTAGACCTCACCAAGGATTTCCCCGGCCAATTCCAATCAGGCAAAGTGGCGATGATTCCGATCGGATCCTGGTACCAGGGCACCCTCTTGACGACAGGCATGAAGCCGGGCGAGGACTACGACGCCTTCATCTTGCCGAACGTCAACCCGGCGGTCACGAATAACGTCATCATCGTCGAAACCGGCGTCCTTGCGGTCGCCAACAAGGGTTCGAAGCTCGAGGCCGCCCAGAAGATGGCAAGTTGGTGGCTCACCGCGGATGCGCAGACCGCGTGGGCGAAAGACCTGGGCGACGCGCCGGCCAATCCGAACGCGACAAGCGATAACCCGGTGGTTAGCAACTTGCTCAATGAGATCTCGAGCAAGAATTACACTCTCTATCAGCGCTACTGGGAAGCGTCGCCGGTGCCGATCGTCGAGGGCGCCGTCGATTACCTGGCTCAGTTCATGCTCAATCCGGGTGACCAAGCGGAGGTGCTCGACAACATCCAGAAGCTCGCCGACTCGGAATGGGCGAAACGCGGCGGCCCAGCGCAAGCCTCTCCTGGAGCCACCCCGTCGAGTTAGTTGCGAACGATTTCGGCACCACGGCAGGGGCTTGCGCCCTTGCCGTGGTGACGGAGAATTTGAACCAAGACGAGCACCCCGCGTGAACTGATTGACCGACACCGGAGCCCGTTGTTCATGGCACAGTTGACCGAGACATCTGCATCCTTGCGGGGCGTGACGGCTGCCAAGGCCAGCAGCTGGAGCCGCTTCAGTCGCCGTATCGCCCCCTTCCTGTTCCTTCTCCCCGCGGTGGTGTTCGTTTGCGTACTTTTAATCTGGCCATTCCTTCGCAGTTCGTATTTGAGCTTTACGAATTACAAAGGCTTAGGCTCACCGCAATGGATTGGTTTAGCCAATTACCGTCAATTGCTGAACGACCCGATTCTTTCGCAATCGATGAAGAACACCCTTTACTGGGTGATCGGAACGCTGGCGTTGCCCGTTGGTATCGGCTTACTGATCGCGGTCGCGAGCTATGACCTCAAGGGAGGCGCCATTTACCGGCTCCCGTTCCTCATGCCCTATGCCCTTTCCGGCACCGCGATTGCCACCGTCTGGCAATTCATGCTCTTGCGGGATGGTGCGCTCAACAGCGTATTGAACTCGATCGGGCTCGAATCGCTAACCCGTTCCTGGCTGCTGCGCCCGCCGCTCAACACCTACGCGATGATCGTCGCTTCGACCTGGCAGGCAGTCGGCGTCAGCGTGCTCCTGTTTCTGATTGGTCTCCAAGTCATCCCGAAGGACCCGATCGAAGCCGCGCGCCTTGATGGCGCCGAAGGCTGGCGGCTCTTCCGCGACATGACGTTTCCGCTGCTGCGGCCGATGACGATCGTAACGGTCGGCATCTCCCTCGTGAATTCGCTGAAAACGTTCGACATCATCTGGATCATGACGCAGGGCGGCCCATACCGTTCGTCGGAAACGCTCGCCGTGACCATGTATCGACAGACATTTGTGCTGTTCGAGCATGGCTATGGCGCGGCCATCTCAGTTGTCCTCAGCGTGATCGTGTTGGTGGTTTCGCTGCTCTATTTGACTCGCACCCTGAGGAGCATCTCGTGAAGGTCGGGACCGCGATCCGCCATCTCTTCCTATTAGTTCTGGGGGCGGCCTGGATTCTTCCTCTCTACCTCTTCCTCATTAATGCCTCGACTCCCACGAAGGAATACGGCGTCAAGGAAAAATGGCAACTGCCGTCAAGCTTTTCGCTGACCGACAACATCTCGTCCGCCTGGAAACTCGCTCATCTGGGCCAAGCCGTATTCAGCACTGCCACGTACGCGATCCTGGGGGGTCTGCTCTCGGTCTTCTTTGCCTCGCTGGCAGCCTATGCGATCGTCTCGCTCCGCGTGCGATATGGGTTCTTCTGGTTCATGTTGATTTACGCCGGCACGATCTTTCCGTTTCAGATGTATCTATCACCGCTCTACACGATGTATGTGAACTGGAAGCTCTACAACACCCACGTCGGACTTCTGCTCTTGTACACCGCCCTCGCGATCCCGTTTGCCACCTTTGTCATTCGCAATCACTTCACGTCGGTGCCAACCGAGCTTGGTGAGGCCGCTCGATTCGACGGAGCAGGGTCACTTCGCGTCTACGCCAATATCTTCGCTCCGCTCTCGCTCAACGCGTTCGCGACCGTCTTCATTTTGCAATTCACTTGGATCTGGAACGATCTGCTTTTCGGATTGACCCTTTCTCGAAGCGAAGACATCCGCCCGATCATGGCCGCGCTGGCCGGCCTACAGGGCCAGTATTCGGTCGTCGGACCGCCTGTTGCGCTCGCGGGCGCTTTCCTCGTCTCGATTCCAACCTTCATTCTGTTCTTCGCGGTGCAGCGCGTCTTTGTTCGCGGACTGCAAGCAACGGCTTAGCGACTCCAAATCCGTCAACGGCAAATCGAAGTGGGGTCACCTTTGGTGGCCCCACTCGATTGTGACGAGACATTGGTCTTCTTAGAAACGTACTCGCAGAGATTGAATCGCCAATCCGTCGACTGGAACGGTGACGCTTACGTTTTCGACGGCGAGGTCGTCAGCATTGATTTCCAACGGCGACGTCAGATTCGCGCTCTTGGGCGGAGCCGAGTCGAAGCGTAATGGCACGGATTGCATCTGCTCGCTCAGGTTTTGCACACGAACAATGATGCCATCGCCGTCGTCGGCAGGTTTAGCAGTGACGGCCACCGGCGCGTCTTCGGGAACGACCAAGAATCGACCTGTTTCGGGGCCGGTTCTGATGTAGTCGCGCATGGCGACAGCAGGCGTCGATTGTTCGAGTCCGAATCGATTCGCCGAGATGTCATCGACCGCTCCAGTGTGCGTGGTCAAGCGATACCGGAGCGGAATTTCGCCACCTTGGCTTGCTTTGAAATTCACCATCCAATGGTTGTGCAGCGTCCATGACATGATCGTTGGACCCTCCGGTTCGAGTTCTCGCGCCCACCTACCGGTCGTGATGCCACCGAGATGGACGAGCGGCGCTTCCAGCGGCGCAAGCGTGACGCCCCTTTCGCGGTCTGACACATCGACCCAGCGCCCGAGCGGGTACCAGTCGCGGACAGTCCCATTCAGCTGGTCTTCGTTTGGTGAAAACGGGATGCCGTTGACGTCGGCGCGGAACGAAGGCGCGCCAAGATTGAACGGGAACGCAATGAAGACCGCTTCGATCCCGGTCTGATGGTCTTTGTCGAGCATCCAATCGACCGCGAGCACCTGTTGATCGCTTTCCAGAGAGTAGACGCATCGCCCGCCGCTGATCCCAGGACCTTTCACCTCGACCGCAATCGATGCCAATCCATGTGCGATGACTGGATCCTCGATTTGGACGCTTTTTACGGTCCAGCGTTGCCAGGGCGTATCGGTGCGCCCGTAGCCGAAATCTTCCGCCGAGAAATCGCCCCAGAAAAGCGCTTGCCGGTCCTCGTCGGACTCGACCCGCTCGTAGACGTATTGGCCGATTCCCCAGTCTTGGTACTTGCCTGCGAAATCATGATCGAGCGCTTTGTCATACCACTCGGCGATCGCGCCGGTCTTGGGATCGATGCGCACCCGGTAGTGCGCGTTCTCGATGGTGTTCGGTCCCGTGGCAAGGTCGGCCGCGCTTGGCTGAGACGTGAGCGGCAAGAACGCGTATCCAAAACCTGGAACCTCGCCGGCGACGCGCCGGTACGGCGTCTCGGGGCGAAAGCCACCCCAAGGCACATCACGTGGAAAGAGCCATTCCGGCACCCCCGCCGGCGCCGCCCAGCCCCGCTGCTCCGATTCCACGACGACGACTTTGCGCGGCCAGGGAAGCGTGTTGACGACGAAGAGCGAGTCTGCCCCAGTCTCTGGATAAGCCGCTCGTGGATCGAGGTCACCAAGATTGAACATTCCCTCGATACCGGGATCGGCTACGGTTTTTGCCAAGCGCCGGGATGCCTCAGCCAGCATGTCCATCGCTTCCGCTGAGGCTGTGTAACCATAGTTCGCTTTGCGGTTCCACTGACCGCGAGACCAGAGGGATTTCGGCGCCGCGATGCTGGCAAACGCGCCCCAGGTGTGTTCGTCGAAGAGCGTGGATTGCTCGTAGACGTGGGTGGCGCGTTCAATTGACCAAACGTCCGTGCCCTCGCTCTTCAACCACGCCCCAATTGCCTCGGCACTCAAGAGTTGATCGTGTGTCGCCCGGCTGACCCCCGTTTCGTAGGCGCTCGATGCCACGCCGTCGGACCACCAGTCGAGCCAATCGCCGCGCAATGTCGGCAAGGGCTGCGCGTACTTGTCGCGCAGCAGGCGGTTGAACGCCGCCGGAGTTGTGAATTCGATGCGCGGGGTCCGTCCCTCCTCGTTCCACTTCCGGACGAATGCCGGCATGCGCGGATCGGGCGGTCCGTTGTCGACCCGAATCGGGTGGGTCGATTGGGCATACATGAAGTCGAATGGGTAGTCGGGGTCGGCTTCCAAACGAGCCACGATCGGTGGGAGCGAATCGTCGACGAAGCGCCAATCTCCGAGCTTGGCGATGCTTCGTCCCCAGAGATAGTGGAAGCCGTTCCAGGCAAGCACTTTGCCGCCGCTCGGTCCTTCCCACCAAAATCCATTCGGGATCGGTTTCGGGGTGTATCCACGGAGCGGATTGACCGCCATCGTCATCAATTCGATGTCGATTTGCGGAAGGAGATCGGCGTAGAGCCAGCTGACGCCGTTGACATCGCACTGCATCGCCGTCGAAATCTTGAGGCCGAACTGGTCGCGGAGCCGCCGTACCGGATAAAGACTGCGGATCATCTGCTCGGGGATCTGCATCGGCGTGTGGTTGTACTGCATGCCGGCGACGTCGATGAAACCGAGATCGTGCCATTTCTTGAACCGCTCAACCTTCGCCGATGACGCGGTCGAAAAGTAACGCTCGGTCATTCCGGTGACTTCGCAGACCCAGTGATATTGCGCCTCAATTGGAAAGTCCTGAGTTGCCTCGATCAAGTCGAGCGCTTGATCGATGAATTCGCAATGCTGGCGGTAGCACAAGTCCTGGTAGTCGGTGAAACCGACGTCGGTATGACTGTGATTCACCACATACAACGTTTTGATTGGCTGCATCCATCGCTCCCAGGGTTGGCGGTGTCGCCGCGCGTTACGCCGCTTCCGATGCTTCGACCAAGCTGTCGAAAGTTCACCGGCGCGTTCGGGTGCGTCAGGGTACACCAATTCGCAGAGCGCTTGTGTGCAACTTAGACCAGGAGGCCGACCAGGCCGACGATCACGGCTGATGCCATCAGGATGAATCCGGATGGGCGCTGCAAGCGCAGACCGACGGACGTCAGTTCTTCGGCGATGATGAAGGCAGAAACGGCGACCATCCAGAGCAAACCGCCGTGCCCGACGAAGACCAACACCATCATCAGCGCCCAGCAGGAACGAAGACAGCGCCACCCGGTTTGCGCGCCGTAGTGCACGCAAGAGAGGTCGGCCCGCAACCCAAGCGGGCGAAGCGAGACGGCTTTGGCGCAAGCGTTGAGCGCCCTCATTTTCGGTCGACTGACTTGCCAGAACCCAGCGATCGCCAACGCCTCTACGAGCAGGAGGCGTTGGGAGATGCCGGCGATGTCAACCATCAGCCAGTTGAACAGGATCGCGACGATGCCAAATCCGAGCCAAATTGACATGTAGGCCGTGAGGAAGAGTGCCATCGCACGCTGGCGCCGAAACCTCAAACTGTTCAGCGCGGTGAATTGGAGCGCGGGCAACGCCAACGGCAACATCATGGCCACAGCCATGAGTGTCCAATCGGCGAGTTCGCGACCGAGGGCCGGCGATGCCTGACCGGGCATCGCCGAACCTCTCAGCATGGTCAGTTCGGCAGCATGGGTCCAGATCAGGAAAACCCACGCCACTCCAGCCAGCACGCCGATCCACCACTCGGGGTGATAGCGGCGAAACAGGGCCTGCCGGTCGAGAATGCTTGTCGCCGGCGTGAAAACGCTAGCCAACGAAGAGACTCACGCGCCCGATCGTAATTGGCGGCAGTTGCGTGAGATCGACCAAGAGTGAAGGATCATCGGAAGTCATCGGGTCGAACGGTTCGATCGTGATGGTCAGCGTGGTCGGATCCCACAAACCGAGACTACCGAGCGTTTGCACAATCTGTGTGATGTTGAAAGTGTGGCGTAAGCCAGGTGAACCGTGCGCCGGGTCGTTGGGATCGTTTAACGCTTCGACGCCAAAGAGCGACAGCGTGCCCACCAATGTCTGGTCGACCACCGAAGGATCGGCGTCCGAGGGCCGGTTCAAGAAGACACCCCAGGCAATGCCGGGATTACTCTCGGCTTGAATGTCCTCCACGGTCAGTAACACACGCGTCGTCCCGGCGATTAAGCTCCCGACGAGGTCTTGCGAGACCGCTGGGATCGAGATAGAGATCGAAACCGGCTGTCCGGCGACAACGAGCGACTGCTCGGTCGCGCCGACCATCTCAGGAGGTGGTGCTTCAGTCACGACAGGACCTTGAATTGGAAAGATTGTTGGTGGCTGATCGTCATAGACATAGTTGAGTTGTGCCTTGCTGTCGAGCACATCCGATACGGCAAGCGATTGCGTGTTTCCGTTCTCGTCGTGAAAGGTGAACCGTTCATTCAACCAATCCGTATTGCCGGGATTGCTTCGCCCGCCGCCAAGGGCAAGCCAGCGATTCCATAGGCGGTCGATGTTGCAATGGTGCAGCCAAAAGATTGGGTCAAGCGCGGCACAGTCGGGATGGGTCATGAGACCGGCTCCACATTGACCAAAATTTTGGCCGCCGATCGCGCCATGAACCGGGTTATGCGGTGCAAGTTCCACGCCCGCGAATTCTCCCGCCGGTCCGCGGTGGTTCCGACGCATGACGCCGCCGCCGAAGCCAGGACCAGGAGGATCGACAAACTTTGTCATTCCCAGGGCCTGGGTGCTGGTATTGCGTCTGTCCATGCGCAGCGTGCCGTCGTTGATGCCGTTGCGGCGCAACGGCGCGTCGATGCGGAGTGGATTCGGAGTGATGCCGTCATCGAGGAAGAATCGGCGAAATGCAAGCGGAATGCCGTCAGACGGCGAAGCATTCTCGTAGTTCCAATAGGGTAGTGCGAAGTCGGCTGGACCGCCTTCGGCGATGGCTGCCGCCCGCACGATTTTTTCGAAGAAGAAGAGATACATCCGGTGCCACGGCAGGAAAAACCAATTGCCGTGTTCACACTGATTCCAAGTCGCTTGCGGCGGCTGGGTAAACGTGCCGTGCATGGCAGCTTGAAATTGCCAGCTCGTCGGATCGGTGATCGGCTTCGTCTGCATGACTCTGACTGCTTTTGCATAGGCGAGCAGGGTGGGATTCCAGACGTTTGGATCAGTATCGAACGCCCAGGCGTCGCGGCGAGTGAATGTTGTTACTGGCGGTGGAGGAGGAGGTGTCGGATTCTCACGCGAAAAAGCAAGTTGATCGAGAAACAGCACCGTTCGAGGTCCGACATCGTCGAAAAGTTGGTCGGGCGGAAGATCGGGGAACTCCTGCTGTTTCAGTGCGAGGACCGCGCCTGCGGTTTCATTGCCATAGTCGCCGTCAGCGCCGAACTGAGGCAGGCAATTTGGATCGCGCAATAGGAGGCCTTTTTGCACCCGTTCGACCGTGTCGTGAACATTGTTCTCGGTTCGGGAAATGCGAGCCTGGTCGGCCGCGACCGCTTCCAGTATCTGATCGCCCTGAAAGAGTTGAGAGGTGAGCATGACGAATCTGCCTTTCGCATATCGAAGCGACGTTCAATTAGATTGCCAAGTCGTACCTGAGCGCGCTATTTCCTTCTCCTCGGCCGGCGTGCACTTCCCGGCCACACCAGAGGTGGCGACTACCGTCACTCCACCGTCCGTATTGCCAAAATCGCTGAAGGCGCTTGCCTTCGCGTGGAACTTCCTCGTCAAGTATCGGCCCGAGTTGCCGTGAGAGGAGCGTGAACGCAGCTGGTTTTTCCGCGCCCCAGATTTGGCCAAGAACGAAGATACGAGCTTGCGTGGCCGCGTCCCGCATGGGCACGAGTGGCTTCCAGTTTTCTGGTACACCCGAGGTCAAGACGTATTGCAGACTCTCGGCCGGTGTCGCGGACGAGCGAATGGTGGGTGGACGTGGTGGAATGCGAGAATTGACGTCGACCGGATCGCCGTCGTCGAGAGGCGCAATCTGCTCGACCGCCCAGCCGAGGTTCGCCATTTCATCTCGAATCAAGAACACTTCTTCGAGCGGCGGTCCATCGACGCGGCGCAAAAGCGATGGCGGGAAGACAAGCCACGATGCGCCGTCGCTCCCCTTCGCGGCCGGTTCGAAGAGGCGGCCCAAACCAGCTTGCTGGCTGGGATCGATGCGGATCAGCGTGTTGTCGCCAAAGACATCACGCACCACGATTGAATCAATGCGGGCGACTCCGCCCACGGGCAGTGGCACACCGAGTAAGAACCAGTCGGTGCCGGCCGTTACGGCAAGATCGACGGCGAGCAGGCCGGCAATGTCAGTTGGCGAGAGTTTGACGACGCCAAAATCGACTGCCGCGTCTTCCATTTCCCAGAAGCGGTCGACCGGCATCCCCGGCCAGCGGATTGGTTGCGGAAAGGATGCCGAAACACTGACCTTCTTGATGTCGCCGGCGTCAGCTTCCGCGCCAAGCGTGATTCCAGCGTCTTGCGGTACGAGATCGAGGTCGTACCACTGAATGCCTTGCCCGAGATACTCGGGCGCTGAGAGGACCAGTTCGCCACCGTCGGGATGGGGTGCGGCAAGGGTGAAACGGTGTTCCAGCCGATTGGGAATCCACGCGCCTTCGCGATGGGTGTATCCAAAACGCTGGTCGAACCAACTCTTCCATTCGGCCACGATCTCCGCGGCCTTCGATTTCTGGTCGGCGCTGAGTCCCGATGGCAAGACATCGGTCGGATCGTTCTCGATTGTCGCCCGCACGGAAAAGCCATCGACCGTCCGCTGCCCAAACAGATCGGAGCCATCGGTATTCGGGTTGTTGATAGGTAAAACATGATGCTGTTCGAGCAAGTGATCTGCGACCGAATCGAGATTTGCTCGTTTGAGGCGACGGATGAGCCGGCTACCGGCTTCCACCGTGTCGAGCAAGGGCGGGAGGAGCGCGCCGGAGAGGGCTCGATCGTCTTCAACCAGCGATTCCAAGGGCTGGTGCAGCCGGTCATACGGCAGTCCCGCGGCGGGTGCGCTCGGCGTGTCACCGGGGAGCCAGCGCGTGATTGGGGTCCAGGTCGCTTGAACCTTTACTTGGACGGGCGCGGCCCCATCGTCGCCGTTGAACTCGCCGAACTGATATTGCCGGGCCATCAGCCAGAGCGGGTCGGCGACGCGTGCCGCCAATCCCACCGCCGGATCGGCGGTGTCGCGGCGTGGCACGATCTTGGCCCAAGTCGTGACGTGAGGATCGTTATCCGCCATCGGTAAACACCTTTGCGTGGGCGTTGATGAGGTCAGTCGTGACGAACTGGGTCAGTGCGTTCGCGAACAAGACCGAGAAGGTACTTGTGCCCGCAATTCCGTCCGGAACGTATATGCCCGGCAATAGGTGGCGGCTGGGCAGGTCGCCCGGCGGTTCGGCGGGCCGAAACCGGACTAGCTCAAGGGTTTCGAGCAGGATCGTCACGAGATCGCCCAGAGTCCAATTGGTCACCGCGGGATTGGGCGGAACGGCGAGCAGCAGCGACTGCGGCGGCCGGGCGTCACTCGCATTGATATTGACCGCGAGTCCGGTCGTTTCGTCGGCGGTGACGGGGATTTCTTCCAACCAACTGTCGGCAACCAGACCGCGAGCCGTCCCTCCGTTTGGTCCGATCCGATGCATTACCCACGCTCGTCGCACCGACACCGGTGGTGTCCAGTCCTGTTTGGCGCCAGACCACCCACCAAGCCACGATTCGCCTTCCTTCAGCGGAAGTTGAGCGGCGGTGAGCACCGGGGCGTTGCTATTCAGCGCTTCCGCGCCGAGCCAAGCTGAGTGCAGAGCCCGCGCGCCGGGTCGGACAGCGGCGAGTTCGCCGATCCAATCCGTCAGCTCATCGTCTGATGTAGCGCTTTTACCGCCCTGGAGTTCGTCTGGAAGATCGACGAGCGGCGCAATGACGACGGCAGTACCGAGCGTGGCGCGGGCCAGTTGCGCCAGCCTGGAGATCGGTCCGTCCACCAATCCTGGTGGAACCGGCGCTCCGGGTGCGACATCGGTTGCGCCGAGATTCTTGAGGACGTCGAGTTGGGACGCCGCGGCCGCAGCCTGCGGCAACGCCCGGGTTGCGCCGATGCGGAGGTCTTCATTTGGAGCGGGAATGCTGCCGTCAATCCCGAACTCCTCGAACACCCCAAGGCTCTTTTTGATCGTTTCCTGGTCACCGGCGCTTATTGCTTGATTGGCGGGTTGGTCGATGATGGCGCGCAATGGAGCAACCGCTTCGGCGAGCACTTCAAGTTGCTTTTGCAGTTCATCGCGGATCGCCTTGGCCGAATTGGCGACCTCGACAGATGATGGAGCGGGCGCCTTGTCGCCAATCGTCAGATCGTCAACCGTGAGCGGTCGCGCCCCGGTCAACATGGTGCGGATGCGACGAGCGAGCGCTATCAGTGCGGCCCAGCCAATCGCGTCACCGTCTCCCGCCGGCAGAACCTTGGTCGCGTTTTCTCCCGCCCCGCGCAGCACTTGAGCTTCGAGCAATGCGCCTGGCTGATTGATTGCCGGCGCGTTGCAAATCACATCGAGCGCGCACAGCTTCAGGTCGCTGAGTTTGACGCTCGTGGTCGTGCCATCGGCCAGTGCCACAGTGAAGGTACAGTTCGATGGTGCTGGCAACAACTCTTGCGCAATCAACTCGGCAGCGGGGGCAACTTTTGCGCGTGGCCGGTCAGCTTCCCACTCATTGCTACCGCTCGCGCTACCCGACACGAGAAAGCCGAGTTGGACTGGGATCGCCAGTCCGTTGCGAATCGCGCCGACTGAGCGCATATCAGATGGTGGCGCTTCGCCCCGAGCGAGACTGGTGAGGGTCGCCTGGGCCCGCGCATGGTCACCGCTCAAGACGTGATGGACACCTTCGACAACGAGGAGATCGGCGACCGCGTCGACGCCAAACTTGAGATCCTCGATGACCGCGGCAGGAATTTCTGCGTCTTGCGTACCTTCTTCGACGGCCCGCCAGAAAGCGATGCCGTCGATAACATCGTGCGGCGGAATACTGATGTTCGTTTCGGCGGTATCTGCGGTCTCCCCGACGAGCAATGGGTATTTCCGGCGCAAATCTTCGATTAAGTCGGCCTGACCAATGTCTTGCAACAGCCGCTCGACTCGGTATCCGAGTGCCGCGGCAAGCGGCTGCCCTTGGGCCACAGCCTCGAGTAACCAAAGTGCGCGCCGGGTTGAGGCGGAGGTCAAATCAAATCGTCGTTCGGTGTCGCCTTCGCCGAGACCTTCGGCGCGATCGCCGAGATCGGCGTGCCGCAGGACCGCGGCCGTTGCCGCCTGCTGCAACGAAGGTGCGTGGATTGCGCCGGCGTCGCCGCTGAGATCGAAGAGCGGTCCCTCAACGCCTTCTGGTGGTTCCGCGACCGGAACGCGTGGTTGAGCCGTGATGTTGATGAGCCAGCCAAATCCACCCAAATGGATGCCGGACGGCTGATGCCGGCGCAGCGTCGCCAGCCGCTGGGTGGCGAGCGATGTCACCCAGGCATCATACCGATTCGCGTAAAGATCAAGCGTTTCGCTCAGCAATAAACTCAATTCGTCTTGTTCGAGCGTTGAAAGCGTGGTCAGTCCATCGATCGCATCGTTCGTTTCGGGCGAAGGGTCGTGCACGATGCCAAGCGAAACCAATAGCTCTTTGTTTTTGATCAAGTCGTTAAGCGTCGTCGTGGGCTCAATCCCGGCGAAGGTGACGTTCATGTCCGCCATCGTCAAGGCGTTCAGTTTCGGCGCGGCGATCGCGTCCAAATCACCGATCACGCTTTGCTGAAATTCCTTCGCCAGCGATACATGATCGGCAACTGCGCCGATGATTGCGTTGCCCAATACGGCGAATTCGCGATCGAACGAGCGGAGCAAACCCCGTTGCACAAGCTGCGATAGGAGTTCTGAACCAGGATTGGCGAACGCCTTCAAGGCGTCGAAGTCACGCGCAATCGCCAAGATCTGTTGCAGCAGAGACTTACTGTCGGCGTTGACGTCGGGCACGACTACGGTGGCCGGTTGCTTTGTCGCCAACTCGATATCGGCGGCGAGTGGACGCCACGCCAAATCGAGGGGCCCGACCGCAAGATCACCCTCAACCGGATCGGAAAAGAGGTTGGGGTCGATCGACCAGCAAAAATTTGGAGGCAAAACAGACCAAGCGCGATACCCGGTCGGCATCGGCACCGGGGACTGCCCGAGGAGTTCCGCCACCAATTGAACCGGACCCTCGGGAGCGACGCCGTCAATCAGCCTGCCGATCCGCCTCGGAGTGCTGGTCGCGTGCTCCCAAAAGGGCCACAAGATTTTGAGGCGATTGCGGAAGCCGGTAAGCGATGACGAATCGTCGCTATGAGGCGCCCACTTTTCGAGCGAAGTTACCGGCAAAACGCCGTATGGCTGACGGCCGATCCTGAGCGTTGGCAGTGGACCGCGCGCTCGCACGAAGTCTGACGCGTGGCCGCGAGCGAAATGTTGAATCGGCGTCGAAACCGCGCCGTCGCCAACGTTGTCGGCGAGCAAGACTGCCAGGAATTCGCTTCCCGTGACCGGCCATAGAGTCTTGATCATCGCCCCGGCGTGCGCCTGCTCTTGCAACGCGCCGCTGGCCAAGCCAAGCATGGGGTTGTCGTCAGCACCGAGCCCGAGGGCTGATGTGACGAGAGCGCTGTTCGAACCGTCACCGTCCGCGGGCGTCTCGAATTCGCGCTTTCTCACCGCTTCGAGATCGGGCTCAGAACGCCAGCCAGCGCTGGTCGCCGGCGTGTTGTTCGTCGGTGTGCCCTGCGGCAAGAATTCAATTCCATCCCAATAGCGGTGTGAGCGGAAGAGCTCGGTAACTTCCTTGAGAACGTCTTCGGGCGGACGGGATTCATTCACTCCCACCGCGATCAGCAAATCCAACTGTGGAGTGGCCGCCGCGAAATCGAGCGTGACGGCCATGCCGGCAGCGACCGCCGCGTCGTAATCGGTGAGCCACTTGTGGTCGTCGGTCAGTTCTTTTTGCGGAGCGATCGCCAGCTTCGATTCAGTGATCAAGCTCGTTTGAGCATGAGCAATGGGTTGCCCATTCAGAAACGCGATCACCAGCCACGAATCGGGAAGGGCTGCGGGCCGGACCGGTTGGCTGGGAGGAGCCTCGGCGCCAGGCTTCGTCACGCGCGCGATCCAGGCTGCACGATTGAGCGAAGCCGGGCTGTTGCCGACGGCTTTGGCCAGCCGTTCCCATGCGACGGCACGCTGGTCTTCGGGCTCACCCCAGAACTGCGCGCCGAGTTGCTTCTCGCGGTCTGTGAGATCGCGAACAAGACCGTCAATATGGATATCGTCCGGGCTGATTCGCACCCGCAGCTGCATGAAATCGGGCGAGAAGCGCGCCGAGAGTCGAACCGGCAGCAACAGAACCGGGAGATCCGTCGTCAAAACTGTCGGATCGGCGAGCGCGACATCGAGCGGATCGAGCAAGGAGATGACATCGATCAACCTGGTGGCATCGAACGTCGTTTTGACAATGATCGATTGATCCATGATTCGTTCCTAATTCCGATCTGGCAGATAGCTGGCGGCGGGAAGCACGATGCGGAAGGGATCCTGGTGGAGAATCAGCGCGAGATCGGCGGCCGAGCGTCCCCAGACGGCGTCGCCGGGATTGGCTGGCTGCGGTGGCGAACCAGGGCGGGGTCGCAGCGTTGCGTCGCCCATATGGCGCCAGGTCAGGTCGTTCCAATCTTGCGGCGGCGGTGGATCTTCCGCCTTGATCCATTCGTCGAGTCCAAAGCGCGCGTCTGTCACTGGCTGGCTGATCAGGATGAACCACTTCTCGTCGGGATCCCGTGCCTTGTTGATATCGAGATCGATCACGCTAAACGTGGCATCCGGTTCGATAAACCCCTGATAAAGAACGGGAGTGATCGTAGCGGGGTCGGGCGTGAAGCTATTGTCTCCCGGCGTTTCGAGCCGCTTCGCCGCATAGATGATCGTGTTTGGATAGCGCCGCAAGAGCGGACTGCGCATCACAACAGCGACGAGCGGTCGACCGTTGTCGACATTGCCGCCCAAATTCGCCATCCATTTGTGGACCGGCGGTAGCTCCGAATTCGCCCAGAATCGAGTGAAGACCGTTCCCCGAGGATCGGACGGCACATCGCGCCAGAGCATCTCGCCAGCGACTTCGTGATTTGCCCCGACCACGAACGATTCAATGAAGCTCGGATTGGTCGAGACGAGGGTGATTCCATTGGCGGGAATACTGCTCGCTCCGGCCAGAATCCACGAGTTCAAAGACCGCTCGAGACGAGACGCGAGCGGAGCGGTGAAGGTTGGGACGAAGCCGAGGTTGATCTCGGTCGGAAGCAGAATAAAGGCAGCTTTGTTCCGGCGGATGATGCTGTCGGCGGCTGTCTTGTACGTTCCGGCAACGGCAAGACCTACTGTGCAGGCTTGTGCGACATCGTTCAAACCGATGACGTTAGTTGCTGCCGGATAGGCGATTGACGGGAGCAATGTCTGGAGCGTGACCTGAGTCACAGCTTGATCAAACCGAGCCTGGACATCAGCCGTCAATTGATCGCGCAGGATCGGCGCTGGCGCGGTCAAACCAAGTTGGGCGCGAACCGATGCTTTCACACTGACCTGAACAACCGCGTCGTCTCCGCCAACTTTCTCGCGGAATGTTTTACCGAATTGCGCCGTGGTCGCGTCGAGGACGAACGCGTCGGTCGCAATCGGCTGCGCGGCTTGGCCCTGATTCAGTGTGGCGAAGGTAGGCCCCAAGGTTTCGAAAATCGTATTCGAGATCGTCGTTTGTTCATCAGCGGTTAATCGCACCGCCGCTTCAGCCGCGATCCCTTCGTCGACGTGAAACTGCTGGCCCTCGCGAACGTGGAGGACTGGCGCTCCTTCGTCGACTGGATGAACTAGGATTTGGTCATCAATTGGCCGGACGACCTCTTCATTCAAGTGCACGCGACCGACCCGCTGCACGTCGACGTCCGGATGAACTTCCTCAACCGGTACCACGAAACTGACGTCATTCATCACATTGAACGAGCGTTGGAACGGACTCTGACCTTGAGTGGCGCGAACTCGACGACGGCGCACATCGGGATCAATAGGTTGAATCTCGAATTGCTGCGCAGTGAATTTGTCGACCAGCGTCGTTTGCGCGGCGATAACTTGCGGGGCGACTTCGATTAGCTTCGCCATCGGAACGTTGTCGACAACCTTATCCATCAGGCTGGCACGGGTATAAATCTCATTGACCTTGCCAAAGTCGATTGGCTGCTCAGCAACCGAAGCATCAGGCGAGCGAAATGTGTGATCGAAGGCGCCGGTCACAAGACCCGCGCGGACTGAGCGCGCGTTCACACCCATCTGCCGGCTCGACCTTGTCGCGACCTGGTTGAGCGCTGGCATCAACATTCCTGGATCGACTGTCGCCCCAGACAGGCGAGTGGCGACATCGACGGTTTCATCAAACTGAATCGCGAAGTGCGCGGGTCGCGCCATGGCGATCACGCGGGCCGACGGGACATCGGTGAACCGGCGCTGGGTGAGACGGGTCGCCGTCAGTTCGCCCAGCCGGAGGAGGTCTCGCGCTCTTCGCGCGGCGAGATAAGCGCCCGCCTGGCGTCGAGCTTCCGCCACAAGTTCTTCTTGTTGCGTGCGCACGACATCACCGCCCAGGCGGGCGATGACACGTTGCGATGGCGCGAGGTTGACTCCGCTGATCCAGCCGCCGGTGTTCTGGTCGATGTGGTCAAGTTGCGCTGGCCAGCGACCATAGGCGGGTGGCTGGACGACAGGCGGATCGGCAGGAGCCGCGTCCGGAGTGACGATCTCCGCGAGTTGTTTTTGCACGTTGGCGGCAACTGTTTCTGCCGCCAACGCGTCGATTTCAGCGGTCGTCGTCAAGAGCGTGCGAACCGCCGGAATCGCGGGCGGTTCTCCCTCCAACCCCGGCAGACCGCCTGGGGCAATTGCCAGGTTGGAGCGGCCGATGCCCTTCAGCGTCTCGGCTTTGACCGCTTTCAGTTCGGTGGCGATCTCTTCGAAATCTCCGATCGGTCCTGTGCGGAACCGCCAATGATAGAAAACAGGTAGCGTTACTTGCCCGGAAGCGCCCCAAGCGGGCTTGTCGCCGGCCGCGGCGGCGTCGCCACCGAAAACGGTTTCCACGCCGGCGGCGTAGGTCGGCACGACGCAGGCGAGATATTTGGTGTTGGGCCGCAGTCGGGTTGGGCAAATTAGGCGGGCAAGCGTTTTCGTTACCTCAGTCGGGTCGGTGAGCATGTCCTGGTTCGACCGCCCACTGTGCGGAATGATCTGCGCGTGCGCCCATGCCCACGATTCCTGGCACGGCGGGAGTTGCGTCGCGTCGCAACGCAGTACGGGATGAACTGTGCCGGCGCGCGATTCGAGCCGCCCCGGTTCGTCAACGACAACAACCAGCGCGATCCACGGTTGGACCGCTTCAGGCGTCGACGCGGTTGGGCTCAAGAGCCACGGTATCTCCGGCGCGTCGAACTCGATCGAGGCGAGATAGTTTGGCTCCGCCGCGGGTTCGCTCGCTTTTGGATCAGTTCTCAGTACCTGGGCTGGCGAGAAGCCGCTTGTATCAGCGGGACCGAGCAGATCAAATGCAGCGTCAACGTGATCGTTGGCCGCCGTCGTCAGGAGATCGACCCCGACTTTTGCTCGTAAGCGTGGAAGTCCTTGACCCCCAGTTGATTGACTGTCCTTGGTAATACCGCCGCGCACCCACGATAGGAAGACGGCTGATCCGAGTTCCGCCATCACTCGACTCCAATCGTGGCAAGCGAGAATGCCGGCACCACAAGTGCCTGTTCGATAGCCATGTATTTCCGGCTGGCAGCGCCGGCGGTGATGTTTACCAGTAGTTCTTCCTGCAGCATGTGACTTCGTGTGCGGAGGATCAGGAAGCTAAGGTCGAGCGCCGGTTGCAGGATGAAATCCTCAAAATCGAGCATTTTTGTGATGTCAGTACCGGTCTCTCGCGATTGAACTTGGACCGAGACTCCACCGTGGCAGGGGATCAATCCGTTTCCGGAGAGCAATTCGTCCGGGGAGCGGTCGAAAAACATCCCGGCTGGGAAGCGGCGGTCGAGGTTCGGGGTCACATCTGCAATTTTGACGGAAGCCGTCGCTTTATCCGGGAGCCTCCGTCCGCCGATCCGCGTGATCTCGCGATCGAGCGGGAGGGCTTGTTGAGCGAAAGAGAGCGTGCCGAGCGGTGAAAGAACTGAACTCGCGCCTTCAGTTGGGAGCGATGGCGTCAGGGTGAGCCAACTGGACATGTCGCCAGCGGTATCAGCCGACCAGTTCTCCGAACGGCCGACTTCGGCCCGCAGGACGTCGATTGGCGTGACGGTCGCGAGCGGTTCTGGTGGCGCGTCGCCCCATGAGATCTCGATCGGAACGTCGACATCCCACCAAAGGATTTCGACCGTGACTTCACCGGAAACTTCCCAGTGACCGGGACCGCTGAGATGAGCGGTGAGACTCACGCCCGCGATGTCTTCGCCCAGCACTTCGAGGCTGAGGCGGGCATGGAAATCGGTCGTAAAGCGGAACGGTGAGAAGTAAATCAGCGCATCGAAACCGGCTTCCCCCGAGATGCCGGCAACTTCGAGATCGGCGCTCATGCGCACCAAACCGCCGAATTGCACGGCATCCGGAGTCAGAGCCGCGTATCCTTCGAAGCGCATGCTGGCGAAAGGAAGGCACGAGAGCTCCGCGCTCAGGCGACGCAACGGCGGGATGCCGGGAGGCGGTGAATAAGCAGGGTGAAAACCGCCGACACTGAGCGCCATTGCGTCGCTAGTCATCTTGAAGGCGGCGTCGCCATCGATCGTGATTGGGCCGATGTGGGAATTGATCAGCGACCCCATGATCGACACGCCGTCGGAGTCGATGATCCCGGAAACCGTCACGGAAATGACGGCGAACGGAACATCCTCGCAGGGAAGCGACAGGGCAAACCGGCCAAGAATGACCACGCCGCCGGAATTTGCGAGCACGGCGAGGGTGGCCGAAACGATCGTCGGCGTGCCCCACCCGAGTTTGAGCATTGGACCGGCGACGAAATCGCCATTCGCCACGGGGAAGCATCGATCGAGCGCCGGCAGAATGCGATCCGCTTCTCCTACCGGATCGTGCGGGAAGAGCATCGCGGTGATCTCGCCGCTGCCGAGGGCCGCTTCGATCTGCCCGCGATCGATCCGCCGGTTGATGCCGACAATGCCGCCGACGCCAACAAGGGTGAAACCAAACGAGAGTTGGATCGGGGGCCGGAATTCGGCGGCAAGAATTGCAATGATCGAGATCGGATCGCCAAGTTTGATTGAGGCGAAGCCAGAAACGACTACAACGCCAAGATCGACACCGATCGCGCCGCGATAGGTATCCAGCTCCGGGATGTGCTCGAGAAAGCCCCCGCCAGGGAGCGGACCATCAAGTTGGATTCCAATGGCTTGTGGTGCAAACGGTGTCACTGGGCCGAGCAGCACGTAGCCGCCGAGGATATTGCCATCGCGGGTGAGTCGGAAGCTCGCGCCGGCTTCGACTCCGAATCGTTGAACCTGACCCGAAACGGCGGGCAAGCTTAGTCCCACCGACAGATCGATGCGCGCCGAGGCAATCGACAGGCCGCCCGGCGCGTCTCCTTCCAGTGGTCCGGCCAGCGTTGGATCCGCTTCGAGGGTTAGAGGATCACTCACGAAGCAGCCTCCTCAGTGAACCCGAAGACGCCATCTTCGAGAGCGACCGTAAACGTGCGAGATTCTTTGTATTCAGGTATTGGCACGACATTCGAGACTGGTCCGAGCACCGCGCCAAGCCTCAGCAGAAGCTCAACCCCTTGGAGGTTGGCGGAGATGCGGTACGACCACTTGCCGTCCTTGGCTTGGACGTGAACTTCGGCAGTAGGTGTGCCGGGCGACGCATGGCCGAGCGATGCATCCCAGGCGTGTGTCGCTTGGCCGAGGGCAAGGGAGACAGTGATATCGGCATTGCCATCAGGCACCGCCCCGGAGTCGAGTGAAATGACCGTCTCTTGGTCACCGGCGCCGGACATCGAGAGAATGACCGGCGCGGCTGGGATGACCACGGGCGCGCCGTTTGCGCCGGCAGCCTGCACGACGATGCTTCCGTTCGGACCAGGATGTTCGGGCGCATAGGCGAGGAGAAATTTTGTCCCTCCATCAACCCATGTCAGACCGATTCCCGGTTTGGCGTTTGGTTCCGCCGTGTAGGTGGCGACCTGAAGTCGGTTTTCGGCTTTAAATAATTGCTCTTTGAAGTAAATCAATGCGTGTGTGAGGAGACCGATCAGACTGGTGTTTTGCTCGACCAAACTATCGAGTTGGTGGCGGGCATCCTCGGCAAGTGCCATTGCCTTGTCAGGTAATGCGGCAGCATCGGCGGCAAGCTGTTGCGCGTCGTTGGCGAGACGCTGGCCTTCCGCGGCGATTTGACTCGCAGCTTCGGCCGTTTTCTGTTGCACATCAGCAACGAGCTGAGCGACCTGGGCAGTCAGACTGGACACCTCGTCTTGCAGCCGTTGCTGCTCCGCTGCCATTTGCTGTTGGATCTGATCAATGGCCACTTGGGCATCTGCAACCGCTTTGTCGGCCGCCGCTTGGGCGTCCGCGACAACTTGTTGCGCCTGCTGCTCGACCTTTGCGAGCTCATCGGCCGCAAGATCAGCCGCCTTGCCGGCGGCGCGCAATTGATCGGCTTGCCGCTTTGCCGCATCGAGCGCGGCTTGACCATCGCTCGTTGCTTTGGCGAGTGCCGCCTGCAGCTCTGTTGTCTTCGCGGCGAGTGTCGTCGCGAGTTGATTCAGGTCCGCTTGCGCCTTGGCGAGGCTGTCCTCGGCCGTTCTCTGGGCTTGCTTCGCTTGCTCGATCGCCTGATTGACGATCGCTTCCGCTTGCTGGGCCTGGCGCGCGGCGTCCTGTCCAGCCGCCGCGATCGATGAGATACCATCCTGGATCGCGGCTCCAGGATTGCTCGCCAGCATCTGCGCTAACTGAATTAAGCGTGGACCGATCTCACCTACCCCATCTGGTTCCTGATTCCCTTCACTGACACCCTTCGTCGGGAGACGTCGTAAGAGGAGAGCGTGATGACGCGAGTGCCTTTTCCTCAGTGGGATAGGCGAACCCAGGGCAGGAATTTATCTTGTCATACGAGCGAACACTCTAGAGATCACTATATCGAAAGTCAACAGATTGTCGTTAGAGTGAATTACGTAATTCAAACCGATTGGCGCGGCATGAATATTGATCCACCTTCCCTTTGATATCCTGCCGTCCGGAACCGCAGGACGATGATTACACGGGAGGAAGAGATCGTGTCCGAGAACCTGAACCTGGATAATTTGCTGCGCTGGCGCTGCATCGGCCCCTTCCGCGGCGGCCGCGTCGTCGCCGTCGCCGGCAGCTACCACGACCCCAACACCTTCTACTTCGGCGCCTGCGCCGGCGGCGTCTGGAAAACCAACGACGGCGGCACCTACTGGCGCCCCATCACCGACGGCTTCTTCACCACCTCCTCCGTCGGCGCCCTCGCCGTCGCCCCCTCCGACTCCAACGTCATCTACGCCGGCACCGGCGAGACCACCATCCGCATCGATGTCTCCCACGGCGACGGCGTCTACAAATGCACCGACGCCGGCCGCACCTGGACCCATGCCGGTCTCAAACCCACCCGCCACATCGGCAAAATCCGCGTTCACCCGAACGACCCCGATACTCGTCTGGGTCGCCGCCCTCGGTCACGCCTTCGGCCCCAACCCCGAACGCGGCATCTTCAAATCGACCGACGGCGGCCAAACCTGGCGCCACACCCTCCACGTCTGCGACAAAGCCGGCGCCGTCGATCTCTCGTACGGGACAAACCCGCGCATCCTCTACACCTCCATCTGGGAGGCCTATCGCACTTTCTGGATGATCTCCTCCGGCGGACCCGACAGCGGTCTCTGGCAATCGACCGACGGCGGCGAGACCTGGACCAACATCACCGCCCGCCCCGGTCTGCCCACCGGCACTCTGGGGCAAGATCCGCCGTCGCCGCCTCCCCCGCCAAGCGCCGGCCGCGTCTGGGCCCTGATCGAGCACGCCAAGGAAGGCGGTCTCTACCGCTCCGACGACGAGGGCGCCAACTGGGAGAAAGTCACCGACAACCAAAACCTCCTCTCCCGCGCCTGGTACTACACCCACCTCACGGCAGACCCGCGTCGATCCCGACACGGTCTATGTCAACAACCTCGAGTTCTGGAAAAGCACCGACGGCGGCAAAACCGTCGAGCAAATCCCGACCCCCCACGGCGACAACCACGACCTCTGGATCGACCCGAAGAACAACCGCCGGATGATCCAGGGCAACGACGGCGGCGCCAACATCTCCTTCAACGGCGGCCAACCTTCTCCACCATCTACAACCAACCGACCGCCCAGTTCTACCACCTCGCCATCGACACCCGCGATCCCTACTACGTCTACGGCACCCAGCAGGACAACTCCTGCATCGCCGTCCCCTCCCGCACCTCCGGCGCCGCCATCACCTGGGGCGACTGCTACATCGCCGGCACCGGCGAAAGCGGCTACATCGCCGCTCACCCCGACAACCCCGACATCGTCTTCGTCGGCGCCATCGGCTCCTCCCCCGGCGGCGGCAACGCCCTCCAACGCTACGACCACAGCACCAGGCAGATCCGCCTTATCACCACCTGGCCGGAAGACTATGCGCGGCTACGGCGCCGGCGAGCACAAGTACCGCTTCAACTGGACCTACCCGATCGTCTTCTCTCCCCACGATCCCAACACCATCTACATCGGCGGCAACCGCGTCTTCAAAACCACCGACGAGGGCCAAACCTGGGAACCCATCTCGCCCGATCTGACCTTCGCCGATCCCGAAACCCTCGTCCCCACCGGCGGTCCCGTCAACAAGGACGCCATCGGCGCCGAGACCTACGCCACCGTCTTCGCCTTCGCCGAATCCCCCCACGAGACCGGGCGTCCTCTGGGCCGGCTCCGACGACGGTCTTCTCAATATCTCCCGCGACGGCGGCAAGAACTGGAACAACGATCAACCCGTCCGACCTCTCCCGACTGGACCGATGATCTCCTGCATCGAACCGTCCCCCTTCGACCCGGCCACGGTCTACCTCGCCGCCACCCGCTACAAACTCGACGACTACCAACCCTACCTCTACGTCACCCGCGACTACGGCGCCACCTGGACCCGCATCACCAGCGGCATCCCAGCCGACGACTTCACCCGCGTCATCCGCGCCGATCCCGAGCGCCCGCGGTCTCCTCTACGCCGGCACCGAAACCGGCGTCTACGTCTCCCTCGACGACGGCGCCAACTGGCGCCGCCTCGCCGGCAACCTCCCCGTCGCCCCCATCCACGAGCTCCTCGTCAAGGGCACCGACCTCGTCGCCGGCACCCACGGCCGCTCCATCTGGATCCTCGACGACCTCACCCCGCTCCGCGCACCCTGGCCGGCGGCATCGCCTGACGGCACTTACCTGCTGCCACCCCGCGAGACACCGCCGCGTCCTCCCCGGCATCGACTGGTCCGAAAACGTCCCCGGCTGGACCAACTACCTCGGCGGCCGCGGCGGCGGCTACATCGTCACCATCGACCCCGACGGCCACGCCGTCCGCACCTACCTCGACCTCGGCGAAAACCCGCCCGCCGGCGCCATCATCCGCTACCGTCTCGCCGAGACCCCGACAGAACCGCTCACGCTCACCTTCACGCTCGCCGACGGCACCGAAATTCGCTCCTTCTCCAGCCGCAAACCGAGACGACCCGCCGAAAGCCGAAAGAGCGCCGCGCTCCCGGCCAAACCCGGCTGGAACCGCTTCGTCTGGGACCTCCGCACGCCCCCGCCACCAAGATCGAAGGCTCCGACCCCGCCTCCGAGAAGACCGATCGACGGCCCCTTCGTCAAACCCGGCGACTACACCGTCACCCTCAAAGTCGGCGATACCGAGCTCACCCAGCCCTTCACCGTCGTCAAACCGTCAAGCCTCCCCGCCACGCAGAACAGACCTCGCCGCCCAGGAAGACCTGCTCCTTCGCATCCACCGCCAGGTCGACCGCACCGCCAAGACGATCAACCAGATGCGCGACCTGCGCGTCGCAACTCGATGGCTGGGCCAAACGCACCAAGGAGCGCGACGCGGGACAGAGGTCGCGAAAGCAGCCGAAGCGCTCCGCGACAAAGTCCTGGAGGTCGAGAAAACCCTCCTCGTCCCCGACCTCCGCCCCGGCTGGGCCGACGGCATCAACACCGGCGCCCGCCTTTTGGAGAAGCTCACCGCCCTCTCCCCGGTCGTCGCGACTTGGCGACTATCGCCCAACGGAGGCTGCCGAGGCCGCATTCGCCGAGGTTACTGACCGCATCGACGCTGAAGTCAAACGCTTCGGAGCCATCGTCTCCGACGATTTGACCATATTCAACACGCTCGTCGCGAAAGGCAAGTTTAGCGCCGTGGTTGCCTAAGTTCATATTCGCGCCAGCCAACATGAGAGACCACGCCGGTCGTTTGACGACCGGCGTTGTCGTACGCCTATCCTCGAATGCCGCACCCGAGCGAGCGAGTAGCGAGAACGATGATGTGCACAATAGGCACGCCTGCCTACACAGCAAACTCGCAGGGATCGCCAAGACCGCGTTAAGGCTTGCTACGTAGAAAGAGTTGAGTCCGAAAGGTGCCGCCTTGCTGGACCTTCGGCAGCGGTGGCGCGTTCGGGCGAGTGACCTAACGTATTGCCGGCCGCTGTGCCTCATTGATCTCTTCATCGGGACCACGAGCGGCCGGCGCGAGACTCAAAGGGAGTCTAACGATGGACGCAACTGGAACGAGACGCATAGGCTCGCAAGCATGGTCTCAACAGCAGATAGCCGCTGCCCAGTCGGAAGCGGAGTCTGTAGCCAAGGCTTCAACTTCGGTCGCTGCAACCGACATGGCAGCACGATGGGGAATGGCCCTGATTTACCTGTTCATAGCGTATGAATGGCTGATCTCAGGTTTAGATAAGATCTTCAGTTCTGATTTCCGCTCAGGGTTGGCTGGCCAGCTCCAAGATTCGAATGCTGACAATCCTCATGACTGGTATGTCCATTTTATGAATCGGGTCGTCATTCCGCATGCGTCGGGAATTGCGGTGGCTATCGAAATTGGCGAGATTTTGGTGGCGATTGGCCTGATCGTCGGGGCTGTTCTTTGGGTTGCGAGCGACCGAATTGGCGAGCACCGAACGCGAACGTTTCGTTTCTGTGTGATTGCGTCCCTGGCCGGCAGCGCGTTCATGACCGCCAACTACTACTTGATGACCGGTGGTGGATTTCCCTGGGTCAACACTGGTGCGCCCTTCGACGAAGGGATTAGCATCGATGGATTGCTGACCCTGATGGCCATTGGTTTGATCGGGATTGAAGTGTTTGCGATACGAAGTGCGAGAGTCGTTGAACGGCGGTCAGCAGGACAGACGCTCGAGTCGGTCCAAGCCTAGCCGGGCGCTGTAGTCGTTACTCGCCGATCGCGGCCAAATCCCCGATCAAGCCGCGAAGCTCCGGTTCGGAAACCGGCGTCCATGCGGGCTCGCCGAACCGGGTTCGCCAGCCGGAACTACCTTGTAGGAGGATCGGTTTCCACGAGGAAAAGGTGACGCGCATGGCGTCGAGGCGACCGGCGCCGCGCCGTCGCCGGTCCTCGCTGATCGGATGGTGTTCGATCCAGATGGCAGGTTCAGTCTCATCGATGCGGCCGGGGCAGTGGCGGCCGATAACTGACGCGGCGAGGTATTCGGCGACGGAGCAGATGCTGGCCCCGGGAGTACAGTTGATCTGCGAGCAGACGATGACCGGAGGTCGATCTGAGGCTTCGAAAATGCGCACCCGGCACTCTCCGCCAGCTGCCCATGTACCGTATGCGCGGGTGAAATTGTAGGTTAGCGGGATTTGACCACCGCTCCGCGCGGTATCGAGCCCACTCCGCTCGATTCGGTCCTGGACTGCGCTCAATTCGTGATTATCGTTCACAGGCAAAATAGGTTCCTCTGCCGGATGATCACGCCAATCGTTGCTAGGCGAGGATTTTTCGTTGGTTTGGCATGACTCCGACGGGAACTTCAATCAAGGTCGGCTCGTCAGCCTTGATCGCTTCACGGAGCTGGATCCGCAATTCGGCGGCGGATTCGGCCTTGCGGCCCGTTATTCCGAACGCGCCCGCCAACTGTTGATAGTCAGGATTGACCAATTCCGAGGCGTGAACTCGCCCTCCAAAATCTTCATCTTGGATGCGACGAACGTTGCCGTAGGCGTTGTCGTTGAAGACGATCGCAATCAATCGGATGTCGTGCTGGACAAGGGTCGAGAGTTCGCTCATCGTGAAGCCGAAGCCACCGTCGCCGTTGATCGAAACGACCGGAACATCCGGTTTGCCGACCTTCGCGCCCATCGCGGTCGTGAAGCCGTAGCCGAGCGTTCCCTGATAGCCAGGGGTGAGGAATGTGTTTGGCTTGTAGATCGGGAGTCCGATAAATGACCAGTAGCCAACCTGCGTAAATTCAGGGACGATGATCCCCTCGTCTGGTACCTCCGCCCGAATCGCGAGCCCAAATCCAGCTTGGGGCTCGATTGAGTTGATCCGCGCGCCGGCCGCCGTTTTGAAGGCCGTCAATTCGACTAGGCGAGATCGACGTCTGCGGTTGTACCTGCCAACGAGATGAGCCAAAGCAGCAAGTCCGGCCTTGGCGTCCGCCTCGATCCCTATCGAGACGGGAGCGTTGCGGCCGATTTCCTCCGGGTCGATGTCGAGCTGGATCACCGTCTGGCTTGGCGCGACCTGGCGCAGCACGTTTCCGAACTCAGACCAGCGCGTACCAACCAGCAAAATGACGTCTGCCTTAGGCAGATATTCGCGCTCGGCAAGCGAGCCCTGGGCCAAATAATGGCGATCGGAGATGCCGCCTTTGCCATTCGTGGTGACGATGATCGGCGCTTGCAGCTGCTCGGCAAGCGCGAGCAACTCATACCCTGCGAGAGACCGCTGCACCCCTCCTCCCGCGAAGATCAGAGGATGCTCGGATTCCCCAAGCAAGCGAGCAGCTTTGTCGATCAGATCGGGATCGGGCAGGAGCGGTTCTCGCCCGGTCGCGGGCGAAGGGAACGCTATCTCTGCTTGCGCCACCAGCACATCCGGCGGAATTTCGATTTCGACTGGACGAGGACGCCCGGTTCTCAACTGGCGGAACGCTTCGTTGACGACAGATGGAATGGACCCTGGCGTCGACGCTCGTTCGGCATGTTTGGTCACCGAGCGGACCAGTCCAATTTGATTCGGAATTTCGTGGAGCGCGCCTTTACCGGCGTCGATGAGGTTCGATTGGATCTGGCCGACGACCGCCAGGACCGGGGAATTGCACGAGTAGGCAGTTGAAAGCGCGGCCGCGGCATTGAGCAGACCAGGTCCGGGCACGACGGAGCAGACACCCTCACGTCCAGTGACCCGCGCGTAGCCGTCGGCCATATAAGCGGTCGCTTGCTCGTGCCGGGTGTGGAGTACGCGGATCGAGTCACGCTCGTCGTAGAGCGCGTCGAAGAAACCGTCGAGCTGAATCCCTGGCAGACCGAAAATCGTTTCGACGCCGTTTCGCTTAAGCGCCGTGACGAGCGCCTGCCCGCCGGTGAGGGTTCGGGTCTCGGTGGTTTCGCGGGTCTCTTCCTGTACCGGTGCTTCAACTTGTGCCACGCGGCATCCCTTTCAAGTAAGTGATCGACTACGACGCGCTCGAACCAACCAATTCCTTCGAACCAGTGTGGACGAGACGGCCATGGACTTCTTGTGACTTGGTGAAGAGGTTTGTCACTGTGCAGAGGCGCTCCGCTGCCGCGAACAGTTCCTCGATGACGTCGTGTGGCGCGGGCGAGGTGACGCGGAGTTCGAAGGTTACGTTGTGCGGGAAGTCTGGAACATCCGGGTAATTTGGCAGGTTGCCACGGGGATCCGTTTGACCATCGACGTCGATCTCGATGGAATCAACTGGAACATCGCGCGTCGCCGCCTGGCTGACAAACGTGCTGACAATGCACGCCCCAAGTGAGGCAAAGAGCAATTCGACCGGCGTCGGTCCGAGACGAAAGCCGCCACTCTTTGGCAGGCTATCACTCAAGAAGTGAAAATCGCCGATTTGGATTCTCTGGACACCGGTGCGATCGTCGGTCGTTACCTTTGCGCCGTACTTGTTTGGAGGGTAGCCAGCCTTTTGCGCTTTTAGTTTTTGAGCGCGTAATGCCTCGCGCTTTGCGGTCAGGTAGTCATTGAGCCCGCTCAACTGTCGTCTCCTCGATAAGGTGATGGCAAAGAAGTCGATCTCGACTCGAAAGGTCTTCCGGCACCAGACGTGATCGGCACCGGCGGCAGCGTATTCGCCGGTTGCTCGCTTGGTGCGGGAAGCAAGCCAAGTGCCGATTTTGCGATTGTCGTGATCGCGGCGTCGTCCATCGGTGGATGACCGAGCCCGGTTCGCGCGTCGCGGTAATACCGCTCTAATGGATGTGGCCGCGCGAGAGCGGCCGAACCGACGACGCGCATAGCTAGATCAGTGACCTGAATAGCGTAGTTCGTCGAGAGATATTTCACTGCTGCCAAGTTAGCCGTCAGTGAGTCGCGGCCATCAGGATTGCGAATCCATTCTTCGGCGGTCTCGTACAGAACCGACCTCGCCTGGAGAAGTAAGAGATCGATTTCTCCGATGAGGCGCTGGATGTTTGGCAGCTCGGAAATGGTGGTGGTCATCCCGTTCGGTTTGCGTTCTTTGGCGTAGGTGATCGCGGCGTCGCGCGCTGCCCCAGCGATCCCGAGGTAGACCGCGGCCGCTGGAAACGTCCAATATCCGAGACCACCGCCGGGAAGCCCCGATGTTTCGCCGGGGAGGAGCGCATCGAGTGGCACGTCGACGTCTTCGAAATAGATGTCGTGGCTGGCCGTCGCCCGCATCCCCATGTTGTCCCATGTTTCTTCAATTCGTACGCCCGGAGCGTCCGCGCTCACGAGAAACGTCGCGCGGCGAGGGGGTTCGATGCCGTCATCGACGGTCGCGATGAAGCACATGTAACTCAGACCGACAGAGAGGCTCGCCCAGCGCTTGTGTCCATTAATGTGCCAGCCGGTCGGAGTGCGCACGGCGGTGGTGCTTGGCAAACCGCCCCGGCTCGGACTCCCGAGATCTGGCTCGCTGTTCACGTTGTTCAGGAGGACGCCCTTTGCGACGACTTCGCGGCAGATGCGCGCATACGTTTCTTCCGGCCATACATGGGCCTCGGCCTGACGTCCGATCAACGAAAGGTGCATCGTCGCGGCGAGCGCGGTCGAACCGCAGCCGCGAGCGAGCCTTTCCTGAGCGAGGGCAAGTTCAAGGGGATCGGCCCCTCGTCCGCCATATGCCTCAGGCACGGTCAGAGCGAGGTAGCCGCTCTCGTGAAGTTCCCGGAAATTCTCAAAGGGAAAGGTATTGTCGCGGTCGTGTTGCGCCGCGCGGTGACCAAAGTCTTTTGCATGCCGGTCGGCGAGCGCGATGAACTCCGCTTGGCGGTCGGTTTTCGGATAGGTCATAGCTATCGCGCCTTCTCGGAATAGCGGTCGTGCGACACGACTCGATGAACCGGAATCGGTTCGATCGGCCGCGGAGCTTCGTCCGGATAGCCGATTGGCATGGTGGCGACAATACGAAACCGATCCGAAGGCACGCCGGCAAACTCGGTCAGAAGATCGCCGAGCAACCATTCCCAATGCTGGAGCGAGGTCACCAAACCCTCGGCGGTCAATGCCAGCCAAAGCGAGAGTTGAGCCATGCCGACGCCCTGTTCAGCGAAGGCAAGCGCTTGTTCGGAGGAGATACTCCAAGCCCGGATTAAATCGTCGCGCACCGGGACATCTTCGAAAAAGAGGGCAACGGCGACACCGTCGCGGAATCCTTCCAGGCGGTCGAGATAGCGCAGGAGGCGGTCACCTTCGAGACGCTCGCGGAAACCAGATTCGACAACCCGCCAGAATGCTTCGCGTTCGGCATGAATAAGCACGCAATGCCAGGACGGCAAGTTAAATGCCGCCGGAGTCAGGCGCAGCGCTTCGAGGATCCGGGCATTGGTCTCGATGGAGTATGGACCCGATCGTAATCGGCGAATCGAACGTCGTTTGCCAAGCAATTCAAGCAATGGGTGACCCAAATCTCGCTGTGCAAGGTCGAACGTCGATGGTTCGGTGATCGTGAGCAATTCGTCAGACATCCGGCCTGGACTCCTCGAACGCATATGGTCGCGGCAACTTCGCTGACACCTTAATCCGCCACCGCGACTGGTTCACGTTGCTTTGCCGCCTCGCGATCTCGTCGCGCCACTTCTGCTTTCACGAGCGGCACCACCTCGCGGCCATATTCCTTCGCATCTTCGAGGGGCCTGAATCCGCGGATCAAGATGGTGCTGACGCCCGCGTCGTAGTAGTCGAGGAGCGATTCCGCTACCTGCTCCGGCGTTCCGACCAACGCGGTACTGTTTCCCGCGGCGCCGGTCGCGGCGGCAATCGGCGTCCAGAGTCGCTTGTCATAAATATCCTGCTGCGATGCGAAGTCGAGAAGGCGCTGCGAACCAACAGCTCCCGGTCGCGCCGACTGATTGGCGACACGCACACCGCCGCGTAGGGCGACGATGCGTTCGAGATAGTCGTGCGCCTTGGCCCAGGCTTTCTCTTCCGTCTCACCGAGAATCAATCGCAGACTGACACTGAACCGTGGAGCGCGGCCCGGAGGCGCGACCGCCAAAACCTCAGCGATGCGCTGCTTGATCGCGGCGATTGGCTCACCCCAGGCGGCATAGACATCCGCGTGCTTCGCGCCGACGGCAACGGCCGGACCCGAAGCGCCGCCGAAGTAGAGTGGGATCGACGGTTGTTGCAGTGGTTTGATGTCAGAAAGACCGCGTCTCACCTTGTAGAACTCGCCGTCGTAATCGAACGGTTCGTTGCTGGTCCAGGTTAAGCGAACGATGTCGAGATACTCGTCCGTGCGTCGATAGCGCGTGTCGTGGTCGATGAAGTCTCCGTCTCGCTGCATTTCGGCGTCCGAACCGCCGGTGATGATGTGAAGCGCGATCCGGCCACCGGTGAGGTGATCAAGAGTGATCGCTTTGCGCGCGGCGAGCGTAGGGGCAACGAATCCGGGCCGGTGTGCGATGAGAAAGGTCAAGCGCTCAGTATGCGCCGCGCCGTAGCCGGCCACGGACCAGCCATCTGGATTGCTCGAGGAATAGCCGATCAGGACCCGATCGAAATCGCCATCTTCGTGAGCGCGGACGATGTCCTTGATGTATTGGGTGTCGATGACTTCGTCCCAGACTTCTGAGGGCGGATCGGTCAGCTCGGATCGTTCCTGGGTGCGGATCATCCCGATGAATTCGACTGGCATTTCGTTTCCTTCCCGGATCACGCTCAATGCGACAGGGAGACGTCCGCTCAGTTAGGCGGCGCCGAACATGTCTGAATGCAAAAGGTGAATCAAAGAACCTCCAAATATGGGATTTGGAGGCGGAGGGAGCGGCATAATCCGAATCACCCTGCGCCCTCATCTCCCAGCGAATGCTGTCGGAGTTAGCACCTTTCCAGCCGCGGCGCCGGAGGGTTGCTGGGGCTTCACAGGGCCGATCCCTCTGCCCCTCTCGATGAGGACATCTACTTGTATTGCGAAATTCTATAGTAGATGATCCAATTGTCAACAATGCGGCCGGCGACCGTCCGGCGGCGTAGTCTTGGTATGGTTCATCGCGTTACGTGCCGCTCAAGGAGTAGTCTGTGTCAGATCACGACGATTTCAATCAGAAGCTTGTCGAGGAGTTCCGCGAAAACAGCGGCAAGGTCGGAGGTATGTTTGCGTCGACGCCTTTGCTGATACTCACCACGAAGGGCGCCAAATCAGGTGAGCCGCGCGTTCATCCGCTCGCGTATTCGACGGATGGCGATCGCTATGTCGTGATCGCGTCGAAGGGCGGAGCGCCGACGAATCCCCAGTGGTATCACAATGTTGTCGCCAATCCAGACGTCACCGTCGAGATCGGCAACGAGAAATTCGAGGCCAAAGCAAGCGTGGCAGAAGGCGAGGAGCGCCAGCGATTGTTCGACAATCAGGCGGCGATCATGCCGGGATTTGCAGACTATCAGCGCAATACGACCCGGATCCTTCCGGTCATCGTTTTAGAGCGCGCACCCTAGCAGGTGAGCTACTTTAGACCTTCCAGGGTCACTAGGAAGTAGGCAACGGCGGTTGGCTGGCCGGAGATCTTAACGGCGACCTCTACCTGCCAATCGCCACCCATCCCCATGCCGACTTGGTCCGCGGCGTACTGGCCGGGACCGATTTCGTCGGCGCGGTGAGGATACTCACCCATGTCCATTTCCATGCTGCGCGTGGTGACGATGACGGTGGCGCCCTCGACCGGACCGCCATTGGAGTCGGTGACATCAATTGTTAGGTCTATCGGACCAGCCAGGTCTGCGTTCGCGTGCAAATTTACCGTGAGACCGGCCACCGCGACCGGCGTACCTAGCCCCGACTTCTGATCGGCGAAGATGCAAGCAGGTGGGGTCGAGGATTCACCAGGCGTGCCGGAAGGTGTACCCGTTCCCTGAGTGGGATTTGCGGCCGGACAGGGCTTGGACGTGACGTCAGTTGGAGTTTGCGAATTTGCCCCGCTCGTATATTGAATCAAGCTGATCGATAAGACGATCGCCAAGAGCAGCGTCGTTCCGAGAATCAACTTCCACCGTGCCGAAAACAATCGGGATACGCCTGTTCGATCTTCCACTTATCAAACCTTTCAATCGACTATCGCGCACAAATAATGACCCTGATATTCACAATACGGATTTAGCCTACCCTATAGATGACCGTTTGCGGCTGCACGAACACGTTTCAGTCAATCAAGCGCTCAATGAGGCGGCGTTTGACGGCGTAGGCATTTTCGAGCGCGAGCTTGACTGGGTCGGTTGGCGTCAGCTCGAAGAGCCGTGGATGGTGGTGCTCGATCATAGGAAATGTCGTGAGATTGCCGCGCGGCGTGTATTCCATCAACACGAACGCATAGTGAAGATCGAGCACGTTGGAAAGCGTCTTGACGATCTCGGCGGTCGCCAATTCGTGTGAAATCGTGCGCTCGCGAAAACTGTTGAGCCACAGCTTCAAATGCTTGAGCTCAACCACTTTGCGGTTCGGGATCGTGATGAGTTGGACCGTCGCGAAGTCAGGATAGTTCGAGCGCGGGCAAAGACAGGTAAACTCGGGAAACCGCTGGTAAAGGACTTCCGCGTAGTGCTCGGGAGCATCCCAGATTTCCCAGTTTTCCGGATTGGCCGCGTTATTGATTGCTTCGGTACCATACGAGTCTTCGTTCACGTGTCAGCTCCTCATCGCTTCTTTCCGCCCGAAATGTTCCCACAACTCGCATTGGGGAACCCAATTGACACTCTTCGCTTTGTCCCAGGAGGCTCCCAGGACCCTCCCAGCATCCGCTCCCATACTCGACCTTGCTGAGAGGAATCAGCGCGCAGAACACACCGCGTGAGCCGCATTTTCGGCGGCCAAGAACTTGATAAATGGTGAGCGGAGAAGTTCTTACGAGGAGGGCTGGAAATGAGTAAGGAAGAGAGGAAAGTCGACCTCGTTGAGGGTCGCGCGTCGAGACGGACCGTGATCAAGGCAGGCGCCGCGGCGATTGGCATGAGTATGGTCGGCATCGGCGGGGTCGCGAAAGCGAACAGTGCGCTGGTGGCAACACCGGAATCAAGTCCGATTGCCTGCGTCTTGACGTCGGAACTGACGGAGGGACCGTATTACGTTGAGGACATGCTGATTCGGAAGGACATCACCGAGGGCAAAGCTGGGCTACCGCTCAAGCTGCAGATTTCGGTTGCTGACACCACTTCGTGTTCGCCGCTCGCCAACGCGGCGGTCGATGTCTGGCATTGCGACGCAGCTGGCTATTACTCAGGTATTTCGGGTGAGAATCCAGGGGGCGGTGGGGCGGCTACCGGAGATGAAAACCTCGACACCACGTTTCTTCGCGGCATCCAACTGACCGGTGATAACGGCCTCGCCGAGTTCGACACGATTTATCCCGGTTGGTACACGGGCAGGACGATCCACATCCACATGAAGGTCCACGTCGATGGGACGACCGACGACACGTACGATGGCGGACACGTCTCCCACACTGGGCAGCTCTTCTTCGATGACGCGATCTCCGATCAAGTTTTCGCCACCCCCGACTATGCGGACCGACCGAACGACCAGCGGTTGCGAAATGACGGCGACAACATTCTCGGTGACCACGCCGATGAGCCAGGTTTCATGCTGGAGTTGAAGCAAATCAACGCAGACTCAATTGCAGACGGTTTTGTCGGCACGATCACCATCGGCGTCGACTCGACGGCTACCCCGACCGGCGACAGCGGCGGTCAAGGCGGACCGCCTTCTGGCGGTCAGGGCGGTCCTCCGCCGGGCGGACCGAACGCGACCGCAACAGTCGAGGCGGGCGCCTAAGCAACTGTCGATGTTACTGCTGTTTGACTAATTTGTGTCTCTGTCTGCGCGGGGCTTCGCTCCAGTTTCGGGAAATAGAATGGCCAGCCGACACGATAGTCGCTCGCGGTGCGCGCAAGGGCGAAGACCATTACGAAAAACGCGCCCCAACTGAGCGACGGGTTGAAGTGATCGATTGAGGCCCAAATCACGATCGCGATCGGTAGGAAGGCAATGTTGTTCTGGCCCCAGGCAGTTTCCGGGTCTTTGGAGAATCCGCGTCGGGGCCAGAAACGTCGCAGAACGAGGCCAATCGATTCTCCATCGATAATTAGTGGCATCACCAGCGACCAAATGATGTCAACAACGAGAAGAAAGACAAGGAACGCTAGGAAATTCCCTGGGTTAGCAAGCCTGTGCGCCATTCCGAGTACGATGACACTCTCAAGAAAGAGGAGAACAAAATCAACTGGCAGCGCGAACGACTTCATTGTCGCCTTGGGTTCAATGAGGTAGTCCTCATCTAGGTGGCGAAGAGCGCCGTGGAAGAACGGCATAATCGTCGCCAAAAATGCCACCATAAGCATGACAGTTCGGATCGTAGGAAGCCCATTGTCGGTTTCACGCGCCAGTTCACTTACTGCTTCGGTGAGCGCCAAGCCGGAAACGATCGCGAATAATGCCTCGAGATGACGAACGCTGCTTTCTTGTTTTCGTTCTGCCACAGAGCCCATAAGCCTCTCCTCGTTGATCAGCGCGAAGATGTGGTCAACCATCAGTTCGACGACACCTCATTCTTGATTGATGGATGATCGGCTCAACAATGAACATGCTACCGATGCGACCACTTGACCGCCTCGTATGAAATACTGCTCCAGTCGGACAGCGAGTACCTAATCGCGCGTGCATCGTTAGCGCTAGGCATCCTTAACCGCTCACCAAACAAACCATTCCAAGAGACCTCGAGCGCAGTCCGGCCGGCACCAATCCGCATGTTTCCCTTGTGCCCTATTGACATGGCGAAATCAGTCTGTAAGATTGTTGACAATCGACAGTCAACGAAATTTGGTTGTTTCCGAACTTGATCGTGTGCGCCTTTGCCGTGAAACGAATCCGGCTCCGAGTGCGCAGTGGGGCTCCTGCCGTTGCAAAGCCTTGAATCGGTCTTAGCGCTGCCCGAAAGTCGAGGACTGTCTGTTGACATCGCCGAGCGGCTACGCGGCGCCATCCTCAGCGGCTACTTCGGGCCGGGCGAGCGCCTCGGCGAAGAGCTCCTCGCGCGCTCGATGGGGGTCAGTCGCGGACCGGTGCGAGAAGCGCTCGTCCAGCTCGAACGCGAAGGGCTTGTCGTCATCCGGCGCAATCGCGGTGCATTCGTCGCTCAGCTCTCGCGCGAAGATCTCGAAGAAGTTCAGTCGCTCCGATTGGTGATCGAGCCGCTCGCCGTGCGCCGGGCGATTCTTTATGCCAGCCCCCAAGAACTGGACGAGCTGCAGCGGATCGTCGACGCCATGGTGGCCATGGATCCGGAAGCGATCACCGAGCATGACGCGGCCGACCTCGATATCCGCTTCCACGATCTCATTTACCGGGCCGCGAAGCACCGCCGCCTCTACGACTGCTGGTCGAATCTCCGGCCCCAAATTCACATCGTGTTGCTGAATCGCAACGTCGCTCACGAGGATTTCCGCGAATATCTGGTGACGTCGCATCAACAGATCGCCGATTCGATTCGCACTAGTGATGAGGTGGCGGCTGTCGCCATCATCGAGGATCACCTGAAGGGCTCCTACGAGCGCGTCGTCCAAAGCTACGAGCGTCGGACACACCGAGATCAAGAATTGGAAGGGAGACGGGGTGAGTCTCTTTAGTTTGGACGGTCGAGTTGCGATCGTCACCGGCGCGGCCGCAGGAATCGGCCAGGCGATCGCTATCGGTTTGGCGCAAAACGGAGCCGATGTTGCCGTCTGCGACATCAACGAGGGCGGTCTCGCGAAAACAGCGCTAAAAATTGAATCCGCCGGTTGTCGCGCGCTAACCGTGCGATGTGATGTCGAACATCAAGCTGAAATCGACAACCTCTTCGCCGAGGTCGACCGCACCTTTGGTCGCATCGACATTCTCGTCAACAATGTTGGCCACCTCGTGCGCTCGAAACCGGAATAGGCCGGCGCTCAAGGACTGGAACTGGGTGCTGGCGACCGGGGTGACGGCCGCGCTTTATTGCTCTCAACAGGCATTTGTCCGCATGAAAGACTCGGACCGGGGCGGAAGCATCATCAATATCAGTTCCATCGCGGGCGCGACCGCGCTCGGTCGCGGCAACCTTTCGCACAGCGCGAACAAAGGCGCGATCCATCAACTGACCAAAGAACTCGCCGTGGAATGGGCCAAGCATGGCATCCGCGTCAACGCGATTCTGCCGTGCCAGGTCCTGACGGAGGGGTTCCAGCAATGGCTAGATTCTCCGACCTTCGATCCAGCGCTCGATGGACCGATTCCTCGCGGGTATCCCGATGAACCGATTAGCACAACCTGAAGATATTGCAGGCCCGGCCATCTTCCTCGCTTCGGATGCGGCGGCGATGGTGACCGGTACGTTGCTGCCAGTTGACGGTGGAAACCTGGCACTCAACGCGGGTGGCAGTCACACCTGGTAAACGACAGAACGTTCGGCAGGGTTGGTCTGAGTCAGGAGAGGAGGAGGGAATTTGCGCCCAGCCCAGCGTGGACCGCTACGAAGGAGTCCTGGGTTAAGCATCCCCGGCGTCATCACTGAAGATACGCAAAAAAGGAGTCGACAGTGTCCAAACTCGATAAGGAACTCACGGACCTAAGTCGCGCAGGAATCTCCCGCCGCACACTGCTCAAGACGACCGCCGCCACTGCGCTCGCGGGCGTGGCAATGGCATCCGAAGGCGAGTAAGGTCTTTGCTGCGCCGACGGTGCTGCAAGGAACCCCGTTGTCGCTGAAATATGCGACCTGGTTCTGGTGGGAACCTGGGCGTCAAGATGCATGGCGCTACATCGTCAACAAGTTCAACACGGCCCAAAGCGACATCAAGATCGAAGAAGCCGGCTGGCCGTTCAACGACTTCACGAACAACATCGTCGTTCAGTTGAACGCTGGTGGGCTTGAGGCTGATCTCGTCCAGACGACGCCAGACCTTGTGCTTCGGTTGCTCACAGGCGGAAACGCTCGAGCCGTTGCAGGACGTCATCGACGGACTCGGAATCACCACCCTCAACCCGGCCCACCAGTACATCACGGTCGATGGCAAGGTCATGGGCCTCGACGTTGTGACCGTGGTGTTCGGTCTCGTTCTACAACCTCGGCATCTTCGAAAAAGAAGGCGTCACGACGATGCCGACGACGGTCGAGGATTGGCTTGCCCTCAGTACGCAACTGACCCATCGACCCGATCAGTTCGGCATGCACTCCTCACACGTCATGGCGGAACCGGAGAGCTTCTGGTTCCAGCTCCAAGAGTGGGCAATGCCGTACGATGGCGTTTGGGCGCAAGGGCAAGGAGCCGCAGGTTCACAACCGACCCGGTCATCAATGGCGTCAAACTCTTCAAGCAGTTCTACGACGACGACCTTCCCGCAAGGAAGCAACGATGCCACGGCGACCCGGCAGTGGCAGGATCAGCAGATCGCACAGCAATTGATCGTGTCGGCGGCGGTCAACGTCTTCTACGACCATCGCTCCGGACCTTTACCCGAATATCCGCAGTATGTCGATGCCATGGGCGTCGAAGAAGTCGATCGCGCGCATTCACCCGATCACGGTCAATGCGGGCGGCGACCACGTTGACGAGTCGAAGGAGTTCGTCAAGTTCCTTTACACCCCGGAGAACTATCGCGAGCTGCTGACCAAGTGTCTGGACGTCATCCCAGCCTACGAAGTCGGCGGGCTCGACGAGTATCTCGGCGGATTGAAGTGGCTTGACGGCTATAAGGACATGACCTTCACGACGCCACCTGACGTCATGGGCGACTTTATTTTCAACAATCAGGAGTTCGGGCAGATCGTCATCAATCATGTCACCGAAGTTCTGACTGCGAATCGCCCGGTCGAAGATGCGATGGGCGACGCGCAAAAGGAACTCGAAGATCTGGCTGGTCGGCTGGAAGGATAGTGAGTTTTCCCTCAACCCCTGACCCCTTCTCCCGTGCGCGGGAGAAGGGGAACCATTGGCAGGGTCCGGGTTTTCGTGCGCCTCTCTCGCGCACGGGAGAGGGTGGCCGAAGGACCGGGTGAAGGAACTCCACACGGATGACGACCCGCGCAGAACCGATTCTCACGACCGGAACCCAAGAGACTCGAAGGAGACGGCGACCTTCGTTTCTTCCCTATTGCCTGGCGCTCCCAATCCTGGCTTACGAAACCCTCTTCATCCTGTATCCGGTGTACGAGGGGATCAAGTCGAGTTTCTACAAACAGAAGGTTGGGCGGCCGGCGCGCTGGGTTGGTCTGGAAAACTATCAGCGACTGATTCATGACGAGGCTTTTTGGCGAGTCGTGCAGACGACGCTCATCTACATGGTCTCGGTCATCGTTATTGCCATTGGGTTTGGTCTTGGCTCAGCGCTGGTCCTGAACCGCGCGTTCAAAGGAAGAACCGTTGCCCGGGCCGTGATGACGATGCCGTGGGCATTTCCAGACGTGCCGACAGTCTTGACCTTTCTTTGGATGCTCAATCCGAATTTTGGTGTGATGAATCTCTTCGCGCGAGTCTTGCCTTGGGTCGATGGCAATCAGAAATGGTTACTCGACGAAAGACTTGCGTTTATTTCGGTTGTCTTTATTACCGCCTGGAAAGGGTTTCCTTTCTACAGTCTCGTCATCCTCGCCGCGCTGCAAACGGTTCCACCGGAACTAACCGAAGCCGCTCGGGTTGACGGCGCGAACAAGACGCAAGCGTTCTTCGCCGTGACGCTTCCGGTCATCAGTCCGACGCTGTTGTTGTTGACGGTGCTGGCGTCGATCTTCTCGTTCAAGCAATTCACAATGATCTGGCTCTTAACCGGAGGCGGTCCGGCCGGCGCCACCGAAACGATCGTCATTCGCATCTACAACACGGCCTTCCGGTTCTACGACTTCTCCTATGCCGCTGTGCTCGGGGTGGCCGGATTCGTGATGGCGCTGACCATTGCGCTGTTCTTCGTGGCAATTCAGCGCCGCCAAGAAATGGAGGTCGCCTGAGCAATGGTTGAATCGGCAGTTGCTGCGGTTCCATCCGCTCCGCGCAGGCGACCACGAGCTGGAAAAACGATTCGTTCGATCGGCTTTTACTCGCTGGTCTTTCTCGTCTGCGCGATCGCGTTCTTCCCGATCTATTGGATGATCGTGACCGCGATCCGGCCATCCGCGCACAGCCTGCGCTGGCCGCCGAAGCTGTATCCGACCGATTTCTATTTCGCCTCGTTTTCATCGCTGTTCAAACAACAACCGATCGAGCGTTGGCTGCTCAATTCGACACTCCTCGCGCTCATGGCGACGGTCATCTGCATCTTCCTTTCCGTCCTTGGCGCATACACCCTTTCGACCATGCGCTGGCGCGGCCGAAGTGCATTCGCCATCTTCTTGTTAATGACGCAGATGTTGCCGGAAGCGTTGATCATCGTGCCGATCTTCAAGATCTACCGCGATCTCGGCTTGCGCGAAAGTTTGCCGGGGCTGTCCCTAATTGATGCCGCGTTCATCCTGCCGATTGGCGTCTGGATCCTGAAAAACATGTTCGACACCATCCCGCGCGAACTGCGCGAGGCGGCGCTGGTCGATGGCGCCGGGCCGTTCCGCGCGCTCTTCCAGATCATCCTGCCGCTGACGCTTCCTGGGTTAGTCGCGGTTGGCGTGGTCACCTTCTTCTACACATGGAATGAATATCTCTTTGCGCAAACGATGATCACTGAGAATGACATCAAGCCTGCGTCCGTCGGCCTAGCCTCGATGATCACGATGCTCGACACACCGATCGAGCGATTGCTCGCGGCGGGTCTGATTTTCGCGGTCCCACCGGTCGTCTTCTATATCGTCATGCAGCGCTACATCGTCGCCGGCATTACCGCCGGTGCGGTCAAGGGTTAGAAGGGTAGATGGCTAGGCGTTTCACGCAGGGGAGGAATCGTTGTTCATGAGACCTAAGGTATTGATCGCGTATGCCGGTTCAGGTGATATCAGCATCGAACAGTCGATCCTCGACGTCATCGATGCCGAGATCATACGGACCGACAACTTGGATTCCTCTGAGGCGCGCGCCGCTGCCCGTGACGCGGACGCGGTCATGGTCACGGTGCAGCCGGTGCCGGCTGCTGTGATCGCGACGATGGAGCGATGCAAGATCATTTGCCGCGTTGGAACCGGCATCGACGCGATCGATATCCCGGCTGCTTCGGCCCGCGGCATCTGGGTGACAAATGTTCCCGACTATTCCATCGACGAAGTGTCGGCGCACGCGATTGCCCTGGCGATGGCCCAACTGCGGAATCTCTTCCGCCACCGCGATGCCGTGCTCGACGGGCGAGTGGCGTTACCAAGCCGAATATCCCATTCAGCGATTGAGTAACCTGACGTACGGTGTGCTCGGACTCGGCCGCATCGGAGCCGCGTCGGCCCGAAAGGGCCGAGGGCTCGGAATGCGCGTAATTGCCTATGACCCTTACATTGACGACGAGGCATTTGAAGACGTCGGTGCTGAGCGAGTCGATTGGCCGACCCTGCTCGCGGAATCGGATGTGTTGACCTTGCACGTGCCACTCACACCGGAAACGCGCCAGATGGTCAATGCCGAAGCCTTCGCGCAAATGAAGTCGACGGCGTTCATCGTCAACACCGCACGCGGAGATGTGATCGACCTGGATGCACTGGTCGCGGCGGTTCAAAACGGCACTATCGCTGGAGCTGGGCTCGACGTCCTGCCAACCGAACCGCCGCCCGCCGGTCATCCAGTTTTGCTCGAAGAGCGCATCATCGTCACGCCACACATTGCCTGGGCTTCGACCGAAGCTGGACACGATGTGAAGGTCCGTGGAGCCGAAGATGTCGTCAGGGCGATCAAGGGCGAACAGCCAAAATATCCCTGCAATGAACCGGCTGGGAGCGCGGTCGGCGCCATAGCCAGGTAAGACTGAGGAACGCAATCAATGAGCGCCAAATCGATCGCGGACAATCGGGAACTTGCACGCGCGCGTGAGGCGCTTGCGGCATCTGGCTGTGACTTCGCGCTTCTCTCGTCACTTGCAAACGTCACGTATGCCAGCAATTGGGACGTGCCGGTGCCACTTGGCGCGCTCGCCGAGATGTCGTTCGGTCAGCCCCTGATGTTGGTTGCGGTGCGGGAACCAGCGGCGTGGTTGATCGTACCGAACGCCTATGAACGCGCTGCCCGAGTAAAAGCCAGCGTGAGCGAGATTTTTGCCTTCGACACATTTGACAGCTTTCACGCGACCGATTCACACGGTTCCTATCTCGGTCAGATTCTGAGAGCGTTTCGGGCAGCGGGATTGATCGGCACGACCGGAACAATTGGGATCGAGGGTCGAACGCTGCCGCAGGCAGCTTCAACGATCGTTTCCTGCGAACTTGCGGGTTGGAACGTGACTGATGCCGAAGCGCCGATGCAGCAAGCGCGATTGATAAAGACAGACCGTGAAATAGACCTGCTTCGCCGCGCATCGGCTGTGTCCGATATTGGGCAAAACACGCTGGCCGAACTCGTCGCCACTGCGGGGCAGACCGAATTCGCGATGTTTGCTGAAGTATCAGCACGGACGTTCGCCGCGGCCGGACGAGACATTCCCCTTACCGGCGAGCTCGTCACTGGGCCCAGAACCACGACCGTCGAGTATCCCAACGGACCGCGCGAGCGGACAACCGAACCAGGCGATGCCGCGCTGATGGACCTCAGTGGTCGAGTCGACGGTTATTGGTTCGACTGCACTAATACCCACGTGATCGGCGGCGTTGAACCGACCGCGGAACAGAAGCGCTACGCCCGCGCATCGCAGGCCGCGTGCGAGGCAGCGATGGATGCGCTGCGCCCCAGGGCAAAGGCGTCAGATGCCGCCGCCGCCGCCGAAGCGGCATTCGCCAGGTTTGATTTGCCGATGGCGCACTATGCCGGTCACCAAGTTGGTGTGACCGTCAACGAGCTGCCACGCCTTGTACCGTTTGATCACACGTCGATCGAGCCGGGGATGGTTTTCTCGGTTGAGCCAGGAGCGTATCAGGGGCCCGGCGGAACGTTCGGCGCCCGTTCTGAAAAGATTGTGCTTGTCAAGGAATCAGGTCCGGAAATTCTCTCGACGTTTGCCTGGGGGATATAGATGCAAACCGAACAAGCGATAGGAGCCGGTCTCGGCAAGGATCAGCTTCTTGCGCTGTATCACGACATGTTGCTGATTCGAAAAACAGAGGAGCAACTTGCGCGATCATATGCCCAAGGTCTCATTCCCGGCGCCTGTCACACCTACGTTGGTCAAGAAGCGGTCGCGGTCGGAGTGTGCGCACATCTGCGAAAAGACGACGTGGTCTTTAGCACCCACCGGGGACACGGCCACGCTTTGGCCAAAGGGGTTCCGCCGCGTGAGGTGATGGCCGAGCTCTTCGGACGAGTCGCAGGCTGCTCGCGCGGACGCGGTGGCAGCATGCACCTCTTCTCGCCCGAGGTCGGTCTGATGGGCACGACGGGGATCGTCGGTCCGAACATCCTCCAGGCCACTGGCGCTGGTTATAGCTTCATGTTGACGAAATCGGACAGGGTGAGCGTCTGCTTTTTTGGCGATGGCGCGGTCAACAACGGCGCGTTCCACGAAGGCGTCAACATGGCCGCGATCTGGAATCTGCCGGTCGTTTACGTCTGCGAAAACAACATCTACGCGACCGAAGTGCCCTTTGATTACTGCGACGCGAAACAATGACGTGGCCGATCGCGCCCGCGCCTATGGCATACCCGGAATCGCGGTCGATGGCAACGACGTTCTGGCGGTGACGAGGCGGCGGCGCAGGCAATCGAGCACGCTCGTGCATGGTGGCGGATCAACGCTGATCGAGTGTCGGACCTACCGGACACGACCGCATGCCGAAGGCATGCGTGACGGCGGATATCGCACGCAGGAAGAGATCGACGCCTGGAAGGGACGCGACCCGATCTCGGCGCTCGGCGCGCATTTGATCGCCAGCGGCGTTGCGAGTGAACCAGAATTGACCGCGATCGAAACCGAGGTTGTCGATACGGTCGCGGCCGCTTTGAGGATCGCGACGGATAGTCCGTATCCAGATCCTGAGACGACGACGAAGTTCATTTTCAGCAGCTAATTGACGCTCGCGGAATAGGCTGAATCAAGCAGGGGGAACGGACACAAGGATGCGCGAACTCACGTATACCGCCGCGGCGCGAGAGGGTCTCGACGAGGAAATGGCACGGGATTCGACCGTCTTCGTCGTCGGCGAAGGAATTGGCGAGCGGGGCGGTAACTTCAAACGACGCTTGGGCTCTACGAAAAGTATGGTCCTGAGCGATTGCGCGATACGCCGATCGTCGAGCGCGGTTTCGTCGGTATGTGCACCGGCGCGGCCATGACCGGAACGCGCCCGGTCGTCGATTTCATGTTCTTCGATTTCATTCTCGATTCGCTCGGCGAGATGATCAATCAGACCGCCAAGATTCAATACATGAGCAGCGGCCGGCTGAAAATGCCGATCGTGCTGCGAGGTTGCATCGGCATCGGCGGGGCGTCGGCGACGCACCATTCCGGCAATTACTACCCGATCTTCATGCACCTTCCCGGCTTCCGGGTCGCTTTGCCGACAACCCCACGCGACGCCAAGGGACTGCTCAAGTCGGCCATCCGCAGTGATGACCCGGTCCTTTTCTTGGAACACAAATCGCTCCTCAACACCAAGGGGAGCGTGCCCGACGTCGAAGAGGATGAGCTGATTCCGTTCGGCAAAGCCGCGATCCGGCGCGAGGGCACGGATGTCACGGTTGTCGCGCTGACGCTGATGGTCAGCCGGGCGTTGGAAGCCGCGGAAGAATTGGCGAACGATGGCGTCTCGGTTGAAGTCATCGATCCGCGCACCGTTGCCCCACTCGACATCGACACCATTCTCGAATCGGTCCACAAAACCGGTCGACTTCTTGTGCTTGATGAAGACTTCGCGCCGGCCGGGGCCGGGTCAGAGATCTCGGCGCTGGTCACTGAACGGGCGTTCGACGATCTCGATGCGCCAGTCCGCCGCCTCAACGGCCTCTACACTCCTGTTCCCTATAGCCCGCCACTCGAAGCTTCAATCGTTCCGAACAAAGCTGCTGTCGTTAAAGCCATTTGCGAACTCGTCGCGGAATAGGAGGGGACATGGTCAACGAAGTTGTCATGCCCCGGCTTGGTTGGACGATGGAAGTCGGCCGGGTCGTCGAATGGCTCAAACACGATGGGGAGGAAGTCCAGGCAGGCGACCCAATCTTCGCGGTCGAAGCCGACAAGGGCGTTACTGATGTCGAAGCGCTCGATAGCGGTGTCCTGCATATCCCATCGGACTCTCCAATCGGGATCGAAGTGCCAGTCGGCGCACGTCTCGCCTTCATCGCAGCGCCGGGCGCCGAAGCGCCAACCAACTTGACTGGAGAATCGACCACATCAGCCGCGACGGATAGCGCATCGCATGTCGCCGAGGTGGTGACAGCATCGGTTCCTGGACGGACGTCAAGGAACGGCTCTCCCGCGATCAGTCCGCGTGCGCGCCGGATCGCCGATGAGCTCGGAGTCGATTGGGAAGTCCTGATTGGAAGTGGAACGTCCGGGCGGATCCGCGAAGCTGACGTTCGCGCGGCCGCAACCGTGGTTCCCGCGGTTCGGCCGAGAGCCATACCAGCAGTGCGGCGGATGGCTGAGGAACATGGTGTCCGCCTCGAAGAGATCGCGGCATCTTCGCCAGGTGGCCGTGTTACGCGGTCTGACGTTCGAGCCGCGGTGCGGTCAGCGCCATTGTCTTCGCTCTCTGGTCAATCAATGCCGCTGAGTCCGATTCGGCGCATCACGAGCGCCCGAATGGCCGAAAGCGCGCGCACCGTCGCTCCAGTGACGCTCACGACTGAGGCCGATGCAACCGAGTTGGCACGAATCCGAGCGACGCTCAAATCCGAACTTGACGGGACCGGTCAAGCCGTCCCGTCGTTCACCGATATGGTCGTTCGGTTCGTCGCGCTCGCGCTAAGAGAACACTCTGTGCTCAACGCGACCTTTGGCGAAAGCGAACTCGTCCTTCATGAACAGATCAACATCGGCGTTGCGGTCGATTCGGAGCGAGGACTCCTCGCGCCGGTCGTGCGCGACGCGGATACCAAGTCAGTTCGCGCAATCGCAGAAGAGTCATCGCGCCTGATCAATCAGGCTCGTGATGGCACGATCAACATTGGCGATCTGACCGGAGGCACGTTCACGGTCAGCAATCTCGGCATGTTCGAGATCGACGCGTTCACGCCGATTATCAATTTGCCTGAGGCGGCGGTTCTCGGCATGGGGCGGATGATCGCCCGCCCGGTCGTGACCGATGAAGAGAGCGGGGCGATCGAAGTCCGCAAGATGATGGCGCTCAGCCTCACCTTCGATCATCGCGTCGTCGACGGCGCTCCCGCCGCTCGTTTCCTCCAACGCGTCAAGCACATGATCGAACGCCCTTTCAGCTGGCTCATGGCCTAGGCTCACAGGGATCCTGGAACGCGGTTTGCCGTTCATCGCCAATCTGGCGCGGCCCTGTCTATGTCATCTTGAGTAGTCCGTCCGGCGTGATTTGTCGCAGTGGAGGAACGCCCGTAGCTGCGCACGGCGGTGCGCACGCCGTGCGCAACTACGAAGCACGATAACCGCGCACGCGAACAAGTCATATGACGCTGGACAGACCACTGAGCGCAATCGAAGAATCTGCCTTTGGTAAACGCCGCGGTGGACAGCGGCGCAGCCCTCACCCTCAACTCCTCTCCCTTGCGAGGTGGAATGGAGCCCTTCAACAAACTACGCGTATATCTCGTGCCCTCTCCCTGGGTATCAAAGAAAGGGCAGCCGCGTCACCGGCGGGTGCGGGTTGTTAGAGGATAGCCAAAATGACGCCGCCCCAGGCAATTGCCTGGGGCCGCTTCGTCAGAAACCGAGTCTTTACATCGTCGGCGGAACGGATTCGTAGACGTCCATTTGGACGTCCTCCCAGGTAACTTCGCCGTCGACGAGTTCGCTCATCTTGTGAAACCAGGCGTCCTGTTCTGGCAAGTTGGCGAGTCCGCGATAAGTGGCTTCATCTTGAGCCAGCGCAAGGAAGACCATTTCGTCCGAAGAACCGGCCTTGAATCCGGCTGTGCTCACAAATCCGCCGGGGATCTTTGGACGGATGTTGGCTTTCCAATCGTCCATCAACGCCTGCAATTTCGCTTCGCTACCCGGCTTCATCCGCGCGTGACCAATCGTTCCAAACATGCTCCACATTCCTCCAACGAACGACAACAACGAACAGGAATGCCCCACTGCCAATCGGCAGGTCGCGAGCAACATCGTAGTGCAAAGAGATTACGAATTCATCAAGAACATTTCCAAACTCTGCAATCGGGACCATCGGGGAAGCGTGGGCACGATCAACTGCTTTTACGCTGTTTCCTATCGAAACAGGCATGGCTCGCGATGGACCGGATGCGCACAGCATGATCCAACTTCAGATAGACCGGTTCGATCAAGGGCAGCGTCTTCTCGCGATGAGGCAACCAACAGGGAACCGGTTTCTGCTCATCAGCTTCGGCGAAAGGGAATCGGCAGACATCTCCAGCGCACTGCGGGGTGAGCCTTACCGCTCTGCCCAGGGTGCACCGGCGTTGATGTCCGACATCGAGCATTGGCAAGCCACGTTGGATTCGGTGACGATCTGCGATTTGGTTGACGGCGTCTTCCAGTCCATGGTGCGGCTCAGCTACGGCGAGCAATTCGCCGAGATTCCGGCACGAACAGCCGAAGCCATCAGGACGGCAATTGATCTAAATGCCCCGATCCTAGCGACACCCCAACTTCTCCAAGTTGCCGGACTCTATCTGCATCCCGATGCGCTCGAGAATATCTTTGCCGGACGAACGTTGGCGCTTGAAGATGGACAGGTCGGTCCGCCTGCCATCGCGCTTGAGCAGCGCCGGTCGAACGTTCTGCCTGTGTTGAACAAGTATTTGGCCCCGACCGGTTGGGCGCTCGTCTCGCTCACCGTGTTTTCAACGACTGTGGAATTGCTCGTCGCCGTCATTCTTCATTTCAGTTCGGTTCGATTGCAAATGATGGCGGGACGGTTAGCTCTTTACATCGCGATGTATGCGGTTGCCGCCATTCTCGCCGGCTCGTTGATCTTTCTACTTCGCGCGAACGAAAACCAAGAACACACTTTGGAAGTTTTCCCGGTCGGACTTCGCGTGGGTGGCGGCAAGCATCCGCTTCGCGTTGGCTGGTCCGCCTTCGCCCGCGCCGGCGAACTTGCCCAGAGTTTCAACTCGTCGGACGGGTTGCTCTACTGGCAAGACACACAGTCTTCCGCGAGCGGCATCGCCCTTTCGCCCTACGAACCGAATTGGCGGGATGGCGAAATCGGCCGACTCATCCGCCGCTACGCTCCACGTCTTCTCGGTGTTCAACCGGTCGACCCCGACGCCGGCCGCCCGATTTTCTGATCAGGTTCCTGAACTTGGGCGTGGTTGAAGACCTGAATCTCTAAGTCGGCTTGGCAATTGCCAGCGCGCGGGCGGGGTTGTCGACGAAGAGGTGGCGGACGGTGAGCGCGTCGAGACCGGCGTCCATGAGGATCAGGGGGACATGGTCGAGGAAGTAGGTGAGGCCGGGTTCGCCGCCGTACGCGCGCAACTTCGACTTGCGAGCAAGATCGCCGGAGATCAGAAGTTGATCGAGATATCCGGCGTCGACCAGCGTTTTGACCATGGCGGCGCGGTCTTCGTCGCGACCGTATTTGACCTTCGAAAACTGATCGAATGAAACGAACGCGCCGGTGTCGAGGATCGAGCGAAGATATGCTTCGTCGAGCCGGTGATCCAGATGCCCAAGGATAACGCGACCGGGATCGACGCCTTCGTCGCGCAAAATCTCGATTTGTTCGTGCGCCATAGTGCCCCGCTCGGTGTGGGTTGAAATTGGGGCGCCTGTGGCCAGATGGGCCCGCGCCGCCGCGCGCAGCACGCGATCCTCGACCTTGGTGATTTGATCGAGGCTCGTGCCTGCCTTGATGACTCCGGTTTTCGTTGATGTTCCATCGATCCCTTCGGTTAAGTCGCGGATGCTTTGGGCGGCGATGTGATTGATGGAAGCGGCGCCGAGATACGGTGCAGCGTGGAGATCTTTGTGGTGACCGGTGACGAGGATGATGTGGACCGGTGAATGGGCCGCGACTTCTAAGATTGCATGGGTGTCCCGGCCATAGTCGGCTGGCGACATATCGACGATCGCGCGTCCGCCGGCGCCGTGAAAAAGCTCCAGCTCCGCCAGGGCTGCTTCTGGATCGTCGAGCACGAGGTCGGAATCTTCTGTCGCCAAGGCAGGAACCATCGCGATCAGATGTTCGTGATGGAGTGTGAAGCCGAGTTCTTCGGGTCGAATTGGCCCGAGCGCGGTCATGACGTGTGGCTGGTCGAGGTCGAACGCTTCGTTGAGCTCTTCCGGCTCGAAGTGCTCTTGCGCGTTGAGACCGTAGTCGTGGGTTTGTCCGATTCGTTCTGTCATTAGGCGTTAGGCGTTAGGCGTTGGGGGTCAGGCATCAAATGTCCTTATTGGGGCTTCGCGCTTCGGTTCGATGTACCCCGTATAGGGGACGCAGAAATTCGACAGAGTGCGGTCGAGCAGATCGTCGAGCGGGGCAAGCATGACAGGATCGGGTGCGGCGGCAGGCTGGCGAACAGTCGCATGGGCAATGAATCCGCGCCGGCGAAGGATCTCTTTCCGGAGTGAAGCGCCGGCGCCCGGTTGAGTCTCGAACAACATGAGCGGCAGGGCGTAGTCGTGCAAGCTGCGGGCGGTATCAAGCTGGCCCTCGCGGCACGACATCACGATCTGAACGAGGAAATCTGGGATGCAAAAACCGGTCATCGTGCCGTCGGCGCCGGCCCGCATTTCCTCGAAGAGTGTGAGGCCGCCAAGTCCACCGAAGATTGAAAACGCGGCGGTCTGACGACGAAGCGCGGCAATCTTCGAGGGCGCCGGCGGATCTTCGAGTTTGATTGCTGACCCCGGCGGAAGCACACTCTCGAGACTGGCGAGGAACTCGACCGGCAGTTTGACTCCGCTCGACACCGGATGGTCTTGCACGACGACCGCGATGTCGAGTCCATCGGCGATCCGCTGGAAGTGTTCTCGCAGGGCAGGACCTGCCACGCTGCCAACCGGTGGCGCAACCATGACTGCCGAGGCTCCCATCTCCGCTGCTCTTTGCACGCGGGCACGCGTCACGACTGTCGACTGGTGCGTCACGCCGACGGTGACTTGCAATCGATCCCGCGCCGACATGGTGGTCTCAACCACGAAATCTCGTTCGGCGTCAGACAATCGGTCGGCTTCGCCCATCACCCCGAGGATGAGCACGCCGCTGACCAGTGCCTTGCTGAAAGCGCCGATCAGCGAGATCAAACTCTGCGCATCCACCGATTCATCGGGGAGAAATGGAGTCGCGAGGACGCTATGCACGCCCGGAAGTAATACGCTGTCTGCCATGGTGCGCCTCTGGGATGACCCTTGTTACCTTGAACCTCGTATGGTAGTTGCGTGTGACAACGGTTGATCAGCTTTCGCCGAGCCACAAGTCAATCGGTTTCGCGACAGAGACTGGGCCAAGTGGCAGATTGACACGCGTGCCAGAGCCAGCGGACTTGTAGGCGGCGTAGATCGTTTCGAGCACGACCCGGCCGTCGTCGCCGGTCATCATCGGCTGTTCGTCGCGAGCCACGCAGTCGGTGAAGTGCTGCATCTCTTGCGGAAAGCCGTAGTTCCAGTTCTCTTCATACATCGTGAAGGTCCAGCCCATCGTGGTGGTCGCTTTTTCCACGGCATAGCCATAGCCGACGTCACTGTGGGTGGTCAACGATGAACCGCGCAGGAGATCGGCGCGGGTGTTTCCCTTCGAACCGTAGATTTCGACACGGTCGTCAACGCCACCTGTTTTCGCCCATGAGTTCTCGCACAGTCCAATCGAACCGTCTTCGAAGGTCAGAACGACCACGGCGTGATCTTCACCTTTCGTCTTGTCGCCGTGGACGTAGGTTCCCATGGTCGCTGACACGCTCTTGATCGGTTGGTTGCCAAGAATCCAGCGGCAGTAAGCGATCGAATGGCACCCCATATCGAGGAGCACGCCGCCTCCCGATCGATTGACGTCCCAAAACCACGGTGAGTGAGGACCGTAATGTTCTTCGCTTTGCTTGACGAGGAAGACATCGCCGAGCGCGCCCTCCTCGACGAGTTTCTTCGCCCGCACATACTTCGGCGCGAAGCAAAGCTCTTCCGCATACATGAGTTTCACCTCGGCGTCGCGACAGGCATCGATCATCGCGTCGGCTTCTTCGAGATTGAGGCAGAGGGGTTTTTCGCAGACGACATGCTTTCCCGCGCTTGCCGCGGCGATGGTGATTGGCGCGTGCAGATCGTTCGGCACGCCGAGGGTAATCATGGCGATATCGTCGATATTGAGCAGATCGCGATAGTCGGTGAGGTGACGTGGAACGCCATACTCATCGGCAAGTGCCTTGCCGTGTTCCGCGTTGGGGGAGGCGATCGCCACGACTTCAGCGTTGGGAACGTGTTGAAATGCTTCGAGGTGCAGGTTAGCGATGAAGCCAGAGCCGACGACCCCGACCTTGACTTTATCCACAGCGCTGCTCTCCTTATCGACAGCTGCCGGCACAATGGGGGCATTATCGACGGGGAAAACGGCCTGTCAAACATTCGGCGGACTGAAGCGGAAGGGATTGATTTTTTTCAGGTAGCCGTGGTTTCGATTGTGAGGTTGAACGTGACCGCCGGACGATTCGGACGGGTAAATCCACGATCGTGCGCATCGAAGTCAAGCGCAACCGTGGAGAGATTGACCAGCGTCACCTCGTCCGCTGACAGTGGTCGCAGAGCGTCGATTACTTTGATGTAGTGGTTGCATTCCTCACAGATTTCAACATGCTGGGCGCGGTGGGCAGCATCTGGAAGGAATGAAGCGAGGCTGTTGTGGTCGACTGTTTTGCAGAACGGGCAGCGATGGTCAGCGCTCTGCCAATCACATCCACACCGGCCGCAGCGCAGGCGACGTGAACGCTCAAGAATCCGTTGCTCGGCCAAGGCGGCCCATGCCCCGCAAATTGGACAAAACCCATCATCCCATTCGTTGGAAACGGAGTCCGCGAGCTGGCGGGCAGTCGCGCGCAATACCGGCGCCGCAACGATCTGTGCGAGCATCTCCAAAGGAGCGGGGTCAACGCCGGCCTGGCTAGCCAAGAGGCTGATCAGGTGATCGTCCTGAGTGATCGCCGCTTCGAGCAATCCGGCTGCGTCGAGCCTGCTTGCCAATTCCGCGTTTAGCCAGACGCCGCGTTCGTAGTCCTTTGTTATTTGATTGAGGAGTCGTCGAAGCCAATTGCTGACCGAAAGCGGTAGGAGGCGGATAGTGGCTCCGGCAAGTGCTGGAGATGTCGGAAAGTGATTCAGACTTGTGGTGACCGAGATCATCGACCAGGTGCCGCGGGTCTCTTCTTGAAAGACCTGTTCCCAGAGCGAAAGCAGGAGTCGCCACGCGGGATGGGACGCGTGCAACGCCTTAAGCTGGTGTCGCGTTGTGTCAGAAACGACGGTGGTCATGCCGGCATGTCCCCTCATACCGACGCTATGGTAACGCTGGTTGTCGAAATAGGCCGGTGCATTGGTTTCAGTCGGTTTGAACCGACTTCCGTCACTGAGCCCTAGAACTATGAACGTGGACAGCGGATTTGGACCTTCGTGGTCGGGTCGGTCCGCCCGGGAATTGATTCCCTGGCGGGTTGGTTGGCCACGACGGTCCGAAAGTGATATTCACGTTCTTAAACCCCGGGGGGAGGTGGCCCACCACAGCCGTTTCCTCGTGCGCCGCGGAGAGATCTAGTCGGGCGACGATGAGGTCGCGAGCGTCGACTCGCGGATGACGAGTGTGCACGGGAGACGAATGGCGCCGGATACGTCTTCACCTTCGAGCTTCGACAACAGGTGGCGCGCGGCTTCTCGGCCGAGGTCGTGCAAGTTCATGTCGACGGTCGTGAGTGGGGGCCGAGATTGGGTGGCGATGATGTCCCAATTGTCAAAACCAACAACCGCGACGTCGTCCGGAATCGAACGCCCATGCTCGCGGAGCCCGTCCATCACACCGCGGGCGATGATATCGCTACCACAGAAAATACCGTCGACGCTGGAATCGCGTTGTAGGAATTCACTCACCGCGGTGTAGCCCCACTCCTCGGTCCAATCACCGCAAAGAATGTGGTCTTCAGCGATCGCAACCTCCCGAGCTTCTAGCGCGGCGGTCATTCCGTTTCGCCGCAAGCGCACCGCCTCGCGGTCGGCAGGTCCGGAGATATGTGCGAGTCGCTTTCTGCCAATATGAAGCAGGTGTTCGGTGGCGATGTGACCGCCGTTGACATCGTCTGGAAGAAGACTGAGGGCGTTCGGATCCTCAACGCTGGCGAAGGCGTAGACGACTGGAACCTGGGAAAGGCCTACCGCGATCGGTGGCCGTGGATCAGTGCGCCGCCCCATGACGATGATGCCATCGACCTGCTTCGCCAGGAGCGATTGAATTACTTTTCGTTCTCGCTCCGGATCATCGCGGGTATTACAGAGGAAGACGAGGATTTCTGCCGCGCCTAAGGCGTCCTCGATCCCAGCCATGACCGGCATATTGAACCGGCCGAAATAGTCGGTCGTGATCATGCCGACCGTAAAGGTGCGGCCTCGCAACAGACTTTTGATCAAATCATTCGGCCGAAAGTCGAGCCGCTCGGCCTCGAACAACACCCGATTGCGGGTTTCTTCCCGCAGCCGTCCTCTACCGTTGAGCGCTTTAGATGCGGTGCCGACGGCAACTCCGGCAGCCTTGGCGACGTCGCGGATTGTTGCAGGGCGCGCGCGGGAGGGTGAGCGTTCGTCGATGACCACGGAATTCCCTCTTTCAAACGACTCGTTGTTGGTCTCGATATGCGAAGCGGTCGAGCGCTTCATCTTGGCCGCGTTTCCTCAGTTTGTTGCGCTGGCAACAACGGCACGATGCTAGCAGATTGTTTGGTAACCGTGATGGGAATCACGGCCAAATAAAGCGGTAAGCGTTTGGACTATTCACGTTTGATTACACTCTGTGCGGGCGCAGCGGCATGATCGGTAGCGAGGATGCGCAAATCCTTTTCCCGATAAAGCACCAACCTCTTGACATTCCTAAACTCCGATCTATTCTGTTTGTACGAAACTAACTCGCGGTTTTGCTATTTGTGCACTAGACGGCGCAGCGGTTCGCTGTTTTCGACGTGCGGCGGGGTGTGTTTGGCAATAGTCCACATCGCCCGTGCGTGCTCGATTGGACAGAGAGGAGATGCCCCACAGAGCAGACGTCAACCATCCTCGGTGCGTGTGACTGGTATTCTTTCGGTTCCCGGAATCTCTCCAGGAAAAGTGCATAGAGCGGGGCGTTGTTGCCCCAACACGGAGGAGTCCAATGCCGGCGAAGTATCTACAGGGTGCACTCGAAGCTGTACGCACGGGTCAAATGTCGCGCCGCGATTTCCTCAAGCGAGCAACGGCGGCAGGAGTTTCTGCTGGCGCGGCCTACGGCATGCTGAGAACGGGAAGCGTCTACGCGCAAGACACGCCGACCCCGGCGCCGACGCAGACACCGATCGCCATCAGCAGCAACGAAAGCGCAAAGGTCAGAATTCAGTACTGGACGATTCTGAGCGGTCCTGACGGCGACGAAATGAGCGCGCTGGTCCAGAAGTTCAGTGATGAGAATCCTGACATTGGCGTCGATTCGCTCCAGGGTCTCCTCGACTTCGTGCCAAAGCTGCAAGCTGCGGCGATCAGCGGCACTTCCCCAGACGTGGCGCTCTTGCGCAACCACTATATCGGTCCGTTCGCGAGTAAGGGCGTGCTTTCGCCAATAACGGCGGACGAGCTAACGACAGCTGGAATCAAGGCGGAAGATTGGGATCCGACCGTGTGGGGGTTCACCACATACGAGGATGCGCAGTATACCGTACCTCTCGATATCCACTGCTTCGCCCAGTTCTACAATAAGAAGTTGCTTGCGGCGAAGAGCCTCGAAGTGCCGACCACACTTGACGAGCTGAAGACGGTTGCCCAGGCGACGACTGATAGCGCGAACCAGATTTGCGGCTACCAGAACTGGATTGTGACTAACCCCGGCGCTGCAGAAAACTTTGGTTGGCTCTGGTGGACGTTCCAGGCGCAACACGGCGGCCAGTTCCTGTCCGAGGATGGCTCCAAGGCAGCCTTCAACACGCCAGAAGGCACCGCCGCGTTGCAAGCTATGGTGGACTTGCAAAAGGTCGGAAATCCCGACAACCTTCCCTACTTCGATCTTCAGCGCAACGGCCAGGTTGCAACGTGGCCGGATGGTCCTTGGATCATCACCCCAATGACCGATCCCGCGCAGGCGCCCGCGGCGGCGGATATCGCGGTAGCGCCCATTTTCCAGAAGGACCCGAACGCTCCCGCCGTGTGGGCACAGAGTCACCAGTTTTCGCTGCCGAAGCAGTCCGACAACAGCGAAGAGCGACGGGCCGCATCGTTCAAGTTCATCGAGTGGATGACAGCGCACTCGGTTGACTGGGCCAAAGCTGGACAAATCCCAGCCCGGAATTCAGCGCGGGACGAAGTGGTGGCGAACACAGACAACCCTGTTCTCCAAGAGGTCAAGGTGTTCATACCAGAGCTTGCGTACGCGAAATTCTGGCCGACCAACGTGCCAACCATGCTCGAGCTGCAGACGCGGCTCGGCAGTCATGTCGTTGGCGCCATACTCGGTCAGGAAAGCGTGGAAGACGCGCTCAAGAATGCCGAGTCGGAAGTCAACGACGTCATCGCGAACGGATAGGTCAAAGGGCTCGCGGAAACCGGGCGGTGAAAGCCGCCCGGTTGTCTCGGCATTTTGGAGAAGGACATGTCCACCGCAACCGTCGCACAGCCGGTCAGGTATCGGCGGAAGTCGCTGACCTGGCTCACCGGAGAGCACGGCATTCTCCGTCCTATACCTTTCATCGCGCCCTGGTTGATCCTTTTCGGCTACTTTCTGCTTTATCCGATTGGTTACGGCTTTTACATCAGCTTTTACAAGTGGAACCTGCTCACACCGAAGCAATATATCGGGCTCGATAACTATCGTCGGTTGCTCGACGACACACTGTTCCAGAAGTCGCTGCACAACACGTTGTTCTTCGTCGCGGTCTGCGCGCCGCTGGCTATCGTCGTGCCGCTGCTGCTGGCAGTGCTGATCGACAGCCCGGTCTTGGGTCGGACGTTTTTCCGCAGCGCCTTCACGACGCCGCTGATGATGTCGGTAACGACGGTTTCCCTGCTCTGGGTCTGGTTCCTCAATCCGGTTTTTGGCTTGGTCAATCACTACTTGGATCTGCTTGGCCTTCCGCAACAACATTGGCTGACCCAGAGCCCATGGTCGTTGGTCGCAGTCGCACTGGCAACGGTGTGGTGGACCACGGGATTCAACATGGTCATCTTCCTGGCCGGTCTGCAGGAAGTTCCCGAAGATCTCTATGACGCCGCCAAGGTCGATGGTGCGGGTGTCTGGTCACTCTTTTGGAACATCACTTTGCCGAGCATTCGCGCGACACTCCTCTTCGTCTCCGCGACGACGATCATCGCTTCGTTCCGGGTCTTTGGGCAGATCTACGTGATGACTGGTGGCGGTCCTGCTGATGCCTCGCGCACCATCGGGTATCACATCTACGTCACAGGATTCCAAAACTTTCGAATGGGCAGCGCTTCGGCCGTGGCGTGGGTGCTGTTCCTGCTTGTCGCCGTCTTCACGTTGGTTCAGTTCTGGCTGCTGCGAGAGCAGGATTAAGGAGGGATCGCAGTGGCGACGACGACACTCGAGCGGGAAACATCCCGTAACGAAACTCGAAGCGAGATTTATCGACCTCGACGGCATGTTCCCTGGCGCAAGATCGCACGCCTCGCGGCGCTCGTCTTCTTTTGCGCGTTCTGGGTCGCGCCGGTCCTGTGGATGGTTCTGACTTCACTCAAACCTGAAGCTCAGACGATGGTGAATCCACCCCGGTGGTTTCCGAATAAGCTGAGCGACTTCACGCTGCAGAACTATCAGGACGTGATCAACCATCCGCGTGGCATCAATATCGTCACGGCATTCAAGAATAGCCTCATCGTCGCGTCATTAGGGGCATTGCTCACAGTTTTGGTTGATGTGCCGGCGGGCTACGTGTTCGCGCGCATGCGCTTTCCGGGCCGAAACATCTTGTTCGCGATCGTCATTGCTTCATTGATCGTACCGTACGAGATCTTGCTCGTTCCCAACTACATCAGGGTTTGGAAGCTCGGCTGGCTCAACCACTATCAGGTCATGATCGTGCCGCCGCTGGCGGGCGCATTCGGCGTTTTTCTCATGCGCCAGTTCATGGTTGGCATTCCGCGCGAGCTCGAAGATGCCGCCAAGCTGGACGGCGCCGGACACGCGCGGATTCTCTGGGACATCATCATTCCCGCGACCCGTGGCGCGATCGCGGCGCTCGCGATTTTCACGTTTATTTTCTATTGGAACGACTTCACCTGGCCGTACATCACGATCAGCAAAGCCGACATGATGACCATGCCGATCGCGCTGATCCAGTTCCGGCAAGATTTCGCGATTACCTACGGCAAACAGATGGCCGGCAATGTGCTCTCTGCGTTGCCCGCGATCATCGTCTTCTTGCTCGCACAGCGGATGATCATCCGCTCGATCACGCTGACGGGGATCAAGGGCTAAAAGCGAAGCACCTGCTCAGAGAAAAGCACCTTGGCATTTGGGGAAACGGCGTTCGACGTCGTTCCAGGGAGAGGGCATCGGACGCGTGCAAACGGCGAACATCGTGTTGGACAAGGACTTTCGCATTGGCGAGGTCGATCCTCGCCTGTATGGCGCCTTCATCGAGCATCTTGGGCGAGCCATCTACGGCGGCATTTACGAGCCCGAACATTCGGAAGCTGACGACCTCGGTTTCCGCAGAGATGTGATCGCCCTCGTGAAGGACCTCGATATTCCTGTTATTCGCTATCCTGGCGGGAACTTCGTTTCCGGTTACAACTGGGAGGATGGCGTCGGTCCGGTCGAAAAACGGCCACGCCGGCTTGATCTCGCCTGGAACACCACCGAGCCAAACTTCGTCGGCACGAACGAGTTCGCGGCCTGGTCAAAACGCGCGGGCTCCGATGTGATGATGGCCGTGAATCTCGGCACGCGCGGTCCCGACGCTGCGCGCAATCTCGTCGAGTATTGCAATCATCCCGGCGGAACCTATTGGAGCGACGCTCGCGCCGATCATGGCGCTTCAGAGCCGCACAACATCAAGCTGTGGTGTCTCGGCAACGAGATGGATGGTCCTTGGCAGATCGGCGGCAAGACCGCGGAAGAGTATGGTCGAGTCGCGGCGGAAGCCGCCAAAGTCATGAAGTGGGTCGATTCGTCGATCGAGCTCGTCGCGTGCGGCAGCTCGCATCCTGGCATGCCGCACTTCCCGCAGTGGGAGGCGACAGTACTCGAACACACGTATGAACATGTCGAGTATCTCTCGCTCCACACCTACCATCGGAAAACCGGGGACGACCTCGGGTCGTTCTTAGCGCAAGTCGCTCGAACTGAACAACTTCATCCGCACCGCGGCCGCCGCATGCGACTTCGTCAAGGCGAAGAAGCGTTCGAAGAAGACGGTCAATCTCTCATTCGACGAGTGGAACGTTTGGTACCACACCATCGACCAAGACAAGAAGATTCACGAAGAGCAACCGTGGGCGGTCGCGCCTCCCATCCTCGAAGATATCTACACATTTGAAGATGCGCTCGTCGTCGGCTGCATGCTCATGACCCTGCTTAAGAATGCCGATCGGGTGAAGATCGCCTGCATTGCGCAGCTTGTGAATGTGATCGCGCCGATCATGACGGTGAACGGCGGGAGCGCCTGGCGACAGACCATCTACTATCCGTTCTTGCACGCCTCTCGATTTGGGCGGGGCGTCGTCCTCGACTTGCAAGTCTCCTCTCCAACCTACGACTGCGCGCAGGCAGACCGCGTGCCGTTGATCGAGACTGTTGCGACACTTGACGAAGAGCGAGAAACCTTGACGCTATTCGCCGTGAATCGGAGTCAAGAAGGATGTCTCGCTCTAGACGGCGATTTGCGCAGCCTGCCCGGATACAACGTCGTCGAGCACATCGTGCTCGAACACGAAGATGCGAAAGCACGAAACACCGCCGAGTGCCCGAACAATGTGACCCCGCACAATCGCGGAAACGCAAAGACGCAAGACGGCCACCTTTCCGCCGACCTGCCCAAGCTTTCGTGGAACGTGATTCGCCTGGCGAAGCAACCTCTCTCGAGGTGAATCGAGGCTGCTATCGCTTAAGGAGTAGTGTGCGCATGGCTCGTCATCGCAGGTTTTTCGCTGCACGTCGCCCGCAGCGAGCGGTGGCGGTGCTGGCCGCGGTAACCGTCGCGCTCGTCTCGCTGGCTTTCGGTCAAGTTGGCTACGCGCTCAAGCCGGCGGCGCCACCAACTCAGCCGGCGGACGGGCCTGGCGGATCGGCCGCGACCTACATTGTCGGCCTAGCTGAGGAACATGGCTCCATGCCGACAGGGTACTGGCTCTTCGAGCCAGGGACCACTGAGGGCGCCCTACCAACCGAGCCGATGCCGCTGGTGATTTTCTTTCATGGCTACACGGCCATTGAACCGGAAATCTTTCGTCCGTGGATCGATCACATCGTCAGGCGCGGCGCGATCGTCGTTTACCCCTTCTATCAAAATGCTGACGACGTCATCCTCCCCGGCTTCATTGAGAATGGCGAAACAGCCATTCGCAATGCGCTTTCGGAACTGGCCAAGCCGGGCCATGTCCCGGTTGACTTGAATCGTGTCGGGGTCGTTGGTCACTCAGTTGGCGCGGCGCTGACGGCTGATTACGCCGCAATCGCCGCGAGAGATGGTTTGCCAGTGCCATCGATCATCATGCCTGTCGAACCGGCTGGCTGCGTTGATTGCAACGAACTCCCACCGGGATGGGGCGTGCCGCTGATGGATTTCTCCGCGATCCCTTCGGGTGTGCGAGCGTACATCATCACCGGCAGTGATGACTCGGTGGCTGGCGATGCCGGGGCCAAACATGTCTGGAACGGTATGACCGCTGTTCCACTTGATCAGCGGGACTACATCATCATTCACTCTGACCTCCACGGCTTCCCGCTGCTCTTCGCGGACCACGATTTTCCAGTCGCAGGCCCGTTGCCAGAAAAGCTCAACACGCTCGATTGGTATGGCACGTGGAAGCTGTTCGATCTCCTGACCGATTGCGCGTTCGCGAACAAGGGCTGCGATCAAGCCTTCGGCGGCACCGAGGCGCAAACGTTTATGGGCGTGTGGAGCGACGGGACGCCAGTCGCCCCGGCAATCGTCGACAACAATCCTGGAGTCTGATCACTCGTTCGGTTGGGGAAGGGAACAGTGGCGGAGGGCACGGGGTTGGGCCGCGCCCTCACCCCTTATCGGCTCTCACCTTTATCCTCGCATGCCATACGGAAATCGATGCGCGGTCGAGAGACCGCGCACAGGCTCTTCTGAGACGTTTTCGGCCCGAATGAAGGAAGGGCGGGTTCGAACCCGCCCTTCCGAAATTGAGCGACGAAGCAATGACTTGACTCGGATCAGACTGCTATTTTATTGAGGTTCTGCGCGAGATAGTCGGCCGCGAACCAGGCGAGCGCTTCGATCGTCTCAGTCGGGTTGTACCCCGAAACTGCCGGGAACGTTGAGCCGCCCAATACCATCAGGTTCGACGCTTCGTGGGCGATTCCGTATTTGTTGACCATTGAAGTCGCGGGATCGTCCCCCATCCGCGTGCCGCCATATGCGTGGCTATTGATCGCTACTGGCGTCTTCGGCGGGAAACTCGACCAGCTTTCGGTCGCGCCCATTGCCTTCAGCATTGCTTCGAGTTTGCCATCGATGTAGGTCGTCGCGGCGTTTTCGTTCTCGCCGAAGTTGTAGGTCACGCGGAGCACCGGCATCCCCAATGGATCCTTTTTGGTTGGATCGAGGTCGAGGAAGTTGGCCTCATAAGGCAGCGGTTCGACTTGCGCGAATACTGAGCCTACCGAATCGGCGTTCTCGTGAACCCATTGCTTGTAGGCGCTCCCCCACGCGGGAGCACTCGGCGCGATGGTGTTCGACCTTGCGATTGGTTGGGCTCCGGTTCCCGCGAAAATGACCGCGCCGCGAACGAAACCCAATCCCGTGTGGTCGAAGTTGTCGCCGTTGAGGTCGTCCATCGCCGTCGCCTGACCGGACGTCCCGCCCCAAAGATTGAGGCGATGGCCGGGGAAAAATCCATTGCGACCGACATAGGCATGCGACATGTAGTTCTTGCCGAGTTGCCCGTTGTTGTTGGCCAGTCCGTCGGGATAGAAGTCTGAGGTGGAGAGGAGGAGGAGCCGGTTGTTTTCGTAGATGTAGGTCGAAAGGATCACCACGCCGGCCGGTTGCTCTTGCATCTCCCCTTTCTCGTCAAGGTACTGGACTCCAGTGACCTGCACCCTTGTCGTTGCTGAGAATCTTCATCACCCGGCTATTGGGGCGGATCTCCAGCTTGCCGGTCGCCTCCGCCTTACGAATGGACGTGACGAGGGTGCTCGACTTGGAGTCGTTCCAACAACCGGTGCCGCAATATCCGCAGTACGTGCAAGCGGGGCGGCCGTCGAAGTCCTGGCTGAGGATCGCGGTCGGCTGCGGGAAGGGGTGGTAGCCGAGTTTCGTCATCGTTTCGGTGGCCAGCGTGGTGTAACCCGCCTTTTGCACTGGGGGAAGCGGGTACTCGCGAGATCGAGGCGACTCGAAAGGGATTGCCGCCGTCAACGATCTCGCCTTTGATATTGCCAGCCTTTCCGGAGACTCCAATCAGGTATTCAACCTGATCATAGAACGGCTCCAGCTCGTCGTAGGTCAATGGCCAATCTGCCATCGTCGAGCCAGCAGGGATCGCTTCCTCTCCGTATTTGCCAATAGTGGACGAGCGAACCAAAAAATCATCAGTGCGTAGTCGCCAATTTTGCGTTCCGTAGTGGCTTGTCGTACCACCGACCATGTTGGCCATCAGGACCGGCGGGATGACCGGCGGAGCGGTCGGTGAAGCAGCATCGGGCCGCCAAGTCGGGAGCTCCTTATTGAACTTCGGCGCGCCGTCCCAGCCATTGTCCTGTTCGTCGAGGTGGGTGATGATGTCGGCACTGGTCAAATACGGTCCTGCTTCCAGACCAACGACATTGATTCCGGCTTTTGCAAGAACATAGGACGCAATGCCACCGGCGGCGCCGAGACCAACGATGACGACGTCCGCCTTTGGAAGTGGATTGCTCACGATGCATCTCCTCCGTACTTGGCGACCGAGGTGTGCTCAGGAGTTACGACCGCGTCGATCTCCTGGTCCGCCTCAGTCCAGACCAACTTGATGCCTGGGTAGCCGATCAAATCCCAACCGGCGAAGTCCTTGTTCCCGCCATGGATTGGATCGCCAAACATTCCTTGGCGTGTGTTGGCCAGCAACGTGGGGAAGAAGACCTCGGGAGCGCCAGTGAGCGATTTCGATTCCGCCTGCTTCAAGAGATCGTCTTGCTTGGCGGCCGTGAGGGCCGCAAAACCGCCATTTCCAGCGGCTTTGTCCAGAGCCGCGAGGCCTGCCTGATAGACGGGTAACGCGGCCGCGCTTTGCCCACCAAGCGAGCGGTCGATAGAAACGAAAACTCCTGCCTCAACGGCTCCGGGACCGAGATCATCGCTTGGGATGATCCGCTCGATCGCCGCTTTAAGGGTAGCGAGCTCGTCACTCGTCAGCGCGACTGGAGCGTAGTTCTCAAGATCGGATTGACTTTGGATTCCGGCGAGGCGCGCCCACGCGGCGAGTCTTGGATTTTCGGCCGCATTCACACTTGCCGGTGCGGCAAGACCGGCCACAGCCCCGCCGGTCAATAGCGCGGTATCGCGAAGGAACTTGCGCCGCGGAAGAACGGCGTCACGTAAGATCTTGGGAGTATTGCTTCCATCCATGGGAATCGAACTCCTCTCGACAACGAGATGAATCGGATGAACGCCGATCGGCGGTGGAGAAAGCGTTGCGGCGCTGTCCTCCTTCCGCAGCCGGTCGGATCCCACCGCAAGACTCGATCAACTGCAGGAAAAACAACAAGTGGTTGGATAAGCGACACGTGTCGATTTGGTACGCTATACCCAACAAAGTTCTCTGTCAATCCCTGAGAAATTGAGAGACCAGCGGGCATGCGGAGGATAGTCTCGTGTCGAACCTGGTGCTGAAGGATCCACGAGTGCGTCGCACCCGCAGAGTGCTTGAGGAAGCCATGCTCTCTCTCGCGGAAGAGCGGGACTTCGCATCGATTACGGTGCAGGACATCACGCGGCAGGCGCAGGTCAATCGCGCGACCTTCTATCTGCACTATCGAGATAAGGAGGACCTTTGCGCTCGCGCCGTTGATGCCCTCTTCGACGAACTCACGGCTGAGGATCGGGAATTCGTTCAGTCGCATCCTTCGATCGCGCGGCAGACGATTCCACCCGGCGTCCTCGCCCAATTTCGCCACATGGCCGAGCGCCCAATGCTGTATCGGCGCCTGCTCACGGAGACTGGGTCTAGCGCGTTTGCCTCCCGGCTCACCACCTATTACGAGGAGCAGTTCCTGAGGCTTTGGCACGAGGTGGGGCAGGAAGCGAAAGCCGGAAGTCCGCCTGCCGAGTTGCGCGCGCGTTACGCTGCGTCGGCGGCGCTTGGCGTGCTTGTCTGGTGGCTCGATAGTGGCTGCAGCGAAAGCATAGAGACAATTTCGCGGTGGGCGTGGTCGCTTTTCAGGCCCCAATGGTTTGAGCAGACGACAGGCGAACGTGACGTCAAGTCGCCTCACACTGACGGCTCAGATTGAGATGATCGCTTTGCCCTCAAATCGGTTCATGATCTTGCACAGTCCCTGACACAGCGCGTCGCTAGGTTTGCAACCCAGCGAACTCATCGAACTCCAGCTGTAGATTCGCGGACGATGAGGTCGCCGTAAAGGACCGTTTTCGCTGGGGGTTGGCGGTCAGCGGCAACGAGATAGTGCAGTTTCCGCATGGCGATGACGCCCATGTCTTGACGAGGCATGTGGAACGTCGTCAATGGCGGATGGCTGTAAGCGCTTTCGTGAACATCGTCGATCCCTGCGATTGCGATGTCGTCTGGTATGTGGAGTCCTGCTTCCTTGATTGCTTCCATCGCGCCAAACGCGGTTTTGTCGCTGACCGCGACGACAGCCGTTGGGCGGATTGGCAATCGCAAGATCTCTCGCATTTGAAGGTAGCCCTTCTTGGGCGTCCCAGAAACGGGCTGAGGCATGTGCTCCACAGGCACGTGCAACCCAGCCTCGGCAATGGCCGCGAGACAGCCACGCAACCGATCAACGAGGCTGCTGTATTTCGTTGGGCCCTTCAGGATCGCAATCGAACGATGGCCCTGATCAATCAGGTGTCGGGTGACGGTGTAACCAGCCTCGAAGTTGTCGCCGAGTACGCAGTCGAGCCGGTGATCGGTCGCCTGATTCTCGATTAATACGAGTGGGAGATTGAGTTCTTGCATTTGGAAGATCAGGTCAGGACGGATGTCGCCATCGTTGGCGACGACAAGACCTCGCGCCTCATCGGGGAAGCTTTCCTTTAAGAGGGCTGGAGTATCAGCCGAGGAGTCGTACATGTGCAGGAGCACTTGATAACCGAGGCGTTGGGCCTCGGCTTGAAACCCGCGAATGATGTCGCCATAGAAAACGTCGAGGACAACCGGCATCGTCCCCTTTTCAATCAGCAGACAAACGGCCTGAGTCTTCGTGGCGACGGCTGGGGCGACTGGGACTTCGTAGCGCAACTCAGTGATGGCTGCCCAGACACGCTCGCGCGTTTTCTCGGCGACACCGGGCCGGCCACGAATGACGAGCGACACGGCGCTCGGCGAGACATTGGCCGCAGCAGCAACATCCCGAATATTTGATCGCCGCTTGGCCATCAAGCCTCCCACTTCCCTAAAGTCGTTTTGAGACAGTTTAGTGCACAGTGATAAACATCACAATACATGAACGTATTGAATTGATACGCAAGTGACTGTGCCGGTTCACTTTTTCAGGGTCGAATTCCCCGCGACTCGGCGCAAGCAACCGTCTTGACAGTGCCAAGTCGCCCCGCTAGGATGGCTCCGCGCGGAAAATAAGTTTCCCATATCTGATCAGCGGCCCCGGAAGTTCTGGTTGGCAAGGGCGGCATCCCAGTCGCCGAAACGAACGATGACCAATTGTCGTTTGCGCGTAGACCGTTCAATCGCGGGAGGTGATAACAGCAGAGCGATCCGATCGGCCAAGAAAAGTTCTCGCCCAAGGTCCGATGTCGAATCCACACTCATCGTTGGAGGAGAGAACGAGATGGCACCGAAGCTAACTCGGCGGAAGTTTGTCGCAACGACCGGAGCAGCCGTTGGGGCGGCGGCAATCGGTTTCCCTCACATCCGGACATCTCAGGCAGCCACAAAGATCACGATCGGCGTGCTCAATTCGTTCGCCGACTCGATGACGTCGATCCTCACTGATCTGAAATTCACCGAGCAAACTGGAATTGAAGTCGAGGTCAAGGAGCGGCCGGGCACCCCGCCCGAGATGATCACCCAGATGTCGGGGGCGATTCAGGCCGGAAACACGCCGTACGACGTGATCGACTTCGAGGACGAGTGCGCATCGACATTCTCTCGGGCCGGGTTCCTCATGGGCCTTGATGATGCGCTCCCCACAGGGTTCTGGGACGACTTCTCTCAGCCGATGATCGACATGCGCGACACGTGGGATGTTTACAACGGCGAAACCTTCCGCGTTCATCACAACTTCGAGCCATGCTACTGGTGGTATCGCAAGGACCAATTTGACGCGAAAGGTATCGAAGCTCCGAAAACTTGGGACGAAGTCGCGAAGCTCGGCGAAACCTTTACCGACGAATCTAATAATGTGTGGGCGACAGGCGATGGACTTGCCAAGGGCGCGTTCTTGAACGTCTATATCGCGTGGCTCACCCGGCAAGCGGGCGGTGATCCGTTCCAAGCCGACGACAAATACAAAGAGGCGCTGCAGTACATCTACGACCTCATGCACACCGACAAAACATTCAACCCCGGTTGCCTGCAAAAGGACTACGACGCGATCAATCAGGATTACATCGCTGATCGCGTCATGTTTATGCGGCAATGGCCCTTCTTCTACGATGTCTCGCGCGCGGCGACCGATTGGTTCGCGGAAGACAAGGTCGTCGTGGCCTTGCCACCGGCTGGTCCGGCCGGCGCCGCGACCAGCACCTATGCCGCCGGGTGGGGCTATGGTGTGCCCAAGACCACTAAGAACCCTGAAGCCGCCAAGACCCTGGTCGAGTTCTTGACCGACACGAAGAATGCCGCGCCAATGGCACTGACAAACACGTGGTATCTCAATTCTCGGAAATCGGTGCTCGAGGCTGTCGGCGACAAAGGCACCGCCGCCTACCTCAAGATGTACACCGATGCCGGGGTGATCGGCACGAGGCCGTTCACGGAGCACTTTGTCGAAGGGGTTGCCGTTGTTGAGGATGCCGCGTCAGCATACCTCAGCGATCAGCTATCGCTCGATGATGCGGTCGAGCAGACCAAGACGAGAATGGCCCAACTCTGAGCGTCTAGACTGGATCGCCGGGAGCGAAGCTCCCGGCGGTCTGGACGCAGACCCGAGGGATTTCCGTGGCCGTGCACGAACCAAAAGCTTCCACAGTTCCCGTCGCAATTCCAGTCGCGCCAATACGAACTTCAGGACGCGCGAAAATACTTCGTCCAGTCTTTCGTCGTTACTTGACGTTCTTTATTCTCGTCGCGCCGATCGTCATTCTGCGCCTTGCGACGACGGCCTACCCAATCTACAGAACCGCGTACCTCAGTCTCACCAATAGCTCGTTGCTGAGCGGAACGAGCGCATACGTTGGGCTCGAAAATTATCGGAGGCTCCAAGACGACTTCGGCATCCGCAGCGCGATCAAGTTCACGATTATGTTCGTTCTCGGTTCGACGCTGCTGGAACTGATCATTGGTCTCCTGGTCGCGCTTTTGCTCAATGCAAAATTTCGCGGGCGCGGCGCGACGAGGTCAATCAATCTCATTCCCTGGGCGATTCCGACGATCGTGGCTGCCTACGCTTTTCGCTGGATGCTTGACGACCAGTTCGGTTTGATCACCCATTGGATCAACCAGATCACCGGCGGCCACGTCGCGCCGTTGTCGACTGCGTTTGGCGCGCGCCTCTCGATGATTCTCGTCAATGTCTGGAAAAACGCGCCCTTCATGGCAGTGGTGTTTTTGGCCGGCTTGCAAGGCGTGCCGGATGATCTCTACGAAGCCGCCAAGGTTGACGGCGCCAACGGCTGGCAGCGGTTTTGGGCGATCACCTTCCCGATGGTGTTGCCGCTCCTGATCGCGCAAGGCATGTTCTTTATCGTCTGGCAGTTGGCCGCCTTCGATCTGGTCTACGGCCTTACCAACGGAGGGCCAGGCGTGGCGACGGTCACCCTTTCCCTTCGCATCTTCCAGGAAGGTCTGCTCTTCTTCAAATACGGGTTCGCATCCGCGATCAGCATGGTGTTGATGGCGTTGGTGGCAATTGTCGGTCTCATCGGGTTGGCGTTGTTCCGCCGCCGAGAGGTCGTGCTTTAGGAGGGGTTCGCAATGGCGACTTCGCGGCCTCGGAGCCGGCCAACGTTTTCGATCAACTGGAGCTCATGGCTCCTTTATGCGCTCCTCGCGGTGTTTGTGCTGATTGCGCTGATCCCTTTCTACTGGATGCTCAAATCATCGCTGACACCGCAGCAAGAAGTGTTTAAGATCCCACCGGACTATTTCACCAAACCGACGATGGAGAATTTCCGGCGTCTCGCGGATCAAGTGCCGCTGTTTCGGTACTTTTTGAATTCGGTGCTCTTCGCCACCGCGACGACATTAGTGACGTTGATTGCCAGCTTCATGGCGGCGTATGGCATTGCCCGAATCAACGTGCGAGGGCGGAACGTATTGTTGCTGGCGCTGGTCATTTCGACCGCACTACCGGAAATTGTCACCATCATCCCGCTTTACAAGGTGCTCCTCAGGTTCCACATGCTCGACACGATCACCGGGCTGACGCTGATCATGAGCAGTGTGCTGGCGCCATTTACCGTTTGGGTGTTTGTCGCCTTCATTCGCCAGGTGCCGTATGAAATCGAGGAAGCGGCGATCGTCGACGGTGCGCGCTTGCCGGAAATTCTTATCCGCATCGTTTTGCCGATGTGCGCGCCGGCCCTGGCGACGATGGCGGTCATCAATTTCGTTAACGCCTGGAACAACTTGCTCTATCCGCTGGCATTTTCATCGTCGGAGAACTCGAAAACACTCAGTGTCGCGATTACCGAGCTTTTCCAGCTTCGTAATCCCTATGGCAGACCATGGGAGTTGATCAGCAGTCTTGGCATCACAATGATGGTGCCAGTGATCATCATCGCGCTCGTCTCGCAACGGGCAATTGTGCGCGGTCTGACCGCGGGAGCAATCAAATAACGTCGTGAATTCGGTCTCAGCAGGGAAAGGTAGACATTTCGATGTCAATCGCAAATAAGACGCGCGGGGTGGTCGTTGACACGTCGCGGAGTCAACACGCACGGCTTCGGCCGGCGCCAATTGAATCAGTCACTCTCGATGACACATTTTGGGCTCCGCGGATGCGGGTTAATCGCGAAAAAACGCTGCCGTCGCAGCTGAAATTACTTTGGGATACGGGCCGGATCGACAACCTCCGGCGGGCGGCAGGCAAGATTGACGGTCCGTTTCAGGGCCGATATTTCAACGACACTGACGTCTACAAATGGCTCGAAGCCGCTTCCTGGTCCCTGGCAACTTACCCCGATCCGCAACTCGAACAAACGATGGATGAGGTGATCACCGAAGTCGCGGATGCGCAGCGAGCCGATGGGTACCTCAACTCCTACTTCGCCCGCGATCTCGAAGGAGAACGGTGGACGAATTTCGATCTCCATGAAATGTATTGCGCCGGTCATCTCTTTCAGGCCGCGGTCGCGCATAGCCGCATGACCGGTTCGAAACGCCTGCTCGACATCGCCACCCGCATGGCCGACCACATCGACGCGACCTTTGGCCCGGAAGAGCTCGGCAAACGAGTCGGCACCGATGGCCATCCTGAAGTCGAGATGGGACTCGTGGAACTGGCGCGGGAAACGGGCGAAACGCGATACCTGCAGCTCGCGCAGTTTCTGGTCAACGCTCGCGGTCATGGCTTTCTCGGCGATGCTTACGATCGGTTTGGCCGGAAGTATCACCAAGACCACCAACCATTCCGCGAGCTCGACGAGATCGTCGGTCACGCCGTGCGCGCGGTCTATCTCAATGCCGGTGTAGCCGACATCTACACCGAAACCGGCGAGCCCGCGCTCGGGGATGCACTCCACCGCCTGTGGGAAAACATGACCACCAAGAAGATGTATGTCAGCGGTGGGCTTGGGTCGCGCTACGAAGGAGAATCATTCGGCGAGAACTACGAGTTGCCGAATCGACTGGCTTACACCGAAACCTGTGCCGCGATCGGCAGCGTCATGTGGAACTGGCGCATGCTTTTGGCCGAAGCCGATTCACATTACGCCGATTTGATCGAATTGCAGCTCTATAACGCCGTTTTGCCGGGCGTTTCGCTTGATGGCGAGGCCTATTTCTATCAGAACCCCTTGTCGGACGAGGGACATCACGTTCGGTCGCGGTGGTTCAAGACAGCGTGTTGTCCGCCGAATGTGGCTCGGCTGCTCGCTTCCTTGCCAGGTTATTTCTATAGCACCTTTGACCACGCAATCTGGGTTCATATCTATGCTGAGGGAACGGCAAGGATCACGCTCGCGAGTGGCGAGACCGTCAATCTCACTCAACACTCTCGTTACCCCTGGAATGGCGAAATCGAGATCGTGATTGACGGTCAGGGATCTTTTAGCCTGCGATTGCGGATTCCTAGGTGGTGCGACACCGGCGCGACGCTGAAGGTCAATGGGGAACCGGTTGAAGTAACACTTGAGCGCGGCTATGCCACCCTGCAACGCGACTGGCAGTCCGGCGATAGTGTCAATCTCAGTTTGCCGATGCCGGTACGCCGGGTCGAAAGTCATCCGCACGTTTCGGAGAACGCGGGACGGATTGCGCTCATGCGCGGACCGCTCCTCTATTGTCACGAGCAAGCCGATAATGGCGACCTCGAACTCGCCGATATTGAACTTCCCGATGAATCCTCCATTGAATCGGCGTTCGAAGCTGATTTGCTGAACGGCGTTGTCACGCTGTCCGCCGAAGCGATGGTCGCGGAACCCGGCAACGACTGGGCCGGGAAGTTGTACCGGAGCGCTGCTCGGTCAAGCGTGAACCGGCGACCCACTTCGATCAAGGCGATCCCGTATTACGCCTGGTCGAACCGCGAGCCCGGCCCAATGCGAGTCTGGATCAAACGTTCTTAGAGCCTGTCCGGCAATGGGCGAAGTCGTGGCGTGACACCTTTCTGGCCCGATCATGACGATCTTCGAGGCGACGCTCGAGAAGTGCGAAGAACTCGCTGAACCGCTCGTCTTTGCCGAGTAGGCATCTACCCCAAACTCCGCCAAGGAGTCCTTGACACGGGGCAGCAGGATCGATGGCCGATCATTCCTTGCACACCTCTTCATAGATTGGGGACGCCTGTGGGCAGGATTGGCGCCGCGGGGCGGGTTGACGGCCCGGCACCAATCCTGCTCAGAGGAGACCATTCCATAGCGGTCTACCTGGGCTGGGATGGTCTTTGGTGGCAAAGGAGGCGAGAGATGGCGGCGGTGACGAGGAGCAGCGATTCCCTGGCGGCCTTGGAGCCGCTCGTCGGCGAGTGGCGGATCGCGGCCACCTTCCCGGGCATGCCGCCGACGGACGCCGACGCCCGCGCCCGGTTCGAATGGCTGTCGGGAGGGCGGTTCCTGATCCAGCGCTGGGAGGTCCCGGTTCCGGATGCGCCCGACGGGATCGCCATCATTGGCGCCGATCCCGCGCGGGCGGGCCACTACCTCCAGCACTACTTCGACTCGCGCGGCGTCGCCCGCGTCTACAAGATGGGCTTCGAAAACGGGGTCTGGACGCTGGGACGGGAGGAACTGGACTTCTCGCCGCTCGACTTCGCCCAGCGCTTCACCGGCGCTCTCCGCGATGACGGCCAGACCATCGCCGGCGCCTGGGAAATCTGCCACGACGGCGCCACCTGGGAGCACGACTTCGACCTCACCTATACCAGGGCCTGATAGAGCGCTCGAAATCTTGGACGTTAGGCAATACCAGAAAGGGAGGTCGGCTATCTCCCTCTCAGTTATCGAGCGGTTGGGCCGTCCTCAGGCTTTCACGCTCCAACTGCTGAACAAGATCCCCAGTCGGGGCAACGAAAGCAATGGAGCAGCGATTCGTCAGATAGACTGACATGGGTCTGGGGACCAGTGCAGGAGCCATCCTTGGGAGAGGGCATGTGGAAACCTCGTGGCGCACCGCCCTTTGGTGGCAGATTGGCGCAGCCATCGACATGCTCGAAAACGCCCTGGTGGCCCGACCTGAATTTCTCAGGCGTCCCAGAGGAGGAATTTGCTCCCCCGCTTCCCTTTGAGCAAAGGGAGCTCGATTTCTGATGAGCGTCTCGCTTGTCCGCACCTTGCGCTCGTAGTCCTTGGCCAGCCGCCGTGCTGCTGGCGCCAGTCAGTCCACTCCTTGCCGCGGTGGACCTCGTCGGCCCAGATTTTCTTGAAGCGTGGGACGAAGGAGTTCAGTCCTGTCTTTGGGCTTAAAATAGCTTCAGATTGGTGAATCTACGCGAATCTATGCAATCTTAATAACCGAACACTTGTGCTATACGTTCACCTGAGGTATAGTGATTTTTACGTTTGGAAATTCGATTGTAGGATGCACTGGTTAGAGGAATCGATGGATGTGTCGGAACATCAAAGTCCTCTTCAACTTCGACCCGCCGGCAAACGAAGAAGAAATTCTCGCCGCTTCTTTGCAGTTTGTGCGGAAAATCAGCGGCTTCACAAAACCATCGCAAGCGAATGAAGCAGCTTTTCAGCACGCGGTCGATGATATCGCCAACATCTCGCGTCAACTCTTGATGTCGCTTGAGTCGAATGCCGCGCCAAAAAATCGCGAGGTCGAGGCCGCACGAGCAAAAGCGCGTTCCATTCAGCGATTTGGCGCCTGATGCTGCAATCATCTAACCAAATATCTGGTTGAAGTCCTCATGATGCTTAGGAGTGCGTTGATCATCGTGGTCTCAGATATGCAGAACACGTCACCATTGCAGCTCCCGCACTGCTTATCACATGAATGAGGTTTGAGGTGTCGACAGTCATGCAGTCAAATGCAACCGAGCAGATGCGACTCGTTGTCGACGATGTCTATCGCGAGGAATCCCGCCGCGTTTTCGCCACACTCGTCCGATTACTCGGTGATTTCGATCTCGCCGAGGATGCGCTCCACGACGCATTTGCCGCCGCGCTCCAACAGTGGTCAAAAGAAGGGATGCCCGCCAATCCGAGGGCGTGGCTTGTTTCAACGGGTCGATTCAAAGCGATCGACGGGATGCGACGTCGGGCGCGATTCGACGCCTCGCTGGCGACGCTCGCCGAGCAACTGGACAGCGATGCCGATGACGAGTTCGAGCTTGACGACGAGAGCATTGAAGACGACCGGCTGCGGCTGATATTCACCTGCTGTCACCCGGCCCTGCCGCAGGAAGCACGGATGGCGTTGACCCTCCGGGAAGTCTGCGGGTTGACCACTGAGGAGATCGCGCGCGCGTTTCTGGCGACGCCGCCAACCCTCGCCCAACGGATTGTTCGCGCCAAAGCAAAGATTCGTGACGCCGGCATTCCGTATCAAGTGCCGTTACCGGCTGAGCTTCCGGAACGGCTCGATACCGTCCTCCATGTCATTTACCTCGTTTTCAACGAAGGGTATTCCGCTTCGTCTGGAGAGGCTTTGACTCGACCCGATCTTTCCGGTGAGGCGATTCGCCTGGCTCGTCTGCTCTATGAACTGCTCCCTGAATCAGAAGTTATGGGTCTGTTAGCGCTCATGCTGCTCCATGAGTCGCGACGGTCGGCGCGAACGACTCCAACCGGCGACTTGATCTTGCTCGAGGATCAAGATCGCACCCTCTGGAATCAAGATCAAATCGCCGAAGGCTCAACGCTCGTCGAGCAGGCGCTTTCTTCACGTCGAATTGGCCCCTATGCTTTGCAAGCGGCAATTGCGGCGCTCCATGCCCAAGCGCCGTATCCCGAAGCGACCGACTGGGCGCAGATTGTCCAGCTCTATGACGTCCTGAATCGCATAGATTCGTCACCCATCATCGAGCTGAATCGAGCGGTGGCCGTCGCCATGCGCGATGGTCCGTCGGCCGGCATCGATCTCATCGATGGCATTTTGGCGCGCGGTGAACTGACCGATTACCACCTCACGTATTCGGCGCGAGCGGAACTTTGCCGCCGTCTTGGCCGTAAGGAAGAGGCCCGCGCCGCGTTTGAACGAGCGATCGGTCTCACTCGCCAGGAGCCAGAACGGCGATTTCTCGAGCGTCGCCTCGTTGAGCTTCTGGACTAAGGCTGGACCCTCCATTTGTGGAAGAAATCCCGCATCGAATTTCTCCCCGCAGAACGAAAAGTCAAATTCTGTTTTCGAAGAGCGGAGCGCGTTTAGGTTGTTCCGGCGGAGGAAATAATTCACATGCAATTTCGCGCAACGATCGAACAAAGCGGCAAGACAGCCACCGGAATTGTGATCCCAGACGAGATCGTGACTTCGCTTGGCGCAGGGAAGCGGCCCGCCGTGCGTGTCACGATCAACGGCTACACCTATCGCTCAACTGTCGCGACTGTCAGCGGGGCCTTCATGGTTGGCGTGAGTGCCGAGGTAAGAGAAAGAGCAGATGTCGCCGGGGGCGACGAAGTTGACGTCGATGTCGAGCTCGACACGGAACCGCGCGAGGTGGCCGTGCCGCCCGATTTTGCGGAGGCGCTAGCCCAAGATCCCGACGCAAAGAAGTTCTTCGAAGGATTGACGTATAGCAACAAGCGGCGATTCGTCTTTTCAATTGTGGACGCCAAGACACCGGAAACGAGGCAGCGACGGATCGAGAAATCGGTCGCTTCTCTACATGATGGTCGGATTTGATGACTAGCGAGTGGCATTCTGGGTTTAGCGGATGATGAAAGCGAAGATTGCTGAGCCGCTCTGTCGAATTGGAGTTGTCCCGAACGACTACGTGGTGTCACCGCGGTTTGACGTGACTCGAAAGCCGGTTTGGGTTCCGGCTCCAGGTACACAGGTACACAGGTACACAGGAGATTGTTCATGCGATTCATGTTGATTGTTAAGAGCGATGCCAAGACCGAAGCTGGCGAAACGCCGGATGAAGAAGTTATGACGGCTATCGGCAACTTTAACGAGGAATTAGTGAATTCAGGCGTCTTCTTGGTCGCCGAAGGCTTTCAGCCGAGCTCGAAGGGCGCTCGACTATCACTCGTCGACGGCAAGCGTACGGTGACCAAGGGCCCCTTTCCCAAGCCCGAGAGCCTGGTCGCCGGTTATTGGATCATCAAAGCCGATTCGAAAGAAAAGGCGATCGAGTGGGCAAAGCGAGCTCCCTTCCAAACAGGTCAAGTCGAGGTGCGCCAGGTATTTGAACCATGGGGAAACGAGCAGACGCCGTCAACTCCAAATGAATATGCAACCCAGGCTCCCAAAGTGGACGGTAATCTGACACGTTTCTTCTGCTTCGCCAACGCCAATCAGGACTCAGAAGCTGGAATCCCGCCGACCATGGAAATGATGACCAAAATGGGCGAGTACATGGGGAAGAAGGCGGCACAGGGAACGCTCCTCGGTGGAGAAGGCTTGATGCGGAGCGCGCTCGGCGCGCGTGTCGACTACTCCGGAAATGAGCGAACGGTAACGGACGGTCCGTTTGTCGAAACGAAGGAATTGATTGCCGGATTCGGATTGATTCAAGCGAAGTCGCTGGATGATGCGATCGAGGAAACGTGGGAGTTTCTTGAAGTGGGAGGGAGCAAGCCCGGCGAGGAACGGACAACTGAAATTCGCGAGATTTTTTGACTTCCCCGCGCAGGCCGTCTGTCCTAGTCAAGGAGATGCAAGCGATTGAGTTTCAGAAGGGAAAGACCGGAAAAGCGCGAAATGCGCTAGAAAGCCGGTCATTGGAGGACAAGAGCGAGCAATGATCACCCACATTCATTCAACAACTGTTGTCGTCGCAGATCAGGGCAAAGCGCTCGATTTCTATACGAAATCCCTCGGATGGGAAAAAGCGCTGGACGCTGATATGGGGCCCGAGATGCGGTTTCTCACTGTCGTCCCTCCCGGGTCGAAAACTCAGCTCGTGCTAGCACTCGCGAGTTGGGCTGGAGACAATTTGAAGCGAGGTGGCCACACTGGAATCTCTTTCGTGTGTGACGACATCGATGGCACCTATGCGGAGCTTTCCAAGCGCGGCGTTCGCTTTAAAGAACCTGTTCAGACGATGCCGTGGGGTGGAAAGGCAACGTGGTTCTATGACATCGACGACAACGAATTTTTCCTTTCTGACGATCAGTAGAATCTGCGGCGCTGGGATGCATTCAGCTCCCAGCGTCGTTCGCCATTAGTACTATCCAGCAAGTGTACGTACATGATTTAATGCAACGGACAAAATCGTGTGCGAGAATGAATCGCCCCCATGTCGATTTTGGTTCCCCGCGTTCGACTATCTATCGGTGGACTTGATGCTCGTTGGCGAGTGTCTTGTGTGACGCATGGAGGAGTGGCATTTCGATGAGTGGAGTTCGGGTTCTGGTTGGTACACGCAAAGGTGCGTTTGTCCTAACATCGGATGAAAAGCGCGAAAACTGGGATGTTTGTGGTCCCCACTTCGCTGGTTGGGAGATCTATCACCTCAAAGGATCACCGGTCAATCCGAATCGCATTTATGCCTCGCAATCAAGCGGTTGGTTCGGACAACTGATGCAGCGGTCTGACGACGGCGGCCAGACCTGGGAAGCGATCGGCAACGACTTCAACTATGTCGGCGATCCCGGTACCCATATGTGGTATGACGGCACTCAGCACCCTTGGGAGTTCAAGCGCGTTTGGCACCTCGAGCCGTCGCTCACTGACGCGGACACGGTCTATGCGGGCGTCGAAGACGCCGCGCTATTCAAGTCGACTGATGGCGGAAAAACTTGGAACGAACTCGCTGGACTTCGTGACGTTAAAGGGAACCTCTGGCAGCCAGGCGCCGGCGGGATGTGCCTCCACACCATCATCCTCGATCCCAATAACGAAAACCGAATCTTTGTCGCAATCTCTGCTGCCGGCGCTTTCCGCTCCGATGATGGCGGCAATACGTTCGTGCCGGTGAACAAGGGGCTGAATTCTCCATTTGAGCTCCCGGATCCGGACGCTGACGTCGGCCATTGCGTGCATAACATCACCATGCATCCTTCGCGTCCTGATACGCTTTTCATGCAGAAGCACTGGGATGTCATGCGGACCGACAATGCCGGCGATATGTGGCATGAAGTGAGCGGGAACTTGCCCACTGATTTCGGCTTCCCGATTGCTGTTCACGCGCACGAACCGGAAACGGTCTACGTCGTTCCGATCAAGAGCGATAGCGAGCACTTCGTGCCCGAAGGAAAGTTGCGCGTCTATCGAAGCAAGTCTGGCGGCAACGAATGGGAAGCGCTGACGAACGGTCTGCCGCAGAGCGACTGCTACGTCAACATTCTGCGTGACGCGATGGCGGTCGATAAGCTTGATTCGTGCGGCATTTACTTTGGCACGACCGGCGGACAGGTCTATGGTTCGCCCGATGGCGGAGATAACTGGGCTCCCCTGGTGCGAGATTTGCCGTCGGTCGTATCAGTCGAAGTGCAGACGCTGTCATGATTCGGGTCATCCTCCCGCCACACTTGCGGACGCTTGCCCAAACTGGCCGAGAGGTTGAAGTGAACGTGGAGGGTCCGGTCACGCAGCGCGCTGTCCTTGATGCCCTCGAGTCAACGTATCCTGTGTTGCGGGGCACGGTGCGAGACACGGTCACGCTCAAACGCCGGCCGCTCTTACGATTCTTCGCTTGCGAAGAGGATTTGTCGCACGAACCGCCCGACTCGCCACTTCCAGAACCGGTTGCGGTTGGCAAAGAGCCATTTTGGATTGTTGGGGCGATGGCAGGCGGGTGATTCGATACTGAGAAGCGCCTGAAAATAACTCCGCACTGGCTCCTCCTCAAGTGGGAGCCAGTGCAGAACCGATGGTCACGTGCGCACCCAGCGGCCGGCGTGATCGAGACGTTGTTCATGTGGAGGAAAATTTGTGAAGTACATGTTGCTAATCTACGGCAACGAAAATGCCTGGACCGACGCTGAGCGGCAAGATTGCTACGTGGAATCGGCGCAGCTCCACGCAGGATCTCCACGCGAGCGGAAACTACGTCTCGGCGAATCCGCTTCAACTCGTGGCGACCGCGACCAGCGTTAAGGTGCGAGATGGGAAGCGCCTGGTAACTGACGGGCCGTTCGCGGAAACACATGAGCAGCTCGGCGGCTATTTCTTAGTCGATGCGAACGATCTCGACGAAGCGATCACAATAGCCGCCCGGATTCCTGGCGCGCGCCTGGGAACGGTAGAGATTCGACCGATCATGGAAATCGCGGGATTGCCGGCTAGCTAGTTCGACCAAAGAGCGAATCTGATCTTGATCCGATCAGCAGTTACGTCGCTGGTCAGGAAGTTACTTTTGCCTGGAAGTCTCGTTTTTTGCGCAAAAAGGGAATAGCAGATGAGCGAGAAGTCGATCTCGGCAAAACTTCTGATCAAACCGAACACAACGGTCTGGTTATCTGATACATCCCGGTTCGAACTCATTGAACCCTTGCCAGAAGGGGTACGGGCAGTTGACGGTCCAGACCAAGCAACTACCGCGCTTATTTTTGCTGACGACGCCGATTCATTGCGTGGGATTTTGACCAAGAGGAAAGATCAATTGACCTCACCAGAATTGTTCTGGGTCGCTTATCCGAAAGCAAACCGCGCGAACATCAATCGCGATACCTTGTGGCCGATTCTCAGTGAATATGCGATGCGGCCCATCGGCCAAGTAGCGGTCGATGAGGTGTGGTCGGCGATGCGTTTTCGTCCATTGAAGGACGGTGAAGCTCCATTTACAGGTGGTCGCTAGGGATCGCACTGACCGCAGAAGGAAACGAGGAAGACCGTGAAATATATGCTCCTGATCTACCGAAATGAGCGAGCCTATGAATCGGTCGATCTCGCCAAGTATCGCGACGAGTCGATCGAACTTGCGCACGAACTAGACACCGACGGTAAGCTTATCGGGGCCGCTCCATTGCATCCGACAGCAACCGCGACCAGTGTCAAAATCCGTGACGGGAAGCGCGTCGTGACCGATGGTCCTTTTGCGGAGACTCACGAACAGCTAGGTGGCTATTTCTTAGTCGACGCGGAAAACCTTGAAGAGGCACTTGATATTGCGAGTCGTATCCCCGGCGCACGTTTAGGCACCGTAGAAGTTCGTCCCATTCTTGAGATTTCCGGATTGCCCGAAGACTAGGTGATGAAACCGGCCATTTCACACATCTGCACCTTCAAAACGTTCATTTGAAGAACATTTATTGATCCTGTCGATTTTGCGAAATCTCGTTCGACTAATTGTCAAATGGCCTACATGATCTCAGTCGGGGGAAACAATGAAGTACTTATGCCTGGCCTATCACGGAGCTGGAAGCCGGGACGCGATTGTGGACGATGCGATTGACTATCGAGAAGAACTCAGAAGAACTGGTCACTACATAGCATCCTCACCTCTGCAATCGACTGAGACCGTCATGACCATCCGCGTGCGCAATGGCACGATGTCGATCACCGATGGTCCCTTCGTGGTGACGAAGGAGCAACTCGGCGGTTTTTATCTGATTGAAGCGATGGATTTGAACGAAGCCGTTCGCGTGGCCTCAAAGTTGCCATCAGCACGTATTGGATGCATCGAAGTGCGGCCGCTTGTCGAATTCGAGTTCGAGCGGTCGATGTGGGATGGGCGCCTGGATATTCTTGATGCGACTTCGATAGTAGGTACAACCTAAGGCGCCCAAAGGCAGCGCTTTAGATTTTGGAAGTAGGTTGAAATGAGTAAAGTCATTGCAAGGATGACCATGTCGTTAGATGGATTTGTCACCGGTCCAAACGTCAGTGAAACGCACCCAATGGGTGAAGGCGGAGAAGGCTTGCACGATTGGCAGTTTGAATCCCCCAGCGACATCGACAAAGAAATAGCTCAGACGGCATTCGCGACGACAGGAGCCGTGGTATTGGGCAAGCGCACCTTCGACCTGGGGCTCAAAAATTGGGAAGACACGCCGTTTCCGGTGCCGTCCTTCGTGGTCACCCACGAGCCGAGAGAACAGCTCCTAATGAGGAGCGCCACGTTTGCGTTTGTCGCCGATGGTATTGAAAGTGCGGTCAATCAAGCCAAAGCTGCCGCGAGCGAAAGAGATGTTTTGCTGATGGGTGCGAGCATGATTCAGCAGTCTCTCCAGGCAGGGCTTGCCGACGAAATCCAGATTAATCTGGTGCCTATCCTCTTTGGCGAAGGCACACGACTCTTTGAACATTTCGGTGAGGATCGAATTGAGCTCGAAAAGACCCAGGTTCTGGACTCTCCTGCGGCCACACATCTTTATTACCGTGTTGTGAAGTAGCGCGGTCAGAGGCGATTGCGTTTTTGGATGAGCGACATCTTTTCCCTTGTTCCACCATCTGACCACCGCGCAAACCTGCCCCAGTGACGACCGCGAATGTCTTGATTCCGAGTTCCGAATACAGCTTTGAGTCCAAAGATCCACGACCAGGTAATTGCTGGTGGCTAAAGGAGATTTTGTCATGGCAACACAGGCGCCTATCGCCAAGCTTGAACCCCGGTTCAGCACTCCAGGAGCGAGCCCAACTGCGTGGAGTGAGGCTATCGAAACGCTTGAAACGGCGATGATCTATTGGCTCTCCACGGTGAAGCCGAACGGTCAACCGCACGTGACGCCGTTGATCGCGGTTTGGCTTGACGGTTCGATCTATTTCTGCTCCGGTGAGGACGAGCGAAAAGCGAAGAATATTGCTGCGAACCCGCTCTGCGCGCTCACGACCGGATGCAATCTCATGAGCGAGGGGCTCGACATCGTGCTCGAAGGCGAAGCAATTCGCGTTTCAGATGCAACAAAACTTCAGCGCATCGCCGAGCTGTACAAAACGAAATACGATTGGAATTTCGAAGTGCGCGACGGTGGACTTGTCGGCGACTCGGGCAATGTCGCAATTGCGTTTGAGATCTCTCCGACGCAAGGCTTCGGCTTTGGCAAAGGAGAAACCTTCAGTCAAACTCGCTGGACGTTTTGATATCGCCATTTTTGTTCGTGACTGTATCCGATGTAATCAGCGAACCATCACAGTCGGAGTGGGTTGAGCGACATGGCTAAGATTGGATTTTCTCAAGAGCGCCTGAAAAAGATGCACGACATTCTTGCGGAGCATGTTGCGAATGGAGCGACTCCGGGGCTTGCAACACGTGTTAGCCGGCGAGGAGAAACTCATTTTGATGCGATTGGCAACATCGATTTTGAAGGTTCCCAACCAATTCAGCGCGACAACATTTTTCGCATCTCTTCGCTGACGAAGCCAGTCACCGCCGCGGCAACATTGATCTTGGTAGAGGAAGGCAAGATCCGGCTGCATGAGCCGGTCGACCGGTTGCTGCCGGAATTGGCAGATCGCAAGGTGTTGAAACGGCTGGACGGACCTCTCGACGACACGGTCCCAGCAAGCCGTCCGATTACCGTTTACGACTTGCTTACGTTCACTTTCGGCTTTGGTCTCGTCTTTGCGTCGCCGGAAACCCATCCGATCCTAGCAGCGCTCGTCGACCTGAACATCGGACTGGGCATGCCGAGTCCGGCGATGCACCCGGGACCAGATGAGTGGATCAAGCGCTTCGGAAGCTTGCCACTGTTGTATCAACCCGGTGAAAGGTGGCTCTACAACACCGGCTCCGATGTACTTGGAGTGTTGATCGCGCGGGCGTCGAGCACGGATTTCGAATCGTTTCTACAGGAGCGCATCTTCGATCCGCTAGGAATGAAGGACACGAGTTTCAGTGTGCCGCCGGAGAAGGTCGACCGGTTCACACCGCAGTATGTGATCAATCACGAATCCGGCAAGCCTGAAGTCTATGATCCCCGAGAGGGTGGTCAGTGGAATACGCCTCCAGCGTTTCCAACAGGAGGAGCCGGTCTCGTTTCGACCATCGACGATTACCACGCGTTCGGTCAAATGATGCTGAATTACGGCAAGCTCGATGACACCCGAATTCTGTCGCGCCCGTCGGTGGAACTCATGACAACGGACCAATTGACTCCCGCCCAGAAAGCGATTTCGGGGATGGAGCCTGGTGCTTTCGAGAATCATGGTTGGGGCTTCGGTGTCGGAATCGACACGCGCCGCAACGATCTCTTTTCTGTCGGGCGGTTCGGTTGGGACGGGGGACTTGGGTCCACCTGGTATGCGGATCCGAGAGAGGATCTTATCGGGATCATGATGACCCCGCACGCATGGCTTTCTCCAGTCCCGCCCGACCACTTCGTTGACTTCTGGACGATGACCTACGCCGCGATCGAAGACTGAGCCGTTTTCCCGGGGCTGAAGGCCCGGGCTACGACGTGCCAGCCCTTCCAGGGCTCAGTGTGGGTCCGGCCAGATGGTGGAATTAAGTAGTGAACGTGAACCGGACTACAGAGATTTGCGTTACGACGATTTGACGGTGACCGTGCCGTCGAGGTCAATGCGTTCGACTCCGGCGCTCGATTCATAAAACACCGCACGCAGTTCGGCCTCGGTGGCTTCGCCCGGAGCGAGCGTGCGGTGGGTCCCCGTCGATTCGATCGCGTGGACCAATCCATGGGCCGGAATGCTGGTCTGTGGTTCGATGGCCATCACATAAACGCTCTTGTACCAGGGGTACCCCTCCGAGGCGTTCATCTCCTGCCAATACCAGGCGTGTGGAAACGCAGACGTTCGCCAGACGAGCCCGACACCAAATCCAAGCGATCGGTTCGTGATGCCATACCAGGCGGTTTCGCCGTCGAAATTGCCCAGGTAGGCCATGGTGCTACGTGGATCGCTTGGTCCTGGAACTTTCGACATGTCGGTTTCGGTACCGTCTCGTTGGCCCATGGGCCAGACGAACCGGCCGCCGGGGGTCAACGCGTTGCCCGGCGCATCAGCGCGATCGTCGGCCCGGAGCGTGCGGGCGTTCGTGTCGATGCGGCATGAGCTGTCGAGGAACGGCGCGCCGTACGCGGGGTGATGCCCCCACATGTAGTCGATCGGCTCGCCGCCCTCGTTCACGATCTGTTCGTGGAAATGTAAAACCGCGGCCCCGGATACCACCCGCATCGTACGTTCGAGCCGGAGGGGACTACGGGCGAGACGGATGGTCAGTCGGACTTCGGCTTCGTCGCCAGAGCCCTTGATGATTTCGATTTCCCAATCTGAAGCAGATGCCTCACCATGGAAATTGAGTCTCGACACCTTTGTACTCGCATGCACCGCCAGCATTGGGGAAGAGTTCTTGCCAACCGCCCTCGTAATTCTCGGACCAGGCGACATGCGAATTTGTTGCGGTAGCGAACCCTTTGTCCAGACTTCGGAGACCCCATGGACTTTTCCACAGCACGTCGGTCGCTTTCGGTTTGAAGGTGAGTTGATAAATATCGGCTCCCTTGTCCGGCAGCACCGAGACGAAGAGTAGGTCATTTTCGAGACAGATGGCACGAAGACCAGGCGGGATCGTCGTTTCGGTTACCCGGCACGTTCCGGTCTGGTCGCCCATACCTGCCTCCTCGTTTTGAGTTCGGATTCGTGCCTAGCCGTTAAGCAGCTTCGTGCCCGCCAGCGCGCCCGTCATCATGAAGTCGATGTCGCCGCCCGCAGTAAGAAAGCGGAACCCGCGCTTGGCAAAATCCAGCGCCTCTTCCGGCGTGTCTGTTGCGTAGCCGGCGATCTTGCCGGTGTTGTTGCACGCTTGCAAGACCTGTTCGACCGCCTTTTGCACGCGCTCATCGTCTTTTCTGTGGCGAGGATGGACACCCATGGACAATGACAGATCGGACGGTCCCATCCAACAGCTATCGACACCAGGTGTCGCCATGATCGCTTCAGCATTTTCGACTGCAGTCGCGCTTTCAATCTGGACGATGACAAGGACCTGGTCGTTTATCCAGTCCGAGTAGTCATCACCGTATCGCGCTGCCCGACCCCAACCCCATGAACGGGTACCGGTAGGTGGGAAGCGGCATGCATCGGCGGCGGCCTTGGCTTCATCGGCTGTGTGGACCATCGGCACGATGATCCCCATCGCGCCCTCGTCGAGCAGCCGCCCGATCATCGTGTAATCGTTGCGGGCAACGCGCGGAATCGGCATGGCCTGCGACTTGGCCATCGCCATTAACGAGGCAATAGTCGAGTCGGGCCCAAACGATCCGTGCTGGTTGTCGAGCAGGAGGAAATCAATGCCACTGTCTGCGAGCGCCTCCGCCGCGTATGGTGAACCAAGCGCCAGGCCATAACCGAATGCTGGGTGCCCGGCGAGCATTTTCTGTTTTGCGGCATTGACTCTCACGTTCCTAACTCACCCTTTCCAACGTCTCGAGCGAGACACCGAGTTCCTGAGCCACTGTTTCGAGGTTTTTCCAGATTGAGTCCGGAATTGGGATTCCTTCGGCCGATCGACGCTGGGCGTTCGCAAGCTCTGGTTCTCCGGGCAACAGAACCTCATCAAATCCGGAGGCGGGTGACGATGCTTTGATCGCTTCACATTGCGCTTCTGTCGCTGCAATGAATTGCGCGAGTGGTGTAAAGAGCTCGATATTGATCGCAATAATGAACGGACCGTTGACCCCGCGCGGACCCTCCATGCCGGAAGGATCGAGACCGGCCAGTCCGCGCCCGACCAATTGGGCAAGGAGGCTGAATCCCGAGCCCTTATGTCCTCCGAACGTCAGTAGAGCGCCACCATCGTAGAAGTCGTTCGGATCAACCGAGGGGACGCCCTCGCTGGTGACAATCGTGCCTGGAGGTACCGGCTCTCCCTTCGATCTTGCAACCTGCAACTTCCCTTCGGCGAGCATCGCGGTCGCCACATCTAAGCAAACGGGTTCTTTGCCATCGGCGCGAGGAGCGGCCCAGGCGATTGGATTCGTGCCAAGGATGCGTTGCCGGCTGCCGTAAGGGGCGACGGCGGGCGCGGCATTTGCCATTGCGATGCCGATCATTCCGTGCCGTGCGACATACTCGACATAAGGTGCAACTCGTCCGATGTGGAAACTATGCCGCACCGATGCCGCGGCGATTCCGAACTCAGCAGCGAGCTCTGTTGCCGTCTTTGTCGCCAGCCACATCGCGGTCTGACCCCAACCGAAGTCGGCATCGACCACAGCAGTCGCTTTACATTTGGACACGATCTTAGGCTCCGCGGAAGGGTTGACCCGTCCGCTCGCAACGGACCGAAGGTAGAACGGGAGGCGGAGGATTCCATGAGAGTCGTGTCCCGCGAGATTGGCATCGATCAGTGAATCGCCGATGAGTTTAGCGTTCGCTGGTGACGTGCCGGCTGCCTCGAGCAAACCGCTTGCGATCTGCCGAAGCCGTCCAGCGTCGATCAGGTGCATGGGGCCTGTAACTCCTATCAGCCGTTGATGGATAGATTCGCGCCCAGAATCATCGCCTTTCCTAGCGAAATGTCAATGTTGCAAGGTTGTAAGACAAGTCGTTTTGCTAGCCCCAGATGACCCCGAATGTTAGACTGCAGTACCAATGTCGAGGTTGATTGCTCGTCTCGACGGTTGGCAAATGGACAAGCGACAGTCTGCAGGGCTGAAGAGGACGCATGAGTACCGAATCTCCACTGACCAAAGACAGGATCGGGGCGCGAACACCGATGCGGTGCCCGATTTGCGATGAGCAACTCGAGCAGGTCTTGATTCGAGACCTCGGCGGTGTGACCGCGGATCTCGTGTGGCAGCTTCACGCGGGTCATTGTCCGCAACACGGTTGGTTCCAGACAGAAGTGATCTCTCGACCGCCGCGAGAGATATTCGCTGTCGATCGCCCCTTTGGCGTCGCGCGCCGGGTTGAGATTGACGGCGTCGAGTACTTTGGTTTTCCGACCATTTGGAACGACCAGCCAGATTCGGTAAAGCGCCAGCGAGTCGATCCATTTGACGCGCGCTACTGGCGTCCACGGCGGTTAGCAAAATCCTAGTCCTCGGTCCGATCACGCCGGCGCCGCCAGCCTCGAATCGAACGCGTCCGTAGAGAAAGTCGACGCTATGCCGGCCCTTCCTCCTCCTGGCAGTTATGAGACACCTCCGATCGGAGTTCCGACGCCACCGGCGCCGGAGCGCCGATCAGGATTGACGCCGGTCACGCTGTTCCTGGTTCTCTTGATTGCCTACATTGTCGTCAAAGTACAGCTTGTCCTCGTCCTGATGTTGATGGCGCTCCTTTTCGCGACAATTATCGAACGCCCTGTGATGGCCCTCGAACGCCGCCGCATTCCGAGACCGCTCTCGATCCTGACTGTCTACATCACGATTTTGGGCGCCCTTGTCTTGCTTTCGCTTATTCTCGTGCCTGTCATCAGCGAGGAAGCCGATTCTTTCCGAAGCGACGCCCCGGCGCAATTGCGGCAACTTCAGGACAACTGGCGAGAGAGCCGAAACCCCTTGCTCAATGGTCCCGGCGAAGATCTGCTGGGTCGCGCAATCAAGGCAATCGAGGATCCGCCCTCGCCGGCGCAGGACACCGCGGTAAACGTGCTGGTCAAGATTGGGGGCGGCATCGTTGGCATCATGACGATGCTGATCATTGCCTTCTATTACCTTATGGAGAAGGCGTTATTACGCCGTCTCATCTTGCAACAGTTGCGTTCTGAAAGCAGACAACGAGTCGCCAGAGTCTGGGACGACGTCGAAGCTCAGGTCGGTCGTTGGCTACGAGGACAATTCACCCTTTGCCTCATCATCGGCGTCACGTCCACCATTGGCTACGGGATCATGGGGATCAGATTCTGGCCATTGCTGGGACTTGTTGCCGGTATCACCGAGGCGTTGCCGATTGTCGGGCCATGGCTGGGAGGCATTCCAGCGGTCGTCATCGCTTTGACCCAATCGTGGGAAAAGGCGGTGATGGTGGCGCTTTTCGTGGTCGCGTTGCAGCTGACGGAAAACGCAATCCTGGTGCCGCGCGTCATGAAGGGCGCGGTCGGCCTCACGCCGCTGACCGTCTTTCTCGCAATTCTTGCGGGCACGCAATTCATGAGCATCGCGGGCGCACTCCTCGCCATTCCGATCGCGGCCGCGGTCCAGGTGATCGTGACTGACTATTTGAAAACCCGACGGGAAGCCAGCAAAGCGACCGACATGCCGCTCCCTGGTTGGCGATGGATGCGAGGTCACCTCACAACACATCCGCCGCCCGAGGGAGCGGGCGGACAATACGACGTGCCGGAAGCCACAAGTTCTCAAGTTGTCGCGACCGAGCCGGGAGACTGGACGAGTCAGCTTCTCGCCCGCGTTTCGAGCCATAGCCCCGAGACCCAGCCTGCTCGCCCCGAGCCTTCGACAGGTGAACCGAGCGGAGGCACAAACGGAGGAACGCCGTCAGCCTGAACCAAGTGCAAGGAGGTTCAGGCTGACCGCGCAGTGTTGGATAGGGTGGTCGCCAGATGTGTATTTAGCTTGTGCCGCTCGCGGTTGAAAGGGGCGGATAGGTGGTCGATGTTCCGCCTTGAACTCGTTCGCCAATTGAAATCAACCAATGGCCAATCCGACGACGCACACTGACCGCCTTCACTGCCATCCGCGCAATGTGGCATTCCGTTTCATGCGCGCGCGCCAGCTCAATTTCGCGGCAGCGCGAGTTGCTTAGTTCATAAATAATTGGGCTCTGCGCCATCATTGAACGCCCTTCCGCTTATCGTTACAACATCAATCATCCCGACACCATAATCGATGATGCCGGACGCCCAGACGTCGTCCGATATCGGTATTTCTGATTGGCTTGTTCGTTTCGGGATCTAAGTATTTTTCGGTAGGGGTACTTAGACGAAGCCCGCGCGGACGGCGATCGCGACCGCGGCGCCTCTCGAACCGACGCCGAGCTTGCCGAGGATATTAGCGACGTGGGTCTGCGCGGTTCGATGGCTGATGAAGAGGCGCTCAGATATTTCGGCGTTCGATCTACCCTCGACGAGGAGCCGAAGGACATCCTTCTCCCGTGTGGTCAACGACGCCAGAGGACCATGTTCTTCGAGCGAAGATGGTGTTGTCGGCGCCAACGTCGAGATGGACCGTAGTCGCTCGATCGCCTCGTCGGTCGAGAGCTCTTGGCCGGCCGCTGTTCCCGCCTCAAAAGCATCGGCCTCCAGCGCGGCGCGCACGTCAGCCACAATTCGTTCTTGGCCGTCTTCGATCACCGGGGTGATCGCCATCTCCGCTTCTTCGAGCTGGCGACCAACCGCCCCAAGAAAGACAGCGGCCATCTCGGGCTGACTAACTTGGAGCGCGATCCTCGCCCCAAGCGCAAGACACATCGCGATACCGGGTTGGTGCTGCAATTTACGATAGATTTCGACCGCATCAAGATTGATGGTAATGGCGCGGGCAATTTCCCCTCGATCGAGCGCGACCTCGGCCAAGTTGGTAAAACCGTCTGCAATCATGACTGGATTTCCAGTTTCGCGGTGAATCTCGATCGACTCGAGATAACACTTTTCCGCCTCGTCGGTCTCTCCGCGAAGTGAATGGACGACGCCGAGGTTGTTCAGGATCATGGCCCTCATGCGCCGGCCATATTCGTCGTCTGGAGTCTCGCGCAACGCGTCTCGCCAGTAGGTTTCCGCGCTCTCGAGCTTATTCATGTAGAACATGACCGCGCCAACCGTTGTCCGCGATTTAAGGATGCCGTTCGGTTCACCAACCTCGATCGCGATGTCCAATGACTGATCGGCTGCGACCAAGGCGCGATCGGTGTCACCCCGCAGGGCGACCATTCCGGCCATCATCCGAAGGGATTCCGAGAGAACCGCACTCGTCTTCAACGGACCCATCGCGATCGCCTGATCTATCCAGCGCAGACCTTCGATGATCAATCCTCTGGTGAGCCAGAAGGTGCTCATAGTCACGATCAGGCTGAGCAGGAGTTCTTGTTCGCCGCTTTCGATGAACCAGGCCATCGCCAAACGAATGTTGTCGAGCTCGGCTTGCAAGCGGTCGAGCCAGTCCGGTTGCTCCGCGCCTTGAAGCCCTTCTTTCGCGCCCTCGATCAGGTGAGAGACATATCTTGCGTGTCGCTCGCGATACATCGCCGTCTCACCGGCGGTTTCGAGTTGTTCGAGACCGAATGCGCGCATCGTATTCAGTACCGCGAATCGATCTTCACCACCGCCCGAATCGAATCGCCGTATGAGGCTTTGATCGAGGAGGGAGGCTAACCCATCGACGATGGTCTGTTCATCAGAATCAGTTTCTCCGCAGACTTTCATCGCCGCCTCGAGCGTTAATCCGCCCGCGAAAATACACACCCGGCGAAAGAGTGCCTGGGCAGAGGGATCGAGCAGGTTATAGCTCCAGGCAATTGCCTGGCGCATCGTTTGTTGACGGGCGGGAAGATCGCGACTACCGCCTGTGAGCAGCGTAAATTGCTGCTCGAGCCTGTCCAAAATGGCTGCTGGCGAAAGCAGCTTGGAGCGAGCAGCCGCCAACTCGATGGCAAGGGGCAGTCCGTCGAGTCGCGCGCAAATCTCAGCGATGGACTGCGCGTTATCGTTCGTAAAATGAAATGCCGGATCAACCGCTTGCGCCCGCTGCACGAACAGTTCGACAGCGCCCGAATTCGCGATGTCGGCGAGATTGCCCTTCTTTGCATGACCGGAATTGGGCAGCGAGAGAGGTGGCACCGGAAACTCATGCTCATCGCGAAGTCGAAGCGGCACGCGGCTGGTCACTAGTAGCGTGATGCCTGGAGTTGAAGCAATAAGTTCACCAACAGCCGGCGCCGCGTCCGCGACCTGCTCGAAGTTATCTAGAATCAAGAGAAAGTCCGATTCCACGTGCTCAGCGATTGCGTCATTGATCGTGGCCGCAACCACATCGGGCTCGGTGAGATTGCTTAGCGAAACGAAACGGACCGCATATCTATCGCTCTCGCGTAGTTGCCAACCGATTTGTATAGCGAGCCGGGTCTTGCCGACACCGCCGGGGCCGGTCAGTGTCAAGAGCGGTACGTCACTTCTCTTAAGCAGCGCGATGGCATCCGCGAGCGCTGTTTCGCGGCCCACGAGGGGCGTGCGCAGGAGTGGCAATACTCCAGCGTTGTTTTGCCCAATTGGTGTCGTGGTTTGGGGCGATATGGCCACAGCGCAACTGCTCCGCCTGCTGGGTAGTCCCAATCGCAGCCATGATGATGCCCGGCGCGGATTCTTTCAACCAATCCGCGCCGGTCCTTCAAGATCTATATGTGGGACATCGCCTCTTCGGTTGGCGGAGCGCCGGTAATGAGTCGAGCGCTGCGATGGAAGGTGAAATACGACCAAAGCCATTGCAACGCGACCACCACGCGGTTGCGGAAGCCGATGAGATAAATAATGTGCACAAACAACCAGGCCATCCACGCGAAGAACCCGGAGAGTTTGAGCTTTCCGATTTCGGCGATCGCGTGGTTGCGGCCAATGGTCGCCATGTTGCCACGATTGAAGTAGTGGAACGGTGTCAACGGTTTATTGGCGATCGCGCGCTTGATGTTTGCGGCCGTGTGCTTTCCTTCTTGCATCGCGACAGGCGCCACACCGGGCAATGGCCGGCCATCCTTGCCGTTCAGCGAGGCAAGATCGCCGATCACGTAGAGTTCAGAGTGGTCCTTGACGGTAAGATCTGGCTCAATGATGACCCGGCCTGCCCGGTCGAGCGACACACCAAGACTCTTCGCCAAGCGAGAAGCGGTCACACCTGCCGCCCAAAGCACGGTGTTGCATTTGATACGCTCGTCACCGAGCACGACCGTATGTGGTTCAACATCGGTCACCATGGCATTGACACGAACGGTCACGCCAAGACGATCGAGGAATTGCATCGCCTTGTTCGCCAGTTTTTCCGAGAACATCGGCAGAATTCGTGGTGCGGCCTCGAGGAGGTAGATCTTCGCGGTGCGTGGATCGATATGATCGAAATCCTGAGCCAGGCTATGGCGCGAGATTTCGCCCAAGGCACCGGCGAGCTCAACACCTGTCGGTCCGCCGCCAACGACGACGAATGTGAGCAATCGATTTTTCGTCGCCTCATCGGTAGCGCGCTCGGCTTCCTCAAAGGCAATCAAGATTCGGCGCCGAATATCGAGCGCATCCTCGAGGCTTTTCAAACCGGGTGCGTTCGGTTCCCATTCATCGTGGCCAAAGTAGGAATGACGAGCTCCAGCGGCGATAACGAGGTAGTCGTAAGACATCGTCCGGTAGTCGAGTTGAATCTCTCGCTTCTCGATGTCGATTGAGTTGGCTTCGGCCAGAAGGACCGTCACGTTCTCCTGACCGCGCAGCACACTCCGGATCGGTGAGGCGATTTCAGCAGGTGAGAGGGAAGCTGTCGCGACTTGGTAGAGCAATGGCTGAAATAAGTGATGGTTGCGACGATCGACCAGGGTGATTCGTACCGGCGCGTCCTTGAGTGCTTTCGCGGTATTGAGTCCCGCAAATCCGCCGCCGATGATGACGACATGCGGTCGTTCATCCGCCTGAGGAGAAGACCCGGGGTTATTGGATCCCATGGAGTTGTCTGGTTTTTCCCTTCATTCGACTAGCGTGCTTTTCCGGCGCGTCGCCGGAACAGTTGAGAGTAGCAATCTCGGAATATTCCCGACAAGGGATTTGGGCACAAGTGGAGGATTCTGATTTCAGGCATTCGTGACTGCCGGGCCAGTCTAGGGAATGTGAAGGGCTGCACGGTGCATGAAACTTGGGGCGATTGCGAGTCGTTCTTAACATGGGCGTACGAAGATGCCGACCCGTAACCTCTACGATGAGTTCAGATGGCTCAGAGTTCAGAACGAGCCGTTGAGCGCATCATGTATTCGAGGAGGCGTCCACACACTGGCGAGGTACGCAGCATGTCACAACCCGTAATTTTGGTAGCGCTCGTCGTCACCTTTGTTTGTATTTGGGCCGCGACCCATCCAGGGTCACCGCGCGCGCGCCGACCCGATCCGCGAGCCCGGAAAGAAGGGGAACAAGAAAGTGATGACGTTGGCGACCTTGTACGACGACTTCGAGAGCACGAAGGGGATGTAGCGCGCTTACGACTTGCTGCCGCGGGTCGAAACCGATGGGATCGACTCGACCTGCAGGCGGGAGTCGGTCCCGACTCGGCGCTGGGCGACGAGGCTCAGGCTCGTTTGGCCGAACCGTCGTCGCCCTGCCTTTGCTCAATAGGTCAACATTACGAAACTGGGGCCAGTGTGGCGATCAGCTCGTCCAGACGATCCAACGATTGGTTGAGACCGTCTTCCATCCCTGACGCAATCATCGCGTCACGGGCTTCCACTGTTTGAAATACCGAGTTCATTTTCAAGAGCGTTTTGCCGCCTCGGTCCTCGAAGGTGGCCGTATCGAGGGAGACATTTCCCGGCGCGCCCTCGAATTCGAATGTTTGGACAATACCCCCGGCTATCGATGCCCACCCATGAAAGACGCCGTGAAAACCGTATTCATTCCCCTGATCGTCCCGATGAATGTACCGCCACTTGCCGCCGTCGCGAACGTCATATTCCTTGATGGTCATCTCCAGGTTTCGCGGACCGAGCCACTGCTTCACGAGTTCTGGTTCGACATAGGCACGGAAAATGATCTCGGGTGAGGCATCAAATTCACGCATCACCACGATCTGGGGCACTCCTGGATTCGCTATGAGTTCTGTCTTATCCATTTTCGTTTCCCTTCTCTTTTCCAGTTCCTATACGTTCAACTTCTTGCAGCGCGGCCGCTACTGCGTCGAGTCGTTCGAACCGTTCTTCCCAAAACCGCTGGTAGTTGGCGAGCCATTCGGTCGCCTCACGGAGCGGTTTGGCTTCAAGGTGGCTCAAGCGAGCGGTTGCCCGCCGGTTTCGCGAGATCAAGCCCGCGTGCTCGAGCACCTTGAGGTGTTTCGAGATCGCGGGCTGCGAAACATTGAAGGGAGCAGAAAGCTCGGCAACGTTCGCGTCGCCTTTCGTTAATTCGGCAAGGATCGCGCGGCGAGTCGGATCGCTGAGGGCTTTGAATACCGCGCTGAGTTGGTCATCCATATATCTATAACCATCCGATTCTATAACTATATGGTTATATATACAGAAAAATGCAAAAGGTGTCAATACCGAGCGCCGCTTACCACCCGGCAAAAGTTCGGCGAATTGGGTCACCCGGCGCTCCTCCTGCTACCATGCCGGTTGAGCGTGTGAGCTTTCGCATACTTCCGCCAGGACAAGGAAAACCATGGCTCAAGCAGCTTTCACACCACCATTCATATCTGCTTGGCTTACCGATCTCAAATCTATGGCGCTGCGAGACACCGGCCCCGATCCGACCAGAGTGGCCGTGATTTCGACCGACTTGATCGTCGGATTCTGCAAGAGCGGCGCTCTTGCGTCCGAGCGTGTCGGCAATCTGACTACTCCGGTCGTCGACCTCTTTCGGCGGAGTTATGAGCATGGCGTGCGAGACTTCGTTCTGCTTCAAGACACGCACGATCCCGAAACGCCGGAGTTTGGCGCCTGGCCCGTCCACTGTGTTCGTGGCACGGAAGAGAGCGAAACGGTGCCCGAGCTTGCCTCATTGCCGTTTGCCGATGAGTTCACCATCATCCCGAAGAATTCGCTCGCACCCGGATTCGGGACATCGTTCGAGGATTGGCTCAACGATCACCCAGAGATCAACACGGCGGTCGTTGTCGGCGATTGCACCGATCTTTGCGTGTACCAGCTCGCGATGTATCTGCGCCTGCGCGCAAATGCGCTCAATTTCGCGGCCTTCGATGTGATCGTCCCCCTCGATTGCGTCGACACTTACGATTTACCGGTCGAGGAGGCAAGCGGGAGTGTGAAGGCGCATCCGGGCGATTTCTTTCATGAGGTTTTCCTGTATCACCTGGCGTTGAACGGCGTGCACGTCGTGCGCGCACTGACGTAACCCCTTTATGTGGAAGATCGACCAACTTTCGAGTGGACTGCTGACCGATCTCTATCACGTAGACTCCGCTTATGTCAGTTGGCGTGCCGGTCACAATGACATTGCCACGTTTGATTTGTTCACCAGGTCGATGCCCTTCGGCAGCAGCTTCCTGCTCGTCGCTGGTCTTGAACTTGCCGCCACCTTCGCTCGCGAATTCCATTACCGGGACGAGGAGATCGCTTATCTTCAGCAGGTCCGGCACTACGAGCAAGCGTTCTTCGAAGATCTCAGGAAGACCAGGTTCACGGGTGAATTGAAGGCGATCCCCGAAGGCGAAATAGCATTCGCGAACGAGCCGCTGATTCGCGTGACCGCGCCGTTTCGCGAAGGCCTGTTGCTCGAAGCTGGACTCTTGCACACCGTTTCAGTTTCGACATTGCTGGCGACGAAGGCGGCGCGAGTCGTCGCCGCGGCAAAGGGAAAACCAGTCGCCGAATTCGCGTTCCGGCGCGCGCAGGAACCGTTCATTACGGCGCGCTCGGCATACATCGGTGGATGTGCGAGCACGTCCTTTCTCGCGGCGGCGAATCAACTCGGCATACCGGTCTCAGGGACCATTCCGCACGCGCTTGTCCAGGCATTCGAATCCGAGGAAGTGGCATTCCGCGCGGTGGCGGAAGCGCTGGATAATTACACGCTCCTGCTCGACACCTACGATGTTCACCGGGCGATCGAAACCGCTATTGAGGTCGCGAGCGAGTGTGAGTCCCGCACAGGTCATCGCATGGCGGGTGTTCGCCTCGATTCGGGCGACATCCTGGCCGACAGCATTTACGTCAGGAAACTGCTCGACGAGGCGGGATTCGATCACGTCCGCATTCTGGCGAGTGGTGACATGGACGAGTTCAAGATCGCCCATCTCGAATCAGCTGGGGCGCCAATCGATGCCTATGGCGTAGGCACCAGCATCGGCGTCGGCGCCGGATCGATCGAACGGAGGGTTGAAGGGGGAGCGCTCGGCGCCGTCTACAAGCTCGTTTGCTATGGTGCGCCGGAAGACGGAGCACGGATCAAGGTCGCGGGGCAAAAGAGCACCTGGCCCGGCGCGAAGCAAGTTGCTCGTCTCAACGGATTCGAAGCAGACGTAATCCACCTTGAGGACGAACATCCACCTGCCGGTAGTCGCCCATTGCTGGAAACCGTGCTCTCCGCTGGACTGACAAGAGAAGGGGCGTTGCCAAGTCTCGACGATATCCGTAAACGAGCGTCGGACTCGCTTGTCGCGTTGCCGGACAAATACAAGGCAATCATTCGAGCTGAAGAATATCCGGTGCGCCGCTCGGAACGCCTGATGGCGCTCCGGCAGCGTACCATGGAAGAAGTCGAAGACGACAGCGCGTATTAGCGCAATGGTTCTATTGCGCTCGGGATCGCAGGGCCATCCCTTCAATGCCCACGAGAAGGAGATCCAAACCGAACTGATAGTACGACGCCGAATCAACAGCCGTTGTCATCGCTTCTGCAGCTTCAATGACATGCGGGTACTTATCAGGCGGAAGCGCCACGAGCTGGAGCAGCATTTGACGCCCAGTTTCTGAAAGACCTTGAGGTTGACTCTGAGGGTCTATTCCAGGTGCGGCCCTTACCAAACTGACCAATGCATAAAACGTTTGCTCCATGATTTGACTCGCTTGGAATGGCGTAAATCCCGCCCCGTGCAGGATGCTAAACCCTTCCTCCATCACGTTGAATCCGCGATACGACCAATTATTGAATTTGGGCAAAAGTGTCGCTGTGGCCGGATGCACAATGAGCGTCCGCGTGGTTCGCTCCAAGAACTGCGCGAATTGTTCCTGCCATGTCGCTGGCTTGGATTCCTTATCCAGCGACTCAATCTCCGCAAAGATCTGTTCCGCCATGGCGCCAAGGAGCTCCTCCTTGTCCGTGAAATGCCAGTAAAGCGCCATCGGCGTCACACCGAGTTCCTTGGCGACTCGCCGAATGGTGACGGCCTCTAACCCCTCGTCGTCAGCGATCTCGAGTGCACGCCCCACGATGCGTTCTCGCGAAAGCGCTGCCCTCTTAATTTGGTGAGAACGAGCTTCGGATTGCTTCATGGTTGACGACTATACACTGTACAGGTAGAATAGTCTCTTATACGTTGTACAGGGACGCTTTGGAGCGACTCGTTTCTTGCACAACCCCGTTGGCAGCACCGCCGCGCGATTGATTTAAGTTGTTCCAGATGTTTATGGAGAAATAGAACAATGGCTTTCGTTACCTCCCCCGACTTGTCAGCACGTTTACGGGGTTGGCTGAGCTGCACATTTTCTGGGCGGGCCCTTAACTACCTGCTCGTGGTTGCCGCGGCCATGGCGGCGACGTTTGCGATCTGGCTCATCGCTGATCCGATCGCAGGCGTCGATCTCGAAGTCAAAACCGGTGGCCAGAGCCGCGAGGTCGCTCTTGGGTCTGTGCTCTATGTGACTGCGATGGCCGGGTCACTTGCCTGGATAAGCTTGGCGCTCTTCGAGCGTTGGACATCGCATGCGAGTACGAGATGGACCGTCTTTGCGGTCATTGTGTTGTTCATATCTCTCCTCGGACCGTTAGGGGGTGTTACGACCGGCGCCATAATCACGATGCTTGCCATGCATTTGGCGGCTGGCGCCATCCTCATTTTGGGCCTTCGCCGAACGATGGCATCAAATGAATCGTGCTCTGATGTGACGAGCACATAAGCGACGCTCGACAATCACTTTCCATAAGAAGACGCAATAGTTGGTCGGTAATTCGCCTACAAATCAATTGAGAAATCGCCCCATGGGAATACCAAGGGGCGATTTCCTATTCAAACCGCAAATTGACTTGAGCTGAGTATGCGGCGCTATGCCAGCGCCTTCTCTAGGTTTCGAAAGCTTGTCGCCGCGTCGGTGATGGGGTTTGTGGGTTTATCTTGCTCGACGATGTACCACTCGGAACCGGCCTCGCGGGCGGCGGCGAAGACAGGCGGCCAGTCGATGATCCCTTCACCAAAGGGCGGGTCGGGCTTGTTCGGGTCACCGCTCAGTTCCTTCACATGGAGCAGCGGCACCCGGCCCTTCAGGCTCTTGATCGTCGCGACCGCGCTTGTGCCGGTGTGTTCGACCCAACCAACGTCAACCTGAAAGTTCACCAGCGTTGGATCTGTCTGGTCGATGAGCAGATCCCAGATTCGCTTACCGTTGAGCGTTGTGAACTCGAAATCGTGATTATGATAGCCGAAACGAAGCCCGGCCTCTTTGCACCGCGCTGCCCACGTATTGAACTTCGGCACGAGCGTCTGGAACTCCTCGAGCGTTCGTCGTTCGGGCGGCAGCCACGGCACAACCGCGTGCTCGCAGCCCAGCGTCGTCAGATCGTCGATGACCCCATCAAGCCGCGAATCAAAATCGGCCACCGGAACATGCGCAGAGATGGCTCGAATGCCGCTCTCATCGAGCACGGGTCGGATTTCTTTCGGATTCGAATTGCCGTAACCCGCGAATTCGACCGCCTTGTACCCGACCTCTCCGATCTTGCGGATCGTGCCGAGCATGTCGGTCGCGGCAAGCGACCGAACCGTGTAGAGCTGAATTGCAATCACGTTCTTCTCCCCCTCTGGCGCTTCGCGCCACCTCCCCCCACCAGGGGAGTCTCCCACTCCGGCGCATTGCGCCACCTTCCCCTACAAGGGGGAGTCTTCCTCAAAGGTGGTTTCGAGCTCGAGAGCCTTGCCCTCTTTCGCCGATGCCGTTGCTTTGAGGATGATCTCCAGAACGTGGCACGCGTGCTCAGCCGTCAGAATTGGTTTTTCTCGCTCAAGCAGACAGTTGATGAAGTGCGACGGTCCGGCGTGGATGAGGTGGTCCTGACCATAATCGCCTGGCGCCCGGACGCCATTGAGCCAACCGTCGACGCCGAGCAATGACTCATCGCGCTTGTAAATGTCGATTGCGCCGTTGCCGTCGTACCAGTCGCTCATCGAGATGCTGATGCTGCCCTTTGTGCAGTGCAGTTCGAAGGCGGGAGCTTTTGAGCTTGGCACAGCAAAGCTGGAGAGCAGCTGGGCAAAACGATTGTTGCCGAAGTCGAGGTGGATCAGATTGTGGTCGTTGGCTCCCACCTTGATCTTCTGGCCCGCCAAACGTTCGATCAGAACATCGCGTTCGGGAATTGAGATCCCACCAAACGCCTCAACGCGTTTTGCCGGACCGAGCAAACCAGTCATCGCGTGCAGCGAGTAGACGCCGGTGTCGAGAATTGGCCCGACATTCTCAGCGTAGAACACGGCGGGATCACCGGTGTAGGCGCGCCAACCGGCAGGACCCATGTTCGCCATTTGCGCGACCGCAAGTGTCGGTGAACCGAGCCGGCCGTCAGCGAGAATCTGCTTGATCCAATTGAATCGCTTGGTCGCCATGACTGCCGGCGCGCAAAGAAGGAGTCGCTCGCGCTCTTTCGCGAACGCGATCAATTCCTGCGCCTCTGGCACGCTGGCGGCCAGCGGCTTCTCGGAGAAGACATGCAGTCCGCGTTCGAGCGCGGCCATCGTCGTGTCACGATGGAAGGGCGCCGGCGTGAGATTGAAAATCGCGGTCAGGCCTGGAGTAGCAAGCAAGTCCTCGTATGACTGCGTCGCGGTTGAACCCGGAAACTCCGCGGCCGCCCGTTGAGCCTGCTCAGGCCGTGCGTCGTAGAACGCGACAACAGCCGCACGATCAAGACAATTCTTCAGCCCAGGAAAATAGGTGCGGAACGCAACATCCCCGCACCCAACAACGCCAATATTGATCAAAGCCCTAACGTCTCCTTCCCCATAGCGCGATAGATGTCCACGCCGTTACGCTGGCTTCGCGGTCGCTTCAGCGACTTCACCAGCGCCATAAAGATGGCAACGAACCCAATGATTGCTCGCGAGGTGAACGACTCCCGGCATCACTTCGCGACAGACTCCCATAACTTTCGGGCAGCGCGGCGCGAACGGGCAGCCGGGTGGCGGATCGATCAAGCGAGGTGGTTCGGTCCGCGCTTTGAGTTCCTTCTTGACCGGTTGATGCGGGTTTGGCACCGCCGCGAGAAGTAATTCGGTATAGGGATGGGCGGGATGCGATATCAACTCCTCGCTGTTCGCGCCCTCGACCATCCGGCCCGCGTACATCACGATCGTTTCGTCGCCGATGTAGCGAGCGCTGGCGACATCGTGGGTGATGTAGAGGTAGCTCAACCCACGTTCGGCTTTCAATCGTTCCATGAGATTGAGAATGCCCATGCGGATTGAGACGTCAAGCATCGAGATCGGCTCATCGGCGAGCAGCAACTCCGGATCGACTGCGAGCGCGCGCGCAATAGACACGCGCTGTCGCTGGCCACCGGAAAGTTCATGCGGGTATTTTTCGGCGAATTCGTTGGCCGGTGTCAGACCGACCGTTTGCAAGAGCGATTCGATCTTTTCTCGCCGGTCGGTTCGGCCTTTCGCCTTGTGATGAATGTTGAGTGGGCGCGAGAGATGGTGCCCGACGGTGTGCACGGCGTTTAGCGAGCCGAACGGATCCTGGAAAACCATTTGCACATCGCTGCGGTAGTGCAACGTAGCATGACGTTTCTCTGTCTTGAGAACGTCCCTGCCTTTGAACAGGATCTCGCCGGACGTCGGTTCGATGAGACGCGCGATCACGCGGGCGGTGGTGCTCTTGCCGCTGCCAGATTCGCCGACGAGGGCGATGACCTGACCGCGCTTCAACGTAAATGAAACGTCTTCCAGTGCGTGAAGTTGTTTCTTTTTGAAGATTCCGCCGACCGGAAAATGCTTAGTGAGGCGCCGCACATCGAGCAGTGGCGCCTCTGTTTTGGTTATCGCTTGTGCGGGCGTCGTGCCCTCCATGAATCGGAACTCCTTTAGACCTAGTCAGCGGCGGCGCTGGCTGGCTCAGCATAGAGATGGCACGCCACGAAGTGTCCAGGCTGCGCTTCGATCAGGCGCGGCAGAACACGGGTGTGCATCGGTTTGACAAGGGTGCATCGCGGATGGAATCGGCAACCAGTTGGGGGATTGAGCATGTCGGGTGGAAAGCCTGGAATCCCAGTTAGGTGCCGTTTCGGGCCGGTGAGCGAAGGGAAGGAGTTCATTAGTCCCTGCGTGTAGGGGTGCATGGGGTTTTCGAAGAGTTCACGGGACTGAGCGAGTTCGACGATCTCGCCAGCGTACATGATCGCGATCTTATCGGAAAACTCAACGAGGAGCGAGAGATCGTGGGTAATAAAGAGGATCGAGAATCCAAGCTTTTCTTTCAGCTCGATGATCTGCTGCATGATCTCTTGTTGAACGACGACATCGAGCGCGGTTGTCGGCTCGTCCATGATCATCATTGCCGGCCGGAGCGAGAGCGCGACCGCAATGACTGCCCGTTGCCGCATTCCGCCCGAAAGCTCGTGTGGATAGGAATTCAACCGTCTGACGTCGATGCCGACAATTTTGAGGAGGGACTCGGCGCGCTCCTTCGCCTCTTTCTTCGAGACATCCTGGTGTGCGAGGATCGTATCGATGATCTGATCGCCGACGGTCATGACCGGGTTGAGCGCGTTCATCGCGCTCTGGAAGACCATCGAGATCTCGCTCCAGCGGAACTGTTCGAGATCATTGTCGCTCATCGCCAAGATGTCTTTGTCGCGGAACTTGATCTCGCCGCTGCTGATCAACGCGGGCGGTTTCAGGGTGCGCATAATGGCCTGCGCGACCGTCGACTTGCCGCTGCCCGATTCACCGGCGAGACCGAAGACCTCTCCTTGTCCGATCGAAATGTCGATGCCATCGACTGCCTTCACGGAACCGCGCGCCGTGAGGTATTCAACCGTCAGGTTCTTAATTGACAGCAATGAGTCCGTCGTTGTCGCCATACCGCTAGCTGCTCTGGTGCCGGAGAACAGGGGTTGCCCGGGTTGATTTGACTTGTATGGATCGTTGCTTGAGGACACTCCCGATCTCCCGTTGTGAGCGCAACCGTGGGTTGGTGATTTCATCGATCGCGTAATTCATCATCGCGAATGAGAAGGCGACGAGGGCGATGCCGACACCTGCTGGGACGAATGTCCACCATGCGCCGACGATCAGCGCGGCGTCATTCGCCGCCCAGTAGAGATTCGTGCCCCAACTGACCACATTCGGATTTCCTAGCCCGAGAAACTCGAGACCAGCTTGAAAACCGATGGCAAAGATCGTCGCCCCGAGCATGTTCGCGACCACGATTGAGGTCATGTTCGGCAAGATTTCAGTGAGGATGATTCGCATGTTGCCTTCGCCGCTGACCTTGGCGGCGGCGACATAGTCCTTTTCGCGGAGGGAAAGAGTCTGAGAACGGAGCACGCGTGCCCCCCACGCCCATCCAGTGAGCGTGAGCACGAATACATAAAACTTCATGCTGCCGGCTCCGATAATGGCGGAAAGCACAACCAACAGCGGCAGAGCCGGAATGATGAGAAAAATATTCATAACCACGGTCAGGATGTCGTCGATTCGGCCGCCGAAGTAACCTGCGCTCATTCCAATGACGATGCCAACGAGCGTGACAGTGAGCCCGACAAGGAGACCAACTTGCAATGTTTGTCTGGCGCCCCAAACGGTCTGATCAAAGACGTCTTGGCCGCGGCCGGTCGTGCCAAACCAATGCGCGCGCGATGGGGCGAGGTGTGGTCGATCGACAAAGTTCTGAGGATCACCAGGCGAGATGACAGGCGCCAGGATCGCGATCGCAATGAAACTCACGATAACAAAGAAACCGAATGCTGCCTTGCGATTGCGCAGCAACACGCGCATCCACCGCAATCCCGACCCTTGCCGGGATCGTCGCGCTGGTTCGATTGAGTCCGTTTGTTCGGCAAGCGCGGGAGCCGTTGCTTGTTCTTGGACCTGGAGTTGCACCGCTCTTCTCCTACGCTATGTCGCGCGAACGCGCGGATCGAGACGCAGATACAGCAGATCGACGATGAAGTTCGCGCCGAGAACGGCGAACGTGATCATCAAGAAGATGCCTTGCATGAGTGGATAGTCGAGCTGCCGCACCGCGGTGATGAGCTGATAACCAACACCTGGATAGGCAAATACAGTTTCGGTTAGCAGCGCTCCGCTGATGACGAAACCAAGCGCCATGCCGAAGGCGGTGATGTTCGGTAGGAGCGCGTTGCGGGCGGCGTAATTGAACATGATGCGGCGCTGTGGCAATCCCTTTGCCTCCGCCATGGTCATGTAGTCTTCCGATAAGACGCTGATCATGGCATTTCTCATGCCAAGCATCCATCCGCCGATGGTCACCAGAATAATCGTTGTGGCGGGAAGCACGAGGTGATAGGCAACGCTCTTGACGAATTCCAAGCTCCAGCCCATTTGCAGTCCGTCCGCGTACGCGTGCCTCAACGGAAAAATGTTGTACTGGAAACCCAGCATGAACAGGAGAAAGGACGCCAGCCAGAAATAGGGAAAAGATCCGCCGAAGATAAGCAGGGGAGGGAGGACATTATCGGCAATGCCTTGGCGACGCCATGCACCAAGAATTCCAAGGATACTGCCGAGGAAGAAACTGATAATGACCGACACGAGACCGAGCAGGAGAGTCCACGCTAGGCCCTGACGAATCACATCGGTCACGGGCGACGGGAAAAAGCTAATCGACGTTCCGAAGTCACCATGCAATATAGCGTTAAGGTAAGAAAAGTATTGTTTGATAAGTGGTTCATTGGAGAGACCATAGCTCTTCCGCATCGCGTCAATCGACGCAGGATCCATCCTGCCCTGGAACCTCGCGAAAATTGCGGAAGCTGGGTCTCCAGGCATCAACCGCGGCAAGAAGAAGTTCAGCGTAATTGATGCCCACGCGGCTAAAGCATAAAAGCCAAGCCGACGCGCCAGATAGGCCATTGTCGATCTACTCCCCGAACCGTTGTTCGATGTGCATGCAGCATGCGTGCGGGTTGCCGGAAGATTGCGAGCTTATGGTAACTCGCAACCTTCCGGTTTTCCCACTGTTAGCGACAGCTAATCGCTAGACTGGCTTGACTCGTTCGATCACCCGGAGGCGGGCTGGAAGTTCCCAGGTTGGAAGCTGCCCGTAAGCATCGTCCGCGCTCGGGAAACCAGTGAATCGAGTCGTGACGAACTCGCCCCATTCCGGACCAGGGAAGAGCGGAATACCAGGTGCGTTGTCGGAGTAGATCTTTTGCAGTTTCTTGCCCGCCGCGATCTGCTCGTCCTGCACCGAGGTGCTCGCCAGTTCGGTGAGCGCCGCATCGGCCTCTGGGCTGGAGAATCGGTGCCAGTTCTCGTTGCTCAATTGACCGACGGGATTGATCGAGGCGCTGCCCATGATCCCGCGGTAGAAGTTGAGCGGGGTCGGACCACCGGAAGCCCAACCAATCGAAACGTTGAAGTCGCCCTTCTGCACCTTCTCGATCCAGGCGGCGAAGTCCATCGGCGTCACAGTCGCTTTGATGCCGATTTCCTTGAGGTTCTGGGAGATGATCTGCACGGACGAGACCCAGTCGGACCAACCGGTCACGACGAGGAGCTCGTACTCCATCTTCGTGCCATCAGCCAGAGTTCGGGTATCGCCATCCTTCACCAGACCAGCGTCATCGAGGAGTTTGTTGGCGGCGTCGACATCGCGGGTCACCCACGCCTTGCCGGAATCGGCCACTGTCTGATCGAACCAGTTCGGATACGCGTCGCTGAGGCCGGTGGCGTCCGCCGGACGCGTGTAGTCGTACATCGCGACCTTGACGATCTGCGGGCGGTCGATCGCCATGCTGATCGCCTTGCGCACGTTGACGTCGTCGAATGGCTTGACGGTCGTCTGCACGTAGAGGTGCACGGTCGCGCCAATCGGCGGGAACCACCAGACGTTGTGCTCGGGATCCTTCGAGACAAATGTGTTGTCGACATCTGGAATGAAGTTGCCCGCCCAGTCATTCTCGCCATTCAGCGTGGCCAGGTTTGCCGCATCATTCGTCGGGTACGACGGGAAGCGGAAACCATCGAACGCCGGCAGACCCTCTTTCCAGTAGGTCGGGTTCTTGTGGATCTCCCAGTACTGTGGCTGGAATTCGCCGATGACCGTGAACGGTCCGGTGCCGACCGGATCTTCATTGGTTGATGTCGCCGGATCGGTAACGTCCTTCCAGATGTGTTCTGGGGCGATCATCGACTCGCCAATGTCCCACAGCGCCGTGGTATTGACTTCCTTGAAGTTGACCACAACGGTGGAAGCATCCGGCGCATCGACCGACGCGACATTTGGCAGCGCGTTTCGGATGCCGGTGCTTGGCAGGTCATCATGCGCGATCAGATACTCGTACGTGAACTTCACGTCCGCTGAATCGAAGACCTCGCCGTCGGACCACTTGACGCCGTCTTGCAGTTTGAAAGTCAGCGCCAGGTTGTCGTCGCTCCATGACCATTCGGTCGCGAGCCACGGATGGGTTTCGCCCGTGATCTCGTTGTAGATGAGGAGCGGCTCGTAGATGCCGGCGTGGGTTGGCCAGCGAACATTGTCACCGGTCAGCCACGGGTTGAAGTTCTTGATCCAGGTCGCCTGCTGCTCCTGCGAGACTGTGAGGAGCTTCAGGTCGCTCGACTGCGCCGAGGCAGAGGGGGCGACCCGGGTCATGGCCGTGCCGAGGGCGCCGGCCGACAGACCCATCGCTGCCATGGTCTGCATCAGCTTGCGGCGATCGATCTTCTTTTCGCTGATCAGCTTACGAACTTGATCGAGCACTTCTTGATTGGAATCGCGTTTTTCCATTGGCTCCTTTGCCTCCTAAAACCTCTAAAACCGACGGGCAACGCTGCCAGTCGCTCCGAGCGAGCAAACAGCCATAGCTCGCCGTTGCCGAGATGACTCGTGTCCGGTTTGGCTGTTTGCGTTACGGTAAACATACCAGACCGGAAAGAGACCAAGCGACATCGAAACCAGCTCGCGATCTCTTCGTGACCGCCTTCACCCGATCGCCGACGCCGATTTCTCACCTCTTAGTTCTGCACAGCACCTCCTTGCTGATGGACCAAGACGGCGGCCGGATCATCCTCGCAGCCGCACGAGCGGCGAAGCACGAGGTGAGTTGGAAGTAGTTTTTGTAGGGGCGCTCGCTCTGGATGGTCGATCAAATCAAGGAGCGCAACGACCGCGGAGCGGCCAAGTTCGGGAATTGGTTGGACAACAGTCGAGAGAATCGGCCGCGAAACCGTCGATTCTTCAAGACCGTCAAAGCCCATGATGGCGATGTCGTCGGGAACCGCAACGCCGGAATCCCGAAGCGCTTGCAGCGCGCCGGAGGCCATCGTGTCACTCGCCACAAAAACCGCATCGGGCGGCCCACCGCGAACGGCGAGGAGCTCTTTCATTGAGCGGTATCCCCCACGCCGGGTGAAATCTGAATGGACGGCGAGTGTGGGATCGGCTAAACGGCCAGCTTCCTGGAGAGCGGTTATATATCCAGCATAACGATCAATGGAGGCAATTAGATTGGGCGATCCCGAAATCATGCCGATCCGACGGTACCCATGCGAGACCAAATGGGAAACGGCATCGCGGGCCGCGGCACGATTGTCGAGATCGACAAAGTTCACTTCTCGGCGGGGGTGTCGGCCGATGAGCACATATGGCAGCCCAGCGTCTTGCATCCGATCAACGATCGGATCGTCGACGATTGCTGAAGAGATGATGATCCCATCGAGGTATCGGCCGCGGATGATCCGTTGATAAAGTCGGTCTGCTCTGGCCGCATCTTCCGACGTGTCCATGAGCAATGTGAGGTTGTAATCAACCTCGTTACATGCTTCGACGGTGCCCTGGATCAGTCTTGGAAAGAAGGGGTCATTAAAAATGGTGCCGACCCCCTGCGGGACCAACAAGCCGATCATGCGCGTGCGACGCGAAGCAAGACTCCGAGCTGCGGCGTTTGGATGGTAATTGTTGTCGGAGATCACCGTCTGGACGCGGAGGCGAGCCTCCTGACTTACACGTGCGTCGCCATTGACCACACGGGAAACGGTCGACCGCGAGACGCCCGCGATGCGGGCGATCTCTTCGAGGTTCACGCCGTCCTCCGGGGCTGGACCAAAGCGCGCACAGTCGTGTCCTGACGGGTAAATGTCGCTGTCGACAATGAGTCGTGGGAGCGCTCCCAAACTTGGATGAGATGACCTTAGCATGGTTTACGAAATTGTCAAGGCTGTACAAAATATCACGATTTCGACGCGCTTCGACGGCGTCGGATAGGCGGGATCGGCGAGGCCGCGTTTGTATGGACGCGCTCTCAAATAGGTTCTTTGGGACTGTTCGGGTGGTTTAGCTAAGGGCCGATTGCTCAATCGGCGCCGGGTTGGATCGCAGGTTCCATTGCTTGAGGCTGATCGCCGCGCGACCAAGGTGTTCCAAGGAGCGGCAGCAACCAGCGATCCAATCCCCAATAGCCCGCAACTTTCCACCCCAGGACAAGAAATACGCCCAGTCCGAAGAGCACCGGATTCGTGCTGGCGCTTCCCGCGAGTTGGAAATTGAAATTCAACAATGTGCCAAAGAAGGCCGCGATTCCGACTAACGCGCCCAACAAGATGCCGAGACCAACCAGCGTCTCGCCGATCGCGATGAGTTTGGCGAACCAGGTGTACCACTCGTGCTTCAACATGTAGTTCAGGAACTTTTCGAACCAAGCATAGGTTCCGGCCGGTGAGGAGGAACCGCCCTGTGGAACATTGACCGCTCGCTGCCAGAAACCTCTTAGGGCGCTGCCGCCGTCCATCCAGGCATCACTTCGCAGTTTGCCCTCTCCGGAAGACAGCCATTCGCGACCCACAAAAAATCGGAGCGGCAACCACAGGAGGGCGTAGTAGGTGTTGCCGAGCAGGAGTCGCCAAAACGCTGGATCCTCGACCTGACCTGGCGTTAACGAGCTCACACCAGGTCTGAGCGCGATCTCGTGCGAGCCGATATCTTGCGCCTGAACGACACCGGCGACGATGATGAGCGCCAATAGCACGTAGGTCCAAATGTTGGACTCAGCGATCGCATCGCTATCCCACCAATTCCCGGAGAACATGCCGTCAGCGAAGGCCCAGCACAGGAACACATACAGGACCGCTGCTATGGCGGTAAGCGCATAGGTTCGGGTCTTGGTCACGGATGCTTCTCCAATTCTGCCGGTTGAATGGCGACATTAGAACAGGATGCCGAAACCAATTTTTCTATGCGCAATTTTAGGTCCGTTGCGGGGGTGAATAACTCTGCACGGAGACTGATCACTAGGAATGGATACTCGGTCCGATCGCAGTTTGAGCAAGTTGGGATCGTCGAATTCCGAGATCGAGCGTTAGGATTCGCTCCCCTTTGGACATCCTCACAGTGGATGTTTCGGCGCTAATCGGAGCGGCCACACGCTCGATCGCCCAACGTCGTGTGAATCGACGTTGCCGCAAATCCAGCATGTTGATTGCTACCCTAGTCGGTTGAGTCTGTTCCGAGAAGAACCTCTCGCAGTCTGCGCAAGATGACCTCGTCCTCCCCGGGTTCAACTGTCTGGGGATTGAGCGCGATGCCTTGCTGCTCCGGACCTTCGAGGCCGACCGCAATCCGGGGATTGCCTTGCCATAGCGCGTCAACGACTTGCTCTCGGCTGTGTGCGCCGGTTGGCTCGAGATAGATTACCGCCCGCCCGAACGGCTGACCTGCTTCGCTGGGGTAACCCCGCTCGACCTCGATGCCAGGTATTCCTTTTAGACCATCAAGCCAGAATTGGACCATCGATTCGTAGCCGGCGATTACCTCCTCTTCGTCCTGGGCAAGTGCCCACTCGACAGCGGCGAGCATCCCGGCCAGCTCTTCCTTGCCGACTTTCATCGGCCGGCCCAAACTGTGATTGGGGCTGCCATGGACCCGGCAGCCGTCGATGACCCACTGTTTGCCCAGGACGAGACCGCTCGATTGCGGTCCACGCAGACCTTTGCCCCCGCTAAAAATGGCGGCGTCGGCCCCGACTTCTTGCGTAAAACGCCACAGATTGGCGATCGCGGGAATCTGCGCCGCGGCGTCCACGATCACCGGCACATTGGCCGCGTGACCAATTTTGACGACCTCTTCTACCGGCAGGGCTCGATCGGCGAAATGAGCGCCGGCGAACCAGAGAATGCAAGCGGTTCGTTCTGTGATCACGGCTTCGAGTGATTCCACCGTTCCGTCGACTTCTACCACCGTCGCGCCAGTGAGGCGCGCGGCATAGTCATACCCGTTGCGTTGCGCCTGATGAATGATGACTTCGGTCTTGGCGACGCCTTTGAGGTACGGAAAACAACCAACGAGGTCGGCGTCAGTTCCAGCAATGCATGTGGCGACTGACAACACGATGCCCGCCGCGGCCCCACATGAAACGTAGGCCGCTTCGTTGTTCGTCAGTTTGGCGATTCGATTTCCGACGGCGACATGCATCTCGGGAACATCGACGAAAGACTCCGATGCTTCCACCATTGCGTCGATGACTTGCGCCGGCATGAGGGAGCCGCCAAGACGGGTGAGGGTCGCGGCGGCATTGATCACTGGTTTCAGTTCGAGATCTTCTAAAAGACTCACCGTGCGGCCTCCCAAAGTCGTGGAGCGGAGGGAACACCGAGTTCCCCACTCATCCAGGCATCCATCGTGTCGCGGTCAGTTCCGCCTTCGTGGCTCAACATATAGTGCTCGGCGCGGGTCCCCATCGCGGCATTGATCGGTTCGAGCCACTCCGGCCCGCCGAGTTTTCCGGGATCGCCTACCGCGAATTGGGTCCGCGCGGCGACTCGACCGGCGTGGTGCAGCGGATCGAAATAGCTCAGAGTTTCGGCGACTGCCTCTTCCTGGGCAGGGTAGATACGGAGAAAGTCATTGATCTCTTCGATTGGATATTCTGCAGTTCGTTGCCGTGCTTCCATCATGCGATAGAACATGAGGCCCGCTACCTGCATCGCGGCGAATGTCGGCCGTCGCGCCGCGGTAATAACCGCCAAGTCATCGCCAATGACACCGGTTCTCCGGACATCAATCTCTGGACGCGAAAGAAGCCATTCGGCGCCCCGCAGACAATCGGCCACGATAGAGCGATAGACATAATGTGAAGACCGATCGATATCGAGCGTGAGCAAACCGGGATAGCTCGCTTGAAAGGGCTCGTCGGCGAGTCGTTGACCTCGATGCATGAGGGTCAGGACGATATACCGGCGCCGGTCATCGTAGTGGGGCGGATTGTTCACACTGCCGTAGCGCGGTGTGTAGAGAAGGGCGGGAAAGGGTCCCGGACCCTCCGGAACGCTGTAATAGCCAAAAATGCGGTATGAACCCATACCCGTCAGGCGAAGTTCGTACGACTTCGCGAAATCGGTCGTTCGGCGAGGGCAAAAGCTGAGCTCCGGATTTGGAGCAAATCGAGCCAACTCCTCATCGACTGAGCTCCAGTAACGGTCGAAGTCGCTTGGTATTTGCTGACTCAATTGGTTGATCATCAGACGTTATCCACCGAATGTAAGCGATTCGGCTCTCTAAGTGCCGGCGCGAATGGCCAGATTATTTCGATCCTTGCGGGCGGAGATGCTCGGCGAGAAAGGCTTCGACATTCGCCATCTCCCAATACGCCCCAGCATCGTGGGCGCAACGAGGATAGGTGTGCAAAATGGGTTCGTTCGTCAGCGCCCGTTTGAGATCGAACGCGGTTTCCGGCGGACAGACGTCATCGCCGAGACCCGCGTAAATCAACATTGGACACGTGATCATCGGCGCGAAGTTGATCCCATCGTAGTAGGCGACCGCGTCTCGAACCGCATCGACTTGATCAGGAAACTCCCGGAGATATTCGTTGATTTCCTCATATGGATACGAATGCGTGAGCGACGCGGCGTCAATGAACCCAACAAGGTACGGCGCACCAGCCGCTCCGCACGTGATCGCGTCTGCGCGAAGGGCAGCAGTAGTCAACGTCAACGCTCCTCCCTGGCTACTGCCATGCACGCCGATCCTGCCAGGATCGATTTCTGGCCGTGTGTGGAGAAAATCGACCGCCCGGCAGGCGTCGACGTAGAAGCCACGATACCCATAAGACTGGTGATCGACAATGTCGCGGACGAGCAATCCTGGATAGCCAGGATTGAATCGGCTATTGGAGCGGAGCTTCCCTCTTGGAGCGACGCCCACCGCCGCGTAGCCCATTTTTGCCCATGACTTCGGCAGCGTCGGTTCCGAAATGTAACCGGGCACGATCAACAATCCAGGGTAGGGAGGGGGCAGATACGACTCGGCTGGACGACAGTACCAGCCCGCAATGCGCAGCCCATACAGGCTGTCGTATTGGATTTCGTAGACGTCGACTTCCGGAGTCGAACGCAACGGGACGCGAGATATCGACGGGTTGAGCGGGATCTGATCCGCCTCGGCCATCGTCTCCCGCCAAAACTCTTCGAAGTCCGGCGGCCGCACGACGCTCGTTTCGTGTCGATCCTCCGGTTTGCGTACATCGACCGCCATCCACACACCCCCAAAATCTTCGCCATGCGGCGCAGACGAATACCGGCTTACACCGGCTGCCGACAGCGTCGCGGGATGCGCGCATTGTATGCCGGGTTTAGGGATTGTGGGGAAGTTTATTCCTGCACCGTCCCGTGTTCCGTAGCGGCGCACGACCGTGCGCCCGGGAGCGCATGCGAACCCGGTTTGACGATGGCTACCGTCGATTTCACCTCGAGGGCGCACGGCTGTGCGCCGCTACGGAGAATGGTGCAGTCGACTCCGCCTAGAACGCCACTGTTCCCTCGTAAACCAGATCGCGGCAGCGGGCTTCTACCTCCATTGGGTCGAGCGGCACCCGGGCCATGCCGGTCTCGACCGCGGCTCGGGCGACTGCGGCGGCAACGGGCGGCGGCACGCGCAAGTCGAACGCGTCAGGGATCAGCCAGTCGGCGGCTGAGCTCTTCTGGTTCGACCAGTTCGGCGATCGCGTGCGCGGCGGCGATCTTCATCTCGTCGTTCACGTCGCGCGCCTTGACATCGAGCGCCCCGCGGAATACGCCGGGGAACGCCAGTGAGTTGTTGACCTGATTCGGGTAGTCGGTGCGACCTGTCGCAACGGCCAGCGCCCCCGCCTCGCGCGCCTAGATCGGGCGTGATCTCCGGCACCGGGTTCGCCAGCGCGAAGATGATTGGGTCGTCCGCCATCGTACGGATCATCTCTTGGGTCAGAGCGCCCGCGGCTGATAGCCCGATGAAGACGTCCGACCCGGCGATGACCTCGGCGAGCGCGCCCTTTACGGTGCGTACCTGTTCGTCACTCGCGCGATCTCGGCCTTCGAGAAATCCATCTGGGCCCGGTCCGGCCGGATAGATCGCGCCCGGCCGATCGCAAAGGATGATGTCGCCGAGCCCCGAGCGCGAGCAGCAGTTTCGCCACCGCGATCCCCGCCGCGCCCGCCGCCGTTGATCGTGATCCGAATCTCGCTCATTGTGCATCCGCGCAGTTTGACCGCGTTCATCAGCGCCGCCAAGACGACAATCGCCGTCCCGTGCTGGTCGTCGTGGAAGACCGGCATGTCGAGCGTTCCTTAGCTTGCCGCTCGATCTCGAAGCAGCGCGGCGCCGCAATGTCCTCGAGGTTGATTCCGCCGAAACTCGGCGAGCTATCGCGGTCACAATTCGCACGATCTCGTCCGGGTCGCGCGCCGCCAGACAGATCGGGAAGGCTTCGACTCCCGGCCAGCGATTGGAAGAGCACCGCCTTCCCTTCCATCACGGGAAAGGCAGCCTGCGGACCGATGTCGCCAAGTCCCAGAACGGCGGAGCCGTCGGTCACGATGCGCGACCAGGTTGCCCTTCGAGGTCAATTCGTAGACCTCGGACGGGTTTTCGCGAATCTCGTGCGGCCGGCGCCAGCGCAGCCGGCGGCACGTAAAGCAGGTTCAGGATGTGGTGGTCGCGGATCGGGATCTTGCTGCGGATCTCGAGGACACCGCCGTGTCGCCGGCGCAGCTCGAGCGCTTCCTCCCGGCAGGTCTTTGTTCGTTGGCGTTTGCTGGGCATCGTGCGGACGCAGCCGCCCCTCGTAGACGAAGCGCCGTGTGTTCTTCGGCGACGTCGGCTGGCGAGACCTCTCGCCCCGCCTCGCCCGTCTCAATCGCCGCCTCGCACGACCGCCGCCGCGATAGCAGGCGCCACCCGGAAATCGAAAAACCCGGCACGATGTGGTCGGCGTGCAGTTCGTCCGGCCGCACCATGCCGGCCAGGGCTTGCGCGGCATAGACCAGCGTCCGCAACCGAATGTTGCGGGCACGGGAGTCGAGCAAGCCCGCGGAAGACGCCTGGGAAGACGAGTGAGATGTCCATCATGTTCGGGTAATCGGAGCGTCCGGTTGCGACGACTTTTGCCCCGCCGGCGCGCGCCGCCGCCGGTTCGATTTCCGGTGTCGGCACCGCCAGGGCAGAAGACGATCGGGTCGTGCGCCATATCGCGACCATGTCGTCGGTGACGATGTTGCCGGTCGAGAGTCCGATGAAGACGTCCGCACCTTTGCAGCATCGCCTGCCAGCGAGCCACGGCCGCCGCTCCTGGTTGGTCTCCTTGGCCACGTAGACCTTGGCCCAGTTCATCCGCTCCGGCCGGTAGCGGTAGATCGCGCCGGCCCGGTCGCAGACGACGAGCCGCTTAACACCGGCTCGCGTCAAGCAGACGCGCGACGCCGATTCCGGCGATCCCCGGCGCCGCTGATGACGACGCTAATTTCCTCCAGTTCGCTTATCGACGACCTTCAGCGCGTTGATCAGCGCCGCCGAGCACCAGAATCGCCGTCGCCGTGGTGCTGATTGGAAAAGACGGGGATGTCGGCGGCCTTCTCGAGGTGATCGGCGATCGTGAACGCTCGCGGGGTCGAAATGTCGTCGAGGCAGATCGCGCCAAATGTCGGCGTGAGCGCGTTCCCGCCTCGATGATCTCGACCGGATCCGCTAGTGTCGAGGCAAATCGGAAACGCGTCGATGCCGGCGAAGGTCTTGAAAATGACGCTCTTGCCTTCTTCGATCGGGAGCGCCGCTTCCGGTGAGCCAGCTTCGCGCCCGAACAGATCCGAACCGTCGGTGAGGATCGCGACGGTGTTGCCCCGGCACGTCAGGTCAAACGACTCGAGAGGATCTTGACTGATCGCCAGGCATGCTTCGGCGACACCTGGCGTGTAGATCAGCGAAAGCATGGCACGGTCGCGGATCGGGACCTTGCTGTGGACGCCAATGAGCCCTCGATACCGCCGCCGGTAGTCGAGGCCTTCGTCTTGACCGTCAATTCCGTTGAGACCGTTCAAATTCGTCCCCTAAATTGCCTCGGACCCGAGGTTTTTCAATACGATGATCATGCAATGTACCACGCACAGGCACTCCATTTGCGTGCCCGGATTCACTCGTTCGTCCTGGTATCATGTGCGCACACGGATGCGATCCTAAGCCGAGCGCGAAAATGGGTTGTCATTAGGAGTTTGGTGATGGCGTTTTGTCCCGATTGCGGTACGCAAAATGACGATAACGCGCGATTCTGCAAGAGTTGCGGTCGTGCAATGAACGATGTTGCTGACGCCAAGGCGGCTATGGATCCGCCCGCTGGATCTCAAATTGATCCAGAAGGTCGCATCCTGGCTGACGACGGCCTGCCAGTTGGTCAAGATCTTGACGGCGAACCAGGCGGCGAGCGCATTCTTTGGAAGGGCCGGCCGACCAAGCTTTGGTCTCCGATCAAGGCCCTGACTCGTCGATACAAACTGACAAACGAACGAGTCATGATTGAGCGCGGATTCGTCTCACGGCGAACCGAGGAGATCGATCTCTACCGTGTGAATGACGTCGCCGTGAAGCAAAACGTTTTCGAGCGCCTCTTTGGCTTCGGCGATGTCTACATCCACACGACCGACTCGACCGCGCCCGACTATCGAATTCACAACGCCACAAACCCTGACCGGATCAAAGACATGATCCGCGCCGGCGCCCGCGCCGAGCGCCAACGACGTCGCGTCTTGCTCCGCGACGAGGTGTAGAACTTTGCGGACATCAGCCCGTGCTCCAAAAGTTCCCTCACCCGGCCTGCGGCCACCCTCTCCCGTGCGCGGGAGAGGGAGCGATTGGCAGGTTGGTGGTCCATTGGTTCGAATAGTGAAAATAGTTCCCCGTCTCCCGCGCACGGGAGAAGGGGGCAGGGGATGAGGGAACTCATCACTCAAACAGATAACAAGCGACGAAATGACCGGGCTCCTGCTCTCTGAGCAAGGGCCGGGTGATATCGCAGCGCCCAGGCATCCTGTCGGGGCAGCGCGGGAAGAATGGACATCCTGGAGGAAGCGGGCCGCCACTGACGGGCTCGCCTGGCACGACGGCGCGGCGACGGAAGCGGTTTTGCGGGTCGGGCTCTGGGATCGCGTTGATTAGCGCTTTGGTGTACGGATGAAGCGGGTTGTCGATCACTTGAGCGACGGCGCCGCGCTCGACGATTGTGCCTTGGTACATCACGGCGATTCGGTCGGCAAAATGGCGGGCGCTGGCGATGTCGTGGGTGATATAGAGGAAGGTGACGTCCCGCGCTTCCTGCAAGCCGTCGAGCAGGTCAAGGATTTCAATTCGGCTCGAAGCGTCGATCATCGAGACAGGCTCGTCGGCGACGATGTAGTCGGGATCGCGCACAAGGGCGCGAGCAATTCCGACTCGCTGTCGCTGGCCGCCAGACATCATCGTCGGATATTTGCCGGTGAAACGGCCCGTTGGCACCAACTCCACCGCTTCGAGCGCGCGTTCGATGCGTCCCGCGCGTTCGCTCCGGCTGTAGTTTCCGTCGATGATCAGCGGCTCTTCGATCAGATCGTAAACACGCATGTATGGGTTCAGGCTCGAGAACGGATCTTGGAAAACGATCTGCGCTCGCTTCCGGAACCACCCGAGATCACTTTGCGGCGTCTTCGTGATGTCGCGGCCGTCGAACGTGATCGTCCCCGCATTCGGGTCGACGAGTCGGAGAGAGACGCGACCGAGCGTCGATTTTCCACTCCCTGACTCTCCAACGAGGGCAACGGTTTCACCGCGAGCGATGTCGAGACTCACTTCGGTCAGCGCCCGAACCTCTCCCCTGCGGAAAACACCCTTGTGGGTGATATAGGAAACGTCGATCTCACGCAGTGAAACGAGCTGTGCAATCTCTCCATTTGTCTGAACCGTCGAAAGCTGCGCTGTGTTACTTGCCTGCTCAATCATTGGCGACCGCCACCTCTTGCCGAAGGTGAATGTTGTAGCGATCACCCGCAACATACTGATCGTTCAACCAACATCGAGCATGCCCGCCGTCTGGCATCCGGATGACCGGTGGATGATCGTGGTCGCACGGTTCGAATCGATATGGGCAGCGCGGATGGAACCGGCAGCCGGCGGGAGGCGATGAGAGATCGGGTGGTTCGCCTGGCATCGGTTGCGGTCGCTGCGTTTCGTGGAGTCGGGGTAAGCTCGCCAGCAGGAGCTTGGTGTACGGGTGGCGAGGTTCGACGAGGACCCGTTCCGCCGGCCCAAATTCCACATGCTCCCCCGCGTACGCGACCGCGATCTTGTCGCAAAGATCGCTCGCGAGACCGATGTCGTGGGTGATGAAAATCATCGAGATGCCTGGATCAACTTTCAGATCTTTGAGCAGGTTCATGATTTGCGCCTGGACACTGACGTCGAGCGCCGAAGTTGGTTCATCGAGGATCAGGAGATCGGGATCGAGTACGAGCGCGGTCGCGATCACCACTCGTTGTTTCTGGCCGCCACTGAGCTCATGGGGATAGCGATCGTAAATTCCCGCCGGTAATCCAACGCGTTCGAGGAGGCCCGTAACTTTCGCCTTCGCCTCTTTTTTCGTGTGATGGCCGGCGAAGTGGAGTGGCTCTGCGATCTGGTCGCCTACTTTGAGCACTGGATTGAGCACGTTCATCGCGCCTTGGAAGACCATCGCGATTTTTCGCCAGCGAATCTCCTTGCGAAAATCCTCATCGGACAGATCGCGAAGCTCGCGGCCATCCAGCAAGATCGAGCCGTCAAATCGGGCCACATTTTTCGGGAGCAGACGCATCAACGCGGTGGCGAGGCTCGTCTTTCCACTGCCCGATTCACCGACGACCCCAATCGCCTCCCCCTTCGTTTCGATGGAAAATGACACGCCGTCGACGGCGCGGACCTTCGTGGGACCGGCGCCGTAATAAAGATGAAGATCAGTGACTTCGAGGAGCGACATTGTAGCGGCTCTCAGCCCGAAGCTCGGCTAGTCACCGGCGATGAGCGACGCCGAGTTGTACTGCGTCGCTGCCTTTTCGTCGCTCGATGAGGTTTCGACAGGGTGGATTTCGACAAGGTTGGAATGGAACGTCGATTGATTTCCAAGATCGGCAAGCTTATCTGACGTCAGAACATTGATGTTCTTGCCGTCGAGTGAATATGTCGCCCAACGTCCTTTCGGGGCGACCGCCGTTCCGCTCGGCACGTCGTCCGTGACGATCGCGCGCAACACAATCGATCCGCGCGCATTTGAGACAGACACCGATTGACCGTCGGAAATGCCTCGCGCGGCGGCATCGTCAGGATTGATCTCGACAAACGGCGAACCTTCTTTCGCCAGCAATTTCGGCTGATTTGCCATGCTGCTTGAAACGAAGTGATGCGCCGCCCCGGTGATCAACCGCAGCGGCGAGTCGAGCGTCGACTCAACGAATTCGCTTGGCGGCACATATTCTGGCAATGGATCGACTCCGAAATCGATCATCCGCTCGCATCGAAGTTCAACCTTGCCGGAAGGAGTGGGAAATCTCAGATCGGCGAACGGCACCGCGGCGCCCGGCGCGAACGAATAGGGAGCGGTTCCGTCGTTTCTCAACTGATCGAGGGTCATCTCAGCCAAGAGCGGACTACGGCGCTTAGTCGCCTCGAAGATCTCTTCGATTGCCTCTACATTGCTGTGGTGGAGCCATGGTTCTTCGTACCCCATAGCGGTCGCGAGGAGTTTCATCACCGTCCAATTGCTCTTCGTTTCCCCGGGCGGCTCGATTGCCTGGTGGTTATATTGCAGATGGCGATGACCATATGGCCGCTGCATGTCGGTATGTTCGAGTTGGGTCGTCGCCGGCAGAACGATGTCAGCGTAGCGCGCCGTATCGGTCATGAACTGCTCGTGCACGACCATGAACAGATCCTCGCGGAGAAGTCCCTCAACGATCAATCCGGAGTTTGGCGTCGAGGTCACTGGATTGGCGACGAAGACGTAGAGCGACTTGATTGGTGGATCTTCAACTTCGCCAGTCAGCGCCGCTCCGAGACGATTCATGTTGATGATGCGCGGTGTCGGTGGGCACTCCGACATGTGCCCTATCGCTTCCTCATCCCACGGGACGAAGCCACTGGCGCTGTAGAAGAGACCGCCGCCCTTTTTGCCGTACTGCCCGGTTACCGCCGGCAATGAAACCAAGGCGCGAACCGTTTGCCCGCCATTCTCATGTCGCTGAATCCCGTCGGCTATCTTCAGGAGCGCAGGATTGGAGGTGGCATAGCGTCGAGCAAGGTCGACGATCGTGGCAGCGGGAACACCCGTTATCGCTTCCACGCGCTCAAGTGGAAATTCAGCGGCCCGATTTCGGAGCTCACGCCAGCCAATAGTGTTCGTCTCAAGCCAGGCCTCATCGTGCAAGCCCTCGGCGAAGATGATGCTGATCATGCCGAGCGCGAGCGCGCCATCAGTCGCGGGACGAGGTTGAATGTGCAGGTCGGCGGAGCGCGCGGTGAGCGTGCGCCGAGGATCGACCACGACTACATAGGTCCCATTGTGCTGGGCGTCTCGCAGGAACGGCATGAAATGCGGACTAGTTGACGCGGGATTGTGGCCCCAGATCAAAACGAGTTTGCTAGCAGCGACATCGCGCATATCGGGCGCCCAACGCGCCCCGATTGTCGCTTCAACCGCGGTTTGGGCCGCCGCGTCACAGATCGAGCGTTCGAGTCCGCTCGCACCCATGCGATTCCAGAGACGGGAGGCAGCCACAATGTTTTCAACAACGCCAAGAGTCCCGCTGTAGGAATAAGGGAGAATCGCGGCTGCTCCATGTTCGGCGATGATCCGCTTCCAGTTTTCGCTAATATCCGCGATCGCTTCATCCCAAGAGATGCGGGCCCACTCGCCGGATCCTTTCGGTCCGATACGGCGAAGCGGATACATCAATCGGTCAGGGTGATAAACGCGGTCGAGGTAATTGCGAACCTTTGCGCAAAGCCATCCCTGTGTGATTGGATGATTCTTGTCAGCGTAGAACTTGATCGCCTGTCCGTCCTGGACTTCGGTGATCACGGCGCACGTGTCTGGACAGTCGTGCGGGCAAGCGCCGCGGACAAGAATTGGCGTTGAAGTCGGTGTCATCGGTACTTTCCCGAACCGGTCGAACAGATCGCACAATCGATGGTAGCAGAACACGCGCGCTCCGACCGATATACTGCCAGCCGCATTAGCCACAAGTACGGTATTGGAGCCTCTCGGGATGCCTTTTGTATCTCTCGCCGCGGCCGATGCGCCGCTCACACTCGCGCTCGATCTTGGGACGTCCTCGTTTCGGGCGCTCTGCTTCGACCGTCTCGGCCGGGCGGTTCTTGGATCAGAAGAACAGCTCGCTTACAAGTTGAAAACGACGCCGGACGGCGGGGCAGAGGCGGACGCGCAAGTTCTGTTTGGACTCTTGCTGGAGATGATTGACCGAGCGCTCGGCCGATCGAGTGAACGCGCCAGTGACCTCGCCGCGGTAGGCTTCTCAAGTTTTTGGCACAGTTTGCTCGGCTTAGACGAAGCTGGCGACCCGATAACGCCCGTCTTCTTCTGGGGTGATACACGATCCGCTCGCCAGGTCGCGGCGTTGCAGTCTGAGTTGAATATCGACGAGGTTCACCAGCGCACCGGATGCGTCATCCACTCGAGCTATTGGCCCGCGAAATTGCGGTGGCTCAAGGAGACGAGGCCCGCAGTTTTTGCCCGCGTCGAACGATGGTGCTCATTCGCCGACTTCGTGATCAGGGAGATTCACGGCCAGGATTATACGTCACTGGCGATGGCCTCTGGCACTGGCATGCTTGACGTGCACACCGGCATGTGGGATTCAACAATGATCACCGCATCCGGCGTCGAACCCGCGACGCTTCCCGAGATCGTTCCCGTCAGCACGGTGATTGCTTCGATGGGGGCGACCTTTTCGGGCAGATGGCCGGAATTGGCGTCCATTCCATGGTTCCCGGGGATAGGGGACGGCGCCTGCGCAAATGTTGGCTGCGGCGCGATAACGAACGACCGGATTGCGCTCACGGTCGGTACTTCGGCGGCGCTGCGCGTGATCGTAGAACGTCCCATTGGCCAAGAATTCGAGATTCCAAGCGATGTTTGGGCATACCGATTAGATGATCGGCGTGTCGTGTTCGGTGGGGCGCTGAGCAACGGTGGGAATGTCATTTCGTGGTTGCGCGATCTGGTTGGCGAAGACGTGAGCGAAGCGTCAATGCAGGAAGCCGAATCGGTCGCGCCAGATAGTCATGGCCTTACCGTTTTGCCGTTTCTGGCGGGGGAGCGCTCCCCAATTTGGAACGATCGCGCGACTGGCGTCATCGCAGGATTGAAACTTTCAGCTGGACGGGCCGAACTCTTGCGTGCGTGCCTGGAAGCGATTGCGCTTCGACTCTCCCTGATTGGCAATGCAGTCTCCCCGTTGATAAACGCCGACCACCAAATCGTGTTGAACGGAGGAGCAGTGTTGCACTCGCCGGTGTGGATGCAGATCATCGCCGATGCCCTCGGGCACGCGGTCACGCCGTTGCCGCCTGAAGAAGAGTCCTCCGCGCGAGGCGCCGCCTTAGTCGCGATGGAGAGCGCTGGGATCATCCCCGATCTTGGCGCGACGCCCGATCCCGCTGAAGGTTGCCGGCCGATCGCGCCAATCGCGGAAAATGCGCCCGCCTACGCCAGGGCGCGCTCACGACAGGTAATGCTCGAGACGTTGCTGTTCCCCACCAACGGGATTTGGAGTGATCAAATCGAAACTCCAAACGCTTAGGCATTCTGCATAAGAGACGCTCTCGATCACTGTGCGGCGCGGACGGTGCCTTTTTCGCCCGTCGTTGCTAGTCTGATGTCTAGGCTTGGCGAGTTTCCGCCGGATTCGTGTTGTCAAGCTGCCGATTTGACCCACTTATCAATCGAGACGACGCTCATGTGTGAGACGCGCATCCGTCCCAATGCACCGGTTATTCGTTCTTCGACGAATCTCTTCGCCTGGAAAGGCGCGGGGATCGTCCTGCTTTGCGAGCGCGCCGGGGACAACTGGGTGGTCGCTCGAGGTTGGACTTGCGACGACTCGCTATCTGACGTTCGGCGCTGGACATTCCCCACGTACAACCGATTCGTCATTCAGGTCGGCCGGCTCGTCCGCGAAGCCACCGGCGAAGAGACGGACGCGATTGAAGCTCAGCTTGCCGCGCGCGATTGGGCGGAAACCGGCGTTCACGTCCCGGATATGTACTTCTAAGTCCTGCCCTGAGACCAACTTCGCAGAAAGAGCAATTGAGCGGCCCAACATCTCTTGGCTTTGAATTTGTAAAAGAAAAGCCCTCTCTCGGTAGTTGAGAGAGGGCTTTTTGCTCGCGGGTGCGGGTGGTGAATTACGCGTCCTGCTGGAGGATCGCTTCGAGTTCGATGGAGATCTTGATCTTATCTCCGACCATGAATCCGCCGGTTTCGAGCGCGACGTTGTAGGTCAGACCGTAATCCTTGCGATTGATGCTCGTTTCAGCGCTGACGGAGACGACTTGCGTTCCCCACGGCGAGGTGTTGCGGCCATTGTAGGTGGTCTCGAGGACGACCGGTCGCGTGACGTCTCTGATCGTCAAATCGCCCGTGACTTCATAGGTCTCGTCGTTGACCTTTTTGATGCCGGTGCTCTTAAAGGTCATCGCCGGGTATTTCTCAACCTCGAAGAAATCGGCAGATTTGAGGTGCGCATCGCGGTTCGGCTCTCGCGTCTCGACGGTCGAAGTGTCGATCGAAACCTCAACAGACGAGTTTGTCAAATCCTGCTCATCCATCAGGATCGTTCCGCTGATGCCAGCGAAGTGGCCCTTCACATTGCTCAGCATCATGTGACGTACAGAAAACTCAACGTCAGTATGCGCGGGATCAATTGTCCAGGTGGTCTTGGTTCCAGTAGCTTGTGTAGCGGTGGTCATTTCTTCTCGTCCTCCCCGGTTTGTAAAATTCCGGATTGTTCCGGTGACGCGCCGGCCGCCATCCACCCGGCCTTCGATTCGCGCCACTTGGCTAATTTCATGTAAGGGACTATACTTTAGTTAGCTAGTTGTTGTCAAGGGGCTTACGAGGGGTAATAATGGTCAATATGAATGATCACCGAGAGATGGGCGCCTTCTGTCCCGCGTACCACTACGCAGTTGAATTGATTGGCCGCCGCTGGACAGGGGCAATTGTCCGTGCGCTCTATTGTGGCGATAGTCGCTTTAGCGAGATCACGAAGACCATTCCTGGTCTGAGTGACCGTCTGCTCTCAGAGCGGTTGAAAGAGCTCGAACACGAGGGACTCGTGGCGCGGACGGTGATTCCGGACACGCCCGTTCGGATCGAGTATCACCTGACCGAAAAGGGAAATGACCTGGGCGAGGTGATGCACGCCATCGCCAATTGGGCGGAGGCGTGGGTTACCGCTGAGGACTTGCCGGCCGCACTTATCGAAGAGCAGAAAGCCTGCGAAGAGGTCGAAGCCCTCGCGTCATAGCACTACTTCAAACCAATACGGGCGACCGTTAGACGGTCGCCCGTTTTAATATGCCGAAATCTGTGACCTAGTTCCTCGTAGCGGCGCACGGCAGCGGTGCCCTCACAGGCGTACTGCCGTACGCCGCCACGGGGATCGCGGAGGCTCACGAGATGGTCGGCAGATCTCGTGAGACGCGGACGGAGGATTGGGCGCTTACAACTCCGTCACCACCGGCAGGATCATCGGGCGGCTCTTTGAGCGCCGGTAAAGGCTTTTGCCGACCGTTTCCTTGGCTCGCTGGACGAGATACCCGTACTGCGGTTCGCCCGGCGATCGCCGTTCTAACATCCGTTGGAGATCACGCTCCGCCTCTCGGAGGGCGCCATCGGCAAGCTCCGGCTTAAGTCCAGTCGCGACGAGCGTCGGACCAGCGATCAGCTTGCCGGTTTCGCGATTGACCACAATCGTGACAATAACGACACCGTCATTGGTAAGGTTGTCGCGATCTCGAAGTGTGACTTGGCCGTTCGAGCGGTCTCCGAGGCGATCGACCAAAGTCGTGCCAGCGACGACGCGACCACGCTGCGCCGCGTTGTCAGGTGTGAACTCGATCACTCCGCCGATTTCCGGCAGAAGCACGCGATTCCCGGGGATCCCGACCTCCGCACACAATTCGCGATAAAGCACCATATGACGGAACTCGCCGTGGATGGGCACTGCGTATTTCGGTCTAATCAACTCCAGCATCCGCTTGAGCTCATCGCGGCCAGCATGTCCGGAAACGTGAACGCCGCGGTCGACTGCGCTGTAGATCACGCTCGCTCCGCGCCGAAAGAGATTGTCAATCGTCCGCGTGACCGTTTCTTCATTACCTGGTACTGGGGTGGCGGAAACGAGAACAACATCGCCCTTACCAACGCGAATCCGCGGATGTTCGGCGGCAGCGATGCGCGAAAGTGCGGCGGCTGCCTCACCTTGGCTGCCGGTGATGACGAGCACGCGCTTCTCTTTGGGCAGTCTCAAAATCTCATCGAGCGTAACAAGCACGCCATTGCCGGGGTCGAGATAGCCCAAGTCAAGTGCGACGCGTGCGTTTTGCTCCATCGAGCGTCCCGCGACGGCGACCTTTCGGCCGTATTTTTCTGCCGCGAGCAGCGCCATGTACAGCCGGCTGATGTTCGATGCAAATGTGGTGATGATCACCTGCCCGTGTGATTCTTTGATCACGCGATCGATTGTCTCGAGCACGACACGTTCAGATGGTGTGCTGCCCGATGTTTCGATCCTGACGGTGTCAGAGAAAAGGGCAAGCACGCCTTCATCGCCCAACCGCCGAAGCCGGCGTTCGTCAGTTGGATCACCCATAACCGGCGTGGGGTCAAACTTGAAGTCGGCGGTATCGATGATGGTGCCAACCGGAGAATGGACCGCAACGGCGTTGGTATCGGGGATCGAGTGAGTAACGTGAATAAACTCGGCCGTAAGTTTGCCGAGCGGAATTCGTTGTCCTGAGGCAACAGGCAGAAAATCGACGTACTTCTCTTGCCGGGCCTCCAGCAGCTTGCCCTCAATGAATCCAAGTGCAAGAGGCGACCCGTAGATCGGGATCGGCGTTTTGTCGAAGAGTTGAGAAACCACGTACGGGAGCGCGCCAATGTGGTCTTCGTGCCCGTGCGTGATGAGAATGCCGCGCAGATTTCGGCGACGTTCTTTCACGTAGGTAATATCAGGAATAATGAGATCGATTCCCCGCTGCTCTTCCTCGGGGAATTTTGCGCCGCAGTCGAGCAACAGCAGATCGTTCTCGAACTCCACCACCGTCATGTTTTTGCCGACCTCGCCAACGCCGCCAAGCGGAATTACCCGCAGGCGCCCGCGAGGGCCGGAGATGGCCGACCCGGATTGGGGCTGGCGTTGATCCGCGCCTCCGGGCGGTCGCTGATCGCGCCGTCCGTTTTGATCTTGCCGTGGTTGTTGACCCCCGCGGTTAGATCCGTGGCGGGAGCGTTCCGGTTGACGCCGGGCGGTCTGTTCCTCATCTCGACGCGGTCGCCGAGATGCGTTGCGCTGTCCCGATTGCGTGCGCGTGCCTTGCTGTTTTTGCTGCTGGCCTTGGTCGCCACGAGACTGACCGCTTTGCGGCTGCTGCGAACGTCCTTGTTGTAGGCTGACGCGGTTGCTGCGCTCGATTAGGTTGCGTTGGCGGTTCTTTGCTTGCTGGTTGATCGGATTTGGGTTGTTCCTGTTGCGATTGCGCGGATTGCCCTTTTTGGGCGTCAGACTGGGGTCGTCGCCTTCCGCGCCGCCGCCGGGAAAATCGCTGTGGTGGACGGTCTTTTGGCTCGGATGAATCAGGTTTTTGTTGGTCGTCGTCTGTCACAAATGAGTTCCTCTGGATAATATTGATTGTTGGAGCGCGATGTCGCGAACGACAACACGGACGTTTTGAATCACTTTCGAATAGTTCCGGTGGTTATGGCGACAGGGACAGCAATCGCCTACACGCACACCGGCGGGGTCAGTTACCGCTAGTGTACTCTGGACCGCCGAGGAGCGTGAGTTTCGCGAGGTTCAAAACAGTCGCGTGATGATGAAAATCCCAATGCAGATGACGATGATCAAAATCGTCAACAGCGAGCAGCTAATCGCAAACACGCTGCCAGTGCCAACGGTCGAGAAGTCGGCGGCAGGAGTTTGAGCTGGCAGTTGCTCATCTTCGGGATAGACAACTTCCGGGATGAGCGGCGCCGGCTCGGTAGCCGGCGCCTCCACGTTTTCTTGTTGCGTTGATTCCTCGATGAGATTGTCGTCCGCCGCAGACTTGGGCAGACTGGACTCAGGTTCTGGCTCGTTATGCGGGTCCATCAAGCTTCCATTCGCCATCGATCAAGACGAACTTGAACCGAATGAATTGCTCTTGATCTCCATTCGATGTGCGAACGATCGCCGTGGCGTGCGTGTCGTCGATGATCGTCACATCGCCCGCGCGCTGGTAAGTGATTGGGCTGGCCATCGCAGTCGCCAGATTACGGATAAGGTCATCTTCGGACTGACCCGCATTGAGCAACGAATGCGCATATTCGTCGGTCAACAGCGGCAAGAACCGCGCGGGATCGCCCGTCGCCCAGCATGCCGTCAATTGATCGAGCAGGTTATCGATACCCTTTTCCACCTCAGCGGTGCTTGCTGACGGACTCGATGCGGGTGTGGCGTCTTGTTTGACCGCCAAGTCACCGAGATCAGATCCTTCGGAGGTCACTGGCGATGCTTCGGGCGAGGCTGCGGCCGATTCGGACCCACCGGGAGTTTGACACCCAATGAACTGGTTGAGGTCTCGGGTACCCAGAATCAGCGTGCGTGTGGCGCAACCGTCATCCTTTGCTTCCATGGAGAGACGGTCGCCCTGGATAGTCCATGCATAGGTTCCGCTCGAAACGTCGCCATTCGGCTCATTGGCGGCCGCGGCGCCCGCGCAAGAGAGCAGGCCAGATTGGTCAGTTATCGTGACTTCGTTTCCTTTGACTTCGTACGTCCCTGTCACCAACTGCCCGACGTCGGCGCGGGTCATGGTGTAGGAGCCATCGGAATTGAAGTCAATCTCCCACTGACCGATGGCCATCGGGCCGAATTTCACCGTCTTTGGAATGTCGGTGAGAACGATGCTAACCGAGTACGAACCGACGAGACTCGGGTCAGAATCCTGTGCCCTGGCTCCTAAAAATGGAACGGCAAGCAAGGAGAGAAGACCGATTGCCATCAGTAATGGCATCGATCGGATCGCAGTTCGGGTCGTCATGGCCGGGCTCCGCATTGCAGTTCCTCGCTCTTTGACAGTCGCTAAACGCTGAGCCGACCGCCGCCGGAAATCAGAGACTTTCAACTTCAGTCATGACCGTCTATCGTGTGCGGTCGAATGTGTCAAGGGCTTGATCATCAATTATTACGCGAATTCAGGCAACTAGGCTTGAATCGTATTGCTGTTCTCCCGGATCAAACAGCCTATCTCATTGACTGGAGGAAACGATATTTAGCGAAAGCGAGAACCACGAGTCAGTCGACAACGTACTCAATACTGAACGGATGCAATCGAAGGAATCTGAATTGACGTGGGCTTGTGTGGCGTCTAGCATGCCACCGCACAACAGAGGCCTGTCGACGTACAAACGTCATATCGAAATTCAACGCGTGAGTCGTTCCGATCGACCAGAGATCTGACGGCACTGCACTCATGGAACCGATGACAGACGGTACTAGCGAGTCGAGTGCGACTCGTATTCGACCCGCGATCTATCGAGGGGGCGACGATGCGATTGGTTACTTTTAAGTCGCGCCGGAAGGAACCATCGGCGGCGCGAAACATTCTGGGCTTGGGCATCACGCTCCTTTTGCTGGTATCGGCGATGCTTCCACAATTCACGCTCGCCGAAGGTGAAAGCGAAGGTGGCAACCTTTCAGGAACTGCGGTAGGCACGCCCTTTTTGGGAACGATTCTTCACCCTGACATAGAAGGCCTATCCTCTTCGAGTTGGCTCTTCACCGCCGCATTGGATCCCAAAGCCGCGAGCAAGCAGATCGAAATAGACCCGATGGCCGGTTGGGAATCGCCGCTCGCGCCTGGACCAGCTTCAACCGGGAACAGCTACGCGACCTCCGCGATCCAGCAAGTTCCGTTTCGTAATCCAGCACCATCGATGAGCCGGAACCTCTTGATCACCCGCCAGGTTGGCTATCAGACAATCCAAACTGAACCGTCAATCGCCGTTGATCCCACTGATCCCGAGCATCTTGTGATGGGTGCGATCGACTACAACCTCGGCGGCAATATCGCGGCCTACGCGAGTTTCGATGGCGGCGAAACATGGCAAGGACCCAACCGCGTCCGCTATTTCCGCGAGGACCAGGGCGCGGCCGGCGACCCGGTCGTGGTCTTCGACTCCCAGGGCAACGTCTACCTCTCGATGATCTCGATCGGAGTCGAAGACTTTCACATTGGGTCGCTCGTCTCGGAGACAGAGGTTTCAACATTGGTCGTGGCCAAGTCCGAGGATGGCGGTCTGACCTGGAACGACCCGGTGTCTGCGGCTCGTGGCACGACTTCAAGCGTGAGCCAGACTGACGATCAAGGCCGAGCCCGAGGGCAGATTACCTTGGGATTTCTCGACAAAGAGTGGTTGACCACGGGTCCCAGTCCGGACGATCCCAGCAAAGATAGCATCTACATGACGTACACGGATTTCGAGTCCACGTACGGCGTGATCTATTCCGACGAACTGCCCATCCTTTCGACGCCATTCACGACGAGCACGATCAAAGTCGTCCATTCCGAAGATGGCGGCGCTACGTGGTCTATGCCGGTGGCGGCGAGCCCAGCGGCGTTGCAGTCGTTTGGTACTTCGGAACCGGATCGGAGAGGCAGGCGCTGGCACCGCCGTCTTCAAAAACGCGAAACCACTGACCGACGAGCAACTTCAGCAAGCCGGCGTCGATCCGAACCAAAACCAAACGCAGGGAGCTGACGAACAGACACAGGACGAGGGGAACAAGACTCAGGAGCAGCAGACTGCTGTAGGCGGTCAGTCGGACCGCACTGTGCAGGGCTCTCAACCACGCGTGCTTTCTGACGGGACTGTTGTCGTGACCTATGTTGATACGACGAGCGATGGCACTCAAAAGGGACTCGCCGCCATCATGGTCGCGTTTTCGAAGGATGGTGGTCGCACGTTTGGCTCGCCGATGCAGGCTGGGGTCGTTCGCGAACCTGCTTTCCGACCGCGCAACACTCAATTCCGGTTCTGGGGAACGGTTTTCCCGCAGATTGCGGTCGGTCCGCATGACGAAATCTACATAGCGACATCCGGAACACCGACCGACAAAATTGCCGACGACTCGGATATCTATCTTTTCCGTTCGTTGGACAAAGGAAAGACGTGGGAGCCTAGTGTTCGTCTGAACACTGACCAGACGAACGCCCCGCAGTTCTTCCCGTCGATCACGGTTTCGGCGGACGGCACTGTGCACGCGATGTGGGGTGACATGCGGGACGACCCCGATCAAGTTCGCTACAACATCTATTACTCAGCCTCAACCGATCAGGGCAAGACGTGGGGCTTCACCGATCCCGCGCAGAACTTTACCGCGCCGGATACCCGAGTGACCGACTTCCCATCGAACTCGTTGAAGGGATTCACCCAAGGTCTCTTTATCGGCGACTACTTTTCGATCGCCGCCACGAATGAAGACGTCTACATGGTTTGGGCTGACACCCGGCAAGGCGAATTCAACGGCATCAGCCAGCAGATCGGATTCGCGCGCAAGACCGCGATCAAGTCGCCGTCACTGTTCTTGAATCCCCCATCCGGTTCAGCAGGCCGGACGGTCGACATACAAGGTTTCGACTTCCAACCACAGAGCAACATCCAACTGACCGTGAGCGGCGTTATTGTTTCTAACATGAGAACAGACGATCAAGGACAGTTTCAGACCCAGATATTCATGCCGGTGACCGGAGAGGGAGCGACCAGCATCACTGCCTACGACGAGACTGGAAATGTCGCGACCGCGTCCTTCTTCACCGATTTCGGATTCGATTCGATTCAACAGTCACTTGATTCCCTCAACCAAACCCTTGGCGGCGCCACGCCGGTTGCGGGCGCCTCACCGCAGGCGACCGTTGCAACGACACCAGAAGTCGTACCGACGACAGTAACGCAAGCGACTGCTCCAGCAGGCCCAACGGCGACGATCGGACCCGCGGGTTCGCCGTCATCATCATCTGAGCAACCGACCGCACCGCCGTTGATCTCGCCAAAGAAGACGCCCGAATCGTCGGGAGATGCGGCGCCGCGTTCCGCGCAGGCGAGCGGGCTGACGTACGGTGGCCTTGGGCTTGCGGCAGGACTGTCGATTGCCGGGCTGATCTATGGCTTTGCCTTCCGTCGCCGCAGGATCTAGATCCGGTGAAATTGACTCTTGTGCGATTCCGGGATTGCGCCGCCCGTTAAGGCGCAAAGGCGCGGTTCGCGCCGGGAGTTGAGCCAATGAGTGCGCTTTCGTCCTTGATACAGGAGTTGACCACGGGCAAGATGACCCGCCGGCAATTCCTTGAGCGCGCAACCGCGCTCGGCCTGTCTACGACATTCGCTGGAATTCTCGCCGCGCATCCGGAAGCCGCGTTCGCCCAGGGTACGCCGGTAGCTTCACCGGCCGCGTCGCCCGTCGCGTCGCCGACTGCTTCGCCCGTCGCTTCACCGGCCGCCTCCGGACCTCCTGGTCCGTCTGCCGACGTTGTCGGGTTTTCCGCGTTCAATGTCGATCAAGCGCCACAAAACATCCAAAACGGCGATATGGATCTCTATCTCTTTGGTCTTAAGACGGCTGGAGCGAAGAGTCTCGATGGCTCTCAGAACGTCCGCTTGATCCAAGCTCCAGCTTCGACCCTGGCGCTCATTCTCAACCCGGCGCCCGCGCCGCAAGGGGATTTGAACCCATTCTCGATTCCGCAAGTGCGGCAAGCGATGCAGTACCTGGTTGATCGCGATTTCATCGCCAACGACATTTATCAGGGCCGGGCGCTGCCAATGACGACGAGCGTCAGTCCGCTCGACTACGACGCGATCACGATCTTTCCGATCACGGCGGCAAATCAGATCACTCACGATGCGGAATTTGCCAAACAGACGATCACGACGGCGATGCAAGGCGCCGGCGCTCAACTTTCGAACAATGTTTGGTCGGTCGGTGGAAAACCGATCACGATCAAGCTTGTCATTCGTGTTGAGGACGAGCGACGCGACATAGGAGATACGGTTCGAGCGGCGCTCGAAGATGCCGGTTTCCAAGTCCAACCGCTCTACCAACAATTTGGTCCGGCAACACTCGCGGTCTATTCCAGCGACCCGGTTACTTTCCAGTGGCACGCTTATACGGAAGGCTGGAGCAGGTCGGCGCCGAATCGATACGACGATTCGGGCGTCAACTTCTACTACGCTCCATGGCTCGGCAACATGCCCGGCTGGCAAGAAGTTGGATTCTGGCAGTACCAGCAACAACAGCTCGATGATCTCGGCAAGAAGCTCTATCGGGGCGAGTTCAAGAGTAAGGATGAACGGGACGATATCTTCCGTCAGATGACCTCGACCGGTCTCAACGAATCGGTGCGCATCTGGCTCGCGACGGCATTGCAGAGTTTCCCGGTCCGCAATGAAGTAGAAAATCTAACCGAAGACCTCGTCAGCGGACCGAAGAATCTCTACGCCTTGAGAGGCGCGGACATCCCTGGGAAAAACCAGATCAAGGTCGGCAACCTCTGGGTGTGGACTGAAAGAACGACCTGGAACCCGATCGGTGGGTTCGGCGATGCGTATAGCAGTGACATCAACCGAAACATCGTCGATGGCGCGATTGTCAGTCATCCATTCACAGGTCTGCCGGTGCCGATGCGGGCTGATTTCAAGGTCGAAACTGCGGGGCCGGACGGAACGATGCCGGTGCCCGACGATGCTGTCGTCTGGGACGCCAAGCAAGACGCATGGGTTCCAGTACAGTCTGGGACAACCGCTGTCAGCAAGATAACCTACGACTACTCGAAATACACCAGCTCCAAGTGGCACCACGGTCAACCGATCACGATGGCCGACGTCGTCTATCCGCTCGCTCAAGCGTACGAATTTGCCTACGACGACGCCAAGATCCAGATCGAAACGGCGATCGGCATCACCTCTCGTCCAACCCTAGATACCTTTGCCGGCTATCGCATCGTCGACGACCACACGATCGAGGTCTACGTCAACTACTGGCACTTTGAACCAGCGTACATCGCCTCCTACGGCGTTCCATCGTCGGTTGGGACGCCATGGGAGTTGCTGGCGGCGATGGATGATGTCGTCTTCACGAAACGGCGTGGCGCCTACAGTGACACAACCGCCGCTCGATTCAGCGTTCCGTGGTTGAGCTTGGTCACCGAGACTGACGCCCGACTCGTCTTACGGTCGGTCGCAGAGTTCAAGCGCGGCAACACCATCCCGAAAGGGTTCTTTGAGATCAACGGGAAATCGCTCGTGACCCCAGAAGAGGCGGCGGCACGATACGATGCGGCAGACGCCTGGTTCAAAGACACGAATCTTCTGGTCATCAGCAACGGCCCGTATCTTCTTGCGCGTTACGATCCACCAGCGCAATATGCGGAACTGCATGCGTTCAGGGACCCGACCTATCCATTCACTGCGAACGATTTCCGACTTGGACAGCCGCCGCATGTCACGATTGCGCCGATCCAGGCGCCGGCGCCGGCAATTGGCGACCCGATCAGCATTACTGCTCAGATTTCTGGACCAGGAACACTCTCATTGCAATATGCACTGGTCGATGCGTCTGCTGGCCAGATCGTGAATTCAGGCAACGGAACTCCGGGTGACAACGGATTTACTGTGACCATCGATTCGTCGGTGACATCGGGACTCTTCCCTGGGCTTTATCAACTCTATCTGGCCGCATCGAGCGATCAGGTGGCCGAGGTGGCGGAGCAGCGTCTCGATATTCAGATAGGTGTATGAGCGCATCACGATGTGGCCCTATGTCCCTTAAATTCCGTCTGCACGGAATAACGTGTAGGGCGTAGGAGCGATAATGTCGGTTCTCCGGCCGCTGGCGGTGCGCGCGGTCACGCTCTTCGGCGTGCTCGTGGCCGTGATGATCTTGCTCGTCATCTCCCTTGGCGCCACTGGGTTTTCTGACCGTCTCCTCGAAGCCCAAGTCAATGAAGAGGTCCGGGCCTACCGTCAGGGTCTAGCCCAAACCGTGCGCGACCCCGCCGCACTCGAGCAGGCAGTTAACGAGCACCAGCAAGTCCTCAATCAGTTCTACGGACTCGACAAGCCGTGGTATCGCCGGATGACACCGACTGTCTGGCGTGTCATGACCTTGAACTTGGGCGAGGCAAGATCGCTGCGGACGGCGGAGGGCAGCAACAAGATTTCCGACATTGTGCTCGAGCGCCTGCCTTACACGGTGCTGCTCCTAACGAGCGCGTCGATCATTACCGCGACCATCGGTCTTTTCGTTGGCGTTCGCATGGCGACGCGAGTTGGCAGTCGAATCGACCGCAGCGTCGCCTATTTCGCGGCCATTTCCTTTGCCGTGCCCGCGTGGTGGCTTGGTATCCTGTTCATTCTGATTTTTGCCTTCAAATTGGACATTCTTCCGGCTGGCGGAATGTATGGGATACCGCCGCCTCAAGACCAGCCCGAGCGCTTCCTCGATCTCATGAAGCACGCAATCCTGCCCGTGATCACTCTCGTGCTCGTTAGCGTCGGTCCCTATATCTATTCAGTTCGCACAATGACCGTGACCGTAGCTCAAGAGGACCATGTTCTCCTCGCCAGGGCGAAAGGGCTTCCCGAAAGCAGGGTCACGCGCCGGCATATTCTTCGGGTCGCCGCGCCTCCGATCGTAACCGGTCTCGTGCTCGGACTAGCCGGTTCACTCTCGGGATCAATCCTTACGGAAACCATATTCAACTGGCGTGGCATGGGTCGTCTCTATTACGATGCGATCACTGGCACACCAGATGAAGGCGTCATCGTCGCTCTGACCTATATCTTCACCCTTATCTATGTCATCGCGCGCTTTCTGCTCGACATCATGTATGTCTTGCTCGATCCTCGGGTGAGGTACTAGCCATGAGTGAAAGCGCGACCGTAGCTGCGCCGTTGCCGGCGCCTGAGGCCGAAGAGCGACAACCAACCTCTGGTTTTTCGCTTCGAGGCGCATTGAAACTCCTCGTTTCGACCGGTTCGGGGAAGGCTGGCGTCGCACTTTTCATGCTGATGATCGCCGTTTCGGCGTATGTTCTGCTGACCTATCCTATCGACTTCGGGAAAGCGATTTGGAGCAATCCCGCGTATTGGGCCGACTATCCAAAGGCGGCCCCGCCCGCCTGGACGGTCTATCTGGGCAAGGAGGCCTACACCCACCAGATCACGACGCTGTCAGATCCGACTTCGGTCACGCAACGCGGCGCCGCCCAAGTACGCAGTTTCGACTTTCCGGTCAACGTTGATGGGGCCGTCACGCCGTCATTTCTCTCGATGACCTTGTATGGCATCACGTTCAACGAGCGGGCGCCGGTCGTCGTGGCATCGCTCGCGCGCCCTGATGGTGGCCAGGTTCGCCTTGCCAACCTCGCGGTCCGCGGACCGCGAGAAGGGGAGACTGCGCCCTACAGGCGGTATTACGACTTCCCAGAACGGACATTGCTGACGGAGCAAGATACAGCTGCGCAGTCTATAGCGCAGGTCTATTCCCAGCTTTATCCAGGCGTCGCTGTGCCACCCAATCTCTCGGACAACCTCACAGCCGCGCTGTTCGGCGAGCCGAACCCCGATGGTTCAGGCACCATCGTAACGCTGGACGGCGATTACACATTGCAGGTTCAAATCCTTGTTGCCGATCCGAACGACATTACCACTGGCGTGCGTGGCGTAGCGGGAGGCACGGTCTACGGCGTCATGGGGACAGACGCAATTGGCCGGAACCTCTGGGAAGGACTCCTTTACGGACTTCCGATTGCGCTCTTCATTGCGACCATCACAGCCCTTGTATCGACCGTGATCGGTGCGACTTTTGGCATCCTTAGCGGTTATGCTGGCGGCAAAACGGATTCGCTCATTCAGCGCATTTGCGACATCATTTCAAACGTTCCACTTTTGCCACTCTTGATCTTTCTCGTCTTTGTCGTTGGTCCTCACCTCTGGCTCATCATGCTGGTCCTAGTCGCCTTCAGTTGGCCTGGTATGACGATCCTGGTTCGCTCGATGGTGCTCCAGATCCGTTCGGGTCAGCTCGTGGAAGCGGCGCAAGCCCTCGGCGCTTCACGGACGCGCATCATGGCGAAGCACATCTTTCCTCAGGTCGCGCCGTTCATCGTCGCCCAGATGATCTTTTTCGCCCCGGGCGCGATCCTAGCCGAAGCGTCGCTCAGTTTCCTCGGACTTGGCGATCCGTCGGTGCCAACCTGGGGCCAAATGCTCGAGTCCGGCTTCCAAACGGGCGCGCTCTACGTCGGTTACTGGTGGTGGGTGATTCCACCCGGTCTTGCCATCATCTTCACAGCCCTTGCTTTTATGCTCCTCGCCCTAGCGATGGAATCGATCGTCGACCCGCGCCTCCGCAGCGTGAACTAGGCGTTCCAATCTCGCTCATTCTCTAATCTCCTCTTCGTTCGGCATTCTTGCCTAGCGACTGACTCCTGACCGTTCGACGGTAAATCGGCAATTGTCTTGATGTGGCAATTCGCGCTCGGCCGCATGCTAATCATGTCGATCGACATAACGCTGCCTTTCAAGATTTGACCGGACCGAGGAGGTTCAACCATGTTAGCGCCGTTGAAAGTGACGATCTTTCGCAAGTTCATGTTTTTGTCCCTGGTGGGTTTGTTGGCGTCGGTGGCAGTTCTGCAGATCGGGGGCGCTCCGGCGATGGCCGCCCCGATCTTACCGTTCAAACCAGATCTTGTGTCCCAGGGCCCCGTGGGGGGTGGCACTGGATTCATTGTCAGAAACGCCGGTTTCGCATCCACGCAAAGTGGCTTCTTCGTCGCAGTGACCGATCCCAGCCATGTCACGACTATCTTTAAGGTGACTCAACTCCTTCGCCCCGGAGAATTCGTGACGATACCCCTTGTCTTTGGTTGCCCCGCGCAATCTTTCGTGATCGCCGTGGACATTCGAAACCAGGTCCCGGAGACTAACGAGACCAACAACCGGGCCGTTCTCACCGGCGACAATTGCTGAGCAAAATCAATCGGGCCCGCGGCATTGCCGCGGGCCTGTTGTTCATTTCCGGTTTGGGCGCAAGCTACTTTTGAATGACTGCTTCCAGGGCCGTCATAAGTTTTTCCAGATCACCGTGATCGTTGTAGCCCTGATACGAAATCCGAATCTTATGACCATCTTGGAACGTGCCGAGCGGCGCTTCGACCTTGAACTCGTCGTACATACGTGCCTTCACGACTTCGGGGTCATCAATTGGAATCGGGCAGGCGACCATTTGCGCAAACCATTCGGTCGAATCCGGTGCAATGGGCTCAAGTCGGCTCAGTTCCGCAATTCGCGAGCGACTCTCGCGCGCGAGTTCATGACAACGAGCCCGAACAGCATCCCAGTCGTGCTGCTGTTGGAAGTCGATCGCGGCGGGAACGGCCAAAAACGGAGCAATGTCACGCGTGCCTTGCCACTGATTGCGCGAGACGAAGGTCGATTCGCCCTTCCACCCCCAACTGATCGTCAGCGACTCAATCCATTCCTGATGCTCGGGCCGGACATGGAGAAAGGCTGAACCTTTCGGCGCGCAGAGCCATTTGTGGCAGTTTCCGGAATAGATATCCGCGCCGATATCGATGAGGTCGAGGGGAATATGCCCGGGCACATGAGCGCCGTCAATAACCGTAAGGATGCCTGCTTCCCGCGCTCGCCCACATATCTCTTTCACAGGGAAGATCAAGGCAGTTGGTGAAGTAATGTGGCTCAGAAAGATCACCTTGGTTCGCGGAGTGACTGAGCTCCAGAACGATTCGACGAACTCCGCATGCGTGGTGACAGGCAAGGGAACATGGTGATGGATGTATTGCGCGCCGGCTTTGCCGCACATCCAGTCCCAGGTCATGTCGAGCGCGCCATATTCATGATCGGTCGTCAGGATTTCATCGCCACGCTCTAAAGGTAGTGAGCGCGCGATGACGTTCAGACCTGAGGTGGCGTTCATGACAAATGCGATGTCGTTCGGCTGAGCGTTGAGGTAGGTCGCAAGTTTGGCTCGGGCATTGTTGAGAAGATCGTCCGCGCGACGACCGAGAAATTCGACCGGTTGCCGTTCCAGTTCGACCTGCCAGCGTTGGTACTCCTCAAAAACGACTCGGGGACAGGCCCCGAACGATCCATGGTTCAAAAAGACCACATCAGGATCGATCATGAAGAGTTCGCGCAGATCGTTACTCACCTCGAAAAGGCTCCTTCATCGAACAACCAGTCATGGTCATGGTGCAGAAAGCGGCGCGGGCCGACCGCGGTCGGCCCGCGCCGCTTTCTGGAATTACTTTTCGTCATTCTGAGCGCAGCGAAGAATCTCGCTCGTCGCGAAACGCCCGTTTGGGTTCGGCGAGATCCTTCGGCATCGCCTCAGGATGACGCTTGCCTGGTGCTATCGGTTCGGCGCGTCCTTGCCGATATAGAGTTCCTGAGGCACCGTGCTCATCGTCGCGTAGCTTGGCCAGTGCATCGCCGAAATGCCGTTCTCATCGGGCGTGAGGAACTCGCCTTTCAGCCACGGTTTGAGGAACTGCACCGGCGTCTCGTGGTAAACGAAAACGCCGGGAACGTCGGTAACCAGGATCCGCTCGACGTCCTCGAACATCTTGATCCGCTCTGCGGGATCGCCAAGATAGGCCGAGGCATCGGCCAGGCCCTTATCGAAATCGGCGTTCGACCACGAGTGACGGCCGCCCGACTTCCAGACGCTGAGCATATTCGTTGGGTCGAAGAAATCCATACCGTAGCTAACGTAGCCAAGCAGGATTTCGGTTGGCTTCGCTGTCAGCGACGCCATGTAGCCCGCTGAGTCCTTCTCCAACAGCTCGACGTCGATGTTCAGATTTTGCTTGATCATCGACGCGAGAGCGGCCGAAACTGTCTTGTCGAGAGGACTCGGCGCCCGTAGCCACATCTGCTGCTTCGGGAAGCCCTTGCCGTCCGGGAAGCCCGCCTCAGCTAGAAGCGCGCTTGCCCGCTTCGGGATCGAATGCCTGGATGTCCTTCAGCCCGTCCCGATTCGAGGCGGGGAAGCCCGGCGCGAGCCAGGAATAGGCTTGCGTGCCGCGGGGCCGAGTATCTGCGTCTGCATCGTGTCGCGATCGATAGCATGACTGCATGCTTGGCGAACCTTCAGATCCTTATACGGCTCTTTCGTGACGTCGAAGAAGAAGTACCAGGTCCGGAAATCTCCGACACCGTGAATGGATCTCCTTCGCCTTCTCAGGATCGCCCTGCATGACGGTGATGCCGCCGGAGGTGGACCCTGCATGAAATCAACCTCGTTGTTCTGATACATCGTGAAGTAGTTGTCGAGAGAACGACGAGCTTGAGCTGAATCTTGTTGACCGGCACCTTCAACGTGCCGTGTACTTCTCGTTCTTGGCGTAGATGATCTCTTGCTGCAGCGTCCACTCGGAGAGAATGAACGGCCCGGCTCGAAATCGCCGTCTCCGGTTTCGTGTTGTACAGCGGCCCTGTGCCCTCGAGCCCAGCCTTTGACAGAGGATTGGAGTAGAGGAGCATCGCCGGGAGATACGGCGCCGGCACCACCGTCTCAACAACAAGCTCGTAGTCGTCCGCGCCGACTTTCACCCCGACCTCTTCGATGCCGGATCTTGCCGGCGATCGCGTCGTCCCAGCCCTTGAGCACACCCTGGAAATACCAGGTGAAGTCCCAGGCGTGCGCCGGATCGGCGCCGTACTGGAAGGTCTTGACCCAGTCATTGGCCGTGACTGGATTGCCATCGCTCCAGACCATGCCTTGGCGGATCTTGAAAGTCCATGTCTTGCCGTCGGCACTGCTGACCAAGATTCGGCAGCAGCCGGCTGAATCTGGAAGTTCTTGTCGAGCCGGACAAGCGGTTCGCTGAAGAGGTCAGCTACATCCGGCCGCTCGTAGACCTGCTCGTAAAAATCGAGCACTTTCCCGACCTCGACATTGCTTGGCGCAATGTAGACCTGCGATTCTGGCGCTGCCGCGTCCGCAGGGAGGTCCTGCAGGGCGTTCAGCAACGGATTGAACGAGTGATACTTCTTGGCCGGCGCTGCCGCCGCCGGCATCAGATCGCGCCCGCGACCGCGGCCGCCGTCACACCTGCCGCGCCCTTCAGAACCTTGCGCCGATCGATTGAGGTCGAACTGAGCTTCGCCTCATCGTCGTTCGGAGATTCGTCGAAACGCGCACGCTTACTCACGTCCATCGCCATCAGACCACTCCTCTCAATTGTTCTTTTCGCCCTACAACCTAGGACGAAAATGTTTGGGCAGCCCTAATTCTGTCGCGGATCGAGGGCATCCCGCAAGCCATCGCCAAGAAACGCGAATCCCAGAACGGCAAGTGCGATTGCCGCAGCCGGGAAAAACCCCAAATACCAATAGACCTCGATGAATTGGCGACTGTCCGCCACCATCTTACCAAGACTGGGAACCGGTTCATTGATACCTACGCCGAGAAAGCTCAATCCGGCTTCAGCAAAGATGGCTGTTGGCACCGCCAAAGTCACGGCAATGATCAGTGGAGCGAGCGCATTCGGCAGGAGATGACGGACCGCAATCGAAAATTCGCTCGCGCCGATGCTCCTGGCGGCTGTTACATATTCCTGTTCGCGCAGGACAAGAATTTGGGCGCGCATCAGGCGACAGAGACCGACCCAAGTTGTCACCCCGATGACGATGACCACATTCAAAACCTGGTTGCCGAAGAGGAACGGCGCAAATCCACTGTTGACGACGGAAATCAGGAAAATGGCGAAAAGAATGCCAGGCATCGCCGTCATGATTTCGACGAGCCGGAGGACGAAGAAGTCGGTTGCGCCACCGCGCAAACCCGCGGCAATGCCAAGCGGGAGCCCGATCAGGCACGCGACAAGGACCGCCGCCAGCCCGACGATGAGCGAGGTGCGAATACCAAAAATCATCCGGCTCAGATAGTCATGCCCGATCGCATCCGTGCCCATTGGATGGGACCAACTCGGGAATTGGTTCGCTTCCATCAAATTGGCGTAGTCGTATGGAGTCGGCGCGATAATCGGCGCGAATATCGCGACCAGCACCAAGAACAAGGTAATGATCGCTCCCGCCACGGCAAGCTTTCGCTTCATGAATCGCCGCCGCGCCAGCTCGAAATTCGTCCTGGCTTTTCGCTCGGACTTTTCTCCTGGGGCAACGGTAGAGAGGGTTTGCGCTTCCATCGTCAACGGCCGCTAGAAGGTCCAAAGAGTCGAATCCGAGGATCAAGCAACGTATAAAGAAGATCGGTAAAGAGGAACGTGATGCCCCAGAGAACGGCGACCAGAAGAGTCAGCGCCAGAATCATTGGATAGTCGCGCGTGAGGGTGCTCGAAACAAAGAAACCGCCGAGCCCGGGGATGCGGAAGACCGATTCGATGAAAATGGATCCGGTGAGAATATTTGGAATCTCGGGGAGCAAGACGGTCACGCAAGGAATGAGTGCGTTTCGGACTGCGTGTCGGATCAAAACAGAACGCTCTGAGAGACCCTTTGCGCGCGCGGTTCGCACGTAGTCCGCGCCGAGCACTTCCAGCAAACTGACCCGGGTGAACCGGGCGACGAGTCCCATCGGCGCAAGGCAATAGGCGATCACCGGCATAACGTAGTTCTTGGGCGATCCCCAGCCACCGGTGGGCAACATATCGAAGCGGACGCTGAAGATCAGAATCAACCAGGTGGCTATCACAAAATTGGGGACGGTGAGTCCAAGTGTCGCGACGGTCGTGACGAAGTAATCGACCGGTGAGTTCTGCTTGACGGCGGCAATGAAGCCGAGAAGGCTACCGAGCGTATAGGCGATGATGATCGTGGGGATGCCGATCTTGATCGTCACCGGCCAAGCGCGGGCGATCAATCCCGTAACTGTTTCTGTCGGGCTTTGGAACGGCACGCCGAAATCGCCGTGAAGCGCATGCCAGACGTAACGCACGTATTGCTCGGGGATTGATTTGTCGAGACCGTATTTTTCGAGTTGCGCTTGGCGCGTCGCCGCCGGTAATCGCCGCTCCCCTTTGTCGAAGGGACCGCCAGGCACGGCGTGCATCAAGAGGAATGCAATTAACGAGACGGCAAAAAGGACGAAAATGAGGCTGGCAATACGGCCAACGATATAGCGTGCCATCGGCGCCTCTTTGGGTTAGGAAACGTCGAGCGATGCATCGACGATCGATTGCGTCGCGCTACGCTCCCCGGCTCGAAATCCTTCGCTTCATGTGGGCCCGCATTCTACCATGATGCTTGCGCTCAAATTCTGGGGGAGATATGCATCAGTTCTCAACTGACCGCCCAATCGCGATCGTGACCGGCGCCAGTCGCCGGCAAGGCATCGGCGCGGCTATCTGTCTCGCCCTCGCTGAGCGCGGCCATGACATCGCTTTCACGCATTGGCAGCCCTACGATCGGCAGATGGACTACGCCGATGACGGCGGTCCAGCCTCGCTTGCCGCCGAACTGTCGGCACTGTCGGTCCGCGTGTTGCCCATCGAGCTCGATCTCTCAGATGCGACGGCGCCGGTCCGGCTCCTCGACGGAGTCGAGGCTTCCCTTGGGTTTCCCACCGCTATCGTGAACAACGCTGCTTTCTCAACAAACGACGGATACGAGATTCTGGATGCGGCGATGCTCGACGCACACTACGCGGTAAATGTCCGCGCCACCTCGCTGCTGAGCGTCGAGTTCGCGCGCCGCTGGCCCGGCGGACTCGGCGGTCGAATCATCAGTTTGACCTCTGGCCAATCGCAAGGTCCAATGCCGAACGAGCTCGCCTACGCCGCGTCGAAAGGCGCAATCGAAGCTTTCACCTTGTCGCTCTCCGCCGGAGTCGCCCCACTTGGAATTACGGTCAATGCAGTCAATCCCGGCCCGACCGACACCGGCTGGATGACTCCCGACCTCAAGGAGCGCTTGCTTTCGCAGTTCCCGTTCGGCCGTATCGGACAGGCGGCGGATGCGGCTCGATTGATTGCCTTCTTGGCAAGTCGAGACGCCGATTGGATCACCGGACAGATCATCCATTCCGAGGGCGGATTTCTGCGATCGTGAGGAAACGCCACGGTCGTCTTGGCAGCGTCGCCGTTTCATGGTTACATTTGGGAAGTATTGGATTTCCGAATCGACCGGATGCAAATTGGAAAGGCGAACAGAAGCGTGGCAATTGATCCGAAGATTCGAGTGTTTCTCGAAGAGAAGCGATTCGCGGTGCTGGCGACCATCAATCCTGACGGCACCGTGCAGCAGAGTGTGATGTGGTACGTGCTTCAGGGCGATCAGATCATGATGAACACGGCCCGTGGGCGATTCAAGGATCGAAATCTGCTTAGCAATCTCAGCATTTCTTTTTGCGTGGAAGATGACTATCGCTACGTGACGATCAAGGGTACAGCTCTGCTGAATGAGGATAACGAGCAGGGGCAGGCGGACATTCACGCGCTCGCCACTCGCTATCATGGCGCCGAACGGGCTGATGAGATGATGAAAGAGTCATTCGCCAAGCAGCACCGTGTCTCCATTTTCTTGCCAATTGGTAAGGTCGACGCGCACGGGTTCAACGACTAAGGCTACGACGATGGAGAACTCCAGATGATTGTCGGATTGGCCGGCGGCGTCGGCGGCGCAAAACTCCTACAGGGTCTTGCCCTGGCCCTGCCGAACGGCGAACTGACAGCGATTGTCAACACTGCTGACGATTTCGAGCTTTTCGGGCTTCGTATTTGTCCCGATCTCGACACCGTGTTGTACACGCTCGGCGGCCTGGCAAACCCGGTGACTGGGTGGGGCATCTCCGGCGATACGCGAGCGACGCTTGACGCGATGAGCCGGCTCGGTCGGGATCCGTGGTTCGTCCTTGGCGACCAGGATTTGGCCACCCATATCCTTCGAACCGAACGATTACGCGCTGGCGCACCATTGTCAGCGATCATCGCTGAGTTCTCGAGTGCACTGAGCGTCCAGACAAGAATCCTGCCAATGACCGACGATCACGTCGCGACGATCGTCAACACACCTTCAGGCAACCTGGAATTTCAGGAGTACTTTGTCCATCGACATCAAGAAGACGATGTTCTCGGCGTCGAGTTTGGAGGAGTGGCAGAAGCTGTTCCCTCACCAGGCGTTCTGGACGCGATTGCGTCCGCGGAATTGATCGTCTTTTGCCCGTCGAATCCGATCGTGAGCATCGGCCCGATTCTCGCTGTACCGGGAATTCGAGATGCGCTTGAGGCGTCAGCCGCACCGGTTGCCGCAGTGAGTCCAATTGTGGGCGGCCATGCAATAAAAGGACCCGCCGACAAGATGATGTCGACGCTCGGTCACGATGTGTCGGCGAAGGGAATTGCGGATATCTACCAAGACCTCATCGACGGGATCGTGATCGACGATCAAGACTCCGGCTTGGCCGGAGAGATTCAAGCTCTCGGTCAACGCGTTTTAGTCACGCAGACGGTCATGGGTGACGCGACCGATCGACGCCGGCTCGCAGTCGAGGTGCTCGAATTTGGCCGGTCGCTGGCTGTCGCGGAAAGCGTGGCGACATGACCGGCGGTCTCGTCGCCGTCGTTCCCATTCGCTCGATGCGTGATGGCAAGACTCGTCTCGATGGTGCGCTCTTGCCAACAGTGCGGGCGGCGCTGATTCGACGAATGTTGCTCGGTGTGATCTCCGCAATCAACGAGTCGCTTGCGGTCGAAGCAGTTGGCGTGGTCAGTCCCGATCCCGAGGCGCTCGCCTTTGCTGCGACATTTGGACCACAAGTCATCCCAGTTGAGCAATCCGCCGACGTGCCCGGACTTAACCCTGCGCTAGAACGCGGCAGGACTTGGGCGATCGAGCGTCATGCAACCGGGATGCTCGTATTGTTCGGCGACCTTCCACTGCTTGCCGCCGCGGATGTGCAGCACATCGTCCGCCGTGATGCCCCGGTCGTGATTTCGCCCGATCGGCACGGCACAGGCACAAACGCGATCTTGCTGCGGAGCGACGAAAGCGCGACCTGCGAATTTCAGTTCTTGTTTGGGCCCGGCAGTTATCAGCGCCACGTCGACGAAGCCCACCGCCTAGGCTTGGAAGTGGCAACTTCCATCACACCGGGTACGGCGATCGATTTGGATACGCCCGACGACCTGCGGCTGCTTGGCGTCGAGCCCGAAACGTGCAATCAAGAGAGCCTCGAAACGATTCGCGTCCAGCTTCCGCGAAGCGCTGCCCGATGACCGAACTTCGCCTGATCGGACTCGACGGTATCCCGGACATTCATCCGGGAGATGATCTTATTCGAATCATCGGCGATGCGATTGAGCGGACTGAAGTCAGGCTCGAATCGGGCGACATTCTCGTTGTCACCCACAAGATCGTGAGCAAGGCCGAGGGTCGGCTCGTTCATCTGCCGGAGATCACGCCTTCGGCACTCGCGAGCCGTCTTGCTGAGGCATACGCCAAAGATCCGAGACAGGTCGAAGTTGTGCTCCGCGAGGCGGTCCGGATCGTGCGAATGGATCGCGGCGTGATCATCGCGGAGACGAGTCACGGATTCATTTGTGCCAACGCCGGTGTCGACGCGTCGAACGTCGAGCAAGAAACAGTTTGTCTTCTGCCGATCGATCCAGACGCATCGGCAATGGCGATCCGCGAGGGTATCAGCAAACGATTCGGATTAGCCGAGCATGATCGACCCGGTGTGATCGTTTCGGATTCCTTTGGGCGACCCTGGCGAAACGGGATCGTCAACGTCGCCATTGGCGTCGCCGGTCTCGCGCCGCTCGCCGATTACCGCGGTCAATATGATGCCGCCGGCTATGAACTGCATGTCTCGGTGCTCGCGGTCGCCGACGAACTCGCCGCCGCCGCCGAATTGGTCATGAATAAGCTTGACGCGCGACCAGTCGTGCTCGTGCGAGGATACGAGGCGGCAACCGAGACGCCATTTGGCACTGGGAAGGATCTTGTGATCGATCCTGCTCGCGATCTGTTCCGATAGAAGAGGGGAGTCTTCGGTGGGCATTCTTGGTTACGCGGCGTCATTTGAACAATTTCATCCCACAGACTTGCTGAACTACAGCAAGCAGGCCGAAAATGCCGGCTTCGGCGCTGTCATGGCCTCCGACCATTTCCATCCCTGGGTGCCATCGCAAGGACAATCGGCGTTTGTTTGGGCATGGATGGGCGCGCTCGGCGCGCAGACGAATCTCCGGTTCGGCACCGGTGTGACTCCGCCGGGATACCGCTACCATCCTGCGGTTATCGCCCAAGCCGCCGCGACGCTTGAAGCTATGTATCCCGGCCGGTTCTACCTCGGCCTTGGTGCGGGCGAGGCGCTGAACGAGCACATCGTTGGTGACTATTGGCCGGAGGCGCCGGTTCGCCTTGAGCGCCTGATGGAAGCGATCGAAATCATCCGGGCGCTCTTCACAGGCAAAGTCATCAAGCATCGCGGCGCGCACTTCAATGTTGAGAGCGCGAAGCTCTATACCCTCCCTGATGTCCCGCCGCCAATTTACGTTGCGACGTCAGGCCCAATCATGGCCCAACGGACCGGGAAGTTCACCGATGGCATCATTACCGTCGGCGCCGCTGACGAGAAGATCAAGGGCTTGCTCGAACGATACGAAAAAGGCGCCAAGGAAGCCGGCAAGGATCCCGCGACGATGCCACGGATTCTGCAAGTGAAGGTTTCCTATGCCAAAACTGAGGAAGAATCGATCGAGGCGGCGATGAAGGAATGGCCAAACGGCGGAATGAATTTTCCGAAGGCCGATATCCGCAATCCCGAGGATTTCGAAGCAATGTCGAAACTCGTCCGCCCCGAAAACTATAAGAATCGCGTCCTCACCACACCCGATCTTTCAGCCCATGTGGCGTATCTGCAGCACTTCATTGATCTCGGATTCAACGAGATCTACATCCACAACGTTGGCCGCAACCAGGAAGCCTTCATCGACGCCTACGGCAAAGACGTCGCCCCGAAATTGAACTGGGGATAGCACCGTCCGAATTAAAGTTGAAACGCTCAACCTGATTAAGGCGCGCACATAAGGCAGAAAACGGTGTTTGTGTGACCCGCCCAACGAGCAAGCCCCGGGTTAACCGATAGATATCCCTCGAAGGCGTCCTCGCTCTGCCGGATGAACCGCAGAGTGAGGACGCTTCTTTCGAGGCTCCCTCCGTCACATCAGACTGCGCTGAGTCGTCTCATCAAATAGGAGAGACGAAGTGATTCAGTGACACCGGCTCCTGCGACGTCATGGCATCGTGCCTACGAGGGACCTGATGATGGACCGCATCCTGCCTCGCATCGCTTTGATCGTCCTCATCGCCGCTGTTCTTGCATCGCCAATGAGATCCAGAGGCGCGGACATTCAGTCGGAGCTTTCCGATGAATCTCCGACCGCCGAGCCCGCGTTGTCCGAGCCCCTTACTGTCGAACCAGTGGTTGAAAGTCAGACACCGACTGAAGTAGTCGATCAAGCACCAACTGAGACTCAGGTGCCCACCTCGACCCTTGAACCGACGGTTACACAAGAACAACCAACACAGGCCGCCCCAACCGCTACCGCCGAACCAGCGGCCACCGAGGAGCCCGCACTCGAACCTACATCGCCGGAAATGCCCACGAGTACGGCGACCGCGTCAAAAGCTCAAACTCAGGAACCATCAAGTTCCGGCTCGCCTGAACCTGGTAGCCCAGTTCCCGCGGACGCCTCTGAACCCGGAATCGAAACACTAACCATATTGAGCGTTGACCAACAGGGAAACCCGATCAGTGACAACGAAGGCGGCGCCTGTTTCAGTATTGAGGGATTCATCGGCGATCCGGACGAGGATGGCGAATATTATGCGGATCGAGCATGTGACGGCGATGACGGGGCCAACGATGGAACGACGACGTTGCATGCGCCCGTCGACAGTTTCGGTCTGTACGAGCGCCGCTCGCCGACTGGCTACTTTGGTATCCCGACCCAAGGTATTCAAATAGTCGCGGGCGGACCGAATACGGTGACGGTCCCACACCAAACGCTGCAAACGTTGACCGTTTTGAAGGTGGACGAACAAGGCAACCCGCTTACAGACTCGAGTCATGGCGCTTGCTTTCGCATCACCTTTTCCGTCGGCAATTATTACGACACGTTTGAGCGTAAGGCGTGCGACGGCGGCGACGGCGCTAACGATGGCACTGTTACTCTCGAGACTCTTCCAGGTACGGGAACATTGACAGAAGTTCGCGCTCCCGATGGTTACTACCTACGTGGTGGATACCACCAGCAAGTCACGGTCGTCGCGGGCGCTTCGAATACAGTGACGATCACAAATTACTCGATCCAAGAACTAACAATTCTCAAGGTTGATGAAGAAGGCAAGCTAATATCAGACTCCACAAGAGGCGCGTGCTTCGTCATTTATGAGACGGACAACTATCCCTATCACCCTCATTGCGATTCCGACGATGGCGTGAACGACGGCAAGCTTACAGTTCCAGCACCGGTTGGCCGGATCACGGTTGCGGAAACGCGAGCGCCAAGCGGTTATCGTCAGCAGCGAAGGTCGATCCTAAGGACGACGATTGATCCCGGTGGTCCCAATGAATTGACAGTAACCAATCTCAAATATGCCTATCTAACCCTCTACGTCGTCGACGAACATGGAGCTCGCCTCACCGACACGTTCAGAGGAGCTTGTTTCCAATTTGGCAATTGGCCATATGTCGTGCACGCATGCGATGCCGATGACGGGATCCGTGACGGCAAGTTGCGAATGAAGGGCGTTTCTGGATCGATTTTCCTGATACAGACGCGCGCCCCGTTCGGCTATACCCCATCTGGCCGGCAACTCGTAAACCTCAATTCCGGACACGACGAACTGACGGTCATCAATTCGCGGCAGCCACCGCTGACCGTCCTCGTCGTTGACGATAAAGGTCATCGTCTATTTGACAGTCAGGGAGGCGCCTGTTTCAAGTTGACTCGCCGCGGGTCATACCGTCCAAGCGTTGCCTGTGACGCTGACGACGGCAAAAGCGACGGTAAATTGACTATCGATGGAGTCCCAGGATGGTCCAACCTCGAACAGATTCGTAATCCCTCCGGATTTGCGCCGCCGAACGCGAATGCTGGGGTAAATATCTTGAGAGGCAAGCCGACCGAGATAACATTCGTTAACCTGGCTCTCCTCCCATTCACCGTCTACAAGTTAGACGAGCACGGCGATCCGCTCACGGATAAAAGTAAGGGTGCGTGCTTCTCCTTTAGCGGCGAATCGGTCTGCGATTCAGACGACGGGTCCAACGACGGTCGCATTCGATTCCACGGAATCCCGGGATACTATCTGTTGGAGGAATCTCGGGCGCCCGATGGTTACGGTTTCTCGCCTACGCAGTACATCATTATCGAGGAGAACGGGCCAAATGAGATTAAAGTCGACGATGTTCCGCTTCAGACTCTGAAAGTAATTGTTGTTGATCTCCATGGCGACCCTGTTGTCGACGGCCATGTGGGCGCATGCTGGGAATTCAATTATGGGGAGCGTCGAGCGTGCGACGCCGACGACGGTAAGAACGACGGCGTCACCACCTTTCAGAATGTAGCTCCAGGCGGGTATTTCATGTACGAAAGTCGCGCGCCAGTTGGTTATTTGGGCGGTCAAGTGATCGATAACGCGCCGGTGACCGTAGACGGTCCGAATGAAGTATCCGTTGTCAATTCTCCAGCCGATATCTTGACGGTTTTCAGTGTCGACCACAATGGCGGCGCCGCCACGGACAATCGGAGCTGGCGCATGTTTGCAGCTTGTCTCAGACACCTTCTACAGCTTCGCTTGTGACGCTGACGACGGCAGGAACGATGGCAAAGTCCTCCTCACCGCGATTGGCGGAACGTATCAACTAACAGAATACGCATCTCCAATCGGGTTCGCCCTCGATGGGACCGCTCGGACAGTGACGATTGTCGACGATGAGCCGAACGAATTGACGCTGGCGCATTCTTCTCTTGAGTCGTTGAACGTGTCGAATGTTGATGAGCAAGGTCATCCGCTTGCTGGCGCGTGCTTCAACGCAGCATACGGTGAGGCGTGCGATGCGGATGATGGCGCCAGCGATGGGGAAATCACCGTCTTTGCGTTCTCAGGTCCGTTCGAAGTGGTCGAAAGCCGCACACCGGACGGTTACAAGCAAGCAGTCCAGCCCCTCAACGTCACCGTCATCGCGGGGGAGCAGAACGAAGTCACAGTCGCAAATGAGCGGTTAGAATCGGGTCCTGGACCCACGGTAGTCATCGTTCACATTGTGGACAAGCACGGCAATCCATTGTCAGACGATCTCTTAGGAGCCTGCTTTATTTTGGCCACAAGACTGCGAATCGTCTGCGACGCCGACGATGGCGACAAGGACGGAACCGTGACGCTTCCAGCAAAACCAGGCAACGACAATGTCGTGCAAATACGTGCTTCGTTCGGTTATATGGTGGCAAGCGCTCAAGCAGTGCTCGTCAAGCCGAACATCTCAAACGGGGCTACATTCGTGAATGCTCCGCCGAGCAATGAAGTGTCAACACCGACAGCCACGCCTCCAGCGGCTTCGGCAACGCCAAGTGCGACATCGGACGCAGCACAGCCTCAGAGCACTGCCGAGGCTCGTGTAACACCCACGAGCATAGCCTTGGAATTGCCGTCCACTGGAACCATTCCTCGTAAGAAAGCTACTGAGATCACCGGTCCGCTTGCCTTTGCCGCGTTGTCCATCCTCTTGTTAGTGCTTGCCGTCGCACATCGGCGATCAAGTGCAACTCGACGCAAGAGGGAGCGAGAGTAGCAACAAATACTCCGAAAAAAAGTCGGTGATCGCTCATCTCACGCTAACTGCGGATGTTTTCGCCCGGGGTGAAAGGTCTACGTCGCTTCAGCCCGTACGTATTCTGCGACCATCCGGCGCTGACTGCGCTCCTTTGACCACTCGGCGACGAAGTAACTGCCGACGACGAAGATCAGGGCCGCGAACTGGGCGAGGATCGCCTTCCCAGGTGGCGAAGAAGCCGAACCACGACGCCCATCCAGATGGGGACCTGGAGCGATGTCAATCGGGGTGATCGGCGCCCAACCGACGATCTGGAGGACGTGGACGGTGGTGCCGACCATCGTCACCAGAACGAGCGCGATCATGATGCCGGTGACGATCAGCATCCTCTTGTGCGGCAGTTTGCTTCTGCATGACGAAGACGAGCGCGCCGACCACGGCGACACCGAGCGAGACCGAGCAGCGTGCCCTCGATCACCGACCCAGTGCCGGCGTCGAGCACGAGCGCCTGCAGGAAGAGCACGGTCTCGCGCGCCTTCGCGGAAGACGCTGGTGAAGCCGAGGATCGACGAGACCGAGCATCTGACCGGCTGCACCGCCGATGAGCACGCGCCGGCGGTTATGGTGCTTGGCGATCCACTTCGTCCAGTAGACCTTGTGGAAGAACCAATTCATTACCAGCAGGAGGATGGCGATCGCGACAGCGAGACGATCGCCTCTAACTTTTCGCCGTAGCGGCCGAGTGACAGGAGGACTGTTGCGCGCGAGGAAGAAGAGGACACGCGGTTGCAACCAAGGCGGCAAAGGCGCCGATCGCGAGCGGCCGCTTGAAGCGCTGGTTCGCGCCGACCATGCTCGCCATCAGCGACGCCAGGATGAGGACGGCTTCGAGCCCTTCGCGGAAGACGATGGTGGCGGCGTTGAAAACGATAGCGGCGGCCGCTGGTCGGCCGGCTGCCGAGTCGCTGCTGACCGTCGGTGAGTGCCTTGTCGAGCTCGAGTCGGATTTCGCGGATGCTGCTGACTGGACGCCGCGTCCTTGAGCGAGTAGGCGAGACCGGTCGTGCTTCCCGGTGCCCTGCCAGAAGAGTTGTTCCACCTTCTGGGAGAGATGTGGCGCGAAGGCGAGCAGGTGTTTTCCGGGCCGGCTTCGAAGATCGCGTAGGCTTCGAGGCGGGAGGATTCGGCCTGCTCGTATTGTCCAGCCGCGACGCCGGCTTCCATCTGGTCGAGGATCGAGGCGATGACGTCGAAGTCGGCATCTCCTCCGGGTCTTGTCCACGCTTCGGGGAAGAGACCTTTCAGATCGCTCGTGGCCGACTTCACGGTATCCCTGACGGTGTTCGGATCGGCCACCGAATCGTGTTTCGCGACTGCACGAATAGTTTTGTCGAGCTGATCGAGCTTGGAAGCGATGACTGCGGAGGTCGCTGGATCTTGTTGATCCAATGTGGGCCGGATATCGCCGAAAGCCGTTCGCGCGCCGTCAAGAAATGCTTGAGCCTCTTGGATCTCGAGATCGATGATGACCTGGCCCTGTTTAACGCCCCGGCCGTACTCAACCGGCACAAGCGACAGAAAACGGAGCAATTGACCGGCTCGTCGGGCCTGTTCGTCTTCGGACAACGGGGCCGCTCTAAACCCCTGCATGACGGAGTCGACTTTGGCTCGCGCTGTCGACAGCCGGTACGTGTCGCCGGATTGAGCCGCCGCGGTGAGTTCCGCAAAGGCGCCATCGCCTTGTTTGCGGGCGTCGACGCCACGTTGCTGCTCATATGGTCCGGCGAGGATCAACCAATAGCCTGCTGCCAGGCCAGCGGATTCGGCTTGAGTGAGTTGGAAGCCCTGATCGGCGGCCAAGTCGAGCGCGGAGAGCGACGAGTCGACTTGACCTTGATAGGTGTCCAGAAGATCGGCAGTGACGATCGCCTGCGCTTGTTCGGGTGTGATCTTCCCCTGGGCGAGGTTCTGAATCGCGGTGGTCGAGTCGGTGCCGGGGCGTGAGAACCTAGTCGTGGGTCTGAAGTCGCGGAGGAGCAACCAGGAACCAGCCTGGTCGTAGTCTCCTACGGCGACAGCAGCGATGGTCTGCCCATACGAAGCCCGGAGTGTTGCCGTCCACACCTCAGCGCGAGCCAGCGCCAGGGCGGCCCCGTCGCTCTCGTCAATCGCGGTCGCGGCCGCAGTGAGCGCCTCGGTAATTTGCTTTGTCGCAGCCTGGTCGGACGCGATGCTCGGCAGGAACGAGTCCATTGAAGTCTGAGCCTGCTTGAAACTCGCTCTTGCGCCGGTCACGTCGCCCGCTAGGAGCGCTTGCTGCGCAGTAAAGAGGGCAGCACGTGCAACCTGCGCCGCCGCTGCAGGGTTGGCAGCGGAATCTTGGGCCGAAATCGAGGGCCTCCCACTCAACAGGAATAGCATCATGATGAGCGGAATTGCGCGGATGAGGATCTGGCGGGCTCGACGTGACACGACAACGAAACTCCTTGCTCCAGATTTCGGATTAGCCTTCCTGAATCGTGACTCCGATCAGGCTCGCGGCCTGCGTGATCTGACCCGCGAGCGACGTTGCCCGGGTTTGCAACTCGGTACCGAACAGATCAGCTTGCTCAGGGGTGAAGCGCGTGCCGGCGTCCTCCTGAGTGTGGAGGTCCTGGACGAACGAGATCATGCCGTCGAGCTCTGTCTTGATCTGATTTTCCAGCGGGCTGTTTGCTTGCCCGATCAGCGGGCTGACCTTGCTGTAGGTGAGTTGCAAGCCGTCGAGGATGCCAAGCACATCGACGAGGCGACTGTTGGCAACGAAACCGCGTTGCGTGCTCATGTCGCCGAGCACGAACGGCGAGTTCTTCCAGTCATTGAAGTAGCCCTGCATCGTTGGAATCATGACGACGAGCGCGGTGAACGCGTCAGAGAGCGATGGTTCCCAGTCGTCAATTGCCGTTTGCAATTTGGCTGTCGATTCGTCGAGCATCTGCGCTGTGCCGAGGAGCACATTGGCGTCGGGCAACGCTTCTCCCAGCTCGATCGTGCCATCGCCGTCCATGTCGACTTTCAAGCCGACAAAGGCGTCCGCGGTGCCCCAAAGCGCGGGCTCGGTCAAGTAATGGAACAGGTTGCCGGGCTTATCGAGCACCCGGCCGTCAGGCAATTTGACTTCGAAATCCAGCGCGCCCGAGGCGTCATCCTCTTTGCTTGGACCGGCATCGATTAGGACGTCGTAGTAGGCGAGCGATGGGATCCCGGCGACCATGCCCTCATTCTTCTCGTAATTGCCGTGTGCAAATTCCGACCAGTCCTTGCGAGCTTGTTCGAGCAACGGCTGGATCTCGGCTCCGTGATCCTTCCAAAGCGCTTCATAGTCGAAGTTCTCAGCCTTGGCGAGATCGTAATACTGCTGCGCGAATGTCAGCACTTCGGTCGTTCCAGCCTTCATCTTCGCGCTCTGATCCTGCATGTAGGTCTTGAGCGCGGCGAGATCTGCTCCATTTGCCGATGTTGACTGCTGCGCGCTCGTCAACGCCGGCGTCGCAACATAGGCGAACAAGCCGAGCGCGGCGAGCGCGTATTTCACCCTGTGGCTGAGACCCTTCACCGAAATCCTCCACTGCAACTTTCATGGACAGCTTCAAGCGCAAACCGACCCGTTTGAGTCGACATGACGTTTCTCCAGAGAGCACTGCCAGTTGTTAGTGGCTTCCTCCACAGCACCACATGTCGAATGAGAGGGAGTTTGCGTGGTATCGCTATACTTCCCTCGTAACACGACAATGTCTCGCCCCTTGAGGCGAGTTGGCCGATCACTTGGTGAAGCAAGTGATCGGCGACGAACAAACGTTGTGTTGCAACCTAGGGGCGAGCCTTATGCTCGCCCCGCTTTACGCGTTCGGCCCAGTCAAAAGCTTGTGTTCGGTGAGCGCGATCTGGCGGGCGACGATCCCGTTATCCGTCGCTGTCACTATTCGGCGCCGATTCGGCAAATACACACCTCCGACCTCGATGTATCGATCGTTATAGGCGTCCGATTGGATAAGACGGCCATCCGCCAGATTCCAGGTGAAAACAGTGAACTGCGCGGGCAGCACCCTGTCATTTGGCGCCCACACATGCCGCTGCATATTGATCGAAAATCGCACCGATCCCATCTGCCGATTGACCTGGCTGATCCGATCATCCTTCACCCGATAGGACGAAGCGAACGGATCGTTCCCGAAATCGAGCAACTGACCCAGAATCGGGTCGATCGAATCACCGAAGGTGAGCGCGTAGCGCCCGTCACTCTCCTCGTAACTGTTAGACCAGCGGTGACCGGCAAGCGAACTCAGCTCGTGGCGAATCTAACCGGATCGCTCCTCGTTCAACTCGATTTCAGTTTCGATTGCACTTGGTCCGCTGATCCTCGTCGTCCCTCTTGCCGTTACCGTCTGGTCGATGTATTCAATAGTCGCCGCGAAACCTGAAAAGCCCCCGGGGAAGCGATAGACTGCGTCACGCGCTGCCCGTAACACCGCATGCGCGGTCTCCTCGTTGTCAACCGTGTCGGTCATTGGCAATTGCCCTCCCCTGTGCCACGATTCTCTCTTCCCTTTCTCGCGCGCAACGGCACGCGAAAGTCGCGTTTCTGACGGCCGGTCAATTCCGACCTGCCAACTCGGAATTGCCGAGAAGTCTGCCAGTGACTGTTTGAACCTGTCAAGCGTTTATCCTGCAAATCTGGCAGCGCTTCCAGATGTCGGGCGGCGAGGACCCAGCCGCGGTTCGCGGAGAAGGGCCGCTTTTAATTGAGCAGCGGGCGGATGGGGAAACTGAGGTTAGGAGCAAGATCGCCGGCTGGGGTGTCGAGCTGCGAGTGTCGGCTCGCGAAGAGTTCCGCGGGCTCACGCTCGAGGTCGCGCTTGCTTAGAGTCTCGTCTATTTCATGACCGACGAGCTGAGGATTGATCAATTTGCAAACTGAAGAAGCAGGGCGACTGCCCATGGCGATCATGGGCAGCCGCTCGACGGGACCCTTCGTCGTTCAGGCAGACGAGCCCCGTGGCGCAAGTGAGGCGGCTAGTGCGAAGTAGGTGATGGCTAATCACCCAGGGAATGCTGGTTCTATTGTCTGACGGAGCGCTCTTACGTCCTGGCTCGGGCTACTTACGCGTCCACCCGCCGGAGCCACCGCCCTCGACCAGACCGACCCCTCCAGCCGCGCCATTGAATTGGCCAACCGGTGTCCCGTTACTGATGAACCAGTTGACCTGCAATATGCCGCCGCCTACATCGATCCCCTGCACATGGCAGGCTGTCACGTTCTGGAAAAACGCATCCCACGAATCATAGGCGGTATACATGAAACCCACGCCGGAGCCAAAATACGCCGGACCGCCCCAGACTGTGTTGTCGTATTTCCAAGGCAGGTTATCGGGCTCGACATCGAGCTTGCCCCAGACCGCAATATTTAGGGTGATGGTTGCGCCCACCGGATCAGGCGCCCCGCGCCCGCGGCCTTGTCCAGAAAGGCCCGCACGTCATCCGCTGAGACCCGTTTGTCGAGCGCCTTTATTGTCGCCTGTTGCAACTCAGGATTAGTCGGCTTCAGTTGTTCAGCTGTGGTCAAAGTATCGGCCATTGGATGACTCCCCTTTTCTCTATGCTCATGCAGCATCTAATCGAGCCCACTCCGCGATGTTTCGGAGTAGGGATCTGACAACTTCGAGGGACTCTACCTAGTTGATCCCTAATCGCGGAGCGCACTGAAGTCAGCCGCCATTGGACTCGACGCTACCACAAGACGTATCTGCCTGGTCACTTCGCAAAAAGGAACTCTAAGCCCGGGCACCCCGAGTATAGGCGGATTATGTAGACAGTCAATTGTACGGACAGTTTATGTGACGAATCCATTGACACCAAAAAACAGCCATCAACGAATAGGAGAACCACGCACGGCGAATCGACGATCATCCTCACGTTTCCTGAGTTATCAAAATGGCCGCAATGAAGCGGTCGGACTCAACGACCAAGCTCGGTCGCACCACGGCAGCTTCAAGACGTTCTCGCCGCGCGATTAGACCGGCATCGGCGAACGAAGACAGCCATTTCACGAATCCGCCATCGAGGTAACACACCTGCAGCGGGACGTCTGCCTTCGGATAAGAAGGACCGACGGAACGATCCGTTCTCGTCGTCGACGATGTCCGCGGTGCGACTGAGCTGCTTGTTGATCTGTTGGAGGAAGAAGACTATTAGGCTCGGTGCGTGGGCGATGGCAAGGCTGCGTTACGTGAGGTTGAGCGCGATTCACCCGCCCTAGTGCTCACCGGTTACGCCTAATCAGCCGGTCACGCGCGACAGTTCGTCCGCTCTCGTGTGCTCAGGATTGCCATCAGTGGCGTGTCTTGCTATCCTTTGGAAAGCACAGCCTTCGGGGTTTGGGTGAGGCCGCGAGTTATGACGGCCAAGTCCCGACCGGCGGTATAGCCCGCGAGCGAGTGGCGAGTCCACGAGCACGATCCGGTGAAATTCCGGGGCCGACGGTAGAGTCCGGATGGGAGAAGGCGCAGTGTCAGACAGGCCATGGCCTGTCTCGCGTTGCGTTCCCTTTTTCCTAAAACGCTGAACCACCCGAGGGCATTCGCCCCCGGGTTTTTGCTGTGCCTGCCTTAGAGGTCCTGACGCATGGTCGTCTTTTTGGCCAAACGATTCGTCTATGCCTTCGCCGTGTTTTTCGCGGCGACGAGCTTGGTGTTTGGCCTGATCTTTCTCGCCGGCGATCCCTTATCGGGGTTGATTCCGCCCGGCGCGACGCCAGAGCAACAGGCGGTTATTCGCCATCGCTTTGCGCTCGATCGTCCAGTGATCGTGCAGTATGGAAAGTTCTTGCAAGGCGCAGCGCAGGGTGATTTTGGCGAATCGTGGCGCAGGCGAGAACCGGCGATGGCCGCGGTCCTCTCCCAACTCCCGGCAACCTTGAAGCTCACCGGAGCGGCAATCGTGCTTGCGCTCCTTTTCGGGATTCCGCTCGGGATTGTGGCGGGAACCAGGCCAGGCGGATGGGGCGATTCAGCGGTAACCGGATTCGCATTGCTTGGGCAGGCGATTCCCGCGTTCTGGCTGGGCACCGTCTTGATCATGCTCTTCGCGGTGCGCTGGCAATGGTTGCCCTCTTCCGGCGGTAGCGGCGTCAAATCGCTCGTTCTTCCGGCGGTGGCGCTGGCGGCATTTCCGGCGGCGACCATCGCCCGCTTGCTTCGCGCCTCTTTGATCGAAACGATGGGTCAGGACTTCATCCGAACCGCCCGAGGCAAGGGACTGGCGAATACTGCGGTTGTGCTGGGGCATGCCATGCGGAATGCGGCGCTGCCCGTTCTGGCCTACGCGGGGCTACAGATTAATTTCCTCCTTGGTGGCGCTGTGATCATCGAGTCGGTCTTCGCCTATCCCGGCGTCGGCAGGCTTGCCCTTCAGGCGGTCAACGATCGCGATATTCCCGTCGTCGAAGCTTTCGTTGTGGTGCTGGCCGCCCTCATCGTCCTGGCGAACTTCGCGACTGATGCAATCGCCATGACGATTGATCCGCGAGTGCGTTCTGGCCAACAAGTAGGGAGGGCCAGGTGATGGTGGATCAAGCCCATCATCAGCGACTAGTGGCGAAACAGCCCGTTTCTTACGATGTGCCATCTCGCCAACCGCAACCGCGGAAACCTGCCTGGTCCCCCGCGGGAGTGATTGGTGTCGGCGTTGTGGCGCTGCTCATTTTGGCAGCACTTATCGGACCGCTGATCGTTTCGACTGATCCTGAGAAGCAAGATCTACTCAGCCGGCTGACTCCCCCGATCTTCTTCGGAGGCTCGACCAGCCATTTATTAGGAACTGACGGGCTTGGACGCGACTTGCTGGCGCGGGTTGTTGCCGGCGCGCGAATTTCACTGCTCGTCGGAGTGGTCGCGACGCTTGTGGCTGGCGCGATCGGCGTGCTCGCTCGGACTCATCGCAGGTTACGCGGGCGGACTCGCCGACGCGACAGTGAACTTCTTGGTGGATGTCCAATTGGCGATCCCGTTTGTGGTCGTCGGCATCGCCGTCGTCGCTGTTCTCGGAAACAGTCTCACGAACGTGATCTTTGTACTCGCGATTACCGGTTGGGTCGCGTACACACGAATCGTGCGGTTGCAGACTCGATCATTCGCAACGCTCCTTTCATCGAGGCAGCGCGCGCAATTGGCGTTGGGCCCGGTCGGTTGGTTTGGCGGCACCTGCTTCCAAATGTCGCTGGACCAATCATCGTCGTTGCCAGCCAGCAAATTGCCGCAATGATCCTCTACGAAGCAGCGCTCAGCTACCTGGGGCTTGGGGTCCCATCGAGTCGCATCACGTGGGGAGGAATGGTGGCGGACGGACGGCAAACACTGATGACCTCCTGGTGGGTATCCACTATCCCGGGGTTCGCGATCGTGCTGACGGTTCTTGGATTCAATCTCTTAGGGGACTGGTTGCGGGACCGGCTCGATCCGGTCACGAGATCCCGGAGGAGTTTGGCTCGGCTTTAACGCGTTGATTGTTTTCTCAGCGATGGGCGTCGCAAAGAAGGAGAAGAGGAACGTGAATCGAGTTGACTCTGGTCGATTGGTTCTACGGGAAATTGGCAGAAATAGGCTCACACGCAGGTCGTTCATTGGTCTCGCGGGAGCAGCGGGTTTCTCGCTCGCTACCCACAGGTCCATTGGCAACGTCTACGCGCAGGCGGAAGTCAGTCAGGTTGACGAATTGGTGATCGATCTGGGATCGGAATTGCCGAGCCTCGATCCAGCGCTGGTTTATGACGCCGATGGATGGTCCATCATCCACTCGGTCTATGACTCGTTGTTGCAATACACGCCCGCAGGAGAAATCGAGCTTCTCCTGGCGAAAGCGTTAACGCAAACTGATCCCAAAACCTGGGAGATCGAACTGCAGCCGGGCCTAACCTTTCAAAATGGCGAGCCGCTGACCTCGAAGGCGATTTCATTTGCGGTCGCTCACATCACCGACGAAAAAACCGCCTCGCAGGTCGGAGGCAACTTCGCGGTTATCGAGCAAGTCGAGGAAGTTGATGAGCTTACGGCAAGGTTGCACCTTTCAGCGCCCGCTCCGTGGCTGCCGTCGCTGATGGCGGCTTGGCTCACGCTTCTGCCGCCCGAATACGCGGCATCAAACGATTTTGCCGCGAAGCCGGTCGGCACTGGACCCTATTCGTTTGTTGAGTATGTGCAAGGGGATCACCTGACACTAGCCGCGAATCCGAATTACTTCGCGGCGAGTCCGAAAGGGCAGCCAATCGCGAAGAAGGTGACTTTCCGCTTTGTGCCTGAGGCGAGCACGCGAGTCGCCGATCTCCTTTCCGGTTCAGCTGGAATCGTTCGAACTATCCCCGATCAAGCGCAACCCGTTGAGGACGGCGGCGCGACGCTGACAACGCAGCCTGTCTCCGGGGCGTCGTTCGTTCGGATAGCAACCGACGTCGAGCCGTTCAGTGACGTCCGTGTGCGCCAAGCGTTGAACTATGCGGTTGATGTGGACGCCATCATCCAGGCGCTTCTTTTCGGAAAGGGCAGCCGGTTGGCGAGTCTGTTCGTTGAGGGCGGTCTTGGTTTCGATCCCAATTTGGCGCCCTTTGCCCACGACCCTGATAAGGCCAAGGCGCTGTTGAAAGAGGCGGGATTCGAAGACGGATTCTCGACGCAGCTGGAGTACACGACCAGCGAAAACAGCGACGTGATCGCCGCGCTTGCCGGTCAGCTCGGCGAGGTCGGAATCAAGGTTGAAACGCAACCACGCGACACGGCGGCATTCAACCAGACTTGGAAAGACACAAATGCGGCGCCGCTTCGATTTGTGACTTGGCGTCCGCTTTTCGATCCCTACACACTGCTGAGTCTAGTTGTTTCCAACCAGGGATTTCTTTCGCGGTATAACAGCAATACGGCTCAGTCACTGATCGACGCCGCGGCGATCGAGCCAGATCCGGCGAAACGAGCGCAAACCTATCAACAACTCGCCGGGGTGCTGCAACAAGATCCAGCGGCGATCTATTTGTACGACCTGACCGCGCTCTATGGCACGGCAAAGGGCGTGCCGGAGTGGACGCAGCGCCCAGATGACTACATCATCCCCACCAAGAAGCAATGAGATCGCTAGGGCGTGGGATCAAGTAACGATGAGAAAACTCGTTGAATGGGAGCGCGCGTTCGTGCAAGAACGCCGAGTCGCGCGCTTGACCACCGTTTCTGCAGATGGGCGTCCGTCGGTGACGCCCATCTGCTACTCAGTTGTCGAACGTGAAAATGAACTCGCAATAGTCTCCGCGCTCGACGAAAAACCGAAGTCAGTAGCGCTTGATCGCTTGGCGAGAGTGAAAAACATTCGCGCAAGTCCACATGTATCGCTTGTTGTTGATGACTACAACGAAGACTGGACGGCGCTGGCTTTCGTTCAGGTCCACGGTGATGCAACGTTGATTGATCCGGAGGCGGATGGTCACACCGAGTCAGTTGCCGCGCTACGGGCGAAATACCCGCAGTACGCGCGCATGGCGATCGATCAGGCGCCGATCATACGAATCGATCAACTAACCGCTTCCTCGTGGCGAGCGCAAGGAGAGCCGATCGAGCAATCACTTCGCCCAACCGATTTGACATTGCTCATGCAAGGACGGCGTTCAGTCAGAGCGTTTCAATCGACGCCGGTCGATCGGCGGATCGTTGAACAGGCGATCGCCGCGGCGGGGTGGGCGCCTTCTCCGCATGGCAGTCAGCCGTGGAGATTCGCGGTTGTTGAGTCCCAGGAGCGTCGAAATGTGCTCGCCGATGCGATGGCCGCAACCTGGCAAGAGCAACTCGAGATGGACGGTCAGGACGAGGCGATCGTCCAAATTCGACTTGCGAAAAGTCGCGAGCGTCTGGAAACGGCGCCATTGCTCATTATCCCGTGCCTTTATCTCGAGGATTTAGAGGTTTATCCCGATCCAGAGCGGCAAGTCGCGGAGCGCACAATGGCGATACAAAGCTTCGGCGCCGCGGTGCAGAATCTACTCCTCCACATCTACGCCGCGGGACTCGACGCGGGGTGGATGTGCGCGCCGCTCTTTTGCCCGGAAGTCGTTCGCGATGCGCTCGGTCTGGATCAGGCGTTAACTCCGCACGCGCTGATTCCGATTGGCCACGCGGCCAAGGACCCAGTTCGCCGCGAACGCCGCCCACTCAGTGAACTTATCGTCTCCTGGGAATAAGCACGCTGCAGCATCGAAGGACTTGGAGAGTCCTTAATCACTCCCTAGGAAAAAGCAACTGACGATGGTGAGACGAGTGGTAGTTGTCCTCGCGCTGCGGCTGAAGTTAGCTCCGATCGCTGGGCTGCACGCTCAGCTGCCATTTGTGGATCACCCGTCACCGTTGCATAGAATGCCAGTCTATCGGCAAGAACCTGTTCACTGCGCGCGAGTTCAAATTGGGTAGTCGGGATTTGTTCCGTGACTTCCCTGGCACTCTGCTGTGGGGGGTCAAGTGACTCGCCGGCTGATCGCCATCGCACGAGCGAGAGTCGATCGGAGAGGGCAAGAAACCGGTGGGATGCGGGATCGACAAGCCACTCCCACGGCAGATCAACGAACTCTTCGGTTGGCTCGATTTCGAGTGTGACCGGTTCGTTGCCAGCCCGGAATCGCGCCAACTCAACCAGTTGTTCGGCGTTCTCGGCAAAGATCGCGGAATAGAGATGGATCCCTGTCTCACGCACACTGGTGAGCGAAGGTGTTTCAGCGCCTAGTTGCGTGATCGCTGGGGCGGGGTTTCGAATTCAGCAATGTCGTCGCCAAGTCGAAGGCGGACATGCCAGCGCGATAAAGCAACAGCGCGTATTTCGATGCGGAGACGTGAACCATCAACGCCAGGGGAGGAATCGAGCGCATCCAAAGTATTTCCCCGCGTAATTCAACAAAATCACATCATTCAATTAGTCGGCCGTACGACCACCATCAATAAAGAGTGTCTGACCAGTAATGAACCGGGACGATTCCGAGCACAAAAATACAGCCGCCCCAACAATATCTTCTACTTTACCAAGTCGTCCCATCGGGATCGACGCAATCAATTCGTCATTCGCGATCCGATCAGCGGTCAATTCGCTGATCAACGGAGTTTCCGTATACGCCGGTCCAATCGCATTGACTGTCACCCCCGACGTTGCCCACTCCGTTGCCAGCGCTTTGATCATGATCGCAATACCGCCTTTGGATGCGGCATACGGCGCATGATAGGGATGACCGAGCAGGCTAGATACAGAACCGAGCGTCAGTATGCGGCCATATTTACGGGATAGCATTCCTTTCGCAACTGCCTGGGTGACATAAAACACGCCTGAGAGATTGATGTTGATAATTCGCAACCACTCTTCGGCGGTGTACTCAATGGCAGGTCGCCGGATATTGATCCCGGCCGAATTGACGAGGATGTCGATCTTGCCGAGTTGTTGCTCGAGCGCGGAAATCACCGTTGATACGTTAGCTGGGTTGGCGACATCGATGCCGACTGCCAGTGAGCCCTCGATTTTCGGTCGCGCGCAGGCTTGGGCAGATCGTTTTGCCGCATCGATGTTGAGATCGGCGATTGCGACGCGTGCGCCGAAGTCGGCCAGCGCCGAGCCAATAGCGCTGCCGATTCCACCGCCACCGCCCACGACGAGCGCGGTTTGACCAGTCAGGTCGAACATGTTGCGAAAAGCTCCGGGCGCAAATTGTCCGGTTGGAGGCCCGATGCGTGGAATCGTCTCAGAACTTCCGTTCCCTTTTGGGACTTCGCGTTTGACGACTCGCAACCTCGGGGGCGTGCCTTCGCCCTCACTCATTGGCCGACCTCATTCGCAGCTGCAAACGGATTCGAAGTTCGCCGTGGACTCAGCGCATTGAATGTTTCGACAGTTTCGTTCCCAAAAACGCGCGCTCCGTGGGGCACGTTCGCGGGTATGACGGCCACACTCCCGGGTCCGAGCATTTTCTCTTGCCCGTCGACCGTAAAAGCAATCCTCCCGCTCACTACGACAGTGATCTGTTCTTCAGGATGTTCGTGCATTGGGAAGACAGAACCTGGCGCATACACGTAGCGGACCATGGTCTGGCGCTCGCCATGAACGACCTGGCGCGTGATGCCGGGAAAGACTTCTTCGGAGGCGATCGATGCCCAGTCGGTCGATTCGGCGCCGACACTTACTTCGCTGGCGATTTCCATCAAAAGATGAGCCAACCAGCGAGGAGCACAACAGAGAGCAAGAAGAAAATAACGCTCGCGGCGCCAAAACTAAACAAGAACATGACCGCTAAAGCGATCACGAGCAAGACTGCGCACGCAATGAGATAGGTTTTCTGCGGAGGGGTGAGCCATCCGTCATCGGCAAGATAGCTCGTCGACGAGTAGGCCGGGGGGCGGATGTCGCTACCGGAAATTACTTGCCTAGCTTGCCGGGCGCGAGCCATTCGATCGTCATCGGGCGCTTGCTTCATAGTAGTCCTCGCAGTCTCAGATACTCTGCGATACCGCTAAGCTGCCGCAACAGAGCGACGAGTTTGAGAATGCCCTACGTATCGTCGCGGGGAGCGGGAGTCGAGCCTATGCCGGCCATATTCTGCCAGATGTAAACCATCGCGACTTTGACGAGGCCCGCCACCAAGAGCAACATTCCTGCGACAGTCCACATCGCTCTGAAGCCAGCAATTTCAGAGACAACGATCATCGCGAGTCCGGCCACAACCATCAGAATTGAAATAGAGCGGAGATAACGCACGGGTTCATTTCACCTGGTTGGAGCGTCACGCAACGTCTCGAACGGGCTGCATGCAGCGGCTTCAGTGTCCATCCTAGACGGTTCATACGCATGGCGCAAACTGGCGGACATGTTTGGAATTGAAAAGGTTTCAAATGACCGCCAGCTCCCAGCCCACTTCAATGAATCCGTTTGTCATGACCCGCCCACTCGCGCTCGCGGAGGACAAACTTCTGGACCTTGCCAGTAGACGTTTTTGGGAGGTCTCCGAATTCGACTACTTTCGGGACTTTGAAGTGGGCGAGGCGTGTTCGGCAATGATCGATGATCTCTTCTTCGGTCGCTGTTTTTCCGGGCCGGAGGGCGACGAACGCCTTCGGAACCTCACCCCAGTAGTCGTGTGGCACCGCGACAACCGCGACCTCGAGCACTGCCGGATGAGAGTAAATAGCCTGCTCGACTTCAATCGTTGAAATGTTTTCCCCGCCGCTGATGATGATGTCCTTCTGCCGGTCGCGTAACTCGATGTACCCGTCGGCGTGCATGACGGCAAGATCGCCGGAGTGGAACCATCCACCCCTAAATGCCTTCGTGGTCCCTTCAGGATCCTTGTAATACCCCTTCATCGTGTTGTTGCCGCGCATGATCACTTCGCCAAGGGTTGCACCGTCGGCAGGAACGTCGTTCATATCGCCGTCGACTACACGTGCGTCATCGGCGACGAGATAGCCTACGCCCTGCCGTGCTTTCAGCCGACTTCGTTCCTCGACCGGGAGGTCATTCCAATGTGGTTGCCACTCGCAGACCGTGTATGGGCCGTAGACCTCCGTCAGTCCGTAGACGTGGATGATTTCGGCGCCGAGTTCTTCCATCTGAGCGATGATTTGAGGCGAAGGAGGCGCGGCCGCGGTGCTGACAATGAGTTTGCGCGGTAACGGGCCTGACTGGGCGTCCGGGTGGTTCGCCAGTGCAATGAGCACGGTTGGAGCTCCACAGAAATGCGTTGCGCCCCCGTTCCGGATGAGATCCCAGGCCATGCCAGCGTCGAACTTGCGCAGGCACAGGTGCGTCGCGCCAATGGCGGTTACCGCCCATGGATAGCACCAACCATTGCAATGAAACATCGGCAGGGTCCAAAGATAGACACTGTCAGAGGTCATCTTCGTTTCGAGGAGCTCGCCTAGCGAATTGAGATACGCTCCACGGTGGGTATACATCACCCCCTTTGGCCGGCCAGTTGTTCCGCTGGTGTAATCGATAGTGATGACGTCCTCTTCGTCTTTGATCGGCCAATCGAGCGGTTCTGGACTACCGCTGTTCAAGAACTGCTCGTAATCGATCCCTTCGACCGGAGATCCGATGGCGAGATCATCCACCGTAATGATCAATTCGACCGTTTCGAGTTGATCGCTGACTGGGGCGACAAGCTCGGCGAGCTCGGTATCGACAATCAGTGTCTTCGCGCCGGAATGGTTGAGGATGTAGGCGATTTCATCTGAAGATAGACGGGTGTTGATGGCAACCAAAATTCCGCTCGCGAGTGGCACACCAAAATGAGCTTCCAGCATTTGTGGAATGTTTGGCAGGAGAGCGGCGACTCGATCGCCTTTCTCGATTCCCGACCCGCGCAACGCGGATGCCAGACGATGAACCCGCGCTTCCATTTCAGGGTACGTCCACGATCGATCGCCATAGACGATCGCGGGCTTGGTCCGAAAGATGCTGGCACTTCGCTGGAGGAAACGAAATGGGGTCAAATACGAACGGTAGACCTCAGTTGGATACATTACGAACTCCGGAGCGCGACGTCATTTCCAAATTGCCTTCAAGTGTGCGCTCCGCGTCTTTGGAGCGTCTATCCCTCGGACGATTCTTCCCGTGAAAAGTATGATAGCGAAGGACGCTCGCCGGGCAGGGCACGATTTCACCCTTTTGCTTGAGCGCGCCAGATCGCTGGTTCATGAGGACTGCATCTGCAAAACGGCGGAAACACAAAGGAAACGATGATGAATGACAAATTGTCTGCCCTCGAGGATGTCATCAAGTCGATTCCGAATGGCGCGACGCTCGCGCTGGGGGGAAACACGTTTCATCGCGCTCCCGTCGCGGCTGTGCACGAGATTGTTCGACAGGGCAAGCGCGATCTCGAAGTCGTTAAGACCGCGGGCGCATATGACATCGATCTTCTCGCTGGAACCGGCTGTGTCTCCCGCGTTTCGGCCGGTTTCGTGGGATTCGAGAGTCTCTTCGGCATGGCTCCGAACTATCGCCGGGCGGTTGAGCGGGGCAATGTCACGGTCAACGAGCACGCATGCTACAGCGTCATCGCTGGACTGCGCGCCGCGATCCAGGGCGTTCCATTCATGCCGATCGCGGGAATGACTGGTTCTGATTTGTTGGCCGCTCGAGATTTCCGAACCGTCGAAGATCCCTATACAGGCAAAAGTGTCGTCGCCATTCCATCACTAGCTCCTGATGTCGCCATCATTCACGTGCAAGAAACAGATAAGCATGGGAACGCGCGAATTCGCGGCACCCACTTTGAGGACGTTTTGATGGCGAAAGCGGCGCGATCGGTCATTTTGACGGCCGAGCGGATTGTCGACGGCCACGAGTTTGAATCTGATCCTGACGTCGTTTCGATTCCCGCATTCATGGTCGATGCCGTTGTCGATGCGCCTCGGGGCGCCTGGCCGGGGAGCTGCGTTGGTTACTACGACATCGACACCAAGTACCTCACCAAATACATCGCGGCGAGCAAGGATGAGGCGACTTTCCAGCACTTCGTTGAAAGCCACATCCTTAATCGCGCGTCGAAGGCGGCATGACGACGATCTCGCCGGAAACCGCGCGGGCGCGGGACATCATGGCGGTTTCGCTCGCTCGCTCGCTGCGCGATGGAGAAACGGTCTTTCATGGCGTCGCGTCGCCGCTGCCGATGGTGGCGGTGCTCATGGCGCAGCGCCTGCACGCCCCGAACCTGATCTATCTCAACATCACTGGATCGACAGATCCATCCCCCGAGTCGCTGCCGATTTCCACCGTTGATCCTCGCCTGTTGCAGGGTACGAGATCAATGGTGACGCTGACCGATCTTTTCGATTTGGCCGCGCGGGGACGGCTCGACACGGCATTTTTGAGTGGTGTCCAGATCGATTCCCGCGGCCGGATCAACATGAGCGTGATTGGCGATTTCAACCATCCCAAGGTCAGGCTGCCTGGAGGGGCGGGAAGCGCGGCGTTGATGCCGTCCGCTCGGCGAACAATTCTCTGGCGAACGCGTCACGATCGGCGCGTCTTCGTACCGAAACTCGATTTCATCACTGCCCAAGGGAATGTCGACCGTGTCGTTACGCCGATGTGCGTCTTTCGCCGGCGAAACGGAAAGCTCGCTGTCGAGAGCATCCACCCGGGTGTAACGCCAGATCAACTTATCGCCGCGACCGGGTTCGCAATCGACGCAGATGAGTCGACGCTGGTCACTCCTTCACCAACCGCTGAAGAATTGATGACGCTGGCCGAAGTTGATCCGGAGGGTGTCAGTTTCAGCGAATTCTAAGGCGGTTGTGATCCAAACTACAATCACCTCCGAGCGCACCCTTTTCCTGGCCTCGTGTGAAGATTGTTTCATAGTGCACAGTGATCCAACCCTCCCTCCCGGTTCGTAGTATTAGCACCATTGAATTGGCGGATATATAGGCGAAATTAGGTATCGCATGCCGTTATCGGCCGAATTTCAGTGGCTGATTGAGGTTGCTTTATGGCGTTAACAGGGGTACGATATTTGGCGGATGTTTCGCCTGATGGGAGGCGATTTCGCGACTTGGCCGCACCGCATACGCCAAGTCCCTACGTGAAAGGAATCATGAGACGGATGTCCGCACTGACCCCGATGGAAGAGGCTGCGCCGCGTCCTAGCCGCGTGATCGCCGAGGCCCTCGTGGGGCGTTATGGACCACGCCAAATCACTGCTCGGGCTTCGTCGCTCGGTTTACCTCGCCAATTGACGAACGCGATCTTGGCAGCCTGCACCGCGACGGCAATCGATAGCTCCAACTCTCGCAAGAAATCACCGATCCCCGCGCAGTAGACGCCAACGTTCAAGCGCAGCAATTCGAATCGGCGGTCGGGGTCAACCCGGCCGCCGTTCCTTTTCCCAACGCCATGCTTCCATGATCACTGGCGCTTCAGGAGTCTCCCCTGCGATGATGCGCGCAATGAGCTTTCTGAGATCTTCAGGAACAATTCGTTCGTTAGTGGCGTAAAGGTCGCTTAAGCTCCACCATCGATGTTCGAGATAGACATCGCGCTCCAGCTTGGTCATGTTATCGAGCGTGACGGCGGCAGTGGTCATACGGAGCAGAAAGTAGCAGTCGTGCGCCTGAACCTTCTCTCCGGCCCATTCGAAAATCGGTTCGCAAATAGCGACCAATGGGCCGGGCTCAACATCTGAGATGCCGGTCTCTTCCCACAATTCGCGCCGGACGGCGTCTTCGTAGCTTTCTCCATCTTCGACCCCACCACCTGGGGTGATCCAGGCGATACCGGTCGAGAATCGGGCCGAAGGGAGAAAGACGGTCGGGTCATCGATCTTGAAGAGGAGCACGCGATTTTCCGCGTCGAGGAGGAGGGCTCGAGCTGAACGTCTGATGCGCATGAAGTCAGACTATCATGAGAGGCACATTCCTAGACTGCGCTGCTGTGAAAAAATCAGGACGCGGTTTCCTGCCGCGGAGACATAACGTCTCAGAATGACGATGGATGGGGTTCGGAATGGCGGTGTGGTGGCGCGCTGAGAGGTGTGTCGACCGATGTTCGACTGACTAACTAGCCTGTCGATTCCGCGTCTCGTTATTCGACGCTCTTATTAAACGGATTGTTGTCCGTTTGAGGAACATGCAACGCAAGGAGTTCACGATGCGAAAGATTGTTGCAGGACTGTTTATTTCACTTGATGGTGTTTTTGAATCTCCGGATAAGTGGCACTTTCCCTACTTCAATGACGAAATGGGCGAAGCCGTAGGATCTAAGATGGCGGAAGCGGACACCATGCTTCTCGGCCGGGTGACCTATCAAGAATTCGCAAGCTACTGGCCGCACCAATCCAGCGATGTGCCGCCTGCCGACTACATGAACAACACACCCAAAATCGTCGTTTCCACCACCTTGGATTCGGTTGACGACTGGCAGAATTCGTCGCTGATCAAGGGCAACGTCGTCGAGGAGATCACCAAACTGAAGCAGCAACCGGGCAAGGACATCGGAATCACCGGCAGCGGCACGCTCGTGCGGTCGCTATTGGAGAACAACCTTCTCGACGAGCTCACGCTCCTGGTGCACCCGATCGTCGTCGGCAGTGGCAAGCGTCTCTTTCCGGAAGGTACTCCGCAAAAGGGCCTCAAGCTCGCCGATTCGAAAATCTTCAGCACCGGCGTCCTCTCGCTGACCTACCAACCAGCCGACACGTAGTCGCACGATGAAGCGCTGGCCGCGAAGCCATTCGAGTTGCCCTCAGGAGATCCTTTCAACGTTATGTAGAAGTAGAGCCGCCTGAGAATTGGGGAGCGGTCGCGCGACCGTTCCCCAAGAGTTTCCCCGGAGTCGAACAGCCAATCGGCCGGAACATCCTCATTGTCTTGAAAAATCAGTGCCGGACAAAGCCCGGCAGGTTAGTAGCCAAGACTGGCGTTCATGGGCGCCTCATCATTGTTCCCGGTCGTTGACGGGATAGGAGATTAGCGCCTCAGAAACTTCCTCGCTTACTGACCGCCCCAGCCGGCCGGTCACTCACGGCGTTCTTGAGTCTCGGGGGAGCGCTGCCAACCCTTAAGCAGATGCGGTTCCCCGGCCTGGCCGATGCGACAGGTCAGACGTTCGGCGCTATATTTCGCGAAACAGTTCCGCCAAACGGCATTGCTCGTAGGATTCGGAGGCATGTCATGTACGAAGTCTTCCCCCTCGTAGCTGGGGTTGTGATCGCCCTGCTCGTGCCGCGTTTCGTTGAGACGCGACGGCGCCAGTTCGCCTACGGCGGCGCGTTCGGCGTCCTCTCAGGGGTGGTGGCCACGCTCATAGCCGGCGAGGAATGGTTCTTTGTCTTTATCGACCTAGCCGAGGTGTTCATCGCTATGGGAGTGACGCTCGCCATCGTCGCCTATTGGCCAGCGCGTCGGACGACGCCGCTGCAATAAGAGCGCCAGCAACATCGTCCCTCTACTTATCGAACCGCCCAAGGGCCTCGCCTTGACACTCATCCCTCGGGAGAACCGATCATGAACTCGCCATTGACGACGATCCGCACCGGCCGCCGTGCGGTGCTGGGCGCGACCGCCGCCTTGATCGCACTCGGGCGTGGGCGGCGCGCGCCCGCGCAGGTCACCACTACCATCCGTTTCGCCTTCTTCGGGACCGAAGCCGAGCTGAAAGCGTACCAGCGGCTGATCGCTGCGTTCGAACAAATCCATCCGGAGATCACCATCGAGCCGATCGGGATGGCCTCGGGCGATCCCTCCCTCGCGAACGGGCAGGGAGCGGGCAACCCGTACCAGCCGTGGCTGGACACGGCTTTCACCGGCAACAACGCGCCCGATGTTTTCATGCTCAGCTACCAGCGCATGCGGGCATTCGCCTCGCTCGGTCATATCGAACCGATCGGACCTTACCTGCAGGCGAGCACGGTTCTCCATGCCGAGGACTTCTACTCGAACGCGCTTAACGCATTCCGGTACGATGGATTCCCCGACGATGGTCTGGCCGGGATTCCGCAGAACGCATCGAGTCTGGTGGTCTACTACAACCGAGATCTGTTCACGGAGTTTGGCGTTCCCTTCCCGGCGAACGACTGGACCTGGGTCGATTTCGCCGGGATCGCGGCGCAGTTGACGGTCGACCGCGACGGCGACGGTCTGATCGGCGTTTATGGACTCGCGGTCGAGCCGTCCATCTCGCGATTTGCTGCCTTCGTTTGGGGCGCTGGCGGCGAACTCGTCGACGACCCCAACCGCCCCACCAACCTCGTGCTCGATAGTCCAGCCGCCCAACGGGGACTGGCGTGGTTCGCCTCGCTCGGTCGGGCAGGACTTAGGGTGACGCCAACCGCGGACGAGGCACGGGAGGTGCCCGACCTCGTGCGGTTCGGCACCGGCCACGCCGCCATGCTCATCCATAGCCGGCGGATCGTGCCGACGCTGCGTGAAATAGATGGTCTGAACTGGGACGTCGCGCCGCTGCCGCTCGGCGCGGTACCGGCCAACGTCCTCCACAGCGACGCCTTCTGCCTGTGCGCCGGCGCGCAGGATAAGAACGCGGCGTGGGCCTTCATCGAGTTCGCGTCCGGTCCAGCGGGCCAGACGATCCTTGCCGAGACCGGACGAACTGTGCCGTCGTTACGCTCGGTGGCCGAGTCCGACGCCTTCTTAAAGGGGACGTCTCTGGCCGATGCGCTCGGGTGGGAGACGATTGGCATGTCGCCGCAGAATGGCCGAGCGTTCCTCGACAACATTCCCATCACGCGCCAGCTGCCGTCGATCGCGACCGTGCCGGCGGTCGAGGCAAGCTTCAACCAGGCGTTCAAGCGCGCCTTTTACGTCGACGGCGACATTCGGGCGGCCATCTCGGGCTTCTCGGCGCGCAGTCGCGGTGTCTTGGGCGACGACTTGACCGTTCCGCGCACCGTTTTCCACGAGGGGGAGAGCGCGACGGAAGAGTGACGAAGTCTGGGACCGGGGCGATTCGTCGACGGCTCCAGGCATCCAGACCGGCGCAATCTCATCAGCGAGCGCCACAACGTGGGGCGGGCATGAAAGGCCGAGGCGCGACATAGCCCTTCCGCTCGTTGGCGGGCTATAACGCTCGGTGCATTTCTATGCCCGCCCTGTCGTTGGCATATGCGTCAGGTGACCATCGGGCAGACAGGACCGCTCGGCGTAGCGGGCGCGGAAACGAGGCCGGAACGTCTGCCCGGCCAGGCCTTTCTTGGTGAGTCCGAACGCGAGTCCGGGCTAGGCGACGACCGCCTCCAAGGGTTGGCCGTTCTGCCGGTAGTTACCAGCGACCACGACGGGTTGACGAAGAATGTCGAGCACCGGACAGTGGGCGTTGACCGCATTCACCAATCGCGCGACCTCCTCCGGCGTGGCAGGACTGTCAATGTCGACCTCGAACGAGACGTCCTGGAAGCCGGCTGGGACCTCAGCCACCCCGAAGAAACCCCGCAGGTCGAGCCGACCCTCGGTTCGAATTGTTACGCCGTTCAGCGGAATGCCGAGGATTCGCGCGTAGGTCGCGTAGACAATCTCCTGACAGGTCCCGAGCGCCGCCAGGACCAACTCCACCGGTGTCGGTCCGGTGTCACTGCCGCCGATGGTGGGCGGCTCGTCGACGGTCAGATCGAACTCGCGAATGCGGGCCTCGGTGTGGTAGCCGTCGACAAGTGTGCTGTCGGCAGTGAAGGTGAGGATCGGGGCCTCTGGCGCCTGACCCAACTCGGCGCGTACCGCGTCAATCGTGGTCGCGAGCTGGTCGGCCGACAATTGGATAGCCATTGTCTTTCCCTCCATGGCGAAACGCTGCAGCATCCGTCGGGACGATCTCCTGTCGTCGATGCTGGAGATTCTACACTTCTCGATCAACAACCACAATATGGTCAGGTGACGTCGCCCAATTGCCCCGGGCCTGCCTCCCGCACCCCGAATTTCCATGCCCGCTTCTCCGTCCGCGATAAATCAAGATTGACCTGAATGCTGTTGTGGAGCCAGACACGGCGTCAGCTCTCTTGACAACGTCTGCGACGGATGTACTGTTGAGCGCGCTAGAATTCGATCCCTGCGACTCAAGCGGAAGGGACGAGCCATGATTCGGCTCGGTTCGCGATAACGGCTCACTTCTCCCTGCTGCCAGGATTGCTGCGATGGTAGGACTGCGCGGCCGTCGCGCCACTCCTGCCGTCCGGGGCCGGTCGGTGCGCCCTAGCTGCCGGGTCTCAACCAGATCACGCCGGCGCGGTGCGCACCCTCACGTGGCCGTCCCCCTGGCTAGAAGCACCACACATCCTGAACTTAGTACGGTTCGCCAGTCGCAAAGTGACCGCCCACGTATTGCACGAAGATGGGGACGGTGTCGGACGGGCATCCTGCCGGACCTAACGGGACATGGAGCGCCGTGGCCCCAGGCGGAGCGAATTCAATCTGGATATTCTTCAGGACCGGCGCGGCGGCCGCACCCTGATCCGGCGCCAAGTCGCGATTTGGTGCGGCCGCCGCCTGCATTTCGCGTGCCGCCACCACAATGGCGGTGTACGACCACAACCAGGGTCAAGGCGGTTGGAACCGTATCTTGACGGTGAGATAGGGAAGCAAATCGCAATGCCAGAGCCACGTCGATTTACCCTAATTCGGAACTTCGACCAGAGCGGAATTAGCGGCACTGGGCGAGTACTTGATGGGGTTATATTCCACAATGGGCAGGTGGTTATCTGCTGGAGGTCGGACATCAATGAGGATAAGCCGGGGTTCTCGAGTCTAGGAATCTACCCTTCGTGGGAGGCCTTCAAGTCTGTCCACATCGATCCCCATCCAGCCAACAAGTCTGAAATACGCTTCTTGGACGACTAGCCCTATACCACCCTTTTTTGTCTAGCTCCTGTAGAACTCTGTCATGTAGTTCATTCAAAGTGGCTAATTCCCGAATTGCAAATTTGCACATTTTCTGTTCGGACAAGTCCTCCATATTGACACCGACCCGGCCACCGTTACTCAGGCATTTTCCAAAGCGGAAGTTTCGCGAGCGCCGACCTTTGAGGCAATTTGGTCCGGACGCTCAAGACTCACGGCAGACCCCCACTCATAGTCGATCGTTGAGTAGGGAGGGAGTTTCGGGCTGCTTATCTCCTATCCCTCGTTAACATTGACGCGTTTCCTCTCACAATGGTATAAACCGGCAGAGTCGATGCTTCGCTTCGGCGGGTTTTTCCTACCTCGCGACAGATCGTCGACACACCGCTCGCGGGTCCTCAATACTCCGTCAGGAGCACCGCGACGATCTTGGATTGACGCATACGGTCTTCGAATCGAAGGACAGAGGGAGCAACCACGCGTGATTAAGCTTCGCCTGCGCCGAATGGGCGCGAAGAAGCGACCGAGCTACCGCATCGTCGCGGCCGACAGCCGCGCCCCGCGTGATGGCCGATTCATTGAAGTGATCGGATTCTACGATCCGCTCACCGAGCCAGCAACGATCAGAATCAACGAAGAGCGCGCCAAGCATTGGCTTGGTCATGGAGCGCAACCAACCGACACCGTCCGCTCGCTCCTGCGCCGCGAGGGTCTGATACCCGATCCTCGAGCCACTGAGCCGGCCGCGAGCGCATAGCGATCGCACCGCGTCACCCTGGTGACGCATCTGCCTGAAACTTCTGATGAAGTTTCGCTTTCTCGGGGGTGGCCGGCATTTGGTCACCCCCGAAGTCGTTTTTGGAGACGTCAATGGAAGATTCGGCGCCGGCGGAGTCGCTTCGCGAGCTCGTCCAATATATGGCTAGTCATTTGGTCGATGATCCCGAACAAGTGACAGTTACCGCTGAACAACGGGGCTCGGCTGTGCAACTCGATCTGCGAGTGCCACAGGAAGAACTCGGCAAAGTCATCGGCCGGCAAGGACGCATCGCACGCGCAATGCGCACGGTCGTCATGGTCGCTGGCACTCGCCACAACGTACGGGCCAGTCTCGACATTGACGGATAACGAAACCAACACCAACGCGAATCGTTCAACTCCCCGTTCAACTGGATCGCAAGATTCCGCTGCCCAGAATCCGTCAACATCCCGAGCCAAGCGGCCACCACGTAGTCCTCGTCCGGCTCCTCGGCCTGAGCAAGGAAAACCACTCGCGGAAACGCAGGGGCCCGAGCCGACAACGCCCCCAGATGAAACTCGCCTCGCGATTGGCGTCGTCGTCGGTACCCACGGTCTTCGGGGCGAGTTGAAGGTCAAACTCACGACCGACAATCCCGAGCGACTGACTGAAGTCAAATGGATTTACCTCGGGGAACAGGGAACGCGGCGCCGGGTCCAAAGCGTGCGCTTCCACGGCGGCCTGGCGCTTCTGAAGGTTCAATTCATTGGCAACCCCGAACAGGCCAACGAATTGCGCGGCGAATGGATCCGCATCTCTGGAAAGGATGTTCGCCCCCTCGAAGAGGGCGAATACTTCTACTACCAGCTTGTTGGATTAACGGCATTTGACGAGGCCGGCAATGAGCTTGGATCGCTCATCGATATCATCGAAACTGGCACGAACGACGTCTTCGTCATCAAGACGCTGACTGGCGAAGAGATGCTTGTCCCGAACCATCCCGATTTTGTACCTTCGATCGAGCCGGATCAGGGCCGCCTCGTCGTCCGGCCACCGGTTTACGCCTGACGTGCGAACTGTTCAATAGTCGCGAAGGTTAGTTCGGCCGCGCGTTTCCCTGCCTCATCGAATGGAAAGTCTTCCATTTCGCCGGCAATATCGGTCGCGCGGTAATACTCGTTGTTCGAAATATCCTTGATCGTCAGGAAAGGTACGCCGTGCATCGCCGCGATCTGATTGATCGCGGCAGCTTCCATGTCTTCGCAAAGCGACTCGTGGCGCGAATGAAGGATATCGAGACGGTCGTGCTGCTGCGTCCAAATATCTGCCGAAACGACTGTGCCGGTGTGAATGATTGGCGAGCGGAAGGAAACATCCGCTGGCCATCCCGCTTCCCGCGGCCAATCCAGGGGCGCATACATTGAGGCCGCATTAGTCGCCGCTGTGAGCCACGCCGGGTCGGCCGTCAGTTCGGCTGCCTCGACTTTTTCATCACCGACGAAATAGCTGAGGCCCGTGTAGTGCTCTTCACCTGAGGCGAGGAGGTGGTACCTGCCGTGATGGATGACGCGATCGCCGATCACGATGTCGCCAGGCATGATGTCGCGCCTGTGCGCGCCGGTGCAGCCGAAATTGAGCACCGCACTCGGGTTGTGGCGATTGATCACGCGCTCAGTAGCCGCCGCCGCCGCAACCATGCCGATGCCGCATTTCGTGATCACGATCGGCAGACCATTGATGGTCGTGAACCAGTCGCGCCAGATTCCATCCTGTTCCTCACGTTCGACCGGCGCGAGTTTGTAAAAATGAACAAGTTCAGAATCCATCGCAACGACAATGGCAATGGGTTCGATAGTCGGGATCATATTGCTTGGAACCTCACTTATTGGCTCCTACCGCGAAAACGACCTAACCTCACTTCATGAGCCCTTACATCTCTAGCGGCCTGCTGTTCCCATTCTCCTCGCCAGCGCGCTCGGGAATCGGGTTTCGAAGTCGAGAATGGCGACCCAGGTGGGGCGAACTGAGATCCGTGCCATTTGACTCACCATCTGCCCGACTTGGTCTACCCAGGCGCTTCCCTGCTCGTCACCGAAATGCTTACGTGCCGATTCTTTGTATTCAGGTGTGACTCCATTTACGAGCTTGACCATTGCTTGACCGCGAAGGAGGAGCACTTTGTATGGCCATTGAACATCGTCGATCGTAATGGCCACGTCTGGTCGCGCGCGTAGCGCTTCAACCTTTGGAGCATCGGGCGGGCCACCCATAACGACTTCTTCGCCGGTCCAATGAAACCAAATCGGAACCACGCGGGGCGTGCCATCGTGCCAGTTGTACGCGAGGCGAGCCAGTACGGGAGCGTTGAGAAGGCGTTGAGCTACCGGGTCATTGAGCAAACTGAGGTCACCTTGCTCTATTGCCATGAGTTGCTCCTCTCGGGCCGTTGAAACGACGTCAAATGGCCTTCGCGAGCGCGACGTGAACCCATGAAACATTGTAGGGCAAGGCAGGCTACAACTTGTCGCGGAAGGTGACACGAGGGGCGGCAACTGCCGCCCCTCGTTTTGCTCGCTCGCGATGGACTTCGACTAGTCGCCGAACTTGGCGACAACGTTTGCCGCGCCGGCGCCGGAAGTCACTGAAGCGGACGAGCCGTTCAGGATGGCCGGCGTGCAGCGGAGCACTTGGCCGCTTGCCTCGGGCCCCATGGCCACGGAGTTAACAACGACCAGCAAGTTGCCGTTCGCGTCAAATGCGATGCCGTTGGGGGTGACAAGCCCGCCGAGGATCGGAGTGACCGTACCGTTGGTTTCAAAGCGAACGACGTCACCTGCTGCAGGCGGATCGCTGGCGATGTTCAACGAAATCTCGCTGGCGAGGAGACGTCCGTCTGGTGCAAGAGCGACCCCGACCACAGCGGTTCGGGCAACAGCAACGTCGCGGAAGGTTCCGTCAGCCTGGGCAACCGTCACTGCTCCGACACCTGGCACAAGTGCGCCAAGTAAGCCGACATAGACGTTGCCATCAGCGCCGACATGGACAGCGGTTGGCACCGGCTGCAGGTTGCCGCCACCGCCGGCCTCAGGAGAGGCAACAGGAGACGCGGTTGGTTCCACGGGCGCTCCAGCTGGAGTTCGCTCAGGAACAATGCCTAAGAGTGAAAACTGGCCGGAGGTTGGGTCGACCTTGTAGACCGTGTTGCCACCTGCATCAGCCACATAGAGTTGACCGTCAGCGCCGATATCCATCCCGTACAGGTTCGGGTTGACATCGGTGCCATCGGGATTGTTCGCGATCTCGTACGCGCCAAGGTCGGCAACTTGGGTAACAGCTCCGGTCGCAGGATCAATGCTCACCACTGAACCTTCATTCGGCAGTGGTTCGATGCCAAGCAGGCCATAGGAGCCGCCAATAGCCACATAGATCTGGCCGTTCGCGACGACGATACCGGTCGGCCCGACAGCCTCACCATTACCCAAACTGTAGGAGGGCAGACCGGTTGCCACGACTGATTGGGAACCGTCCGGTGCGATCGCGGTGACTTGACCGGTTGTCCCGCGAGTCGGTCCAGGTCCCGCCGGAACTGGTGTTCCGCCAGCCTCTGTTACCGGTGTCGCCTGTTCCACTGGTCCGCCGCTGGGGAGCTGTTCATCGCCGCCCGTGCCGGCTTCCGTCACGTAAATCGTGCCGTCATCGGCAACGGCGAGCTGACGTGGACTGTTGAGTCCGCTGGCGATGACTTCGCAGCCAGCGGGTGGGGCGGGCGTACCAACCGGAGTGGCGTCTTGCGCGGAAACTGACGCCGTGCCAGTCGCCAAGCCGAGAACGAGGGCAGCCGCGGAGCCTAGTTGAACTAACCGTGGTCGCAAAATCTGCATAGTCCCTCCTTGCCATTTGACGACACTTCTCGAGCGAGGATCAAATGACTCCCCCGACGCTTCGAGGAAGCGGAAGTAACCAAGCCGCAATTCCTAGGCCATGGCCGTGATTTCGGCTGCCATGGTCTGCTACCTGTTGGTTCGGTCGGAACTCAGAAGGGCGCCTTACCGATCAGTTTCGTTTCAACTCGTGACGAGTTATTTTCTTCTATCGGGTCGATCGTATCCGCGTCATGAGTGACATTTGCAACAGCCACACCGACGCGGTCAGGGCAGCATGTGCAACATGCTCCCACGAAGTACGGAAAGGTAATCACCGATCCTGGTGTGAGCGTTCCCAATTGGCAAATCGTTGAACCAGTGCCGTCCGGACATTGGGCGCCGAAATTCGCATATGAATCAGAGACGCCAACTCCGACCTCAACTCCGGTTGCCGTGTCAGGACCGAGATTCTTCACTGAAACGGAGAGTGTCATCGTCTCGCCAAACTTGAGATGCTTCTTGGGCGCGGTCAAAGTCACGGAGAGATCAGACGTTCCTATTGCCATCGCCGGATTCGATGCGAGCGATGGCACTAAGAGCAACAACACGACGCATATCGCGACGAGGAAGCGAAACAATTGCGAAGTCGCCATTGATTTCTCCTTGGCTCGTGTCAGTCACCGGGTCCAGGAGTAGGGAACGGTTCGCTGCCGGGATTGTTGTGGCAAACAAGTAGCACGTTTCCGTTCGGCGAGACTCGGGTCAGTGATTCTCCAACTTGACCGCCTTCGCCAAGTGCGCAGGGCTGATCTTTGATGATCACTGCCTGTCGCGGCGCGAGTGCTGGATCAAGCTTTCCGCGGCAGGTGAGGGTCGCGTTGCCCGAAGGGGTAATAACGAGCTTGCCTTTGGTCGAGACGACCTGACCTTCGGGCAATATTCCTGGGAGCAGAATTCCACAATCAACTTCGGTGACAGACGCGCCTTTGGCGTCAGCAGCACGATCACCGAGCGTAATTACGCCAGCGACTGAGAGCAACGTGACAATGAACAATGCGACCGGCACGAAAGCGACGTGAAGTCGGTTCTGACCGACCTTACGGAATCGCGAATTCCAGTCTCTCGAGGGAATTTCCACAAGCATCACTCCCTTGAGGGCATGCGATGCACCGGTCGTGCTTCACGCCCGCAATCGTCAGTGTGCTATCCCCCCGGATTTCACCAGTCTAGGAGAGAGGGAAGATATGTCAAGAGGAACGAACACATCAAAGGTGAGTTCAAATCGTCGCAATCGGAATTCGGAATTTGCGCACTTGAGAAGTTCTCAGATTTTCGCCGACGTTCAGGAACACGCAGGTGGTGCTGTCAGGAGTTGAGCATTGGCCATCACTGCTAAGAATGTTCGACGCCGAGCGAGTAATCGCTCGGCGTCGACGCGTGAGACTTGCCTTCGTCCTTTTCTGAACGGATCTCAAGAGCAAGCTAGACGAACATCGGCTCCATTGAGCGCGTTTCGACAAGGCGCTGCATCATCTCGTCGGTCGGCCGTGTCTGATAGCGTTCAGCGGCATCCAAGATCTTGGGCAGCAGCGTGAGATCGGCTGCAGTATTCAGGAAAACACCTGGACGGCCGAGCACCCAGTGCACGGCGAGGTCGATATCACCTTGCTCGACGAGCGGTTCATACCAGGTCGTCGTTGTCGGTGTGCGGTCACCCCACGGCGCGGCCGTGATGCCCTTAATCGTCTGAACGGCTACATTCCGTTCTTGGCAGAGCGCGATCAGCGCCTCGAAATCGGCGGCATATCGCGGGTTTTGCATCATTGGGTAATTGTATGGCAGGAGCACCGAGTCGAAATCGAATCGCTCCAGGGCGCGTTTGTGCTGCGCGGCGACTGGCACGTCGTGACCTGTGACGCCGATGAAGCGGGCGAGTCCTTCGTCACGTGCTTTGACCACCGCTTCGAGCGCCCCGCCTGGAGCCATCGCCGTCTCCCACTCAGTGGGATCGACGAGGTAGTGAAGCTGAATGAGATCGACATGATCGGTCCGTAGTCGTTCGAGCGAGGTGCGAATCTGGTCATAGGCTGCCTGGTAAGTCCGTTCGCCGGTTTTCGTGGCGAGGAAGAAATCGTTTCGATGCTTTTCCATCCAGGGTCCGAGCCGGAGCTCGGAATCGCCATAGCCGGCGGCGGTGTCGATGTGATTGATGCCTGTCTGGATGATCAGCTCCATTGCGCGGTCGGCGTCAGCCTGGTTCGCGCCGCTGAACGCCGCCGCGCCGAAGATGACTCGCGTACTTTGGTGACCGGTCCGTCCAAATGGCTGAGTTGGGATCACGGGCTACTCCTTTGCCTGAGCAGGTCATTGCGCTGCGATCCCATTATAGAGAAGGTCACGAATCTGTCGCGTCGACCGCATGCGCTCGGCTCCGGAATCAGTGACATTTCCCACTCCCAGAATCAGTGAACGTCTTTCCGGCAACGGGAATGAACTTCCAGTCGTAGCTGCCGTCATGGAGCGTCAGTTGAAGAACGCCAAAGGTATCTGAATTGCGGACTTCGCTTGTCGGGAGTGCCGTTCCGAACGGATAGTGGCTTGCTCCTCCAGTGCCGACGACAAACTCGCGAATTCCCGTAGCGCTGTCAGCCGCTCCACTAGCATCCATTGGCGCGAAGCGTTCGTAATTGTGCTCGTGACCAACGAGCACAATTTCAGCCCCGTTATCGTAGAGGTCTTGCCAGATAGCCTGTGACATTGCGTCGCTGCCATGCGTAGAACCCGAGCTGAAGCGTGGGTGATGCCAATAGGCGAGCGTGCAGGCGGCAGGATGTGCGGCGAGATCTTTTGTGAGCCATGTCTCCTGGGCCGATCCAACGTCCATCGAGATGTTGCTATTCAAAACGATGACATGCCATGTCCCGAGATCGTAGCTGTAATAGCCAGCTCCAGGCTTACCGGCAGCCGTGCCGAAATACCCAAAATACCCCGCCGCGTCAGGCGTCTTATAGTCATGATTGCCGGGAGCAGGTCTCGTGCGAGCCTTCTGTCGGCCCCAGGTCGGGTCATAGCAATTCGCATATTCGCTCGCTGTTCCACTGCCATAGGCGTTGTCGCCTAGCGTGGCGACGGTGCCTTGCAGTCCGTCCAGGAGCTTCGCGGTCGCCTCATCACCTTTACTACCGCACGAGGCAATATCGCCAGCGGCCAGGAGTACCTCGTTCGAACCTGCCGGCGTTGCGGCGGGAGTAGAACTTCTGGTGGAACCGCTCGCTGCGGTCAATTTCAGGACGTGTTCGGCGCCTTGCACGCCAGCTGGGCGAAGCTCCGAAGCAACACTGAGTAAAAGCACAACTACGGTCAGCAGAGTTAAGGGAAGGCGTATTTTACGCATGATGGGTGGGCTCCTCCAACGTTACGTGACGTTAGCTATACGATCAGCCCTGCCGGGGCGGCCTCTTCGACGCATCCCCGATTTCATTTTCAGGTTTGATGGCGGCAGCTAGTTGCCCCTTTCGCTGTCCCCTTCCCTCGAACGGACAGCCCGCCGAGGCTAGAAGACAGCAAGTCATGTGCCAAAGATGTGCGTTAAGTTAGGCGAGCTTTGACGTGCCCAAGAATATACGAGGAAAAGGGGGCTCGCCAATTACTTGCGGATTGCCATTAGAAAACATGACATTATTTTTGCAAAGATAGAGATTTCAGACCATGGGCGAGCATAGGTTTGTCCCATCGTAAGCGGAATTTACGTGAATCTCGGGAACTTATAAGGGGCTTAGCTGAGGAGAAAATGAAATTAGCTGGTGCTTCTGAAACCCACTTGGCCGGCTCGTGGAAACCCTATCGCGTTCATTACTAGCCGATCAAAGGTCGGAAAAAGTAAGCAGCCGGACGGTTAGTCCGGCTGCAAATGTATTTCTGATCCAGATATTGCCACGCTTAAGGTCGTACCTGTGCTTACGCCGCCTCGGCAACCCTTTCATCGCTGGCCGAGATATCGACTTTGGAGACCGGCTTCCGCGGCTGAACTGAATTCCATCCCTCGAGACGAGCATGCCACGTCTGGTAATCAAGCTGGAACGGCCGAAACCGAGGAGCCGGCGGAATCGAAGCAAAGTCGTTCACAGCCTCGACGAGAGATCCTGTATAGAGAAAGTTGACCTTTCCCAATTCAACCCGAGGCGCTTCAATCTTTGCGACCCGCTGATGGTTCTTGTTCTTCGATCGAATAAGGCTAGCAATATACGGCATTGTATTTCTCCTGTTCGTTTATCCATATATCGAATGTCATCCAAACACCCGAGCCGGTGAAGTCCCTCTCACCTGACACGACTCTAGGCTAGTGGGAGGAAGTAGACATCCGCACATTGGCCTATTCAATTCTGGAAATCGAAAGAATATGGACTACGCAATTTTGCCGATACGTAGTGAGAGGGGAAAACTGGTTGTTAATAGAAATCCGGGCATATGCTTTTCCCAATTGACGCGTCACCCGAACCATGACACACTCCAATTCGCCGGGTACGATGCCTGGCGATCTTTAACAATCAGCACAGCGTTGCGGCAGGAAATGCGCCGATAGGCGCGACGGGGGAAGCCGGTGAGAAACCGGCGCTGTCCCGCAACTGTAACGCCGGTCGAAGCTAGCGCGACCGGCGAAGCCAGATTACCCGTTCCTGCTCCGTCCGATTCCTTCGCGTGAAAGGGGTGGACAACATCGGTCGATTCTCCCTTCGGTCATGAAATCGATCCTTTGCCAGCCTGCTCATTCGAGCAGGCTATTTTTGTCGTGGCCGGCGCATAAGCGCGCTTGCCGTCAAAGGCGGGAGAACCCATGACATCTGCGTTTCATTCTTCTCGTCGACGCTCAGGGCCCGTCCTGTTTGGCTTACTTGTTGTCTTGATGATCTCGGTGCTGTTGCCAACGGTCGCTTTCGCGAAGCAGGCAACGCCCGACGCCTCACCTGCCGCCACGCCGTCGTTCGGCACAGGTCTGCAGGGGGCCGTGGATTGGCTGTTATCGCAGGAGGCGGCTGACGGCGGATTTGTCGGCTTCTCCGGTACGAGTGATCCGGGGGCAACTACCGACGCGGTGATCGCGCTCGGCGCCGCTCGAAACAGCGGCATGGATGTCGATCTAAGCAAATCAGTCGCTTATCTCGAGCAGAACGGTCTGGTCTACGCGCAAACCGGCACAGGGCAAGCGGCGAAGTTGGCGCTGGCAATGTTTGCGGCGGGCGAAGACCCTCACGATGTTGCTGGAGTTGATCCAATCTCGCTCGTCGTCCGTGGACAGCGCGAAGACACGGGGATCTATGGCACAGGCGTCTATGACCATGCGCTCTCGATCATGGCGCTCACAGCCGCAGGCGAGTCAATTCCACAATCCGCCTTCGATGCGTTGAATGAGACCCAGATCAAAGACGGGTCGTGGGCATTCGATGGCCAGAATGTCGTCGGCGCAGGGGATACCAATACGACAGCTGTCGTTATTCAAGCGCTTATGGCCGCGGACAAGGGCCAAGATCCGATGATCGAAAAGGCGCTGGCCTACTTGAAGACCGCTCAGGCAGAAAATGGCGGATTCGCCTATCAACCGGCTGCACAGCTCGTTCCGGATGGCAATTCAACCGCACTTGTCGTGCAGGCCATCATTGCGATTGGTCAAGATCCGGCGTCCGCCGACTGGACGAACGCTGCCGGAGTACTCGCTACCTTCCAGAATCCATCGGGCGCTTTCTACTACCAGGAGCAGCAACCAGACGACAATCTGTTTGCAACACTGCAGGCGATTCCCGCGATTGCGGGCCAAGCGTTGCCGATCATCGCGAAGTCGAGTGAAAACGCCACTCCAGAGGCAACTCCGGCAGCGTTCCTCTCGAAATTGATTGCGGCCTAGTACGTTCTCCGATGGCTGTTCGACACATGCTCCGCGTTGCTCAAATCTTTCTCTCTGTCGCGTTATTGGCCGCCCTCTTTGTGGGGCGGCCAGTGGCCGCCGAGGAGACGCACCACGCGGGGTTAATCGTTCGTCACGGAGACGGGCGCTTAACGTACGCCTATATCGCATTTCCGGAAGAGACGATCAGTGGTCTCGAACTCTTGAAACGAAGTGGGATTCCGATGGTCACGGTCAGCTTCGGAGGATTGGGTGAGGGTGTGTGCTCGCTCGAAAGCGAAGGTTGTCCAGCTTCTGACTGCCGGCAACGAGTGTGCCAGGGTCCGGGCGACGAATCGCCCTATTGGCGCTATTTCCGAGAAGAGAGTCCGGGGATTGGCAAGCGCTAGCCCTTGGCGTGAGCTCGACAAACGTTCACGACGGCGACATTGACGGCTGGTCGTGGACACCGCAAGAAGCCAATCTGCCGGCTGTTTCGATGGACGACATCCGTTCGGCGGTTGGTGTCGCGGCCACTCCAGGAGCTGGAACCCCGGAGCCGACAGCGATCGTGAAAACCATTTATCCAGTCGGTGTTTCTTCATCGACGAACGACGATGGACAGAGCATCGGCGTCTACCTTGGCGCTGGGGCGATTTTGGTTGGCATCTGCCTTGCCGCCGCGTTTGTGATTGGTCGCAATCGTTTCTCGAGGACGCCTCAACCATGATTCGGCGCGATCACCATCTCGATCCGCGAGCATGGCTTGCCTGGGCAGTGGCAGCAAGTCTAGTGCCGACGCTCGGTCGTAACCCTGTTGCTCTCGGTGCGACCCTCGTTGTCGTCATCGCGGTCCGGGAGGCGTGGCGTCCGTGGGCGCGCCAGGTCGCGTCATGGTCGCTAATCGTGCGAATGGCGCTGATCTTTGCGTTCGTCGGCGTTTTGTTCAACGTTTTGACGTATCACGGCGGTGATAGAGCGTTCCTGGAGCTTCCCGATTGGTTGCCGATCGTCGGGGGCGCCATAACCCTGAATGCGTTGGTCTACGGCGTCGCGAGCGGGCTTGCGCTCTTGATCCTCGTGCTTGTTGGCACCACGGCGGGGGCGCTGATCAATTGGTCTGAGTTGCTTCGAAGGTTGCCGCAGCGACTGATGCCGGTTGCAGTCGCGGGCACAGTTGCGTTCGCGTTCGTTCCCCAAACGGCTCAGGCGTTTCAGCAAATCCGGGAGGCGCAGCTGGCGCGCGGTCATCGTCTGCGCGGGGCGCGCGATCTCTTGCCGCTCATTGTGCCTTTGCTCACACTTGGACTCGAGCGAGCCATCACGCTCTCGGAAGCGATGGAATCTCGTGGCTTCGGTGCGCCCCAACCCATGAGGACAAATTGCGCATCGTGGAAGCGAGCGGGAGTTGCGGTTGCTCTGACAAGCACCGCATTGGCTGGTTATCTGTTGGCCGTCGGGCGAGCAGGCGATGGCGCGATTGCGCTCGCGACAGGCGTCGGACTGTTTGTTGTCAGTTTGCGCGGCGGCGAGTCGCATCGAACAGTTTTCAGGACAACGCCCTTGCAACAGCGTGACTGGGCGGTTGTGATCACATCAGGTGTGGCATTTGTTATCGTTTTCGTTGTGCTCGCGATGGATCCCGGCGCCCTCCGTTATGAACCATATCCATCGATCACAGTTCCGCGCGTCAACATCTTGCTCCTCCTTGGCATCGCGACACTCATGACACCTGCCTTCCTGACGCCGGCAAGTCGAGATCCTGGCGATGACTAGTCCCCTCGACTCGACGTTGTCGTCCATTACGTTCAATGACGTGCGTTTTCGCTATCCCGGACAAGAAGTAGCGACACTTCAGGGTGTCGACTGGCAGATTGACGACGGCGCATTTGTCCTCGTGGCCGGTCCGTCAGGAAGCGGTAAATCAACCCTCCTGCGATGTCTGAATGGTCTTGTGCCGCACTTTTCCGGCGGCCAGTTTGCCGGGGACGTTTCGATTCGAGGTCTCGACACGCGGATGTATGGACCTCGGGTGATGAGCCGAGAGGTTGGGTTTGTCTTCCAGGATCCGGAATCCCAAATGGTGACTGAACGGGTCGAAGACGAGCTCGTTTTTGGAATGGAACAACTCGGCGTGCCCCCGTTAACGATGCGCAAGCGACTCGAGGAAGTACTCGATCTCATGGGGATCGCCCGGCTTCGCGATCGTGATCTGGCGACGCTTTCCGGTGGCGAACGGCAACGCGTCGCGGTCGCGTCCGCTCTGGCACTGCAGCCCCGTGTTCTGGCCCTCGACGAACCGACGAGTCAACTCGATCCGTGGGGAGCTGAAGATGTTCTCGCCGCGCTCACGCGGCTCAACGAAGATCTCGGCCTCACAATCGTTCTGGCGGAACACCGGTTGGAACGTGTCATTGGGCACGCCGATCGCCTGCGTTTGCTTGAACTCGACGGTCGTGCCCTCGAGGGGACACCGCGAGAAGTGCTTTCCCTCGCTTCTGACGAAATCGCTCCGCCGGTTGTGCGGCTAGGCAAGGCGCTGGGATGGTCGCCATTGGCGTTGACGATCAAAGAAGGTCGCCAGTTCGCGCGAATGCACGAGCGAATGCCTGGTTCTCCGCGACGGCGATTATCGAACCAAGGTAATCCCGCGCTTTTGTCGGTGACGGGATTGTCGGCAACATACGGCAAACGAGAGGCATTGCGGAACGTCGATCTGCACGTCGCTCCTGGGGAACTCGTCGCATTGATGGGAAGGAATGGTTCGGGCAAAACGACGCTTCTCCGCACCATCATGGGCTTTCATCGCGCGTCGCGTGGCCGAATCGCTCTCGACAGCAGGGATATTTCGCTGGCAGATACGTCTGAAATCGCGCGTGACGTCGGCTACATCCCGCAGAATCCGACGGCATTGCTGTTTGCGGAAACGGTCGAACAGGAGCTTGCTTTTACGCTTAAGCAGCATCCAAATGGCCAGACCTCGTATGCGAGGGAAGCGAACTCCTTGGTCGCGCAGCTTGAGCTCGATCATTTGCGCCGTCGACATCCGCGCGATCTGAGCGTCGGAGAACGGGAACGGACTGCGGTCGCGGCGATCCTCGTCGCGGGACCGCGGATCCTGCTGGCTGACGAACCAACTCGCGGTATGGACTACAGGCGTAAGGACGCGCTTGGAAAGTTGTTTCAGCAGCTGACCGAAGAAGGTGTCGCCATCGTCATGGCGACGCACGATGTTGAACTCGTGGCAAACATTGCAACCAGGGTGATCCTGTTGGGCGAAGGAGAGATCGTTGCCGATGGCGATCCGCGGGAGGTTCTCTCCGGTTCGCTCACGTTTTCGACGCAGATCAATAAACTCTATGGCGATGGCTTCTTGACGGTCGAAGATGTACTGGCAGGCTTGGATCTGCCTTTCTCTGAGGAACCGGCGCCTGTGGTAGCCTCCACATCATTGAACGATGTGATCAAAGGCTGAGAAGACTCATATGTCGATCGCGAATTTGCGCCAAGATTACCGACTTCACGGTTTGAACGAAAGTGAGATCGATCCCGATCCGATCAAGCAATTTGAAATTTGGTTTGCCCAGGCCCAAGCCGCCGGGGGCGTTGAAGCGAACGCAATGACTGTTGCCACCGCCTCGGCTGACGGTTTGCCTTCAGCCCGGATGGTCCTGCTCAAGGGCATGGACGAGCGCGGGTTTGTGTTCTACACCAATTACGAAAGCGCCAAGGGGTCAGATCTCGCCGGCAATCCGCAGGCGGCCCTTCTCTTTTATTGGCCCCAGCTCGAACGGCAAGTACGGGTCAGCGGAACTGTTTCCAAAATCAGCCGCAAAGAATCGGAGCAGTACTTCCACAGCCGGCCACTGGGGAGTCAGATTGGCGCGGCGGCATCACACCAAAGTGAGATTCTGACCAATCGTGATGCACTCGAAGCTGAATTTGCACGTCTGGAAAAGAAATACGCCGGCGGTCATGTGCCACTACCGAACTACTGGGGTGGTTACCGAGTGTCCCCAAATTGGATCGAGTTCTGGCAAGGCCGCCCGAGTAGATTGCACGATCGGCTTCGGTATCTCCGAGATGAAGACAGTTGGAGAGTCGTACGGCTCTCGCCATAGGAAGCGTCCAACCTATTCGCGATTGGTGCGCCGGGCACGAATTTTTCTTTCGTCTGTCCGCTCATCTCGATAATGCTCAGGGCAACTGGGTCAAAGACGATCAGGAGTGCAGTCGTACTTCCGCCCATGTCGACGCCCTGGACAACGTTCCGCTATTGCTTCGATGAGGTCAATTTGTACTTCTTGTAGCGCGGGTTTCGCGCCGAGTACCTGGTTAGCGAATACTCATATTCATCGCCAATCCGCGCTGTAAAGAGTGGTTCCTGTCTCAGGAAACCAAGTAAAATAGCGGTGAAACATTTCTGCTGCGCGACGGATCGTTGCGATTCTGCCAACGTTGGACGAATCAACGGCACGCTTCCTCTTTTCGCGCGGCTCCAGCGTATCCACGAAAGATGAGGCCATGCCTTCCGGCAAATCGCCCAAGAAAATCGCTTCTCAGCCAGCCGACGATCTGATCGCCATCACCGCGAGCGAGATCGAGGCTGCCGTCGCCGAACTCGAGCAGCCGAAAGCTTCTCGCCGCCGGGCGAACCCCCGTGAGCGGAACCGGTCAACTGATCGGCCTCGACGCCGCCGGATCGCACTACCGGTACTGATCGTCGATGAAACATTGCTCCTTCCCCATATGTCGATTCCGTATCCTGTCGAGGACGAGGAATCGGCGATGGTCCTAGACCGCGCACTTCGGATGACGCCTCGACAGGTCCTTGTGTTGACCGAGCGAGTCGTACGGAAACCCGACGCCGAAGATCCGAGTGATCTCGAGTTTCGCGAGCTTGTGGCCGACACGATCGGAGTTGGCGACGAATACACCGTCGAACCGGTCGCGGAAGAAGCGGACGAAGACTGGGTTCCAGATGACGCTCTTGCCGAAGAGCAATACGAGCTCTGCAATGTTGGCGTGATCGCCGAGGTCGGGCAGCGCATTTCCCGGCCCGGTGGGCATTCCCACGTCATCCTCCAAGGAATCGCGCGGGGCGTCGTCCACGAATTCATCCAGCAGGATCCCTATGTTGTCGCGCGGGTGAGTCGCAACGACGATCCGGTCGCTGAATCGCCTGAAGCCGAAGCGGCCATGTCCGCCGTGCTTGAACAGGTCGAGAACTACATCAGCATGCTTCCAAATGTACCGGAAGAAGTGCTGACCATGGTTCGAAGCGTCGAGGAACCGGGCTGGCTTGCCGATTTGATCGCGTTCTCACCCGAATTCTCTGCCGATCAGCGCCAAGAGTTGCTGGAAATCCTCGATCCGGTGGAGCGACTGCGCCGCCTGAGCGTGATGATCCAGAAACGTCTGAATATCCTCAACTTGCGCCAGGAGATTGCCTCGGAAGCCCAGGCTGGGATGGACAAGCAGCAGCGGGAGTATTACCTCCGTGAGCAGATGCGAGCCATCCAGAAGGAGTTGGGCGAAGGAACGGCCGAGGAGTCACTTGCCAAGGAGCTGAGGACAAAGATCGAAGCCGCCGGCATGCCGGAAGACGTCATGCAGAAAGCACTCGTCCAAGTCGAGCGGCTCGAACAGCAACATCCGTTTTCACCCGAAATTGGCGTGATCCGAACCTACCTCGAATGGCTCGTCGAGCTGCCATGGTCGATTGAGACCGAGGATCGGCTCGATCTTACCGAAGCTGCGCGAATACTCGATGAAGATCACTACGGGCTCGATAAGGTGAAAGAGCGGATCGTCGAGTACATCGCGGTTAGGAAACTCGCTGGAGACAAGTTGCGGGCGCCGATCATTTGCTTCGTCGGCCCTCCGGGTGTCGGTAAAACGAGCTTGGGCAAATCGATTGCGCGCGCAATTGGCCGGAACTACGTACGCATGTCTCTGGGCGGCGTTCGTGATGAGGCGGAAATTCGCGGTCACCGCCGCACCTACGTCGGCGCGATGCCGGGCCGGGTGGTCAAAGCGCTCAGAGACGCCAAGAGCCGGAACCCCGTGATGGTGCTGGACGAGATCGACAAAGTCGGGACCGATGCGTTCCGCGGCGATCCATCGTCGGCCCTGCTCGAGGTGCTTGATCCCGAGCAGAACTCGGCCTTCTCGGACCACTACCTCGAAGTGCCCTTCGATCTTTCGAAGGTGATCTTCATCACCACCGCGAACTTGCTCGAACCGGTTCCACCGGCATTGCGCGACCGCATGGAAGTAATTGAAGTCTCTGGCTACACCGAGGTGGAGAAACTCGCGATCGCGCGGAACTTCCTCCTGCCGAAGGCGCTTGAATCGCACGGTCTCACCTCCGAGCAACTCACGGTCACAGATGATGCACTCCGCTCTGTAATCCGGGAGTACACGGAAGAATCTGGCGTCCGAAATCTTGAACGAGAACTGGGCTCGCTTTGCCGCAAGGTCGCGCGCAAACTAGCCGGGGACGATCCACCGGATGCGATCACAATCGAAGACGCCGACGTTCAGAAATATCTCGGTGTGCCGCGGTATGAGTTCGGGCTCGCAGAAGAGCAGGACGAGGTCGGCGTCGCGACGGGCGCTGCGGTGACAAGTGTCGGCGGCGACTTGCTTTCGATCGAAGTCACGCTAATGGAAGGCAAAGGCGATCTCCTCTTGACAGGTCAGCTCGGCGAGGTCATGCAGGAATCCGCCCGGGCGGCGATCAGTTATGCGCGCGGTCATGCGAGCGAATATGGACTGGAAGCAGGCTATTTTGACCGGCGCAACATTCACGTTCATATTCCTGCGGGCGCCATTCCGAAGGACGGGCCGTCGGCGGGAATTACGATCGCGACGGCGCTCATCTCTGCGCTTACAGGCCGCCGAGTCCGCAAAGATGTCGCCATGACCGGCGAAATAACGCTGCGCGGAAAGGTCTTGCCGATTGGTGGACTCCGCGAAAAGACACTAGCCGCTCATCGCGGCGGCATCAAGACATTCGTCTTACCAAAGCGAAATGCGAAAGACCTCTCGGAATTGCCGCAAGTCGTGCGAGAAGAAATCGAGCTGATCCAGGTCGCGACGCTTGGCGAGGTACTCGACGCGGCGTTGTTGCCAGCGGAAGGCCGTAGCCTCCACGTGGCATAGATTCTTCGAAAGCTCAGCAAATTGAACGGCCGGGCACTTTTGCCCGGCCGTCGTTTGAGTTGGCAAGCGGTTTGCGTTGTTCTGAGTGACGTTAGCGTCATGAACAAGAGAACGGGGAGCCAGCGATGCCGTACAAAACCCGCAGTGAATTGCCAGACAGTGTCAAAGACAATCTGCCGGCGCATGCCCAAGGCATCTACAAAGAAGCCTATAACAACGCGTTCGAAGAATACGACCACGACGAAGCGCGGGCCCGCCGCGTGGCGTGGGGAGCGGTCAAGAAGAAGTATCACAAGAACGACGACGGCAAGTGGGTCAGGGGCGCAAGTGACGATTAGCGTTTCGCCGTTTCCTAATCAGACTTCCTGCCGGGCGCAAACTGACTAATCGAGTAACTCGGTTACACTCCCATGACCTTTATCGTTGCGAAGTAACCATGGGAGTTGGGAGTGTCTGTCGATCATCCGAATGCGTTCGATGTCGTCGTTATTGGAGCCGGGGGGGCCGGCAGTACTGCAGCCTTTGAACTCAATGCGCTCGGCGCCAACGTTGCGCTCATCGAACGGTGGAAGATCGGCGGTACGTGTCTCAATGTCGGTTGCGACCCGACGAAAACACTCGTGCGCAGCGCGCAAATAGCCCACCTCGCGCGCACAAGCGCCCGTTTTGGCATTCGCATTGAAGGCGTCAGTATCGACTGGCCGGTGGTCAGCGAGCGGGTCGAGCGTGTCATCGACACCATTCGGGGCGGAGACGGCGAACAGAACATCCGCAACGAGGGCATCCACCTCATTATGGGAGATGCCAAGTTCCGCTCGGATCACGAGCTCGAAGTCAACGGTGAAATTAATCACGGCGACAAGATCATCGTCGCAACCGGCGCTTCGAACGTTATCCCGCCGGTCGAAGGACTAGCCGCCGCCGGCTTCATCACGAATGTCGAAGCTGTCGCACTTCCCAAACTCCCAAAATCACTTGTGATCATCGGCGCCGGCGTGGTCGGAGTCGAATTCGCGCAGATCTTCAGTCGCTTCGGGGTCGACGTGACCATGATCGCTTCGAGACAGTCGCTGCTTCCGCGCGAGGACGAGGACTTGACGGCCGCGCTCGCCGCCGTTTTCGCTCACGAAGGCATCGAGATTCTGAATTCGGCCAGGGTATCCAAGGTCGAGAAACGGGACGGCTTGAAGGTCGTTACATGCAATCGCAATGGAGAGACTGTCGCTGTTCAAGGGGAGGAGATCCTGCTCGCGGTTGGCCGCACTCCCTCGGTCAAAGGTCTTAACTTGGAAACTGCCGGGATCGACTACGACGAAAAGGGAATCAAAGTCGATTCGGAGCTGCAGACGAGCGCGCCAAATACCTGGGCAATCGGAGATGTGACGGGTATCGAACCGTTCACGCACGTTGCCGATTACCAGGCCAGGATCGCCTCGGCAAACGTGTTGGGAACCACGCCGAAGGTCATCGCTGACTACCAAGTCATTCCGCACGCGATATTCACTGACCCCGAACTCGGCAGGGTCGGTCTGACTGAACGCGAAGCGATCACAGCAGGATACGACGTGAAGTGTGCCGCTGTGCCGTTCCGCGATCTTGCCCGAGCGATCACATCGGGCGAAACCGAAGGCATGGTCAAGTTGGTATCCGATAAACAAACAGGTCATATCCTCGGCGGGCACGTCCTTGGAGCCCATGGCGGGGAACTGTTGCCCGAGATTGCGCTGGCGATGCGACAAGGTCTAACTGTGCAGGCAATCGCCGAAACGGTCCACGCCTATCCAACGATGTCGGAGGCGGTGTTCTGGGCAGCATTCGAGTTGGCCAAGCCTGACGAGATTGCGATGGACGCTTTACGGGGTGTCAGTGCGCCGATGGGTGAAGTTCCCGACGAAGTATGACCGTACTGAGAATATCTAGTACTAAAGTATGGTATTGTGTCGCCCGGGAAGGAATTGAAGCTTCCGTGTGCAAGGGAGCGAGGTTATGCGCAGAGCCAGCCCCGTAGGCTCAGAGCAATCGTTGTCGAACCAATATCCGCCCGAGCGCCGGTACCGTATCCTCGCGGGAGAAGCCCACAGTTGGTCAGCGCTTCTACTCGAGGACGACGAAAGTCAACGATATCTCTATCTCGTTGTGGACGGCACGCTCGAACCGATTGCCGCCGAGTTGGCTGCGTCGCTCCTCGAAGGCCGTGAGTTTCGGCCGTGGCGAGGACGACAGGAATTGCAACCACTTTCCGCTTTACCCATCTTCGAGCAATCAACTCGCGCTTCGTGGCTCGCCCAGGCGATTGCCCATCCCGAGCCGGCGTCGAACGATGAAGTGAACAAGTCGTTTCCTGCGTGAGGATCTAAGAGGTTCCTGGAGCCGGAAAGGCTTCAACACCTGAAAACGGCGGTCCGGTCCATCGGTCAACTTGCTCCATCGATTCCCGCAGTGCCAGCGTCATGACATTGGCATCAAGCGGCCCCTCGATTTGCAGAAGAGGTCTGTGGTCGACCCGTGTTTGCCCGAATGTCGAAGTCGGTTCGGCAAAGCCGGTGACGTTTGCATCGCCATCAGGACGCGAAACAACGGTAACACCTCGAGTAAGTCCGCCAGAGCGCCACGTCAGCCACATCCCTGTCCCGGTTCCCAGAGGCTGGACTCGCCCTTCCACAGGCTCGGCCCATCCACTCGCAACCCGCTCAGCAGCCTCTCTCATCATGAGTGCCAGCGGCGAGGTGACCGCCTCCGGCCCGTTCACCTGCGCATTTCGGCCGAGGAGACCGCGTTCGGAACCGACCGGTAGTCCGGTCAACTCAGCGAGATGACGACGGAATGGCGGGTAGCGGGAGAGCCAGTACGCGCCGACAAGAATGGCCACATGAAAGACGCCGATACCAATGCTTAGCGATGGATCGTGGCCCTCGTAGATTTGTTTCCAGTCACCTTCGAGATTGGTCGCGAAGTCGAGAATTGGATAAAAGACGAGCGCGTTGATCGACGAAATGATGGCAAACTCGATCAGCAATTCGTTCACCGCAGCCCGCATGGGCGGCTTGCGCAAAAGCACAAGCGCCATCGCTGCCACCGACAGCATGAGGTTGACGAACGGACCGGCGAGCGCGATCAAAATCATCTGGGCGTTTGTATAAAAGCCCTGATGACTGACATATCCGGCGAAGACGTAGTAGCCGAATCCCGTTACTTCGCCACCGAACACCTTGACCATGATGGCGTGGCCGCCCTCGTGGAGTGCGACCGATATTGGCACCAGAATGAAAAACGCGGCTTGATCAATCAGCGCGCGGTCGGACGGGGTGAAGTCGTGGTCGAACAGTTCTTTGCGACGCCGAATGACGTTTCTGATCACGCCGATGCCGATGACCGCGTAAAACAGGCTGATCAGGCCAAATACTTGAAAGCTCAATGAATTCCTCAGTCGTCAGCGGATGTTGCTACGCGAACTGGCGCACTCGAAACGGCAAGATGCCGGCGCCTGGACACCGCGAGGGCGGCGATCATGGTCAGCGCGCCGCCAAAGGCGATCGACACTGGTGTGCCGAGACCTGAGGCAATCGCTCCGATCAGAAGTGCTCCAAATGGCGCAGTGCCGCCAAAGACTAACATGTATACGCTCATGACCCGGCCCCGGAGTTCATCTTTTGATTCGGATTGAATAATCGTATTGGCAGTGGCCATAGTTGTCGTCATGGCATAGCCAATGAACGGAAGAACTACAAGCGCGGCCCCGACTGACAACGGAATTGCGCCAATCACTGCCAGCGTGAGATCCAAGAACCCGAGGCCGATGGCCATTGCGACCATATAGGGATATTGAGGTTTGCGACTTCGGAACGCGAGACCAAGAGCGCCGATAACCGATCCGATGCCCAAGGCGGAAGTGAGCACGCCAAATTCTCCGGCGCCGGCATGCAACTCGTGCTTCGCAAGCAGCGGCACCCAAATGTTGAAGTTGATGCCGAAGGTCGCGACGAAACCAACAAGGACCATTGGGAGATACAACGCTGGTGTCGTGCGCACGTATCGGATGCCCTCGCGCACCTCAGCCAGCCCACCTCTGCCTGCCGCGCGCACGACAGGCTTGATTTGCATCAAGAGCAAACAAACAATAACGGCGAGGTAACTGACGGAGTCCAGCGCAAAGCAGATCGCCGTCCCGACCGTAGCGATCAGAATGCCCGCGATCGCAGGACCGATCACGCGGGCACTGTTGAAGAGCGCCGAATTGAGCGCCACCGCGTTGACAAGGTCGTCTTTTCCAACCATCTCAACGACAAATGCCTGCCTTGCGGGCATGTCGAAGGCACTCACGATGCCGGTAAAGAGCGCGAGCGCGTAGACCTGCCACAATTCAACGCGTCCAGTGGCAACCAGTATCGCGGTGACTGCGCCCGCGATCGCGGATAAGGATTGCGTCACGACGAGGAGATTTCGCTTTGCAACGCGGTCGGCGACCATCCCTCCCACGAGGGAAAAGAAAAGTATCGGTACGAACTGAAAAACGACGACCAGCGCAACCTTGAATTGGGAGGTAGTCAGCCCTGTAACAAGCCACGCCTGGGCAGTGGTCTGCATCCAGGAACCAACGACGGAAATGAATTGACCAGAGAAAAAGAGGCGGTAATTGCGATGTTTGAATGCAGAAAGGCCCTGAGAAAACCGAGGCGGACGTTGACTCGGTCGCGCAGGCGCTCCTGACGGCGCTGGCGAGACCTGGGCGGTGGACATATGGAGATCCGTGGAACCTTTCTGCCGGCGCGTGCCGAGGTTCTGATTAACTCGATCGCTACCGCTCAGTGTCTATTGTCGCACGAATATGGTTTGCGAGCACAACGAATTGGTAACAATTTTTGTGCGGTGCATTGGAACTGCATGGGATGACTCGGGCTCGTAGTCTAGTTGGTCCGTCCGGGGTTGAAGGCCTAGGCACCGACCAACTGGTCCATCCAAGGCGGAGGCGCATTTTCTTGTAGCACGTCGTTCATTCTGACTCATGAGTCCCAGCGAGCGCGTCGAATCGTCTGTGGACTCGTGTTCAGTCACCGCAGGGACATCAGATCGGGGCAGCGCGCAAAGAGCCAGGATACGACAGACTGGTGAGAAGGGCCGGCGCAATTGCGCCGGCCCTACCCATTAGGAATCAATGACTTCGACAACGAGTCTCGGCGGCGTCCCGCTCTCCCGCGATGCGATCGCCGCGACCTGATCTGGAGTACCAGCGATCGCGAACGTGACGATGCCATCCGCACTGACAGTACCAGTCACATCGACCGCGGTTTCTACCCCTGGATCAAGCCAGTTCACCACCGCCGGACTGCCATCTGCTTGAATCGCGGCGGGTAGGCCGCTTACTGGAACAGTGTCATGAGTCCAAGAGGCCTCGTCGACGACAGCGCCCGGGACGACCAAGAGCGTGCCGCCCGATCCGCTTGCGGCCCCGGTGAGAATGAGTTGCGCTTGGATCACCTCACCGGGAGCGACGCCCTCGACATCGAAGCTGAGGTAGGTGACCGCTTGTTGCGCTCCTCCGATCGAGAGGTACGTGACCGCTTCGACAGGTTGTGGCGTCCCCTCGAGCGGAACCGCCACGCTTGTATCGGCAATCGGATTGAAGACGAGCTCTCTCGGTGTCGGCTCTGGTGACGGTGTTTGCGTCGGTTCCACCGTCGGCGTTTCAGTCGGCGCCTCGGTTGGTTCCGCTGTCGCGGTGTCGGTCGGCGGAGCCTCAACAGTTTCTGTCGGAGAGGGCGAGATATCGACCGGCTCGCCCGCGACTGGTGACGCATCAGGAGAAGCTTCTGGCGATGAGGTCTCCGTTGGCGACGGTGTCACCGACGGTGTCGCAGATGGCGACGGTGACGCGATGACTTCGCCGCTACTCAAACCGGTGAGCTTGAAGAAGGCGGTTGCCGTCTTCGTCCCACTGAGCAGCACAATCGGGTAGTTGTGTCCAACCGTGCCGTTCTTCGCGTTAATCGTGCAGGTCACCGACCCTGAGGCGCCAACGGTCTTCGAACAGAGGCGACTGCCGGAGCTGGTGCTTGTTCGATTCCAGTAGAAGTGGACCGTCTGCCCCGGTGTCCAACCTTTTCCGGTCACGATTATTGGCGTGCCGCCGACACCAGATGTTGGCGAGATGGTGATGCCTTGCACAACGGTAAACGACAGCGTCTTCGAGCGGCCGGTCGTTGCGCCCTTGACTTTGATCGTGTGCGCGCCGCCTGGCAATGCAGGCACCGTGACGAGGAACGAGGCAACGCCATAGGCGTTCGCTGCGCCACTGCTCGACGAGGTGGTCCGGTTGTCCCAGAAAATCTGTACGCGCTCGTTCGCGCCATATCCCGCCGCGTTGATCCTGATCTTCTTGCCGGGAGCAATCGATTGCGGTGAGACGGAGGCTGTTGTACAGGTCGATCCACTATTGACGTTCACGGTTCGCTTCGCTTGGAGACGCGATGTGAGGCCGGTTGCCACCATGTCGTGCAAGCCTTGGCAGACCCCGCTCGGAATTGCAAAGGTGCCGGTACCGGTTCCAAGCGAGTTGGTGTGCACGGTTCGCAGCAATTTGCCAGAGGATGTGTCCCACCGGACCTGAACTGATTCGCTTGCCCCGAATCCGCGCACGGTTACAGCGATGGTCGCACCGATGGCTGCGGAGCTCGGTTCTCGTCCCAAGCTCGGATGGACGGTGTATGACCGCGATGCTTTCCTGCCAGTGGAGACGCCCTTGGCGACGACGAGGTGTTTTCCACCGACAACGTATGGCGCTTTGATGGTGGCGCTAAACTTGCCGGAGCTGTTCGCGGTCACGCTGCCACGGACAGTCGAGCTGCTGCTATCGAAGTAAAAATTGACCTGCTCGCCGGCGTTGAAGCCACTGCCGGAGACGGTGATATTGGAACCGACGAAACCGTCGTAAGAACTGAGCGAAATCTTGGCCGGATCGCTCGTTCCACCGTTGCACGCGGCTGCGGCGGTCGTGTGATTTTCGCCGGTCAACCATAGGATCGTGACCTGGATCTTGGTAATTCCGAGGTCGGGATGGAAACCAATATCGGCCCAGGTCCCATCGCCGAGATCGATCGATGAGGCGTTCCCGACCTCATATCCCTTGTCCGAGATTCCAATTCCCCGCGGGCCAAAACCGTAGCCCACGTCAAGGTGATTCAAGGCGGCATCGGCGCCGGTGTAGCCCTGAGCGAGGATGTTCTTCGTCGTGGGGAGATTGTTCAAGTTGCGGCGGCTGATGATATCCCACCAGTTGTCATTGAGGAACCAGGGCCCGCGATCGTAGACAGGCGCGACGGAGCATCGTCCAGTCGTTGGATTCGTAACCTTGACATAACAATTGCTTCCACAATTTGCCACGTATTGACCGCCACCGTTCGTGGAACCGGGAGTCAGCCATGGGCAGGAGAGCGCCGTGCATCCTGGAAGAGAGACGAAATGGTCGTTGGGGACGATCTTGTGTCCGTTCGAAGTGGTCCCTCCCACCAATCCTTCTCGAGTTCCGGTAATCAGGAAGACACCGGGCGCGATCATGCTGGATGGAGCAGCGGTGGTAACGGTCAGGGTCGTCGTGACGTTCTTTCCGCTCGTCACACCGCGCGCCTTGAGTGTATGGGCAGTTGTGGTGAGTTGGGGAACCGTTGTAGACAGGAGAAACGCGCCATTACCGTCAGCCTTGACGGTCTTCCAGACGATACTGCTGCTGTCCCACGAGAGGCTGACGTTTTCATTCGCGGAAAAGCCGCCCGCGACGATGCTGAGATCGGTTCCAATCCCGGCGGACGAGGGGATACTCGCGACCGATGTCGCTCCCAAAACGCCGACAGTGGTGCTTGCTGACGTATCAGCAGCGGTCACTACCAAGGGATAGGTTCCGGCCCCAGTCGACGGAATCTTGAACGTGCACGAGAAATTGCCAACGCTGGTTGTTGTCGCTGTGCAGACCTGACTACCGGCGCTCGACGCCGTTTTATTCCACGCGGCGTTCGCCGAAGAACTACCGGCGAGTCCCTTCGCGGTGACAGTGACGGTTGCACTTGGATTGCCTCCGGTCGGACTAACCTTCGCAACCGGCAAAACCTGGATTGCACCCCAGCCTCGCAAACCGCTGATGAGTCCGACACCGGTGTAGTCGTGCCAGCCGCTCGTCGCGTCCGGAATTTTGATGTTGACTGATCCCGTGCCCTTGCTGTTTGTCGTCGCAGTGCCGAGCGTCGGTCCGGTTGCGCTGTTAAACGTCAGTTTGACCTGCTCGCTAGCCCCGAATCCTTGGACAGCGACCGCGATGGATGTACCTGGAGAACCTTGAGTTGGCGTTCGAGCAAGCGTGGGTGTGACGGTAAAGGTTCGGGAAGCCTTCTTGCCGGACGTCAGACCTTTCGTGGCGACAAGATGATTGCCGCCGAGCGATTCGGGAATGTTGACTGTGGTCGACCAGTTTCCGTTGCTGGCCGCGGCAACGGTCTTGAGCGCTGTGCTTGATGTCGATTCCCAATAGACGCCAACTTGCTCACTCGCGTTGAAACCAGAGCCGGAAACAGTAACTGTCTTCCCCACACCGCCGGTGTAGGAATTGAGGGTGATCTTCGGCGTTCCTGATGGTGGTCCGGCCGTTGGCGGTGTCGGCGTCGGTGTGAGATTGTTCGTACTCACCCAGATGACCCACTTCGCGCTCAGCGGTCCAGCGCCGGCGCTGTTCTTCGCCTGAACTTGCCAGGCATATTGACCAGCCGAAAGGGCGGATGTGGTCCACTGCGTGCCGCTGATCCAACCGCTCTTGATCGCGCCGTCGTTGATCACGACTTGATATTGCGAGGCGCCGCTGACCGCACTCCACTTCAACGTCGGAGCGACGCCCGCGTTTGCGTAACTCGTCCCATTGGCCGGGCTCGCGAGCGTTGGCGCGGAGGGTACGGTGGTGCCTCCGGACGCTTGATTGCTCGAAACAAGGGTGCGGCCGCGATATTGGTTGTGCGTGGAACTCGCGAGCGCAGGAAAGTCGTAGCCGTCGAGCATATGGTCGTCGGTGAACGGAATCGCGGTGCGACTCCAGTTTCCACCGTCAGTCGTTTGCCAGATTGTGACGTGAATGTGAGGCGTGCCACCGTTGCCACCGCCGCCTGGCGGGGCGACCGTGCCCATATATTGGCCTTGATGAATTGTTTGTCCAGCGGCCAATCCACTTGCGACAACTGTGTGGAAATAGGCGAACGCGTAGCCGTCGCCGAGATCGATCGACATTCCGCCATAGGCCGGATCGATCCAGCGAATCGTTCCGTCGACCGGCGACAGCACCGTTTGTCCCGAGGTGTTGCCATCGGCGCGGACGAGGTCCATTGAATATCGATATTGGTAATAAGCACTGCAGCTTTCGGTGTGGGTTGGGGCATCGGTGAGCGTGGCCGGATCGCAGTTGTAATGGCTGCCGCCCTCGGTCGGGGTCGTGTTGTACCCCTGCATCACGGTCCAGGTTGGACCGGCAGCAAACGGCAATTTGATGTTCGTGTGGTGCGCGGAAACGGGTTGCGGAGAGTAGATCGAAGCGAAGGGAGTGAGCACAAGCAACGCCGGAAGCAACCAGCTCAGACAGGTCCAAATCCGCGCGTTGATCTCGTTCGGCCGAGATGTTCCGAGCCGGCGCCGTCGCGGAACGGCATACGACAAGGTCATCCTCATGAGCGATTCCTCCACGACACTTCCAGGTTCGAAGGCTGTCCGAGAACAGCCGTACACGGTCGTTTGACCGCCTCCTGGCCAATGTCGTTGCGGCCCCGCTCGGGGATGCGGGCCGATGCCAGATTGTTCGTTCAATCTATGATTGTGATGACGGCGGCACAAGAGCCAGATTGTCAATGATGCGCACCAGATTCCCCCATCCGGTACGCCAGCTCAATGCCGCCAATCAATCGTGCGGAGCGCCCCCGCGCCCGCTTGCAATTACCCGGCGATCGCCGTCCGCAGACCCATTGCGGTCACGATCTCGAGTATTTGATCGTCGTTCAGAAACGTACCGAGATTCGCATCAAGGGCGAGTAAATTCTCGGTCGTGAAGATCACGCCGTCCGCGCCGTTGCCTGCCGCAGGAACCCCAGCGAAGTCAAGGTAACGTTCGAATATTGACGTTCGAAGCGACGGAAGTCCGGTCTCATCATACCCTGAACCGAGTTCACTCAGCACAAACTGTGAGAACGATTCGGCATCGTCATACAAACCTGGTAAGCAATCGGAGGCGCCGTTCGCCGGCGACAAAAACCCGAAAGATGCCGCGTTCGAGGGATTATTTTCGTCTGATTCACTCGAATTCACGAGCGCCAATAGGTCACGGTTCCGCTCAATCGTTCCCCATGTGCGCAAGCTCGCGAGACCCGGACGATCGAGCAGGACGGAGCCGTACCACAGTGTTCCTAGTAGGCGCGCGCTGACGGCCTCGCCGCGAGTGCCGTCGCCAGTACTGAGAATCGAACCTTCGACGATATAGGATGCTAGAACTTCGATTGGTTCGCCGATCAAGAGACTGTTGATCAATATTTGATCGCTCACACCGGCCACTAGGCTTGGGGCGAGCGCGACCATGCGGTCATTTGAGAAGTCGCCAAAATCGACGGCAAGTGGCAAAGCCGTGGCGTCGTTGCCAGTAACGGCGTCTAAGGATGCCTGCCACGGGTCGGACGAACCAAGGAGGAGCACAGCCGCGCGCAATGAAGGATCGGGAACGCGAGCGATAAGATCGACATCGTCGAACAACGCCGCGAGGCGACTTCGCTCAGAGCTTGAAACGCCCGCCCGCTTCAGCGCGCTCCGAAGCTTCGCCTTGCCTTCAACTTCATCGATGGGAGCCCTTTGCGGTTTTGCATCACGGAGGTCGAAGCTCGCAGGATCGAACGGCTGATAGGGCCGATCGGTTAGAGTCGCGGGCGCGTTACCTGGCAACGTGCTCTCTTTCACAGGACCAGTCATCCCGAGACCAAGCGTTATCGCGAGTCCACGCACGCGTTTCGGCGTGAGAACATCTCCGGCGTCTCGGTCAATGACGGCCAGCGCCGGTTCTCCGTAGCCGAAGTTCTCACCGAGCGAAGGAGTGTCGGGGAACCGGTTCATGACCGTGTAGTACACCGGAACAGCGACCGAACCAGTTCCAGGCAACGAGCCGTAGAAGTCGTCGCCTTCGATCGCGGCCCGGATGCTGCGAACGTCGAATTGTTCAAATGACGGTCCGACAAAGATATCGCCGAGCGGCGAGGAGACGATTCCGATTTCACCGCCACCGGCTCTGCCCATCGAATTCAGGAGGCCGAGCACTTCAATGTTGTTGAAGACGCCAAGTTCGGTTCCAGCGTCCGCGACTGTAGGATCCGCAAGGAGCACTTCCGCATAGCAGATGGTGTCGAGAATATTCGCGGTTACTTCCTCTTGCCGAGAATTCGTTCCGCCGCCGTGGAGAGATTCGTGGAAGACAACCGGGATGAGCTGCTCTGGAGGTTCTCGGTCGAAATTCTGGTCGACAATTAGGCGGTATTGGCCGTTGGGATCGATCTTCAAAGTAGCGACTGCGTCCTGGAATTTCGTGTCGCCGTAGTCGACGGATGCAAATGACTCGCCCGACGGATTTACTCCATCTATGATCGAGTCGATGGTGGCTTGGTATGGACCCCACTGGTAGAGCATGAGTGTGGACGCGCGAAGGGTCGGTGTGGGAATGATCGCTTTGACCGCCGCGTCGTCATAGAGTGCGACAGCCTCGCGCACTTCGTCGCCGCTCAACCCACGGCGATAGAGGAACCGCTTCAAGCGTGACCGCGCGTGCGATTCCGACATTTTCCCCGGCGTTACCTGGCTGTTTGGGAAAGCGTCGGCTGAATTATTGGTCAGCACAAAAGGCCGCGACCGCATGACGAGATCTGGGGAGAAATCAGGTTCGATCGCATAGACCGGAAGATCCTCCAGCTCTGACTCAGTTGGAGCAGGACTCAGCGCCGTCAAGCCGAAGCGGGCAATGACGTTTCGGGCTAGCTCGGGAACTGGCCGCGCCGTCGATTGGCGAAGTGACGGCTTAGCAGGGGAGGCTGCTTCCGTCGAATGCGATAGGGTAGGAAGCAGAAATCCGGCCAGCAATAGCAATGCTGTAAGGCATCGAAGTGACCTTGGCCATCGAATTCGGCGGGGCACACGGCGGGGCGCCCGGAGCGTCAGCTGGATTGGCATAACGAGGCCAGTCTACAAGGCCGAGTCCGAGATGGCTACTCTTGGAAATTCCTGGGAACTCTTGAACACATTACGCTTCCTGTGATCCTTTGCAGGTCGAATCGCGTCAGCAAGATCGGGTCGACTGTATTGGACTAGCAAGTGGCGGCCTGTGCGTCTGACTCGATCCACTGGGCAGGAATGTTCCATTCATCGTCAAGTGCGAAGGGCGCCGCGGGACATGGCGCAGTCCGTTCAAGCTTTGACACTGACCGGGTCGAGCGCCGATCTCAGTTGACAGTCGCGCCGACCGCCATATCATGACGGCTGTTGAAACCGGATTGATCTAGTCCATCTCGCCACTTTTTGGGACCCGTTCTTGTTCCCTCGCCCGCGTCCTTTCTTTGCTTTTTACCCTCAGCAGGGATCACCATGACTGAGATCAACAACGAGCAATTCAAGCCCATCGCCTCCACCGGAGGTGTGCTGGACCCACATCGTCATGATTGTGCATTTGTCAGCAGGCAGGACAAGGAGGATCGGATTCTCGATCCCTTCCATAATAAAAGGTTTTGCGCGCGAGACGAAGGTCAGCTGCCCGACTTACGTCTCGTTTCTCCACGGCGGCGCCTGCTCCTCCCGCTTTGCAATACGTGCCGGACAACCCGTGCTCCTCGTTCGACGCCTACTTCTTCACGAACGGAGGCGATAACGATGCAAGCAACGGCGTCGTCCCCAGGGCTCCTGCTCACTGAAGTCAGCGCGACGCACAATGCTCGCAAGACTCCCCCGACGGGTCGCGCGCAAAGGGGGGAAGGTGCGTTCGGCATCGTGCTCCGGCGTCCGCTCCACTTCGGTTAGGTCTGGCATGGACGGTAGATCGCCATGGCCACCGCTCGTCGGGCGCGACCGCGAACTCGCCCTCCTGCACGACCGCCTGACCGCCGCGCAAGGCGGGCGCGGCAGCCTCGTCCTGATCGGCGGCGAGGCCGGCATCGGCAAGACCGCGCTCGCGAACGCCCTCGGCCGCGAGGCGGCCGACGCGCGGCGTCACGCGTCCTCGCCGGCCACTGCTACGACCGGACCGAGACCCCGCCCTACGGCCCCTGGCGCGAGATCGGCCGGCGCGTCGAAGCCCTCCCCGACTCCGCCGACTCTCCGCCCGTCCCCCGCCTCGACGGCGCGACGAGCCAGGCGGACCTCTTCGCGCAGGCGCGCGACTTCCTCGCCGCCCTGTCGGCGGCAGCGGCCGCTCGTGCTCGTGCTGGAAGACCTCCACTGGGCCGACCGCGCCAGCCTCGACCTGCTGCGCTTCGTCGCGCGCGGGCTCGCCGACCTGCCGCTCCTGCTCGTCGCCACCTACCGCGACGAGGAACGTCGACCGGCGCCATCCGCTCGCCGGGCTCGTCCCGCTCCTCGTGCGCGAGGCGCCGACCGAGCGGCTCGACCTGCGCCCGCTCGACGCCGCGGCGGCCCGGGCGCTGGTGCGGGCGCGCTACGACCTGGCGGAAGGGGCGGCTCGATCGCCTCGCCGCGTACCTGATCGAGCGCACCGAGGGCAACGCGCTGTTTCTGACCGAGCTGCTGCGCAGCCTCGAGGAGGACGGGCTGCTCGATCGCCACGATGCACGGTCGTACGCGGAGATCGCTCGCGCAGACGCCGGTGCCGGCGCTGCTGCAGCAGATCGTCGACGACCGGCTCGCCCGCCTGGGCGACGAGGAGGACGCCCTGCTGGCCGTGGCGGCGGTGATCGGGCAGGAGGTGCCGCTCGCGGTGTGGCAGGCGGTCGCGCGGGGCGGACGAGGAGGCGCTGCTGGCCGCGGCCGAGCGGGCGGAGGCGGCGCATCTCGTGACGGCTTCGACGAGGGGTGATGCGATCCGCTTCACCCACGCGCTGATCCGCGACGTGCTCTACGAGCATGTGCTCCGCGCTGCGGCGGCGGCTGCTGCACCGGCAGGTGGCGGAGGCGCTCATGGCGCTCCCCGCGCCGGACCCGGACGCGGTGGCCTACCACCTCCAGCAGGCGGGGGACGAGCGCGCGGCGGCGTGGCTGGTGCGGGCGGGCGAGCGGGCGGAGGATGCTACGCGCTGGTGACGGCGGCGGAGCGGTACGAAGCGGCGCTCGACGCTGCTGGACGCCCAGCAGGGCGATCCCGCCGAGCGGGGCTGGCTGCGGCTGCTCCCCGCCGCACTGCGCCGCCACGAGGATCCGTGATCGGGCCTTCGCGTGGGCCGAGGAGGCGGTGCGGCTGGCCGCCACGGCGGGGGATCCCAGCCTCAGCGCCCGCGCGCAGGCGTTGCTCGGGCATGCTCATCAGCTATCGCGGCGACTACCGCACCGCGATGGCGACCTTTGCCGCCGCCGTGGACACGATCGACCGCCTGCCGCCGGGCGACCGGCACCGCCCGCCGCCGCGAGCAGCAGATCGACAAGGTCGCCAACCGCGGCACGCTGATCGCTCACTCCTCGCGTACGGCGGACACCTCACCGAGGCCCGCACGCAGGGCGAGCACTACCTCGCGACGTTCGCGGAGTGCAGCGACCACGCCCGAGGAACTCGGCGCGATCGCCGATGTCCACAACGGGCTCTCCTTGGCCTACGCCTTGCAGGGGGAGCCTGCACTGGCACGGCGGTCCTACGCCGCCGCGGTCGCGGCCTATCACGCGAGCGACAATCACGTGCTGCGCGCTCGTCGAACCTGCGCGAGGAACTGATCCTCGCGGTGCTGCCGTACCAGGCGGACGACCTGGCGGAGCGGGAGCGGGTCGCCGCGGCGGCGGAGCGGATGGCGGCGTGGGTGGTCGAGCGCGGCGGCCATGCGAACCCGAACCTGCCGCGCTACGCCCGCGTCCCGCTGCTCGTGCTCGAAGGGCGGTGGCGCGAGGCGCGCCGAGATCCTCGAGCCGCCCGATACACCGGATCTTCGACGATGCAGCGCGCGTTCGCGCCTTCTACCGCGGGACGCTGGCGCGGGCGCAGGGGGATGCCGAGACGGCGTGGCGGTGCGTGCACGAGCCGTCGCTGGTGCGTCCAGAGCCGCCGAGCCCGGCGAGCGCGTTTAGGCCCCACTGCTCGCTGCCGTTCCAGCTCCTAGCGGCGGGACTCGCGCTCGACGCGGGCGATCTGCCCGCCGCGCGTCGCTGGCTCGACCTGCACCGGCGGTGGCTGGACTTCATGGACGCGACGCTCTGGCGCGCCGAGGAGCAGGTCCTCGACGCCGAGTGGCACCGCGCCGCGGGCGACGCGGTGCGCGCCCGCGCCCATGCCGAGCAAGCCTTGCGAACATGCGACCACCCCGCGACAGCCGCTCGCCCTGCTCGCCGCCCATCGCATGCTCGGCATCCTCGACACCGATGCGGGCGACCGCACGGCAGCCGAGGACCACTTCGCCCAAGTCGCTCGCGCTCGCCGATGCCTGCCGCGCCCCCTACGAGCGCGCCCTCACCCTGATCGCCCACGCCGAACTCCTCGCGACGACCGGCGCCCACCGCCGCGCGCGTGCCATGCTCGACGAAGCCCATGCGCTCTGCCTTCCCATGGACGCGACGCCCGCCCTCGCGCGGATCGAACGGCTCGCCGCCCGGCTCGACGGCACGACCGATCGCCTGCCCGCGGGGTTGACCGCGCGCGAGGTCGAGGTCCTGCGGCTTGTCGCCGCCGGGCTGAGCAACGCCGAGATCGCCGAGCGGCTCTTCCTCAGCCCCAACACCGTCAAGGTGCACGTCGCGCGAGTCCTCGCGAAGATCGGGGTGCACAACCGCGCCGCCGCCACCGAGTTCGCCATCCGGCACGGCCTCGCCTAACGCTTCTCCTTCGGACCACCCCGACTTTCTTAGCTTCAATGACGTTCCGCTTGACGTCCTCCATCTTCGGTGTAGGCTAAGGGCGATTCGACCGCCCGAACGGCCTTGCAGGGACCGCAATCTGCTATGGACACCCGATCGAACGGTGACCATCCGCGCCTCAACGTGGTCCCGGCGTCGCCGCTCCCCGAGGGCGACGCCGACCCCTTAGTGTCCTCGCCTCTGCCGCGCACCCCGCTCATCGGGCGCGAGCGCGAGGTCGAGACCGATCCGTGCGCTGCTGCTGCGGGACAGACGTCCCGCTCTTGACCCTGACCGGCACCGGCGGCGTCGGCAAGACCCGCCTCGCGCTCGCGCGTCGCCGCCGAGGTCGCGGCCGAGTTTCGCCGACGGGGTCATGCTTCGTCGGCCTGGCGCCGCTCGCGCGACCCGGCCCTCGTCCTGCCGACGGTCGCCCAGGCGCTCGGGGTGCGCGACGGGGCGGCCGCGACCGCTTCGCGAGCGCCTGGGTCGCGCTCCTGCGGCCACGCGGCACCTGCTGCTGGTGCTCGACAACCTGGAGCACCTGGTCGAGGCGGCACCGCTGGTCGCCGAGTTGCTGGCGGCGCTGCCCGCACCTGACGGTCCTGGCCACCAGCCGCGTCGTGCTGCGGCTGTCGGGCGAGCACGACGTACCCGGTCGCCGCCGCTGGCGCTGCCCGACCGGCGTCCCGACCGCTCGACCGCGACGACCTGGCCGCCACCGGCGCGTCGCGCCTCTTCGTCGAGCGGGCGCGGGCGGCCGAGCCCGCCTTCGCCCTGACGACCGAGAATGCGGCGAGCAGTGGCCGAGATCTGCCGCGCGGCTCGACGGGTTGCCGCTGGCGATCGAGTTGGCCGCGGCCCGGATCGACGCTGCTGCCGCCGGCGGCGCTGCTGGCGCGGCTTGGAGCGACCGCTTGCGGCTGCTGACCGGCGGCGCCCGCGACCAGCCCGCCGGCACCAGACGATGCGCGACGCCATCGCCTGGAGTCACGACCTTGCTGACCTGGAAGCAGCAGACCCTCTTCCGCCGCCTGGCGGTCTTCGCCGGCGGCTTCACCCTGGAAGCGGCGGAAGCCGTCGGCGGTAAGGGCACGCCGGGGGCGGACGACGGTGCGGGGAAGGGTCGGTACGACCGTCGTCCTGAGCCGGCGTTCCGCCCGATCACTGTGCTCGACGACCTCTCGGCACTTGTCGATCAAAGCCTCGTTCATCAAGTCGCCGGCCAATCGCCGGAGGAGCCGCGCTACCGGATGCTGGAGACCATTCGGGAGTTCGGCCTGGAGCGTTTGAACGAACGCCCTGCAGAGTCCGAGGACGCCCACCGTGCGCACGCGGACCACTATTCGCGCCTCGCGATGCAGGCGGAACCAGCATTGACCAGCCCCAACCAAGTTGCATGGTTCACGCAACTCGAGATCGAGAGCCCTAACCTTCGGGCCGCGCTGACATGGTTGATCGAACAAGACCGAGCAACCGCGTTGCGCATGGCAGGTGCGCTCATTCGTTTTTGGGATCACCACAGCCACGTGAGCGAAGGACAACGCTGGCTCGACGCGGTGTTGGCGGAGAGTGACGATTTGGACCTCCGGCGGCACGAGCCAAAGCGCTTTGGGGGGTAGGCGTCCTTGCCATCGCCAGCTGGCAACTACGAGCGGGCGGCACAAGCCCTCAACGACAGCCTCGCGCTGGCCAAGCTGGCGGGTGACGACTACGTCATGGGCTTTGCGCTCAACGGGCTAGGCAACGTGGCGCTTCATCATGGCGATCTCGACGCGAGCGGCGGCGCTACACGAAGAGGGGCTGTTTCATCTGCGTGAAGCCGGCGACGACGACGGCATCGCGGCGCTCCTGGGTAATCTGGCGTACGGTTCGCTTGTTCGGGGAGACAGTGCGCGGGCAGTAGTCGCCAAGCAGAACAGAGCCTTGCCCTATACCGGACGCTGCGCAGTATTCACGGCGCCGCGAGCATGCTTGGCACCTTCGGCCGAGCATTGGTGGAGCGCGGAGAGTTCGAACGAGCAACGAGGGTGCTTAACGAAGGATTGGTCTTGAGTCAGCAGATCGGCAATCGTTGGTACGCCACCGCAGCACTAGAAGGATTGGCCGGCGTCGCCGCCGGTCAAGGGCACTTCGAACGAGCGCGCGCGGCTCTTCGGCGCCGTCGAAGCACTCGTCGAGGCCAGTGGGGCGACTTTGCACCCGCTTCAAAGCGAAGGAGAACACCTCCCCGCCGCGCGAGCGCGTTCCTTGCAAAAGATCCGGATGCAACTGGGTGAAGCGGAATTTCTGCCGCCGCCTGGAAGCAGGACGCGAAATGACCACTGAGCAAGTCGTCGTCGAGGCTCTCGCTCCGTCCGATCTTGCACCGGGACCAAGTGCGACGCCCGCCCCGACCGACCCCGCAGCAGACCTGGACTGACCCCGCGTGAAAGTGAGGTGCTACGGCTCGTGGCCGCTGGGCTCTCGAACGCGGAGATCGCGGAGCGGCTCTTTCTCAGCCCCAACACAGTCAAGGTCCACGTCGGGAATGTCCTCTCCACGAACTCGACGCGCGCGACCGCGGCGCTGCGACGGCGTACGCGATCCGGCACGGCCTCGCGTAATCCTCCCCTACTCCAATCTGCTTGCCCCTAGTACCGGGTAGTAGTCGCTGGCCGAAGATTGGTGGCTGCCCGAAATTAATCCCGTCGGCTAATGCTCACGGGTGAAGTGCGTGCCCTCGGGACCGTCTACGTTGGATTTGTCCCAACGGGAACCACATAGATCGGCCGAAGGACACGAAAGGAGCAGACGATGCCTCCGCAGCAAGGGAGTGCGGACGGACTCGATTCGTCATGGCTAGAGCGGTGCGCATTCGGCGCTTTTGGCAAGTAACACGACATGAATCTGCACAGGCAGACGGTGGACACTGCGAAGGAGAATCAGATGAGCACACCCGATACGACGACCGAGGCCCACGCCAACACGCGCCCCGCGAATGCCAAGGACCTTCCCGACTACGCCCCGATCCCGCGCGCCGCGTTGGGTCCTGCCCTCAACGAGCAGGGGTACTACGTCGGGCGGGTCGAGCGCAACCTCTACTGGGTCACCGACGGCACCTACCAGTCCGCGTTCCTGACGACCCCGGACGGTGTCGTCGTGCTCGACGCGCCGCCGACCATCGGCCACAATATCCAGCGGGCCGTCGATGAGATCGCCTCTGCCAACGGCGTGACGAATAAGGTCACGCACCTCATTTACTCCCACCACCACGCCGACCACGCGGGTGCCTCCTCGCTGTTCGACAAAAACGTCGCGCGCATCGGTCACGAGGACACGCGTCGCCTGCTGCTGCGCGAGAACGACCCGGCCCGCCCGGCACCCGAGGAGACCTTCGGGGACCGCCGCACGGTCGAAATCGGCGGCGAGCGCATCGAGCTGGCCTGGTACGACACCAACCATTCACCGGACAACATCTTCATCCACCTGCCCGACCACGACACGCTGATGCTCGTCGACATCGTCAATCCGGGCTGGGCGCCGGTGTACCAGAGCAATCTCACTGAGGACGTGCAGGGGTACATCGCCGCGCCGGACACCGCGCTCGGCTACTCGTGGAAGCACTTCATCGGCGGTCACATGGGCCGGCTTGGCACTCGCGAGGACATCGCCCTGCACCAGCAGTACATGGCCGATGTCGTCGCCAGCTCCCGCATGGCGCTGGACACCGTCGACCCGACGCCCTATTTCATGAAGTACGGCGAGAACACCTGGGCCGCCGTCAGGGGCTACCTCGACGCGGTCGACCGCCGCCGCCGCGACACCGGTGATCGAGAAGTACACCGACGTCCTCGCGGCCGCCGACGTCTTCACCGCCAGCACAACCTTCCACGTCATGCAGTCGCTCCGCCTCGACCTGGGCTACGCCTCACAGGTTCATCCCTGATGTCCAGCCTCCCGGTACGCCGTCAACCGGTCTCGGTGCCATGTTCAGCAGCGGATTGTCATGGGCGAGCCCGCCCGGGGTGCTGCCGGGCGAATTCCAACCGAAGGGAGATCCTGCGTGAGCACCGAACAGCGAGAGAACCTCGACGCGATCCTGCGGCAGTCAGCCTTCCCCGCCGACAGCGATGTCAACGAGCAACGGCGACTGCTCCGCGAGTTGCTATCGGCGCAGCCGCTGCCCGCCGACGTGACCGTGACCGCGGCCGCACTGAGCGGCGTCCCAACTGCCGAGATCACGATTGACGGAATCGAACCTCGCCACGTTGTCCTGTACTTCCATGGCGGCGTGTACGTCCTGGGGGACGCCTTCCTTGCCGCTGACCTGGCCTCGCAGGTCGGCCGGCGGACGCGCGCCAAGGTCATCTCCGTCGACTACCGGCTCGCCCCCGAGCACCCGTATCCGGCAGCGGTCGACGACGCTCTTGCAGCCTACGAAGCCCTCCTGCAAAACGGCACAGCCCCTTCGGCTATCGCCTTCGCGGGCGAGTCCGCCGGCGGCGGACTCGCCATCGCCACCCTGGTCAACGCCCGCGATCACGGGCTGCCCCTGCCAGCCGCGGCCTTCGTCATGTCCCCGTATGCCGATCTCACCCTGGCCGGGACGACCATGCGCACGAAGCACGAGGCCGACCCGCTGCTCAGCCGAGAAAACCTGCAACCCCGGGTCACCGACTACACGGCCGGACAAGACGCCGCTTCCGGGCTGATCAGCCCCATATTCGCCGACCTATCCGGCCTGCCGCCCCTGATCATCCAGGCCGGAACGCACGAGGTCCTCCTCGACGACGCCGTCCGCCTCGCGCGACAGGCCGCCACCGCCGACGTCGAGGTCACCCTCGACATCACGCCCCGCGTGCCCCACGTTTTCCAGGCCTACTACCCGATCCTCGACGAAGCGGCCGCCGCACTGGACAGAGCCGGACAGCTCCTGTCGGCGCACCTCGCCGCCGCAGAACACGTCACCACGTAGCAACCGATATGGTCATCTGAGGGCCGCCCGCCCCGCCCCGCGGTGTTCATGGCGCTTACCGCGCGCGAGGTCGAGGTGCTACCGCTCGTCGCCGCTGGGCTCAGCAATGCGGAGATTGCGGAGCGGCTCTACCTCAGTCCGAATACCGTCAAGGTGCACGTCGCGCGTGTCCTCGCGAAGATCGGGGTACATAACCGCGCCGCCGCGACAGAATTTGCCATCCGGCATGGTATCGCCTGACCCTTCCCTTACCCCGATATGCCTGCACCGTAATCCTGGGTTCTAGGCCATCGGCGATAGTTCGCCGCCCGAAAATAATCCCCCTGAATAATCATTTCGGATGACGTGCGCGCCGCCGGAGCATTCTATCGTGGTGTTGGCCATGGGGGACCACATGGATCGGGAGAACAAGACGGAATAAGCGGACGAATCGAAAGGAGGCATTCTGCATTGTTGCTCAGGTGACCTCTTATCAGGACGATCGCCGTGACCGTTGTAGGACGCTCGAAACTATCAACATGTGGACTCGAACACCAGCGGTTGCGGCGGCGACTAACCGCCTCCGCAATGACCGGGTCTCAAAAAGGAAGGAAGAACATGGTTAAGCCACTTTCCGAACAACTGTCAGACTTGTCTAAACGCGCCAAGAAAGCCGAAGACGACGCTGCGGCTGCGAAGAGTCAAGCCTCGGCGCAGATCCAGCAGCGCCAAGAGGAAATCATGGCCGATGCGGCGCGGCGGAAGGCGAGTTTGGATCAAAGCATCTCCAACGCCCAAGATGAGGTTGTGTCAACGTGGACCGACCTCTCCAATCAGGTCCACTCGGATGTCGATGGCCTCCGCGCCAAGATCGACTTCAAGAAGTACCAGCATGACAAAGAGAAGGCAGCCAACGCGGCCGACGACTCCGAAGAGAATGCGGTCCGTGCCATCAACTTCGCGTTCGATTCCATCGATTACGCGGAGGTGGCCGTGCTCGACGCCATTGACGCCCGTGTAACGGCGGACGCGATGTAGCGAAGTACCTTGGGCAATGCAGTCGGCGGGCCTGGACCACGGCCCGCCGACATCAGAAGGCCCATACTTTGAACGCTGCCTTGCCCATCATCACCTCCCGGCACGGCCTCGCGTAAGCCTCCCCCGCGCCGATGTGCTTGCACCCCACTACCGGGTAATAGTCGCCGGTGATTGGTGGCTGCCCGAAATGAACCCGGTCGGCTAATGCTCACGGGTGATGTGCGTGTTGTCGGGGCCGTCTTCTTTGGGGCTGTCCCAAAGGTGGACCACACGGATCGGCCAAATGACACGAAAGGAGCGGACGATGCCTCGGCAACAAGGGGGTGCGGTCGGACTCGATTCGTCCAGGTTCGACTGGAGGGCTGACGGTGCTGTCGGCGAGTAACACGGAATGAATGTTCCAGAACGCCTCCATTCGCATCGCGACGACGGACGGGATCGCGGGCGCCCGGATCACCAAGACACTGGGCATCGTGGTCGGCATCGCGATCCGCACCCGCGGCGTCGGCGGCAACATCATGGCCGGGCTGGACGCGCTCGGCAACGGCGGCGCCCTCGACGAGTACCGGGACGACCTCGCCGCAATCCGGCGGGAAGCGCTCGCGCGGATGGCGACCGAGGCCGAAGGCACTCGGGGCGAACGCGGTGGTCGGGGTGCGCTTCGACAGCGCCGAGGTCGGCCGCGAGATGGTCGAGATCGTCGCCTACGGCACCGCGGTCGTGCTCCAGGACGCCTAGCCGGCAACGACGCTCATCGGCTCTTCCTCCGCCGGGGTCCCACCCCGGCGGGCACCGCAGCGTGGCCGATTGGATGCCACGCCCCCTCATTCCCCTTCCCTTCCCCTCGGACCGGGGTTGCACGACCCCGGTCCTCCCCGCCGGTCTGTCCGACCGGAGAAAGTGAGGCGCCATGGTCTGAGTCCCAGTCGCGTGAACCCCGGCCGCACCCGTTTCGCAAGGCACCACGACACCGCCAGAAAGGAGACCACCATGCCCGAACACGACCGCGATCTGAAGGCGCCGATGTCCTCGACTCGTCCACCACCTCGCCCCGACTCGCCGACGCTTTCTCGGGAGTGCGGCCACGGTTTGATTGCCGCCCGATTGGGCATCGCGGGCTCGGTCGAGCCCTCTCCGCAAAGGAGTCCACGATGACGATGACCCTCGCCACTCCTTCCGCCGCCCAGGACAGCGCCGCCGACGCGATCCGACCGTTCCAGGTCGAGATCGCGCAGGCCGACCTCGACGACCTCAAGCAGCGCCTCGCCATGACGCGCTTTCCCAGTAACGAGCTCGTCGCCGATCCGTCTCAGGGCGTGCAGCTGGCGACGGTCCAGGCGCTCACCAGCTATTGGGCGACCGACCACGACTGGCGGAAGCGGAGGCCAAACTCAACGCCCTGCCGCAGTTCACGACCGAGATCGACGGGGTGACCGTCCACTTCATCCACGTCAAGTCCCAGCATGAGAACGCGCTGCCGCTGATCGTCACCCACGGCTGGCCCGGCTCGATCATCGAGATGCTCGGGATCGTCGGCCCGCTCACCGACCCGACAGCGTACGGCGGAACGGCCGACGACGCCTTCGACGTCGTCATCCCCTCGATCCCCGGCTTCGGCTTCTCGTCCCAGCCGACCGAAACCGGTTGGAGTCCCTTCCGCGATCGCCGCCGCCTGGGGCGTGCTGATGAAGCGTCTCGGCTACGACCGCTACGTCGCCCAGGGCGGAGACCAGGGCGCCAACGTCACCGACGCCATGGGCCGCATCGCTCCCGGACGGGCTGCTCGGCATCCACACCAACCTCCTGGCCTCGTATCCCGCCGGCGGTCGCCGCGGTGCTGTTCGGCGGCGCGCCCGCGCCGGCGGACCTCTCCCCAGAGGAGCAGAAGGCGACTCGGCCAAGTGGTCGCGATCTTCAAACGGGGTTACCTCGTCGAGAACATCGAGCACCCGCAGACGGTCGGCTACGCCCAGGCCGACTCGCCCGCCGGACTGGCGGCCTGGATGCTCGACCACGATCCGGACAGCTACGCCAAGATCGCCAACGCCTTCCTGGATGGCAAGCTCATCCGGTGGACTGACGCCGGAGAGCGTCGTCGACAACGTCGCGCTCTACTGGCTGACGAACACCGGCGTCTCGGCGGCGCGGCTCTACTGGGAACTCGGCCAGGCGCATCGCCGCCTCGATCGCTCCGGCCAGGCGCCCCCGCCGATGAATCTGCCGGCAGCCTACACGGTCTTCCCCAGCGAGCTCGTCCATACCGCCGAAGAGCTGGTTGGAGCAGGTCTACCCCAACCTCGTCTACTTCGGCGAGGCCGAAAAGGGTGGCCACTTCGCCGCCTGGGAAGAACCGGAGCTCTTCGCTGCCGAGATGCGCGCGGCCTTCAAGTCGCTGCGCTAGGCGGCACAGGGCAGAGCGGGTGGCGCGTGCAACGTACGCGCCGCCCTCCGCCGACACGCCCGCCAAATGGAGGGCATCGGTCTTGGGCGCGGACCCAGCCATCCGGCAGGAAGCTTCGCACGCCCTCTCCTGGCCGCCAAGTGGATGCCCTTCCAGCTCGGCGGGCCGGGGAGGGCACGCACGACACTCGCGAGCACGCCTCCCTTGCCTCCCATTGTTCAATGTTCATGGAGGAGCTATTTCGATAATCCTTGCAACCAAGACCATGCACGCCGGCAGCGGCGCGATCATGACTACCGCGGCACCCAAGGGGACGGCCCTGCCGTTGCGTGACGTCGACGAGCTGGCGCTGGTGCGCGTGGACGCTCTTCGGCGATCCCCAATCTGGGTGGAGCGGCTGGCTCAATCCGCTCCAAGACCTCCTGGCAGACGAAGTAATTGCGGAGCCGCGAGGGGCCTCGCTGCCAGACTCGTGTATTTCAGCAATGTGACGACGGCCGCAGTTTCGCGGCCGTCCACCGCGGTCTTGGCAATAAACGACCTTGTATCGCGTTTTGGGCGGGCATGATGAAGAGAAAGAGGGAGAAATACCTATAGGGGAACGATCGCGTTGTTGGGATCGGACGCCCAAAAGGCCCAGCCCCAATCGTAAATAGTCACGTTGGGAAAACCGAGGAGTTTGAGCACGAGCCACGTATGGGCCGTTTCCACCCCAAATCTGGCGTACAGCACGATCGTTCGATCGGGGGTGATTCCAAGGGCCGAGAGCTTGGCCGAAATCGCGTCGGCTGGGAGCAAATGTCCTTGATCGTCGGCCAGCGCGTCAGTCCACGGAAACGAAACTGCGCCTGGTATCCGACCAATTGGCAAACTCCCATTGACGTCGTCCTTGGCTTCCGATTCTGTGCGGACGTCGACCAAAGTTGTCCCGGAATCGCCGAGGAGTTCTTCAAACTGCCGCGTTTCAACGTAGTACCCATCACGCGGCGCGATCGTCGGGGGCGCAACCCCCAGAAGATGACCTCTCCGCCGTCAACCCCGAATCCGGCGGCTTTCCACGCGTCGAGGCCACCCTCTAGAACTGCCGCCTTATCATGTCCAAGAAATCGCAAGACCAGACGAGATGGGCTGCCCAGCGGCCCTTGTCATTGTCATAGGCGACGACGAAGGTCTGATCGTCGATGCCAAGATCCTTGAGGATTTGGGTACGTGGTGATTGGTCGAATGTTCCATCGGGCTGCTCGCCACCCGGTCTGATCACCGATCCATAAACTTCTTTATTTTGATCCATGGTGTCTTGCCACCAAGCATGGACCGCGCCGGGGATATGGGCGTCCTGATATGTGCGAAGGGGGGAACTATCGAGAATGCGAACGCGCGCGTCCAGAGCAGCAAGCTCCTGCTGTAGCCATGCCGGATCGACGAGCAATGGTGGATCGCCATTGCCCGGAAACGCAGGTAAAGCCAAGGTCGAACCGCCGGGCAATCGCAACGTTGCAATTCCGGCAAGCGCAAGGGCAAGCGATTTCCGCCGTGAGAGTCGCACATCGAGCTTCATGGTGCTGAAGTCTAATCGAGACCAAACCGACATGAAACGAGGCTCGCACAGATACGCGCGAGCCTCGTTCGATTTAGTCTGGCAAGGACTCTATTGAAGCTCGAATGTCATTGAGACATCGACGGAAACTTCGGTTGAGCCGGTCTGAACAGGGGTACTGCCGCCAGCTTTCTGTAGGGAATCTGCCGCGGCAAAGGGAACGGGAGGAGGCGTCGCGCCGTTGTTCTCGCTGATGGAGACAACCCGTCCGAGTGTCATGCCCGCGGCTTCGGCAAGTTCTTGGGCCTTGGTTGTCGCATTCTCGACCGCCAATTTGCGGGCCCGGACGCAGGTCCTGTCGTGTCATCAACATAGAAGTTGATGCCGTAAATGTTGTTCGCGCCTGCGCCAACCACTGCGTCGAGCAGATCACCGACTTTGTCGACGTCGCGGACGATGACGTTGATTTGATTGGTCACTTGAAAACCAGTGATTTCGCCAGCCGTGCCGTTGTTGTCGTAGTTTCGCTGCACGTAGACGCTGTAATTGACCGTCTGAATATCCTTATCTTCGATCCCGGCGTTCTTCAGCACTTTGAGGATCGCGGTCATCTGATCGGCTGCCGCCGATTGCGCCTCCGAAAGTGTCGGCTTCGTCACGTCAACGCCGAGCACGATGGAAGCGGTGTCGGGAGGCAGTGATACCGAACCGTGTCCGTTCACGGTAACCGTGGCAGGTATTTGACCGCCACCAGTCGTCGGCGTGCTGTCTTGCGCCTTCGCCAATCTAAGCGTGCCGCTCAAAGCGGTCAGCGTAAGCACTGAAACTACTGCCCCAATTGCCACTTTGGAACGGAAGCCGCCAAAAAACCCATGCATTCTGACCTCCTATGGTCAATTAAGCGAGACGACTCGTCGTTGGCGGTTCCGACAGATCCGGCTCTTCCGCCGCCGTTGCAAGAAGGACGTTCATCGATTGAGATTTGTTCCATCTTAGCGATCTATCGCAGAAAAGTATTTGGCCCCAAGAACTCGAATTCAATCAAAGCCTATGAGTCCCGCCGGAAGCGTTCGACACCGATCCATGTGACGACCAGCCAGGCAAGAATCAGGGCAAGTGCCACCTCGACGATCCTCCAGCTTCGCTCGTCGTTGTTCGAGGTACCCGACGTTGAAGGAGGAACAGGCGTGGTTGTTGCGGTCGGTTCTGGCGTGGCGGTTGGCGCAGGTGTAGCGGTTGGTTGTGGCGTCGGCGTGGGTGAAGGTGAGGCTAGTTCCCCCTCTGCCGCTGCTGCTCCAGCTGCCTGAATTTGGTCGGTCTCCGCCGCTGTTTCCGTGTTCGACACTGCCGCATCTGCCGCCGAATTTGCCGCTGAGCCGCTTTCGGTCGCCAGCACTTTCTGTTGAGCGGCAGAAGGCGGAGCCGGCGTCGGTCGGGCCGACTCTCCTTCATTAAGTGGAGCCTGAAAGAGCGAACTTGCTTTCGCGGTATTCGTTGCCGGTGCGACAGCGCGTGCGCTCGTGGCGGTCGTTTGCGCGACTATAGGCGCCGCTTGCTCGACAGTCTCGTTGTTTCGATTTGTCAGGACATCGCCGGCGATCACCACGACAAGAAGCATGGCGACCGCTGCGGTCGCCGTGCGGAGCGCGGGCAACCCTCGCAGGAGTCTGTCGATCCAACTTGCTTTTTTGACATCCTTGTCAGCCACGTATTCAGGACCGAGTTGGAACGATCTGGCCGGCTGGGGATCGGGCAAGGTCTTTATAAGCGCGGTCGTCGCTCGAAGACTCTTCAGTTCCTCGCGACAGATTTCGCAGTCCGCAAGGTGCGCTGAGGCACGCTCACGCTCAGTAGATGGAGCTGGTTATCGAAATACGCGTTGAGCGTCTCGAGGTCTAAGTGCCTCAATTCGCCGTCGCCCGGTCGTCGATTGTCGTTGTCACGATCGTTGGTCATTGCATCCTATGGTCATGGCACGCCGAGAAGACCAATTCCTCACTCGTTAGATAGACGGATATACCTCGCAAAGTGTTCCGACGATGCCGAATCGTCCCGCAGAACGTCCCGCAATTTGCCTCTGCCCCGGCTGAGGCGAGATTTAACCGTACCAACCGCGGCGCCGCTGATTGCCGCGGCCTCTTCGTAGTCATATCCGTAGAGGTCAACCAGAAGCACGATCAGCCGCTGATCTTCTGGCAACAGCGCCAGCGCTCGCTCGAGCACAGCGCCGAGTTCTTTTCGGCTTGCCTGGATTTCGGGATCATCGGGTTCAATCTGGCTTGACCAGACCGGCTCGCGCTCGAACAGTTCGTCGTCGAGCGAGTCGATCGATCGCCGGCTGCGCGACCGCAGTGTGTCATAGCAGGTATTGGCCGCGATGCGAAAGAGCCAGGGACGGACGAGCCCGCCGCGAAAGCTGGCAAGCGAAGTCCACGCCTTGATGAACGTGTCTTGGGTCGCATCTTCGGCGTCGGCAGCCACGCGCAGCATGCGCATGCAAAGACCATAGACCGGACGTTCGTGCCTGCTGACCAGGACATTGAACGACGGTAGATCTCCAGATTGGGCCTCCGAGATCAGACGGCTGTCGATAGTCGTTTCAGCGTCTTGCTGTGAGTCGACTCTTGGTTCGGCGGTTGGCGATGCCGATTGGCGAAACCGAAACATCACCTAGTTTCCAGCCGAACGCTAGGTCGGCGGCAGCAGTGCGACACGGTCGAGCACTTTCGGATTGGCGACTGTTCTCGGCTGTCTGCCGCGGAGAACATCGAGCGCTCCGTTCAGCGCATCAATGCGAACTTGCTTGCGGGACTGTTCCGAGTAATACGCCGCATGAGGTGTCAGGATGACATTGGAAAGCTGGTAGAGCGGTGAATCGAGCGGCAACGGTTCGGGATAGACAACATCGAGGGCTGCACCCGCGATCGTTCGGTTGGTCAGAGCCGCGACAGCGGCCGGAAGATCGACGATTGGTCCGCGTGCGGTATTAACGAGCACGGCACTTGGCTTCATCAGCCCGAACTCACGTGCCCCGATCATCCCTTGGGTCTCGGGCGTAAGGGGAGAGTGAAGTGTCACGATGTCGGCGGTTTGCAGTAATTCGTCGAGGCTGACAAGTCGGGCGCCTGATGCCGCGGCATCTTCTGCTGAGATGTAGGGGTCCGTGGCGATGAGGGTCAGCCCGAACGGCAAAGCGCGTTTCGCCACTGCCCGTCCAATCCGGCCGAATCCAACGATCCCAAGCGTCAGTTCGCGCAGCGGTTGAATTGGGCCGCGAAGAATGCGATTCATCATGTATTGGTGATTTGTCCAAGCGCCGAGGCGGAGGTCTTGATCGTATTCCACGATGCGCCGGTTCAGCGTCAAGATGAACGCGAGAGCGTGATCGGCGACTTCGTTGGTGCAGTAGTCAGGGCTGTGCGTGATGACGATACCCAATTCGGCCGCGGTATCGAGATCGATCCGATCCAACCCGACCGCGCGCCGGCTGATAACCTTGCAATTTTTGAGATTCGTCAACACATGTGGCGTGATTGCTTCTCGAGAGCTGATGAGAAGCGCATCTGCCTCATGAGCGATGGAGATCAGTTCGTCTTCTGTCTCGACAGCGCCGCCGCTGAGATCGAGTTCCATATCTTGGATTTCAGCCAGCGCGTTGGCTTCCCAGTCAAATTCATAACGATCCGACGCAATAACCATCCGAAATCGCGGTTTTTCCGCCATCGACGCACACCTCGAAACCGACCGAGTGTTGGGCCGGTATTGCCCTCAAATGCCAATCCTCCCAACTATCGCATAGACGCAGAAACAGTGAGTGTGGTTACGGTAGGAGCTGCCGGTCGAAGGAGGACCGCTCCTGCAAGCGCGGGCATGGATGGCATGCCTCCGGCGACGGTCGCCCGGCAAGTCGCTGATGCAATTCTTGAATGATGGCACGGTCCTGCGACCTCCTCGTCGATTTGATTCCTCCTATGAGGCGAGAGGCGGAGTTTGGTTTTCGTTCCGCGATCGGCAAAAGAATTTCCGTCTTGCCCAGGACGGCTTCTGGCACTTCGATCCAGCAGTCGCCGATCCATGCTCCTCTTTTTGCCGATCCCGGCCGAACCGTCGGCGGTGTGCGTGGCGCTCTCACATCGTCAAACGTGCGGATCGACTTCGTCAGCCACCTGGCGATTGCAATAGTCAAAGGACTACGACTGGCACAAACGCAGAGTACAGCGAGTTCAACCTGGCTTCGCACGAGCAAAGGGAAACCGAGAGGGAAAAGGCAACGGAGGAGGAGACAAACTAACAGTCCCGACAAGCTTCGCGTTTCGTCTCCTTGACTGGCCGCTCCACCACGACAACGCCCCGCAACGGACGTGGTTTCCTGACCTGTCCCGCGATGATCTGGTTTCGGAAGGCTACCCCGCATTTTCGCCTTCCGCCCGTTTATCTTCGCGGTGGAGAGCCTCTGCTCGGCTCCTCGGGACTGTACGTACAAAGTAAACGTACACCGTCAATTTGTCAAGAGGGTATGGAAGGCAATTTTGTTTTTCGTACCGATTCGGACCGTTTTATGGGTCTAAGAGTCACCGCGATCAAGCATTTCGAGGACCGGTTGGAAGGCCTCAATGCCCGCAGCCGAGCTTGGATCGATCCAGACCTGAATATGACTGATGCCTTCGTCCGCGATCCCGCGAACGATCTCGACGATTTCTGCCGGTTCTTGCGGCTTTTCGGGCAGCTGATGAATGAACGACCAATGACCGGCGCGATTCGGCAGGTTCACCAGCAACGCCGCGCCTCGGGCCAGCGTCGCGGGATCACGCCCAGCATCGCGACAGGCTTGGTCGACAAGATCACGCATCGGCGGGATTTCGGCAGCTTCGAAAATCCAGTTCGAATTCCAGATGTCGGCATATTTTGCGACGAGACCGAGCATGCGATTGCTCGTCGAACCAATTAAGATCGGAATCTGGCCCGGGCGAGGTCCGCGCGGCACGAGCTCGCAATCAATCGCTTGCTCGTACTGGCCGCGAAAATCGACATGCCCATTCTTGAGAAGTCCATGAACGATGGTCACACCTTCTTCGAATCGGCTGACGCGGTGATCGTACGGAAATCCGTAGGCGACGTACTCTGGCTCATGCCAACCGGCGCCAAGCCCAAGAATGAGGCGACCGGCACTGATCTCGTCGACGGTTTCCGCGATCTTCGCGAGCATGGCTGGGTTGCGAAAACTCATGCAGCTCACCAACGGTCCGAGCTCGATGCGATCGGTCGCCGCGGCCAGCGCTGATAGTCAGGGACCAGCATTCCCACCGTCCTTGCGCTGGAGAATCAGGGAATCTGTACAGGACGTGGTCAGCGAACCAGACTGAATCGAAGCCAGCTTCTTCAGCAAGCTTGACGAGGTTCAGGATGTCGCGCCACCTGCGATTGCCCGCACCGATCGTCCCGTCGCCGTTCGGAATTTGCAATCCGATTTTCAGCGGCCGATTGCCAGTACTTGTCACCGCACACTCCAGTCTTCATTTGCGCCTATCGACTTCAGAACCTACCTGAGACCGGCGACGATCTTATCCGATATTAAGTCGGTCGATTTGGCTCATTGGACGAGACACAAAACGGCCCAAAGGACTAAAATGCACAGAACCCGCACGCTGAAGTGTTTGGATTCGCGATCGTCTTTGTCGAGCGCGATCGCTGCTCAATGAGACATAATGGAATCTCGTGCATAGGGACCGCTTCTGGAGAGGCGCCGATTCGTTGGGGGGCGCTAAGTGGATTTCGTGATAGCTGGATTTGGTATGGGCGCTGTCCTGCTGCTGCTCGGCCTGGCAGCGCGGGATTTGGGATCACGCCTGTCCACGAACTCGCCCTCTACCTCCGAGTCAACTTCAGATCCGAGCGCGTCATCGCCAACTTCGAATCGGTGGCGACTCGTACCTCTCGCCGGGCCAACCATCATGATTGGTGGCGCAGCGGTGATCGTCGCGACTTTCATCGGCATCTTTTTTCAGTTGGGCGATCAGGTAGCCGGGAGACTCGTCCTTTTTACAGCTCTTGGCGCGGTGCTGTTCATCGCGATTCGGCTGCCGTTTATCGCTCGCGTGAAACCTGACAAAGCAGTGAAGCCAGGTAAACCGGCGAAAGTTCCGAGGGCGCCGAAAATAAACGAAGAGTTCTCGGATCGGCCGCGTCGAACACCTCCGCCAAGGAGACGCCAGCCGAAGCTCTTCGCCTCGCCTCAGCCGATCTCTCCAAACGGGGTAGCATACGCGGAGAGTTCCGAGCAAAAGCGCCGACCATCACCTCTGCCCCAAAGTCAATCTCAGTTCGTCGAGGCTGAAGAGGAGGCGCCCGCGGTCGGATCTTCGGGGCTTTCCAGATTGGCCCAATATTTTTGAATCTGATGAACCGATTCAAGAGGGTCTGCTCGAACGATTGCTGGCTGACGAGCCAAATTGGCGTCAAGAAAATGAGCAGCCAGGCGCTGAAGACAAGGTCATTGACGAAGCGATAACGATCGACGAATCTTCAGGTCCTGCCTCATCGTCAGAGTCGGCGCTCCCGGGCCGCCCGGCCATCTAAGAACCTCCCAAACTTGGATGCAAACGTATTTGTCATAGTCTGGCCCCGCGATGGTACTCTCAACTTCAGAAGCGACGATCGCCAATGAAGTAAGGCGGAGCATGCACTTGCACGTCGATCATGAACACAACCACGGCGATGTCACCCATCGCCACGATGAGATCGGTGTCCGGATTCTCGCTATTGATGTGGGGGCCGGAACCCAAGACGTCCTTATTTACGACAGCCGGACAACTCCTGAAAACAGCATCAAGATGGTGCTGCCGTCGCAAACGCAGATCGTCGCGAATCGCATCCGAGCGGCGACAGAAATGAGGAAACATCTTCACCTGACGGGACGCTTGATGGGTGGAGGGGCGTCTGGCGAGGCTGTCAAAAATCATCTCGCCCAAGGATTGCGCGTCACAGCGACAAAAGAAGCGGCGCGAACGGTGCACAACGATCCCGCGCGTGTCGCGAAGCTTGGCGTCGAGATCAGTGAAGATCCGCCGCCCGGCGCCGCGGTTGTCGCCTTGCAGGATGTTGATCTCGAAGCACTGGGCCATGCGCTCGTCGCGTTTGGAATCGACTTGCCGGAGATCGTGGCAATTGCGGTGCAAGACCACGGGTATCGACCGGGGTCGGGCAACAACGCTGTTCGATTCGAGTACCTGCAGAGTTTGCTCGACGGCGGCGGTGATCTCGGGGCAATGATTTTCCAGACCGCGCCTCCTGGGATGACCAGAATGGAAGCGGTCGCGGAGTCCGTGCCTGGTTGCTATTTGATGGACACGGGTGCTGCGGCCGTTCTTGGCGCGCTCGGCGATCCCGATGTGGCGAATGCGGCCAAAACTGATGGCGCAATCTTGATCAACGTTGGCAACATGCACACCTTCGCGACGCTGGTCAAAGGTCGCCGTCTCTTCGGATTATTTGAACATCACACGGGCGGAATCACTGCCGAGATCATCGGCGAACTCGTCGAACGTCTCCGGGCGGGAAGCATTGATGCATCGCGATTCCACGAGGAATTCGACGGTCACGGCGCGGCGCTCGATCCCGCCTATCGGAATGAAGAGCCATTTCAGTTCGTGACCATCACTGGACCAAATCGAGAACTTGCGCGATCGCTTGGTTATCACGAAGCCGCGCCTCACGGCGACATGATGCTTGCCGGCGCGTTTGGTCTGGTCGAAGGCGTACTGATGCAACTGGCCGAGTCGAACCAGACTCATATTCGATCCCTTATCGCAAACGGAAATCGGTAGGTTACGCCCCGGGCGTACCCGGAACTTGTCCAGTCGGTGAGACCTTAGGAACCGGCGTGTTCGTGGCACGGGGAGCCCTCGTTGGGCGTGGTGTGTTTGTCGGCTTCGCCGGATTCGTCGCTGTGGGTGGCAGCGCCTGAGTCGGGGCCCTTGATGGGGTGGATGTTGGCCGAGGTACACTGGTCGATGTGCTTGTCGCGGGAATGGTCGTGGCTGTTTCGATGGGTGCAGTCGGCTTTTGCACCGTTGCCGTTGGCTGCCGTGTTTCGACCGGCGCCTGCGTTGGAGTGAACGTTGACACAGGATTTGGCGGAGTTGATGTGGCTGCTGGCGGTCGCGGCGTACGGGTAGGTTGAATTACGGGTGTTGGTGTTTTGGTTGGATTCGACCGTGGCGGCCTCGTCGCCTCCGCGGAGGCAGTTGGCGGCGGAGTGGTTGTCTTGGTAGCGGCGGCGGGCGGCGGATTGAAGACTGGCGGTGGTTCCTGTTCACCATCGCTTGGGGGAACAATGGAGACGAACGTACCGATCGGCGTTGGCGTCGAATTGATGGTTTCGGGAGTAGGAGTTGGTGACTCCACCGACCGTGGTGTCGGCGGCCGAATCACCCGTGGTGTCGGAGTCGGACCATCATCGGGCGTTTCGAGTACTTGAGCGATATCTTCATCAGACACGTCTGTTGGGACAGACGTTGGATCGGAAGGAATTGGTGTCGTCGCGGGATCGGCCGGAGTCGGCGAGTCGAAAACCGTTGGCGCGGCGATCGATGTCCATTCGGGCGGGCGGACGTTTTGCTCGTCGTCTTGACCGTTGGCGGGCAAGACAACATAGGCGAGAACAACGGTCACGCTGGCGGCAATAATGAGCGCCGCGACCATCGGTAAGTAGCGGGTCAATCGTTGAATCAGGGGCTGCAACGAGTGCGTCATTGCATCTGGGCCTGGGTGAGCGGCTAAGCGCGGTCGTCATTACGACTTTGCTTACTAGCTCGCCAGCGGGAAGGCGGACGGGCTGATCAAGGTTCAACTACGACCCGGATCGCTTTGGCTAGCCCAAATTGGCTAGAAAAAGCGAGTTCTGCCTAGATTCTACTTGATTGATCGACCCCTCGCAGAAATCTCCGCACAGTATCTAAGTACGCTTTTGGTTCCTCAAGATGCGCACTGTGTGAACTGTTCTCAAAGAGTACTCGATTCGATCCTGGAATTCCTTTGTGCATCGTTTCCGCGCATGACGGCGTGACCTCGTCATAGCGCCCAACGGTGATCAACGTCGGCACCGAGATTTCGCCCAAGCGATCGGTGCGGTCCCACGATTGCAAGTTTCCAGTGCAAGTGAATTCATTCGGTCCCCACATCGTGGTGTAAACAGGCAGCGCCATGCGCTCCATCGACTCTTGAAAAACCTCAGGATACGGGTCTAACCGGCACAGATGCCGGTGGTAGAGCACATCCATCGCTGCCAGATATTCCGGGTTTGAGGTCTCTCCGCTTGCCTCGTATTTCTCGAGAATCGTCTGCGTTTCCTGGGGAAGTTGCGCCCGCAGCGAATTCATGCCGGCGACACATTCGGCGGTGCTGGCAGCGCCACTCGCAAGAATCAAGCCGCGGAGGCGATCCTGATGGTGCAACGCGTATTCGAGTGCGAGAAACGATCCCCAAGATTGACCGAGCAGATGCATCGACTCGAAACCGAAGGCGGTGCGAACGGTTTCTACCTCTTCGACAAATCGTGGAACCTGCCACAGCGTGAGGTCGTCCGGCTTGTCGGACATGTACGATCCCAGTTGATCGTAGCGCACAACCTGGTAGCCATCTTGGGCGAGAATCATGAGTGGTTTTAGATAGTCGGAGGAGGCCCCAGGTCCGCCGTGGAGCAGAAGCAAGGGTGTTCCTTCGCCAATGCTTTCGTACCAGACATTACCCGCGCCGACGTCGATGTAGCCCTGCCGGCGATCAAGTTCAACAGCCATTGTAGGCAACCTCCGCGGCGGTCTTGAGGCGCCGTCCATGCTACTCTATGCGCACATTGAGTCGACAGATCGACTCATTGTTCCGGCCAAAACGTTCCATGATTCTGATAATAAGATACGACGTAGTCGCGGCGATTGCGTCCCGACATCTGAAACCACGAAACGTGAAGATAATGGGACGTACAGGTTGCAATTCCCTGACCAGCCTGATCACTGGATGGACGCTTACGGAACGAGGACTGACGTATGACGGAAACGGGACCTATCTCAAATCCGAGAAGCGATGGCCAAGGTACAGCTGTTCTTGACGAAGCAATTATTCGAGCGATCCAAGTCTATAAGACCTATGACACCGGCAGCGCGAAAGTAGAAGCGCTGCGCGGAATCGATTTCGCTGTCGCCCGCGGCGAGATGGTCGCTGTCATGGGCCCATCAGGTTGCGGCAAGACGACGCTACTCAACTGCCTTTCTGGTCTCGACAACATCGATAGCGGCGAAATATGGCTCGAAAACAAAAATCTCGCCGAAATGTCGGACAAAGAACGGACTGAATACCGAGCCCTGCGGATGGGGTTCGTGTTCCAGGTTTACAACCTTCTCCCAGTCTTAAATGCGGTTGAGAATGTTGAGTTGCCATTGCTGGTCGGCGGAGTGCGGCCGAAAGAGGCCAGAGAAAAGTCAGTTCAAGCGCTCAAAACCGTAGGACTCGAATCATGGGCAACCCACCGGCCGGCCGAACTCTCCGGAGGTCAACGCCAGCGTGTCACGATTGCTCGCTCACTCGTGAATAACCCAGCGATCGTCTGGGCAGACGAGCCAACCGGGGCGCTCGATTCGACGACTGCAAGCGAAATTATTGGTCTGATGCAGGACTTGAATAAAGCAATGGTCTCACGGTGGTGATCGTGACCCACGATCCAGGCGTCGGTTCCCGATGCGACCGGGTCGTGCAGATGCGTGACGGATTGATTGTTGGCGAAGGGCCGCCAGAAGAAGCTTCGGCCGGAATCGGTAATGTCGTATCGGAGTCATTGCCGCACTAGCTTGCTTGAGGGTTTCGCTTCAACGCCGATTAGCGTCAGACGGAGCGAGTCGAGATGGACAAGATTTTTGGCATCCCAATGAACACGATCATGTTGGTTTTGATCGTGTTGCTCGCCATCTGTTTGCTGTCAGTTGCTTGGATCGCCTGGCGAAGACCAGTGATCTTCAAAATCGGGGTGCGCAATATCCCGCGACGCAAGGCGCAAACAATCCTTATCGTGATTGGGCTCATGCTATCGACGATGATCATCGCCGCCGCATTGGGCACCGGTGACACCATCGATTACTCGTTCACCGTCGATATCTACAACAATCTGGGCGACATCGATGAATTGGTCGTCTATAGCCAACAACCAGTTGTCAAGGCGGCAGACAGCACGACAACTATTCCTGACAGTGCATTGGCGATCGTTGATCAAACGCTTGGCGGCAATCCAGACGTCGATGGGATTTTGCCGCTCTTACAAGTGCATGTGCCCGTCGGCAACCAAGCCAAAAACCAAGGTGAACCCGACGTGGTCTTGCTTGGCGCGGACCCCGAGCGAATCGGTGACTTTGGCGGGATCAAAGCCAAAAATGGTGACGAGATCGACCTCGCCACTCTCGGCAGCGGTGAGGTCATCATCAGCGAAGAAGCGGCAAATAAGCTGGAGGCCGCGGTTGGCGATTCAGTCACTGCCATTTACAACAACCAACAGATTCCGCTCAAAGTTGCTGCCATCGCCAAAGACTCATATCTCTCGGGTGTTCGCCGCGATCCAGCGAGTGGGCTCGTCGTTCCCGGCATGGTCATGAAATTGGCCGATGTACAAGAGCTGACCGGCCAGCAGGGCTTGTTGAGGCTCAATCGCAATTTCAAATGCGGGAGACGCGCGCGGCGGTGTCGACAAAACGGACGCCGTTGTCGACGCGCTGTCGCCTGCGCTCACCGGGCAGTCGCTCGGAGTCGAAAAGACGAAGGCGAACGCACTTGACGATTCTGAAACATTTACAACCGTTTTCACCGCATTGTTCCTCGTTCTCGGTCTCTTCTCAATTGCGGCCGGCATCCTCTTGATCGTCCTGATATTCACCATGCTGGCGGCCGAGCGGCGATCCGAAATGGGCATGGCGCGCGCGGTCGGAGCTCAGCGGTCGCAGCTCATCCAGCAATTTGTCAGTGAGGGCGCGGGATATGCCGTCATCGCCGGATTCGTTGGGGCGTTGCTCGGCGTCGTCGCCGCATATGGCATTGGCTATGCGATCAAGCTCATCTTCGGTCAGTTTGTGCCGGTGACACCGCATGTGACGCTGAGGAGCATGGTTGTCGCCTATTGCCTCGGCATCGTGATCACCTTCATCGCGGTCGTCGGCTCGTCGTGGAAGATCAGCCGGCTCAACGTAGTGGCGGCCATTCGCGACTTGCCCGACGTCAGTCGCCAAAAAGGTCGGCTGAGAACGGTTATTTGGGCGGTCCTGTTGATCCTTTTTGGGGCCGCGTTGACGCTCGGAGGTCTCAGCTCGAACAGTGCGTTTCCCTTTTATTTCGGCATGAGCGTGCTGCCTTTTGGCGTGGCGATGGTGCTGAGGTTCTTTGGTGTGTCGAGCAGAGCGATCTACACGACAGTCGGAGCCTACATTTTGGTGCTCTGGTTGCTGCCGAGCGGCACCGCGGACAAGCTGTTCGGAAAGCTCGACGGCGGTATCGAAATGTTCTTCCTTTCCGGAATCTTCATGGTCCTCGGGTCGACCATCGTCATCATGCAAAACACCGATGTGCTTCTCGCCGGCGTGACGAAGCTGGGCGGACTCTTTCGGTCCAAGCTGCCGGCAGTGCGGACAGCGGTCGCTTACCCTGGCGCATCGCGAGGGCGAACGGGGCTGACGATTGCCATGTTCAGCCTAATCATCTTTTCGCTGGTCATGATCGCGACAATGAATCAGAACTTCGTCGCCCTTTTCCTCGGCGATGAAGCGAATGCAGGATGGGATGTCCGGGCAGACGCGCTCGGCGCGAACCCGATAAGCGACTTTCAGACGACGGCGCAACAAGCAGGCGTTGACACATCTGGGTGGACCGCGGTCGGCGCTGCGTCGAATCCGTCGACGTTTACATCGCAAGTCCGGATGGCCGGCACAGATCCGTGGAAGAATTGGCCGGTGTGGGGCGCTGACGATAGCTTCATTACGAAGAGCAAGCTCTTCTTCCAGCAGCGAGCGGAGGGCTATGCGACGGATGAAGACATTATTAAGGCGCTGCAGACCGAGCCAAATGTCGCCGTCATTGACTCTTTTGCACTGCCAAGCAATGGTGGTTTCGGAGGCCCTGCCGACCAATTCAGCTTGACTGGGCTGTCATCGAGCGACAAGGTTTTCCAGCCGATCACGATTGAGTTGGCCGACCCGCAAACTGGCCAGCCACACCAGGTGAAGATCATTGGAATCATCGATAGCAAGATTGGCAGCCTGCTCGGCATCTACGCCAACGCCAATACAATCAACGAAATTTTTCCGCGAATGACCTTAAACTCGTACTACATCGCTCTCGCGAATCCGGACGACGCGGACAAAGTCGCCAAGTCGATTGAGTCGGCTATGTTGCAGAAGGGCGTGCAAGCGACATCGATCGAAGATCAACTGAAGGATAGTCAGCGTCAGTCGACCGGGTTCCTTTACATCGTGCAAGGCTTCATGGGGCTCGGTCTTGTCGTCGGTATCGCCGCCATCGGCGTCATTGCATTCCGGTCGGTGGTCGAACGTCGGCAGCAAATTGGGGTGCTGCGCGCCCTCGGTTTTCAGCGTGACCTGATTTCCCTTTCATTCCTGATTGAAACGATTTTCGTTGTGGGGTTGGGTGTTATTGCCGGATCGGTTCTCGGCATCGTCCTGGCGCGAAATCTCTTCACGAGTGACGAATTCGGTTCAAGCAGCGCAAATTTCCTGATCCCGTGGCCGATCATTCTCTCCATCGCCGCAGTGACGATCATTTTCGGGCTGCTTATGACCTGGATTCCGGCGCGGCAAGCAGCGCGGATCGCGCCCGCCGAGGCGTTACGGTACGAATAGTTCGGCTCCCTAATCTAGGAGGCTGCGTGAAAAAACAAGGCGTCCTCAATCATCGACTGTCGGATGTGATCGCCAAAATGGGGCATACCGATCTGTTGGTGATTGCGGACGCCGGTCTGCCGATCCCCAAGGATGTCGAGCGTATCGATCTTGCGGTGACAACTGGATTTCCTGGACTGCTCGAAGTCGCGCGGGCGGTCGCCGGCGATCTCCAAGTCGAGCAGATTTACATCGCGACTGAACTGACCGAGCGAAATCCCTCCTTTGTCGAGTGCATTCGCGAGATCTTCCCGGGCGCGCCGATTTCCGATGTACCACATGACGAATTCAAGGAAATGACAAAGAACGCGAGAGCGATCGTGCGGACCGGAGAATTCACCCCTTACGCCAATATTCTCTTGCGCAGCGGTGTGGTTTTCTGACCAAGCAAATGCCGCTGTGCGCAAGTCGAAAGGACGGCGCATGGCTCACCGCCAACTATGGTTCCGGCTTACAGAGGCGCTTTTCCTTACTTTCGCCTTCTTCGCGATTCACGGTGGAACTCCGGCGAGCGGGCAAACCCCAATGGCTGCACCTTCTGCGAGTTGTCTCGCTGTGACAACCTACGCGGTTGGCGCTGGCGAGCATCCGCATGATGTCGCTCCCGCCGCGGACGGCAAGCGGATTTGGTACACGGCACAGGCAGCGGGAAAACTTGGACTCCTGGATCCAGAAACCGGTGATATCGACTTAGTTCCGCTCGGCGAGGGCTCGGCGCCCCACGGCGTGATCGTCGGTCCCGATGAAGCCGCCTGGGTAACCGACGGAGGTCTAAACGCAATCGTCCGCGTCGACAACAAAACGCACGAAGTGTCGACGTTTGCCGTCGACGTCCCAAACGCGAACCTCAACACGGCTGTCTTCGATAAGCAAGGCATGCTCTGGTTCACGGGCCAAAACGGGGTTGTGGGCCATCTTGATCCTGAGAGCGGGAGCATGGTCACTACGACAGACACCAACGGCCGCGGACCATACGGGATCACCGTCACGCCCGACGATCAGATTTACTTCGCTTCCCTCGCCGGCAGTTATCTCGGCAAGGCGACATTCGCCGACGGCGCCATAAAGGTCGAGGTTATCGAACCGCCGACCTCCGGTGCTGGTCCTCGTCGAGTCTGGAGTGACTCGAACGGGATGGTTTGGGTGAGCGAATGGAACGCCGGGCAGGTTGGTCGATACGATCCCGTCAGCAATAAGTGGCAAGAATGGAAGCTACCGGGCGACGCTCCGCAAGCATATGCAGTGTATGTCGATGAGCACGATCTTGTTTGGCTGACTGATTTTGGTGGCAATGCGATCGTACGATTTAATCCAACCGACGAATCGTTCGCCAGCTTCGCGCTTCCCGACCCAAACGGTAGCGTCCGCCAATTGCTCGGCCGGGAAGGTGAAGTTTGGGGCGCAGAATCGGCTTCCGACAAGCTCGTTTCAGTGACAGAGACGTGCTGAGAGTTCCCTCACCCGGCCCTAACGGGCCACCCTCTCCCGTGCGCGAGAGAGGGAGCGGTTTGCGTGCAGGCGCAGGAATGCATTGTTCGACGAACCGCAAAGAGGGCTCCCTCTCTCCCGCGCACGGGAGACTCTCCCCGGTGGGGGGTGGTGCGGAGCGCCAGAGGGGGAGGTGGCGCGAAGCGCCGGAGGGGGAGAAGAGGTCAGGGGTTGATTGAACTCCGAATACATCTACCTACCTGACGAAAATCCCCATAGGTAAACACGCGGTGACGATCCAATTCGGGGCGTCGACAACTTCGCTGATCTTGAGATCCATGGCAATGGAGCAGAGAGCGAATGCTTCGTGCTGGGTTAGGTCGTGTTCTTTCACCAGGTAATCGATCATGTATCGCACGACTTGTTGGGTCGAAGACCAAAGATCGGGACCGTGCGCGGTTCTGCATTCCCATCCCCTGTCGTTCCAGGACGCAGTCATGGCGCCAGGTCTGTAGAAGCTGAGCTCCGGTAGATCTTGACCTTTTATCAGATCGAATTTGAGCGTGACGAGCGCTTCGACTTCGATGCCAGTGCCGCAGACTTCGCCATCACCTTGAGCGGCATGACAATCGCCACAAGAGAAGAGCGCACCTGGGACGAGCACCGGCATGCGAAGCTTCGCGCCGCCAGTGAGTTGGCGAATGTCGATGTTGCCTCCGCCGCGGCTTGGCGGCACAGTTGTGTGCTCGCCGGGCTCGGCCATTGCGACACCCATGACACCGCAAAATGGTTCGAAAGGAATTTCGATGCCCGGTTTGAATTCCGCTTTGTTTCCCTGCGTGAGATCCCAGATTTTCAGATAAGGCGTCTGGAAGGCGTCATCTTCAGCCAGGAGATTGAAGCCCGGGATGATCGCGGTCCAGCCCCAATCCTTCGGTTTGACTTCGACGATATCGACCACAAGCGTGTCTCCGGGCTCCGCGCCGCGAATTGCGATGGGGCCAGATATTTGATGAATCAAATCAAAATTCAATGTTTCAATCGCTGCGACCGTCGAATCTTTCGTGATCTGATTGCGAGTGATTTCTGGCGTGTCAAAAACGACGGTGTCGCCTGGATCAATCTCGACGACAGGAGGCAGATCTCGATTCCATCGGTAATGCACTTGGGTGTTCGAGACTTGGTGTGTCGTCGCCATTCGTCTTGCTCCTCACGGTGCGCTGCGGACTGCCTGATACTATCGTCAGACTAGGAACTTGCCTCGGATAGATAGGCGAAACGCGAGTCGGTCGCGTAAGCTGGAAGCATATCGCTGTTGCCGGTCAAAAGGGATGGGGTATTTCGTGGTCCGGCGCGGTCGCCGGAAACGCTGCGAGTGGTGCTCTTTTGCAGTTGTCGTGAGGTGAGGCTGTGAATTCTGCGTTTAGCCGGCGCGTAAAAATTGTGACAACGCTCGGCCCGGCTGTGGCTGGCCGGGACCGGCTGCGCGAGCTATTGCTGGCGGGCGCAGATATGGTCCGGATCAACGCCGCGCATGGATCGGCAGACGACCGTGCTCAACTGATTGAGGATGTCCGGGCGGCTTCTGTCGACGTCGACCAATTCATCCCTATCCTCTTTGATTTGCGAGGACTCAAGATCCGGACTGGTCCATTGAAAGGCGAGGAGCCAGTCCCGATCGCTCGCGGAAGCTCGATCGATCTCTATCCGGCGCCGGTTCCGACCGAACAGGGCAAAGTTGGCATCGATTTTCCTGAGCTCTTGTCGGTGCTCCATCCTGGCTCGCGCGTATTGATCTCCGACGGACTGATCGAGCTCATGGTCGATCATATCGACGGCGATCGCGCGGTCTGCGTCGTTGGGCGTGGTGGTCTCTTGCTGTCGAAGCAAGGAGTGACACTGCCGGGCGCTCCGATAACCGGTGGCGCCTTGACCAAGGATGACCGCGAAGATGTTGCATTTGCCTGTAAGCAAGGCGTTGAGTTCCTTGGATTGAGCTTTATCCACGATGCGGGCGACTTGCTTATGGCGCGAGGCGTCGCCGGAGCGCACAGTCAGAATCCACCTGCCTTGATTGCTAAGATTGAGCGCTCCGAGGCGTTGGAAAATGTGGGCGAGATCGCGCAACATGCCGATGCATTGATGGTCGCTCGTGGCGATCTTGGCGTACAGCTGCCGCCCGAACGAGTGCCGAGAGCGCAGAAAGAGATCATCGGTGTCGCAAACACACTTGGCGTCCCGGTAATCACGGCAACTCAAATGCTCGAGTCGATGATTACCCAGCCAATGGCAACGCGCGCTGAGACGAACGACGTTGCCAACGCGGTTTGGGACGGTACGGACGCCGTTATGCTCTCTGCTGAAACAGCGGTCGGCAAGTATCCAATCGAAGCGGTGCAAACAATGCACCGGATCATCGTCGAGGCCGAACGAGACGGGCCGATTCGGACCGCCTCCGCGGAACATCCATTGCCCACCGGTAAGGATGTGACACTCGCTTTTGCGGACGCGATCGCTCGGGCGACGTTTGCCCTCTCGGAAACAGCTCCGGCGGAACATATCGTCGTCTTTACGCTCACTGGCTCCGCTGCGCGCCGGGTGGCCAAGTACCGGCCAAGGCCGCCGATCATTGCGGTCGCAACCGACGAAGAGGTCGCACGCCGGCTCAATCTTGTTTGGGGAGTGCGAGCGGTTGTCGTGCCTATCGAGACTGATCCCGACAAAATGTTCCGTATTGCTGGACGGGCGATCGTCGACGCTGGACTCGCGGCCCAAGACGAATACGCCTTGATTGTCGGTTCGTTGCCGATGCACCGCGTCGCCGGCAGAACGAACCTGGTGCACGTCCGGAAATTAGGGACGTAGCGCTGTTGCAAACGCGCTAGGTACCTGGAGCGTCAAAGTCGGTGAAGATTCCAATTCCTATTTACCATCACATCGGTGAGACGGAATCTACGCTCTGCGTGAGCCCCAGACGCCTGCAAGAACAGATGTCATGGTTACGGGAAAACGTCTTCGAGTCGATTACGCCAACCGATTTGCTTCAAGCGCTCGATAGTGAACTAACGTTGCCGGATCGACCAGTCATGATTACTGTCGACGATGGTTACCTCTCTGACCACGTATTTCAGGAAACACTTGAGGACTTCGGCTTCCGCGGAAAATATTTTTGGTCAAACATTAGCGAATTAACGCCGATTGAAATGGCCGAGATCGCTCGGTCGGGCGAAATTGGCGGGCACACAGTCTCGCACCCCGATCTCGCGACGCTGCCAGTCGCTGAACAAGCCCAGGAAATTGAACGAAATAAATCCTGGCTCGAAGGCATTTCAGGGCAGCCGGTGGTCTCGTTCGCGTATCCGTATGGTTCCTTCGGGCCTAACACTGCGAGCGTTGTGGAACAAACCGGATTCTCACTTGCGTTCGGTGCCTTTGTTCCTCCCGTGGAGCTGAATGAGATCGATCGATGGCACGTTCCGCGGCAGATGGTGGAAGGCGGTATCAGCCTTTCAGCATTTGCCTCGATGTTCAACGCAGAGCGACCCTGATTTTCACCAGAGAACAAGTCGCCGCGCCTAGTGATTCAGGTTTCGAAGTCAATTTGCCTTAGGTAGAGTGAACGAGAAGATGCTGCCACCATCTGGTGGTTGCGCTACCCAGATGCGGCCGCCGTGGGTTTCGACGAGGCGGCGGGCGATCGCCAGTCCAAGACCGGCGCCGCTGTAATCGCCATCGCGCGATCGCGCTTTGTCGCTGCGGTAAAAGCGTTCGAAAACATGGGGTAAGTCGTCGGTCGGAATGCCTTCGCCGTTGTCGCGGACATTGACCTGGACGTCGGTTCCGCGGTCAAGAACTTCGACGATGACTGAACCGTCGGCGGGGGTATGACGGATCGCGTTCTGAACGAGGTTGTAGAGAACCCGCTGAATCCGAGCCGGGTCAATCATCACTGGTGGAATAAACGGTCCGAATTGGGCTTGCAAGGCAACCCCCTGCCGCGCGGCCTGGGCGTCCATCGCCTGAATCGTTTCCGAGACGAGCGTTGAGATTGCGCTCGGCTCGAGTCGTAGGGCTACCTGCCCAGCGTCAAGGCGCGCCATCTCGAAGAGATCGTCGATGAGTTTGCCGAGACTGATGATCTCTCGTTCCATCGACGAGACGTACCGCCGAATCGTGATGGGGTCGTTGATGACGCCGTCGGAAATCGCTTCGACCATAACGCGCAGCGACGCCAGCGGCGTCCGGAGGTCGTGGGAAACCGAGGCGATGAGATTCTGCCGGGCTTCCTCGAGTTCACGTTGCCGGGCAAACGCGCTGTCGAGCCGCGCGGCCATCGTGTTGAACGATTTAGCGACCTCGACGAGTTCCCGCTCGCCGGTTTCAGGCACACGTACGGTCAGATCGCCGCTCGACATCTGAACTGCCGCCCCGCTGAGATTGCGCAGGGAGTCACCAATCGAGGCGCTGACAAGCAGCGAATAAATCAACGCGATCGCCCCCGAATATCCGAGCAGCAGCGCCAGCAACCAGAGATCGTGGCTCGAAATGAACATCGTGTAGGCAGTGAATACGATGTTCACCAGGACGACGACGAAACCTACTATGTGAGCAGCCGCGAGTCGTGTGCTCAGCCGATTCCACCCGCGCCGCGCTGAAAGGAGAAGGAGTCCACCGCCGGCGGCAAGGGAGATCACGGCCGACGCGAAGAGCAACTCAAGGAGCTCGACTGCGTCCTTTGATGAGATGTCGAGCGCGGTCAACGCTACGATCATCGCCACGGTCAATGAAACGAGGACCGCGAGCCCAGCGAGGACCATCCGCTGCTGGGTCGGACTCGCGCGCTCGAACCAATCCATTGAAAGTCGGGACTTCATGGCTCGAACTTGTACCCAACGCCCCAGACCGTTTTGATATGGCGAGGTCGTTCGGGATCAGCTTCGATCTTTTGCCTGAGTCTTCGAATATGTACGGTGACCGTGCCACCGTCGCTGGCATATGCCCAATCCCAGACCTTATCGAGCAGTTCGTCGCGGGAAAACACCTGACGAGGGTGATTCGCGAGAAATACGAGCAAATCGAATTCGCGAGCGGTTAGCTCAACCGAATCGCCTGCCACTTCGACCTGGCGTTGTTCGGGCCGGATCGTGATCGACCCGAAATGCAGTGGATCGCCTTCGGCCAGAAGAGGCGTTGTGGATCTACGGAGAACCGCCTTGACTCTGGCGACAAGTTCGCGCGGGCTGAACGGTTTGCTGACATAGTCATCGGCGCCGACACCAAGACCAATGATGGTGTCGACCTCATCGCCTTTTGCGGTCACCATGATCACCGGGACGTTGCTCTGAGTTCGGATGCGGCGGCAGACTTCGAGACCGTCGATGCCGGGAAGCATCAGATCGAGTAGAACGAGGTCGGGCCGGGAGCGCGCAAAGGATTTGAGCGCCTCCGGTCCATCAGAGGCGATTTCCACGACGAAACCGTCTTGCCGCAAATATTGGGCAACAACCTCACGAACTATTTCCTCATCGTCGACTATGAGAACGGTCGGCATGGCGCCCGCTTCTGTTGCTCGGTATCCATCTGTCATTACAAACGTCATATCACACCAGGTTCGTTTCTCGCAGTGACATCCGGTTTCAGTCTGGCGTGACAACATGTCCGGGCCAAAACAGATATGACGCAATTCTTACGACGTTAGCGATGTGACCAAGGATCGTCGCCGGTTGCTTGGCGCCCGCCGAAGCGACCGCCCTCTCCGCGATCTGCCTCCGCGAGTTCCACCATCCACGTCAAAAACGCATCGAAACTCGATTCCTCGCTGAAGAAATGAAAGCGGCCGATCTCGTAGGCAGTCTGTTGTCCCGGCACAAATGATTCTCGTTCGACCGCTAAATGTGATAGAGCTTGAATACGTTCATCGTCCTCGGGAAGACTTAGGACATAATCGGCCAGTGTTTCAAGTGCCGCGGCCGAACGAAGATTGCGCACGTCGTGGAGATCGTCTTGCACGCGCTGCCTGCGCCAGACAGCTATGTTGCGCAGATAATCGGCGATCAGGACTCGGACAGATTTGTCCATTAAGGCGAAACCTCCTCAACAATCATCAACGCCATAGGATGGCATATTGGGAGCGACGAGACTGTGGTAGTGACGCTTGATGAGATCGCGCGAAAGCTCGATGAGCGATTTGAGGTCGATCGATTTGGTGAGTTGTCGAATTGGGACTTCGCGCTCGATGCGGAAGAACGGGAGTCGCTCCTTTCGAGAGGAGGCGACACTTTTCGCGCAACGTTTAACGGTTGGATCAACGGTGAGGAGCAGCAGTCAATCGATCGGGTCTATCTCGTGGTCTTTCCCGAGCAGTCATTGCTCGATGAAATCGCGCTTGAGGAAGAAAACCGGGGAAGCCCTGGCGCACTCGTTCTGACCCATCATCCTTGCGACATGGAAACGAGTGGACGCGGCTTCATCCCGATTCCCGAGTCACAACTCGATCGGTTTCGGAATGCGAACACAGCGCTCTACATTCTGCACGCGCCACTCGATTGCGATCCGGAGATATCGACGAGCGGGGCCCTTGCGGACGGGCTCGAACTGAAACGAGTTGGCGTATTTGCTCCGTATGCCGGTGGGAATGCAGGAGTCATCGGAGAGCAGCCACCGGAAGCGTTCGCGTCGTTTGCGGAGCGAGTTCGCCGGCTTTGCGAGATTCCGATTTTCTTGCTTGATCAGTCTCGATTCAGCGGCAAACTCGTTTCGCGCGTCGCGATTGTCGCTGGTGGCGGAGACGACGTAAGCGATCTGGAGCAGGCGCAGGCGCTCGGCGCGGACACGTTCTTGGCTGGGCATTGGTGGACACCGCATCGCGGGGCATGGGCCGATGGCAATCGCAAAGCGATCGCCGAACTCTTGCCAAGCTTGAACATGAATCTGATTAGCGCATCGCATGACGGCTCGGAATTGGTCGTCTTTCGGGACCATTTAGCGCCACTCATTGAGAGCTTCGGAGTTGCAACTCGTCTCATCCGGCAAGAAGACCACTGGCGCTAATAGTAGACCTGGCTCTTTTCGGTTCTGGTTTCTTTTTCAGTTCAGAGAGCGAACATCATCGGGAGCGCGCAGAAAGTTGAATTGTTGTGCCTGGGACTCCTTGGCACAAACCTCTTGCATTAGACCGTATGTTCTGATATTCTCTGTACGTACACGACGGCACGCGTTCTGCGTACAACTTCCAGGAGGATAGGTGAGTTTTTCGGAGGGTCCGGCTTACGCCGGGAGGGTTCGTCGCGTCCAATCTAGTAACCATGTTGTGACAGATTTGCACAACGGCGGTGATACGTCTTCGGTAGGGTAAGGGTGAACACACTGCGCAAGCAGTGGGTTCCGGAGACGAGAAGGAGCATAGAGAAATGCGGTTGACCATGCTTAAGGATCGAAGTGAAGCCCGAATACATGAACCGAAACTGTCAGTAGTCGATAAGTTGGCCCAAGTAGTCGAGTGGCCTTATACCCAGCCAACGCCAGTCGAACCAAAGCCCTTCCGCGTAAAAGCGGAACTTCAAACCAAACGATTCGGTGAACGAGAGGTTGAGAGCAATCGCTACACAGCGGACTTGAGCGCCAGCACGAATTCGACCCACTCAATTCTCGCCGCGCTGACCGATGCCTGCGCGCAGATCGAGGAACTGCGACAGCCTGGAGGCGGCAACGATCAGATCATTCTCGAAATTCGACTTCGCAGCTAATGGGCATGCGTTGGCTGACGGGCAGAGTTGATAAGCCGATCGAGCTTAAACAGCGAAATATCGTGGTCAGTCGCCCCGCGCGTTGTGAGATCGGCGACGATCTCTCCGATAACGGAACAGAACTTGAAGCCATGTCCGGAACAAGGCGAGACGAGCAAAACGTTGGAACATTCTGGATGGAAGTCAATGATGAAATGCTCATCTGGCGTATTGGTGAACATGCACGTTTTGAGCGCCATCGTTGGACCGGCGCTATCGGGAAAGTAGCGGGCTGAGAACGAGCGCAAAACTTCCTCGTCGGCCAGGGTTGCCTCACGGTTGAAAGTATTTGGATCGACTTGTTCCCCTAGGTGATGGTAGCGCCCAACTTTGAATCCAGGTATCGAGAAGATCGGAAATCCGTAGTACCGCCCCTCCTCAACAGTCAGATTGAATACCGGAAACTGATCCGGGCAGAAGATCTCTGGCCGAATCGGCTGTAGCCAGGCGAGAACCTGACGTTCGGGCTGCGCAAGCTCTTTGAGTTCAGGCACAAGTTCGCCTTCCCATGCGCCCGCGCTGAAGATCACTTGCTCTGACTCATAAACGCCGCGGCCGGTTTCAACCCGGACTCCGCTTGCCGTCGGTTCCCATAGTAAAACGGTTTCTCTGGCCTGGATTTGAGCTCCAAGCTCGATTGACGCCACCACATTCGCCACGACGCAGCGCTCGGAGGCGAGAAATCCACCGTCCGGTTGAAAAAGCGCCAGGTGATTGCTCCGGCAGGTGATACGCAGGAAACCGATCTCGTAATTGTGAAGAAGTTCAGGATTCTCATGCGGCAGATCATGGATTTCGCACGATTTCAGCGAACCGCGGAACACTTCGCCATCGCGGTCACTGGCGTCGATTGAACCCGTTATAAAGAGCAGTTGCTCGCCAAAAACTGATTCCAACTCTCTCCAGAGTTCGTATGCTCGCCGCAGCAACGGCACGTACGACGGATCCTCGTAGTAGGCGAGGCGAATGATGCGGTTGACGCCGTGTGACGAGCCCATCGCATGAGGAATGTCGAATCGCTCAAGACCGAGCACGCGTTTGCCGCGCTTAGCGAGTTGGGCGCAAATGGCCGACCCCATGCCCCCAACGCCGACCACAATGGCGTCGTAGCCCGATGCAGCGCTCAATCGATCTCCTCACTAATTAAATAGCTACTTCTCGAAGTGCGACTTGGCTTCGTCGGAACTGACATTGAGACGGACGTGATCGTGGCCAAGGTAGTCGATCGCCGAGATGGGGATCTCCGTGTCTTTATGGAAGATGTGTCCCGACTGGACCAGGAGGCCGGTGACTTCGTCGTTGTCTCCGAAAACTATTTCATGCACATGGCCAATGCTCTTACCGTCTGAACCGCGAACTTCCGTCCCTTTGCCAATCGTCGTCGACGTATCGGCGATGTCTTCAATCGTCGTGGTTACGACGTTTCCAATTGGCGCGGTCGAGAAGAAGGGCTGAGAAACCGGCTGCGAATACGAGCCAGGAGCATAAGCAACCGGTCCGGATACAGATCCCATTGACGTGGTCGGCCCCGCGCCGAACGCGATGTTGCGCCAATCAGAAACCTGAGTCACTGTCTCGTGCACAAACGGCGGCAGCGTGTCTGCTCGGTACTCAGGGATCGAAAGCCAGACGGCATCCTTGTCCGACTTTTCGATGAGCTCGATGTCGACGAGTCGCTCCGGACCAAATCTGTTTCCCACGATCAAGGTACTGACAAGTCGTGTGTTTGGGTCGATGACGAGCCGATGAACTTCACCGATCGTCTTATTGTCATTGGAATGAACCTTTGAACCGATTCGAACTTCGTGGCTTGCCATTTCATTCAGCCTTTCTTTTCGCGATTGGAGCCACAGGCCGCGCGAGCACGCATTAACCGACAGTACACTACCGCCCATTGAACATGTGTCAACTGGACGACCCGCGTTCGTGATCGAAGGCTCTCAAAGAAATCGACGCGAGAAGAAGTTTGCTCATAAGGCTGTCCAGTGAGAGAGAACAGACGGTCGAAAGGACGCGCGTTGGAATCGGCATACGAGCAACTTAGGCAACAATTAGGTCAAGTCGAAGATCTCGAGCGAGCTCTCGGCGTGTTGGAGTGGGATCAGCAAACCATGATGCCGCGCCGTGGGAGTCAGGCCCGGGCGGAGCAGATGGCAACGCTCGCCGGGATCATTCACGAGCGATCCACCGACAAGTCGATCGGACGTCTCCTCGAAAAACTCCTACCGTATGAAGAAAGCCTTCCACCTGACTCAGTAGAGGCAAGTGTCATTCGTGTGACACGACGCGAATACGAAAAGAAGAAGCGTGTCCCCGTCGAACTCGCCACTGAGCTCTCGCGAGTATCGGCACTGGCGTTTCCGGTATGGGTTGAGGCGAAAACGACGTCCGACTTCGCATTGTTCGCCCCTCACCTCCAGAACACGCTCGACCTCAAGAACCGGTATGTCGAGTGCTTCGAAGACTTCGAATGCCGATACGATGTCTTGCTCGACGATTTCGAGCCAGGAATGACGACGAGCGAGGTCGCTGCCGTTTTCTCGCGATTGCGAGACGCACTGACATCCCTCGTCGCGCGCATTCGTGAACGGGTTGATTCGGTCGACGAGAGCGATTTTCGGGGTAATTTCCCGACTGCAGATCAGCGATCGATGCTCCTTGAACTGCTGCCGAGCTTTGGTTATGAACCAGATGCTATGCGTCTCGACCCGGCCCCGCATCCCTTCGCTTCGGGCACGGCCATCACCGACGTGCGATTGACGACGCACTACGATGAGTCAAATCTCAAGAATGCATTGTTTGGGACGATTCATGAATGCGGGCATGCTCTCTACGAGGCCGGAATAAGTCTCGAACTTGACCGTTTACCGGTTGGTCATGCCGCCTCGCTCGCTCTCCACGAATCGCAGAGCCGCCTCTGGGAGAATATCGTCGGTCGCGGTCATCCGTTTTGGCACTTCGTGATGCCGCACCTGAATAAATACTTTCCCGATCAATTGAAAAACGCATCTGAGGAATCCCTCTATCGCGGCGCAAGCAAGATGTTTCCCTCATTGATTCGCGTCGAGGCCGATGAGACCACGTACGCGCTGCACATCATTCTGCGCTTCGAGCTTGAGCAGGACATGATCGATGGCCGGCTCGCGATTTCGGACGTTCCCGAAGCGTGGAATGCGAAGATGCGCGATTACCTCGGCGTTGTGCCGCCAGACGATGCCCGCGGCGTTCTCCAAGATATTCACTGGGCGAACGGCTATCTCGGTTACTTCCCCACGTACGCGCTCGGCAGCGTGATCTCGGCACAAATCTGGCAACGAGTGAAAGAGGATATGCCAGATATCGAGGAGCAGTTCGCGAACGGCGAGTTCCTCGGTCTGCGCGAATGGCTGCGCGAGCACTTGCACCGGCATGGCCGGAAGTTCACCGCGAAGGAAACGATCGAGCTGGTTGCGGGAGGTCCACTCGATCCGGAACCGTTCATCGCGCATATCAGCGGCAAAGTCGACGAACTCTACGGAGTGTAGCGAAGAGCGCGGGGAGGACATCGATGCGGTTTGGTGTGTTCGTGCCTCAGGGTTGGCGAAGAGACCTCGATCGGATCGCGGATCCGGTCGAGAAGTTCGAAGCGATGACGACGGTCGCGAAAGCCGCCGACGAAGGTGGTTGGGATTCCATTTGGGTTTATGACCACTTTCACACAGTGCCCGAACCGGCGCTCGAAGCGACCTTCGAGTGCTGGACGATAACCTCGACACTTGCACGCGACACTTCCCTGGTCAATGTCGGACAGATGGTGACGTGCAACGGGTATCGCAATCCGGCGCTTTTCGCAAAGATCGCGTCGACGGTCGATGTCGCCAGTCACGGTCGACTCTATGCCGGCTTTGGCGCCGGCTGGCACGAGCATGAATGGAAAGCCTTCGGCTACGAGTGGGTCGACACACCCGTGCGGATGGCGAAGTTCCGCGAAGCGGTCGAGATCATCCACAAAATGTGGACCGAGGACTACCCGGAGTTCCAAGGCAAGCACTATCACATCGACAAGCCAATCAACGAACCCAAAGGCGTGCGGAAACCGCACATTTCCTTCTGGCTTGGCGGCGGCGGTGAGCAAGTCACGCTGAAGTTGGTCGCGAAATGGGGAGACGCTAGCAATTTTGGCTATTCGAACCCCGAAGTATTCAAACAGAAACTCGAAGTCTTGCAGCGACACTGCGACGCGGTTGGTCGCGACATCAATACGATTACGAAATCGACGAGCTTTGCCTGCTATCTCCTCGCCGACGGAGAGGACAAGAGCAAAATCGATGTCCCCGGTGGGCAAACCCGCGAAGAGTTCGAGAAAAACACCTTCATCGGTACAACCGAACAGTTCATCGAAAAGATCGGGACGCTCAAGGACGTGGGCGTTGACTACGTAATCTGCTACATGCCTAACGTTGCCTACGACCAGCGCCAAGTCAGACAATTCGCGCAGGAAATCATTCCGTGGTTTCGCCTGATCTTGGGCATTAGTCGCATCGAAAAGTCAATGGTGGCCGTCAAGGTCACGTACTTCTTGACGCTGAAGACAACATCGGCAGGCGCGTTCTCCTGGGCGTGACTTAGACCGTTATTTTGGCGCGATCAGCGCCACCAGGGAAGCCGCGCCGCCTCGACCGCGGCGCCGACCGGTTTTTCCAGTTCGGCGGCTTGTGCACCCAGTTCCTCGATCCACTCTCCGGCCACTACGATGGCGATCGCCGATCGGCCGCGCGTTGGATCTTCGTGCCAGTGACGCATGCAATCCTGAGCAGCCTCGCGAAGCCCTTCACCGGAAACTGCGTTCGGATGACCAACGTCGCTCATAGCGTACTCGAGTTGATCGGCTAGTCGACTAAAGGCATCAACCATCACCTGTAACTGCGCGCGGAGTGAGGCGGCCCCATCGCTACAGCCATTCGCTTGATAACCCATTTCGGCGACAACGCCGATGACGTCGCCGACCATTATGGCGTGCGTCCCTGCCGCCACAAGAGACGCGCCAACTTCAGGGCTCATAGGCTTTGCACTCCGCTCGACAAGAAATTGGTCGAATGCGTCACCGGCACGGTCGCGGGCGTGTATGGCGAGATTTCTGGCTCGGCCTCCATGTTCAGACGAGAAGGGTTCGATAATCCGATCGAATGAGCTGACAAGATAGCCGGCGACGGCGCGATAGAACCCTGCGACCGTGAGTCGCAACTCCCCTCGCGCACCGCGAGGCCACAGAAGCAGTCCGGTGATCACGCTGATGCCGACGCCAATCGCGACATCCTCGATGCGGACCAGTCCGAGCCGCCAACCAACCGGTGAGATCAAGTTATAGAGAATCAGGACGAGAACGGTAAATGCGGCCTGGCCGGCAACGAAGCCAATCGCGCTCGTTGCGTAGGTGGCGAGAAAGATCGCGATCGGCAACGCAGCCCACATGATTCCCGACGTTGCGCCGGCAAGGGCAGTGAAGGTCGCACCGACTACGAAGCCGATGGCGGCGCCCGCCAGGGCCTGGATCGTCGTACGCCCAGTCGCAAGCGCATTGGATCGCAAGACCGATAGGGTACCAAGCACAACCCAGAAAGCATGATCGAGTTGTAAGAGCTGAGACAGGAGGACCGAGAGGGCGAGACCAACGCCAACACGGAGACTGTTGTGCAGCACACTGGACGTGAGGTCGAGGTGCGTGCCGATCGTTTCCGCGACCCGATGCGCGGTTCCGGTTAATCCCTCTTCGGACGGCGTCCCGACAGGGAGGCGCAGAGCGGGGTCAACCCGCCCACCGGTTGCGAGGACCGCGTTGCTCCCGATCGCCAGAGTCAGGTAAGAAACCACTCTGAGTGCGTGGTCGACCTCGAGGCCGTCGAGTACGACTTCCGTCGATCCTCCAGCGACCAGTTCCTCCTCGGCCCAGCGGTCCAACGCCTGCCGGTGGGCGATCCTTGCTTGATCCAAACTGATGAGATCCGGAGGCTGGCCTCCGACCAGAACTTCGGCACTCGATTGGAGAACCTGGACCACGTGAGTTGTGAGTTTGTCTCCTTCCGAAAGACACGGGTGTGGTGCGGACAGTCTGACGCGGAACGGGCGGGTCGCGAAATCCAGGGTCTGTCGCAGTTCCGTGAGAAGTTCGACGAACGCCCTATCTGCGCGGGCCGGTCCCGCTGGACGCTTTGGAGTGGCGGCATAGTCGCGTAACGCTGTTTCAACAGCCGCTTCGGCCACGCGTCGACTGTCGGAAAGATCGGCGCGTGGGGGTTTTTCTCGATCAGCTTGTATTAGATCGGCCAGGCCGCGACAAGCCGCCGCCGCTTTTTTGCGCAATGTAAGTCGCTCAAAGCGCGGCCACAAAAAGACGCCGGCAAGTGTTGAGACCGAACCGGCGATGAGCCATCCACCAAGGCGAGGGCCTATTGCGGAGACCTGGACTGGGACTGACACCGCGAGCACGAAGGAAAGGAGCAATGCTGTTTGGGCTGCCGCGATGTTGCCGCCAAACACGCCCGAGAACCTTATCGCGAACCCGACGAAGAACATGGCGATCGCGGCGGTCCAGACGGTGGCTGAAGCGAGGGTGCCGAACGTCACAAGCACAGCGCCTACGAGCGTCGTGGTCACATAGGCGGCAGCCCGGGGACGCCTGACGCCTCCAAAATCGGCCATGACCAACAGGGCAAAACAGCCGAACGCGACAAAGGTCGTAACCTGCACATCGTCGATCACGAAATTCGCAAAGGCAAAGGCAGCAGGTATGACGAGCGCCGCCCGCGTGGCTCGACGCAACCCGGCCAATCCGGGGTCGTTTGGAAGTCTCCGGCTCAGTTGCACGAAGAGTGACTCTGTCACTCGCCTTCCATTTCCGCTTTGTCTTGGCGCAGAGTTCGGCCCACAGCCCGCCGGGGTGCAAACCGGCGCCGAGGTCGGTCGAAGGGGCCTTATCCTCTCACCAACGGTTCCTCGCGTTCAACTTGTTTGGAACCTCTGTGCGATGATCCCATCCGATTTTTGCATCAAGCGCGTTCTGAGGGAGGAAACCGATGAAGTTCGGGATGATGGCGCCACAAGGGTGGCGGATGGACCTCGTCGACATCGCCGACCCGGTTGAGCAATATGAGGCGATGACGACAGTGGCCAAGGTCGCGGACGAAGGTGGTTGGGACGCCATCTTTCTCTACGATCACTTTCACACGGTGCCTAAACCAGAACACGAAACGACTTTCGAGTGCTGGACTGCGACCGCGACTTTGGCCCGCGATACTAAGCGCGTCAAACTCGGACAAATGGTTGGGTGCAACGGCTATCGCAACCCTGCCCTCTACGCCAAGATCGCCTCAACTGTGGACGTTGCCAGCCATGGTCGGTTGTACGCCGGATTTGGTGCTGGGTGGTACAAGCACGAGTGGGAAGCCTACGGCTACGAGTGGCCGGAAACGCCGGAGCGCATGGCGCGCTTTAAGGAGGCGGTAGAGATCGTCCACAAGATGTGGACTGAGGATTACCCGGAATTCAGCGGCAAGTATTACCACATCGACAAACCGATTAATGAACCGAAAGGCGCCCATGGGAAGATTCCACTTTGGATCGGTGGCAGCGGCCCGAAGGTGACGTTGAGGCTGGTGGCGAAATATGGCGATGCCTCCAATTTTGGACCGGGTACTCCCGACACGGTGTCGCCAAAGATCGAAATCTTGAAACAACACTGCGAAAACGAAGGCCGTGATTACAACGAGATCGTCAAGTCGGCTGAACTCAACGCGTGTCTGCTGCTGCCAGGAGAAACTGCATCTCAGGTCAAGACACAGGGCGGAATGACGCGCGAAGAATTCGAAAAAGCATTCTTGATCGGCAACGTCGATCAAATTGGCGAGCGGATTCAAGGGCTGATCGATGCTGGCATCGAGTACGTAATCGTCTACCAGCCGAACATCGCCTACAACCAGGACCGGGTCCGTTATTTCGCGAGCGAAGTCATTCCGCGATTCTCGTAACCTATGCGATGATCCCTCCTTTGAGGGAGGAGATCGGATGCAGATTGACAACGACCGCGGTGTCTCGGCGCTCCTGAAATCGACGAGCGAAACGAAAATATCGGGTGGGCATATCTTCACCGAGGGTCCAATCTGGATTCCCGGCGATGGATGCTTGCTCTTTACTGACATCCCCGCGAACCGCATCCATCGCTGGCGGCCAGGCATGTCAAGCGCCGAGGTTTATCGTGAGCCTACCGGTAACGCGAACGGATTGACGCTCGACTCTGCCGGAAACGTGCTTGCCTGTGAACATTCGGGGCGTCAAGTCAGCTCAGGTGCGTACGGAAGCCCTGCAACGACAGTTGCCGACCAGTTTGATGGCAAGCGCTTCAACAGCCCAAATGACATCGTCGTTCACAGCAGTGGCGCGATGTATTTCACCGATCCACCCTACGGACTCGGCCCAAACGACGTGAGGGAGCTCGACTTTCAGGGCGTATTTCGAGTCGACCCGAACGGAACGATCACGTGCCTGACGAAGGAATTCGCAGGTCCGAACGGTTTGGCATTTTCACCAGACGAATCGGTCCTCTATGTCGGGGACTCAGAGGACAACTTCATCAAGCGATTTCGCGTCGATTCGGATGGTTCGATCAGCGGCAGCGAACTCTTCGTCGACCAGCGTGGTGACACTCGCCCCGGTGCTCCAGATGGTATGAAGGTCGACACGGATGGACGGCTCTGGACGACCGGCGCAGGCGGCATCTCAGTCGTTGAGCCAGATGGAACGGTGCTCGGCCAGATCGTGCTCCCGGAGACTCCGGCGAATCTCGCGTTTGGCGGGCCAAACTTCTCCACGGTCTACGCAACAGCCCAGACGAGTGTCTGCCAGTTTGAAACGATGGTTCGAGGTATCGCGCCGGGATCGCGCTAATACCTGTCCTTTCGACGGAAAGGGTTTCTATCGTGGCTAGAACACAAGACGAGGTGCTCGCAAAGCGTCCGTTTGGCAAGACCGATCTCATGGTGCCGCCGATCGCAATCGGTTGCGCACCGATGGGAAACATGGGCGACACGTTCGGGTATAGCGTGTCAGAAGAGGACGCAATCGCGACGATCAAGGCCATTCTTGACAGCCCGATCAACTTCATCGATACGGCGGCGCATTATGGCGACGGCGAGAGCGAACGCAGAGTTGGGTTGGCGCTGAAGGATTTCGGTGGCTTGCCCGAAGGCGCAGTGCTCGAAACCAAAGAAGGGCGCGAAGTCGCAACGAATGATTACAGCGGAGAGATGGTTAAGCGGCGCCTCGAGCGCAGCCTCCAGTTGTTGGGTCTCGACAAACTTCAGATTGTCTATCTGCATGATGCGGAATGGACGAATTTCGAAGATGCAATGGGACAAGGCGGTCCAGTCGAGGTACTGCGTGACTATCGCGACCAGGGAGTCATTCAGTATCTCGGCGTTGCTGCGGGCCCGATCGATGTTGAAACGCAATATGTCGAAACCGGGCTCTTCGACGCCTTGATTACGCACAACCGATACACCTTGTTGAATCAGTCGGCGCACTGGCTGATCGATTTGGCCGCATCGCAAGGGATGGCCGTACTGAACGCGGCGCCCTATGGAAGCGGCATGCTCGCCAAAGGCGCGGCAACCTATCCCAGATACGCGTATCAGCAGGCGTCACCTGAGCTCATTGAGCGCACTAAGGTGTTGAGTGAGATCGCGGATCGGTACGGAGTGCCGTTGCCGGCCGTCGCGTTGCAGTATTCGACGAACGATTCGCGCATCACTTCGACGATTGTTGGAATGAGCAAACCGGAACGGGTCCAGCAAACGATCGATTACATGATGGTCGACATCCCGGCTGCGCTCTGGGATGAAATTAGCGCATTGTCGCGATTTGAGAACGATCCCGAAGTGAGTCGCTGGAACTAACACCGAGGGGAAAGGTAACGAGCGAGATGGTCACTTCAAATGGCGCGCGTTATGACAAAGTCATCAAAGGGGGACGGGTCGTCGACCCCGGTTCAGGGTTTGTCGGCGATCTCGACGTCGCGATCTCAGGCGGCAAGATCGCGGCCGTTGACGCCGGAATTCCTGGAGAATCGGCGGTCAAGATTGTCGACGCTTCCGGCAAAATCGTTACGCCTGGTCTCGTCGACCTCCATACCCATATTTACTGGGGAGCGACCTATTGGGGAATTGAGCCAGATCCAGTCGCGGCCAGAAGCGGAGTCACGACGTGGCTCGATGTCGGTAGCGCCGGCGCCTACAGTTTTCCTGGTTTCCGCCGATATGTGGCAGAATCAAGCAAATCGCGTGTCTATTCGCTGCTCAATCTCTCGGCGATTGGTTTGATCGCGCCGACCTATGAGTTCGCAAATATCGACTATTGCAATGTTGAGCTCGCCTCGCAAATCATCGCAGAGAGCCGCGATCTGATTGTTGGCATCAAGGCCCGAATCGACGCCTTTACAACGCGCGGCACCGGCATCAAGCCGCTCGCGCTCGCCCGGGAACTCGCCGATCAGGTGCAACTGCCGCTGATGGTACACATTGGCACCGCGCCGCCCACGCTCGACGAGATTTGCGAATACCTGCGACCGGGCGATATTCTGACGCACTGTTTCACTGGACAGGCGAACAAGATCGTCGAAGAGACAGGTCAAGTCAACGCCAACATCAAGGCATTACACGAGCGCGGTCTCATTCTCGATATCGGTCACGGCGCCGGATCGTTCAGTTTTGAAACCGCCGAACGGATGCTAGACCAGGGTTTCTTGCCTGACGTCATCAGCACCGACATCCACCAGCTCGCGATTCAGGGACCGATGTTCGACATGCCGACGACCCTTTCGAAATTCCTACTGATGGGGCTCACCATCGAGCAGGTCATCGAGCGTGCGACATCGGCACCGGCCGCTGCGATGCGAAAACCGGAGCTTGGTTCGCTCAGGCCTGGGAGCGCGGCAGACGTCGCCCTCTTTGCCATTGAAGAGGGCGACTTCACCTTCCAAGACATTCACATGAACGAGCGGAAGGGCGCCCAGCGAATCGTCAATACGTTGACGATGATCGACGGCGAAGAATTGCCCCAGCTTGAAGAGCGACCGTTGCATCTTTGGGCAGTGCTGCCGGAAAATCAGCGCGCGAAACTCATCCCATTGACTCCGGTCGGCGTTTAACAAGATAGACCGGCGGACTTGCCGGCTTGACAGGCGAGTCATGCGTGATACGGTACGCCGGGTTCATCAACAATCAGATAGCAAGCGTTGGAATTGTGGTCATTAGCCCCAAAACGGCAGCCTGTAAGCGGGTGTCGATCTGAGGAGGAGCTACAAATGGCGGATCACAACGCGTCATTTCAACGTCTGGCCAGTGAGGCCGCAGACGGTAAGTACACTCGCCGACAGATCATCGCCGGCGCAATTGCGCTCGGTCTTTCGGCGGCCGCGGTCAGCGAAATTCTCGCGAACGCAACGTATGCCCAGGAGGCGACTCCGGGCGCTTCTCCCGCCGCCTCGCCAGCCTTACCGACCATTGTCCCAATCGTCGGCAAGGAAATGACCCCGACGATATTGCGGCAGCGATCGAGCAAGAGAGCGAAGTCACGGTCGGGAACTGGACCTACACCGCAAACGACCAGCTGATCTTCGCGATTCCAGGACTATGTGAAGCAAATCTACGGCAAGGACATCAAGCTCAACTACGGGCTTCGCAGTCCGCCGAGCACCTATTTGACCGCTCTTTACACGGCGGTTGGCAGCGGTGAAGCTCGCCATACGACGTGATGGCGATCGAGGAGAACTACTGGGCGGAGGTCCAACTTCAGCGAAAACGCAGAATCACCAAGCTGATGGAGGACTACCTCCCTTCACCGCTTATCCCGAACGCGAGACCGCGTGGTCGAGAGCTTCAAGCATGTGCCGACCTCGATTGCGTTCCAGGCGTCGGCAACCCCCGGTGTCAACTATCACAAGGACAAAGCGGGACTTCCTAACCGACTGGAAGGATCTTGCCGACCACCGTCTGAAAGGCAAACTGCTCCTTTGGATGCCGGGCGACATCACCGGCGGCGGCATGCTGCTTGGTCTGGCGGCTTCGCTCGGCAATGACTACAAAGACGCAGACCAAATGAAGCAGACGATCGATTTCGCCGCCGATAACATTGGCGCGAACGCGATGAAGTACACGTCGGACAATTCGGCGAAGCGACAGCAACTCTTCGAGAGCGGCGTCGCGACGTGTCACCTTCTGGAATTCGATGGCCCGCCTAGAATATCTCGACGGACGCGAGACGCGGCCTTCCTCGTCGCCGCCTCCGGACAGTACATGGTCAATGGCTATCTCTGGATTCCGGTGCAAGCCGAAGCATCCGGTGCTCGCCCAAATCTTTATCGATTGGCGACTCGACGACGACGCTCAGTTCCCCGACGTCGATGCCTGGGGCATCACCAAGGGCGCCTGGGCCGAACTGCAGGAGGGTTTCCTCGGGCCGTCGTACGAGGGAGATATTCCCGACTGGATCGAGGACGACTACTTCAACTTCTATCCGACGACCGATCAACTTGCGCAGAAATACAAGCAAGTCGATTGGGATTACTACGCGGCGCATCAGAAGGACTGGAACGACTACTGGCTTGCAGAAGATTGGGTCTAGTCCCGATCATCGGCGAACGAACGGCTACAATGGGGCCCGGGCCTTACGCCCGCGCCTCGGGACCTCACTGCACTGATTTGGAGCGCGCACCTATGGCAATGCCATCGGTCGCGGTTGCAACAGCAGAATTACGAGCGGCTGAGGCCGGTGAAGAGCGGGCACGGCTGGAAGGAGATGCTGACCGGTCCCGGTCTCCTGTTCCCGGCCATCATTTTCACGGTCCTCTTTTCGGTCATTCCACTGATCTATGTCGTCATCGTCAGCTTCACCGAGGATCGACCTTCTTCTTCAACAATCCGATCTACACGTTCCGACAACTACCGGACGATCTGGAACAGCTACCTGCCCATGTCAACACGACGGTCAAGCTCGCGACGTTGGCCTCCATTGTCGATCTGGTCTTTGGCTATCCATTCGCCTACATCCTCATCCGCCGGGTTCGCTATCGCGAACTCGTGCGCACCGTCGATGACGTTTCCGCTCTTCGGTCCGCTCTACCTTGCCTTCGGGATCACTACATTCTCCTCCCGGAGGTCCGTTCCTCGGCGTGGTGACTCCGGTCCTCGATTTCTTTGGTCTTGAGCCGACCGATCTGCTTTATTCGCTCTGGACGGTGCGGTCCTCGGGATGGCGATTTTTACTTTCCCCTTTATGGTGATGAATGTCGGCACCGCGCTTTCCAACGTCGATCCAACGTTGGAAGAAGCAGCGCGACGCTCGGGGCCAAGCCCTGGCAGATCTTCATTCGCGTGCTCTTCCCTTGAGTTGGAGCGGCATCCTGGCCGGATTCCTGATGTGCTTTGGCTGGAATCTCGGAGTCTTCGTCGTGCCGATCCTGCTTGGCGGTTGCAGCAACAGGTGTCTCTCAATCGTGACCCTGTACCAAGGCATTGGGTGGGCAATTCGACTACGGCCTCGCCTCGGCGATAGGGATCGTCTTGATGGTGCTTGCGTTCGGCGTCACCTGGTTGTCCTTCGGTTCTCGCGCGGCGCATTAGGGGCATAGACCGATGAGCGCGACCGCCGCCATCGTCCCCGCCGCGTGAATGTAAATCCGAATGATGGGCGTGCTTCCCACGGCTACATCTGGCTCTGGATGGTCTTCTTTTCGTCGATGCCCTTTGTCACACGATCCTGACGTATTCGCTCGAAGACCCGGACGGTTCGGGGTCACTCGTTGGCCGCCTATAACTACGTCTACGGAACGTTCTGGGAGTATCTGCGGCTCTCGATCGAGATGACGGTTATTACCATTGTCATCAATCTTTGATTGCATCCCCGGCGGCCTACGCGATCGTTCGCCATCCCGCGTTCCGGGCAAACGATTCATTCTTTCGACCCTGAACCTTGCGCTCTATACGCCGGCGCGGTGATGGGGATAGTCTGGTCATCACCTACAACTTCTTCTTCCATCGCCGGGACAGTACACGGGCTTGATCGCGGCCTATGTCGTCGGTACCTATCCGCTGATGCTCGTGCCGATCATCGTCGCGCTGCGCGACCTGCCGACCGTTTTCGAGGAAGCGGCACGGACGCTCGGCGCGAACCGACTGCAAAGTTTCTTCCGCGTCGAACTTCCGCTCCTAGGTCCCGGTATCAGCGCCGGTATCCTGCTGACCTTCGTGATCGTCTTCAACGAATTCCTCGTCACCCTCTTTATCGCGGGACCGGGAACGACCACAGCTGCACTTCGGGTTTACGGTCTGACCCGGACGGGGTTTCGCCCATCGACTGCGGCCGTCGCCGCGACGATGCAATTCGTCTCCTTTATCGTCGTCCTGATTTTCTTTAAAGTCTTTGGTCTCGGCTATCTGAAAGGAACGTATCTGATCTAACCGCAGGAGCCGTCCCAGTGCATGGCCCGATGTTCGGTTCGACTGACGTAACGTGACGGCTAAGGCGAATGCTTAGGCCCGACGGTCGGCCGGTCGATCACGTCACGTGCCGATATTGCCGATGGCGAGTTTGTGACGTTGCTCGGACCTTCGGGTTGCGGCAAAACAACGACCTTGCGGATGGTTGCGGGACTCATCGATCCGTCGGCAGGACAGATCATGTTCGATGATCAAGTCGTGAACAATATCCCGACGCACAAACGCAATATTGGTCTGGCGTTTCAAAGTCATGCACTCTTCCCGCATCTTTCAGTCGCCAAAAACATCGCGTTCGGACTCGAGGTTAAAGGGCGAAGGAAGTCTGAGATCAAGGCTCGAGTCGACGAAATGTTGAAGATGATCGAAATGCGGGGTTTTGGTGATCGGATGCCGGCTCAATTGTCTGGTGGGCAGCAACAACGGGTCGCCTTGGCCCGGATGCTTGCCACCGACCCGCGAGTACTGTTGTTTGACGAACCGCTTTCCGCCCTCGACCGCAACCTCCGGGACACTCTGAAATACTCGATTTTGCGCCTGCAGCGCCAGACGAAGAAAACGGCGATCTATGTCACCCACGATCAATCGGAGGCATTTGCGATCTCCGATCGCATCTTCGTCATGAACGGCGGACGCGTCGAACAGAGCGGATCCCAACTCGACATATATCTTCGACCCACCTCGGAATTTGTAGCCAACTTTGTTGGTGACAACAATGCAATTCCCGGCAAAGTCCTGGAAATCCACTCGAATCCAGAAGGGGAAGCGACGGCGGTTGTTGATGCCGCAGGTACGAAGCTTGAAGCCTTCGCCGGCGACGGCATCAAGCAAGGCGACAATGTCCTCGCGTTTTTCCGCCCTGAGAATGTCGAAGTTCTGACAGACGGTGAAGGTCGCGACGAACAAGGAGTTTTAGAAGGCTCCGTCGACCAGATCATCTTCGAGGGACCGACAGTACGCCTGACACTCGATGTCGGGGGCAAACCGCTGAAGATCGCGGTGAGTGGCGTCGAGCGCCTAACGCTGCTCGATGTTGGCACAAAACGCCTTCGGGTCAGACCGCGCCAAGTGTCGTTGGTTAGGGAACCGGCGGCTTGAGACACTTATCGGTATTTGCGGGTTCCGTAGGTTTTCAACCTGGTGAACTGTGAAACGCAGGAATCTGAATGCCGAAGAAATATCTTTGCTTCATCTTGTTGTTGACGATGCTCTTGTCTCAACCTTTCTTGGACATCAGGAGACCAGCTTCAGCGGGCCAGGCAACTCCTGCTCCAACTTGCGATTCCGTCGCGACGCCTGTGGGATCACCAATTGCGACTCCTCGAATTACCACTCCAGCTTCTCCATCGCCCGTTAGGCGCGAGTTCGATCAGCTCTACCTCGATTTGATGATCATCCAGCAGACTCAAATCAATGAAATCGCTCGGCTCGCCGCCGTTCGCGCTGAGACACAGGAGCTGCAGCGACTTTCCGCGGAGATCGTTTCAACATCTGAGTCAACTCTCGAGCAGTTGGGTGAGCTGCGAGTCAAACTATTCGAAGCGGCTCCGCTCGCAATTGGCCCAGAACTGATGGGTGAACTCGACGAGCTTGCGCGACAACAACCGGGAGCGGGCGGAATCGCCGGTGCAATGGACATTGTTGCAGGCAACAACATACTCGACGAACTATGTCGTGCCCAAGGTGACAGTGCCTTTGTGAACGGATTGATTGAACAGTTGGATGCGGGAATCGTGCTCTCTTCCGTCGCGATCGATCTCGCAAGCCGGGATGAGACGAAAGTAATCGCGCTACAGATCATTGCGTTGGACCGTCCATTCGAAGATGGTGCGATCGCGATTCGCGATGGCGTGCTGGGCGCGACGCCCGTTGCGACTCCGGCCGGTGGCGGGCTGTAGCGAACCCACCGATAATGCTTTTCTATGACAAGTGAAACGATAGCGGAAACCGCGATCGCGGCTACGAGAATGCCCGGATTGGTTGGCCGGGATCAAGAGGTGCGCGATCTGATAGCGTTGTTGCGTTCTCCCGATGTGTTCCTGGTCACATTGACCGGACCAGGTGGCGTCGGCTAAACGCGCCTGGCGCGACAGATCGCGAGCGATCTCGCGTCTGAGTTCCGCGATGGTGTTGTTTTCGTTCCGCTCGCTCAGAAGCGGCTGATCTTCTCCACATCAGCCCGCGAACTTTCAGCACGCACGTATCTAACGTCCTGGCAAAATTGGGCGGCGGCACGCGTGCCGCCGCCGTCGCGTTTGCGCTCAAAAATGACCTCGCGTAGTCCTCGCGACTCCGTCGTACGTTGCCCAACGTACGTTTGCCACTTCCTTGAAAGGACGAGCGAATACGTCGTCTGACCGATGGTCGGCCGTCTTGTTTGAGCGCACCATAACTCCAATGAACTATTGCGAGTGGGAATCTACGAAGGAGAGTTCGTCCTCCTGCACATGAAGCAGTTTGAAGCACTGGCGGTTTCGAGGTGGGTTGTGAGTATTGAAGAGAACAAGGAGCTTGTGACTCGGTTTGTGGAAGACGTGTTCAACGGCGGAAACACGCGCCTGTTAGCGGAGATGATTTCTCCTGAACATGTCAGCCACCTACCGAATGGCGATCATTACGGGCCCGAAGGCGTGCGGATCGATATTGCGAGTTTTCGCGCGGCATTTCCGGATTTGAGGCTGACAATTCTCGACTTGGTCGCCGAGTACGATCGAGTCGTCTATCGATTTGTCGCCGACGGCACGCAGGAAGGTCCTTTTATGGGCATCGCGCCGACCGGAAAACGGGTCAAGGTTGACGGCATCGTGTTGGACCATGTGCGCGATGGGAAAACGATCGAACGCTGGGTGCAATATGACGGACTCTCGCTGTTGCGCCAGCTTGGAGTCGCGCCTGATCCGAAGTCACCGATTGGATAAGGGTTAGCGCCGATCGTGCAAAGGTTGGCCAGCGACGCTCAAGCGGACGGTGTAGAGCGAGCCGGTTTCGACCTCGGTGATTACCAATGTCTTGTTCTCCGGCCCACCGAAGGCGACGTTTGTCACGTTTGCCCCTGGAATCCGAATCTCATCGACGTGATGGCCGGACTCGTCGAAGATATCGACTCGACCGCCTCCATAATGGGCGACAAAGAGCTCGCCATTGGCCGCGAACGCCATCCCGTCGGGTCCTGACGGGAGCGCGGTGTCAGCAAAATGTTCCCTCGGTCCAGTCGTGCCATCCCCGTTGATTTGATACCGAAGGATTCGATTGCGGTAAGTCTCCGCCAGGTAGACATATTGGCCATCAGCACTGATCGCCACACCGTTTGGAAAAGCGAGTCCCGAGTCGATCTGCTCCAACTTTCCGTCGGGGAAGTATCGGTAGAAGGCGCCGATTGGATTTTCAGCGCTCGAACCCCAGGGATCTGTGAAATAGACGATCTCGTTTTCATCGAAAACGAGATCGTTCGCTCCGTTGAGTGGTTTGCCTTGATTTGAGTTGACGACGATAGATGACTCGCCGTTGGGCGCCACTCGTAGTAGACCGTGACTATTTTCACCTTCGTCCGCGATCCAGAGCGAACCGTCCGGATGAAAGGCTAAACCTGCGGGAATTCCCAGTGTGTTGAAGTATTCCGAGGCGACCCCATCGGGCGTCATCTTGACAACTGACGATGCCCCCCAATCGACAAAGTAGAGATTCCCTTCCTTGTCGAATGCCGGACCCTCTGGCGTCGGGAAACCAGAAATGAGAAGTTCAACATCGCCCGCGGTGCGCAATGTCACGGCCTTTCGACTAACTCAGATACTCGTACGCTGGAAGAGTCAGGAACGGAATAAAGTCATCATTGCGAACTAGCTGATCGAGGATCGTCGCGGAGTCGCCGTAGCGGCTCGTGCCGCGGCCCCCCAACTTGTCGACTTCTTCTTCGAGTACCGATGCGAACCGGTCCCGGGTTATAGCCGCGCCGCCTTCGGTCGAGACGCCGTGGCGAATCCATTGCCAAAGCTGTGCGCGCGAAATCTCAGCGGTTGCCGCATCTTCCATCAGGTTATTGATCGCCGCGGCGCCAACTCCGTTCAGCCAGGAATCGATGTATTGGAGCGCGACGCTGACATTCATGCGCAGACCGCTGTCAGTGATTTCTCCTCCCACAATATTCGTGTTGACCAGCACGTCTGCATTGGCGATGACGTCATCCCGCTGCCGGTCTTTCTGGTTTGGGCGGCTGCCCAGAACATGATCGAACATCTCAGTGGCGACACCAACGAGGCCAGGGTGGGCGACCCAGGTGCCATCGAATCCCGCCCCGGCCTCGCGTTCTTTGTCCTCGCGCACCTTGGCGAAAGCCATTTCGTTGACCGCTGGGTCGCGCCGCGTCGGAATGAACGCCGCCATTCCGCCGATGGCGTGAGCGCCACGCTTGTGACACGACTTCACAAGGAGGTCCGCGTAGGCACTCATGAACGGCACTGCCATCGTGACCTGGCTACGGTCGGGAAGAATCTTTGTGGGATCGTCGCGGAATGCCTTGATCAAGCTGAAAATGTAATCCCACCGGCCGGCGTTCAATCCCGCCGCATGATCGCGCAACTCATAGAGAATCTCCTCCATCTCGAACGCGGCATAAATCGTTTCGATCAGGACCGTGGCTCTAACCGATCCGTGCGGTACCCCGAGCGCTTCTTGCGCGTGAGTGAAGATATCGTTCCAGAGGCGAGCTTCGAGGTAACTCTCGGTCTTCGGAAGGTAGAAATACGGACCAGCACCGAGATCGAGTTGCTCTTTCGCGTTGTGGAAAAACGCCAAACCGAAATCGAACAGGCTCGCGGAGATCGATTCGCCGTCGACGAGCACGTGACGCTCGCTTAGATGCCATCCGCGCGGTCGCACAACGAGCGTTGCGATCGAATCATTGAGTCGATAGCTTTTGCCGTCTTCTTGTTCGAAACTGATCGTCCCGCGCACTGCATCCCGGAGATTCGCCTGACCCACCGTGACGTTTTCCCAGGTAGGTGAGAGAGCGTCCTCAAGATCGGCCATGAAAACTTTCGCGCCAGAATTGAGCGCATTGATCATCATCTTGCGATCGGTCGGTCCGGTGATTTCGACCCGGCGGTCGTTAAGTGCTTCGGGCACCGCCGCGACCTGCCAGTCACTTTCGCGGACCGACTTCGTCTCAGCCAGAAAATCGAGCCTGCCGCCGGCGGCAAGCGCGTCCCGCCGCTTTGTTCGACGGTCGAGCAGGCTGACGCGAGTGGGGTTGAACGTGCGATGCAATGTCGCGACGAAATCGAGCGCGTCGGGGGTCAGTATTGATTCTGCTTCGCTCGCGACGGTTGCCGTCACCTCGATGCCCATTTTGACAGTCATCATTTCGCTCCGATGAGGTCGAAGGGTTCGCAAAATTCACGCATGGTTCGTGCCTCGGTTGGGCAAGGGACGCATGATCGCACGTCTCGAATCGAACCGAAAGCCGCATTCGTATTCGCCGAGGCGAACGATGAAGTCGTGACGACTCAACCAACTACTCACACGGTCACAGGAGGCCGGTGGTCCCGCCACGGAGCAATCTCTTCAAAGGCGGCCGCCGCGCGCAACACGGTCGCGTCGTCGTGGAAGTGTCCGACAATCTGCAACCCGATTGGCAAACCGTCGTTGTCAAAGCCGCAGGGCACCGTGGCCGCGGGCTGGCCGGTAAGATTGAATGGGTAGGTAAATGCCGTCCAACCCAAATACGTGGTTGGCTGTCCTTGAATCGAGCCCGGATGGTCATCTCCCGCCTTGAACGCTGTCACTGGCAGCGTCGGCGTGACAAAAAGATCGAATTGATCGGTGACCGACCTCAGCCGATTCGCGTAGTCGTTTCGGCGGACGGTCGCCGCCGCGAATTCCGCCGCCGTATAGCGATTCCCTGCCTGAATGACCTCAACCAGTCCAGGATCGAGTTGTGCCTTCACTGATTCGAAGCTGTCTTTGAATGTTCCCGCGTGACTGCTTCCCCAAATGACATCAACGAGTTCCCACGGATCTTCAAGACCAGGGTTAACTTCTTCCACGCTGCAGCCGAGTTCTTCGAAGCGGCGAACAGCAGCCTCGGTAGCTGCTCCAACTGCAGGATCGACCGGTGCATAACCAAGATCCGGCGACCAGCCGATGCGCAAACCTTGAACACCACCCTCGACAGACTGGACATAATCGAGATGGCTCGACCATGAAAGGCGATCGCGAGGATCCTCGCCAGCGGTCACCATAAGCAGCAAGGCGGCATCGGCGACGGTCCTCGTCATCGGTCCGATATGTGAGAAATCGCCGAGCGCACTTGGCGGGTGGTAGGGGACGAGCCCGAAGGACGGCTTGTGCCCGAAGATGCCGCAAAAGCCACAGGGAATGCGAATTGAACCCGCGCCGTCGCTCCCTTGGGCGAGTGGTCCCATGCCGGCGGCAACCGCCGCCGCGCCGCCGCCGCTCGAACCGCCGGCCGTTCGGCCGTGCTTCCAGGGATTGTGTGTCGGTCCAACGACCCGGTTGCCGGAATCTCCCTTCCAGCCAAACTCTGGTGTATTGGTTTTGCCGAGGATGACGGCGCCGGCCTTCTTCACTCGTTCGACAAATGGAGCGTCCTCATTTGGAATCCAATCCGCGTAGAGCAACGAACCTCGGGTCGTGCGAATATCCTTCGTGACCGTCAAGTCTTTTATCGAAATCGGAACCCCTGCTAACGGACCGGCGCTTTGATTTTGGTATTCAATTTCGGCGGCTCTGGCTTGTTCGAGCGCGAGTTCGGGCGTCACCGTGATGAAGGCATTGAGTGACGGGTTGAGCAGATCGATCCGGTGCAAGACCGCCTCGGTCACCTCGACCGGCGAAATCGCGCGTGTTCGATAGAGGTCAATGAGTTCGGTCGCTGATGCAAAGCAGAGATCGTCAGTTCCCAACACGCTCGTCCCTTCTTGCAAATAGATCAACGTGGAATCGAGATTGTAGCGAAACCGCTGCGGGCGTTCGCGGCTATCATGAGTACGTTGGCAATCCGCGACTGTGGGCGAAACTTGGCATGCAACAGGATTACATTCTCCGCATGATCGAACAACTCGGCGTTTTCGTGCGCCGGGTGACAGGACTCCGTGAAGAAGGCAAAACTGACGAAGCGTTGAACGCCATCGGGGAGGCATTTGGGTCGATGGGCGGCCTGAATGCGTCGCTGGTCCATGCGCTGTCCGAGGATGACCTGATCAATCTACTGCGGGCACGCGGTGCAATCGACTCCGATCGCTGCCTTGCGCTCGCCGAGCTCCTCCGCGAAGAGGCCGATATTTACGAGGATCTTGGCCAACACATGGAGGCGCAGCCTCGCTACTTAAAATCGCTGCGGCTGCATCTAGAGGCATTTCCGGATCCCGAGGACACACCATTGGCCATTTCAGTTGCCGCTGTGCAGAATCTCGTTGATCGAGTTCCTTCCGGGGCGCTCTCCTTTCAAACATTCGACCGCCTCATTATCTTTCTCACCGATTCTGGCGAATATGCGCTAGCGGAAAACGTCTTGCTCGAACGGCGAGAAGCGTTACCTGACGAAGAAGATGCGATTGGCATTGGCGAGGAGTTCTATCGCTCTGTGCTCGATCAGCCAGACGACGGCATTGAGGCGGGCGGGCTGAGCCGTGAAGAGGCAGAGGAAGGTCTTGCTTCGTGGCTCGAGAACTAGATCGGCAACGAGTTCGAGAGATGAGCAAAGACTCCTGACACTGCTCCGGCACGCATCGCGCGTTCGATGCTGACAACTCTTGGGCCAAAAGGGTTCAACCGAACGTGGACCTGCAGATCAGGATCCAGGAGCTCGATTTCCCGCTCGCCATCGAGCGCGATTGTTCTAGCGTTGCTTTGCAATATCACCGCATCGTTGAAGTCCAATAGCTGAGCATCACCGATCGGAATGTCGCGAATGAGACCCGGCGCGATTGGCGTGCGCAGAATTCGATCACCCGGTCCGACGACGATATGGACACCTTGCTCATCGCCAACAGCATTCGGAAACAGCATGCCGCCAAGACCGCACATGCCGATCTCGGCACAGGCGACCCGTGAAAGCACGACTTCCGAAACGTGTGTCGGGTCCCAGATTGCTCGCGCGCCGACAGCGCCTAAAGGCGACGCCACAACATCGATCAGTGCGAGATCGACTCGCCCATCATCGACGAGAACATCGAGTTTCGAATGCTGGTCGACTGCTTCTTCAGCCTGACCGGTTGCCACGAGACCGGCAGCAATACCGGCAATCGTCCCTTCGATCATTCGCGGAAAGACATTATTCGTGCCTGTCGAAACGGGCACGAGGGGCGTGTCACCGCACCCCTTTGTAACCATGCGATTCGTGCCGTCGCCGCCGAGTGTCACGATTGATCCGACTTCGAGGTCTGCCAGCCGCCGCGCCGCTTCGTACGTGTCGCTTGCCTCGCCAAGCACTGGCATCGGCAGTTGTTCGAGCGTAAGACGAAGTTGAATGTGCTCAAGCGCGCGCCCGACGATCCCATATGTGTCTGGCATAAACCAGACGCGCTCAACGCCAACGGCGTCGAGTCCGATGAGCACGCGACGCACGATGTTGATTTTCTCGTTGTTATCGAAGGTCGAACCGTGCGCGACGAGTCGCCGGATGTCTTTGCCGGATGCTGGATTGGCGATGATCCCGACCGCTGTCCCGGTCATCAGGCGAGCGAGCGCGCAAATCGCTCCAGCGCTTGCGTCAGCGCGGGCGCTGCCTCGACCTGCGGCACATGCCCAGTTAATGGCAGAACACATAGGAGCGCATCAGGTATGGACGTAGCAGCATGGTAGGCATGGTCGACACGAAACACTCGGTCTTTGGCGCCCCAGACAATCAAGGTGGGAACAGGGATACGCTCGAGTTCGACTCGAGTGCTTCGTTGTTGCCCTTTTGCCGTGAATGCGGCCTGAGCAATCGCCTGTTGGGCGGACCACGCGCCATCTGAAAGCTGGCCCTGTGCCATTTCGTTGACGCCACGGTCGAGAACTAGCGATTTGTCGGCGAAGAAGAGTTCGAGCATGGCGCGGGCGGTATCCGAACCGGGCCCGCGATCCATCAACGCGGTGAGATCGGAGTTGACCTCATCTCCCAATCCGGCGCTGTCAATCAATACGATCGCTTGGGCGGTTTCAGGGAAGTCGACCGCAAGACGCATTGCGATTGCGCCACCGAGCGAGTGTCCAACGAGAATGGCGGGCGCAAGACCAATGCTGTTCAGGGCGCTTGCGACAATATTTGCCATTCCCGTCACGCTGTAATCGGTCTCCGCGGGATCAGGTTTGTCACTCTGACCGTGGCCAGGTAGATCCAGTGCGGCGACACGATACCCTTCCGCGAGATCGCCCATGACAACTTGCCACGTCGATTGCGAACCGCTCAATCCGTGGAGGAAAACGAACCGCTGCGCGCCGATTGGTCCCGCTGTGAGGACCGAAAGCTGGATTCCGTTTGCATCGACGAAATCAGACTTGGGTGAAGGATCGTCCGCTTGCGCGACGGCAGCGCGCTCGACATCATCGCTGGTGATTCGACCTCCGGGACCGGTTGCTTCGATAGTCGCCAAGTCGACGCCGAGTTGCTGCGCCAGCTTTCGCGCCGCTGGAGACGCGTTTACTCGGCCCGAATCGTCGCGGACGGCTGTCTTTGGTTCCCTGCTCGCGCGGGCGCCTGCTGAAGCGCCGGTAGCCGCTCCTCGGGGCGTCGCTGTAGAGATGAGCAACATGATGTCGGCTTCCGAGAGTTCCTCACCCGGCGCGGCGATAACCGCGACCGGACCGCTGACCGGAACTTCCTCGCCGCTGAGCGCCACGATCTTGAGGAGAACGCCATCGGCGGGCGCCTCGACGTCGTTAACAGCTTTCTCAGTCTCAACGGTCAGCAATGGATCGCCCGCCGAGACTGCATCGCCCTCCTGGAGCAGCCAGTCGGTGACGGTGCCTACCGTCATCGTCAGGCCCCACTTCGGCATCTTGACGAGCGTCGGCATCGTTTCCTCCTAGGTTTGCTAGAAGAGCGAGCGCACCGTGTCGGCGATCCGTTCCGGACTTGGGATGTAGAACTGTTCAAGAGGCGGACTGAACGGCACCGGTGTGTGTGGCGCGTTCACCGTCTTAATTGGCGCGTCGAGATAATCAAAGCCCTTGTCGGCGACGAGTGCAGCGATATCGGTTGCGACGCTGCATCGCGGATTGTCCTCATCGACGACGACGAGATGCTTCGTTTTCGCGACCGAGTCGAGAATGGTCTCTTCATCGAGCGGAGAGAGTGTACGCGGATCGACGATCTCCGCCTCGATCCCTTCGTCGGCGAGAGCTTTCGCGGCCGCCAGCGATTGATGCACCATGCGCGAAATTGCTACGATCGTGACATCGGCGCCTTCACGCTTGATATCTGCTTTGCCAAGTGGAATTGCCTCGGCGCCTTCGTCCACCTCGCCCTTCATCGCATAGAGGACTTTGTTCTCGAAAAACATGACGAGATCATCGTCTCTGATCGCGCTGAGAAGAAGTCCTTTGGCGTCGGCCGGAGTTGATGGCACGACGGTCTTGATGCCCGGCATGTGGGTGAAGACAGAGTAATGGCAACCGGAATGCTGGGCGGCCGCATTGACACCGGCGCCGATCATCGTGCGGATGACCAGTGGGCATTGTGCTTTGCCGCCGAACATGTATCGGAGCTTCGCCCCTTGATCGAAGATTTGGTCCATGCAACAACCGAAGAAGTCGACAAACATCAACTCGGCGACTGGTCGGAGTCCTGTCGCCGCCGCGCCGACCGCCGCGCCGATGAAGCCGGCCTCGGTGATCGGCGTGTCGAGAATTCGGTTGCGGCCGAACTCCTGCACCAATCCTTTGGTCACGCCCATTGGACCGCCCCAGGCGTCCTCATTGATGAGGTGGTCGATATCCGCTCCTCCGGCGATATCCTCGCCCATCAAAATGACCGTCGGATCCTCGCGCATGGCGATGCGTAGCGCTTCGTTGATCGCTTCGCCGTAGGTAAGTTGCCGGGTTGGAGCTAGCGTTGCCATCTCATCTCCTCCAGCTTTGACCAAGGGATCGGATTAGTAGCTGACATAGACGTCATTGAGCGCGTCTTCCGGCGCCGGCCACGGCGCGGCCTTAGCGTCGTCCCACGCCTGGTTCAGTGTTTCCTGGACGCGATTGTCGATCGTTGCAAAATCATCTTCGGTGGCGAGACCGCGACCGATTGTGTAGGACTTGAGTTGTTGGATGGCGTCGCGCTTACGATAGCGATTGACTTCATCCTCGGTGCGATAGGTGATCGTGTCGCCCTGGAAGTGACCGTAATAGCGATACGTTTTGGCTTCGACGAGCGATGGTCCCTCTCCTCGTCGAGCCCGAGCAATCGCCTCGCCCGCGGCCTCATAGACAGCGAAGAGATCGAGACCGTCAACGACTACTCCCGGTATCTCGTAGCCACCGGCGCGATTCGCAACGTCGCTCGTGGCGCAGTGATAAGAGAACGGCGTCGCTTCGGCGTAACCGTTGTTCTCACAGACGAAAACGACGGGGAGTTTCCAGATCGCGGCAAGATTGAGCGCTTCGTGAAACGTTCCCTGATTTGACGCGCCATCACCGAAAAAGCAGACCGCCACCCCGCCGGTGCCGAGCGTCTTCGCGGTTAATGCGGCGCCACAGGCAAGGGGCAAGCCGCCGCCAACGATCCCGTTCGCGCCAAGCATCCCCTTGTCGACATCGGCAATGTGCATCGATCCGCCTTTGCCCTTGCAGACACCGGTCGATTTGCCCATGAGCTCGGCAACCATGCCGGGAATATCAACGCCCTTGGCGATGCAGTGGCCATGACCGCGGTGGGTGCTGGTGATGTAATCCCGGTCGGTGAGGTGAGCGCAGATTCCGACCGCGACGGCTTCTTCTCCGGCGTAGAGATGTACAAAGCCGGGCACGAGAGCGTCGGCGAAATTCTTGCCGGCCGCGTCTTCAAACGTCCGAATCTGAATCATGCGCTCGTACATCGCGAGAAGAGCGGATTTATCGAGAGCGGAAACTGTGACGTAGGGATCGGTTACCGTCATCGTTAACCTCCGTCAGTCAAGTGCCCGAAAAGCGCGCTCATCGGAAGCTTCCATTTGAAACGTTTGACCGCATCCTTATACGGCAGCCTGGCAGCGCGGGCAAGAGGGCTGAAAAGTCGTCACAGATTTCGATGTAAGAGTAGAGTCGAGATAGGACCGTTGGTTGAATTTAGAAGTACCGAAGTACCGAGCGATCAATGACCTCCGAACCTGGATAGGGGCGCACCGAAATCGTACGATTTGGCCATCGACATGGTACGGGCGGCCCTGGCGAGAGGATGTTCAAGAGAGAGGTGAGTCGTGCAAACCGGAGCTGCTTCATCTGAAAATGCTCTGGAGGTTTTGACCGTTCTGGACTCGCTCGGCTTGCGCAGACGCACAGGCAAGTTGGTTGCAGTCGGCGCGGGCGAAACGTACGGCTTTTTCATTGACCGCGGTCGATTGCTCATGGCGAGCTCGAGCTGGACAAATTTGCGACTTGGAAGAACCTTGGTTCGGCGCGGCGCCCTTCGCAATGAGCGGCTCGAACGCGGCTTGGTCCTGCAAACAACATTGACCGACCATTCATCACTCGGCGCGGTGCTCATGGAAGACGGGGCACTTTCCCGGGAAGACCTCGCATTGGCAATTGAGGATCAGTGTGTCGCGGTGCTGACGCGAGTTCTCGAAATGCAGAACGCAACTTTCCTCTTTGATTCCAACGAACCGGTCCCTCGCCACATCGAGGTCGTGCCGCTCGACACGACGTTAGTCGTCGATGAGGCGACACGGCGAATCGATGAGCGCCGGTGTCACAGCGCGATGCAGCGTCTCATGCCGTTGCCGACCGACCGGCTGGCGCTTTCTACTGCGATCGCCGAGGTAGCGCTTGACCTGAATGACGATGAACTCTCGGTTGCCCTCGCGGTGAATCGGCGCTCGCCGACAGTGATCGATCTGATGCAAGGTCTTGATTTCGACCTCATGCGATTGCAACGGGCGATCATTCGCTTGCGCGAGCGAGGATTGCTCGTGACGGTCGATTAATTCGGGTTCCAATTTATTGAAGGCCGATCGACCAATCGCATTGAAATTGATCAACGTTCGCCTCTAGTACTGCCTTCCTTGGAGAAGCGTTTCTTCGTCCAACCTCACCTATTTTCGCTCTCAAAATCTTCGTCGGGCCAAAATCAATAACGAAAATCCGACTTGAACAAAGCGCATACCCCGATTTTCTTATCTTTCAAAGGACATATTGGGACCGGCGCGCAGTGCTTATGTTGCTCAACCACTTGACAGATAAGTGTAAATTAGAAATAGAAGATAACCTGCTGTTGGACACGACCATTAAGGTCGCCATCACGCCCGGGCCCGGCGGGTTCCCTCATATCCCCTCGGCAGACGCTCCGGAGCGCGTCTGCCAAACCGCCTTGTTGTTGGAACCGTACTGACGATCCGAAGGCGGCTGGCGGTTGGGACCTTTTTTCCGGCGCTTCGCCCCGCGAGCCCATGAGTGCAAGAAGCCCCTGGCGACGCCAGGGGCTTCGTCACGTCCTTCCAGCGCTCAGACCGAGCGCGAATCAATCCTGTCAGCAACCCGGCTGCCCATGATTCCCGCAGCAGGTTGAGCGATGCCTTACGCGCAGCCAGAGATTCCGTCCGAGCATCCTAAGCTTCGTGGTAACCGGCGCATCGTACGTAGACCAATTGGTAATAAATCTGGAAGAACTCTTTTTATCCTTGCTCACGCTCCCGTCCTCCGCGTTAGGTCTTCGCCACGTAATCTATACCGTTCCGCAGAGCGAGTGGAGGGCGACCGATCAACTTTTCGGTCGTCGACTGTTTCGACGTATTGTCGAGAGCCAGCATTTTGAGTTGCTCTTTGGTTACCGGTGGACGGATCGACTTGGGGAGTGGCGCGGAAACGGTCACGACCGATTTCATGACACTCACCGGGACGTGAACCTTGGGCTTCTTTTTTCCCAGTTTCTCGGCAATCACATCTAACATTTGCTCGTACGTCAGTTGATCAGGCCCGCCGAGTTCAACGGTTTGCCCAACCGTTGAAGGATCATCGACGATTGCGGCAAATGCATCCGCGACATCTTTGACGGAAATTGGTTGAAATCGGGTTTGGCCGTCGCCCACGACTGGGATCACGGGTAACCTACGAACAACACCCGCGAGCGCATTGATGAATCCATCGCCTGGACCAAAGATCACCGACGGTCGAACGATTGTCCAATCGAGTCCGGACGTTTTTACGGCCTCTTCGGCTCGCCATTTCGCCTGCATGTAGTCGAACCCAGGTCGATCGCTCGCTCCCAACGCACTCATGTCAATGAAGCGATTAACGTTGGCTCCCTTCGCGGCGTTGACTACGTTGACCGTTCCTTGGCGAATGACTTGGTCGAATGTCATTCCACCGCTCTCGTCGATGATAGCGACGAGATGAATGACGGTGTCACACCCACGAATTGCGCTCTCTAGTGACGATGGGATCGTCACGTCTCCTTGGACGATTTCAACGTTGGATGACGCTTGGACGTTGGCACGGACTGGATCGCGGATGAGTAGGCGGAGTAGGTGTCCCGATAGCGCAGAAACGATTGAGCTTCCGACAAAGCCGGTTCCACCAGTGATGAGGATTGGCATGGTCACGCTCCAAGCAAGCTGAACGGATAATTATTCTTACCCGTCCTCGCGTTCAGTCGTGGACCCGCTTGGAATGTATGCACCAAATTGTTAGGTTCGCAAGGTGATCGTGATTGACTACCGCGCCTCACCAGCCGATTGAATGTAGTCCCGGAGTTTTTCGGGACTGACCGCGAGCGCGTTGCGACCAAGCGAGCGCAAGTGAGCACTCTCTTGCAGCTCAAGCAGTTTGCGCGTGACCGTCACCCGATTCGATCCGATCATATTAGCGAGACCCTGGTGAGTCAGCGGCAACGCTATCGCAACCATGCCGTCGGCGGTCGGTCGACCAAAGCGATGAGCCAGATTGAGGAGAGTCGTCGCGAGTCGAACCGCGGTGTCGCGGACAAGTAGTTGCTCGACAAGCGTTTGCAGCTCGGTAAAGCGCTTCGTCATGCCGGTCACTACCGCGGCGGCCAGATCCGGCGACTCGGTGATGAGCGAGGCGAGATTTTCGGTTTCGATGACGCTGATTGTCGAATCAACCAATGCTTCCGCAACCGCGCCTGACGCGATTCCGTCGGTAATGTCTTCTTGCGTGAAGAGCGTGTTTGGTCCGAGAACGCCGAGGTTAATTGAGCGCCCATCCGGCAGAACTTTGAACAAGCGAATGCAGCCGGTGCGGACGATATAGACCATCCCGTTGCCCTGATTGGGCGTGAAAACCTCTTGACCTCGCGAGTAGGTGAGGGTGGTTTGACGACCGTTTCGAGGCCGGCCCGAGACCATTGTGGCGCCTCCGGAGTCGACGGGGAGGGAATGACGAGAGGCGGTTGATTGCCTAGGTCGCTCCGTGGTTGAGAGCGAATACCAGCCAGGAGCCGCGTACACACCCGATTCGTCTATCGCGTTAGGAGCTGTGATCGCAAGTGTCCGGGCGGCGGAACCGTCGCGAGCGGCAAACTTCATCCTCTTCCTCCTCAACGATTCGGCGCGCCTGGCTGTCGGATTCCAGAAGTCAGTGCTGCGAAAATAGTATGCACATCGTCAAAGTGACGAAACACATTGCTACCGCAGTTTGAGTATATGAATCCCGCTCAACCGCCGTCAATCGGCGTCATAGGTCCGCAGTGCGAACGCTGACATACGTTTTTGGGTGAGCGGACCGGCTTCATCGACGAACCGCTTTGGCTTTTTATTTGGTGATCCCTGGCACGTTGTTTGCCTACTGTTGGGCACCGCTCAATTATCTAACCGGGAACCTACCACTCAAGGTGGATAGCATGTCTGATGCCACGACGGATCGCGCGAGCGGTTCCTTTGACGAAATGAAGGGAAAATTACAACGGGCACTAGGCGAACTCACGGGCGACAACAAGGTTTAGGCGCTCACCGAAGACGATCCCAAATATCTTGAGCCGGTTCAATACCGCTCCGGCCACATTCGGGGCGGCGTTGCCGTTTCGAGCCGGGACAACTTAACTCGCGCCACACCAATCCGCGATGAACGATGCAATAGTCTTTGTCGCAGTCATGACGTCGTCAAGGTCAATGTACTCGTCCGAGTAATGAGCGACCCGAACATCGCCCGCGCCATACATAACGCACGGGATTTGCCCGACATTGAGGAAATGACGCATATCTGCGCCGTAGGTGACCCCTTCGATTGCGGCAGGATGTCCAGTGACTGAGGCATGAGCAGCGCCTAGGACCGTGACGAGTTGATGGTCCCGCTGGATTTCGGCCGGAGCGAACTGACCGCTGAACCATTCGACTCGAGGCCGATGCTCGCGAAGCCAATCGTTCGATTGAGCAGCTCGATCGACACGATCGACCAACTCGTTCTTGAACACCTCGACCGACTCACCAGGAACCAGACCCGCCCGGCCTTCCGCGACAAGTGATTCCGGTACAGATGAGGGCCAGTTCCCTGCCCTGACTGTTCCAATGTTGATCGGGATCTTATTTGGGATCTTCTCGTACAAGGGATGATCGATTGCGGCGTTCCGCTCGGCTTCGAACCTAAGAAGATCATGATGAAGGAAGGAAAACATTTCGATCGCGCTCACGCCTTCGTCGCGAACACAAGCGTGGGCAGATCGACCGGGAACAAACAAGCGGAAAACGATCGATCCACCTTGCGCGGGAACAATTGCCAGCTTTGTCGGTTCGGTGATGATGGCCGCGTCAGCGGTGTATCCACGAAGAATCGAAGCAAGCGCGCCCGCTCCACCGTCCTCTTCCGAGATCACGCTTTCAACAATGACGTCACCGTGCGGCGCCAATCCGGCTCGATGAAGCGCGGCAACAGCAAAGAGATTTGTCACCAGTCCGGCTTTCATGTCACACGCGCCGCGCCCGTATAGGCGACCCCCCTCAATCGTGGCGGCATACGGATCGTGGAACCAGTTCGCGAGATCGCCAGGTTCAACGGTGTCAATATGCGCATTCAGGATCAGCGAACGGCCCTTGTTTGCGCTTTTCCAAGTCCCGACGACATTCGGCCGGCCCGCAAGACTTTCGTGCCCTCCGACGTCATCAACGTACGGGGCAAGTTGTGCGGGATCGGGATCCCAGAAATCTGCCTCGAGTCCCAGGCCGCGCATCTTTGCCGCGACCACGGCCTGCACCTCTCCCTCGTTGCCGGTGACGCTTGGAATTCGCACGATTTCCTGAAGAAACGCAATTTCCTCGTCCCGGAGCGAATCGACCGCGTCGCCAATCGTTTTTTTGTGATCCGACAGTTTCGTCATAGTTTGGGCGGGCTATCCTTCCGCTCCAATTATTGGTGGTTCAATTCGACGCTAGGGAAGAAAGTTTGACGAGATCCGGTCGCATCCCCTCGGCGGCATACTTGGCCCAAAGACGATCGACCTCAGTCCGGTGTTGCCGGCGCTCGGCGTATTGGCGGCCGAGAAGCGCGAGCAGTCCCCGCCGCGGGTCATCTGGTGGCGGACGCAGCGCCGCGGCGATGATCGAGCGATGTTCTCCCGTGTCAGTTGCGGCAAGTGCGTGATCGAGTTCTTGCACTTGATTGCCGGCAATTGTGGAGAGCGCATCTCGAATTAGGTTAATTCGCACGTCGAGATCATGAATATTGCCGAGTTCCTCTTGGAGTTGTTTCACGCGCTTAATCTGTTTCTCGCCGACAGCTCCGAATAGATCTTCAAACAGTTCCAGCGTGTACCGAAGTCGCTTAGCGCCGATGCGCATTTCGTGCAAGGCTTCGACCGCGTTGGGGTCATCAAGGGCCGGGGCGTGTGAATAAAATTCGGCCACCCGAACGGACAGGATTCGCCGAGCATTCGTTTCAACCGTTGCATCTGAACTGAGATTTTCGACTTTCCACGCCCGGGTCATGACGCGACCTCGTCAGCGGCGGAGGTCTTGCCAAAGCGTTTTTCCGCTTCGCTGGGGACCCCTTCTGCTTCAACATTGCTGAGGAACGCGAGCATGTTTTTGCGGGCTTCTTCTCGTTCCGCCTCGAGCTTGGTCAATAGGTAATCGATGCCTGGCCACTCTTCGGGCGGCGAATTTAGACGCTGAAACGACAACGCCTCGATTTGGACATCGAGGTCGCGAACAGCACCGAGCGAGCTCGTGATCGCTTTTGCGTTCTTGTGAAGCGGTCGATACCAATCGCTGGGAAAACATGCGACGGCGACGTCCATCGCCGCGCGCAAGCGACGTGAGGCGACGCGTACGTCGTGAACGCCTTCGATATCGTCACCCGCGATCGCAGCCGGCATTGTTTTCCACAACGTTTCATAGCGGGTGGCAATGAGCTTGCTCATGGCCGAGCAAAACTGGTCCTCCGGCGCTAATTCCGCGCGCTGTCCCATCAAATCTCTCCTGCGAACGCCGCGAGTAATAGACCAGTTCGAATGCCGCTGCGGGCGCCTTCGATAACGGATGGTTCGGTCAAGTCCGCCAATGCGCGAACGATGGCGATACCGGCAGACAGTACCTTCGCCCGGGCAACGGGAATCGTTAATCGATCACTCAGTTCGGCTGACCCTATCGTCGAGAGGAAATCGAGTACATCGTCGACTTCAGCAACAGTGATCTCATTTTCGTCAGCAACTAGGAGTTTCATATACTCGCCGGTCCCACCAACGACGATCAAACGATCTCGCTTCCCGATTGCATCCGCAACCTGCCGGAATGTGTCCCGTGCTTCGAAGCGACACTTTTGGATTTCCGCCTTTGTCGGGGGATCGTTGACGACATTGCGATCGGTGAGACGGCCGGAGCCAATTGCCAAGGATTGTGAAAAGCTCACTCGTTCATTCTCGGCAGCGATCAATTCGGTGCTTGCGCCGCCAATGTCCGCCACCAAGATGTTGCCCGAAATATCTGAAGACGCTGCGATACCGCGGAACGTCAAGTCAGCTTCACGGTCCCCAGTAATCGACGTCAATTCGAGACCTGATTCTTGCCGGATGCGATTGAGGAACTCTTCGCCGTTCTCGGCGATCCGCGTCGCTTCTGTTGCGACGCCGATCAAGCGAGTCGCGCCGTTCTCGCGCGCTTCCTGCGAGAAGCGGACAATCGTGTCCGACGCGGCATTCATTCTCTCGTCGTCGAGCCGGCCTGACTTATCGATGCCTTGACCGAGGCGCACAGTTTCGGCGCGCCAGAGAAATTCTTCGAGTCCGTCGGAATCACGCATGCGGCCCACGGTCATCTTGATCGTGTTTGAACCGATGTCAAATGCGGCAATCGTGTTCGGTGAGTCTCCTTCAGGTCCTTGAGCATTTGACACTGTCGTCAGTCCAATCGATGCTGACGCACACATTCATGCGAGCAGCACAGTCGAGTTCAGCACTACATTGACTAGCGAACCGTACCATTTTGCCAGAATTGCGCCGGATGACGAAAGCTGAAACACAAAGTAGGGAAGAGAGGAATCTCGTGGCGAAGAACAAATCAAGTAGCGATAGCAAGGATGCTGTCGCAGATGCGGCACGCGAGGAACGGCGACTGCTGAGAGACGAGGAACGCGCAACGAAACGCATGGAAAGAGCCAAGGTGCGCCTGGCGAAAGCAGAGGAAAGGCTCAACCGCGCTCAGGAGCGCTTTGCTCAACGACAAGCTAACTACGACGCGGCGTCTTCAGAACTTCTGGAGACCCAGCAATTACGCGCTGCCGGGCCCGCGTCATCAAAGGCGAAGCCGGACGAAAGTCATGCTGAAGGGGAGTCTGAGGTCGAGGTGGACTCATCTCAGCCGAGTGTGGCAGAAGTCGACCAATAACATCCTCAAATCGACCGTTTGTCTTTGCAACTCAACGTGGGCCGCTGACGGAGAATCAACCCAACCGGGTGGGATTCTCCGACTTGGCTTGCCCGTTTACTCCGTTCGAAGCGCCGCCTCGCGCGAGCGACATCACCGCGGGTGCGCCGGCAACGACCGGTGAAGAGATCATGCCGTTAGCTGAAATAAGGACAGCAGCGGGAGTGCCGGTGGCGCCGAACGAGCGTCCGGTGGAAAACCCTTCGTCGAGCAGCACAGGAACGTCGATCTCCTGGTCTCGATTCTCATCGACCTGTCCTCGGGAGACGACAATCAGCTCGGGAGCGGTCGGGGAACGAGAGGAGATCCACTCACGGAGCTCAGGCAACATCCGCTTGCAAAATCCGCATCCTGGATTCCAGAAGAGCAGGAGCGTCTCTTTGTTCTTGTAATCTGACAAGCGAACGGTCTGGCCTTCGAGATCTGGTAACGAAAACTCCGGCGCATTCTGACCAATGAGCGGATTGGCAGGAGCTGAGTTTCCATTCGTGTTCGCGACTACGGCGCCAGTGGCCTTCGCCACGAGCTGGCGGATCGCCTCCGCACCACTCGCCGTTTCGCCAGCGATCTTCCCATCCGTAGACACTAAGACGCCGCTCGGCGTTCCGGTTGTTCCGTAACTTTTCGCGACTTCTCGATCTTGCTGAATGAGCACGTTGGAAAGGGTGCGCTCGGACGCTTTGGCGCGATTGGCATCGGGATCGCCACGGCTAACGACCGCTATCGTCAGCTTGTCGGAATGGTCTCGTTCCCAACGACCGATTTCTGGGAGCAAAGCATTGCAAGGCCCACAGTGTGGATCACTCATTATGAGCAGGACCGGTTTTCCGGGAGCTCGCAAAGTCTCCAACGAAACGTTTTCGTCATTGATACTTGGTAGTTCAAATGCTGGGGCGGCAGCTCCTATCGGGAGACCGATGACTGGTTTCGCAGCGGCGGAACCGTTTGTTGCCGGAACGCGGCCCTGTGTCGCGAGCAATGCGTCCATGCTGTCAAGTCTGAGCAGGACGCGACCGTTTTGGCTCACTAAGTGGACGATCATCCAGCCTTCGACAGCCACGCCCACGAGCGCCAATACGGCGATGAGTCCGAAAATTTGCTCGCTGGTGGAAAGGTCACCTATCCACGCGAAGACGCTCGGCCCGGGATCGTTCCAGCCGGCAACCGCGATGAAGAGAGCCACCACGGCGAGAATGCCATTTCGAACCAGCGTCGAAGTCCCGACTGGTTCCGAGTGGATTTGTCCGAAACAGTGGCAATCGGGCGCGCGGCCCTTTGCCATGTTGTATACGATGCCGGCGATGAACGCGATGAGGAGGAGAAACGCGCCGATTGCCGCATACGGCGCGGTGCTACGCGGTATGACTAGGATGCCGATGATGAGCTCGACGATCGGAAGCAGCAGACCGCCGATGCCGGCGAATCTGGTGGGTACGCCGAATCCTTCGAGCGCCTTCTTCGAGCCTTCACGATCCGCAAGCTTCGCCATACCAGCGACGAGAAAAACGCCGGCAATCACAAGACGGGCGAGAAGAAGGAGCGTGTCCATTTCCAAAATCTCCGGCTATTGCTCTCCCGCTCCCGCGCGGGATATACGCTGCGCGAAAGCGGTCACGGTGAAGGCCGCTGACAACACTCGAACTTTGCGCCACCATAGATTACCCGAAGTTAGCGGTTTTGTGGCCTTTTGATGCCTACAGGAGTAGACTCGATTATGTTCATGATAGTCCTTTCCTTACCTTAATGAGTTGACCATGAAATTCAACCCCACGATAAGCAAAACCAATGCATCCCGTTCCTCGTGCATCACGGGATCGATCGCTTGAGTCCTGTCCGGCGCGCGGCTAAGTCTCGCGCTGCGCCTCAAAGAGAAAACTCAGCCTTAGAACAACAATCAACATTACTAGGAAATCGACTGCCGACTTCGGTGCCGGGCGTAGTGACTCGCGCTTACGGCAAGTTCTTTGATGTTGAGCTTCAGGACGAGCCGCGAACGCTGCTTTCGACTATCAAGGGCACGCTGAAAAGGGAGCGAAGGCGTACCGACCTGATCGCTCCTGGCGACCGTGTTTGGGTGACGGACGTTGGCGACAACGAAGGCTCGATCGATGCGGTCGAGCCGAGGACGCGCACCCTTTCCCGGCTTGCTCGAAACACACTGGATATCGAGCAAGTCATTTTGGCGAATCCCGACCAAGTGCTGTTCGTGTTTGCTGTCAGAGAACCTGTACCTCACCGCCGCATGCTCGATCGCTTCCTGGTGCTGGCGGAATCGCGCGATCTCCCCATCGGCATTCTCGTCAACAAGATCGATCTCGATCTCCCAGGACCAACCCCTGATTCCCCATCGCTTGCCCATTCAATTTTTGCCGACTACGAGCAGATCTATCCCGTGCACTACGTGAGCGTCGTGACTCGCCAGGGTCTCGAAGCAGTGAGGGCTGAACTTGAGGGTAAGGTCACGGCCGTCGCCGGTCCGTCTGGCGTTGGAAAATCGAGTCTCCTCAACAACCTCGATCCCGAAGGGAACCGAGTCATCGGCGAGATTTCCGACGCTACTGGCAAGGGAAGACACACGACCACCGCGACTATTCTCCGGCGGATAGGGCATAACACATTCGTCGCGGACACGCCCGGCATTCGCGCCCTGGCAATGCATGGCGTAGAGCCTGAAGAACTGGATCGCTGTTTTCCGGAGTTCCGGCCCTTCCTTGGCGAATGTGCCTATTTCGACTGCACGCACGATCATGAGCCGGGATGCGCGATCATCGAAGCTGTTGATTCGGGCACGATCAGCCGGGAGCGATACGAGAGTTACCTTTCGTTGCGCCGGGGTGACCTTTCTGGATAGTCTGTCCAGAACATTTTGGCAGGATTGCCAGTGGGCCTGCAATCGTCATTCTGAGCCCTTCCCATCGTCATCCCGAGCCCTTCCCACCGTCATGCTGAGTAGATTGTCCAACCTTCTCTGGCGCGTAGGTCTGCCCGGGGCTGAAGGTGGCCCAGAAGGCACCCCGCTCCGACCGACCAGCCCGTCCAGGGCGCACGAGAGCGGGCGACGCCGGTTCTCCCCGACGGGATAAACAGCAATGGACAGACCACTCAGGATGACGATGGAATGAGCGCTTGGAAGAACCACGGGGAGCGCTCAAGATGACCGAAGGTGGCGCTCGAGATAACAGGAATGGCAGGGTAACCAGTCAGTCAAACCCTATCGCGAGATAGTCAGCCTTTGTCTGGTGTCGATTTCGAACTCATCGACCCAGGGCTGACCCTCGGCAAACCGAGTCGCCCGGAACGGAGCGAGATCCACGAGTTTTGGCGCGCCTTCGGTGATCGCTTCAGCCAGGCAAATACCAATCGCTGGAGATGTTTTGAATGACGTGCCGCTGTCACCGGCCATGAGCCACAGGCCGCGATATCCCGGCGCGTCGCCAATGATTGGATGGTCGTCGGGACTTTGCATGACGATGCCGGACCAAGCGCCTCGCATCGTAGCGTTGGCGAAGATCGGGAAACGCGCGGCGAGGGTTTGGCGAGCGAGATCGATGTATTCCTCGTTGACCGCTTCCTGATAGTGATCAGGGTCGATCCCATTCTCGTCAAATTCCACTCCGATCAGTGTGCCTGCCTTCCCTTCGGGCCGAAACCACGAATGGTTGATTGAGTCGATAACCGTGCGATGGCGCCGCTTTGAATCGACTTCCGGCGGCCAGCGAAACACTGAAACTTGGACGCGCCGGGGCAGGAGCCCCAAGTCGATTCCAAGTGGATTGAGAAGACTGTTTGCCCAGGCGCCGCCGGCGATCAAGACCCGATCGGTCGCGATCGTTCCGCGGTTCGTTTCCACGCCGGTGACGGATTCGCCTTTCGTCAGAACGCGAGTTGCTTCAGTTTCGGTGTGAATCGATACCCCAAGCTCTGCTGTCGCCTCGATGAACCCATACAGTGTCGCGACTGGATCAGCGAATCCAGAACCAGGCTCGAAAACGGCGAAGGTGATGTCGTCGCTACGCATCAACGGCTCGATCTCGTTGATGTCTTCCGGCGAAACGATCATCGTCTCGACTCCGAGTTCCTGGTGGGCGGCGACGCTTGCTCGAAGCTGAGTCTCTGCTTCGGGGGCAACTACACGAATGAATCCGTTCGCTTCAAAGCCGGGATCACCATGGCCAACTTCTTCACCCCAATTCTTGAAGATTCGAAGGCTCTCAAGGGTGAGTTGCGTTTCTGGTCGATTAGGGTAATGAGCCCGAACGAGCGCGCCCGACTTTCCGGTCGCGCCAGCGCCCAAGTGCCGGCGCTCGAGCAATACAACTCGGCCGGCCCCGCGCCGTGCAAGTTGGAATGCCGCCGATGCGCCATTGACGCCCGCTCCGATCACGACGATGTCTGCAGAAGCTGGAAGTTGGTCAGGCGTGAGCGCACGTGCGAGATTCGTATTCATGGGAAACCTTCGTTGTGCAAGGCGCGCACTTTAGACTGCGCGGCGAAACAATCCCGGGATCGTATCATGCTGGTCGTTAGCAATTGGTTGCGACTCATAATCAATGAGGTAGTCCATTTTGAGCATCGGCGGCAATCCCGGAAAACCAGATCTTGTTGATGAGCTTGTCGAGTTTTTGACCCCAGCCGTAACTGACATCTTGGCGCGCGTCGACGCCGACGAATTCACGACGACGCAGTTCATCGAGGTTTTACAGACCGATCCAAGCGCCGACGAGGTTTACCACGAAGCTCTACTCCGCTGGGGTGAGAATGAACGTTATTCCAAAATGGTGATCCACGGTCAGGTTATTCCAGCGATCATGCGCCGCAGCGGGCTCGTTGAATGGGCAGGCTTCGCTCACGGGGAAGCAGACGACTATGCCGTTCCCGCTTGGTGGAGAAGGACCTAATCAGCGGTGATGCTGACAGTTCCTGCGAATCCGTCCGGGATTTTCCCGCTCACTCTGACATCCTGAGGCGCGCGAACGGTCAGCTCCATGTTCCTATTGCCATTAACCGTCCAGGAGACGTCCACTGTCCTGCCGTCTGGCAACGGGACTCTGCCGCGCGCCCACGCGAGATCCGCCACCCACGGTTCTACTTCGATTTCGGTCCAGCCCGGGGTCTTGGGGCGCACGCCGAGAACATATTTGCCTAAGAAGTAGACTGGACCAGCCGACCAAGCATGGCAATGGCTGCGAGTTAAGAAGCGAGGATTGGCACGGAGCACCGAATAGTTTGGGTACATTTCCCAGCATGTTGTTGCACCATAGGCGAGCATCGCACCGTAGTTCGTCCTCATGTCCGCGAGCATCTCGTCAAAGCGGCCGCATCTCGCCAGGGCTTCGTAGTGAAAGAACGACATGAAAGGACTGCCAATTGGCACGAAATCCTGGGGAGGCTCGAGCATAATCTGCTCCACCAGTGCCGCGCGCTCGCCCTGGGCCACGTCGCAAAGGTAGGCAACTACCTGCGTCTGCACACTGAAAATGGTCGACCGACTTCCGTCGAGATGGATCGCATCGACGTAGGCACTATGCTCGTCCGACCAAAGGTTGCGATTGATGGCAAGACTTAAGCTATCGGCCTCGAATTTGAACTTCTCGGCACGCTCGTCATCAAGAATGTCGCCCATGCTCGCGGCGGCGCGAAGCGCTTTGACCAGGAAGCAATTCTGAGGAGTGACGATTCCCGCGTTTGGCTGATCCATCGGCGCCCAGTCGAGCAGATTCCAGGCTGCGATCAACAACAGTCCATCCGCGTTTCGCGACGCGAGATAGTGATCCAGCGTGAAGCAAACATCTGGCCAGATCGTTTGCACGAAGCTGTTTTCCCCGGTCCGTTCGTAGTATTCCTGGCAAGCAATGACCCAAAGAAATGTCCAGTTGGGGATGACATTCGTCCAACCGCTGGGCACCTGAGAACTGTAGTACGGAGTTTGTTCGCGAGAGCCTGGCACGAGATGGAGACATCGCTTGACGAGAGGTTCGGCTCCAAATGCAGTGTAGGCAACGAGCGCCTCGTTGCGACTGTCACCGACCCAAAATGTCTGCTCGTACGTCGGGCAATCGACAAACGTGTCTTCCATGCAGACCCGTGTCGTGTGTCGACTGACTTCATAGATGTCGTCAAGCAAGGGATCTGAGCAATGGAATGCGCCGACTTCCTCTGTCGGGTAATTGCACTGGATGAACGCGAGGTTAGAGAGCCTGATTGGCCCGGTTGTACCGCGCAGAGTGATCATCAAATAGCGAAGCCCACGGCGGACGGCTGATGTGTACCGTTGCGGGCCCCGGCGACACGTGTAGCGCAACGTGTTGTCCACGCGGAAGGTGTCTTGCCGCTCGCCTTCGTGGATGAATTCAAAACCGTAGAAATCGAGCACCGCGCCTTCGGGCGCGTCGACTTCAAATTCGAGATACCCCGAGTAAATTCGGCCGAAGTCGATGCCTACTTCCGTATCGAAACCCTCCTGACGAGGCATTTCGACCGGCGTGCCAGGATCGGAGACAAGTTTGTCAAGGCTGGCCGACGCAGGCATGAGATCTCGCGATCGCACCCAGATGCACGAAGCAAACACATCGTCTTGACTGACCAGCGACAACGGGATAGGACGCACGAGTCCGCCGAGTCGTTTTAATTCGTCACTCGTCGCAATCGTGGCCGCCTCAAGAAATCGTTCTTCGTCTTGAATCGTTATCCTCGGATCACCCCCCAGCCGCGTGGCGTCTGAGGCGCCCTCAGCGTTCGCTGGGAATGGACCGATGGCGACAAAAGCGGAGTCGGCAGATTCGGCCGGTAATGGTGAAACAAGCTCAAACGGAACGTGTGTGTCGATGCCGAAATGGAACCCGTTCCCGTGATCCCATGTAGTGACATCAAAGACGAGCAAGTTGTCACCGGCTTGCAACTCGACATCCAAATAGCGCTCGGGGTCAGAGCCGCGGAATTGTTTGCGGTCATAGCGCACGCCGTTGACCGCACATGGGCCGAATACGCTCGCTAACGCCGAAGGGAAGCCGAGCACAGCGGGCGCCGCTTCCGTCATACGAAGGATGGTCGCGACGTATCCGGCATGGACCGTATAGTTGGCGTGATTGCATGACTCGGGATCGAATTGCGTGCGGACATCGATTGTTGTCGTGTATGAAACCGGTCGAACGCGAGCGACGGACTCGACCTTGATCGGCCGAAAGACCTCCTCCGCGAGGGCTGGAATATCCCGCGGCACGACCGATGTCCAAGGTGGAATCCCCACTGGGCCGATGATGCTGCTTTGGCGCCAGGACTTGTCGTCGAAGTGGGGCGTTGTCCAATCGGGATCCCAGGCCCGCGCATCGTAGCGCTCGCTGAATCCCATTTGTAGCGACAACCGGGGACCGCGAGGATCGTGGCCGAGATGCTCGGTAGTTTTCCAGGTCGAGTCGGTCGCCACCGACTGAACTGTTTCACTCCCTGATCGAAGTTCAATTTGGGACAGGAGTCCGCCCCGTCCTCGAATATAAGAAAAGGTCGCGAGTCCGAGGTGTTGGACGAGCACGGCAACGGCATTGGGACGGTTCGACACAAGTAGTGGCCCGACATCGTACGTGTCGAACCGTTGGGCAGCTGGCCATGAGCGAGCAGGCCCGCGTCCGACTAGCTCATTGTTCACCCAAAGGACGTACCGCGAGTCCGCTGTGATCGCAATCTGTGCGTCATCCCACGCCGCGGCATCGACCATGAATGTCTTTCGAAAGCATCGCCATGCATTGCGCGGGCTCGGCTCGCCATCGCCCCAGATCCATTCCGCTTTCCAGTTCAAGCTTCGTCTCCCGTCGAACTCACCGGCTTGCGCCGCGATGGACCTTGCCCTCCGCCGCCGTTGCCGCCATCTTGACTCCCTCATACGAGCAGAACTCGAAAGCGGACGATCGGTGGAGAAGTGACAACGTTCCCGACAACATTTTCTATTGGCCGTGCGCTTGTTATGTCGGTGCGCTCATGGGATGTCAAGTCGTGCCATGATTGGGGCAGTCAAGAGGTTCACTTTTACCAAAGTTCTGGTATAGTGACGACTAGTCAATAGTGTCCGTACACATCCCCGCAACCTAATCCCGCAGTGGAGTACAGCGTTCGTGTTACGCCGGTCGATGCGCGACAGCGCATGGGCAACCACGTCTTCAAATGGTGCTGCCAGTCCGCGACTTCTGGCGGCGCAGCAATCCGCTTGGACATCGCCGTTGCCAGCAAGCACAACCGTTCAGCCGCCAGAACCGGCAACTGTTCGCTCGTTCAATTTTCATCCTGCAATCGACGATTTGCCGGAAGAGCAAACGGTTGGCATTGAAATCAACGGTCGACCAGTCGGATCTGTGATCTGCTCGCCCATCGCCGCGCGGGAGATGGCTGTGGGATGGGCATTTACACATGGCTACTTCTCTCAGCCTGCCGACCTTAGGCGAATCACGGTCTATCCCGGCCGGATTTCGCTGATGGTCGAGGATCCATCAAGAGGCGGCGCCGCATGGTCCACAATGCTGGTTGGCGCAACCGATGAGGAACTCGAATCTGAGCTGAAGCCGCTCGAGGGAATAGCGATCTCTTCTGTACTCATTGACGATGTCGATCGCGAAGGGCGATGGCTCATCTCAAAAGAGCGATTCCTTGGGGTCGTCGCTCGAGTCTTCAACCGTTTCGAGAATGAGTTGGGCGCCGGCGGTTACCACTTTGCCGCCGCCGCCGATGATGAAGGTGTTTGCATCATTGGTCGCGACATTTGCCGGCAAAACGCGGTCGATAAGATCGTAGGTTGGACCGTGTTGCAACAGCGCGCGCGCGACACACTCATTCTTTGCCTCTCCGGACGTATCACTGCTGATATCGCCCACAAGGCCTGGCGAGCTGGATTTCCAATCGTCGCGTCGCAAGGATTGCCTACGGCTGACGCCGTGGATTTTGCCGAATTAGCCGGCGTGACGTTGATTGGACGGGCTCTTGACGCAGGTAGATCAGTCTATTCTCATGCCTGGCGGCTCACTGAAGACGACTAGCCATTGCGGCTCGAAAGTACATTTTGATCCCCTTCGAGCTTATGCACCATAGACACCGATAGCCATTCCAGCCTACGATTCGACAAGGACGGATGAAGCCTTGGCCGGTCCAGTCGCTGTTTCGTCTGCGAATGACCGCTCAATGCCCTTCGCCTAGGCGCGGCGCCGAGGCCGCATGCCCGCTCAATCAGAAAGTGCAGAAACATTCATGCAGGACCCCAATAGTAAGAAGTCTCCACCCCGCAACCCCCTCAACGGGACTCCGGGAGGGGACGGAAACGACAATCGCCGGCAAAATGGCTCTGGTGGACCGTTATCTCCGTCGCGTCGACCGCGCATCCCTGGATGGGTTGTCGTCGCGCTCCTCGTCGTCCTGGCCGGTTGGTATTTCTATCAATGGCTTGCGCCGCGAGACAGCGGCGATCGTCAGACGGTTCCGTATTCAGTCGTTCTCAGTGAGATCGGGTCTGACAATGTCTCCGTCGCGACCATTACTGATTCATCGGTCGAAGCGGATCTCAACAACGCAATTCGATGGGATGACCAGAATCAAAAGGTTATCGCGAGTTCGGACACAAACGCGAGTCAGTTCCCCGAGAAAGCGAAGATCAAGGCAACAATTCCACCGCCCGTGCGCACAGACAACCAGGCGCTGATTGCGTTGCTCCAGCAACACAACGCGACGATCAATGGGAAAACCCAAAGTGGATCGATCCTGACCGGGTTCCTCCTCAGTGTCCTTCCCTTCTTCCTCATCCTCGGTCTGATCATCTTCATGGGTCGGCAGATGACCCGCGGGCAGCAAAACGTCTTTGGCTTCGGTCGGAGTCGTGCCCGCCAACATGACCCTGAACGACCTCAAGTTACGTTTGCGGATGTTGCCGGTGAAGATGAAGCAAAACAGGAACTCGAGGAAGTCGTCGATTTCCTCAGAAATCCGGCGAAGTATCATCAATTGGGCGCGCGACTTCCACGTGGAGTCTTGCTCGTCGGACCTCCAGGTACTGGTAAAACGCTGACTGCAAGAGCGGTCGCGGGCGAAGCCGGCGTTCCATTCTTCAGCGTGTCGGCGTCCGAATTCGTCGAAATGTTCGTCGGCGTCGGCGCGAGCCGCGTGCGTGATCTCTTCGAACGCGCGAAAACAAACGCCCCGGCGATCATTTTCGTCGACGAGCTTGACGCCGTCGGTCGACAGCGATTTGCTGGACTCGGCGGTTCAAATGACGAGCGCGAGCAAACGTTGAACCAGTTGCTCGTCGAGATGGACGGTTTCGAAACGAATCAGGAAGTCATTGTTATGGCGGCGACCAACCGCCCTGACGTTCTTGATCCTGCTTTGCTCAGGCCTGGACGATTCGATCGCCAAGTCGTTGTTGGACTTCCTGATCGCAAGGGACGAGAAGCGATTCTGCAGATTCACTCCCGCGGGATCCCGCTGGCCCGAGAGGTCGATCTCGCCGGAATCGCCCGTTCCACGACCGGATTTTCCGGTGCGGATCTCTCTAATCTCGTCAATGAGGCCGCTTTGACTGCCGCCCGCCGAAATCGGAAAGAGATTCTCAACGCCGATTTCGATGAGGCGCTCGACAAAGTCCTGCTCGGCACGACTCGCAACGGACTGATGAATCCGAAGGAGCGTGAGGTCGTGGCCTATCACGAGGCAGGACACGCGCTCGTCGCGCACTTTACGCCTGGCGCCGATCCACTGCGGAAGGTGAGTATCGTGCCGCGGGGGCGGGCACTTGGTGTCACGGTTCAGATCCCGGAGGAAGACCGGCACAATTACAGCCGAACTTTCCTCCTCGGTCGGCTTGCCATGTTACTCGGCGGTCGAGCGGCAGAGATGGTGATGTACAACGAGGTGACGACTGGAGCCGAAAACGACCTCAAGGAAGCCGCATCACTGTCGCGACGCATGGTCGGACTCTGGGGCATGAGCGAAGAAGTCGGCCCTGTCTATCTCGGCACTGGTGAAGAGCATGTCTTCCTCGGTCGCGAAATCGTACAGGACAAAGCCTACTCTGACGCGACCGCACAGCGTGTCGACACGGCAGTCCGCGAGATCGTCGAGAACGCGCTTCAGCAAGCCATCGAGCTCAATCGCCGATATCGCCGTCAGCTCGACGCACTTGTTGGCGCTTTGCTCGAGCGAGAAACGCTCGACGCGTCCGAAGTGACCGAACTGTTTGGTCCGCCAACGCCGGTTGATACCGAGGCGGGAATCACGCCGCGACAACCGGCAACTGCCGGAGGCGGAGAGTAGGAATTTCTTCCTCCCCTAACCCTGGAGTTCCCTCAGCCCCTGCCCCCTTCTCCCGTGCGCGGGAGAAGGGGAACCCTTTGACACGCGCCGCAACACATGCGCGATCTTCCCCCACCGTCATGCTAAGCACGAACCTCCGTCATGCTGAGCGCAGCGAAGCATCTCGCCTTGCCATACGAAGGCTCTCTACATGGCGAGATCCTTCGACTGCGGCTTCGCCTCCGCTCAGGATGACGAGGCAGGGTGGCGCCAAACTGCGAGCTCCGTCCCTCTCCCGCGCACGGGAGAGAGTGGCGCGTTAGCGCCGGGTGAGGGAACTCTCGGGTGCGAGAACTCCGGCGGAGATGCGGCCGCTTTACGCTACCGGATGGGGCTTGCCGACCGTCCCGATTTTTTGACCTAATTCGTCGAATGAACAACTCAGGATTTCGACCACTCGATCACATTCGTCTTTGGTGACCACCAACGGCGGGCAAAGCTGCGTGGTTGGATCGCCGCGATCGTCATTCCGCAGAATGAGCCCTTCCTCGCGCATGCGGTCAGTCAGCCAGTGGAGGAGTTCAGGATCGGCAGGAGGCTCCTTGGTCTCGCGATCCTTGACCAGTTCTACGCCGAGGAAGAGTCCAACGCCGCGAATGTCGCCGACGTTCGGATGGTTGCTGAACGCTGCTTCCAACTCTTTTCTGAGGTAGGCACCGGTTTCCTTGGCGCGTCCGGGTAAATCTTCCTCAAGAAAGATGTCTAAGTTGGCGAGCGCCGCCGCGCAGGAAACAGGATGACCGCCAAAGGTCAGACCGTGCATGAAGCCGGGTCCAGACTCGAACGCGTCCGCAATTGACTTGCGCACGAGCACCGCGCCGAGCGGTGCATACGACGAGGTAATCCCTTTTGCCGTTGTAATCAGATCTGGCTCGACACCAAAATAGGTTGACCCGAAGAGTTCGCCGAGGCGGCCGAAACCACAGATCACTTCATCCATGATCATGAGGATGCCGGTTCGATCACAGAGCTCGCGAATCTTCTTGAAATAATCTATCGAGCCCGGCGGAATGCACCCACCTGCGTTTTGCACCGGTTCGGTGATGATCGCGGCAACTTGATCTGGTCCCTCGAAGTCGACGAGGCGTTCGATCTCTTCATAGCACCAGAGGTTGCACGCGATCTCGTTCTTGCAATACGGGCAGCGGTAACGGTGAGACATCGGCGCGTGGCGAGCCCCGGGCACCAGCGGTCCGAACGGTTTTCGGGAGCCGGTGATCCCGTTAACAGACAATGCGCCCATCGTCGTGCCGTGATAGGCGCCGCGCCGGGAAATCGTTTTGTAGCGGTTGGAAAATCCACGCTCCTGCTGATATTGCTTGGCAAGTTTGAGCGCACTTTCGACCGATTCTGAGCCTCCTGATGTGAAGAAGACCCGCGCATTCCCGCCGAGCGGAGCGAGATTTCCGAGCCGATTCGCGAGGACAGCAGCTGGGACGCTGGCATAACCGAACGGATTTACAAACGGAAGCTGCTCGAGCTGCGCCATCATTGCGTCCATGATGCGCCGCTGTCCGTAGCCCGCATTGACCGAGTAGATTCCGGCGAGGAAATCGAGATAGCTCTTTCCTTGGTCGTCCCAAACGGTAGATCCCTCGCCCTTCACCAGGATGAGCGGTTTCACTTCCGCATCCCGATATTGCGCCATTTGTGTGTAATGCAGCCACAAGTTGTCCCGAATAGCCCCTCGGACGCGCTCTCCGTCGTAGCCCTCGGTCACATCGATCATCGTCGTTTGAGAAGCCATGAACGTGGAAATCCTTCCGTTTGACGGACACATAAACCAATTCAGGTTCGGCTGATCGTTGGGCATTCTAACCGTGTTGCATGCTTCCGTTGCTTCCATGTCATTGAGACGGCGCCCGCGCGAAGATGGCAATGGGAACAGCAATCAGAATGAAGGCCCAAAGGGCGCCGCCTAAAGTGTCCGAGGGCCAATGCGCGCCGACGCTGATTCGACCGTATGCTGTCGCCGCGATTACGACGCACGCTAGGAACGCAAAGATGATTCGACCCCAATTAGACAATACCGACCAAAGGGAAACCAATGCTGCGCAGCAGAGCAGTGTCACGCTCATGACGTGGCCGCTCGGAAATCCCAGGCCTTTGACCGATTCGCCCACGTTGACCAAATTGCCCGTTGGGCGTGGGCTATCGAAAATCGACTTCAACACGCCGTTGACTACTCGCAGCGCTGTTGCAGCGAGCATCAGATAGGCGGCTTGGCGCCGACCCTTCCTGACGAATAACCCAGCGGCAATGAGTCCGATCGGTACGCCAACGATTGCGGTGCCGATGGTGTTTCCGAAATCCGCTATCAACTCGGAGCCGGGAAAATCGTGATCCTGAACAAAGCGAGAAATCGTCAGGTCGGTTGACAGTACTCCGGCGCCGCTGCCAGTGATCGATAACCACAACGTGGCAATTACCAGAATTGCGTAGCCCACGGCCCACAGGGGCCCGACTGCAATCGCTCGCCTCGACCCCTTCGCGACTTCGACTTCTGGCGAGGCAATCATACGCTCGCTGGACTCCGCTGCGAACCGTTAACAATTCAATTGATTGTGCGACACCGCGCCACCGATCAACAACTGCGCCATCCTCCGCGGTGATTACGCTTGCACGTCCGCACGTGAACTGGAGCGCCAATACGACAGGTCGGCGATGTCAATCATTTAATGATTACTAAATTTCGCAGTGATTTAACAATTGGTACTTGGCTGGCGCTTGTCGCACATGCACCATTACTGATCATCGGCAAACGACAACTTTCCACCACGAACCATGACGATGATTTGATTTCGTCCGGCCGATTGCGCAGTACAATGAGCCTCTTCCTGTTGCTTGCCGCAACTGGTAGGGTGCAGGGAGCAAACATGGCCACGTTGCTTGGCGACGCTGATGCGCTCAAGACGCCGGGGGCAGTGACAGCACGAGTTCTCGCCGACGCACGTCGTTCATACAGTGAGATCGTCGACGATTCGTTCTTGAGAATTGGGCTCGCCGAGCCGTCGACGAATTGTGGACCGAGTCGATCAAAGTAAAGACTTTTGTGCCGGTGCTCGCACTACGGCGAATCCGCGAAGTGGTTGAGGCGCAAAATCCCGCTTAAGCCAGCCACCTCACAGGAGTTTGAGCCTTCGCGCGACCCGGCGATATGATCACCGAGGCCGCGGATGACGAGCAAAGAGAAGGCGCACCACGGACAACGCGAGACCGAGAAGGTCCGACAGCCGGTGTCCGACGAATCCGCTGAGCCATCATCTCCAAAACTCGTTCTCGAAGAATCCTCGCAAACACCAGTGGATCCGTTTACTCTTGATGGCAACGGAAGACTGCCGTCTCTATATGTTGGCCCCTCGCCAGAGGCGCCTGAAAGCCGGACACGGCCGCCACTCCTCCCTGAGCTGTATATAAACCGCGAACTGAGTTGGCTCGAGTTCAACCGTCGCGTTCTTGAGGTCGCCGAGAATCCCGAAACTCCACTTCTCGAACGAGTCAAGTTCGCGGCCATCTTTTCGAATAACCTCGATGAGTTCTTCATGATTCGGGTTGCTGGGATCAAGCGCAAAGTTGTTGCTGGCATTACCGATCCTGGTCCTGACGGACGTACTCCGTCATGAAGCCTTCGCCGAAATACGAGCGTTTACACAAGAGTTGCTCGAGCGGCACGCGGATTGTTGAATTCCGAACTCTTGCCAAATTTTCCGCGGAGGGTGTCGCAGTCGTCAGCGTAGAAGCGACTCGATCGCCACAGAACAACAGGCGATGGCGGGAGTATTCGAGCGCGAAATTTTTCCCAGTCCTTACGCCGCAGGCAGTCGACCGGGCGAGACGATTTCCTCATGTCTCAAACCAAAGCTTAAATCTCATTGTTGCGTTGCGTTCGACCGCCGCGGGCAGCCGCTTCGCTCGCATCAAGGTCCCAGCGGTCTTGCCGCGACTATTTGTTGTTCCAGGGAGTGATCTCCGTGACAAACGGGGTAAGCCCCACGTTCGGATGGTGTTACTCGAACAACTGATCGCTCATCAGTTGCCCCGACTTTTTCCAGGTAACGAGGTCGTTGCGAGCTATCCATTTCACGTGATCCGTGATTCTGATATCGATGTCGATGAGGATGAAGACGAAGCTCACGACCTCCTCAATACGATGCGGGAGTTCCTCTCACAGCGCACGTTTGGTTCTGTGATTCAGGTCATTACCGATACCTCGATGCCGGCTGAAGTCCGCTCGTGGTTACTTGATCAGCTACACGCCGGAAGCCAGGAATCGTATGTCGTCGACGGACCGCTCGCTTGCGAGAGTTTTTTGACGATGCCCAAGGTCGATCGGCCAGATCTTTACTATCCCCAGTTCACCCCGTCGAACGTACCCACACTCGAGGTCGAGGACGAATTGACCGGGGAAATGGTCCCAATTCCCCCGCGAGATATCTTTGCCATCCTTCGGGAGCGCGACGTTCTCGTTCATCATCCCTATCAGACGTTCAATGCGGTTACCGACTTTCTCCGCGCCGCAGCAACGGATCCCGATGTTGTCGCGATCAAGCAAACGCTCTACCGCATTGGAAGGGACTCGCCGCTCATTCCGGCCTTGATCGAGGCACGAGACGACGACACGCAGGTTGCAGTACTCGTCGAACTGAAGGCCCGTTTCGATGAAGAGAACAACATCACCTGGGCGCAACAGTTGGAACAGCATGGCGTCCACGTTGCCTATGGCGTCGCGGGATTAAAGACACACTGTAAAGCAACCCTCGTTGTCCGGCGGGAACGGGATGGATTGCGGCGATACGTTCATATCGCAACAGGTAATTACAATGCGACGACGGCGCGCATATACGAGGATCTTGGATTGCTGACCGCACGTGAGGACATCGGCAGCGACATTTCCGAGTTGTTCAACGTGTTGACCGGCTACTCCCAGCAGGACCATTACCGAAAGCTGTGGGTGGCGCCGATCCACCTCCGGCAGCTATTCCTTGAAGCGATTGACCGCGAGATCGATGCGCATAAGCGGTCGGGCGGCGGCCATCTGATCTTCAAACTGAATTCCTTGGTCGATCGCGAAATTATTCGAGCGCTCTATGGTGCGTCACAAGCGGGCGTCAAGATCGATCTCATCATTCGCGGCATCTGCTGCCTACGCCCAGGTGTGCCGGGATGGAGCGAGACCATCAGGGTGCGGAGCATCGTTGGACGATTCCTTGAACACAGTCGCATCTACTATTTCAGGAACGGTGAAGACGAGCAAATTTATCTCGGGAGCGCCGATCTGATGGAGCGGAATCTTGATCGGCGAGTTGAAGCGATCGTGCCGGTCGAGGATCCAGCGCTGCGCAGGCATCTGCGGGATCGCGTTCTCGCGGCCTACTTACGGGATATAGTGAACGCGCGCGAGCTTCAATCAGACGGATCATATGTGCCCATAAAGGCGAAGCGACAGAAAGAGCGAGTTGATGTCCATCGAAGATTCATCGATCTCTACGCGCGAAAACGGGTCTGAGCTGGACGAACTCGCTGCCAAGATTCACGCCGAATCCATTTGCATAGACGGGCACTGCGACATTTTGATGCCTATCGCGGACGGCAAGATGCGTCTCAAAGACCGCGTTGAAGTACCCCCCGCCGATGGTTGGCAGCTTCCTTCGGGCTGGAAAATGTCTTCCGAGGCGGCGCTTTACAACTTCACGCCGCACACCGACTACTTTCAAACCATGGGTCAATACGACATTCCGCGGTTTCTCGCGGGTGGAGTTACATCACAAGGGCTCGCCATCTACATCGACGAGCGAAATCTCGATCGAGCGCTTGAGCGAGCGCTCGACATGGTCTACTGGCTCTTTCGAGAAGCGGCGGAATCTCCCACGTTTGATGTTGTCAAGACCAGCGCAGATATTCTCAGGGTGAAATCCGAGGGCAAGACATCTGGATTCTTGTCCCTAGAGGGATTCGAGCCATTCGGCGCAAATCTCAATTTGCTCGATGTCTTCTTTGAGCTCGGGTTGCGCATGGCGAGCCTGACGCATAGCCGCCGCAACGCGTTCGCCGATGGCTTTCAGCGTGGCGTCAAAACAGGTGGCTTGAGTCAACTTGGACGCAGCGCGGTCAAGCGGATGAACCAGCTCGGGATCGTGATCGATCTCGGGCATCTCAATCAGCCCGGTTGTTGGGAAGTTCTGAGTTTCTCCGAGCAACCGGTCGTTTGGTCCCACACGGCGCCACGACACTATTTCCCGGCTGATCCGGAGGCGAGTCCACTCTTCGGCGATTTGGTTCAGCCTGGCGCCAGAAACCTCCTCGATGAACTCGCACGCAACGGCGGCGTCATGGGTGTCATCGGTTTTGGCCAGGCGAGTCTGGACGCGTTTCTCGACGATATCGACTACATCGTCCAGGCAATCGGCATTGACCATGCCGGCATCGGAACCGACTTCTTCGGATTCGATCAAGCGCCAGCCGGCTTCCAAACAATGGAAGACCTACCCGCGGTGACTCGCGGATTGGTCAAGCGGGGCTACAAGCCCGACGACGTGAGGAAGATCTTGGGAGGCAACTTCTTGCGCGTGTTCGACCAAGTCTGGCCCAAATAGAACTTGCTCGAACTCGATGTCCACTGGGTTATTGTGCCTGTGTGATCGAGTTGCGACGCGATAATATCTCGTGCCACCACGCTCTAGCTATGTAATAAGTTCTACGAATCTTGCGATTTCTAGCAATATTTCCTATGATCAGAAACCCATGGGGTAAATACAAGTCGTCTTAAGGGAATGAACTAGGCAATGGACGAGATCGATTTGCGGTTGCTGGGTTTGCTCCAAAGCAACGGCAGACTCACCTACAACGAACTCGGCTCCGCCGTTGGGCTTTCAATCTCCGCGGTCAACGAACGTTTGCGGAAGTTGAACGCCGCACGCGTGATTCGCTCAACTGTCGCGATTATCGAACCGCGCGCGGTCGGATTGTCGCTGACTTCGTTCATCCAAGTATTGCTTGAACGCCCAGAAAACGACGCACCCTTCATCGAAAGCGTGCGCCAGATCGCCGAAATCCAAGAGTGCCATCACATCGCTGGCGATTATTCGTATTTGTTAAAGGTCCGAACCCGGGACACGTCTCATCTCGAAACACTGATTTCTACCGTGATCAAGCGGTTGCCCGGCGTCGTGCGGACGCAGACGACGATTGTGCTCTCGACGCCAAAGGAAACGTCCGAATTGCCAATTTCCACGTGAAGGTGATAGGCAGTGGACATCGGTCTGTTTCCCAGAGGAATCATCATTGGTTTATCGGTTGCCGCTCCAGTCGGGCCGATGGGTGTGCTCTGCATTCGGCGCACGCTCACGCGCGGAAGCTTGACTGGAATTGTCTCTGGAATAGGGATTGCAACCGCCGATGCTTGCTTCGCGGCAATCGCGGCCTTCGGACTAACCTCGATTTCGAACCTGCTTGTCGACAACCAGACGTGGATCCGCCTCTTTGGCGGTCTCTTTTTGTGTTATCTCGGTATCAAGACGCTGACATCTCGGGCGTGGAGCGGAGAATCACGGGACGAGACACCTGAGAATGCGGGACTGATTGGGGCATACTGTTCGACATTAGGGCTGACATTGACGAATCCTACGACGATCATTTCATTCGCGGCCATCTTTGCAGGCTTTGGAGTCGCGGAACCAGGACTGGGCGCAATTAGCTTGGTCGTCGGTGTTTTCGTCGGTTCGACCTTATGGTGGCTTATTCTTGCGCTAAGCATGGGAAGATTGCGGTTACGATTTGGTCCACGCCAATTGACCTGGGTTAATCGGTTGTCTGGGGCAGTGATTCTCGGATTTGGCGGTCTGGCATTGGTGAGCTTGGTGGCATAGCGAGAGGGATATTTGTGGTTCGGGATACTGTGTGGCAAAACGAAGAACTCGCGGAAATGTTCATGAATGAGATCCGAGGAGGCATTCCATACGCGGCAGATCAACTCGATATCATGCTCAGGGTGCTTGCAGGCGCCGATCGACCGATAACGCGCTTTCTCGACCTTGGCTCAGGTGATGGCACGCTCGCGGCAGCCGTCCTATCGCGGTTTCCCCATGCGGAAGCGGTGCTGGTCGACTTTTCAGAACCGATGCTCGCGGCCGCGCGGAACCGGCTCGGTGAATCCACGAACTCCATCATTCAGGCCGACTTTGGCACGCCGGCGTGGGTTGACGTGGTCTTCACGCATGCTCCGTTCGACGCAGTTGTGTCAGGGTATGCGATTCACCACCAACCGGATGACCGCAAGCACGGAGTCTACCAGGAGATTTTCGATCTCTTGGCGCCGGGCGGGATGTTTGTCAATGTCGAGCATGTCGCGCCGTCGACTGCTCGAGTGTCCGAGATGTCTGATGATCTGTTTGTCGACTCGCTCGCGGCGCACAATCGACGTCGCGGCGGAGACAAAAGCAACGACGAGATCGCCACCGAATTCGTGCGCCGTCCTGACAAGGCCGCGAACGTTTTAGCGCCTGTTCACGATCAGTGTGAATGGCTACGTGCCATAGGTTTTACAGACGTGGATTGTTTTTTCAAAGTGTTCGAGTTGGCGGTTTTCGGCGGTCGCCGGCCCGCCCGATAGCGGCGGACGATCTTAAACCCGGGTTTGTCGGCCGATAACCATGGCCAACGTGCCGCCAATCATAAGGATGAGCCCAAACCAACTTGGCCCGACATTGTTTGCCCAGGCTGAGAATCCAAATATGAGTGCGAGCGTTCCGCCCGCAACGATTCGCCATCCAAGACCGCTTGTCCGCACGCGTCCTTCCCCTTACAACTCAATATACGATCGTAGCTCTTCTGGCTTCAGCAAAGTGGTTCTTGGTTTTGCTTGCATAGTTTGACAGAAAGGGACGGTTTCTGGCCAGAAATTCATTATGCCGGGATGCCTAAAGTTCTGATAGCCGGCCCTCGCGCATCTCAAATACCCGGTTGGAGATGCGTTCGATCGCGTATCGATCGTGCAAGACGATAAGGAGCGTGCCATCGAATTGCGTAAGCGCCTCCTCGAATCGCTCCCTTGACGATAAATCAAGATGGTTCAAGGGCTCGTCGAGAAGGAGAAAGTTTGCGCCCTTCAGAACGAGCAGCGCAAGCGCCAATCGCGCTCGTTCCCCGTACGAAAGCTCGCCTGCCTTTTGAAGAACCATGTCACCACCAAAGAGAAACCGGTGGAGAAAGTTCCGCGCCTCAGTTTCCGATAGCGGCGCGACTGCCCTGGCTTGGTCGAGGACTGACAGGTTCATGTCGACCGTTTCTTGTTCCTGCGCATAGAGACCGACTACGACGTTAGGTCCAAGCCTGATGGCGCCGGTCGTAGGGTTAACCAAACCGGTGATCAGGCGAATCAGCGTCGACTTACCGCCGCCGTTCGGACCGGTAATCGCAATCCGGTCGCCCGACCGAACATGCAAATCGATGTTTCGCAGGATCGGCCGGCCGCCCAGGTCGACTGTCGCGTTGCTCACAGTCGCGACGTCACGACTTGAATCGGCGCCGTCGCCAAAGGTGAGGGCCAAGCCCCATTTTCGTTCAGGTCTGTCGATCCGGTCGGAGGAGTCCAGCATCCGCTCAAGCTTCCGTTCGCGGACTTTCGCGGTTCGAGCAACCTTTTTCGCGCGTCGCCGAAGAAAATCGTTCTGAGTCGCCGATTCAGTTTTCAACGCGTGGCCGGCGACCAATCGAATGTCTTGTTCAATCCGCGCGATCTCCCGCTGCTGCCGCTCATACGATTCCGCTTGCGCCTGCGCCTCCGCTTGTTTGGCGGTGTGATAATCGGTGTAATTGCCGGCGTAGGACGAAAGTCGATGCGTGTCAGGATCAACCTCGAAAATACCGGTCGCGACCTTATCGAGAAATGCACGATCGTGCGAAACGGTCAAAACTGCGCCGCGATAGGTTGCCAGCAGTTGTTCGATCCAGGCGAGCGCATCGATGTCAAGATGGTTCGTCGGCTCGTCAAGGAGGAGCACGGAGGGAGCGCTCGCTAGGAGTGCCGCGAGGCCGGCCCGAGTCTTCTGGCCGCCGGAGAGCTCGCGCAGCGGAGTCGAAAATTCGATCCCACCGATTCCGAGCTTGCCAAGAATGACGGTGAGTTCGTCGACCGCCGCGTATCCGCCCAAATCCTCGAATCGTGCAATCGCCGAGTCATACGCTGCAAGTTGAACATCAGCCGGCGAAACGGCCAGTTGAGCGATGGCCTCATCCACCGCTTTGTTCGCCGCGAGTAGTCCGCCCAACTGGTCGTCAAGCAGATCGGCAATTGTGCCTTCGGGCAATTCGGCGAAGCCCTGACGAAGAAACCCGACGCGATCGTTCGGGCCAAGTTGGATACTGCCTTGATCGGCTGGTTCGATGCCCGCTAGAGCATTGAGCAGAGTCGTCTTTCCAGCGCCATTCGGTCCGACGAGACCTATGTGGTCGCCGGCGTTCAATGAGAATGAGATTTGATTGAGAATGAGGCGATCGCCAAATCGCTTGGTTAGGCCACTGACAGTAAACATGTTTCCCCCGGGATTTGAGGCGTCAGGCGTCAGAGTTCAGGCGTCAGAACCTGCTTCAAGGGACCGACGCCTATCGCCTGTCGCCTGACGCCCGATGGTTGGGGAAACAGTTACTCCGTCAAAGTGGCCCTCAATGTGCCGCGTAGCAACGCGACTGGCTTGCTCGCGGGCGCGAGCCGTCTCTATGTTGGTCGAAGTCTACCAGAGTGTTTCAAGTGCTCTGCTCTACGGCAGTTCGTCCTCGTCCTCGGCGATGATCTCTTCGACCTCGGCTTCGGCTTCCAGCGCCATGAGCGCATAGTTGTCAATTTCGGCCTGGATCGAATCGCGCAAGTTGATCAGGTCGACGAGATCGAGTCCAGCAAGCACAGCATTCGATTCAGGATCGCCGTCGTCGCTACTATTCGGAACGACGCGAAACTCGACCTCATACCCGCCGCCGTCGCCATCCAAGTCGCTCCCTGCCGGGGTCTCGTCCATGTAGACGTTATACGTTTCCATAGAAGCGTGCTCCCCTTTCGCAGGCGCGGACTTTTGGACGCCCCACTCAACCGCGCCGCACTCGTGGCGCGACGCAAATGCGCGCCAATTATTGCACAGTCGAGTGCCAGTTTTCGGGTAATTCGTCGAGCGGCCAGAGCGGGCGGTTCAATCGAGTGTACGGAAATCGAGTGAGATCCATCGAGGTGAGTCCGGGCGTATCGACCTCAATGATTCGACTCGCGATTGGACCAAATCCGCTGCGGAAATGGACCATCGATTTCACCACGAGGATCTTCTTGGCGGTTGGTTCGATTCCCTGAGATCGGAATATCGCCGCATCATAGGGTTGCGTCCGATTTTCACAGACGATGACTTCTACCGTATTGCCGTGCCGTCCCTTGCATGCCAGAACAGCGGTCCGCCCCAGCGATTCTTCTGCTCCTCGATTCATCGGACCCTCGTAGATGAAGTCGCCGCTGGAAAGTGATTGCACGATGGCGGTGATCGGGACTGGATAACCGTGGAGTTCGTCTGTCTTCGCGCCAAGCATTTCCGAAACCTCACCCCCGACTCCAGCCGCATACGCGAGGTCAAGTACCTCGGGATCGACGATAAGAGCAAAGGCAGCGTTCGTCGCTCCTAAGTCCAGCAATCCCCAGAGGAGAGCTGTACCGTCGCACGATGAGCCACCGCCGGGGTTGTCGCCGAGGTCTGCAAGCACTACCGGTCCCTCGGATTCTTCCATCGCGGCATGGACGGCTTCCTCCACGTTCATCAAGTTCGGACGAAACTCTTCACGCCGGTCCATGATGTAGTCGGCGAGTTGTACAGCAAGTCGATCCGCCAGGGCGTGGTCATTGTTCGTCGTGACCGTCACTGACATCCCTACGATTGGGATGTCGGCGTACGCGAACGCGAAGCAAACGCCGGCGTTGACGACGCCCGCCATCGCTTCGATCTCAAAAGTCTTGGCCATGATTGAGCGCGTCGGTTCAACACCAGAGAATTGCTTAGGCGTGATCGGCATGATCGGCAGCTTAATGAACGCCGTCGTAGGCTGGAGTTCGCCCTTTGCGATGCTTGCCGCAAGTCTGACTGCTTCAGCGCCGCGCTCGCCCGTGTCGACATGTGGGTAAGTGTTGTAGGGCAACAAAACGTCGGCTAGGTCGATCATTACTTGCGTGACGTTAGCGTGAAGATCGAGGACCGCCACGATCGGAACGTTTGGTCCGACGACTTCCCGAATGCGCTGGAGAGTTTGGCTTTCGCCATCGTCGGACAGTTCAGTCACCATTGCTCCGTGTAAGGCGAGCGCAACCGCGTCTGGTCTCGTTTGGCGAAGGCCGGCCAGGATCTCGCCTTCGATACGCTCGACCGCGTCCGCAGTAACGATGCCGCCCGGAATGGCGCCAGCGACGAGGAGTGGCACAATCTCGAGACTTGGGTCCCCGTCGATCTCCGCCACCGATCCACCCGTAACCGTGTTTGTATGCCCTAGTCCTCGGATTTCATCGCCTCGATGAAACCAGTGATGGACGAAATCGTCGTATGTAGTTTTGGAGCGGGCGAATGTGTTCGTTTCATGTTCAAAACCGGCGACAGCAATGCGGAGCGTCATTCCACCATCCAGCGTCGTGAAAATCGGTCGGTCAAGGTGCGGAAATGCTAGCATCAAGCGGCGGCAAATAAGCGTGGAATGAAATATGAGGATGGTTGATCGCGAAGGAACCCGATGTCTTGTTCATGCACTTGATCGTCGATTGGTCGCACATATGACGCACTACCGAGACCGCTTGATCTCATTTTCAATGCGGCTCTCTCGCAGGAGACTTCTCGGAGCATCCGCTGGTAGCGCTCTTTTTCTTGCCGCCTGTGGAAACTCAGTTGGTAAGCCAGTCGCCGGTGAACCGACCGTCATCTCTCCGCACGGCACCCCAGCAATTGAAGTGGCCGGCTATCTCGACCCGTCGAAATGGCAAGGAAAGACGCTGAAGGTGGCGACCTTCGTTGCCGACATCCAGGGAGCGCTTGGTACTTCAGTCTTCGCACCGTTCTCAGCCGCGACAGGGTGCACGATTGCGCAGTTTCAAACGGATTACGCGGCCCTCGTCGATAGCGTCCAGCGAGGCGAGCCGTATGCGGATGTGCTCCTCGTCGATTCGGTTTGGGCTGCAGATGTTGAAGCGCCGACCTACGTTGAACCGCTCCCTAGTGAAACGGTCACCTCGTCACGATTTGCTCCAATCGCGCCGACGAATATCATGGTTCCCGCGTACACATACGCATTGATCAGCGCCTTCCGGTATGATGCGGTGCTTCGAATAGGTGAACCGCAAAGTTGGCAAGAGTGGTGGGATACAGAGCGATACACGGGCGCGCGGGCGATGCAGCGCGGGGCGCTCGGCAATTTCGAGTTCGCAATGATGGCGACCGGAGTGACTCCTGACCAACTCTATCCACTTGATAGCGCCGGAGCGGTCGAGAGCTTAAAGCAGGTCAGCGGGAAGATCGTCGACCGGTGGTGGGACAGCGCGGAGCAACCTGTCGAGTGGCTGGCGACCGCAAAAACCGATTTCACTCCAGCTTGGCACTTCAGAGTGCAGTCTGGTCAGGATGGAAAACGGCAGTTCGACATGACGTGGAATCAAGGGCTCGTGCTCCATGACGTGTGGGTCGTTGGCAAGGGAACTGATCAGTTGGACATCGCGGCAGACTTCATCCGCTACGCGACATCCGCGGAAGCACAGGCGAGTCTGGCCGCGACACTCCGTCTTGGTCCCGTCACACCTGATGCGTTAGATCTGCTCGAGCCAGATTTGTTGAGCTTACTTCCGACATCGTCCCAAAATCTGGCAAGACTCGTCCTGCTCGACACAAACTGGTGGGCCGCCAACAACGTTGAAGCCAACGAACGGTTCAATAGTTGGTTGCTTGGGGTTCCTTTCCATGGGTAGGACAGATTCGCCAGATCGCTGGACAGACAAGGCATTGGGACGGCGAAGTCTTCTCAAAGCAACAACTGGCGTCGCCATCATGTTTGGCGTCACCGCTTGCGGCGGCGATGACGGCGGCGACAACGAGCCCACCGCGACCCTTGAGCCCGAACCAACCGCGACGCAAGACCTTATTGCCTCACCGGTGGCGGGATATAGCGATCCCGACAAATGGGCAGGGCGGACACTTTCGGTCGCTTGCTGGGGTGGCGATTATCAAGAGGCGCAAAAGGAAGCGTTTTTCACGCCCTTTGAAGATGCCACGGGCGTATCAATCCAGATTAAGCAGGCCGATCTCGGCCGGATCAAAAACCAGATAGAAAACGAGGAAGTCTCGACCGATCTGCTGACGGTGCCGACAGAGGATGTCTTGCCGCTTTCTCGCGACGACTATCTCAGCCCGATCGATTACAAGGTGGTTGATGCGACTGCCCTCTACGACGATATAGCGCAGCAATACGGAGTGGGGGTTGCCTATTTTTCGACCATCATTGTCTTTCCAGCCGGTTCAACCTCGGCGCCACAAAACTGGGAGAGCTTTTGGGATGTTCCGCCCGTGGCAGAGGGCGAAAAGCCCGAACCGCAGGATGCCCGTGCGCTTCACAAAAGCCCAGTGGGCACGCTTGAATTTGCTCTCCTTGCCGACGGCGTCCCACGCGCCGAACTCTATCCGCTCGATGTCGACCGGGCGTTTGCCAGTCTTGACCGTATTCGGGCGAGTGTGGTCGATTGGTATGAAGATGGTAAGCAGCCAGTCGAGCTGGTTGTCGCTGGCCAGGCAGGAATGGCCAGCGCTTGGAATGTGCGTGCCGCCCAGCTGCAAGTCACGGATGAGATTCGCGTGCAGTGGTATGACGGCATGCTTTCCGCCGATTCGTGGGTCGTCCCGCGCGGCGCTGAAAACGCCGATGTCGCGATGGACCTGATCAACTACTCTACGCGGGCGACGCCAAACGCGAACTTCGCGCGCCTCGTGCCTTACGGCCCGGTGAACGCGCAATCGCTCAATCTCTTGCGACCGGACCGCCTCGCGATCTTGCCTACCTCAGCGCCTAACCGCAGCGTCCAATTCGTCCAAAACTTCAACTTTTGGGCGGACAACATGGACGAGCTAAACACTCGATTCAATGATTGGCTTCTCAACGAACCAGTCGCACCACAAGGCACGCCGACAGCGAGCGATTCCTAATGTTCTCGGAGTCAACTGAAGTCGTCATCATCGGCGGCGGAGCGATCGGCGTCGCGACCGCGTATGAACTCTCTCTTCGCGGCGTCAAAGTCGTGCTGCTTGAGCAAGACGGTCTCGCGCGAGGAGCCTCCGGTCGCAACCATGGCTTTCTCTGGCTCCACACGCGGTACCCGGGAACGAGCCTTGACCTCTGTCTTGCCTCTGCCAAGCGCTACCGAACGCTTGAGCAAGAGCTGGACTTCGGATTCGAATTGCGCCGATGCGGGGGACTCGTTACAGCGACGAGCGAGAGCGAGGCCGGAATTTTGCGCGAATTCGTCGGTCAACGTCGCGAGCTTGGGTTTGATTTCCAGTTCCTCACCGGTGACGAAGCGCGCCAGTTGGAACCAGACCTCTCTCCCAATGTCATTGCCGCTTCATATTTTGCCGGCGATAGCCATGTCTATCCATTTCTCTTAGTGGCCGGTCTGGCAAATGCCGCTCGCCGCCAGGGCGCGATGATTCAGACGGGATGCCGCGTAAAGCAGATCGAAATGACCGGTGGCCGGATTACCGGCGTCAGCCACAACGGAGGAACGATCCGCGCCGATACCGTCGTCTTGGCCGCGGGCGCATGGTCGCCGCTCGTCGCTCAGACCGTCGGACTCGACCTGCCCATTGTTCCAACTCGCCTCGAAATGATGGTAACGGTCCCAGTGCCTCGACGGGTAAACGCGGTCGTGGAAGATCCGCTCGCGATCGCGAACTATCCGGTTTTTCAGCTTTGCGAGAGTTGGAGTAGAGAAAAAATCGTCGCTAATCCCGTCGAGGAGCATGGAAAGCGGTTCACGTTACTCGTTGCCCAAGCGAGCTCAGGGCCGGTCATCGTCGGTGAAACGTCTGACCGCGTTGGTTATCGCGCTGATGTCACGCCGACCGGAATACGCGTGGTGGCCCAACGTGGGCAGTTGCTCTTTCCGTTTCTCGCCAAGGTTCCCGTCGTACGAACCTGGGCCGGGTGGCTACCGACGACGCCCGATGATTTGCCACTCATCGGTCGCGTGAGTGGGATTGAGGGTCTTGTTCTGGCAACCGGCCACAATGGTTACGGCATCATGCTAACGCCGGTGAGTGGCGTTCTCGCCGCGGATGCGGTAACCGGCACGCCGAATACATTGTTGAATGGGGTCCGTCCTGATCGGACGTTCACCGCATTGCAAGGACCGTTCTAGAAAATCTCCTAGTGCTCGGACGCTCCCTTGCCCGGGATCCGCGCCTCGGCAAGTGACGCCAGAGACTTCGTGAGCTTGCCGGGCGCATGCCCATCCTCCTCACCCTCTTCTTTGCGCAGCACAGCCTCGCGGACGACGAGTCCGCCAAAGAACCGCGCGGGCTCGGGTGGATAGAGAATCTTCGGGCCTGTATTGAGCCGGCACGATGACCATTCGTCGACCCGATCAAGCGCGGAGGAGGCGAGGATACGCCCTCCGATGACGCTCGGGGCGACTCCGGTCCCGGAATAGCCCACGCCATAGAGCACGCTCGGACTTTCGTTAAGATGGCCGAAGACGAGTGTATTTGTTCGACTGCGATCCACCGCGCCTGCCCATCGGTGGGTGATCTGGACATCGGCAAGCGCAGGATAGAGCTTTCGGAATCCCCGCGCGACGACGGCCGCGCGGTTTGCACTGTTATTGAAGGTCGGCGTCACCCTGCCGAGATAGGCAAGAGCGCCGCTCCCTCTTCCAATAGCGATCCGGGCGTCATGGGTCGTCTGGTAGTAATGAACCATCAAACGAGAGTCCGTGATGCACTCGCCACCGGTCCATCCGATCGCGTGCAACCGATCCGGTATCGGCGCCGTTGCAACCATGTCGCTGGAGAGGACGATAATCGCGCGCCGCAACTCCTGAATCCCTGCTGACCAAGCATTGGTTGCGAGCACAACTTTGGTTGCCGCAACCGCGGCCAGCGGAGTTCGCACGACCGGTGGACTCTCTGGATCGAGGAAGGTTACCGGTGTATTTTCGTAGATCTTGACGCCTCGCTCAATTGCCACGCGGCGTAGCCCTCGAGCAAGAAGCGCGGGCTGGACGGTTGCCGCATCCTTTTCGAGCACGCCCGAAAGATGAACGGAAGAACCGGTTCGGGCCGCGACTTCGTTAGGGTTCAAACGGACGTAGGCGTCGATGCCGCGTGATTCGCAAGCCGTAACGGTTTCTTCCCAGGAGTGGTCATGAAGTGGGGTCGTCGCGGTATGCAACCAACCTGCTTTGCGATAGTAGGCGTTGATGTTGTTCGTTTGGCAAAAAATTCCAATGTCGTCGACCGCGGCAGTGGCGGCTCGCGCCAGGCGAACGCCCTCTTCCTCGCCACAGACGCCGATCAGGTTCTTAAGTTTGTACCACCAGCCGAGTACGAGCCCGCCGTTGCGACCACTTGCGCCGCTCCCACAAATGTCCGCCTCGAGAATCATGACATCGACCGAAGGATCCAGTTCTTTGATTCTCAACGCGGTCCAAAGACCGGTATAGCCACCGCCGACGATACAAACGTCGGTCTTATGTGATCCAGAAAGAGGAGTTACTTGCTCAGCTTCAGGTTCAAGAGCGAGTGCTTCTTGTAGCCAAAGCGATCGAGTCTCTGCTTGATGAACAGGCTGCAGGCGTACCATCGATCTCCCCGGCAAACGATCAGTTCGGTCAAGTGATTGAGCGTGCATTATCTCGCGTGCGTGAGTTCCTGCGGTTGATCAACGTCGCGACGCCAATTCGGCACGGACCTTACTGACGAGTTTCGCGGCAAGGGCAGTTTCGTCAAGTTCCTGGTCTACTCGCTCTTTACCGATCAACATTTCACTTTTGGTGAGCAGGATGTCTGGCTCAAAAGGCGGTTGACCGTCGTCCGTCATCGCGACGATGCGAACCAACCGGGGCAGCGGAACGCGCGACAGCTCATCGAGCACTTCAGGCGGCGCGTCATTGAGCGCGACCACCGCGTCGACGTCGCCCAGCTCGCGCGCGACCCAGAGGGTACGTTCAGCACCACTAGGTAACTCGTAGGTTCTGTACACAATATCGGGAAATTCTTTCGAAAACGCGCGTAGCGGCGCAGATCCGCGAGCATGAAGGAGATCGACAGTCGGCTGATTGCCTCGTTCCTCGAGAAATCGAGTTTCGTGGCCCAGATCGTTTAGGGCGCGGAGAATGGCCCGGCTCAAGACAGCCGTTGGATTTTCCCAATCCGAGACGATGGAGCGACCGAAGAAAACGAATCGCAATGGTCGTTCGGGCGCGGAGATTTCTCTTTCGTGCAGTCCGTTTACGCGAGGTTCCATAACGGCCTCAAGACCTCTTCAACGTCGCGCAGGCGACGATCGTGTTCTTTCGAAAGTGACTGGGACTTCTTGGGCGCAAAGGAATCAACATAGTCGATCTCCAGATCGCCCATCGCCGCGACGATGCCAGTGACGAGCGATGGGAGCGTGTGTTGGTTATACCCTCCCTCGAGCGCAAGGACGTAACGGCCTTTCGCGTGGTTGGCGGCGATTCGTCTCACCGCGCGAGTCATCCACTGAAGGCCGTCAAGGGTGACGAGAATATCGCTCAACGGATCCGAGGCGTGGCAATCCTGACCCGCTGAAACGGCGATCAGCTCGGGTTGGAATTGTTCGGCGATAGGTTCGATGATGCGCTCGAAAGCTGCGCGATAGAGTGCGTCGCCCGCACCTGGCGGAACCGGAATGTTGATATTCGTCCCTTCCGCCTCTTTGAATCCCACGTCGGTGAACCAGCCGGAACCGGGATAGAGCGGCCATTGGTGGAGCGAAACAAAAAGAACCGACGGATCGGCGGCAAAGATGTCGTTGGTGCCGTTGCCGTGATGTACGTCCCAGTCAACGATCATCACCCGCTCGATTCCGTATGTCTTTTGCGCGTAGCGTGCGGCGATGGCGACGTTGTTGAAAATGCAGAATCCCATCGCCCGGTCTCTTGTTGCGTGATGCCCAGGCGGACGAACGATCGCGAAGACCGAATCGGGCCGGAAAAACGCAGGCATCATGACATTATCGACCGCGGCGATGACGCCGCCGGCTGCCAGAAGTGCGGTTTCGTACGATCCAGGTCCGACACGTGTATCTGTGTCGAGCCACCCATTACCTGAACCAGCAGCCCGCTCGACCATCGAAACGAATTTTGGGTCGTGAGCGAGTGCTATCTGATCGGCAGTGGCGTATCGCGGATAGAAGCGCATGACTTGGTCAGCAATCGAGGAGTTGAACAAGGTGTCGGCAATGCGATCGATCTTGAATCGACTTTCAGGATGGTCGCCGGTGTTGTGCAGCCGGTAGTCAGGGTGGGTCAAGACTCCAACGAGGGGAGTTGAGCGTTCGTAGTAATCCATGGGGATGCTGCCGGGCTCGATCGCTGTCATGTCCTGTCGATCGGTCACGGCAGCGCCTCTTCTTCGCCTCTGGAGAGCCCGCCATAAATCGCCGGTCGCCGCAATGGCAGCGAGTCATGAGAGTGCTGACGTTCTCGAAGTTCGGCGATGTCGATTGCTATTGACGCCTGACTGTTCCTCTCCGATGCCGATTTCACGAACTCGCCGGTGGTGTTGAACGCGATCGCTTCCAATCCTCGGTTGGCGAGGATGACCGCGCATACGTTCTCGATTGCGCGGGCAGATGCGAGTTGTTCTGCCAGCCGTGCGTCAGCTTCGCGAAGCCGAACTAGGGAAACGATGATTTCCGCGCCTTCGAGCGCTAATAGCCGGGCAGCTTCTGGCGCCCACAAATCGCTCCCCAGTAGAAGACCGATTCTCGCGCCACGCACGGTGATGACAGGAAATCCACCACTTGTACCGGGCTGGAAATAGAGTTGCTCATGCCAGCCCGGTTTGTTGACCGCGTGTGCCTGGCGATAGGAACCGGTGATGGTTCCGTCCGCGTCGATCACCGCGGCGGTCGCATAGAAGGTTCCCTCGGCGACAACCTCGTAGAACGAAACGATGACGGGTGTCCGTCGCGTGGTTGCTCCGGCGATTGCCGCATGAAGCGTACGTGAGGGCGCTCGCTCAGCTTGCGCGTAGCCTTTGCGATCAGGTTCGCCGAGGAACCATTTCGCGGCGCCGAGATAGGGAAGGATAACGAGATCGACGCCGGCCGGCGTCGAGTTCATTGCTGCCTCGATCCCGGCATCTTGATCGATCTCGGAGATCACATGGACCGCGAAGCTTTTGGCCTTCCTCGCTCGGTCAGCCAACAAAAATTCCCTTGGGCAAAAAGGCGCTGACGAGCCAGTTCGGGGCATCGACGATTTCACTGATCTTTAGATCGACCGCGACCGAGCAGAGGCAGTATGCCTCTTCACGGGTGAGATCATGTTCACTCGTCAGAATCCCGATCATGTCGCGAATTGCATCTTGAGACGCTTTGAAAAGGTCGGGTCCGATTCCGGTCGTGCCGATATAGCCCGCGTTGTTCCAATTCCCCGTCAGCGCTCCACTCATCTCGAACCTGGGACCCGACAAACTCAGATCCTTGCGAAGCGTGAATTTCAGTGTGCTGACGCTTTCCATTTCGATGCCGCAGCCGCAGACCTCGCCATCACCCATCGCCCCGTGCGCGTCACCCGTCGAGAAAAGCGCGCCGGGAACTTCGATCGGCACATAGAGGGTGGAACCGGCGACGAGTTGCTTGATATCGACATTGCCGCCAACGCATCGGGGCGGAATCGTCGGGAGGGGCTCTTTCGTGTTTGGAGTCACCCCCATGACGCCGAGATGAGGCTCGAGCGGCACACGAATCTTGTCGCCGAGCATTGAGTGATTGCCCGAGCGTAAGTCCCAGAACTGCACGTAAGTTTCTGGAAAATCCTCGGCGAGCAGACCGAAACCCGGCGAAATACCTGTCCAGCCCCAATCGCCGGGTTTCACTTCAATGATCTCGATTTGCAGGACATCGCCGACTTCCGCGCCCTCGATGGCAATCGGACCGGTTAAGGCGTGGCCCCGCGTTTTAATTTCGTCTTTGTATCGTTCTGCGCCGGCGTCGACCATCGCGCGAACTTCGGCGGGAATTGCCTGGTAGTTCTCGGGAGAAGTGCGATCGCGAACTTTGCCGTTTGAAGCGTCCCGGGTCTCGATGACGACGGTGTCGCCGGATTCAATGGTGAGCCTGGGCGGACGCGTACCGAGCCAGTCACCGTGATATTCGTCTTTCCCGAGAAGATGTCTCCTGCCTGCCACGGTTGTCGTTCACTCCTGGTTTGTGCGATCGCTAGATCCCCAAAGCAACACCATCAGCCCGGGGATCGGCGGCCCCATTGAGCAGTCCGGTTTCGGAGTCGCGCAGAATCATCTGTGCTTGGCCGAAGTTGACATCCCACTTGCCAGTCTCGACCACCATATGTCCTCGTCGATACAGTTCATCTTGCGTCGAGTCGTTAAAACCGGCTTCGAGCGTGACCTGCCCCGGCGCTCCTCCCGCGACCCAACGCCTCGCTTCGATCGCTTCCTGCGGTCCAAAGCCAAAATCGACGAGGTTGGTGATCAGCTGGAGTTGCACTTGTGCCTGCGCATCGCCTCCTTGCGTGCCTATCGGCCCGAGTAGCTCGCCATCCTTGTGCAGCATCGCCGGCATAAGGGTGTGCAGTGGTCGTTTGCCGGGTTCGAGTTGATTGGGATGCATCTCATCAAGGTTGAAGTACGCGCCTCGACACTGCAGCACGATGCCGGTACCATCCGGGATGACACCTGAACCAAAGTTGAGATAGATGCTCTGAATCATAGAAGCGGCATTGCCATCGCGGTCGACTGCGCAGAGGTAGACCGTGTCACCTGTCTTCGCGGGGACACCTCGACCGGCGGCTGAGCGGTCAAAACGCTTCCAAAGCTCCCGAGCAAACGCTTTCGAGCAAAGGTAGTCCGTGTCGATCGCCGTGAACGCCGGATCGGCGAGGAGATCGTCGCGCACACCGAACGCCAACTTCGTCGCCTCAATCAGTGTATGTAGGTGATCGGTCGAACCCCAAGGACTAGGTGCCTTTTGTTCCGCCAGATTGAGCGCAATGAGCGCGGTCAGACCCTGCGAATTTGGCGGCAATTCGGCCAAGGTGAAGCCGCGATAAGTCGTCGTGAGCGGATCGACCCATTCGGCATGTTGACTGGCGAAGTCGTCAAGCGCGAACGAGCCGCCGAGTTTTTGAGAGGACGCGACAATTCGGTCCGCTATCTCTCCGTTGTAGAAAGCATCACGGCCATCGCGCGCAATGAGCTCGAGCGATTGTGCCAGCTCGGGTAGCGCTAGCCGCTCTCCCGCCATCGGCCTCTTTCCGTTTGATGCGTAGATTCGCCGAAAATCGTCGCTTGGATCTCCATGATCGAGATGCCAGGCGATACCTGCCGCCACATTCGGCGACACCGGGAAACCATTTCGCGCATAGCCGATTGCTGGTTGCAAGAGTCGGGCAAATTCGAGTCGTCCAAAACGCTCGTGAGCGGTGATCCAGGCATCGATCGTGCCGGGGACGGTGACACTGTGAATGCCGCGCCGGGGCATGACGCCGTCGAATTGCGACCGGATGAGGTCGACGTCGGTCTGTTGCGGCGAGCGGCCCGACCCGTTCAGCCCAAAGAGCTTCTTAGTTGCCGCTTCGTGATAGATGAGAAAGCAGTCGCCACCGATCGAAGTTTGATCAGGGTAAATGACCGTGAGCACGGCATTTGCGGCTACGACCGCATCGAGCGCGGTGCCGCCTTCTCGCAGCACATCCAACCCTGCGACGGAAGCGAGCGTATGTGGAGTTGCGACCATGCCGTCAAACGCAAGCGTCGTCGGGCGGCCAGTTCTGAACACAATGGGTTCCTTTCGTCGGGCGCATGATACCAATCGGTGGCGACTTCTCGTGGCACCGTCACGCTTTCGAGTTCACGATTCGTGATATAGGTTCACCAGACGTGCCAATTCAGGCGACCCACCCGTGCGAACGTCTCGGAGGATGCACGAAATGAAACAGCGGTTCGCTTTCACCGTTTCCTTCTTCTGGCTTCTTTCGATCATTTCTCCGCGGTTTGCATCCGCCCAAGACGCGACGCCGGGAGCGGCGGACGACCACATTAATCTCGCGGCGATGGCGCTCCCAACTGATGCGTTGCCCGACGGTTACGGTCTGTCGATCGAGAATTATCAAAGCGGGCAGTCATTCGCCGGGAGCATCTACGCGAATCTGCAAGACGTGACTCGCTTGCTGAACACCGGGTTGGTGGTGGTGTACGACAGTCAATACTCTAATGCCGCCGGCGATCAGACGATTCGTTCATATATCGAGCAATTTGATTCGCCAAGCGGTGCAACTAGCGGATTCAACATCCTTGAAGACGAATCAAATCTCGATCCCAATCTCGTGAAATCGACCGATCAATCGTTGGAAGGCGTGGGTGACGGGCCGGGAGAAGTCACCACCTACAACGTCAAATCGCAAAACGGAAGCGAACCCACTGATGGCGTCGATGTCACCTTTCGCGTCGAGAATTATCTCGTCGGTGTCACCCTCGAATCGATGAATGGTTCGCCGCCGGCGCAGGCCGATGGAATCACACTCGCGCGAACGCTCGAAGATCGAGTGCACAAAGTCATAGCGGGCGACGATGTCTCCGGAATCGACCCTTCGCTCCCGCTCAAGTTGCTGCAACTCAACTACATCCCTCTAAACGAAGGATATGTGAGCGCAGTGGACAGTTTCGGAACTGTCTCGAGCGACGAATTGTTCAAGGGCTACAAAAGCGGCTACACGCGCACGAGCGCGCTCGGTCAAGGAAACAGACCGGTGCCGCTCGTTACTAACACAGTCTCGACTTGGGCCTCTGAAGACGGACCGTTGCAATTAATAAGCGGTGGCGTCCAATTTCAACCGCCCTTCGCTCAGGTTGGCCAAGTTGAAATCGATCCAATCGAGGGCGCGACCGCCGTCGTGGGCTTCCACTTTGCGAGTCCATTCGGCGATGGCAAAACTATAGACAGCTTACGCATTCTCGCGACCGCCGGGAGTAATCTGATCACAATCGACGTTGAGGGCGCCGCGAGCGAGGCAGTCGCGCAGCGAATCGCGACCGATCTCACCAAAGCCCAGCTGGCATGCGTCGACAAGGGCAATTGTCCGGTCATCGACAATGTGAATATCGGAGGCTAGCCATGGTACAGCGACTCATCATCAAATTGTTTGGGTTCGAGACCTGGCCGCGGGAAGCAGAACTGCTGAAAAACACGGTCGACGACGATACCCCGCCTCCAGGCGAGACGGTTTTCTCAGACTCGCCGAAAGCGCAGCAACCGGCTCCGGGCTTTGTCAGTCAAATTGAAGGTGACGCCCCGATCGCGCACTAGAGCAAGTACGGCTTCTCAGGTGGCTCGATGAGGAACTCGCAACCATTTTCGGTCACGACGATGTCGTCTTCGATCGCGATCATGGCAGTGCACGGTTCAAGTGTGAAAACCATCCCAGCCTCGATGGTTCCTGCAGATCGGCTACCGTAGCGCTCGTTGCGGGGACCAAGCAACATCCCGCCATCGTGAGCGAGCCGTCCGAGTTGATGACCTAATGCATGGGTGAATTTGTAACCCCGTTCCTCGACGTAGCTTCGCACCGGTTCGTCAACTTGAAATCCAGTGAGACCTGGCTTGATTGATTCGGCGGCCATCATGATCCCGTTCCGCACTGTGTCATACGCATGCGTCACGTCATCGGCGATTCCCGACTCGCCGGGCTTGCGGAAATACCACGTTCGCTGCATATCAGAACAATAGCCTTCGTAGATCACTCCGAGGTCGACGCGGAGTGTGTCTCCGGGTTCGATCTTGGTAGCCCCGGGTGGATTGTGACCGGGTCGGGTTCGCGATGTTGATACGGTCGGACAGTACGTTTCGTCCCATGCCGCACCGACCTCATATGTTGCCATTCGTTCCTTGACGATGTCGAAAACTTCAGCTTCGGTCAGTCCTGGCTTCAGCATCCCTGTCAAATCGTCGAAGATCCGCTGAGTGATCGTGCATGCCCGGCGCATGCGTTCGATCTCAGATTTCGTTTTGAAGGCACGCACCCTTGCCGAGATTGGTTCAGACGAGACGAGCGTGTCGTCAAGCCCAAGCGGAGCAAGCACGCCGCGCAAGGCAAGAAAGAGCCCGTGGGTTAGCCCGTCGATTCCGTGATCGTCCTCACTGTAATTGACCGCGATTCTGGCGGGCGCGCGTTCGCTGAGAACCGCGCGAAACGGTTCTTTCCAGTCGTTCGAATAGGGGATGACTTGGTCAAAGATGCCGTCGACCTGACCTTGGTCGTAATCGGCGACGATCGCCACGCTGTCGCCGGACGCGAAAATCATGAGCGCGCTCATACCGACGATCTCATCGCCACCGATGACGAACGGGAGTAAGACGTCACTTCCTTCGCGAGCAAAGGTCAGCCAGCAGTCAATTCCGTGCTCATTGAGTAACTTGACTGCTTGCGCGTGCTTTTCACCGACGAGCTCGCGCCGCATCTGTTCGGCCTCGGTGAGTGGAGTGTCGAGTGCGGGGGAACTGGACATCAAAGGTTCCTTTACTGGTGAAAAATGCCGAGAGCCGTTAATCAACCTAAATCACTCGCTTGGCGCCGCGCGCGGACTTTCGGGATCGATGTCTGTTGTGCCCAGTTGTGGCGTTTCGTCGAGCAAGACGTAGGAATACAGCGCCGCGGCGCCAATCGCTCCGGCGATCGGTCCCAGCCACCAAATCCAGAAATTCGAGAAGTCCGTCTGAATCAGCGCGGGACCAAACCATCGCGCTGGGTTCATTGCGGCGCCGCTGACCGCTCCCGCGCCGAAGACATCCATGGTAATGGTCAGGCCGATGGCGAGTCCGGCGACCGCTCGTCCGCCGGAGCGGCCATCGACCGCGACGCCGAAGACGACAAACATCAGGAAAAAGGTGGTGATCACTTCGATGACGAGTGCGTTCGCGTTGCTGAAGCCGTTGCCGACCGCTGGGACGCCCAGATTCACAGTTTCCCAGGCTGATTTCGGGAAGCAGGCCTTGACGAGCACGGCGGCGACGGTCGCTCCGGCAAGCTCGGCGATGATATAGGCGATCGCGCGGGTTGAATCGAGCTTCTTGGTCGCCCAGAGACCCACGGCGAGCGCGGGATTGTAAACGCCTCCCGAAATATGACCGGCAGCGGCCACGAGCAAGCCAATGGCAAGCCCGTGAGCGAAGGCGATGGCAACGAGATTTTCGCCTTGCGTGGCGACGATCGCGGTCACGCCCGCAAACACAAGCGCAAACGGCCCGAGGAACTCGACGACTAGGAGCTTTGTCCATTCGCGGTTGTCCACGGTCCATCTCCTTTTGCTGACGGAATCATTTGATCGACATCAGCTATCGTGGTGCGCAATGACAGCGACCGATTGTATGAGCAGGTCCTGAAGGGCGCAATATTCAACCATGAAAATGAGATGAACTTAACTCAGTTGGAAGACGAGGGAATTGAGAAGCCAATCGTCGACATAAATGTAGACGATGTAATCTCCACGCGGGAGCGAGCCATCGACGTTCCATTGGAACGGTAACCAAGCCGTGTCCGTGTCTTCCTTGATCGGAATCTCCGAGCTGTAGATCGCGGTGCCGTCACTGTTTGTCCAGACCGCGCTGGCCACCGAGCCCTTCGTCAGGTAATGAACGAGAGCGTCAGCATAGAGCGTGCCCGAGCCGGAGACACCACGAACTTCTTGTTGCGGCGCGTTGTCTGGACCGAGCGACGTCGTCAGGACGAGCGTCTCGAGCACCGCAATCGGGGTCGAAGTCGGAGCTGGCGTTCCCGGTGTGGGGAAGAAGCGATCGACAATGGCAGTTTCGTGCGCGCCTTCGACGACCTCGGTCTTCTCGGCATCCTTGGTCGCGAACGGCGCAGCCTCGCGGGCATTGCCGCTGGCACATGCACTAAGGGTCGCCGCGAGCAGAAAGAGGAAAAGCAGCGAGAGCGGCCATTTCGCGCGATCTCGCCGCAGCTTCGGTGAATGACTGATTGCGGGTGGTGAGCTAGATTCTGCCTGACGGCGGACGATACGAGCCGAAGGCGTCTTGGTATTCCTCTGCAACATCGAGTGCGGTTTTATGAACATAGATCCGTGTTGTCGCCGGCGAGGCGTGACCTAATATCGTCTGGACAGTCGATTCACGAACGCGGCGACGAACCATCTCCGTAGCCAACCCGTGTCGGAACGAGTGTGGCGTAACATCGCTTTCAATGCCAAGTTCCTGACAAAGTTGAGCGACGACGTGCTCCACTGTGCGTGGGCTAATTGCCGTTCCCGCGATGCCAAGTTTATCCCGTCCGCTGAATGCAGGGAGCGCCGAAGCGCCTCGCAACTCGTCACCCCTTCCACTCCAATACGCGGCGAGCGCGTCTGCCGTTTCGGCATCGAAATGAACGGTTCGACTCTTACCGCCCTTGGCGCGATAGATATGAGCCGTTCCTTCGTTCAGCGCTACGTCTCTCCGACGCAACGCGCAGAGCTCCGAGACGCGAACGCCGGTCCGGAAGAGGAACAAGATCATTGCTTGGACCTTGAGCCGGCGAAGCTCGAGGTGCGGTTTAGCTTCACGCGGCTGATTTCTCACGAATTCGACGATCCGTTCGAGATCGCTCAATTTGACGTCGGGCGGTGGCGGGGTGAATCGCGGCATGATCGCCGAGATCCGGACGCGAAGGCGGTCGGTCGGTAGATCGGGATGAATGTCGTACGCCGCGAGATACGAGCAGAACTTCCGCAGCGCCGAAAGATTATTCTGCGCAGTCCGCATTTGCGAAACTTCTTCTGGCGTTTTGATGTCCTGCGGAACGATCAGCGACGCGAAGGATGTGACGTGCTCGGATGTCACCGCGGTGATCGGCGAGGTCTTGGGATCGATCCCTTCGTGCGTCTCCAGGTGGCGAATGAACTTCACAATACCGTGCCGGTACGTTTTCTTCGAGCGGGGCGCTAATCGGAGATCGCCGAAAAACATCTCAACAGCGGCCTCGATGGTGATGACATCGGACTCGGGATCGACATCGCTGGGAAGTTTTTCGGCTTTTGGTGGGGGTTCGACGGCTCGCAAATGTGCGCGTGTGTCAGTCGATTCGACTCGTTCGAGCCGCTCGAAAGGTGTTGCCAACCGTAAACCTCCTTAGTCCTGCCACAGCAAAAGACGCCCGTGGACAGGCCGAACGTGAGTTGACGAATTCGAGCGGGGGTGTACGTACACTCTACGTGATGTTTACCGCATCGTCAAGCGGTGCGGGGTCGCCTGCTGAGGGTGGATCGATAGGGTTAATTTACGTGGTTAGCGTATCGACGAATGAGTTCGAGTGCGTTGCGGTGGAATTCACTGTTTGAAACAACGCGCGTCACGCCGGCAAGTTTGGCGGCGCGCAATCCGTCGACATCCTTGTGAGGACCGAAAGCAAGGATAGGTGGCAGAGGTCGATCCTCGGAGAACGCGCTGTTGAGAAGCTCCCAGTCAGGAACCGCCCCAATGTCGACGAGAACCAGCACCGGTTCAACATTCGCTTGAGTTAGGGTCTCGACAAGTTCAGTTGTCGACTTCACGAAGTTGGCCGCGAAACCGTCAGCCTTCAGCAGGTTGCCGATTCTCACGCCGAAGAACAGATCGCGATTGAGGACGACTATTTGGCCGCGATATTTTGGATTTGCGTCGATTGGGGCAGGGTTGATCATCATCGAGCAATTCTAGTGGAAATGGATTTCAGGCGAACCGTTGCCTCAGGTCGGTACATCGAAAAAGGCGATTCTGCTCATTGGACATTACCAACGAAACGCGAATTCTCCGGGACCGCACACCAATCCACCCATTGCAAAGATCGGACTCTGAACAAAAGAGAATCGGCAGGTCAACATTGTGAAATTCTGCTCAATCGCTATTGACACGAACGGTCGACGGCAATAGGATAACGCTGTTTGGCGGAGTGAACGTCGTTCGGAGTGACTCCGTCATCGATCATGTGTTTACCCTCGGAGGATTATGTTGGTCCTCCTTCGTGAACCTTATAGGGAGGAATCATGTCCTTAATGTCGACTGCTGGTCTCGCCAGCGCGAGTGCTCGCCGGCCGTGGCTTGTCATCGCGTCATGGATCGTTGTCTTTGTCCTCGCGATCGTTTCGATCGTTACTGGATTAAGCGACGCGCTGACCACCGAATCGAATTTCCTCAATAAGCCAGAATCAGTTAGAGGTTTCGATCTCTTGAAAGATCGAATGGACTTCAAGGACCCGGTTTCCGAAACGATCGTTTTTCACTCAGACTCGTTGACCGTTGATGACCCCGAGTTTCAGCAAATAGTGGAAAGTACATCAGCTGCGGTCCGCGGACTGTCGGGAGTCGTCGATACTGACCCGACGAAAACGTTCAACTATTACGAGGCGTCCCAATCCCCTCAGGGTCAAGCGTCCGCGAATCAGCTGGTCTCGAGCGATCGACATTCGACCATCATGCCGATCACATTTATCGGCGAGCTTAGTGATGCCGACAACCACACCGACGAATACCTGAATGCGATCAAAGGACAAGGTTCGGATGTCGTTCAGGTGCGAACTGTCGGTGATCTCAGCATCAACGATCAGTTCAACACGATCGTCGAAGAAGACCTAGCCAAAGCGGAAGGGATCGGCATTCCAGCCGCACTTATCATCCTGATCGTCGTTTTCGGCGCGCTTGTCGCGGCCGTGCTCCCGATTACCTTGGCAATCATCGCGATCGTCGTTGCCCTCGGACTGACTGCCCTCATCGGACACGCCTGGGATCTCTCGTTCTTTATCACCAACATGATCACGATGATCGGATTGGCGGTCGGCATCGACTACGCGCTCTTCATCGTTCAACGGTATCGCGAGGAGCGCAAACATGGCCGGCCGAAATATGAGGCGATCGAGATCGCCGGAGGCACGGCCAGCAAGGCGGTCCTCTTCTCCGGCATGACCGTCGTCTTCGCGCTGATCGGTCTCTTCCTCATCCCGACAACCATCTTCCGCAGCCTCGGTCTCGGTGCAATTCTGGTTGTGCTTGTAGCAGTGGCGGCGATGCTTACGCTCGTGCCGGCAATGCTCGGTCTTTTGGGCGATCGAATCAATTGGCCACGCAAGCAGAAATACGACGATGTCGAAGTCGCGCGGCAGCAGGCATACGACCGAGAGCTCGATTCACAAGGGCTTCTGGGGTCGTGTGGCTAAAGTCGTCATGGGCCATCCGGTCGTGAGCCTGGTGCTTGCCGTCGCTTTTCTCGCCGTCTGCGCAATTCCATATTTCAGCCTGAACACCGGTTTCGCCGGAGTCGAGACCCTACCGGATGGCGATGTCAAGACGGCATTTACGATTCTGAGCAACGACTTCTCAGCCGGACGTCTGGCGCCGGTTGATATCGTCATCGATGGACAGAAGACATCAGAGGTCGAACAGGGGATCGCGAATTTGAACGCCGCGATCGCAGCCGATCCGAAATTTGGTCAGGCCGCCCCGCCGGTTTGGAATCAGGACAACGATCTGGCCCTGGTGCGGATCACGTTAGGGGTCAATCCGAACGATCCGGAAGCGCAAAACATCGTCGATGATCTGCGTGGCTCGATTGTGCCTCAGGCGTTCGCAGGCACTGGCACGAACCAAGTTCTCGTCAGCGGCGAAACGGCGTTTAACCACGACTTTTTCGCCCTGGTCGATCAATGGACGCCGATCGTATTCGCGATCGTGCTCGGTCTGAGCTTCGTCCTTTTGATGCTCGCCTTCCGTTCGCTGGTCGTGCCGGCCAAGGCGATCGTGATGAACCTGCTTTCAGTCGGCGCAGCATACGGTCTGTTGGTGCTCGTTTTCCAGAAGGGATATGGCGCGAACTTCTTCGGTTTTCAGAAGACTCCAACGATCGAAGCCTGGATCCCGATCTTCCTTTTCTGCGTGCTCTTTGGTCTGTCGATGGACTACCACGTCTTCCTGCTCTCGCGAATTCGCGAACACTATGACCAAACACACCGAAATAGCGAGTCGGTTGCGTATGGACTACAGTCGACGGCTCGGATCATCACCGGAGCGGCTTTGATCATGGTGGTGGTGTTCGCTGGCTTCGCCGCAGGCCGGCTCGTCATGTTGCAGCAGGTCGGATTCGGTCTTGCCATCGCGGTCTTATTGGACGCGACGATTGTCCGAACCGTTCTGGTCCCATCCGCGATGGTGTTGCTCGGCGACCGAAACTGGTACCTGCCGAAGTGGCTGCACTGGATCCCAGATCTCCGCGTCGAAGGCGCAACGCGCCATCCGGTAGCTGAACCGACCGCGGCTGACTAGTAGATCGAGCCATCAAAACTTTCGAAGGCCGGTGGGATCAGCCCCACCGGCCTTCGTCTTGCCGCGTAGAATGCTTCGAGCACTTGAAGAACAGGTTCATAGGAGTCGGCGCATGGATCCAGACCTGACGAACGTCATCTATCGCGATCTTCACAAGCACTACCCGACTGTTGTCCGCGGCGAAGGGATTTATCTCTACGACTCGGATGGGAAGCGGTACATCGACGGCTCGGGCGGCTCTGCAGCGGTGACCTCGATTGGGCACGGCGTCGAAGAAGTGATCGAGGCCATGACGCGGCAGGCACGTACGCTGGCCTACGGTCCGACCCACGCCTTTTCCACTGAGGCAATCGAGGATTGCGCTCGGGTGATCGCCGAAGATTTCGCGCCAGCCGGTTTGGATCGCGTTTGGTTCGTTTCCGGTGGCTCTGAGGCAACCGAGAACGCAGTCAAAATGGCCCTGCAGTACCAGCGAGATCGGGGCCAGAGTTCCCGCCATCTGGTCATCAGTCGTTGGAGCTCGTTTCACGGCGCTACGCTTGGAGCGCTTGCATACGGAGGCAATACCGGTCGCCGCCGTTCCTACTCTCCCGTGCTCTTCCATACAGAACACATCGCGCCCTGTTTTCCGTACCGCTGCTCCGCAAACTCATTCTGCCCAGAATGCGATCTCACATGTGCCCACCAGCTTGAACGGGTGATCCGGCAGGTTGGTCCCGAAAACGTGGCCGCCTTCATTGCCGAACCTGTCATGGGCGCGACACTTGGAGCGGTCGCGGCGACACCGGGCTATTTCCAGGAGATTCGCGAGATTTGCGATCGATATGGGGTTGTGTTTATCGCTGACGAAGTCATGACCGGCTTCGGCCGGACTGGTCTCAATTTCGCGATCGAGCACTGGGGCGTCACGCCTGACCTGATCGCGTGCGCCAAGGGAATCGCCGGTGGATACGCACCGCTTGGCGCCGTAATCGCCAAACCTGAGATCGTCGGCGAGGTCAAGCAGCGCGGGCGCTCGTTCGTGATTGGTCACACGGCGGCTGGGAATCCGTTGTCGTGTGCTGTGGGAGCGGCAGTTCTGCGATACGTTCGCGATAACGGTCTCGTCGAGAACTCTCGAGTGGTCGGCGCGTATTTCTTGAGCCGGCTTCATGAACTCAGAGCGCGTCACGAAATCATTGGCGATGTCCGCGGCTTGGGGCTCCTGCTCGGTATCGAGTTCGTTCGCGATCGACAAACCAAAGAACCATTCCCCCCAGATTGGCAAGTAGCGAAGCGGATCGGAGCGGCGACGTTGGAACGTGGGCTCGTTTCGTATCCGGGTACCGGCACAGTTGACGGCGCATTGGGCGACCACATGTTATATGCGCCTCCGCTCACGATCTCGACCGGGCAGATTGACGACCTGATCGCGGTTCTCGATGAGAGCCTTTCGGCAATCACCGCGGACCTCGGCCTTATGACCGCAAGTTCCATGTGAGGGAAGCGTGGACCAAATTACGACCGCGACCTTTGATTGTTACGGCACGCTGATCGACTGGGAGGGTGGTATCGGCTGCTTTCTGTACGATCTGGCCCTTCGGAATGGCGAAACCGATCCGCCAAACGGTCGTGCACTGCGCGAGCGGTGGGAGACGATCCAATTCGAGCTCATCAATGGTCCCTATCAGAAATACGAGGCGGTCCTTACCCAGAGTTTGAAGAAATTATGCGATGAGCGCGGATATGAATGGAACGATCAGCTCGGCATCAGTCTCGCGCGATCGATGCGGTCATGGCAGCCGTTCCATGACACGAAGCCCGCGCTTGAGCGCGTTCGAGCCGCGGGAATGCGTCTGGTGATTATTTCGAACACCGACCGCGATATCATCGCCCATTCTTTACGCCACCTGGAAGTGCCATTCGACGATGTCATCACCGCGCAGGATTGCGGCGCGTACAAACCGTCGATTTCCGTGTTCTCCCAAGCACTCGACCGTCTTGCCGTTCCTGCCGGACAGATCATCCACGTCGGATTTGGTTTCAAATACGACATTGGTCCAGCCCGGTCGCTTGGGTTTAAGACTGCATGGGTGAATCGAAATGCGGAGCCGGCTCCGGGTGCGGACGTACCGGACTACGAATGGCGAGATTTGTGGGGGCTAGCCGACTTGCTCAGACAGTGATTCGTATTTCGTCTTCGATGCTTTGCGGTGTGGACGACCACGAACGCCGAGACAACGCGACGCTCCCAATGACGAGCAGTGATGCGGCGATCGTCCAGCCATCGATTTCTTCGCCGAGCCACAAATAGGCCCATATGAGGGTTAGGATCGGCTGAATGAGCTGCATTTGGCCGACCTTAGCCACGCCGCCCAGCGCGAGACCGCGATACCAGGCGAAGAACGCGAGGAACATGCTGACGAGGCTCAAGTAGACGAAACCGACCCATGCTTTCTGTCCGCCATGGACTCCGTTCAAGCCAAGATCGATCGCGACAGGAATCGCCAAAATGGGAGCGGCAAATACTAGTTCCCACGAAATCACACGCCAACCGCCGATATCGCGGGCGATGCGTGCGCCCTCCGCGTAGCCAAGCGATGCCGACGCGACGGCAAGCAGCAACAAGAAATCGGCGAACCGCGGCCGTCCGGCGCCCTGAACAGCCGCAAAGACGAAGACCGAAACCACGCCAACCGCGCACGAGATCCAAAATGCCGTTGGTGGATGTTCACCGGCGCGAAGAACGGCAAAGATCGCAGTCGCGGCCGGAAGCAGCCCGACGATGACGGCGCCGTGGGATGAAGGTACGCTCTTGAGCGCGATCGCCGTGCATAGGGGGAATCCGACCGTGATGCCGAAGGCAGAGATTGCCAGTCCTCGCCAATACCGGCGCTCGGGAAGACGTTCATGTCGAACATAGAGGAGAATCGCGGCCAGCGTTCCCGCGACAACCGTCCGACCCAAGGCAACGAAGACGGTGCCCATTTCCGGAACCGACGCTCGTATGGCGGGGAGCGAAAAGCTAAATCCGAGAACGCCCAAGAATCCAAAAAGATAACCAAGCGACTCGTTGCTCATCCGCTGACGAGGAATGACCGGTGCTTCGGAAAGCTCAGCGCTAAGCTCGTGCGGTCGGCTCACCTTAAGTGGTTAACGGCCGGCAGAAGCGGCGGATTGGATCGCAGGCTTCGGCTGGGCAGGCGGCAACGAAACCTTGTAAGCGTTCTTGATTCCGCCAATAGTTCTGATTTCCGTCAAAGCGGCATCAGGAATCTCATCATCGACGTTGAGGACCATGATCGCCTCACCGCCCTGTTGGTGCCGTCCAACTTGCATCCCGGCGATGTTCACACGATGCCGGCCAAGGACAGTTCCGATCCGCCCAACTACGCCCGGTTGATCGCGGTGGTGCGTGATGAGCACTTCACCGGCAAGTGCACGCTCAAGCGAGAATCGATCGACTTGTACGATTCCAGCATTCGTGCGATCCCACGTGACGCGCACGAGGCGAACTGGATCGCCACTCGCTTCGAACGCGAACGACGGTTCGATGTCGGGATCAGGCGTACCCGTGATCGTTTTGATTTCGATGCCAACTTCGTCGGCGACGAGTCGCGCGTTCACCGGAGTGACCCGGCGCACAGTCCACCTATTCAGCGCCTCGCTTAACGCGGCAGCCGTCACGTGCTCGACGACCTCCTGCGAGACGAGACCCTGCGTCGTCACCCGCATGCTTTCCGGCAGCACAGGCTGCAGGACGGCCAACAGGCGACCTGCCGCTCCCGCGACGGTTGTCAAGCGTTGCAGCTCAGGCGCCATCAGAGTTGCAGGCGGCAGATTGACCGCATTCGGCACTGCCTGACCTTCGAGTGCGGCGATGGTCGTGGTGCTGATCATCTCGCCGACCGCGGCCAGCGCTTCCGCGCTCGAACCGCCCGTGTGTGGCGTCACGACGACATTGGGCAAACCGAAGAGTGGACTCTCATGACACGGTTCTTGCGGGAACACATCAACGCCCGCCGCCGGAATTCGACCGCTCGTGAGCGCGTCGGCCAGCGCATGTTCATCAACGACTTCGCCGCGCGCGACGTTCAAAACGATCGCGGTCGGCTTCAAGAGTTCGATCGTGTCGGCGTTGAGCATGTGGTGTGTTTCGGCCGTGGAAGGAACGTGAAACGTGACGACATCGGACGTCCGCAACAATTCCTCAAATTCGACAGGGGTTACGCCCGCTTCCGCGAAACGCTCAGGCGATACATATGGGTCGAACGCCTGAACCTTCATTTCGAAGGCGAGCAGGCGTTTGGCGACGACAGTGCCGACCCGTCCAAGCCCGACGATTCCGACGGTCCGTCCCTTCAAGTCGATCGGTTTGATCTTTTTCCGTTCCCACAAACCAGCATGCGTTGACCGGTTCGCATCGGGAATTTGGCGGGTGATGGCTAGCAAGAGACCAATCGTGTGCTCGCCAGCCGAAATCTTGTTGGCGCCGGGTGCGTTGAGAACCACGACACCGGCCCGAGTCGCAGCCTCAAGATCGACGTTATCAACGCCAACTCCGGCTCGAGCCACGACGCGCAGTTTCGGACCAGCATGAAGGACTTCTTCGGTGACCTGAGTCTCGCTGCGAACGATCAGCGCGTCGGCGTTCGGTAATACCGCCAGCAACGCGCTGTTGTTCGTGCCGTCAACATCGACGATTTCGCCGAAACGAGCGAGATAATCACGCGCATTCGGGTGGATCGCATCACTGACGACGATGACTGGTCGCTTCGGCGGTTCGTATTCGTCTCCTTCGTAGTATTGGTGAACCACCTTTTCCAATCCGAGCAACGCGTCGTCGAGATCGCGAAACCGCTCGACGCCGGGTGTCGAAAGCACATTGCTGGTGTCGGGGGTGAGAAGGAAACTGGTGACTCCAGCCGCGGCGTAATTGCGGGCGTGCCGCTCGCTGTCCTCGACAGCGAAATTACACCCGCGTGTGGTTGCGATTGTCGCCTTATCGTCGGCAAAGACGATTTCACACTCCGGAAATCCGTGCCGGCGCAGCCAACCATAGGTCATCTCCGCCGCATCGGCTGGTCGAGCAGTGATAATGAGAACGTTTTCTTTCCCGAAAAGATCAATCACCTTGATTAGAAAGTTCGGGCCGCTTGGACTGGGAATCAGGCCGGCCGCAGGACCGTCGGGCGCATAGACCCAATCCCGCACTTCGACAGGGACATTGAGACCAGCAGAATCGATAAATGCGCTTTCGGGGAGGTCGACACCGAAGTGAGTGGACGCCGCGATGGCAAGCGGGCGCGGGTGTTCAGTTAGGACTCCGTCGATATCGATTGCGATTTTCAACGCGGGATTCGTAGATCGATCGACAGCACTTGAAAGCAAAGAAATCCCTCAACTCGCACGAAATGGCAGGCGTCATTCCCGGCAACTCATCAGAACTGCACCATGAGATGCAGCAGGCAGCGTTGCCTGAAAGCCTAATGGACAGAGGGTAGCATCGGCCAGACTTCGATTCAACGAGAGACAAATTGTTCCTTGGGATCGCCACGCTACAACTGGTCAGGACTGGAATACGCAGAACGACTGATGCGACGACGAAAATCAGGTCTCATCATGATCATGTAGGAGTGAACTTCGTTGATCTAGGTGTCTCGAATTCACCTCACGGGACGTTGTCCTAAGCGTCCTATAAACATAAGCGATATCTCCTCGAAGCAAGGCGACGACGATGGCGACGAGCCAAGCGACATTGAAAACTGACAATGTGAACGTGGACGTCGACGCAGGCGCACGTGTCATCGTTGCTCTTTGTGTCGCGTCGTTCTTCGCCGTCATCAACTTCATTGCGACGAGTCCGTTTTATCCAAAGATGGCGATAGACCTCAATTCGACGGTTTCGCGGCTCGGCCAGGTCGTCACGATTATGGTCTTTATCAGTGCCGTCCTTGGACTGGCTGTAGGTCCACTTTCGGACCGCTTTGGCTATCGCCTCCCGCTCGTCTTCGGTCTTTTGGCTATCGCGGTCAATCTCATTGGTGCGGGACTCACCCCGTCGTTCTTGCCGCTTCTGGCGTTGAGCATCATTGGCGGTCTAGCCGATGCGCTGGTCCTGGGCATGCCGATGGCGATCGCGGGCACGCGATTTTCTGGACAGGCACAGAAACGCGCGATTAGTTGGGCTTGGGGTGCGATGAGCATCTCAGGGATCGTTGGAGTTCCGCTCATTTCCCTTATCGGTGGTGCGGCTGGCTGGCGTGTCGCGTTGATCGTCTCAGGGCTCGGCGCAATTGCAGGTGCCTGGTTTGTTTTGATTTCCCTTCCGAGAGACGAATCAACCTCTCGGGAACCGATACGCATCGGCGAACTCCTCGACTCCTATTTACCGCTAATGAAATATCCGCCAATCCTTCGCCTCTACGGTGTCTCGTTCATGCGGGCAGCCTGCTGGGTTGGTCTGTTGACATACCTAGGTTCGTTCCTGCAAGACGAACTCGATCTAAGTGTCAGTACTGCCGGTTTCATCTACACGTTCGGCGGATGCGGTTTCGCGATCGGCAGTTTCGCAGCCGGACGAGAAATTCGTGGCGCCAGTCCGCGGTTGATCGTGGCCGTCGCCAACCTGATCGCCGGCGTCGCAGTTGGAGCAATGCTCATCGCGGCGGTCATCTGGGCAACCATCCCGTTACTGATTGTGATCGCGTTTGTTTCAGCCATCAGCGGTGTTGGGATCGTGACATTGCTTGCCGCCGAAAGCCCCGCCGGTTCTGGAACGACAATGGTGCTGAATGGTTCTCTCCTCAACCTCGGAACGGCGGCTGGCGCGGCGGTAGGCGGAGTCCTCATCGCGATTGGCGGCTACACCGCGCTCGGCATCGGATTTCCTCTATTCGCATTTGCCGCCGCTCTGCTCGCGCTCTGGCCCGCCGGAAACACCGACGCCGTGGCGACCTTCCCACCGGCGACGTCTCGTGTCGCTAAGAGCAATCAATAGAGACGCTTCTTATCCAGGAGCGGTGACATGAGGTCGAGTTGCCCATCGAGGTAATGCCGCAGGTTGCGAACGAAAATGTCCGTGATTTTGCCGTTTTCCGATGAGGCGGTGCTTGCCGAATGTGGGTTGATGAGCACGTTCGGCTCATCCCACAGCGGGGAATCAGCCGGCAGCGGCTCCGTGCGAAAGACGTCGAGCGCGGCAAATCCGATCTGGCCAGATCGCAATGCGGCCACAAGGGCGTCCTCGTCAACGACGACTCCTCGCGCAATATTGACGATCGCGCTACCTCGCCTCATCGCGGCGATCTCGGCTGGTCCAATCAGATTCTCGGTGTCTGGTGTATGGGGTGTCGAGAGCACGAGGAAATCTGCACCTGCCAACATTTCGTGAAAATCTATGTGCGCGAAAAGCCGGTCGACTCCCAATTCGGCTGCTCGCTCAGGATCGTGTGTTTTCGCCATCGCCCAGACGTTCATATCTAATGCCTTCGCCACGCGAGCAATTTGCCTTCCGATCCGGCCTGGCCCAATGATCGCCAATGTCTTTCCAGCCAATTCAGACGAGCAGAAACGTTCCCAGTGGTGCGCCGCTTGATCTTCGACGAGGCGGGGAAAGGCTTTGACGTAATACAGGAGCGCTCCGAAGACGAATTCGGATAGTGGGCCAGCATGAACACCGCTGGCGGTCGTTACAATCAAATCAGAATCCGCAAGACCCAACCGCTTCACAGTTTGTCCAACGCCAGCTGAACTTGTTTGGACCCATTTCAGATTTGGTGAGAGCTCGAACGGCGGTAAGCCCGAGCGCCAATCGAAGTCAAGCAGAACTTCAGCTCGCTTCAGAAGATCAAGCCACTCACGCTGGTGATCCTCCGGTCGCTGCCAATCAATGGGACCATTATGATCGGCCTGGTACTTCGTGTCGGGCATATGATCAGGTCGGTAAATGAGTTCCACCCTGTCTCGGTCGACGGCGGCGATTCGATCAGCTTGTTCCTTCTCCAATGGCGACGTGATCATGACCACGACGTGCCGGTTTTTCGACTGCTCGCTCATCAGTAATAGTCGCCCTTTCCTTAGCAACACATGATGGAACTTATCCGGTGCTAGAATCGCCGTCCTGGTGTGGTGATCAGCGTACGCGAGGAGTGAGTTTGTGACTACAGTCGATCCCGCGATTGTTGGAACGTATGTCGATCGGTTGCGGCGAACACAGGATGAATTGAAAGCGCAGGAGATCGAATTCCTGTTTGTTGGGCCGTCGTCCGATCTCTTCTATTTGACTGGTTTCGAAGCCCATGAGAGCGAGCGCATGAATCTCCTTATAGTGCCGCAGCAGGGCGAACCAAAAATGGTCATGCCGGAGCTCGAAGCGCCGTTGATGAAGTCGACTAGCGAACTTATGGAACTCCCAATTCACGCCTGGGCGGAAACTGAATCACCCTCCGAACTCGTCGCCAGCCTGGTCGGGAACATTCAAGGCCAAAAAGTCGCCGTCAGCGACCAACTGTGGAGTGTCTTCTTGATGCGTCTGCAGGAGAACATGAACGGCGCAAACTGGACTCCCGCGGCCGAGGTCATGCGTCCTCTACGGGCGAGCAAGGACGCGCGCGAAGTCGAAATTCTGCGCGAAGTGGCGCATCGCACCGACGACGCCTGGCATGAGTTCATTACCACATCAATTAACGGTCTCACGGAAACCGAGGCGATGACGAAGCTTGGCGCACTGATGGCCGCGCGTGGATTGGGCGCGTCGTTTGGCATTTGCGCGAGCGGTCCGAATTCCGCGTCGCCGCATCATCACACCGGCGATCGCGTCATCGAGACCGGTGACACTGTCATCTTCGATTGGGGCGGCACGCTCGACGGGTATAAATCGGATGTGACGCGAACCGTACACATCGGCGAGCCGAACGACGAGTACCGCAAGGTTCACGACATCGTGCGGAAGGCCAATCAAGCTGCGCTCGAAGCGGTCCGCCCGGGAGCCAGTTGCGAGTCAATCGATCGCGCCGCGCGAAAGGTCATTACCGATGCGGGGTACGGTGAGTATTTCATCCACCGCGTTGGGCACGGGCTCGGGCTGGACGTGCACGAGGAACCGTACCTTGTCGAAGGCAACACGTTGCCTCTCCAGGTTGGTATGGTCTTCAGCGATGAGCCCGGTATTTATATTCCGGGTGATTTGGGCGTGCGGATCGAGGACTCTGTGGTTTGCACGGAAACCGGAGGCGAGCGCCTAAACGAGGCGACGCGCGAACTGACAATTATGAAATAACGGTTTCAGGAATCGTGGGCGGTGTCCGCGCGAAAGGCGCGGACAATCGCCGCGCCGACCGGTTCGAGACCTAATCCAGCGGTTTCCAAGACCGTGACGACGAGACCTTCCCGAGTGCGCAACAACGAGACCAAGAGGTGGATCGTGCCGACCTCGGTTTGTCCGCGTCTCGTCGCATCGTGTCCAGCCAGATCGAGCGCGTGGTTCATTCGAGGCGAGAGTTCGAGAGTTTGCGGACTCGATCCTTCGCGAGCGGGAAATCCGCTGATGAATTCAATCCGCCGGCGAATTTCCTCGTAGTCGTAGCCGAGATCGGTCAATATCTTGGCCGCGCAGCAGTCCTCCTGGCGCATGATCCCGAGCAACACATGTTGGGTGCAAATCGCCACTGCACCGAGAGAGGCTGCTTCCTGCTGGCTCTCGTCGAGCACACGCTTCGCTCGCCGACTCAGGCGACTGAGCACGCCATCAATAGATTCGTTGTTGGGCGCCTCGCTCATGTCTGAGATGATGGCCTCTGCAAAGATGTTTTCAGATCGTTTGGGCCGGATAGGTGATCCATTTGGCGACGAGTTGCCGTTCTGTTCTTGACCGTTAAGCTCTCCGTTTGTCAATTGTGACGTCCACCCCGCAAATTTGAGATCGCTTCTCGAGCAGCATTATGCCCAGGAGCGCCCATCACGCAACCACCTGGCCATGCGCCAGATCCACATATATAGAATCCTCGAATTGGACCCTCATAGGTTTTGCTCCCCGCAACTGGTCTTAGATCAAACGCCTGTTCCGGTACAAGCTCGCCTTGGAAGATATGACCTCCAGTCAGGCCGAAGCGTGCTTCGATGTCAGGTGGCGCGAGGACCTGACGCGTGACGATCGAATCTGGAACGTTCGGAGCGTACTCCGCGAACCGTTTGATCACGTGATCCGCGATCTCGTCGCGCCGCTCGTCCCAGGTCCCTTCCGCCAGCTTGTACGGAAAATATTGCGTGAAGATCGAGACAGTGTGCTTGCCCGGCGGCGCTACGCTTGGATCGACCGCGGACTGCATGTGAATGCTCATCATTGGATAGTCAGACGGCCGACCATTCTGCGCATCTTCAAAGGCGCGCTGCAAATAGTCGATAGAGGGGCCGATGAACACGCCGCCGGTTTGGGCCAGTCCCTGGACTCGACCTTCTCTTTCTAATCCAATGAAGCGTGGCAATTCCTCGACCGCGAGATTCATTTTCATGACGGGCGAATCCATCTGAATCGCCTCCACCGAGCGCACGAATTCGCTCGGAAGTTCTGCGCGGCCCACCAGCGTCAAGTAACTTCGCTTCGGGTCTGCATTCGACAGGACGATCTTGGCGAGGATCTCTTCGCCGGTCGAGGTAACCGCTCCGGTCGCGCGGCCATCCTTGATCAGCACACGATCGACTTCGCATGAGGTGCGAATCTCGACGCCGAGCGATTGCGCGGTGCATGAAAGAGCGCGGGTCACGGCGCCCATCGCGCCCTTGACGTACGCCCACTGCCCACGCTTGCCTGTCACATTGCCCATCGAGTGATAAAGCTTCACAAAAGCGGTACCCGCGTCTCTCGGGCCGCGAAAGGTTCCGATCAGACCAAAGGCGACCGCCACCGCTTGCATTTGCGGACTTTCGAAGAAGTATGCCGCCACTTCCGCGGCCGATCCAAGATACATCCGTTGAAAAATCGCGGCTTGTTCGGGAGTCTTGAATTCCGCAGCGACTTCCGCCCATGAGGGCGCCTGCCGGAGAATGAATTTGTCCATGACGCGGGACGCTTCTTCGACGAAGGCGTCGTAATGCGGGTAATTCTGAGCGTCTTTCTTCGAGAATTTCGCAATTTCTTCGAGGAAGCGGTCTTCTTCTTCCCAGGCAATCAACGAGCGACCGTCGGGGAAAGGCATGTAGAACCGTGGATTGCGTTTGATCAGCTTGATTCCATGTTGCCAGACATTCAACTCGTCAAGTATCGAGCGCGGGAAGAGCGAGAGCACATATGAGCCGATGGAGAGGTGGTATCCGGGCGCAATTTCCTCGGTGATGGCCGCTCCACCGACTGTGTGATAGCGCTCGAGTAGGCAGACGCTGAAGCCAGATTTTGCAAGGTACGAGGCCGCGACGAGTCCGTTGTGACCGGCGCCGATGATGATTGCATCGTAGTGCGTCAACGGACATCCTCCGGGCGCACCGACTCGTTGGAATAGCGATACCTCGAGTCAGCGCGGGCTGTCGAGGTTGCAACGGTCGGTAGATCGCGTGTGCGAAGGGGAGAGTAATCTGATTTGGCCAGAGATCGCAAGGTTCGGCGGTGGTCAGGTTGACGTTTCCGGAGCGATAATCGGCGGGCCGGAAATCGACAACGAATACTGACATGCGCAAGTTTGACCTAGTAGTTGTTCAAGTTGGATGAGGAGCGAAAGAGTGCGGACTTCGGCGGATGCCGTCATTATCGGCGCGGGCATTATGGGTTGCGCCATCGCTCATGCGCTTGCGGAAAAGGGACTAACTGACATCGTTATGCTTGATCAGAATTTGATAGGTCGAGGCGCGACCGCCGACGCGGCGGGAGGAATTCGCCAGCAATTCTCGACCGAGACAAATATTCGCTTGGCCACCTATTCGGTGCGTGTCTGGGAAACCTATAAGGAACGTTTTGGGCAGGACATCAATCTGCGCCAGCAGGGCTACTTATTTCTCTTGACCGATCCAGCAGAGGAAGAAGTCTTTCGCGCAAATCTCGCGCTTCAGCAGCGTCTTGGAGTTCCGGTGCGCTGGGTGACGCCGGATGAAATCGCCGAGATCAACCCACACATCAATCTTGATGATGTTATCGGAGGAACTTTTTGCCCCGAGGACGGATGGGTTGACACGTACGGAGCGACGGTGGGATTCGCCCAGGCCGCGCGTCAGCTCGGGGTTGAGATCATCGAGGAAACTGAAGTTACGGGTATCACTGTTGCCAGCGAACGAGTTGCCGCGGTGCAAGCAAACGGCGAGACGATTTCGACGTCGTTGGCGATTATCTGCGCCGGCCCACAAACTAGACTTGTTGGGAAATTCGCCGGCGTTGACATACCCGTCGATCCCTATCGCCGGATGAGTTTTATCACCGAACCGTTCTCAGCACTGCCGTCGACATTGCCGATGACAATCGAGTTCGCTTCCGGACTCTACTTCCACCCCGAAAGCCGGGGATTCCTGTTTGGAATGGGTGATCGCAACGAACCAAGCAGTTTCAACAAGACTGTTGACGACGAGTGGATGGTGACGACCGTTGAAGCGCTGGTCAATCGTGCGCCGGCGTTCGCCGATGCAAACGTAATGCGCGGATGGGCTGGCTTCTACGAAATCACGCCGGATGATAATCCTGTTCTGGGATTTGTCGGCGGACTCGAAGGATTGGCGGTGGCCGCAGGATTCAGCGGCCATGGTTTCATGCAGGGTCCAGCGATTGGCGCCTGCATCTCGGAGTTAATCCTCGAAGGCGAGGCGAAGACGGTCGACATTAGCCCGTTCCGGCCATCACGCTTCCAGGAGGGCGTTTTGGCCCAGGAGCACAACGTCATTTAGCTTGTGATCTAGGGGAATTGTATGGCAGACATCGACGGCGATGGCATTCGAGAGTTCGATGAATATTCGAACGAGGAACTCCTTGAACAGGCTCGGGCCAATGCCCAAGCTGCACTGATCGCGACAATTCGGTTTCTGCAGCAGCAAGGAATTGCGGTCGACAAATGGACTGAATCGATTGGGCACACTTTCGCCAAGGTTTGGGAGGCGGCAGAGGGCTGGGATGACGCCGGCGAGTTTCTCGATTCGATGCTCACAAATCTGCGCGCGATCGGCGCCAACGTGGTCGAAGCTGATTTGGCCAAGGGGAAATCCCAGGCGGTGATCGAAGGATTTCCCGATCCCGATCTTTGCGCTCTCTTTGAAGTTGATCCGGCAACCGTCGCCAAATTCCACGATGCCTCGGCGGCGATTGCGACAGATTTGGGACTGGTGTGGAAATGGAATCTCGAAGAGACGGGGCAAACCCGCATTTCGGTCGAAAAGCCGAGTAGCGATGCCTAGTGGCCACGACGATCGGAGTCGCCCGAATTTCCCTCTACCTCGAAGAAAGTTTCTCACTCAAGGACAAGCGCCATGTCGTGCGCTCGATCGTGCAACGGGTGCGCAATCAGTTCAATGTCTCGATTGCGGAAGTAGGCGATCTCAATGACATGCGGGTTGCCAGTCTTGCCGCTGTTTGCGTGAGCAACAGCTCGCCGCACGTCGATGAAATGCTGGCCAAGGTGATCGGGTTTATCGAACGGAATGTCGAATTCGGCGTTCTCGGTGAGGTAGACACCGAACTCATTCACATCGGCGACTAGCAGCGTTAAGACGCGCACGAAACCACGGGGCAAGATATGACCGCGCCGGTGACTCCAAAGTGTCACTGGCGCGGTCATTGACTTCGCTAAATCAAATTATCCATTTCCAGGTGTCGGACTCGCCGCTGGGCTACCGACTGGGCTCGAAGGCGGATTCGCCTGCGGAGTGCCTTGACCGGCGCCTGGTTGTTCCTCTTCAGGTGCGGGAAGCTCTGGAACGTAGCGGAACACAGCGCTCTTTCCGCCATCAGTGATCAAGACTGAGCCATCCGAAGCAGCCGCCACTCCGTATGGTTGCTGGAGTTTCTCGCTTCCAACCTGGCTGATTGAAGCGATGTGCTGACCGGCCGGCGAGAAGACCTCGACAGTGCCGGTTGCGGACGATGTCGCGTAGATATTTCCGTCCGGTCCGATGGCCAGGTAAGGCTGGAAGAACTGCTGGTTCTGCCAGGCGTCGACCTTCCATTGCGCTTGGGGCGACCCGTCGACCGAGAAGACGCTGATTCGCCCATTGTTCGTGTCGGCAACGTAGACGAGTCCATTGCTGTCGATCGCGATACCGACCGGCTCCAAGAACTGGCTTGGGCCTGTTCCGTTCCCGCCGAACGCGCGATGGAACATGCCGTCAAGTCCGAAGACTTGAACCCGCTCGTTTCCGGTATCGACGACGTAGATTTCGTCGTTGTAGATCGCGATACCGCGCGGGCCGAAGAAATTGCCAGGTTGCGCACTCGCATCCGGAGCATCATCGGTGTTTCCGAATTGACCGAACGCGTTCACTTGGCGTCCGGATTGATCGAGCACGACGATCCGGTGGTTCCAGGTGTCGCAGACGTAGATCAGACCATTCGAACCAGTTGCGATGCCAGTTGGCCCGCCGGCGTCGACCTTGGCGAAGGAGACAGAACCGCCGGTGTCGCCACCCCAAATGCCGACGAATTCGCCATCGGCGTTAAATGTCTCGACTCGGTTGTTTCCGCTATCGACGACATATACCGAGCCGTCTGTCGGTGACACGGCTATGCCGCGCGGTTGGTCGAACTGGCCGCGGCCGGTGCCGGGGCCCGGTCGCTCGAACAGGTTGTACGGTCCCGTGTTCGGGTAGACCTTCGCGGTTAACTCTTGGTTGAGACCGACAGCGATCTTCGCGGGCGCGGGAGTCGTTGGCGGTTCTCGATAGAGCAAGTAGTCAAGATCAGTCACCCACCCCGAATACGAACCCGGCAAACGATTTGTCGTGTTGTAGTCACGCGGCGTGTAGCCTGCTTCTTGCATCCCCGCGTCATCCGGAGCAATCACGATTTGCGCGCCGCTCTGATTCGCCTGACCATCGGCGACGACGCCGGCATCCGGGAATTCCCGGAAATACCAGCGGTATGGCGATTCCACTCGGCGATCGATGGCGATTGACAGCCCATGTCCGCCGGTTGGGTCGCGGGCAGATGTGTTCGTAACGGTCACATCACGAGATAGCCGGAGCAGGCGGTCAACCAGCGGTCGGACCGCGGCGGTCGAGGTTTCGGGCGCGAGCATTTCGACGCCTTCATCCGCATCGAAGAAGTTCAGGAGGACAGTTGACCGAAGCGTGTAGGCGCCAAAGAAGATCGCTAAGACGAGCAAGATCAGTACGAGCGGTTGCGATTTGTTGCCGGTGGCGATCTCGCCTCTGAACAACGTGATGCAGGCAAAAAGGAGTGGAATCACCACTAGGACGCCAACAATGGCGGCTTCGAGAATCGCCTGGTTCTTGCTCGTTGCGTTGTCGATACGCCGAATGAGTACGACGAAAGCGATTGCCGAGATCACAAAACCGAGCAATGCGAGGAAGAGCGCACCGCCGCGACCGTAGAGTGTTTCACTCAAGTCGATTGCGGCGATCGTCTCACCCAACCCGATGCCAGCAAGCAAGATTAACGGCAGGGCGACGATTGCGGCCTGGTTTGGCGATCTGCCTGAGCTGAGGCTGACGAGCAAGAGCGAAGCGGCGAACCAGCCCGCGAAAAATGTCCACGAGAGTTGCTCGGGTTCGCTGGTGCCTTCTCGGCTGACGACGACGATCGCGAAGATGATCGCGAGGATCTCGTAAACCAAGAGGGCCAAAATGAAGAACTGTGTTGGAGTGTTGCTGCCGGTTGTTGTCATCAACCGTGCCCAATCGCTGAACGTTTCGCCGATGCCTCGGAGCGCGTTTAGGTCACTGAGGAACCGGCTGAAGAGCAAGATGATAGTGACTACGAAACCGTTCAACACCATCAGAAGCGCACTTGGTGTACTTGTGAAACCGCGCATCGACCGCCGAATTGCGCCTTTGCCGGTGCGATCGAACATCGAGGCGGCGAGCCCACCCACCCCCAGCGAAATCAACGTCGTGATGGAAAGTGGACCCGAGGCAAGCATGATCCCGAGCGCGATACCGCACAGCAACGACCAGCCCAAACGAGAACCTGAAGTACGCTCTTCGTCGCCCAGTCGGAGAAACGCGACGAGCAGAAGCATCGCGCCGAATGCGACGCCGATCGTGGGATCGACTACCCGAGAGGCAAAGACAAGTGTCGGCGAGAGCGCGGCCAGCGCAGCCATGCCAATAGCCGCGGCTCGGCTCACGTAGGGCCGTAGACCCGCAATCAGCAAGACAAGCCCGAAACCAAGGAACGCGGACATGATCCGAGCAATCGCGTCGGTTGCGCCAAAGAGGAAGAAGGCGAATGCCTGAAGCAGCGTGATCAGCGGCGCCGTATTAGGAATGTCACGTCCGGGATCACTGGCGGCCCCGCGGAAAAGCGACCAGGCGTCAAATGCGCGGTGAGCCTCGTCCGGCGATAGCGCGAATCCGTCGAGTTGAGCGAACCGCATGGCAAACGCGACGATAATGATCACGGCCCAGGCGATTGCGGCCCAACTGATCACCGTCAGATCAATTGTGCGATCCAGAAGCGCCGGTCTCGGATGGTGTTCAGAATGCTCAGCCATTCATTTCCTCAAACATGACATCTGCAACGCTGCTCGACGATCGCGTCGTCGAACCGCGGTCAATCTCGATCGCTTTCAGTCCACATACACGGGGCGAAGTGATCACTAATAGCGAGTACCGTTGAAATAGGGCAACAGATCGTTACGCACATACATAGTGAATCGGTATTGCCCGATTGGCGCGGGTAGATCGCGATACATCACCAGCCGATATGCCTTCTGTTCGCCTTCCGGCGTAAAGAGCGTGCTCACCGAATCAACGATGGACCCCAAAACTTGGATCGGTCCATGAGCCGCCTCGGGATCAGTCCACGCAGACCGCCCAGGTTCGAGCTCTGGCGCAATCGCGAAATCCCTATAGGTTTGGTCTTCGGGATACCACCAGCGAAGCACATATTCTTGCGGTGTGTAGTCCTTTAGTTGTTGTTCAACGTTCGCTTTGTTGTCATCCGCGACCAACACGATCGGAACATCGCCGGGAGGGGATGTGAGCGTGCTGCCGAAAAAGCGCTTGTTCGGAAAGTCGCGGAGATACCACTGCATCGGCCAGGAGACGCCGGAGTCGTACCAGATCGCGAGGTCTTTGCCGCCGGTCAACTCCGCTGAGAGTCGGTCGATGTCGCTCATCATCATCGTGACGTCGGGTGACGTCTGGGTGTAGACGAGCATGTCCTTCGGCACATCGCCTTCTAGATACGTCAAGCGCCATTCAGCGTGCACTTGCAAGAGCGCGAGAAGAATGACCAGCGAGACGAGGACCGCCTGACCCGCGCGTCGAGGTCCACGCCAAATAAACGCGGCGCCACAAACTAAGAGCGCGAGCATCGGTGCGATCGCCAACCACCACCAGTGATCGACGTCGTATTTCGTCAATGAACGTTGCCACTGGTTCAAGCTGTTTCTGACGAATTCGCCTTCCGTCAATCGGCCGGCTAAGAAGAACCAACCAAATGCAAGCGCGATGAGCGTGCCCGCGATCGCCCAATCTGCCGCGCCAAAGAGTGACCCGGATTCGCCCTTCGCCCGTCTCGCGGCGGCAGCTTCGATCGCCCGATCGATCATGCCACCGACGAACACTGCAGCGAGGAGAATGCCGGGGAGGGCGATGTGCGTTACGAGCCAGGGCATTTTTTCGCCGGCCATCGAGAGGCCAGCGAAGATGAGAACGAACCAGGTGACCAGGAATAGGCGGAAGAAGAGGTTTCGTCCACCGTCCCATCGGCCGGCTAGCGCGCCGAGACCACGCCAGAGTGTCGCAACCACGGCCAGGAGGCCCAGAGTTGCGGCAATGAATTCATATTGCGGAAAGAGGATGAGGAAATAGAACCACGGTTGATCACCACGGCGAACATCATGCTGGCCGAGCCAGTAGAGCAGCGTTCCGTTCGTGGCGAAAGTCGAGGATGAAAGACCGTGCAGATTGGTGAAGAGACTCGTAAAAAGCGCGCAAAAAAGAATGACTGCCACGACAATCGCGGCGATCAGTCCATACCGATCAGTCCAAGCGCGATTGATCGCGTTTTCAACAGACCCTTCTTCGGCGCCCTCGAGAGTCGCAGAGACCAGTCCTTCATCAGCGAAAACTTCAGGATCGGCGGCCGACTGGAGCGCGAATCGCAACGCAACCAAGAATCCAATGAAAACGAGGGCCAGTCCAATGATCAACGGGTTCTTGAATACATTATTGACATAATAGTCAATTTGGTCCTGACGAGTCGGATTCTCCCAGGGAATGTCGAGGAACTTCGTGTGGTACTTCTGCGGGGAAATCAGGTAGATGAGCGCGAGACCGAGGAAGCCCGCGATATGGACGCCGACGACGGTTCTCGCTGCATGTGGACGCGTCTTGTTCCAGTACTTCGCGCGGCCCCATACGAGCGCGCCATACAAGAAGATAAAGTAGGCGGCGAGGATTGCAAAAATAATCTCGTGATTAGTTAAGAGTAGGGCGGTGGTCGCGAAGCCACCGATCAGCCAGCGTCTTTCCGGTTTCTCGATGTATCGCACGATGCAGATGAAGAGCACCATCGTACCCACGATCGTGAAGATGTCGTGGCGGATGTAGCGACTCATATAGAAAAGCGATGGCGAAATCAGCAGGAAAAACGAGGCGGACAGGGCGCCCCAGCGTCCAAGAAATTTCGTGCCGCGGAGAAAATAGGGGAGCCCGACCAAGATGACGCCGAAAATCGCCGGAGCGTATCGGCTGGTGGCGTCACTATCACCAAACAAGAAGAACGTCAGCGCTTCAATATGGAAGAGGAATGGCCCGTGCATGAGGGGATGATGGCGATAACCGCCGCCAGTCTCATAGACCCATGAGTAATACGCGTGAAGGCTCTCATCGTGATGGAGTGCGCGCGAGCCGAGGTCCCAAAATCTGGAGACAGCCGCCAGGAAGAGGAACAGAACATAGATCCCAGACTCAACTGAAAACCTTGGCGCCCAACCGATCGACCGAAAGATGCCGAGGCCGCGTTGACCTGGAACCGCGTAATCATAAGGCTCATAGGATTCAGAGGAATCGGGAACGCGCTGATCATCGACGCTGGGTCGTCGTCGGGTGCCCGGTCTTGGGAGGGTGGTAGCGCCAACAACGCCACCGCCTGCAGCGCTCAACGCCGCGGCGGCCGGAAGCCCTTGATTCTCTGGCTGTTCCCGCTGAGTACGCGGATTGCCCTTACGCTCGCGCAAACTATCCTCGCGGCGGTAGATTCGTTGTTCTCGCCATTCCGAGAATCGGCTTTTGCCCTCGGTTCCCCGGGTTGGACGAGTATACGATGCCTCTGCTGCCATAGACCATGACGCCTTCCAAATCGACCATTTTCAATCGCCGTGATTGCTACTCTTCAAGCGGAGACGTATCCGACTTCGGCAGCCATCCTGCTCGACCATCATTGGTTTGAACGTGCAACCACTGCTGTCCGGTTCCATCTGAGGCGACTTCCACAATCGTGAGCGCGGTCGAAGGTGGTAGAACGTCGAGATCGCCATTTGTCACCGTCGCATCGAGGTGAGGCAGCAAGGTCACATCGTGACCGTTCGAAACCGCCCTCGTTTGCCTGATCCAGGCAGTCATCGTTGGTCCGGCGGTTGCCGTTTCTTCCGGACTCGCCAGAACTGAAGCGATGACAGGGGCGTGTGCCTGATCGTGAAATAGACCATTTCCGGCGGAAAAGGCCAGCATAAGGCAGGCTGCGATTCCCACCGCAATCAAGAACCTTCGAGCAGAAACAAGCGGCCACGGCGAAGGATATGGATGCACGATTCCAAGATTGACCCGCGACGGGCGGGGCACTCGGCGCTCAATCGGATTTTGGGCTGTGAAACGCTGTCGAAGCCGGGCGTTGAACGTTTCATCAGGCAGAGGAGCATCGTCACACGCCAAGAGTTTCGCGAGTGAAGCGATCTCTGGAGAATCCGAACTTGCCCCTTCGGTAATCTGCCCCAGTACCTGCTGATCCCATTCGAGATTGAGCGCTTCGGCGGCGCTAATATCGTCAAAATTGCTCGCCATCGAACCCTCCTGACTCACAAATCGCGAGCTCAGACCTAAGGCGCCGCGTGGCGCGTAACTGCAGCATCTTGATTGCCGCTACCGATCGTTCCATGATGGTTGCGATTTCGGCGCCTGTCAGACCCGCAAGCCGAAACTCGACGACTCGCCGCTGATCGTCCGGTAAACACGTCAAGAGCGAAGCGATGCGTGATTGCTCGTCGCGCATCAGCGCGACCGCTTCGGGTCCGGGTTCCGGATCGATCGCGGGATTGTCGTCGGGCAAGCGCTCGAACGACGGTCGTCGCGATTGGTTAATGACGACGTTGTGCGCGATCGTGAAGAGCCACGCCGGAAACGACCCGCCGGCGAATCCCGCCATTCCTTCGAAGGCTCGTGAAAATGTCTGGCTCATCGCATCCTCAGCGAGCTCACGGTTTCCGGTCCGCCGAAAGCAATAGCGATAAATTGCCGTCGCAAATACGTCGTAGAGATCGCCAAACGCGTCTCGATCAGTGATCGCGCGTGCCGCCAGCTTTTCGATGTGGTCGCGCTCGAACTGATCGTGACTCAATCGTTTCCTCGTACGGCGATCTGTTGTCCTCAACAGATGCTCAAACACGTTGCTTGCTTGAAAGGTAACGCCCAATGCGATCAATTTTGGAAATTGTGCAGATTAAACAATTCTCCAAGGGTGATTGGTTGGTGCGGCACGTATCAAGCTTTACCAGCTATTCCTAGACTGTCGATACCGACAGGTTTTGATGGGGAGGAAGGGCGCATGGATCAAATCAACACTGGCGACACAGCTTGGGTGCTGGCGTCCGCAGCTCTGGTGATGTTGATGACACCAGCGCTCGGATTTTTCTACGGCGGTCTTGTTCGTCGCAAAAATGTGCTCGCGACAATCATGCACAGTTTCTTCATCCTCGCGTTGATCAGCGTGCAATGGGTGATTTTGGGCTATACCCTCGCGTTTGGTCCGGATAGAGGCGGGATCATCGGCGGTCTCGAATGGTTCGGGCTTCGGGGAGTCGGCGCGCTGCCGAATCCTGACTACGCGCCAACTATTCCCGCCAATGCGTTCATGATCTTCCAGTGCATGTTCGCGGTCATTACGCCGGCCCTTATCACGGGCGCCTTCGCGGAACGCAAACGTTTCAAAGCGTTCGTGGTGTTTTCGCTCCTCTGGGCCACTTTCGTATACGACCCAATTGCGCACTGGGTTTGGGGAGTCGGTGGTTGGCTTCGTGATTACGGAGCAATGGACTTCGCCGGTGGCACTGTAGTCCACATCTCTTCCGGCGTTTCGGCGCTCGTCGCCGCGAAGATGCTTGGGAAGCGGGTCGGTTTCGGCAAGGAACCGATGGATCCGCACAACTTGACCCTCACCGTTCTTGGGGCTGGACTTCTCTGGTTTGGCTGGTTCGGATTTAACGCCGGCAGCGCGCTCGCAGCCAATGGTTTAGCCGCAGACGCTTTCGTTGTCACGAACGTCGCGGCGGCGATGGGTGCACTCACCTGGATGACCGTCAGCTGGTATCGGCACGGTCACCCGAGTGTCCTTGGAGCTGCAGCCGGCGCAGTCGCGGGATTGGTTGCGATTACGCCTGCTTCAGGGTTTGTCACGCCAGGTTCGGCAGTCATTATTGGATTCGGCGCAGGCGTTGTCTGCTTCTTCGCAGTCGAGTTGCTCAAAGCAAATCTGCAAGTCGATGACGCACTGGATGTCTTCGCGGTCCACGGTGTCGGTGGCATCTGGGGCGCGCTTGCTACCGGCATTTTCGCCGACGCGGCCTACAACGGCATCGGCTCCGACGGTTTGATCTACGGTGGCTGGGACCAGTTTGTGAAACAGGTGGTCGCGGTTGTGGTGGTCGTGGTTTACGCCGCGGCAGCGAGTTGGGTAATCCTCAAGGTCATCGACCTTGCGATTGGATTGCGAGTTCCAGAACAAGACGAAGTGCTCGGCCTCGATACGACGCAACATGGCGAGCTGGCTTACCAGCTTTAGATCCTTGGCAGATTTTCTCGTAAGTACGACGGAGGATTGAGATGATCGCACTCGCCGCTATTGCTTTCGCGATCCTGATTTGCGCGTGGATCTTCGGCCCGACCGCCGAACCGAAAACGAAGACAGAAATGGCGCCAAGTCTCGCAGTTGGTGAGGCCGCCGCCTAATTTCATCCTTCGAATCTCGGGAAGGGACGGGACCGGCTCAGCGCCGGGCGGTGACAATCACCGCCCGGCGCTTTCGTTTGGCGCATTTGGACGTAAATGGTGGGCGCTTCCCGCGGTGACGTGCGATTATCTTCCGGGACTCAATCGATTGCTGGGCTGGGAGGTAAAGCATGGTCAACGGCGAGATGCGAGATTACGTACCTACGCCGGGACAAGGGGGCAAAGACCCCACCGAGCAAGAACGTCTTGCGCAAACGCTCGTGGACGATCTTCGGGAGCTCTTTTTGCATTTTGTGCGTGGTGAAGCGAGCTTTGCCGATGTGACATTTGAGGCATTTGAAGCGTTGCAGGATCTCTACATCATTGCTTCGGGTGATTATGAGCTCGAATATGAAGATGTTGAGGAGTATGACGTCGTCGAAGCCACGACCGAACAGGAAGAGCTAGCGCAAGAACCATCGCGCGACGACAAGTAGTGTTGCCAGCTCGTGGTGTGAACTACTAAACAATGTCGTTTCACTACCGAAAAGAGCAACGACGAGCGAAGCTCATCGTGGCCGTAGTTATCGCGGTCGTGCTCGTCGTTGGCGGAATACTGGTCTTTCTCCCAGATTTCCGTCTCGACCTTGGCATGCGACTCGGACTTGTTGCGGGCAAAGATGCCGAGAAGCTCTACGCTGGTTCTGATCCCGTAGAACTGATCGTGCTGGTCAAGGAAGTACCGGTTCAACTCACCCTTCCGGAGCGGCGGTACGAAGCCGTTTACGTTGCCGAGCGTGCGGGCGGACAGACATTTCTGCATGATCTCAATCACGACCGGGTTGTCGTGCTTCCCCTGGTCAACTACGACCAAGTTTCGGTCTCTGACGACCAGTCGGCATTGCTCTTCGTCGATCACACGACAGTACCGGACCCGACAGCGGTTCTGGTGACGATCGCAACGGGCGACGTCCGCGTTTTGCCAGCGGGCGAAACGGACCCCGGTATTCCAGGGGATTGGAACCGAGATCTTGCCGGTACCGCTGTGATCGGTTGTGATGCCGTCTCGCCGAACGCAGCTTGGGTTGGCTGCGTTTCACACGGGCAAGCGCTTACTCGGTTCATATTTGGGAGCTGGAATTTTCGCGTGTCGCCCTACGGCAACGGTTCCAAAAAATATGATCTCTATCGCGGTGGGGGAAGTGATCCCATCGGCGGTTGGTCCGCCGATGATAAGTGGATGTATCTGCAGAACGAGAAGGGAATAATTCGTGTCGCGATGCCATCGACCAGCTAAAAATTAACCCGCGTGCCTGAATCCAGCGTCTCGCATCGTCAACGGTTCAGCCTCGGAAAAGACTCCCGCGTCGACGACTTCACCCACAAATACTATAGAATCACCTGTTTCGACTTCCGACTGAACGACGCACGTCACGAAGCCCGTAGTGACGTCGAGCGCAAGATCGCCCTGTTTGGACTCGGTGACTTCAAGTAGCATCGCCTCGAATTTGTCGCCAGCTTTTGCTTTCGGCCGGCCGAGGGCGCCGGCGAGTTCTCGTTGATCAGCCGCGAACGGACATATTGTGAACCGACCACTGGCGCGAATCAGCGACAGTGTCGAACTGTCGCGTTCGACCGAGACCGCTACGAGCGGGGGTTCAAAAGAAACCTGGCTGAGCCAGTTCGCGGTGAACACTCCGCGCTCACCTTCATGGTGAGCGGTCACAGCGTAGAGTCCGTAGGTGAACTGTCGGAGAACCGTTTTCTTCGCGCCCGCATCCATGGCGTCCCTCAAATGTCGCGTGCCGCGCGAGTCGCTTCGAGCATCGCGTCGTAAAGCTGGCGCGGCGCTACGCAATCGCCGACTCGGTAGAGTTCCAAATTGGGCGCGTTCGCTTTAAGGTCAAAATAAAGTTCTTCTCGCGCTTCGCCCCCCAACGCGAGGACAACGAGATCGACCGGGATTTCTCGCATCGCATTGGAAAAGACGTGCTCGACAATCACAACCTTGTCTCTCATCTCAACCGTAGCAGTGTGCGGCGTCATGACGACGCCTTTTTCGAAGAGGCGTCGGAAGAGCGCCGGCTTTAGCGTCGGATCGATATCGAGACCGACGGTCATTTCTTTGGTAATGATCTCGACTTTGGCGCCTGCATCCAATAGGGCCTCAGCCGCGCCCGGGCCTCGCATATGGGCGTCTTCGTCGATGAGGAGGACACGATCGCCAGGCTTGACTGGCACCTTGCCGTAAAGCACGTCATCGCAAGTCGCGACTCTCACTTTTGGCGAAATGGCAAATGTCGGCGGTCGCGGCGTTGCTCCTGTCGCCACGATGATCACTTCCGGTTTCTCTTGGAGAATCGATTGGCGGTCAGCCTCGGTCTCAAGTCGAACGTCGACGCCAAGATTGTCGACTTGATGCGCCAGCCAGTTGATCGCTCGGCCGTATTCAGCGCGATTCGGCGCAAGCGCCGCCGCGCGAACCTGTGCCGCCGAGCTTAGTCGTGCGCTCGAAAAGCACGACTTCATGCCCACGTTCCGCGGCGACCCTCGCCGCTTCCATCCCACCTGGCCCACCGCCGACAACGACCACCTTGCGCCCTTCAGCTGCCGGTTCGAGCGCGTCGAGTTCATCCTCGTGGCCGATTAGCGGATTTTGCACGCACCGGATCGGTAGACCTTGGAAGAGGCGACCGATACAGCCTTCGTTCGCCCCGGTACAAAGTCGGATCTCATCAGGCTCGCCCGCTAGCGCTTTCTTTGGCATGTCAGGATCGGCAATCAATGACCGAGTCATGCCAATAAGATCGGCGTCGCCTCGTTGCAGAGCCGCTTCCGCCATGCTCGGCTCGACAATTCGTGCGGCGACAAGAACTGGGACGTTCACGACCTGACGGATCGAAGCCGCATAGTGATTGAAAACGCCGAGCGGATTGTCGAGTGACGGAACCGTTTTCGCTTGCAGTTCCGGTGTCTCGCCGGTTGATCCCGAGATATTAAAGAAGTCGAGTTTCTTGAGACCTGCCAGGCGCGCGGCGATCTCCTTCATATCGTCGTGCCGGAGACCGCCCTTCAGAAGTTGGTCCCCGGTCATGCGGAAACCAACAACGTAGTCGAGCCCGACACGGTCGCGTACCGCTTCGATCACCTCAATCGACATCCGCATCCGATTTTCGAGGGAGCCGCCGTACTCGTCGGTGCGCCTATTGATATGCGGCGACCAAAATTGCTCGAGCAGGTGACCACCATAGGACGTGACCTCGACGCCGTCATATCCGCTCCGCTTGATGCGTTCGGCGGCGTCGGCCCACGCGGTTACAACTTCGCGGATCTCCTCCGGCTCCATTTGCTTGGGGCGTTCGCGATGGGACGGTTCGGAGATGGGGGATGGGGACATCAAAGGGCGTGACGAATTGATTGAGGTGCCGCGCCTGCCCATGTGCGTGAGTTGACAAAAGATCTTGGCGCCGTGACGGTGCGCAACCTCGGCCATGGCAGTCAAGTCAGGAATGACGCTGTCATCCCAAACCGCAACACCGCTCCATTCGGCAACGCTTGAGCTCGGATGAACCGAGGCCGAGCCGAATGTGATGATCAGACCGACGCCCCCGCGCGCTTTACGCTCGTAGTACCGCCGATACTTTTCCTTTGGGTGACCACCAATCGCATATGCCGTCGCGTGGGCCGTGCTCACGATCCTGTTTTTGATCGTGACGCCGTTGATCGTGATCGGAGAGAACAGCAACGGATACGCGGACCCGCCTGGGCCGTTCGCCATGGTCCTGCATCCTCCTTGGAAAGCAATTTCGGGCTCGCTCGGTTACGTGACGGTCAGTGTGCCTTCCATACCGGCTTCTCGATGCCCAGGCAACTCACAATAAAAGGTGTATGTGCCTGGATCAGGCGTGATCGTAAGCGTCGTCAGTTGCCCGGGATCGACCGACTCATGAATGTCGAGTTCATCGATCACAAACGTGTGCGGAATCGTGTCTTGGTTTTCCAAGACAATCGTCGCGGGTGAACCAGCCTCGATCGTGACCTCCGACGGCTTGAAGACTTTGCCCGGTCCCATTGTGATAGCGACGATCTGCTCTGCTTCAGGTGTCTTCGTTTCAAGAGGCACTGGAGTTGCTGGAGCGGCGCCACCAACACCAAAGAGATCGAATGGACGCCGGGCTTGCACGTTACCATCCGCACTCGCGACATAGATGACGCCGTCAACTATCACCGGCGACGAAACCGTGATCCCTACTTGTATTCTCGTTCGCTCCTCGCCCGTTTTCTCGTCGAGACCGTAGAGATATGTGTCGTAGCTAACGAAATAAACGACGCCATCGGAAACGACAGGTGAGGCAACGATCTGATCGCCCGCCTTGAAACTCCAGGCCTGATCGCCGGTCTCGGCGTCGAGAGCGTAGAAGTTCTGATCGAGTGAACCGAAGAAGACCATCCCGTCCGCAATCGCCGGCGTCGAAATCACCCCGCTTTGGGCCTGGAAATGCCACTTCTGATCGCCCGTCTTGGCGTCGACCGCGAAGACATCGCCGGTTGAGCTACCAACATAGACGACATCGTCGACGACCGCTGGCGACGAACCAACGAATCCTTGCAGATCGAAATCCCAGACTTGCTGGCCAGTTGCCGCATCGATCGCAAACAGGTCTCGCCCGCCCGACACGTAAACAATCGAGTCGACAATCGCCGGCGACGAAAATGATGCTTGGCCAACGAAGGTCTTCCAAATCTGCTGAGATGTTGCTCCGTCAACGGCATAAAGATTGCCATCGTCACTTTGGAAGAAAACGACATTACCCGCGACTGCTGGTGACGATGTGATGGTGTTGCCGGTTTCAAAGCGCCATCGTTCTTTGCCGGTATCGGCGTTCACTGCGTAGAGATTGTGATCGTCGCTCCCGAAGTAGACGGTCCCGCCTGCGACCGCTGGTGATGATCCGATTGCTCCGCCCGCCTTGTAGGTCCATTTTGCGGGGCCGCTAAAGCTGTCCAACGCGTAGAGGTTGCTGTTGTCGCTGCCGATATAGACCACTCCGTTGGCGACCGCAGGTGACGAGACGACGGGTGCACCGATGCGGAAGATCCATGGGAACGTGGCTGGTGAACCAAGACCCGGACCTTTCAGCTCACCGGTCCGCGCCGCATTGCCACGGAACAGCCATTGAACCTCGAGTGGACCCGAGATCGTTGCTGGGCTGGCCACTGGGGAAGCTTCGCCGGTTTGAGTCGGGGTTGCGGGCGGTTGAGTGGCCTCTGGCGTCTCAGTCGGCGCAACCGTGGGCTCAACAGTTGGGGTCGCACACTCAGTCCACAATCCTTTGCCCGCGTCTTGGGCGTCTGCTTGATTTTCAATCAACCAAGTCGAGTAGCGGCCAGTGTCATCAGTTGCGTGCTGAGCGTTTCCGGTGGCGATCATCGATTGATTGAGCAAAGTGCGCGTGCCGTTCGATTTCTCGATCCAGGCGTAGCGCTCGATCTCTTGGTCGCCGGTTGCCCCAAGCTCTTCCTCAAGATAAATGGTATCGCCGGCCTGTTTCTCGAGCGCCGCCGTTGCCTGATCAGTAAAGCAATCAGGCACCTCGACACCAATTAGATGAACAACGTGGTCTTGTTGGTCATCTGCGGTGAATACATCAATTGTCGAACCGTTCTCAACGGTATCAACTCCGGCTTCGACTAACTTGGGCGTATCTTCGACCGGAGGTATATCGGTCAAGTCAAATCGATTGAGAAGCGTCGAATCCAGAGGAAGCGATTCTCCGCCGCGCGCCAAACTTAAATCGGTGGCATCGGCGTCGACGAGGTAAACGAGCACGAATCGTTTCGTCTCGTTGGCTCCCAGCCGAATTGGGGCTGTCACATCGCTGATATCGATCTTCAACTTGTCAGCGACGCTGACGGTAGAAGCGGCAGAGACCGTTACCTCCGTGCCGTCACCTTGAATAAGATAGAGTTCGTTCGGTGCGATGCGGCCGGCGCGGGAAGACCAGTCTGCGATGTCCGCAACGACAACTACCCACTGCTTTCCATCTCTGCGCTTGAGACCAACTGAATTTATGGCCGCACTTTTCCGTGCCCCCGTGACCTGAATGCGCCATTTGCTCGAAACAAAAGCTTGGGGAACTTCCGCCGCGGCCGCTTCGGGTGTCGCTGTTGGCTGGTTGGGTTCGGCCGTTGGAGTGACGTTGGATGGACCAGGCGTGGCGACGTTGTCCCCTACGGTCAGACCGGTGACGAGATCGAAGTAGTTCTGCAAATCTCCTGGGAAATCTTGCTCTGCGCAGATATCAATGATCGCCAGCACTGATTGCCCGGGCACCAATTGCCAGACGTCAAGCAGCACCGCGAATTGGTATGACGTACCACTGACATCCTGGTCGTACCGAATCGCCTTATATGACCGCTCGTCGGAGGTCATGGCGATCGGCTTGCCGTTGCTATCGTTTACCGGTGAGATTCCCGAAATCGTCGATTCGCTACTGATACTGTCTTCGATTCCGGCAATGAAATCTGATGTCGAACCCGACGAATCCGTAGCCTGAAAAATGACCAAACATGGACCATCTGAGATCGAAAACGTCTCGATCCCGTTGTCGGTGGTTGGCTGATCCTGAACAGTCCAGTCGCTCGACCAGGTGATTGCAAACGGGAAATCTGTCCCCGTATAGCTATTGCCGGCAAGCTGAGCCTGCGCGCTATCGCCAAGTGGAGCGAGGATTTGAATAAGCGCCACCGCGACAACCGCCGCGCGGACGATGGAGCGTTTCATTAGCACTACTCCAGTCCCCGTGACGGGGAACGAAGGATCGTATCGGTATGAGAGTTCTGATCGTATCAGTCGCCAGTTAGCCCCACAAGACGCAAGGCATACATTGTTTACGTGGGAAGACGTGCGGCCGGACGACTTTTGTCTGTCCGGCCGCGGAAGAACTGCGTTGGTATTGTCGGTCAGGACGACGTCAAGTCAAGCGCCAACATGCCCGCATTGAAGATTTGCTCCGTGTCGATCCCAGTTGCCTCGTATAGCGCTTGCTTTGAACCGGACTGTCCAAACTCGTCGACTCCGAGCGGCACTACCGGCACCCCGAACACAGAACCAATGAACGCCAGCGAATGTGACGCTCCGTCCTGAATCGTCACGATCGGCGACCTTCGTTCATCCGCTGGAATGAGTTCCGCAAGGTGACCAAGATCGAGATCGGCTCTGGCATCGCGAAGCTGTGCTTTGCGAGCTCGTCGCAGTGCCCCGTAAAGACGCTCAGCGCTCGTGACATTGATCACGTTTGCCGCCACGCCTTCTTCATGCAATCGTCTCGCAGCTTCGATCGCTTCCGGGACCATGATTCCGCCGGAGAAGATTTGCACGGTGTCGCTGGCGGAAAGGTCAGGCGCGTGAATCTTGCGATCGATGATGCGATAGCCTCCGGCAAGCACTTGGCGCCGGAGTTCATCCTCGCCGAGGCGGGCAAGCGGTTCTTCAAACAGCTTCTGATCTATACCTTTTGTGGACAGTCGGAGGTATGTAGAGAGTCCATGCTCGCGGTCGCAGCACTGCCGCATCGCTTCGAGGAAGGTCCATTCGACCTCACGCGCGAAACATGGTTCGTAAAACGCGACACTTGGCAACTCGATGCCGAGCGACGGAGTGACGGTGCTTTGGTGAGCGCCGCCTTCTGGACTGAGCGAAACCCCCGCCGGTGTCCCCGCGAAAATCATGCGCGAACCGACATACAGACTGTAAATCAGCGCATCGAGCCCGCGGCACACGAACGGGTCGTAAACGGTCCCGAGTGGAATTAGGTGCTGGCCCGTCAATTCATAGGAAAGCCCGAACTGGCCCAGCGCCATAAACAGGTTCATTTCGGAGATGCCAAGCTCGATGTGATGCCCGGCCGGCGCTGGTTGCCACTTCAAGATGCGCTGAGCGCCATCCTCGAAGTCGTGCGCGGTTTCACGCGCGAAAACGCCAACTTTATTGATCCACCCCGAAAGGTGGGTGGAGGTTGCAACATCGGGGGACATGGTCACCAACCGCTCTCGCACCTCGGGCAAGTCGGCCAGGCGGGCGAGGGAGCGTCCGAGCGCTTCTTGAGTGGAGGTCATTTGCGGATGTCGCGTGTCCAGGCTCAACGGAATTGTCGCCGGATCGACGAGCGGAGCAGGACTCTCGGTGCTCTCAAGCTTTGCTGCCGAGTCCAAGCACCATTTGCCAGCGATCGACTTTGGATCCAACTGCGACCAGATTTCGTCTTCACCAATTTCGAACGATTCGCGCAGTGCGTCCATTTGAACCTGGTTGAGCAATTGCGAGTGATTGAGTGGATCGCCAGCGATCGGTAGTCCATGCCCTTTGATCGTGTAAGCGAAGATGACGGCCGGCCCATCGGAGACGGCGTCTGCTTGCGCTAGCACATCGAGCAGGCATGGGAGATCGTGGCCGCCGAGATTGCCAATGACGTCGCTCAAATCGTCGTCTGGTATCGCCGAAATAGCGGAGAGAATTCGTTTGCGATAGATGGGATCGGCAACATCGCTCACGCGCCGGCGAAGCTCGGCGCCTTCGCGCAATCTGATGAGAACCTGATATTCCTCGTTGCTCATTTCGTCGATGCGCTCGCGAAGAGCAGCGCCATTCGGACCAGACATTGCGGCTGTCAGTCGCGTGCCGTACTTCGCCTCGAGCACGTGCCAGCCGGCGCCGGCGAAGAGCGCTTTCAGCCGGCCCGCGCGAACGCCCGGAATCACCCGATCGAGACTCTGCCGGTTAAGGTCGACGATGAGAATGACATTGCTCAGACCTTGGATCGCCTCTTCGGCGACTGTTTCCCAGACATTCCCTTCGTCCAGTTCAGCGTCGCCAAGCAGCGCGATGAAGCGGTTGGAGGTCACATCGCCGAAATGAAGCCGGCTGTACGAGTCCGCCAATGCGGCGAAGACCGGCGCGACTGCGCCAAGACCGACTGACCCGGTCGAGAAGTCGACCGGATCGGGATCCTTTGTTCGGCTCGGATAAGCCTGGAGCCCTCCGAAGTCCCGCAAGGTCGTCAAATATTCTTGTGGCAGTCGCCCAAGCAGAAATTGAGCTGCATGGTAGGCAGGTGACGCATGAGGCTTGATCGAAACGCGATCGCCCGCTCGAAGAAAATGGAAATAGAGAGCGGTAATGATCGAGACGACCGACGCCGACGAAGCCTGGTGACCGCCGACTTTGGACTTATCTGGACTTGGACGCAAGTGATTTGCGTAATGGATGATCTGCGTCGAGAGCCACAGAATGCGGCGTTCGATTTCCTGCAGCGTCGCGAGTTCTTCCGGGGTAATGTCAGGTTCCGAGGCGGTGCTCGGAGCTTGGAGAACTGCCATTATCGGCTCCTTGATGAGCGGCCTCGGCTAGGCATCCGCCGCTTGTCGCGGCTAGGTCTACCTAATGGTACGACCTATAACTTCGTTGAAAAAGGTCTACGGCGTTGGAGTCGCGTTCGAGTCCAGAACTGGTGTCGAGCTGTTGATCAACCACTGCCCGTCGACTTCGACGAATAAGAGGATATCGACAAACGGATCCGACGGATCGCCGGTAACGACTGTTGCTTTGACGAGATCATCATCAAGTTGTTGCACGTCTTTGATTTCAATGATTGCTAACTGCTGATCGGCGGCAACGGGCGCCGGAGGCGTTGCGAGATATTGGAGGAATCCCTCGTAGCTGACACCATTCTCGCCAACGAACATTTGGCTGACATACGCGTCTGTGAAGTAGGCAAGCGACCCCAGGATGTTACCGGCATTCGAGCACGCGATTGACCCGTAAACAACCTTCGTAATAGCGGCAACGGTATCAGCATCCGCGGCGGAACCCGTCATCCCCTGGACATCTTCAAGCGAAGGAGTCGGGGACGGTTCCTCAGACGCGGGAGGAGATGGGACCGGACGCGGATCGACGTCGCAATCTGAGGGATCTGGCACTCCTGGGACTGGACTTTGGTCCGCCGCTGTTACCTTGGGCGGAGATGAACTTACAAATGAGAATGCCATTGCGGCGAGAACCATGCAAAGTGCACAATGAATCAAGGTTCGATTGGTCAATTGCATGGTCGAACCGCACCTCCGCATCGTCGCTTATTGCGATAAGCTACCAGGGCACAAGAAAGCATCGTTGACTTGATACCTATGGAGTGTGACCGAACGTTCCGGCGCGCGCAACACTCAACGTCCTCGATTTGCGACTCTTCAGGACCGCGCGACCGGTCGACCGATGGGAGCTGCGCAGATGACGTCCCGGGACTCGACCGCGAAGGACTGGGTGATTGAACAGGCGACCGCCGCCGATCTCCGCCTCATTCGTTTTCTCTACTGCGACTATGGCAGCGCGGTCCGCGGCAAGGCGACACACTTCGCGCACCTGAACAAACGCATTGAAGAAGGGATTGCGCTCGTCACCGGTCAGCTGGCGATGAATGCGCTCGATGACTTGCAGCCCATCCCCGACATGACTGCGGTTGGCGAAGTCCGGATCGTTCCTGATCCCGAGTCGTTTGTGGTTCTGCCGTATGCGCCGCGGACCGGCAGTATGATGAGCGATCTCATGAAGCTGGACCGGACACCTTGGGCCGCTTGCCCGCGCCTCTTTCTCCGCCGAATGATCGACGCGGCAAATCGCCGCCGTGTACGGGTCGAAACGGCGTTCGAAATCGAGTTTTTTCTCGCCCGCGAAACTGAGATTGGCTACGTGCCGCTCGACGATTCGCTCTGCTTCAGCACGATCGGAATGGATTCCGCCGCTCGTTTCACCGACGACCTCATCGGGGCGCTAGAAGCACAGGGCATTCAGCTTGAGCTGGCAATGCCGGAGTATGGCGACGGGCAGCAAGAAATTTCAATTCGTCATGCGGCGCCACTCAAGGCCGCCGACAACCAGCTTCGAGTTCGAGACACCGTCCGCGCGATTGCCATGCAACATGAGCTGATCGCGAGCTTCGCGCCGAAACCGTTTCCCGATCAGATCGGTTCGGGCGCGCATTGCCACGTCTCGATTTGGGACACGATCACCGGCGACAACCTGCTCTATGACGCGAGTCAACCGTACGGATTCAGCGAAGCCGGTCGCCACTTTGCGGCTGGCGTTTTGCATCATTTGCCAGCACTTGCGGCGATCACCTGTCCGAGCGTCAACTCCTATCATCGCTTGCAGCCACATGCCTGGGCGTCCGCGTTCGTCTGCTGGGGGTTCGACAATCGCGAAGGCGCGGTCCGGGTTCCTTCGACCTTCTGGGGACGCGAGCAAGCAACTTCGAACTTAGAGCTCAAAACCGTCGACAATTCGTGCAATCCTTATCTTGCGCTTGGCGCGATTATCGTGGCCGGTCTTGACGGGCTCGAAAAGAAGCTCGATCCAGGTTCGCCACTCGATGTCGATCCCGGTCTGATCCCCGAATCAGAGTGGGAAAGCCGCGGATTGCGCCAACTTCCACGATCGCTCGATGAGGCGCTGGACAACCTCCAACAAGACAAATTGCTCATGGCGGCAATGGGTGAAACCCTAGCCCAGGCGTACGTCACGGTACGCCGGTCTGAGGCTGCAACCTATCGCAATCAACCCGAGGAATTCGAGTTCGCGAGCCATTTTCGAAGGTACTAACTGACGACGCTGGTTGGAAGGGGAAAAGATGGCACTCGATCTCAGCGGCATTGGCGTGGTCGATCAACACTGCCACCAATGGCGGAAATCTGCTCCGCCCTACACCCCTGAGACCTATCGACCGCTCTTCACGGAAGGCGTTGATGGCCGAATTGGAACGGGCGCCGCGACTTCGATTTACTACCGGTGGACGATTCGCGAGCTGGCCCGCGTTCTTGATTGCGAGCCCAAGGAAGACGTGGTTCTCGCCGCCCGCGCTGAGATCGGACAAGACGCACTCGCATCGAAACTGATGGCCGAATCGAATATCGAGGGCGCGGTGATCGACTATTGGTATACGGGGCGCGGCAGCGATCTCTACACATTCCAGGAAATGAGCGATCAACTCGGGGGCGCCTGGACGAGGGGCGCTCTTCGACTCGAATCGCTACTGGAATCGCTCATCGTCGATTCGGTGGACGCCGGTGAGGTTGAGGATCGGTTTCGAGCGTATCTGAACCGCGAGACGCTTTTGGCGGACGGTGTGGTTTCGCTGAAAAGCATCATCGCCTACCGCACAGGACTCAACGTCTTCAAGGCCGAACAGGTTGAGGCGTACGCCTATTTCCCCGAGGCGAAGGAAACCGCAAACGATCAAGGTCGGGTTCGAATCAACGACAAAGCGTTTCTCGATTATTTTCTCCGGATCGCTCTCAAGTGGGCCTCCGACGAACAGTTTCCGGTGCAGTTCCACACCGGTCTCGGCGATCCGGATGTGTATCTGCCCACCGGCAATCCGCTGGTTATGCGGGATATCTTGCAGGATCCCGATTTTCGCGACGTTCCGCTCGTTTTCCTGCACGCCTCGTATCCCTATGTCCGCGACTTGAGCTATCTCGCAAGCGTTTATCCAAATGTTTATCTTGATTTCGGTCTGGCGATTCCGTTCGTGGCAAGCGAATACGAAGAGATTCTGCGCCAGGCGCTTGCCCTTGCCCCGACTTCGCGGGTGCTTTACTCGTCCGACGGATTCGCGGTGCCCGAACACCATTGGTTCACGGCTGTTCATGGTCGCCGAGCGTTGGCAAATGTGCTGTCTGATTTTTTCGCCAAGGGAATAATTGGTGAGGAGGATCAGACCGAGATCGCCGAGCAGATCCTGCGAGGAAACGCCTACAAACTTTACGGGCTGGAGCCAAAGGCGTGATCAAGCAAGCCAATCCAGTGACAACGACCGAGGTAACAAAGCCGATCGTCTTGCGGGCGCGCGGAGTCGGCCGGTCGTTCCGCGGTCTGAAAGCTCTGGTCGACTACGATCTCGACTTACGCGAACGTGAAATCCTCGGGGTGATCGGACCAAACGGCGCCGGCAAGACAACGCTCTTCAATGTTCTGACCGGATTCTTGCCGGTCACCGCTGGCACAATTACGTTCCTCGATCGCAAAATCAATGGAATGTCGCCGAACAAGATCACCGGCTTGGGGATCGCGCGGACATTCCAGAACATTCGATTGTTTGCCCGCATGACCGTTCTCGACAACGTGAAGGCCGCCCAGCAGCTTCACGGTCGCGCCGGATTCATCGAAACTCTAGTAACTGCGCCGTCGTTTGTAAGTAAAGAGCGCGTTCTGACGCAGCGGGCGATTGATCATCTCGACCGGCTCGGCCTCGCAGATTTTCAGGACGCGTTCTCGACCTCACTTCCTTACGGGTTTCAACGCAAGCTCGAGATTGCCCGCGCGCTCGCGACCGAACCAAGGGTGCTTTTGCTCGACGAGCCTGCCGCCGGGATGAACCAACAAGAAACATCCGAATTAGTCCAGTTCATTCGCGTCATTCACGAGCAGTTCGGGTTGACGGTCGTGGTGGTTGAGCACGACATGTCGCTGATCATGCGATTGTGCGAACGCATACAGGTTTTGAACTACGGGCGGGTGATCGCGGAAGGTACGCCGGCTCAAATTCGCGCCGATCCTCGTGTCATCGAAGCTTATCTCGGCACCGATGACGCCGAGCCGGGAGTCGACCGTGCTCAAGCTTGACGATGTGCGCGTCTCATACGGCGCGATTCAGGCAGTCAAGGGCATATCGCTCGAGGTCAATGACCACGAGTTGGTCGCGCTGATCGGGTCAAACGGGGCCGGCAAAACAACCACGCTGCGCACGATTTCCGGACTATTTCGTCCGCGATCGGGCACAATCATCTATGACGGCATGGACCTTACCAGAATGGCGCCACACCAGATCGTCGACGCGGGCGTTTCGCAAGCACCCGAAGGCCGGCAGATTTTCGGGAGTCTGACCGTTCGCGAAAACCTCCGGCTCGGCGGAGTCAGGCGCTCTGACAAGGCCGAGTTTGACGCCGACCTCGAACGGGTTTTCGATCTCTTTCCAGTCCTCAAGGAACGCATGAGCCAGTCGGGTGGAACACTATCCGGAGGCGAGCAGCAGATGCTCGCCATTGGCCGGGCGCTCATGGCCCGGCCCCGATTGCTGCTCCTCGATGAACCGTCGCTCGGACTTGCCCCGCTCATGGTGCGCCGGATATTTGATGTGGTTTCCCGTCTGAAATCTGAAGGAGTCACGATCCTTCTCGTCGAGCAGAACGCACGGAAGGCACTTGAAGTAGCAGACCGCGCATACGTTCTCGAAACGGGATTGATCTCGGTCAGCGGCGTGGCGAAAGAGCTGGCGACGAACCCGGAGGTCGAACGAGCGTACTTCGGCGGATAGCGATGTGAAACGAGCGGAAGGCGAAGCAATGAGCTTTTCGGAATTTGGACAGCAGTTCGTCAATGCGCTCAGTCTCGGGAGCATCTACGCGCTCGTGGCGATTGGCCTGGCGATGGTGTTCAGCATTCTGCGCTTGATCAACTTCGCCCACGGCGAACTCCTTATGCTCGGAGCTTTCGCCACCTATTACATCGAGAAGGCCGGGGTGCCGTTCTTTCTTGCCGCGATCCTCGGAGCGACCGCGACGGTCGGCATCGGTCTGACGATGGAACGTGTCGCTTATCGTCCGATCAGAGGTGCGCCGGACGTCGCTTTGCTGCTCACATCGCTCGGTGTCTCGATCGCCATTCAGAACGCCGCGATCCTTATTTTCGATCCTCAGCCGAAACGATTTCCGACGCCATCGTTCTTCGAGAAACAACTCGATCTTGGGCATGGAGTGCAAATTAGTGTCACGAATTTGGTTACCATCGCGACGGCGCTGGTGCTGATGGTTTTCCTCACTTTGTTCGTTACGCGCACAACGCTCGGCATCTCGATGCGCGCGGCCGCGGAAAACGGTCTCGCGGCGCGCCTGATGGGGATCAATATCAACACTGTGGTTGTAACTGCCTTCATCATCGGTTCGGCAATGGCCGGAATCGCGGGCGTTCTCTGGGGAGCGAGGGTTGGTCGGATCGAGCCGTTGATGGGCTTCATACCGGTGCTGAAAGCGTTTGTCGCGACCGTGATTGGCGGGTTTGGCTCGATTCCCGGCGCGGTGATTGGCGCGTTCATTTTAGGTTTCGGCGAAATCTTTCTGGTTGCGCTCCTTCCCGACAACCTCACCGGATATCGAGATGCGTTCGTCTTTGGAGCGCTCATTCTGATTTTGCTCGTTCGACCGCAAGGAATTCTCGGTTCAACCGAGCCGGAGAAGATCTGATGGCGACGAGGACGACGGTTTCGCGCTGGCCACAGATTATCGCTGTTCTGATGATGGTGGGTCTTCTCGCAGTGTTCCTTGCCTTTGCCGAGAACAACTTGAATGGTTATCGCCTTCAACTCGTGACCCTGATCGCCATCAATGCGATCGTGGCCGTAAGTCTGACAGTGACGAGTGGATTCACCGGGGTTTTCTCATTGGGCCAGATCGCCTTCATGGCGATCGGGGCGTACGTGGCGGCGCTTATGAATCTCCCGCCACAATGGAAGGAAGACATCCTTCTTCCTGGCTTGCCCGGGTGGCTGGCGACATTCGACACCACCGGCTGGTCGCCTCAGGTTGCACTGCTAGCGGCATGTCTCGCGGGAGGAGTGATTGCGGCGATTGTCGCGGTGGTTGTGGGCGCCCCGCTGATGCGCTTATCGGGTCACTATGTCGCCGTCGCCACGCTCGGGTTCCTCATCATTGTTCAGACGATTGGCGTCAACTGGGATGAAGTAACTGGCGGCGCTCGCGGACTCTCACAGATACCAACCTACACAACTGTCTGGACCGCGTACATCTGGATGATCATCACTGTCTATGCGTCGATCCGGATTCGCAATTCGCCGTACGGCAGATCGATGATTGCTTCGCGCGAAAATCTCGTCGCGGCCCGGGCGGTTGGCATCAACGTTCACCGATCGCGCATGGTTGCGTTCGTGTTCGGAGCATTCTTCGCCGGAGTTTCGGGCGCGTTGCTCGCGCACCAGATCGGCACCGTCGCTCCCAAGGCTTATTACTTCAATCTGACGTTTACCGTTGTGATCATGGTCGTACTCGGCGGGATGGGGAGCGTTTCAGGCGCTGTACTCGGCGCCGCGATCATCACGCTCGCTCCTGAATACTTGCGAGATATCGAAGACGGGGTCAATCTGGGCGTCTTCTCGTTTGGGGATCTGTTCGGGCTTTCTCAAATCATCATGGCGGTCGGTTTCATTTTGGTCATGATCTTCCGGCCACAGGGATTCTTTGGCGATCGAGAGCTCAGCCTCAGATTTCTTTCGCGGCGGCGAACGAGCACGCCGATCGCTCCGGCAACCGCACCGACGACTGAGTGAGGGAGGTGAGCCGCGCGTTTACTGGACAACGGCGGTAGGATGGCACATGAACGAGCACAATCAAGACTTGGGAACGCCGAACGAAAACGCCACAATCACGATGGAGGACGACCATGTCTGAGGAACGAACCGACGATTTCGGCACCGTTTCTGGGTTGATCCAGGGCGCGATGGCGGGCAAGCTCAGCCGGCGCGAGATTTTACGCCGCGGCACAGCGCTCGGCATATCGCTACCGTTGTTGTCGGCCATGGCAACGGTCGCCGCCCGCGGCACGGCGCTCGCGGCGCCGAGCGGTGAGGATGTCGTTATTGGTTGCCCATACAACTTGACTGGTGACTATGCCTCGATCGACAACCCGGCCCGAGACGGCTCCGAGCTGGCCGCCAAAGAATTGAACGCAGCAGACGGCGTGCTTGGGCGGCCGGTGAAGCTCATCGTTTATGACGGCAAGAGTGACCTGACGACGATCACTTCGATTACCAAGAAACTCGTTGAGGAAGACAAAGTTCCAGCGCTCGCTGGACTCACGGACACCTCGTATATGCGGGCGGCTGGACCAGTTGCCCAAGACAATCAGATTCCGTTCCTTGATGTCGGGGGAACCGCCCCGATCATCACCAGCATCGGTGACTACATCTTCATGCTCCCGTTCGGTGACAATGTGCAGGCTTCCGAGGGCGCCGAATTCGCGCAAGAAAAGGGTTGGAAAACCTGCGCACTGCTGCTCGATGAAGCGATGGACTACACCAAGTTTTTGGCGGCCTACTTCAAAGATCGCTTCACGATGGACGACATCGGCGGTCAAATCGTCTCTGAAAAGAAGTATCAGATCGGCGACACCGACTTCTCGGGTCAGCTGACCGAATTCAAGAACCTCGATCCGCAACCCGACTTCTTCTATGTTTCATCCAATCCGGGCGAAATCGGCACGATCATCAAGCAAGCCCGAGAGCTTGGCCTCAACCAGCCTATTCTCGGAGGCGACGGGTATGACACACCGCAACTTGTTGAACTAGCAGAAGACAGCGCGCACGACGTCTACTTCACGACGCACCAAGGAATCTACGGAGACGACCCGACCGCCAAGAACTTCTCGGCGGCTTATCAGACCGAATATGGCAAGGCGCCAGATTCCGTCTTCGCGGCGCTAGGCTATGACGGCATTAAGCTGATGGCCGATGCAATCAATCGCGCAGGGTCGCTCGAAGGGCCGAAGATTCGCGACGCTCTCGCCGCCACTCAGGGATTCAAGGGGGCGACCGGCGAGATCTCGTATGAGCCTGGCAGCCGCATTCCGTCGAAGTCGGTCGCGGTCATCGAAATCGTCGATCAGAAACCAACCCTGATCAAGATCACAGTGCCGAAGACCATCGTCGAGGCATAGGATTTTGCGCTGATGACTGATCAAGAACCGCTGGATGAGGTCTTCCTGGAAGGACTTCGCTTCTACGCGTTCCACGGGAACAACCCTGAAGAACGTATACAAGGCCAGCGGTTCTTGGTCGATGTCACGATCAGCGCGGACCTCTCCGCCGCCGGAGCATCCGACGACCTGACGCAGACGATCAGCTACAGCGACGTTTTTCGACGTATCAAGGCAATCGTCGAAAGCGAGCCGCGAAAGCTAATTGAAACTGTCGCGCAAGAAATCGCGGGGACAATTCTTGCGGAGTTCTCGCTGGCGCGGGCAGTCACCGTGACGGTGCGCAAACCGGAAGTCGCGATCAAGGGCTCGATCCTTGATGCGGCCGGAGTAAGGATCTATCGCAAACGGGAGCGATCCGACGAGTGAACGATACGGAACGAGCCGAAGCAATTATCCCTGTCGATTCGTTTGATCTTCCCAGGATTGAACGGGCGGTCCGGGAAATCCTCCTTGCGCTCGGCGAAGATCCAGAGCGCGAAGGCTTACAGCGGACACCTGAGCGGTTTGCCAAAGCCTACGCCGAAATGTTCGCCGGGCTTCGTGAAGAGCCGCGGCATCATCTCAACGTGACCTTCGACGAAGGGCACAAAGAGATGGTCGTCTTGCGCGAAATCCCGTTTGCCTCAATGTGCGAGCATCATCTGCTTCCGTTCACCGGGAGAGCGCATGTTGCGTACATTCCCGAAGGTCGCGTGGTTGGACTCAGTAAACTTGCGAGACTCGTCGAGGGCTTCGCGCGGCGGCCACAAGTCCAAGAACGACTAACGAGTGAGATCGCCGACGCGATCATGGAGGAACTGCGGCCAGATGGTTGCGGCGTGATGATCGAAGCCGTTCATACTTGCATGACCATTCGCGGCATCAAGAAATCGGGTGCGACGATGATCACGTCGGCCGTCCGCGGTGGATTTATCCGTCGTCCGGAAACTCGCGCCGAATTCTTCGCTATTGTCCGCAGCCGCAATGACTGAGCACCACCGGCTATATCCACCATTGGATTGGCCAGGTTATGCGATCTCCCTGGGCTCCGAAACGCTGATTATGGCGATCATCAATGCGACACCTGACTCGTTCAGCGGTGACGGTATTTCTAGTGACGTCGACGCAGCGGTCAAGCTCGCCAAAGAGGGCGCAGAGCACGCTGCGTTCATCGACATTGGCGCCGAATCGACCCGACCTGGTCACGAACCGCTCGACGCGAATTCAGAACTCGACCGGCTGTTGCCGGTCCTGTCCGCGGTGCGAAAGGCCACCAGAAAGCCGATCTCGATTGATACAAGCAAAGCGAAAGTCGCCGAGGCGGCGATCGCGGCCGGCGCCAACATGATCAACGACGTCCGCGGCTTCACGGTCGACCCGGAGCTGGCAAATGTCGTCGCGAAAGCTCAAGTCCCCGCCGTGCTCATGCACGACGTGCCTCCCGATGGGCATGGTGACCTTGTAACGAGCGTGACGCGAGAGTTGTCGCGGCGACTCGATCGAGCGACTGCCGCTGGCGTGGCGTGGGAACGCCTTATCATTGATCCCGGTTTTGGCTTTGGCAAAGATTGGCGCCAGAACTTGGAGTTACTTCGTCGCCTGTCCGAATTGCGCGTTTTGGGCCGTCCGATCTTGGTCGGAATCTCGCGAAAAAGCACTATTGGACGCGTGCTCGGTTTGCCCGAAAACGATCGTCTGGAAGGTACGCTGGCAACCACGACGCTTGCGATCGCGAATGGAGCGGAGATTGTCCGCGTGCACGACGTTCGCGCGAATGCGCGCGTTGCGAAGATGACCGACGCGGTAGTCCGCGGCGCACCTGCCGAAGCCGCAACTTGGACCAGCGAACCGGTGGACTAACCGCATGTCCACCGCGTACATCGCGCTCGGCGCGAACATCGGCGATCGCGACCAATCACTGCAAAACGCGAGCAACCGACTAGCGATTCTGGGAACCATCACCAGACGCTCGTCGATCTATGAAACTGATCCAGTCGGGTATCTCGACCAACCTCCATTTCTCAATGCGGTGATGGCACTCGAAACATCGATAGGGCCCACGAAACTCCTCTCCGAATTACACAAAATTGAATACGACCTCGGCCGGGAGCGATCTTTCCGTAACGCTCCACGAACAATTGATCTCGATCTTCTGTTGTATGACGACGAAGCGATCAAATCAGAATCATTGACGATTCCTCATCCGCGGATGCATGAACGTGCGTTTGTTTTGATCCCTCTAGGTGAGATCGCCCCCGACCTGGTCATTCCCGGCGCCGAAAAGACCGTCCGAAAACTCGTCGATGCACTGCCCGACGACACCGGCGTCCGAGTTTGGAGCGCGTTCTAATCATGGTTGACGTTCGTTTATTGTTGCTTGCAGCGTCTACCAGAGACGGATTCCTCGACTTTGCTCGGAACGACATTAAGCAACCATTGCGCACCATTGCATTCCGCATAGATTGAGAGCCCCTCCCACCGTCATGCTGAGCGCAGCGAAGCATCTCGCTGTGCCGTACCTGGGCGCTCTGCGTGGTGAGATCCTTCGACTCCGGCTCCGCCTCCGCTCAGGATGACGAAGGTGGAACGCGCAGGTTGACGGAGGGGGGCGATCATCATGACGAGATCGGGGTATGACCAGAGACGCGTGTCATTCGCGCCCTTGCTCAGCGCATTAAGGAGCCGGGTACCTTTGGGGTGGCGCCGGCAAGGGGCGGATGAAGGTTGAGGCGGTGGTCGGAGCCAGTTTGCCTGAGCGTGCTAAAGCATCACTTCGCCGCCGTTTGGACTCAGGACTTGGCCAACATAGAACTCGCTTTCATCGCTGGCGAGGAACACGGCGGTGGGGGCGACGTCTTCGACACGGCCTAGGCGACCAATAGGCAGAGTTGCGGCAAGCCTGGCGTCATCCTCGGGCGTGCCTGGCAGAATTCCGGTCGATATTGCTCCTGGGGCGATGCAATTGACACGCACGCCATGCTTGATCACTTCCCGCGCCAGCGAGCGGGTGAATCCGAGGATGCCGGCTTTTGCGGCCGTGTAGTGGGCGAGATTCTCGGCTCCGATGTATGCCAGCTGCGAAGAGATGGTGATGATCTTTCCAGATCGTCGTTCGATCATGCTCGGCAAAACGGCATGGACGCTCAGGAACGTGCCGCGTAAATGAATCGCAATCATCCGGTCAAATGATTCGACATGCATCTCGACAACGGACCGCAGTTCTGCATATCCCGCATTTGCCACGAGGACATCGATCGGACCCAATTTCGACACTGCGCGGGCAGTGGCATCACGCATCTCGGATTCGTCGGCGACATCAGCCGGTAGGAGGATGGAATCTCCGGAACGGTTTAAGAGTTCGTCGCTGAGCGCTTCGGGCGGATCCTCAGAAGGAAGGAATGTACCGCCGACTTTCGCTCCTTCAGCGGCGAAAGCAAGCGCAATCGCGCGACCGATCCCTTTGCTCGCGCCGGTGATAAACGCGACCTCCCCGTCCAATTTGCCCATGCCACGCCCTTCGCAATGTCGATTCAAGTTCACGGCTGGCGCATTGTGCCATTTGCAAGATTTCAGCGCGGCCGCCGGTGATAAGATGCCGGTCGTTGACGTTCGCCTATTAGGAGAAACCTTGAGTGATGGCGAGTGAGGAGGCCGCGACCGATCTGCTCATGGAACGGCTCGCGCGCGATCACGTCAAGCATCTTTGGATTGTTTACACGGACTACAACGGCCGGACGCAGTCAAAGTCGGTGCCAAGCGGCCGGTTCGGTCACGCCGTCGCCAAAGGGATCACGTTCGCGAAAGCAAATCTCGACTTCAACGTGCTCGATCACATGGTCGAAGGGGCCGCATTTACCGCTGACACAGCCGATTTCTTCGCAGTTCCCGATCCCAACAGCTACGCGCTCGTACCCTACATTCCGAGTACTGCTCGGATCATGGCGTGGATGCGAGGCGAAGAACGAGAACCGTGGGATGGTTGCCCGCGAACAATCCTTACTCGGCAGATCGACGCGTACGCGCAACTTGGCATTCGAATCGAAGCAGCATTCGAGCCCGAGGCCTACCTTTTCAAGCGTAAACCGGACGGTGGACTCGAACCGGCAGACCAAACTCGCATGTTCACGCTTGATGGACTCGACACCCATGCAGAGTTGCTCCACCGTGTATCCGAAACACTCGAAACCATGGGAGTCGTGATCGAGCAAGTCGCTCCTGAATATGGCCCTGGCCAGATTGAAATCAATATTCGACATGCGCCGCCAATGAAGGCGGCCGACGATCTCGTCGTCGTCAAAGACACGCTCAAAGCGTTGGCGAGAAATGCCGGTCTGGTCGCGAGCTTCATGCCGAAACCGTTTGCTGATATCGCGGGGTGTGGTTTGCACTTGCACCTCAGTTTGTGGACGCTCGAGGGCGACCAGAGCCTGATGGACGACGACAATGGCTCGGATGACCTCTCCGTAATCGCCAAGAACTTCCTTGCCGGAATCTTGCGCCATGCTCCCGCACTCACCGGAATTGGTTCGCCAACGGTCAACTCGTATAAGCGGTTGCAACCAGGATCCTGGGCTCCCGCCCATGCGGCATACGGAATCGGCAACCGAGGGATGTTTATTCGCGTTCCTGGGGCTGCCCGAAAACGGGTCGAGGTTCGCTCCGGCGATAACACCTCGTCTCCGTACCTCTATCTTGCGGCGGTGCTCGCGGCCGGTCTCGAAGGTATTCGCGAAAAAGCAGATCCGGGACCGCCCGCGATCGGCGACCTTGGTGAGCTGTCTGCAGAAGAAGCAGAAAAGCAAGGGATTGCGATGCTGCCGCGGTCAGCTGAGTCAGCGCTGCAGGCTGTTGCAGACGATGCGCTGGTGGCCGACGCGCTTGGTCCGGTCATTTTTCCTGAATGGCTCAAAGTGAAGCGGTCTGAGATCGCGGCGTATTGCTTGGACGTCGGCGATTGGGAACGAGCCGCATATCTCGAGGCGTAACCTCATGACTGAAATACAGACGAACGTGGCAAACATCGTTGCCCGCGATGCGGCTGTGCTGGCCGATGCGCTAAAGGTTCGCTTCTTTCCGTTCGCTGCTGACCGCGCTGCAGGTTGCCTGGTCTATGACACTGACGGCAAGGAGTATCTCGACTTCACCGCCGGCTGGGCGGTTGCGAATATTGGATACGGAAACAGACATGTCATCGATGCGGTGCATGAAACCTTCTCGCGGCTTACGTTTGCCACCCTCTGCTCAATGCCTCACGTCCAAAGCACGATGCTCGCCGAACGTCTCTTGGCGCTGACTCCGGGCTCATTTGAAAAGAAGGTTTGGTTTGGGCTTTCGGGTTCGGACGCCAACGACTTTCTGGCAAAGATGGTTCCGCTCGCGACCGGTCGCCCCCGAATCCTTTCGTTTATCGGCGGGTATCACGGGCAAACCGGAGGTTCGGCCGCGCTCTCTGGCCATACCGCCCAAGCGAAATCGATGGGCGGTGGGAATATCGTCAAAATCCCATATCCAGACCCCTATCGCCCAACTTTCGGCGTATCCGCAAACCGGGTTGGCGAGGCGACACTCGATTTTATCGAGAACTACATCTTCAAAACGATCTGCCCACCAGAGGATACCGGCGCAATCCTGCTTGAAGCGATTCAAAGTGACGGCGGCGACATCATTCCGCCGCCGGGATTCCTCAAGGGATTGGCCGATATCTGCCGACGACACGGGATTCTCTTGCTCGTTGATGAAGTCAAGGTCGGCATGGGTAGATCCGGCCTGATGTTTGCGTTTGAACATGAAGGCGTCGCGCCAGACGCTGTTTCACTGGGGAAATCGCTCGGAGGCGGAATGCCTATCAGTGCCGTCGTCGGGCGAAAAGAGTTGCTCGACGCGGCCACAGCGAACAGCATGTTCACAACCGCCGGTAATCCGGCTTGTTGTGCGGCGGCCCTTGCGACACTCGATGTCATCGAGCAAGAGAGTCTGGTTAGCAGGGCGGCGGTGACTGGAAAAATCCTCCTGGCGAAACTCCGCAATCTCATGGATCGACATAGCCTAATTGGCGACGTGCGGGGGCGCGGGCTCATTCTCGGTGTCGAATTGGTCCGCAATCGTGAAACGAAGGAACCTGCCAGTGTCGAAGCGGCGAAGGTGGTTTATCGCGCCGCTGAACTCGGTCTACTCGTGTTCTACGGCGGAATCTACAGCAATGTCCTGGAAATTACGCCTCCCTTGATCCTTTCAGAAGAAGAAGTGGAGCGAGGGGTCGCGCTGCTCGATCAGGCATTTGAGGATTTCGAACAAGGGCGGGTCACCGACGAGCGACTCGGCGACTACGCTGGTTGGTGAAAGCGTGAATTACAGGTCAATGATTGACCGACGACGGTGACGGTAAATTGCAATGACACTCGTCAATGCGAATCGTTCGATTGCCAGCCGGGAGCCAATCAAGAACTAGTTGAGTCGAAGTAAATTCGATGTCGAAGACGGCGATCGTTGTTACCGTTTCGCCCGGTTCAACTTCCCGACCAAATGGCTGAAATCCGTTCGCGACCGCATAAAACTGAGCCGGTGCGGTGTTCGCGATATCCGGCCACCTGCCGCCTTCCGAAGACTTCAGCACAAAGTCATTGGATTGAGGAACCTGTGGTTTCGAGGACACATTCTTGAGGTCGAAAACCAGAACTGCAAACTGTCCGTCTGGTCTGGTAGGAGCGCGTCCGTCGACACTGGGAAGTGGGCCTCGGAGGCGCTCGACGCTCCTGACTGTAAGTTGCCAGACGGGCGCTTGCACGACGTCCCACATCCGGGCTTGCGTGGTGACTTCGGCATGGGCAGTGACCGCGCCAGCCAAGATGGAGAAGCAACAGAGCGCGCAAATAAGCCCGACAACTCGATAGCGCATCGCCTTCGATCCTAGCCTTTTAGGGCTCCGGCGGAAAGTCCGCGGATGAATTGCTTGGTGAGCAGCCAGTAGGCGACGAGCACCGGAAGAGCCGAGAGCGTAACACCGGCGAAAATGTACCCCCACTCAGTCGAGTAGTAACCACGCAGATTGTTGACCCCAACCTGCAGGGTTGGAACATCGGGCGCCAGGATCAGCGGTAGGAAGAAATCATTCCAAATACCAACCCCATTGAGGATCGCGACAGTTGCCAATGCTGGACGAGTCAGGGGCAGCATGACATCCCAAAAAGCACGAAACTCACCCGCGCCGTCAAGTTGGGCCGCCTCGGCGAGTTCGCGCGGAAGAGTGCGCATGAAACCAGCCATGAGAAACACAGAAAACGGCAGTCCCAGAGCGACGGAGCAGAGGATCAATCCGGGTCGGGTGTCCACGAGATGCAACGTCTTCAACTGAAACACCGTCGGCAGAATCGTAAGTTGGATAGGCACCAAGAGACCTGCCAGGAAGTAGATGTAGATCCAGCGGCTACCTTTGAAGTTGTAGTGCGTTAATCCATAGGCCGCGCAGCACGAGAGCGCCAGAATCGCAGGAACTGATACGAATGTGACGATGACGCTGTTTCGCGTGTACTCCGGAATGTGCGCTTCGCGCCAGACATTGGTGTAGTTCCGCCATTCCCATGTTGCAGGAAATCCAAGCGCATTGTCATAAAAGTCGAAGAGAGTTTTGAACGACGCTTGAACGGTCAGCAGTACTGGCAACAGTGCAAATGCCACCGCCAGAATGAGAAACAAATGGATCAGGCCGTGGAAAGCTCGCCGCCGATAGCGAATGCCGCGAGTGGCTGGAACGGTGATTTCTCGAGCCGGTCTTGAAACCGCGGGAGCTGTTTCGACGCTCAAAGCGACACCTCCCGACGGCTGAGGAACAGCACTTGGATACTGACCGCGATCAAGAGAAAACCGAACATGACAACGCCGGCCGCCACGGCATATCCCTGGCGATAAACGGTGCTGACAATGCCGCCAAGCCCGAACGCCTCACGGTAGATAACGAGCGAAAGAACGTCAGTTGTGCCGTCAGGGGCGCCTCCGGGACCGCCGAGGATGAACGGGATATCGAACGCGCGGAACATGCTGATAAAAGTGGTTGCCGTGACTATCGTGAAAGCTGGCGCGAGCAGCGGAAAAATGATGGCGCGAAACACCTGCCAGCCATTCGCCCCGTCGATTCGCGCGGCTTCCTTCAGTTCGTTCGGAATCGACTGCAGACCCGCGAGATAGATGACGATTGGATAGCCGAGTGCTTGCCACGATTGGACGAGCCAAATGAGCTTGAACGTCAGAAAATTGTCGGCAAGCCAATCTCGCTGCAGATCTGGCTGGCCGAGTTTGACTAGCAGTGGATTCAGCATTCCGATATTTGGACCGAGGATGATTTGCCAGATGTATCCGGTCGCGACGAGTGAAACGATGACCGGCATGAAGAGCGCCGAGCGATAAAACTCAAAAAATCTCAACTTCATATCGAGCGCAAGGGCAAGCGGCAGCCCCACAAGATTCGAAACGATGAAGACCGCCAGGAACAACTGGACGTTGTTCCATAGGGCGTTGCGAAATTCCTGGTTCCTAAAGATCTCGGTGTAATTCTTGAAGCCGATGTACTGCGTGGGTTCACCGAGACCGCTCCAGTTGTAGAGACTGAAGCGGAACGCCTCGATCGCCGGGAACATGACAAACATTGTGTAGACCGCCAGCGCCGGCACGATGAAGGCAAGGTAGGGCCGCTGCTGGTATCCCAGCGCGAGCGCGAGCGCGGTTGCAGCTGCGCAGGCTCCGAGGGCTATGAAAGTACGGGTACTATCAGTGCGATTGATGAAATAGAGCGTCGCCAGGAAACAGGCGAGCGCAACGAAGCCTGCCCCGAACATACCGAGTTCTCGGGATGTGCGCTCCCGATGCCTCGACGACATCGCAATGGCCATTTACGCCTCCCGAGACGGGAACCAGAAGGAAGAGGTAGCAACGCTCGTGCAGGCGGGCCGGTCGAAACGTCCGACCGTGGACCTGCCTATTCCTCCTCCTTCTGCCCCAAGCCGATCGCCGATTAGGACTGCGGCGTCTGGATCTGCGTATCTACTGACGCCTGGAGCTCGGCGGCGAACTCTTCAGGTGGCTTGCTTTCGTCGAAACCAGCGTTGCCGTCCTTGGTCCAAACGTCGCCGATCTTCAGTGTCGGCCAGCGCTCGTACCAGACTGGAACGTCAAGCGGCGTATTGACCATCTCGGTCAGGATCGGATCGCCCGCGGGCTCGACGCCCTGAACGACCGGCAGCACTTTGTTGTGGTCGGCGACAGATTGTCCACCTTCCGGAGTTACCAACCACTTCGCGAACGCGAGCGCGCCATCCTTTTTCGAGCCTTCCAACTTGGCATTCAGGTTGAAGATAACGTTCATGCCTGTGTTCGTGACCTGCTTTTTGCTCGCGTCCGGCACTGGCCAGTAGAAAAAGCCGAGCTGCGCATTGGGATCGATCTGATAGTAACCAGACAGGTCGGCGGAACCGCAGTCCATCATCGCCGTCCGTTTGGACGCGAAGAGTGCCTTCGACTCGGCATAGACCGTTCCGAGGTAGTTCGGCTGGTAATACGGAATCCAATTCCGCATCTCTTGCAATGCTGAGACGGCATCAGGGTCAGTTAACTTCTTGCTTCCGTCGAGGATCGCATTGAATCCTTCAATCCCGAGCACCGATGATGCGAGACCGATGTAGTTGAAATAGGACAGGCTGCCATCTTTGACGGCGATGGAATAAGGCGTGATGTCCTTCGACTTCAATTGATCCATCGTCGCCTTCATTTCGTCCCAGGTTGTTGGCTCCGTGGTCACGCCGGCCTTGTCGAACAGGTCCTTGTGATAGCAAATGCCGACCGTATAGCGACCAGTTGGAATCGCCCAGACCTTGTCTTTGACGGTGACCGCGTCTTTCGCGACATCGGTCAGCGTCGACACGTCGACGTCACTCGTCAGGTCGAGAATCAGACCGGTTGTTACGTCGATGTCGAGTTGAGGCTTCGAGTTTGCCATCCAGATGTCGGGACCTGAGCCGGCGTTGAGCGCCGAATTGATCTTCGCTTTCCATTGATCGTTCGGGGTCATCGCGATATCGATTTCGACATTGGGATTTGTCTTGTTGAAGTCGGTCACAATCGCGTTGAACGCGTCAGACTCTTCCGGGAAGAACCCCCAAAGCGAAAGCTTCACCTTGTCCTGCATTGATCGCAAGATCGTCGGGGCTTGAGGGCGACTTGGGGCCGCGTTCGCTCCTCGCAAGAGCATCGCGCTGCCGGCGCCAACCGACGCACCAAGGAACGTTCTACGTGTGACTGAGCGAGACCGATCTGCCACTTTCGTCCTCCTCTTTGTGCTGTCGACTTGCCGTTTGCTCCGGGCTTCGCCGCGGAGACTGGCCCTCGTCATCGCGGGTCAGAAGAAGCCGCGTTATTCGTTCGTGGAATTTCCTCACCAAGAGCAAGAGCGATTATACGAGAGCACATTTGTGCGTCAATGCTCATTATTTGGTCGCACTCGTGTGCAGATCGCGCATGAATATAGATAACCGAATTCGTGAGAACGGCGCCATCGCGGGAACTGTCGGGTCCAACCTACGCAAATGAGGCATCGGAATCGATCGGCCAAATTGGCCGGCGTATTTTTTTGAATGGAAGCCGGCTGAGATCGGAGCCGGTTATTCCGGGGCCCTCGACCAGGATGACTTGGCTTGCGATCGGTTCGAACGATGCCCGGAAATGCCCTTTTCCTTTGAGCCCAATCAGATTCAACTCAGTTGGCTCGATGCCGTGGCGACGAAACACATTGAGATCGATTGGTGTTTCAGCCCGACTTGTAACGAGCACTTCGACCCCTCCGGTCGTGTCCGGTGCGCAAGTCAAAACCACTGAGGGGCCGAGATCGACAGGCACGCCGGCCATCATCGGTCCATCGTTGACGTACTTTCCGTCGCTGATGAATCGAACGCTTGCGGTCGTTGTCAACGGATCGCCATGGAGTCGATCTGTCTTGCCGCCGAGGTGAATTGCGATTGTTGCGCCGAGACCAGCTCGGATTGCCTCTTGCACGGTCTCTGGATCTCGAACAAGCGCAACGGCAGCCTTCTCGACCCTCTCGTTGATGAGAAATCGAACGAGTTCCGCGCTGTCGCCCGGTCCTCCAGTCCACGGGTTATCGCCAATATCGACGAGAACGATCGGCTTACTTCCTGTCGGAGCGCGGCGAATTGATTCGGCCGCCTCATCAAACGTGCTGACACCGCCAAGGAAGAGCTCTTTCGTCGCCCACGCCTCTTTCGCAAGCTCATGTGCCAAACGCTTGGCGAGACTAGGATCATCGTTCGTCGTGACGAGAATGCTGAATCCGGATTCGGGAACATCGGAAGGTGGAAATCCGCCGGCGACGGTAACGTTCAACACCGAAGGGCCACGCTCATAGTCGTGGGCGCGGGCAATCAACGACCGCATCGGTTCACGGTTGGTCGTCATGTTTTGGGATGTCGGCAACATCGGCGGTTTGACTAACGAACTGGTTGGGTTCACTTCGTGTCGAATGATTTGAGCGAGCAGATCGCATGCTTCCTCGGCGCGTTCCGCCATGTCGACGTGGGGATAGGTGTCGTAGCCGATGAGGAGATCGGCAGCAGAAACCATCCGTTCCGAAATATTCGCATGAAGATCGAGCGAACCGACGATCGGAATATCTGGACCGACTGCCATGCGCACGGTTTCAAGGATGAAAGCGTCTCCATCGTCGTCGACTTCACTGACCATCGCCCCATGCAGCGCAAGCAAAACTCCACCAAGCGGCGCAATGTCAAGCTCATCTTTGATGCCGTGAATGAGCGTTCCAAGCAGGAATTCGATGGCATCGCGAGTCACCATCCCCGACGGAGTAGCCCAAACCGAAACGATCGGAATCAGATCGAATCCATTGCGTTCGGCGCCCGGTCCGAATCCGCCAAAAGCGGAGTTTGTTCCAAGCTCGGCTTTAAGAATGTCGTTGCCAAATCCGATCCCTGACGCTTTGAACGCCTCAAGATCGGTCGGCACGGAACTGAAAACATTTGTTTCATGTGAAATTTGAGCAGCAACAACTCGCGGTCGATTCACGCGGTCGCTCGCTGCTGAAGGCCAAGCATTTCACGCGCCTCGCTGGGAGTCGCTACTGGTCGACCAAGCTCGCCGGCCAACCTAACCAATCGCTCGACGAGTTGCGCGTTACTCGAAGCCAGGACGCCTTTGGAATAATAGATGTTGTCCTCGAGACCAGTCCGAACATGGCCACGCATCGCCATCGCCGCCATCCCTAGCGGAAGCTGAGCTCGGCCGATTCCGCACACCGACCACTGTGAACCCGCAGGGATCATTTCGACGAGGTGGATTAGTTGCTTCACGTCGCCGGGTGATCCGCCGCGTACGCCGAGCACGAACTGAAACCAAAACGGCGGCTTCAATTTTCCGGCGTCGATCAACCGAAGCGCATTTTGAACGTGTCCAGGCTCAAAGCACTCGATCTCGGGAAGAACCTTATTCTGCTCCATGCGACTTGCAAGTTCTTCCAGAAATTGAGGGGAATTAATAAACACGCGTTGACCGAAATTCAGCGATCCGCAATCGAACGACGCGATTTCTGGTTTGAGGTTAACCGGCGCCATTCGCTCTTCGTCGGTCGTTTGGCCGGCGCCTCCACCGGTACTCATGTTGACGATGACGTCGCTGCCGCTCGCCTCAATCAGCTCGCGAACCTTGGCGTATCTATCGGGATCGCAGGTGACCTTGCCAGCGTCGTCTCGCACATGAATGTGCACGATCGCTGCGCCCGCTCGCCAGCACTCAAGCGCCGATTGAGCAATTTCCGACTCGGTAACTGGGAGATTCGGGTTCTGCTCTTTCGTCGGCCACGAACCCACCAATGCCGCCGAAATGATCAGTCGTTCGCCAATCGTCAATGTCGCTGCCATTTACGTCTCACTCCGACCACAATTGAACTTGGTCATTCAATGCCATGTCCCGGAATATTGACTGAGCCAGACGCGGTGCACAAGCTATAGATAAACAATCGATCCCACCAGGCTACGTCCAGACAAGGGCGCCTTGTTACCTGTCTGTTAACGCTCGGGTGGCACGGAGCGTGCATTTGCCGCACGGGGCCGCCGCTTTGGCGGTCGTTGTGTGAAGGAGTCTGAAATGTATATCGGCGTAGGCACACTCGTTGTCATATTGCTCATCGTCATCATTGTTTTGTTGCTTCGCGGCCGATCACTTTAGGGTCATCGCAGCGACGACATCGGAGGCGGGCAATGCAGAACGGAATAACAATCGCATTTCAACTGTTCCGGATCATCACGCTTTTGGTAGCGGTGATGGTTGAACTGCTCGCCCACCGTATTTCCGGGCTGCGACACTGATGCGATCCAAAACCCTGGCCGAAGCTTCCTCGAGAATCGCCAAGGCGTCGGGAGCAGAAATCAAGCCGCATAGAATCGGCGCACTGACGTCCAATGAAGGCGCGCAATAATCGCCCCACAGAGCAAGCTTGTTGTGCAGGCTCATCCACGTCGACCTGGCTTCCCACCAGAGCAAATTCAGCGAGTAGTGAAGCAAGTGCTCATCGCTTCGTTAGTTGGTGGTCGCCGGTGTGGATGTCAACCACTCGCGGCCCGAAGCGAGAGCGTAGCCCCAGGCTGAGACATCGGGCGGATCATACCCCAGCGTCCCGAGGATCGTGCAGACATGGGATCGGTGCTCACTTGCATGGTGAAGGATTTGGGCGAGGAATACTCCGGCCCGGACAGCAAAGACGTCGCCAGTGTCACCTCGCGCCTCACCAAGCCGTTCGCTATCCCAGTCGCCCGCCACATAATGGTCCAACGTTGTCGCCAGTAGCGCAGCTCGGTCCTTCAGCACGTCTGTTCCAACTGAAGAATCGCCGCGCCACAAAGGTGCGGACCATGCACCCGTGAGTCGAAAAACATACGATGCTTCGGCGTCGATCAGATGCCGCAGCGTCTCGATGATCGTTCCATACGTGCCTGGCGCCGTCGCGTTCAACGTCGTCTCATCAAGTTCCCGGCAGTACTCCAAAACTTGCGATGTTGCCCAGGTGTTGTGTGCTACCAGGTCATGAACTTCTTGTCCCATTCGTTTCGCGCTCCTCTTCCGATTCGTTAACGACTGCTCAAATCCAGGATTCGAGAGCCGGTCTTAGTTTCTACGCAGACGTTAAGCATTGTTTGACCCGATGAAAGACGCGATGGTACACTCGCGGCTGGTTCTGAGAGGCTCGGCGCATTCGTCTAGCGGCCTAGGACACCGCCCTCTCAAGGCGGAGATCAGGGGTTCGAATCCCCTATGCGCTACCACAAGAGATAAAGCCCGCGCCCTGGCGCGGGTTTCTTCATTTTCAAGTTGAGCACGCACGAAATTCCGCGAACCTTTCAGGGATATCCAAGTGCACAACGGCCGCTTTCAAAACATTTCCGAGCTCGTTCTCTTCCCCGGCAATTGTTGCCAAGGCAACGTTTAGACTCTGGACAAGCACCACCAACTTCGAAGCGATCACTATCATCAATTGTGATCTTCGTTAATGCGCGGTCCACCCGAGATGCAGTTTTGATCCTGATTTGCACTTGCCTAAGCACGGCGCCGCGGACGGGAGGAACTATGGATCGATCGTTCACTCGACGCCAACTTGGCGGATTCCTATTGCCTGGACAACTCAATGTCCCTCCCGAGCAAGTAGATGTCATTTCGCGCCAATACAACAATGTAAAAGAGTCGCCTTTCGGTGCGGTTGGAGACGGTGTTGCCGACGATACGGAAGCGATTGCAGCCGCATTTGCCGATGCTGATACGAGCGGACGGGCTGTGTTCCTGCCGCCAGGCACCTACCTGACCGACACAATTACTTACCGGCTGCAATCAATTATCGGCACACATCAGGAACGGTGCGTGCTCAGAGGCAAGCCTGGTAAAGATATCTTGCACGTCGATGCGACGTTTGGACAGTTCACGCGGAGCAGAGGAGTTTGGAGAGACTTTACACTTGAGCTAGACGATACAGTGGACGCAAGCGCCTCATTTCCAAACCGCGACGGCGTGGGCAATGCCTGCTTTGCGACCGACTTCAACGACATGGCAAAACCGTTCCCACCTCGGATGACCGCCTGGGTCTTTGACCACGTTGGGCTGATCGGCCTCAATCGTATCGTCGGCGGGCGGAACAAATCAGCGGGCATTTACTCCCAGGCGGCAACAATAATCCAAAGCTACATTCAGGAGATGGAGTTCGGCTATCTCGAGTATGGCTGGCGAGACCACTGGCCAAGTCTCAACATCACTGCAAATCACCTCGCGTCCGACCACATCAACATAGACACGATCCACTTCCTCCGCTGCAAGAACAACTGGCGGATGGTCAACTGGTCTTTCGCTGACATTGGCAACGTGATGATGCACGGTGGGGGACAGGATGTCGCCTGGGAAATGATGGGATTCGTCGCCGAGAGCGGCGGCGGTTGCCATACGATGAATATATCCTGTCTCGAACTCGAAGACGCCGCGACGTCCGGGCTGACTTGCGATGCGTTGGGCTACAACATCACGATGACTGCCGTTTCAGTCAGCGGAACGCCCCCGATGACGTGGGAGGCAAGCGACTGCGACTTGCGCTGCTTCGGCGTCTTTCCATCCGGGAATCCGGCCCGGATGCTCACGGTCACCGGACACCGTAATCGGATTGAGCTCTTTGGCAGCGCCTCGACCGGCACATACAGCTTCGATGCGATCAGTGACCTTGGTGTTGGCAACCAAATTTTCATAAACGGACACACCGGGCCGTTGCGTGCCATTCCACACCGGCGGGAGGCGGCAACGCCAGACTGTCGCCCTGGGCATCTCCGGGACAGTATCTCGGGACTGCTCGGGCACGTGGGTTCGTTATTCGTTTCTGGGGACGATCTTCTCGTGAACCCGCGTGCGATTCTTCCGCTAGGTATGACTGAGGATAAGGGTTTTTCATGGATTCCTGAACTTTCGACCGAATTCCGTGTCGTTTTGCGCATATTGGGAACGGGCGGTAACTGGTCAACGCAGGATGGATATTTCAACGGGTTTAGTGGTTTCCGCGTCGGTGCGTTCTTGCCAGCCGGCAAAGTTCGTGTCTACGTTAAAGCAAGATTGGCGACCGCGGGCACACAGGACTGGATCGTGCACGCGCCGAGCGGAACGGAACGAGGCCACACGACTGCGGAAATCGGCGCCGGCTTCACAGTCTTCAGTTTCGATTTGGATCTTACCGGAGTCCGCGTGAACACAGAGCTGCATCTGGTAGCACAGCAGGTCGCAAATGGCGGCAAAGGTCCACTCGACATCGCGTGGATCATGTTTCGACCATGGTTCAACGACCTTCAAGTGCAAGGAGACGCTGAAATCGGCGGCACGCTCAGCCATGATGGAACCAGACTTGGCTTTTTCGGAGCCGATCCCGTTGCTCAACGCCGGGCGAATGCCAATACAAGTGGCGCAACGCTGGCCGCGCTCGAAGCCGAAGTCAATGAACTGAAGCAACTCTTGCGCGATTACGGCCTTTTGGCGCCGTAGCGATTGGCGATTGAAGCGGTAAACAACCCAATCATTGCTTTCAAGATCGGTGTAACCAACGGTTTGGTTAACGGGGTGGTCCGTCAACGCGTCGCGGCTACAAGTCTCATTGCGAAAAATGATTAGCGTGTGGCGGTGCCTCAGACGGATCGAGTTTGAACGCGTCGTGGGAGAGCAATCGTCAGACCAGTCCCACTTCTATTTGAAAGCTCTGAATACGCGATCATGATCAGCAAGGCGATAAGTACTCCACTTGTCGCCAAGCCAACGAGCGATAAATTCCCGAGTGTAAAGGCCGAAATTGCACCTAAGAGAGGGGCGACAACGACTGAGCCAACGAGTAGTTTTCGGATGGCCGGCGTAGCGCCCCTTCTCGCGACCACCAAACCACCGGGCACCAGGAGCAGCGCTGCGCCGTGGGGCTGGCTGTGATACGCCACGAGTAGCGTTGCGGCGAAGGTTGCCGTCAGTTGAGTAGTGAAGCGCGGATCATATGGATTCCACTCACCGCGCCAGATCAGCGGCAGAAGCGCAAGGGTCAGAAGTGACAAGGTCGCGACGAGCACGAGGCTCCGTCCGACCGTAAGATGCGGGAAAAGGTTTAAGACGAGCTCCCGCCAGCCGATCATGCCGTTTGGATCAATTCCGGTACCACCCGTGAGCGATGGATAAGAGGTCATCAGCATGCGGACGTAGGCGACAAGTCCGCTCAGTCCGCCCACGACGAGTGATCCGAGGACTATCGCGGCCGCGCCAACAGCGAATCCAGACGCAGCCACAACCCGTCGTTTGATGATATAGATCAGGACAAGTCCGATTGCGTACTGGGGTTTAAGAATCAGCAATCCTGTCCAAATACCAGCTCGAAATTCGCGACCGCGCTCGAAGTCGTCTACCGCTGAGAAAACGCAGACCAGCAAGAGCACGACCACTTGGCCGGCAACGAGCGCCATCATCAGTGGAAATGAGGCGACGAACAAAAGGGTCACCGCCCAAGGCGAATTGGTTTGGAATTGTCCGGCCAAGCGCCGCGCGACGAACGCGGCGAGGAGTACGTTGAATCCGGTCCAGAGAAGAAAGCCGACCGGTGGCGAGGGTTCGGTGAATACGTCGAACAGCTTCATGAAGATTGGTGGATACGGCGCGGGTCCGACGCGTATTCCTGGGCTGCCGGGTCGCGCGTACCGGACGAGCGGTTGCATAAATGACGCGATGTCAGGAAGACGGTAAGCGGCTGCTGGTTTTACTGATTCAAACGCCCGTGAAGCTCCCCAAAATCTAGCCCAATCACCACCGACGACAACGAACAGCCCTCGAACGAACCATTCATGCAACAGTGCGATGATCCAGAATCCGAAGTTGACACTGATAGCGAGCGTGAACAAGTGATTGTTCTGCGCATTTCTCTCGTTTGAATTTTCGCTCGGCCAGGGACCCGGGGCGAAATTAGGTCCTCCCGCGAGTGTAGCGTGGTGCAATCGTGCGATCTCCAACGGTGTACCCTCCGGCAACTCATCGACTCTGTTTTTAACTTAGGGGGCTTGGATTCAAATAAGATGAAATCGAACCCGAGGACAGATGAATCATGAAGTTGCCTTAAAGACGCGGAGGAACGCACACACCGTGCCTCCAATGGCATGATCCCCTATTGAAAACGTGAATAGATGCTCAAAAATGTTATTTAACGATTGTTGTTTTGTTGTCGGAAAGGTCTAACAGGCGAGTTCAATGCGCCACGTGCAGTGGATAAGTGAAGACGAAATGGTCGCCGTCTTTCTGCGAGGAGAAATCGAGTCGCCTCGGTATGGACGGGTGATCCGAGATTTGCTGGCCAGAGAAGCTTTGGGCAGGGCGCTAGTCGACGATCCAGACCTGACAGATACCTTCGAAAACGGCCTGCGCCGGAAAATCCTAGCGGGATACCGTGGCTACGGCCGGGACGCTAATGTGTTCACCGGCTTCCCCGAAGATGTGCAGTGGCATCGCGCTCTTGCTCAGCGCGAGGAGTTGTCCGAAGTTCGATACATTGACTACGACTATTGGAACGAGCTTTCGGGTGGAACACGATTGGTCGTTGATGCGGTGGAGCGGATCAAGCAAGGGATCGAGATTTTCGGGGTGAGCAATAGCGGCTTTTGGCACGTCGCCGACCAGATCGCGGCGGGAGTAAAGCTACCAGAACCGATTTTAGTTGGCGGCCATCAAGGATCGCCACTGACTATTCTCGAAGGTCACGTGCGATTGACTGCGTATTTGTTGCGCCCCGAGTACTTGCCGCCCGAACTTCCAATCGTGGTTGGCTACTCACCCGCGATGAACAAATGGCCTGGGACTAGCCGCCAAGTCTGACGTAATCTCGTGGCACTCCGCGGGTGATTAACTCAACAGAAAAGCTCTTGATTGGATTTGAAGAGCTTTGCCAGGTGGCGACTTCCAGGTCGGAAATTCGGATCGTCGGGCGAAGTCCATAGAGGGGAGACAGGAGATCCGCGATCGAGTCGCGAAATGCCCGCTGTTGGTGCCGGCCTCCGTGCTTCGGGAAGAGGGGAGGGCGAGGTCTGGCCCACTTCCCTCCAAAGATCGCGGGTGTGGTCAGAGCTCGCGGTTGCCAGAGATCCTTGGGAAAGCCGAGTTTTGCGTTAGTTGGGTAGTGGTCAAGCGTGATCGCTCGCCATGGATTGAAGTGTTGACGCTCATCGACCTCGACAAATTGTTGAGTTCCGTCGGGAAATTTGATGATCACATCAATCCGCCGTCGCTCCTTTGGCGACATGACTTCAGGCAGAGTCTGGTCCGTAAGGCTCCTGTAGATCTCTTCAAGGGCATCCCACCGCTCTTTGCACTCTTCCGGCCCGGTCGGACTAACCAATCCAGGCATTGTTCGACGAAGACCTCGGCATCGCCGATCTCGAGAATCCATCCGGTAACGACCGGTTGCGGTCGGTTCGGGTTTGGCATTCTGTCGCGGCTCCTCGCTATTGAGTTGCGGATATCTGCACGCGGTGATCGCCCCACAGTTCTCCGAAGCAATTGAAGATTGGATTGCCCTCATATTTCCGCACGAGTGCACACCATTCGTCTCTACGACGAGGGTGGGATTTCGACCGGTACCGTGAGGGATTGAACGTTAGTGGAGCCGAAGTGACCAATTCAATCCGTGAAAGTGAGCGCCGCGCCGCCTTCGTTCGGAAGGAAAAAAGCGTGAGGATTTTATCGAGTTGGATGGGGTGTGAAACTGAGGAGATTGGCGTTTTGACAGGACGAAGGCGGCGGTGGCGACTAAAAGAACGGTCCCGACGAACCAACGTTGCCCAACCTGCCTCATGTCGTCCCGCGCTGTCGCACGTCGCCCCGCAACGCGTGCGCCTTTGCTGACCGACCCGAAAGTCAACTCGGTCCCGGACAAGACCCCGCAGCCTCGCCCGCCGTTGTTGGTTCCGGTGATTTGTGATTGGGAGCCGTGGGCTCCTCGGGACTGTACGAACACTCTAACCGTACAGTGACGCTTTGTCAATAGGTTTTGACGGTCATTTTTGGAGCAGTTTTCGTGTCAGACGACTTTTCGTGACACTTGTGGTCAAACCAGAGGAGGTTCAGTGGCCCCTTCCTTGTCTAAAAGCGCCTTGAGAATTGATCGAAGTTGGCTGATTTCCCGCAACGTTCCTCTGTAGCTACGGCGACGCGTTGAGCGCTCGGTGACTGCGAGTTTGACGTTTCCGATGACGATAGGATCTCCGGCTCGATCATCCAACACTTCAGACTCGGTCATCACCAGACGGCCGCCGGCATCCACTTTCAAGACGAAAGTGTGGTCACCTTTATCCATTCGGGCGCTTAGGCTGTCGCCACCCTCAGGCAACGAAGCATCTGACGGGTCGATGTCGAAGCCATGTTCCTGAAGCGCAGCTTCGATACGATCGCGGTCAACGATCCAATGTGGACTCATGAGAGCTTCCTCGCTGCGGCGAAGTCTTTCGCAAAGACCTGATTGATCCGCGCAATTGCCGTCGGTTCGGTGGTGATGATCCCCAATTCGCGGTTCTGGTCGAGTGACGTCGCGGTGAAGTTCTCGGAACCGATGAATGCCCGCTGGTTGTCGGCGAGGACCATTTTTGCGTGAATATAGAGGCCCTTCGCGATTCCGACTTGAACGCCGGCGTCGGCGAGCTCTTGCCGCTCTTGATCGCCGTCAACGCTGTCATCGGTCATGATCAAGCGAATAGCAACGCCCCGCTTCCTCGCCGCGAAGAGAGCGTCCATCACGTCGCGGTCGCGCATGACTTCGGCATAAATGTCGATGCTCTTGGTCGCTCCGTTGATAAGCCCTAACAGTTCGGTCCGGCTATTTGTAGGACTGACAACGAGCGGTCCCGGATCGGGCTCCTCCGAACGAGTCCAGTCAGATTCGAAGATCTGGGCGGCGGTTTGAACGGCCGCTGGGTCGGTCGTGATGATCCCGAACTCGCGGTTTCGCGTAAACGACGACTTGCTTAAGTTCAGATTCATGATGAGCGCGACTTGATTGTCGATAACGAAGGTCTTGATATGGCTGAATGTAAAGACGGGATTGCTCCACCTGATGTTGATGCCGGCGCCTTTAAATTCATTGTAGATCCCGGGCTGATTGCCACTTCCGCCGAAGGGGTGTTCTTCGAGCAAAATCCGAACATCGACCCCTCGTTTATGAGCATCTTTGATCGCATCAATAACTTCCCGGTCGCTGATCAAATAGATCTGTAGAGTGATCGATTTCCTGGCGGCGGCGATTTCGTCGAGAACGGGCGCGCGCCCGTCGTCAGGTTCGACGAAAAGTCCGGTCGCTCCAGGTTCCAGCGTGCCGACGGGCGCCTTCGTCGCCTGGGCAACGACCAGAGTCGACGTGGCAATTGGTCGTGGAGCGCTCGTGGCGGTTGGGTTATTTTCGTCGTTGCTTGGCAAGAAGAGGACAATGACAACCGCAACCGCAATCAGGATCGCGAGGAGTATGACGATTCGTTGGGCGCGGGTCATACCGGTACCGTTTCTCGCGAGATGGGCGCTCTATATTCCTTGTGCCGTTCGCCAGGCTTCAATTTGCGCGATGTGCTCGGGGTAATGATCCCAGGTGTCACCGCCCAACCGCTCACGGCCCACGAGCTTCGCGTCATCGAGCATAGCGAGCATCAGTTTGTGATCGCTTATGAGCGATTTGCGAAGATCAGCGTGAGATCGCTTCCGATCTTCCTCGGCGGATTCGGCGTTTAGCGGGTCAGGGTCGATAGGTTCAATGACCTCTGATGCCATCTCCATGCGCATGACCCTCGTCGCATTTCGCTCCCAAAACGCAATGTGGCCCATGAGGATGTCTATCGACCAATCGCCGACAACGCCCGGTTCTTTTGCTCGATCTTCGGGGATGCTGTCAACAAGAGCGAGAAGGTGAATCCATCCAGGTTCAATCAGGCGATTGGCTTCTTCCGCGGTGATCCGGTCTTGTTGCGCGCTCGATTCCGAATCCATGAAGCGATCACCTCCTGACGAAGATTTGCCGGGAAATCATACGCTGATATCAACAGAAAATCGCCGGGCTCCGCTCCGTTTTGGGCCCGGCGACAATCTTGGTGCGCAGGATTTACGCGGCCTTTACGGCGGTCGTGAGTTTCGAAAGAGAATCTTTCGCATCTCCGAAGAGCATCGAGGTTTTCGGGTCGTAGAAGAGCTCATTCTCGATCCCAGCGAACCCCGACTTCATGCTGCGCTTGAGGACGATCACGCTGTGCGATTGATCGACGTTTAGAATCGGCATACCGTAAATCGGGCTGGTTTTGTCATTTCTCGCCGCCGGATTCGTCACGTCATTCGCGCCGATAACGAGCGAAACATCGGTCGAGGCGAAATCATCGTTGATCTGCTCCATCTCATAAAGATCGTCGTACGGCACGTTGGCTTCGGCCAAAAGGACGTTCATGTGTCCGGGCATCCGCCCGGCCACGGGATGAATCGCATACCGAACGTTGACCCCGCGATCCTCCAGAATGTCGGCCAGCTCACGCACCGCGTGCTGTGCTTGGGCGACCGCCAATCCATATCCAGGAACGATGATTACCCGCTCGGCATAGGCGAGTTGAACAGCTGCGTCCTCCGGTGTCGTTTCCCGAACTGGAAGCTCCTCGCCCGTTCCGGCGCCTGCGCCGGCGGAGGTTGTTACCGCTCCAAATGCCCCGAAGAGCACATTGGTCACCGGGCGATTCATTGCTCGCGCCATGAGCAGCGTGAGATATGAACCTGAGGCGCCAACGAGAGCGCCGGCGATAACAAGCGCTTGATTGTCGAGAACGAGACCAGTCAAAGCAGCGGCCAGACCAGTCAGCGAGTTCAGAATCGCAATGACGACCGGCATGTCCGCGCCGCCGATCGGCAACACGAGCATTGCGCCGAGAGCAAGCGCAGCAAAGAAGATCACCCAAACAAAGAATTTGGCGGTGAATCCATCTCCGAGAATGACCGCGAACAACCCGAGAATCACGATTGCGCCGAACAATAGGCCGTTATAGAGCTTTTGGTTCGGAAAGGTAATCGGGCGCCCGGAGAGCTTTTCTTGCAATTTCAGGAACGCAATCATGCTTCCAGTGAATGAGATCGAGCCAATCAGCGTACCGAGAACAATCGATAGCGCTTCGCTGTGTCCTATGTTCGAACTGTTGCTGAACTCTCCCACTGACACGAGCGCGGCGGTCGCACCGCCCATGCCATTGAAGATGGCGACCATCTGCGGCATCGCGGTCATCTTGACTTCGCGCGCGACGTATGTTGACGCCGCTGCGCCGATGATCATCGCGATGATGATGAAGATGTAATTTTGATTGATTTCTCGACTGATGAACGTCGCGATGATCGCGACAGCCATACCGGCGGCGGCGATCTGATTGCCGCGCCGGGCACGGGCTGGCATGCTAAGGAACTTCAGACCGACGATAAAGCAGATCGAGGCCCCAAAATAGCTCAGGTCGACAATAGCATCTCGCCAGTTGTCAATCATTTCTTCTGCTCCGCCCCAGCTGTCGGTCTGCGTTTGAACATCTGGAGCATTCGGTCGGTCACGACAAATCCACCGAATACATTCGCCGCGCCCAACACTACGGCGAGGAACCCGATGATCGTGAGCCACCAGTGATCCGACTCTCCGAGGATGATCATTCCACCCAACAACACGATGCCGTGGATCGCATTCGTGCCTGACATCAGCGGCGTATGCAGGGTAGACGGCACGCGGCCAATGAGCTCGACCCCAAGAAAGATTGCAAGCAAAAAGATATAGGCGCCCGCCATGACACCTGAGTCCATCAGCACTTCCTCCCGACCACGTTCGAATCGAACACGCTGCGACTCCCTTCCAATCTGGAATTCCGTAACTTGGCGATCGTTTGCTTAATCTCCTCCTCCGGCACTCAAATCGTTCGGACCACCCGAACTTTCCGCTCCGGACCCCTCAGAAGGGTCCTCGGAATGGGAAGACTCGGAAACGTTTTCGCTTGAAACAGTTGAATTCATTGGCGGCTCGGCCGCAGACGTTGAGGTTGCCTTTTCCATTGGTTCCGGAGTCACCGCATCCTCTAGTTGCTCGTTGCCAGCAGGTTCTGAATCTTCGGAGGGCTGTTGAAACGGTTCGTTCTGACTGGCCATCGCCGCGACTGCGGTCGAGACCGAATCTGTCGGTGGTGGCGACGGCGGAGTAGGCGGTTCGGGCGCGGGCGATGGAGTCGGCTCCGGCTCCGGCGCCGGCGCCGGTTGCATTCGCGCTTTTGTGCCTTCGTGTAGAAGCGCGCCCTCGTGCGTGATGATCGTGCCGCGGACGATGTCGTCATCGAGATCAATCGAGTAGACACCGTTGGCGTCGATCATCAGCGCCAGCAAATTCTGAATATTTTTGCTGTACATCTGGCTGGCGTGGACCGGGATGGTGCTCGGCAGGTTCAGCATCCCGATGATCGTGACGCCGTGTCGTTCAACGGTTTCACCGCGAACAGTGAGCTCGCAATTTCCCCCCGTTTCGGCAGCGAGGTCGACGATGACCGAGCCATGCGCCATATTCTTGACGGTTTCTTCTGAGATCAAGCGCGGAGCTGGACGACCAGGCACTGCGGCCGTGGTGATGACCGCATCGGACCTGGACGCTCTTTCGGCGAGCACCTCTTGTTGCCGGCGGATGACGTCGGCAGTCGCTTCTTTCGCGTATCCGCCAGAATCCTGGGTGTCGGAAGCGCCGGTATCGATTTCGACGAACTTGGCACCGAGACTCTCGACCTGTTCTTTCACGACCGGCCGCGTGTCATACGCTTCAACGACTGCGCCGAGCCTGCGCGCGGTCGCGATTGCCTGCAATCCGGCAACGCCCGCGCCGATGACCAGCACTTTAGCGGGCGGGATCGTGCCGGCGGCGGTCATGAGAAGTGGAAAGAACTTCGCCAGATGATCCGAGGCGAGCAGAACGGCCTTGTAACCAGCGACCGTCGCCATCGAGGAGAGGGCATCCATCGATTGCGCGCGCGTCGTGCGCGGGATGGCGTCCATGCTAAAGCTGGTCAGGTTGCGGTCAAGGAGCTGGTTGACAAGATCGGGAGACGTCATCGGGGACAAAAACGCGACGAGACTCGCGCCGGATTTCATCTGATTGATTTCGTCGGGGGTCGGGCGTTGCACTTTAAGGATGAGATCGGATTGGCTGAAAACATCGCGCGCAGTTGGAGCGATGGTCGCTCCGGCCTCTTCGTAGGCCGCGTCTGAGAAAAAGGATCCTTCTCCTGCTCCTGATTCGACCAGGACTATCAATCCGGCCGCGGCGTACTTCTTCGCGGCATCAGGAATGAGGGCGACACGGCGCTCACCCTCCTCTCGCTCTTTTGGCACGCCGAGCGTAAATCTGTTCTCGGTTGGTACGGAACCTTCCATCGTATGCGCACGCCTCCCCAACGCTGGACCCCCGGTCTCCCGGCGAGGTCAGTCAATCGATTCCCGGATCATGGGTGCACTCGTCCCAGCCGGCGTGCCTAGCCGCCAAACGCGGGTGCGCTTAGCAAGGACCGCCGTTTCCTCAAGTGGGTCGCAATTCGCGCGACTCCACATACTGTTGCCGTCGAACTCTACCTGGCAGTTTCGTGATTCGTGAATATTACAACAATGCATCGTGAATGACTGCGCATGCTCACCCGCGCGCGTCAATTCGTCAAGTAGTTCGATGTACAGGGGAGTGATGACTCGGAGCACGTAGACGCCGCCAGATGCGGCGGCGTCCAACGTCTTTTCGACCACCAGGCGCCAGCGGACCTTCTTGTCCGTCGGCTGGCACCGCCATGTGGATCCCTGAAGAGGAGTGGAAGTGAGTTATGGATGTTTGGTGGGGCGCCGAGATGAGACGCGAACTGGAACAGGTGCTGGCTGAAGCTTCTTCCCGAGCAGTAGCGCAATGATTGCTTGCAGATTATCTGTGAATGACTTTCGACTCTGTGATCGAACCATTGGTGTCTCCGTTCAATGTCGACGGTTGCTCCGTCATTATGTTTTACGCAATATCCTTGCAATCAGTTTGAAAACGCGGTGCTTCACTCAATGTTCGATGTATGCGTTCGGTAGAGTTTGATTCAGACGGAACAAGCGCGTGGGGAACCTGTGTGGGTAACGATGACTTTTCAAAAAGCGACCAGCAACGTTTCGATGGCTGTTTGGGCCATGGATTAGCATGGCTCCTTGTCAGTATGTTGATTATGGCACTAATGCTCGGAATTGTCGCTAGTTGCTACGCGCTATCTCGGCTTGTTATGTGATGAGGAAGAATCAAGGTATCTAGAAAGTGGGGCGGGCCGCCGGGCGAGGGCGGCCCTAGGAGAGGAGAGAGAGGAACTTGAGCCGATCCACGTTCCCGAGTGGTTCGGACTTGTTTCTATCGTATCGATGGGACAATCAAGGACTATCCCCCAAAGATCACATTCGAAAAGAGGCATGGACGTCTCTGCCGATCAGGATTCGCTGTCCGCGGATTCACAATCGGCATTTGAGAACCGAGGCGCAGCTCTACGGCGGCAAGAATTTCTCGCGGGAGTTGTCGAACATCTTCGCCATGAATTGCCGGGTGAATTGGCAGAGTTTCGGTTCAAATCGATGTCGCAACTAGTCAAGATCTACTACGACAACGAACGAGTCCACTACGAGGTCTGGACAAGCTCAAACCGATCACAGACTGAACTTGGATTGCATTTTGAAGATGGACCGATCAGCACCGCGGCCTATCTCGCCTATTTCGATCAATTGATCGTCGAGCTGAAACATGAGCTCGGTCCGACGATCGAGCTCGAGCGTTGGACAACAAGCTGGGGCCATCTCTTTGAAATCTTGCCGCTCGGGAAGCTCACCGATTTTCAAACTGAGCGAACCGCCAAACGCCTGGCGGAATTGATCAGCGTGCTTCAACCACTGGTCGATGCCGCCGCAATTCCCGCTGAACGAAGTTCGATGTCCGACGGCCAAGAGCGCAAAGGCCCATGGCGTCACTTTCGGAGACGGTGATCGGAGGATCCTTCACCCGGCCCTCCCTCTCCCGCGCACGGGAGAGGCACCGGTTGCCAAGAAGGTGGTTAATTGATACGAATCGTGCAGAGGGTTCCCCTTCTCCCGCGCACGGGAGAAGGGGTCAGGGGTTGAGGGAAAGAACTATTTCCCGCCAGCAGCGAGATATCGTTTGTTAACCTCGCCCCAATTGACGGTGTTCCACCACGCAGCGAGATAATCTGGCCGGCGGTTTTGATACTTCAGGTAGTATGCGTGCTCCCAGACATCGACGCCGAGAACCGGAATGCCGCTGCCGTCCATAAGCGGATTGTCTTGATTCGGGGTGCTGGTGACTGAGAGGTTGCCATCGCTACCGACAACGACCCATGCCCAACCGCTGCCAAAGCGGCCAGCGCCAGCCTTGTTCACGGCGTCTTTCAGAGCGTCGAGGCTGCCGAACGCCTTGGTGACCGCGGCCCCGAATTCTCCTGACGGCTCACCGCCGCCACTCGGACCCATGATTTCCCAAAACATCGTGTGATTGACATGACCGCCGCCGTTGTTGCGGACTGCGGTTCGCTTGTCTTCCGGAACGCGGTCGAGATTCTTAATGAGTTCTTCGGCGCTCATTGACTCGAGGTCGGAAACGCCGGCAATCGCGTTGTTCAGGTTCGTGACGTATGTAGCGTGGTGCTTATCGTGATGAATTTGCATCGTTTGGGTATCGATGTTCGGCTCCAGCGCCGCGTAGTCATAGGGGAGCGGTGGAAGCTCAAATGCCATGGTTTCGAATCCCTCCTCGTTTCGAGATTTTTGCCGCACCTACGTCCAACACAATCAGTAGGACGAGGTCAAAGCCACGGCTGGCCATGCGGCGGCAGCGTATCAGAAAATGATTCGCACAGTGAGTGCCACCAGCAACTATTCACATTTATTACAGGATTAACTCAGTTTATTCCCATGACGTGTATGGCTCAGGATGGGAATCCCATTCACCGGTCGCGGCGGATTCGTCGTCAGCTTCATAAAGGCGGTTGAATTGGGCTTGGCGATTTGAGTAGAGTGCAACAGTTCGTCGATCGCCATCGAGCTCAGCAAGACGAATGATCTCTTCGAACGCCACTTCGACCTGTTCACTCTCACTGTGATGTTCTGGTTGCCGCCGCCAGTTGAGAAAGTCTATGAAGTATTCAGCAGCAGCTAGCGGATCCGCATATTCCTCGGCGATCGCGGCAAGGTGGGAGCTCGCCTCGAAGATGTAATCGCATTCCGACGTATCGAGACCGTAGGCGAGCACGCCTTCCCACAAGGTCTCAGAAAGTGGGTCGTCTTCACCTTGAAGGAGTTCGGCCAATTCCACGCGGGCGATCGTCCGATCCTCAGGATCGACTTCAGCCAACAGATCTGTGAGAAGACCTGACATATCGCCACCATCTGGCGGAAGCTCGAGACGCGCTTTGAGCCAGTTCAGCACCCCGGGAACACCCGTCGCCCGCGCCGTTTCCTCCCATGCTTCCCAGCCGGAATGAAGCGCGGCGTCGAGTCGCGGATTGACTGTCAAGCTCATGGGTTGGCCGGATGATTGATTGTTGAGCATGTTGTTTTGACTCATATTCTGCTGCATTTCAGGCGGCAGTTTACCGCAGTGACCTTGACAGTCGGTCGATCAGCCGGTAGCGTATTCGCCATGGACATATCGATGGCACGCGGACAAGTTGAACGAATGGCGAGGATGACGGCGAAATCGTCGTGGTCCTACGCGTATTGGTTCTCCTTTACCTACCAACCTCCGGCGTCGCTGGTGGGACGTGAGACGCGTATGCGATAGATCGTCCAGACACAGAAACCAGCAACGCCGGGGGACCGAGGCCAAGAAGCCTCGGTTTTTTGTTTGTCTGAGATGCGGTGACCCGCCAACCGAGGAGAACAAATCGATGATCGTCACACTGTCTGCCGATGCTCCGCAATCGACACTTGCCACTATTACCGCCACCGCGGGCGGGCTCGGACTGGTCGCCAGATCGATGCCCGATGGTCGTGGCGGCGCGGTCGTGGGGATAGACGGCACATTGCCAACCGATTCGCTGACCTTGCCCGGGATCACCGCCGTTCATCAAACCCACAAACCTTACATGCTGGCGAGCAGAGAACATCGATCGTCCAGCATCGTCACTGTTGGAAACGTAGACATCGGCGCGGGCCGGCCAGTGATCATGGCCGGCCCATGTGTTGTCGAAGGACGCGAAGCGCTGATCAAGACTGCTGAAGCGGTCAAGGCAGCGGGCGCCGAGATTCTTCGCGGAGGCGCCTTCAAGCCACGCACCTCGCCGTACTCGTTCCAGGGGCTGGGTGAGGAAGGTCTGAAGTACTTGGCTGCCGCCCGGGAAGAAACCGGTCTTCCGGTCGTGACAGAAGTTCTAGAACCGGATCAAGTTGAATTGGTTGCTGAATATGCGGACATGATTCAAATAGGCGCGCGCAATATGGCGAATTTTCCATTGCTTCGCAGAGCCGGCAAGGCGAACAAGCCGGTTCTGCTCAAGCGTGGGTTCTCGGCGACGATTGAAGAGTGGTTAATGAGTGCCGAATATGTGCTTGCCGGCGGCAATCCGGACGTCGTGCTCTGTGAGCGCGGAATTCGCAGCTTCGACCCCGCGACCCGATTCTCATTAGACCTGAACTCCGTGCCGATTGCCAAAGATCTAAGTCATTTACCGGTCATTGTGGATCCGAGCCATGGCACGGGCCGGCGATCGATCGTGGGACGGATGGCGCTGGCCGGTCTCGCGGCTGGCGCGGACGGACTCATCATCGAAGTGCATCCGCAGCCCGACAGCGCACTTTGCGATGGCTCGCAAACGATCACGCCGGCCGAGCTCGCCGCAATCAACCGGCAGGCAATCGCACTCCACGCGGCGCTCTCGGGGGAAATTAATGCTCCGCTGACAATTATCGAAGAGGTTGGGTTAGTCGCGTAGGCGTCGGTGCCATTTCGAGCAATTTCGAGGGCAGTCTTTTGACTGCCTTCGTGCTTTTGGTTGATCGAGTCCGCGACCGGGCGATCCTCGGTACACTTTTGCTAGAGGCAGAACGACGGCAGTTTTCAGAAACCGTGCTTGGACTTTGCAAGATGGAATCCGAAAGATAGATCGAACTGTGAATCATCCCGACCGATCATTCGTCGTTGGCACGGCGGGTCATGTCGATCATGGCAAATCGACACTCGTTCAGGCGCTCACGGGGATTGATCCAGATCGCCTTGCGGAAGAGAAGGCAAGATCGATGACGATCGATCTTGGGTTTGCATGGCTAACTCTGCCAAGTGACCGCCAAGTGAGCATCGTCGATGTCCCCGGTCACGAGCGATTCATCAAGAACATGCTGGCCGGCGTGGGCGGAATCGATCTCGCCATGCTTGTCATTGCCGCGGACGAAGGACCGATGCCGCAAACTGACGAGCACCTGGCCATCATCGATCTGCTCCAGATTCCGCTCGGTGTCGTCGTGCTCTCCAAAATCGATCTTGTCGATAAAGATTGGCTCGATCTGATCGGGGAAGAAGTTCGCGAGCGTTTAATCGGCACCGCGCTCGAAAGCGCGCCAATCGTACCCGTCTCGGCGCAATCCAGAGTCGGACTTGACGATCTGAAGCGAACACTCGACGCGACACTGAGTTCGGCGCCGTCCTGGCCCGCTGGGAGGCGTCCGAGGTTGCCGATCGATCGCGTCTTTTCGGTTACTGGGTTCGGCACGGTGGTGACTGGAACACTCCTCGGCGGCGACTTGGAACTTGGACAAGAGTTGCGGGTTTATCCAAACGAACTTCCGACTCGGGTGCGCGGACTTCAATCGCACAACAAAAAGGTCAGTCGAACCTCGCCTGGTTCTCGAGTCGCGGTGAATGTCGCCGGTCTCGCAGTTGAAGACTTGCAACGAGGCGATGTCCTTGCCTTGCCCGGTGCGCTGAAGCCCACTCATCGCGTTGACGGGCGACTACGTCTGTTGCCTTCATCTCCTGTTTCGCTGGAACAAAACGACCGAGTCGATTTCTTCGTCGGCGCGGCCGAAATTCCCGCGCGAATCACGTTGCTTGATTGCGACCGGATCGAGCCTGGTGAGATGTCTTGGGTGCAGTTTCGCTTTCGCGACCAGGTCGCGGCGCTCAAAGGCGACCGATTTATCGTGAGGCGCGCCTCCCCAAGTATCACGATCGGCGGCGGCGAGATCATCGACGCCGATCCAAAGCGCCACAAACGATTCCGCAGCGAAGTGATTGGGTCACTTGAAACGCTTGCGGCGGGGAGCCCGGACGAAATCGTCTTGCAAATGCTCGAAACGGGACCGATCGAATTGCGCGCGCTCCGATCAGAGCTGCCTAGTGGACTGAGCGAAGAGCAAGTGAATGCGGCCCTCACGGACCTCATCGCCGAAGGAGACGTGCGGCCCCTCATCGGTGATCGCATGGGTGAGCTAACGAGCCGGCGATTTTGTTGTCGCAATGACAACATGGGCTGATATCACGGGAAATCTCGTTTCGCTGCTTGGCGAATTTCATCGAGGTCAGCCCCTACGTCGCGGTATGCCGGCCGAAGAATTGCGGCGCCGTCTACGACTGAATGGCCCACCGCGTCTGTTCGACGCAGTCGTGGCAGCAGCTGCCCACGAAGGAACAATCGGCAACGATGGAGCAACCATTCGTCTTTCCAGCTTTTCGATCGCTCTTGATTCAACCCGCCGCGCGGCAGCCGATCGATATTTGGCCGTGCTTGCACAATTCCCATATTTGCCTCCCGCGCCGGGGGACTTTGGTGTCGATGGCGAGACTCTCGGCGCGCTTGCCGATTTGGGTGAGATAGTTCGAATCGCCGACGATATCGTCTACACGCCGTCGACCTATGCAACCGTTGAACATGACGTGCTGGCATTGATCGATAGAGAAGGGAGCATCACGCTCGCTAAGTTCCGCGATCACTTCACGACAAGCCGCAAGTACGCTCAGGCCACTTTGGAGTATCTCGACCAGCGTCGCGTGACGCGGCGAGTTGGAGATCAGCGCGTTCGATATTCAGGTACAGCGCAAGTGGAGAGGGAGTTCAGTGACCGAAGTGCTCACGCCTCTAGAGGAAGTCGTACGACCCGCGCGCCACATATTCGTCTCTCCGCATTACGACGATATTGCGTTGTCGGTCGGGGGGACCGCTGCCCTTGTCGCACAGCAAAAGCGCGACCCGGTCATTGAACTCCTCTTTGGCTCGGAGCCAGAACCTGACCAATCACTCACCGCGTTTGCGGAGGAAATGCATCAACAATGGGGAATGGCGACTCACGAGGTCATCCTAGGCCGAAGGCGCGAGGAAGCCGCGGCCTCGGCAACGCTCGGTACTCGCGACGCGTTTGCACCGTTTCACGATGCGATCTATCGAGGCGCGCAATACACCAGTAACGATTTGTTGTTCGGGACACCAGGAGTCGATGATGCGAAGTTGCCAATTGCGATTGTCGATTGGCTCGGCCTAAGCAGAGTTCCCGACCGAAACACACGAGTCTATTTCCCGCTCGCAATCGGAAATCATGTCGACCATCAGATTGCATATAAGGCTGGCGTCGAGGTTGCCCGCAACGGTTGGGAAGTCTGGTTCTATGAAGATCTTCCGTACGCGCTTCGAGACGGCGTACGAGAGATGCGACTCGCAGAAGTTGGTGAGACGTTCACCGTGTGTGCGGTCGTCGATGTGAGTGCCGTTTGGGACACGAAAATCGCTGCAATTATGGCGTATCCGTCGCAACTCGCGGTCATCTTTGGGTACGTTGATCGAGGTCATTCACGAGGAGAAATCGACGCGACTATGAAGGAATACGCTACGGCCACCGGAAATGGCGCCCATGCCGAGCGCTTCTGGAAACTCGACGGCTAGGTTTCTAAGCAGCCGACTTGGAGCCAACTAGCAGACATAATACTTTGCGTTTTAAAGTCAAATTGCGGTTGGCATATTCCGTGCGTAATGAGACCTCGGAAGAGAAGTGGACTCAATTGGCAGATATGAAGCTCTTCCCGAGAGATATAGCTAATTGCGTCGACATTGAAAGGAGGAGTGGATGTACATCGGTGGTGGATTGCTTGCACTGATCCTGATCATCATTCTGCTCATCATCCTCTTCTAGAGCATTGTTCAGCGAGGACATAAAGGCGGACGCCGCGATCGCGGCGTCCGCCTTCACGCTATTTGCGTCAACTATTTGAAAACGCGAACGAGAATGTCAGTTGGATTGTGACTGTTGACTGCATTCTGATCTTGCGGGCAAGCGGAAACAGCGATGACCGTGTCCATTAGCGCTTCGAGCAGAACATAGTCGCTTCGCTCAGCGAGTGATTCCCGGAGTTCGAGCGCCCCCCGTTCGACAATGGCGACGTTCATGAACCAGTTGACTGGATCAGGGATTTGATCGTACCCGATCTCGTATGTACTCAGCGCTTCAGTTAGCGCCTCTCGGCAATTCGCGTGTCCTTCGAGTCCGTAGTCATCCTTGTAGCGGCGCGGATCGCAGGCGGCGAAGAGCATATCGTGGCGACCAACGCGGTCCTCGATCAGCGCGAACATCGGATTGCGACGGTTGGAATAGAGCTTCATCCCCTCTTGCAACATAAGGGAATTGTTCATCGACCGGGTGACGCTGGTTGCAAGGTGCTCGGCTGAATCGTCGGCGCTGAAGGCCACGAAATCGGCGACTTGCTTGCCGCTCACGGTCGTGATTTGAAGATACTGGCCGGTCTTCACCTCGGCCGCAAATCCCTGCCCAGGGTGTATCTGTTGGGCTTTGATGGCCATTCGGCCGGCCAAAAGCTGAGTCACGCGGTTCTCCCCTCAAGTCGTAGGTGGCAATTGTGTGCGCATTGTCGCAGGCCAGATGCGTCTCCTTCAATGTGGGAGCGCTTTCGAGAGTTCACGTTTCTATCGTCTTCTCGCTCTTCAATGTCGGATACGATTCGACCATTGAAACGGAAATCGACGATGTGAGGCGAGAAGTTTGGAAGAAGAGCAATCTTCTATTGGGGTCCGAGAGCCAACGGGAACGTCGACCGAAGTCGGGCGACTCGCTTTGAAACTCGGTCTCACCGCGTTTGGCGGGCCAGCAGCACACATCGCGATGCTCAGGCGTGAAGTCGTCGACGATCGGAAATGGATCGACGACAAGACGTTTTCGCTTTTTCTTGGCCTGACGAATCTCATTCCTGGACCGAACTCAACTGAGATGGTGCTGTTGACCGGGCGGACACGGGCCGGAATTCGAGGTCTTCTCATCGCCGGAGCCGGATTCATCTCGCCTGCATTTCTCATCACCCTTACTTTCGCAGCCCTCTATGTGCGCTACGGCACGAGGGCTGGCGCGGAATGGCTTCTCTATGGCGTAAAGCCAGTGATCGTGGTGATCGTGTTCCACGCTCTGTACGTCCTGGCGCAGATTCAGGTGAGGAAACCGATCGCGGCGATCGTAGCGGTGGGGGCGGCGGTTGGCTATCTCGCTGGGATAAATGAACTACTTCTCTTAATTGTTGGCGGATTGATGTTACTCGCTTCGAATTCGCTTTCTCCACGCCTGAAAGACCTGCATCGCACGTCGTTTTCGCTTGCTCCCATTAAATTCGGAGTCTTGACTTTGGCCGCCTCGACCGCAGACGGCGTTTCATATAGCGCGGGTCGATTGTTTTGGTCGTTCTTGAAGATTGGCGCAGTTCTCTATGGATCGGGCTACGTCTTGATCGCATTCCTGCGCAGCGAGTTCGTGGTCAATCTCGGCTGGATCACGGAACACAACTGCTCGATGCGGTAGCGTTCGGTCAAATTACCCCCGGACCCGTTTTCTCAACCGCAACGTTTGTCGGCTATTTGATGGGCGGAACGACTGGAGCGATCGTCGCGACCGTGGCGATTTTTCTCCCGGCATTCGCCTTCGTATTTGCGTCTGATTTTGTGCTTGCCATCATTCATCGCCATAGCTGGATTCTTGTTGCACTCACCGGAGTGACATTGGCGTCGATCGGCTTGATGGCCGGTGTGCTCGTTCAACTTGGGCATGACGCGCTCGTTGACGTTTGGACTGTGGCGATCGCTGCCGTCGCTGCATTTCTCCTCTTTCGATTGAACGTCGGTTCAACTCGCCTACTCTTGTTCGGTGCGGCTGCCGGAGTCGTATCCAACCTCATCCGGTAATCGAAAGCTTCTTAGACGACCTCTCTCCCGCAATCGGGACCATCAGGTCAGCCCTCACCGAAGCTCCGCCGTCTAGCATGGTGGCACGGATGGCGGCTGCCCCGAAATCGCCTGTTTCAAGAATCTGGTTGGCCGCGCGATCTGGCGATCTGTTCCTGTGCTTGGACGAGGAGTGTTCCGCGCATGATCCCTGAATCGAAGACCTCAACCAAGAATGGATCCCGCGTCGTCGCGGGTCACCGCCTGGCGGCGATCCTCGTTGTCGTAGCGCTCTTCGGCGCCCTTCTGGGCACGAGTGGATTTGCAGCTGGTTCGGGCAAAACGATCACGCTCGGCGAGAGTTTGAGCGATCCCCAAAAGCAAGAGCTCCTTGACTTCTTCAATGCTAAGTCGAGCGACAAAGTCATTACCGTTACCGCCGATGACACCCGAAAAGCGATGGAAGGGATCATCGAGCTTTCCTTCACCGGCGCGTTTTCCTCGACCGCGCTGACCTGCCGCGATCTCGGCGATGGATTGGACGTCACGACGCGCAACATCACGGTCGTCACGCCGAGCATGTTCGCGATGGCGCTCGTCACCGCCGGCATCGGCGATGCGACGCTCATTGTCGCCGCGCCCGGAGATGCGTCGGCCCAGGGCATGACCGCGCTGACCGGAGTCTTCAAGACTTGGGACATCGCACCCTGTAAGAGCGGTCAGACCAACAAGGATCGCCAGCGCCTCGCTCTCGAAGAACTCGCCTTGACCGCCGACATTGGAAACGCGCTGATAGGTATCGGTATTCCCAACGGGGTGCAGCTTGCCAGCAATGTGGTGCTCGAATCGCAAAAGACGATCGTGATCGAGCACCTGACGAACGCAGACGACATATCCACTGCGATATCAACGCAGGAAACGACCTTTGGCATCACGATTCCTGTCGAGCAGCGCACTAAGCTCGTTGATCTGCTCGTCCGGCTGGGGAAAGAGAAAATCGACTGGTCGACGTTCTCCGCTGGTTGGACGATCGAATACAACGAGGACAACACTCAGATCAAGATGCGCGGTGATGGGATCGCGATCCGGCGGGCCCGCCAAACAGCAACTGCTCAGGCCGCGAAGGAAATGACCGCGACCGCCAAGGCAGAGCGAGCGTTGACCGCCACGGCTCAGGCATCGTTGGATCTGACGGCGACAGCAGCCGCGAGGCCCGGCGATCCAACTCCGACACCGATGCCATCGAGTGTGAGCGGCACAGTCACGCGCATTGGCGGCGGCAAGATCACCATCGACAGCGGTTCGGGTGTGTCGAACACGTACAAGATCGGTTCGGACGCAAAAGTCATCAAAGGTGATTCGTCAATCAAGATCGGGGAGGTCGCCAAAGGCGACAAGGTGACGGCCACCATCGACGGCGGCGCCAACATCGTCTCGATGTCAGTCAACGTTCCCGAACCGGGGTTAGCCAGCAAACTCATGAAGTTCCTACTGATCGTGCCAGTACTAGCGCTGATCCCGGTGGTCATCGTGCTCATGAACAAGCGGCCCGCGCGAGAGCCGTTCATCGTCAAGCGAGTTGCCGCCTAATGCTCGCCAAGATGTTGCCAACGTCCTTGAAGTTGAATTGACGGGAGGCCTGTCTAAATCATGCAAACGCTATCCGGCACGGGTAACCTGAAAGCCCAACCGAAAACGCAAAAACGGAAAAAGTCGGTTTCGGCGGATGAGACGCAGAGCATTCCTCCAGAGTTACTTTTACAGCGTGACCCAAGCGTTCGATACGAGCGTGGTGGCGCCGTCTACGCGACTGACGGCAAAGTGGGAATGTTGAAACAGGTCGTCGTTGATGAGTCATCGTGCGAGGTTGTCGACCTGGTGGTCGCCGTTGATGGCGCCGATAAATACATCGTGCTTTCGCCCGACTTTGTCGACAAGACTGCCGGCAGTGCCGTCTTCTTGACGGTCAATCGCACGCAATTCACGGAGCGCAGTGGTTCCGCCCCGGAATATGTGAAGTCACACTTTGCCGGCGTCGATCTCAAATCGCTGCTCGGCCGCCGGAGCAGCAACGGGTTTCCAAGGCCCAAACGAACTGTCAACGATGCCGGCAAAGAGTTCATCGAGACCCCGACCATTTCACCGCTCGACCGACTCCAGAAGCAATCAGGGACCGACCAGTCTCCTTAGTGGTGCGGCGATGCGACCTGAGGGAACCGTTCGACGATGTCGTCAAGCAATCGTGAGATTGGGGTGTAAGCACGCAGCCTGAGTGCAAACGCTTCATTCGCCGAATCTGTAATCACGCGAAGTAGTGCGTTGATCAATTCGACGACTGAGTCTGGGTTGAATTCCTGATCGATTGTCGTGAAATCAATGTCGGAAATCTCCACCAAGCCAGCGCAATCGTTAAGGCTTTGCCGGATATCCGCAAGTGCCTCAGCAGGATCGGACTCTACGAGTCGAGATGCGACATAGAGTTTTGACTGAACTTGGATCAATTTGGCGGGAGGCTCGTCGAACAACTCACGTAAATAGAGCGCCTCATTGTAACGACCAGTAATCCGGCAAACGTTATAGAGGCGCTTAGCAACCTTGGCGTAATTAGACTCGGCGCCGCAGGAGTAGTAGGCGATCTGCGCCTCGAGGTCGGAAACGTATTTCGCACGGGCCGAATCGAGAGACGCTTTTGGCAACCTTTGAGGCAAGCTCGGCTCCACTGCCGTCGAGGTAGATCTGCTGAAATTCCCCGTCGATCATCGAGTCGAGCGTTGCGATTTCACCGTTTAGATCTTCCCAGGTCGCGTCGATGACCTTTGACGCGAGCCCTGGTCCGCCCAGATCTGGATCGACGAGAATCCACGCGACCTTGATGAACCCTGGATCTTGAGCGGCGTCCAGCCAGCTGACCGCTGTTGCTCCGTCATCTTGTGAATTCGAGATCGAGCCCGTAGTTAAGGTGTCTTCTTTCCAGCGTAGCGCCTTTCCGCCCCCGGAGCCGAAGCAGAGATCGTCGAGCACGACTCCGCGGTTTTTCACCGCGCTGAGGGTATCGGCGCGGACGATCCCCGCGAGGATTGCCCTCGCTTCTCCGATGGTTGCCGCCCTGATATGCACGCGTTCGAAGAAGTCATTGTCAGCGGGAAATGATTGGATTCGGCTTTGGGCTGCACTTCCGGCGATTGCCAATCCCACCTGTACGCTTGGCCGCGATCGGGTGGCGATTAAGTCCCCAATATGGCGCAAGCGCGCCGCTGAAGCGGGATCGAAGTCGAGAACGGCAAGCTCGAATCCGGCGATGCCATCCCGCGGAATGACATCGAATTCGCCTGGGTTCGCCGCCATTTGCGAAGAGGCCGCCAGCCACGCCGTCGCCTCTTCCACGCTCAGCTCGATCCCGGCCGATCTTGCGATCGCCGCCAGCTTCTCCAAGGAATCCTGCATCTTGTCCGTTGTGTCCTTGGTGATAGCAGATTGCTTCGCTTCCAAACTCGTTGTCACGTCATCCTTCATTATTTGCTATTGACCCACGTTTCCAACATTTTCTCGGAGATCCTTCAGCTCGACTGCTTTGTCAGGAAAGAAATCCAAATACTTATCGATTGCCTGTTCACAATCAGTCTTTACATCATCAGTCGTCACAAGCGCTCCATTTGCCCAGCGGTTGCAAGTTGACTTCCAAACCTTGCACCAACCTCAAGTTCGTTGTTGGATGACGCGACGTGGAGCGCGAGGATATCGGCCGTTCGGCGGTTGCGACTGGCTAATGTCCTTAGTTTCTCTTCTAGCTGGTCAAGCTTCGCGAGCAATGCGCTTTCCACGCTCTCAGAGCGCGAAGACGCAGTATTCGTCGCGCATCATTCAGGTCAACGTTCTCACTGTTGGTATTCTGCGATCTTCTTGGATATGACCACATCGGATGTACAACGTAATCCCATGGAGTCGTGCCTCGGGGTGTACGTTGATCGACGTAGCGCTTTCGGAGGAATCTACTGAATCTGATCGGTTCCCAGACCGTCGAGTGTGGACCGCGTGTGCAATACTTCCATTCGGAGTGCTTATTGCAGAGCGGAACACACCAGTATTGATCGCGGAGGATAGGATGGATCGCTGCCCAAACTGTGGCGCGACAGTACGATCTGGCGCCAAATTCTGTACGACTTGTGGAATGCGGCTGCCGGAAACTGCACCGGCATCTCAATCCTCTGAATCAGCACCGCGCTCGCCGTTCGATTCGACGTCGACCGTCGCCTCGCGTTGGCCTTCTCGCTCGATTTACGGAACGGCGGATTTGACGCCTCAGGATGCGGCTGATCAGTCTGCTGATGGCGGTGCGACAGCGGAAGAACCAGCGACGCAAGCATCAGCCGAACCGGCGGACGCGGTTGTCGACCAGTCCCCGAGTGAAACAACGACTTCAACATGGGGCGGTTGGACACCACCGAACGACACGCCTAGCGACACCACGGCAACGGACGCAAGTTCTTCTTCGGGTTGGGGCACAGCCTCCGCTGCCGAAGGAGACGCAGCGTCAGAAGCAGCAGCTGATACCACACAGCCGAAGTCCGGAGAAACCGACTTCTTGAGCCTTCCGGAGCAGCCAGATCCGTCTGCTTGGGCGACCATTGAAAGCCAGCTGCGCGGTGAATCGGCGAGCGTCGTGGCCGACGAATCTGCCTCGGAAGTGCCAACGAACGACACGTCACCAGTCGACGCTCCGCCAGTTGATGAGAGTCCGGCCGGCGTCGTATCCGGCGATGCGGAGGAAGAGATCCCGGAGGCTCATGCAGCGGATGCTGAGGTTGGCGAGAAACTCGTCGCAGCCGAAGCTTCGTCTGACGAAATTGAGGAAGAAGTAGCTGCCACCCCCGAAGTGAGCCCATCGGCGGAGCGGGCGAACGAACTGCTCGATGAATTGCGCGCTGTCATTGTTGGAATGTCGTTGAGTTCAGCGCAAGTCGAATCGCCGCAGCCATCGCTTCCCTCGTTCGAAGATGTCAAACCAACCGCGGAAGAGATCGCTCAGTTTGCAACGCTGCGCGCCGCCGTTGATGCCGCGACTGAAAAACCGCGCGACATCGACACAATGCTCGACATTAGCGGCAGACTCGATGCAATCAAGGCGCTTCACGACGCGTTCAATCGTCTCAACGATGCGATTTCGTCAACTGGAAGCAACTCAGGCGATTCCAGCACCGACGAGTAAACGCCGCGGATAAGCTCAAACAACAGGCGCCGTATTTTGGCGGCGCCTGTCTTTGTTTGCCAGGTGATTTGGGACGTTTGGAGTATGGCCCCCGAGCAATCAAGTCGTGATGCTGGAGAGGATTGAAACGACGCGGGTCGCCATGCTGCGCCCAGAACGAAATCGAGGGGTATATGGCGGAGCCGGCAACTCAAACAGCGCAAGCGGAATCAACCCGCTTGCGCTTTGGCGATTTTGAGCTCGGCGCGCGCGATTCGACCCTAAATGAGCAAACCGGCGCGATCGCGCTGCATGCGACCGGTGTGGCAGGGACGCTTCACGGGGGGAAGGCAGCGCTTTGTTATTGCCGGCAATTGTCGGCCGATTCACTTGCGACGCTCACGACCGCAGGATGGTTCGAGCGAGCGACTTCAGTACGGCACGATCGCCTGATCCTCGTTCTGGAAGCCGGCGCTTCGGGCCAAACAGCCTTTTTCGTTGAAGCATCAATATCTGGCGAGCGGGTTTTGCAGCGTCTCGAACGTCGCGCAGAGACAACTCCAGCCCGGACCGCATACGTATTGGATGACATCCACACGGCGCTTGTCGCTGCCTGGAAATCTGGCGTCGATCTTGTGATCTCTCCAGAAACAGTTCGCATTCTCGACAATGACCGGGCGCAAGTGAGCTTGGCCCTGTCGATGTGCCTGAACCCACGGCCAGCGGTCGGATTTGAGTCGTCAGCGCAGTTCCAGTTAGCATTTCTCGCAGCATTGCTGCTCTCTGGTCAGGCTGACCCTGCCTATCTCTGCATCGACAGACTTCGCGGGCCTAACAAGATGCTGGGTGTATCGCTCGTCCGTGAGCGGATGGCCAACTTGGCCGAATATGTCGCGCTCGTACTTGTCAAGGCTCTGGATGAGGATCCGGCGCAACGTTACTCCTCAGTAAGCGAGTTCCTTGCCGCGTACAAAGAGGCGCTCAAGGCGACCGCCGACAATCTCGCATTTAGCGCGCTCGAAGCCAAGGGCCGGGATGCTCCCGGAATGGCTGCAGTCTTTGGTGAACTTATCCAACGCTACGATGAAAACCATCAAGAAATCGCCGGGGTCGGCGCGAGATTGGCTCCTAAGAACTCAACCAGTTATCCGACCGCGTACCCACCGTCCCAAACCGTAGTGTCATCACAGAGTCCAGTTGGGCTCCCACCAATGCAGGCCCCAGAGGCTGTCAGCGGAGAAAAACCACTGTCGCCAGAAGTCGCTGCTTTGCTTGCGGGACCGAAATACGAAGTATCGAAACCCAGGACGAATCCATGGGTTGCGTTTGCCGCGGGCTTGCTCGTGATTTTCGTTGTGTTTCTGGTTATCGCGCTCTTGGCGATGACTCGAACCTAGATTCTCGCCTCGCTAACTCTGGGTTGTTGCTGGAACCGGTGTAGCAGTCGTTGTCAGCGGAGCTCCGCAAATCGCGCAAAACGCTCCGACTGGAGTCACCTGATTGCAATTTGGGCAGACGACGCGTTGGCCGGGCGCGCCAAGCGCTGTCGCGTCTTGCGCCAGTGCCCGGCGGATGACGATCCGCAGAAAGTACAACAGACACCGCCGCGACAAGACACGACCAAAAGAGCTCAAATGTGGTTCCGACAGGCTGGACGATGATGTCTGATAGACCGTAGAAAATCGCTCCGCCCGCCCCGGCAGCGACCGGCATGATGAGTCCGTCAGTGCTCTGCCGCAAGCTGTACTGCCAGAGCGCGGCCCCGATGAGAGCGGTTGTGGCCATCTGGATCAGCGGCCGGACCACCGCCAAACCAAGCAGCATTCCCGTCCATTCGGAAAGATTGATGCCGACTGAGTCCCCACGGGTGATAACCGGCCAAAAATGCACGATGGCCGTGCCCGCGGCGAACGCCCCACCACTGGCCGCGCCGAGGGTGATGCCGTCCATCACTTCATTCCGAAACTGTGGCCATTGTCGCAAGAAGACTGGCGTCGCCAGCTTGACGACTTCGGCAAGAGCTGGAAGGAGGAGTCCGCAGAGGAAGAGCACTGAAAAGGGAGCCGCTCCCGCATTGTCAGCGGCATTGCCGGCGAACCCGGCAGCGCCTACCCGAAGCGGCGCATCTTCAATCCACCAGCGATCGACGATGAAGTGTCCAATGCCACCGATGATCAATCCGCCAAGCAATCCTGCCCCGGCGGCGCCTGCCACTCCCCACCACGGTTCTTTTTCGAACAAGTCGATGGCCGAGAGATATCGGAGAATCAGAACCGGAACGATAAAAAGTCCGATTAGAATCGCCAGCCCTGCACTATTGGCGAGCATCGCGATGAGAACCAAAATCAGACCGGTTCCCGCGATCCGCCAATAGACCTCGGGCCGGTTACCAGAGAAGGTGAAAAACATTCTGACGCGGCCTACGATCTCCGCCGCTGATGGAAATCGCGGTTGTTCAAACGTTGGCGATGCTGAGGTTGCCGCGGCTGGTTCTTCCGTGAAATGATCGCCACTCTCCTCAGCGTCAACTGGTTCATCAGTGGCCTGCTCGTCGACTGCTGGCTCCTCGACCACCGGTTCCGCATCTTGAGGCGTCGCCGCTGTCGTGACGGCAGGCTGTTCGCGTTCACTGACAGCGACATCACTTCCGTTGATGGGTGTGGGCAGCTGCGCAACATCATCCGAACCGGTGTCTGATCGAAGATCTGCTGCGAGCGGTTGGCCGCAGTTGCTGCAAACTTCGGCGAGGTCAACTTCTTGATGGCAATGTGGACACGTTATCTTTTCAGTCACTCAAAGCTCTCTATCACCAAATGCTTGCTACTGGTCTATCGACGAGCAGAAGACAATCGAATATCAGTCCAATTGTGAAGGTTAGTATAAGAAGTTCCGCGGTTGCGCGCGTGGCGCGAAAAGAATTCGTGCATTCCTCGAACCAGCGTTCGTGCGCATTCTCCACAACACTGACACTTTCATTGATTGTGGTTGACACCGCATGTGCCGGGTGCATACTACAACCGCTCTCGGCATTCCGTTGCACAGTGTTCCATGGTCTGACTTTGCCAAAATTGACCGCCTCGCTTCATGAGACGGCGGAGTTTGGTGAGAAATCTCTTTTCTCTGGTGGGTATCGAAATAAGGGACGCGATCCAACGGGTTGCATTCCGGGAGTCTGTCATACCAAAGGAGGAGTCGCAGTGGAATACCTCAAGGGCGATAGGATTCTTCGACATCGCACAAATCGACGGACAGTAGTCAAAGCAGCTACCGGCGCGGCAGCGGCGTTTTGTGCAACCGGGATCGCCGGCAAGTCGTATCAACGGGCTCTCGCTCAAGACAGCGTTAAGGATCAAATCCTCAAAATTCCGGGCGCGAATCAACAGCCAACCGACGCCGATATGGAAAAAGTTGGCGAGCTCTGCCTGAAGACCACGAACAAGGACAAGTTCAAGGGTCAGACGGTCACATTCATCGGCCTTAACAATACCGGTTTCCATAACAACGTCTTCCGACCGCTGTCAAAGGCGTGGGAGGAGGAAACCGGCGCGAAGATCGAATGGATCGACGTGCCCCAAGATCAAGTCTTTTCGAAAGTGCAACAAGGCATCGCCAGTGGCACAGTCGAATTCGACATCCTTGAAGGCGGTGGACCGTGGGAAGGCGACATTCTCGGTAAGGGCCTAGCCCTCGAAATGCCGGACTCGGTCAAGCAGCAAATCGAAATGGACGATTACGTGAAGTATCTCCAAGCGCCGGTTGGCACTTGGGATGGCAAGACGTATCGCATCTCGATCGATGGCGACGCGCACAACTTGAACTACCGCGCGGACGTCTTCGGTGACGCGGATCTCGCCGACCAGTGGAAAACAAGTGGCGGTCAAGGAGATTGGGGAGTTCCGACTACCTGGCAGCAAGCCCAGGCCTACACGAAGTTCCTCAAGGGCACGAAGACCAACGGTTTCGACAATTACGGCATCATCGATGTCTGTAAACCTGCCGGTGGCTACACCTGGTACTTCTACGCGAGCCGGGCGAGCGCCTACGTCAAGCATCCCGATGACAAAGCCTGGTTGTTCGATGCCGACACGATGAAGCCACGCGTCAACAATCCGGGATTCGTGCGAGCGACTCAGGACATCATCGATGCGCTGCCAAGTGAGCCGGCTGACCAATTGAACGCCGACCTGTTGAAAACGCTTGGCCAGTTCCTGGCTGGTACTGGATCGATCTGCCACTGGTGGGGCGATGTCGGATCCAACATTTACACGAACAGCCAGAGCGTGTTCATTGGCAATGACAAACTCCAGGCAGGCTTCAGTATCCTCCCTGGATCGGACGATGTATTCAACAGCAAGACCGGTGCGTGGGACACCCTTTCAAGTGGGCCCAATTTCGCGCCAAACGATGCTTACATTGGTTGGGGCTTGTACGTGATGAACGAGTCGACCAAGCGTGGCGTGAGTGATGCTGCGTGGGACTTGGCTGCCCACCTCGGAGGAAAGGATATCTCGCTTTGGATGGCGGTCTATCCATCGGGGTTCCAGCCATACCGGACGAGCCATTTCGACGTCGCGGACTGGGTGGCCGTGGGCTATCCCGAAGCCTTCGCGACGGCGTATCTCAAATCCGAAGGGGATTCGTACAATCATCCAAATGCTGCGATCGAGCCTCGAATTCCCGGCATCTTCCAGTACTACGTCGCCGCCGAAGAAGAACTCGGCAAGGCGTTTGCTGGTGAGAAGAGCGCCCAGGACGCAGCCGATGCCATCGCGCAACAGTGGGAGCAGATCACCGATCAGCTTGGCCGGGACAACCAGGTCAAGCTCTACCAGGCCGCGCTTGGTTCATAGTGGCTGGTTAGGAATCTGAGCTAACGTGAGAGGCGCTTCGGATTCAGCTGAAGCGCCTCCTGCATCACGCATGCGGGGCGAACCCATGCAGACCGAAGTGAGTGCTTCGCCGAAGTCAGACTTGGCGACAGGAGGCGTATCGCAACAGCGGCGAAGCCTTGCCCGGGCATTTCTGACAGTTTTCACAGCTGCGCTGCTCATCGTCGTCATGCTCCAGATTGCCCATTCAGCTGGATGGATAGACACGGGCTTTGCAAACTGGCGGCCCGTTGCTCTGGCAGTTCTCTTTTGGTTCATCGCGATCGATATTGGCGTCGTCCTTTTGAAAGGTGCGCGTGGTGAGCGCGCGCTTTTTCTCTTGCCAGCTGTCGAGCTCACGTTCGCTTTCGTCATTTTTCCGACATTCTTTGCGCTCTACGTTGCGTTTACTGACTGGAATTTAAGCGCTGTCAGCGGGCGACATTTCAACGGTCTCGACAACTTCAGAAGGTTGATCCATGACAGTGACTATTGGAGCGCGGTAGCCAATAACTTTAAATATCTGATCGGCGTGCTGATTCAGTATGTGATCGCGTTCGGCTTGGCTTTACTGCTCAATCAAAACATTCGCGGCCGCAAGTTCTTCCGCGTAGTCTTTCTCCTCCCGTTTATGCTCAGCCCGGTGGCTGTGGGTTGGATGATCGGCCGATCCATCCTGGACGCTCAATACGGCGTCGTGACGCCGCTCCTGGCAAAGATTGGCTTTGAAGACGTCTCGTTTTTTGATCAGCCTATACCGGCGTTCATCGGGATCATGGCGATGGATGCCTGGTACTCGATTCCATTCATCATGGTGTTGCTGCTCGCGGGCTTGCAGGCTCTTCCGCACGAGGTGTTCGAAGCTTCTCGAATCGATGGCTCAAATGCCTGGCAGACCTTCCGCCACATGACCTTTCCACTTTTGCTACCAGTGAGTCTCACCGCGCTTGTTTTGCGAGCTATTTTTCAGTTCAAATTGATTGACATCGTTCGGGTTGTGACGAACGGTGGTCCAGGCGGCGCGACCGAGACAACGACGAACTTTATTTATCGCGAGGGGATCGAAAAAACGAACCTCGGATACGCGACCGCCATGTCTCAGATATTTCTGATCATCGTCATTCTCTTTGTGGCCTTCGTGTTGATGACTGTCGGCAGAAAAGTTCGAGACGTCACATAGCTCGGGGAGGGCATCGTGGCGATAGCTGTTCAGCGAAAAGAAATCGCCGTAGGGCAAAGCACATTTACTCGCAGACGATTCAAGCGAATCGCCGGCCGGGTACTCATCTACGGCGCGCTGCTGTTCTGGACCTTCATATGTCTCTTTCCGATCTTTTGGGTAGTGAGCACTTCGTTCAAGACGGCCATTGACATCTACCAGCGGCACATCATTCCATGGATCGATTTCCAGCCGAGCTCGCTCGGTTGGGACACGATTCTGCAAGCCGGTCAACGCGAAAACTTCGTCAAGCATGCCAAGAACACCGTGATCATCTCACTCTCATCGGCTGCATTGGCGACAGCTATCGGATCGCTCGCCGCGTATGGGTTGACACGGTTTGATTACAAGTTTGGTCCGTGGCGAAATCGCGACATATCGTTTTGGTTTCTGTCGCAACTCATCTTGCCGCCCGTCGCGCTCGCGATGCCGCTGCTGATCCTTTACCGCGAGTTGAATCTGCTCGACACCAGAAGTGGGCTGATTCTGATCTACATGATCATGAACTTGCCGATCGTGATCTGGATTATGGGCGATCAATTCAACTCAATTCCCGCGGAACTCGAACATGCCGCCCTCGTCGATGGCGCGACAATCTGGCAGGCGTTCTTTCGCATCGTCGTGCCGATTGCCGGACCGGGATTCGTCGCAGCCTTCATTCTGTCCGTCGTTTTTGCCTGGAACGAGTATTTCTTCGCCTTCGTCCTGACATCGACAAAAGCAGTAACGCTCCCATATCTGATCGCCGGCCAAACCAGCTCTCAAGGCATCCGCTGGTGGTCAATGGCCGCGCTCTCAACCGCCGCCATCGCCCCCCTCGCCGTCATCGGCATCGTCCTCGAGCGTTACATCGTCAAAGGTTTAACGGCGGGCGCGGTGAAATAGGGAACGTGCGCAATGGACGCCTCGCCACGACATCCTTGACACTCGTGTGCAGTCAGGCGTGGCAGAGCGAGGCGTCCATCTGAACTCCGAACAGAATGAGCTACGCGTCAACAGGCGGGCCGAACCACGTAGTCAGCGCCTCGCGCAATCCGTTATCTGTGCCGTCTCCTACCCAGGCCACGTAGCCATCAGGCCGAATCAACACGGCAGTGGGAGCAGTGACTGCGCCAAGTACCGGAAGCTCCCAATTGCCGGCATACGTAGCGTCGATCAACTGAACCCGCTCGGCCCATGGGCTGATGTCGAAGCTGCCGGGCTCACCGAGGTTGAGCAGCACCGGCTGGGCATCGTGCAGCAGGGTGAAAACCCGCCGCGGACCGTTGGCGGTGACCAGGTCGAGATCGGGCATACGGCGTCCGAGCAGCGGGTGGCCGTCGCCGAGGTCGTAGTGAATGTCCAGCCCAGACATCATCGCGCCGAACCGCTTACGCGGCTCGTCCATGCTCAGCAGCTCGGAAACGATTTCGCGCATGGCGTTGGTGCGGTCATCGGTGCGGAGCAGCGCGACTTGCGCCATCGAGTTGCGCAACACGATGGCAGCGACTGGGTGGCGCTCGGCATGGTAGGTATCCAGGAGGCTTCCTGGCGACGTCTTCTTGACGACCTGGGCCAGCTTCCATCCTAGATTCACCGCATCCTGCACACCGATGTTGAGGCCCTGCCCGCCCGCCGGGTAATGCACGTGTGCGGCGTCACCCGCCAGCAGCACCCGTTCCTTACGGTAGGTAGCAGCCTGCCGAGCCATATCGGTGAATCTCGAAATCCAAGTGGGAGAGTGGATCCCGTAATCGGTCCCGTAGACGGCGATGAGCGCCTCGCGGAGATCGCGCAGGGTGGGTTCGGTCGGTGCGTCCGAGGTGCTGTTCGGTCACCATGACCCGCTACCGGTCCCCGATCCAGGTAGACCACCTCACCGTCGCGGACCTCGTATTCCACCCTGCCGAAGGAATGGATGCCGAGGGCGTCGCGGCGGACGCCCCACTCCGGCTCCTCGGCCAGCTCAACCTCGGCGATCAGGTTGCTGGTTGTCGGATCCCACCCGGGGAACTCGATGCCGGCTGCTTTCCGGATCAGACTGCGTCCGCCGTCGCACCCGACGAGATACTCCGCCCGCAGCGACTGGCCGTCGGACAGCGCGACGTCGACACCTGTGTCTTCCTGCGCGAAGCCCGTCACCTCACTGCCGCGTGGATCGGCACCGCCAACTCGCCGACCCAGCCGGCCAGGATGCGCTCGATGTGGTTCTGCCACAACCCGAGCCCGTAAGGATGTCGTGTGGGAAAGTCGCTGATGTCCAACCGGATCCAGGCGAACCCCGCAACCTGCGCCACCTGCCCTTGCGAGAGAAAGCGATCCGCGATGCCACGTTGGTCGAGGACTTCGATGGTGCGGGCATGCAGACCGCCTGCGCGCGAGCCGGCGAGGTCCTGGTTGGCGCGCCGCTCGACAATGGCGACGTCGATCCCCGCCAACGCCAACTCGCCCGCCAACATCAGCCCTGTCGGGCCGCCGCCGGCGATCACCACCGCATGTTCGGTCATCGCCGCACTCCAGCCGGCATCACGCCGGTTGCTGCCGGCGCATCACATCCCTCGGCCGGCGCGGCGACCGAGTCGAACTGCACGGCGAGTCCCACCTTCGGTTCGACGTCTCCGCTCGACCCACACGTCGACAACAACACGCGCATTTCGCGACTCCCATCTCCGTAGGACCTTGCCTCAGCTGGCGATTACGTTGTATGACGCCGGGGCAGGAGCGAGCTCACCTGGCGAGTTCGGCCGGTTCGTCCAGCCGCGTCAGCTTCCGCGGGTTTGCCGTCGCATAGATCCGGGTGATCCGGCCACTCTCCACCACGAAGCTCACCGCGGCCAGCTGGCCATCGGTTTCGATCCGGGCGGCGGGCGCGCCGTTGAGCCATACAGTCGCCGTCTCGAGCGCGGTCCGGTTCGCGCGCGCGAGCAACGTCGCCACCAGCTCGGCTCCGTGAACCGGAGTCCGAGCAGCCGCCGCCAGCCCGCCGCCGTCGGCGATCAGAACGACGTCCGGCGCCATGACCTCCATAAGCGCCTGCAACTGCCCGGTGCGCAGCGCGAGCAGGAACCGTTCCACCACGGCCTGCTGTTCCGACCGGCTCACGCGCACCCGCGGCTGCCGGGCCGCCACATGCTCGCGCGCGCGCCGCGCGATCTGCCGCACCGTGGCCGCGGACTTCCCGACGGCCTTGGCGATTTCGCCATACGGCATCTCGAAGACCTCGCGGAGCACGAAGACCGCCCGCTCCGTCGGTGCGAGCGTTTCCAAGACAGTCAGCATCGCGATCGACACACCCTCCGCGAGTTCGGCGTCCTCGGCGACATCAGGGCTGGTCAGCAGCGGTTCCGGCAGCCACTCGCCCACGTATTCCTCGCGGCTGCGCGACAACGTTCGCAGGCGGTTGAGCGCTTGCCGGGTGACGACCCGGACGAGGTACGATCGTGGGTCATGAACCTGCGACTGGTCGACGTCGTCCCACCGCAACCAGGACTCCTGCACCACGTCCTCTGCGTCGGCCGACGACCCGAGCATCTCGTAGGCGACGGTGAACAGCAGACTGCGATGGGCGACGAACGGGTCCTCGATCATGCCGTTGCGGCTACGGCGGACGTCTCAGGACGCTTGGCCAGTGGAATCTCGCACGCATCGGAGAAGCCCTGCGACTCGGCCCCGTTCGCGACGTTGGCCCTGGTCGCCAGGTTGACATAGGCGATGTACGCGGTGAGCTCGACCATCGCCGCCGGGCCGAGCAGGTCGAGCAGACTCGCGTACAGCTCGTCGGTGACGGTCGGCGGCGTGTTCGTCATAGCCTCGGCGAACTCCATCACCTTCCGCTCCAGGGGCGTGAACACCTCCGACTCCCGCCAGCGCGGCGCCTGGCTTGCCTTAGCCAGGTCCAGGTTCTCGTTCTGTGCCTGGAAATAGCCGATGTCGAGGCACCAGCTGCAACCAACCTGCGCCGCGACTGCCATGTGCGCGAACGACTTGAGGCTCGAGTCGGCCGCATCCCACGCGCCCACCCTGGCCGCCGAACTCCAAGTTGTCCTGAGTGACCTTGGGGCTGTGCCACAGCACCTCGACGTTCTCGGGCACGGCGCCGAGCTGCTTGATCATGTTTTCCTTGAGCTCCGCGGGGAGCTCGGCCTTCGGAAGGCGTAGCGCCATGGGGTTCTCCTTGTACGTGTGCCTGTTCGGTTGTTCGACATGAAGACACCACCGGGCCCGCGGATGTGACAACCACCGCCACCGCCGCCTCGACCGCTTCGACCTCCGCCGGACTGATCAGCCGCGGATTCTTCCGCGCCAAACACCTGCTGACGATCCTGGACTGGTTGGATGTCGTCAAGCACGATATTGCCCAGTTGTTGCTGTGGAAGGTCGGCGACGACGACTGGCTGCCGGTGTTGCGGCAGCCAGCCTATGCGCCCGTGTGTTGATTGAACGACGTAAGGACTATCCCGTTGAATCGGGCGCTTCTGGGTTGTCGGTTTCGATGGGATTGGCGATACGCCAAAGTTTTCGCGTATCCCATGTCTCCCACTGCATATTCGGCTGGAATCCTAGGACATCTGGGCGGACCAAAATGAGATTTTGGGGGAAACCAAACCAGAGTCCGAAGAGATCGTCGTTCGCCGCTTTTTGCAACTTCGACAACGCGTTCTTCTGTTTGTCGAGATCGGTTGCCGAAAAGTAATCCTCAATGGCGTTGTCGACATCTTTGTTGTGATATGCGCCTGGATTGAACCCCTGGCTGTTGATACGGATATCCCAGGCTGAACCATACAAGTCGAAGTCGGTGAATCCAGGGTAGAGGTCGTAGGCAAAGGCGATGAGATCGAAGTCGTGCTTTGCGGTCCAGCGATCCTGGAACTGATCCGGACCGAGCTTCTTTACATCGAGCGCCGCGCCAACTTCCTTCAAGTCGGCAACGATTCCGTCGAGCACCGAAAGCAACTCCGGGCGGGCGTCATTCTCGACAATCAGCGTCAACTCGAGTTTCGTGCCATCCTTCTTTTCCGAGATGGCATCGCCATCACGATCGATCCAACCCGATTGCCTGAGCAGAGATTTTGCTTTCGTCACGTCCCGTGGTGGATTCGTGCTGGACGGATCATATGCCCATGGTTGAGCCACAGTGCCGGCTCGATCCTGATGAATGAAGCCTTGAAAAATTTCCTGCGTGTAGCGGTCGCGGTCGATGGCCAGCGACAGTGCTTGTCGCACATTGAGATCAGCCATGAGATCGCGCTTCTTGCGGGCCTGATTGTCGAAATTGAACGCCGCGAACATGATCGAGGGCGCGTCGGCGACGTAGAGAAAGCCGGTTGAATCGGACGCGGATTGAATGTCGGCGGGGCGAACGGGCCACAGCGCGTCGATCTGGCCGCCCTTCCATGCATCGAATCGCTTCAGCGGATCAACGTCCCAACGTAACGTCAAATCGCTGAAATAGGGTGGATCAGCCCAGTAGCGGTCATTCGAAGTCAATGAGATTGAGGTGTCGCCCGCGTTGCCGACTTTCCACGGACCGGTGCCGATCGGCGTGCTCTTCTTCCAATCGAATCCAGTAAGTGTGCGCTCTCCTTCTGGTCGATTGTTCCAATGCTTGTCATATTGTTTTTTCTGCATGATGAGCTGGCTCGACGCGTTGAGCAGCCAGTTGCTGTCTGGGGACGTCAGCACAACCTGGACGGTGTGCTTGTCGAGCGCTTCAGCGCGATCCATGGCGACAAAGAAGTTACGAACATTGCTCGCGACATCGTCACGATAGACATAGAGCGAAAAGACAACATCGTCGGCGGTCAGACCGCTTCCGTCATGCCATTTCGGATCGGCGCGCAATGTATAGGTGATCGTCCGATTGCCCTTGTCCCATTTCCAGCTCTTTGCCAGCCATGGCTTCGGTTCGAGCGTGACCTCGTCGATCCAGATAAGCGGATCGAGATAGCTGATTGGCACTTGGAAATCTTGGGCGAAGGCGGCGGGATTGAAATTCAAGTTGTCTCCAGCGGTCAGCATTAGCTGAAGCTTCCCGCTCTCCTCTGGTGACGATTGGTATGTCGGCCGCTCGTCGCGGATCACGCGGAGGCGACCGATCGTTTCGGCGGTCGTCGGAGTTGCGCCGGGAACGGGCGTTGCTGCAGCGTCTTGACCAGCGACCGGCGTACTTACTTGGGCGCTTTTCTGGTTTGACTTACCAGTGAGTCGATCTATCGTTCCGCCGACGGCCACCAGTGGTACGGCGGCGGCAGTTCCGAGCAAGAGTTCTCGGCGTCCAAACCGCTGACCGAGAAGATTCGGGACGCGGCGAACTTCCCCTGGCGATGTGCCTAGCTCATCGTCTCCGAGGTCATTCCAGGGCTCAGTAGTCACGTGGTGTCCCTCCCGGGCAGTCGCTCGCGACGTGTCCGGTTACACCGGCCACCAGGTGGTTACGTATCGAAAGCATCCACCATCGCGGTTCACAGAGTCATTGTAAGGTGTACGTACACCCAAGGCAAGCAGGTTTCACGGTCCCGCTTGGCCATTCCAGAGGCGTCACGGCCACTTTCGTTCGAATGTAATAGGCAATGGTAACGAAATTTGCTAGTTCGAGACAATCCGCGGGTAGCTTTCGCCTTCGGGTTCCGATTCAACGGGAACCGCGGGCTCAACCGGATGCATCGGGGTCAATACGCGATCGTCGGGGATCGCGAAACGGACAATGTCGCGCAACTGCTCCTGGAACCACACGGCGACATTGTCAGTCTCGACCGCATGGCGAAGTCGTTCGGCTCGTCTCCTCCGTTCAGAGAGAGGCATGGTCAACGCCTGGAAGATCGCTTCAGCGGTACCTTCAACGTCTGCCGGAGCGATGGTGAGCGCATGATCGCCAAGTTGGATCGCCGCCCCAGCGCCCTCGGACAAGATCAGCACACCATTCTTCTCATTAAGCAGACAGCCTTCTTTGGCAACCAGATTCATGCCGTCGATGATTGTGTTCACCAACAACACGTCATAGCGCTTCATCGCCGCCAAGGCCCGCGCGTAATCTTCGCCCATGATCGAGTGGATTGGCTGCCAGCCGGTTTCAGTGTCTGCATACTTGGCATTGATTTGGAAGACGACCGCGCTGACATCTTTCATGTAGTCGATGTATTCGGGCACATCTAATCGAGACGGCACGAGGATCGCCACGAAATTGACGCGACCCTTGAATTCGGGATGGGCATCGAGGAAGCGATCGAACGCGTTGAATCCGCGAACAATGTTCTTGCTCGGCTCGAGCCGATCGACTCGCAGCACGGTGTACTCGTTAAAAAAGTTGGGCAGATACCGGTCGTGGTTTCGCGCTTCCTTGCCGTAGGCGGCACGTCGAACAGCCTCGACATCTATCGAAATCGGGTAGGCCCGCGCTTCTATTCGGCGACCGTTCCAGAGAATTCCGCGACCGTTGTAATCGATCTTCGCGCCCGGTACATATGACTCGCAGGTGTACATAAAACTGCGAACATGTTCCCACGTTTGGAAGCCTACGATGTCGTTACCCAGCATGCCTTCGCAAATCGCGCGTCGCATTTCGAGCGGTAGGAGACGCCAATAATCAGGGTCTGGCCAGGGAATGTGAACGAAGTGCTGGAGAACTGCACCCGGCCGTCTCTCGCGGATCATTGCTCCACAAAGATAGAGGTGATAGTCCTGCAGCATGATGACCGGTTCGTCATCACAATCCTCGCAAACTGCGAGAATCTCCTCCGCGAAGAGCTCGTTGACACGGTGATAGCCGGTGTGCCACGCATCCCAGGTCGCCGCCGTGATGTCGGGAGAGCGCGGCGTATCCCAGAGATAGTGCTGCAGGAACCAGAGCAAAGGATTGGAGATGACGTTGTAGTACTTATTGTATTCCTCAGGAGTAGGCACGACGAAGCGCAAGCGAAAGTCAGGACGATCGCCTGGAGGACTGATGAGCACCTCGCCCTTTTCCTTGGCGAGTTCGGCTCGCGCTCGATCGCCATCAGTCATTGCGGCGGCGACCCATACTGGTTGGCGATCCTTGGCGATCGCACTAACCGCCGTGACTACGCCGCCGCTCCCTTTGCGGGAGGTGAGTTTGCCGTCGGCTGTGGTTTGAAACGAAACCGGCCCCCGATTGGAGGCAACGATAAGGGTGCGGTTGGCGAGCAAAGCGTTGACGTACTCGGAGTGGGCGAGGTCTTGAGCTTGATCGCGTTCGGATAGCTGTGTCATCGCATCTGCCTCCGAAGTAAGGGTTCGCTCTGTTTCTCTCGAGGCTGTGGTGAGGAGGCGGGTATCGTGAACCGGGCCGGCTGCACCTGGAAGCCCTCGACGACTCTCCCTATTATCACGTGTAATCGATAATTTGGGGCAACGCAATCTGTGCGCAATAGCCAAAAGTCAGCGTTCCCATTGTAAGTTCACAATCGTGTGCGACGACCTGCTCCCCCTGCTACAATTCTTTTGCAAGGGCCGTATTGAGCTTATGGAACCAGGAGGCGGAGGAACAGCCAACATCATGGCCATGTCTCAGCCGCCGCAGTACGAACGGCGCTGTCCCTGGTGTGGTAGTTACGATACCACCCTCATACAGCGTGGATACACCGGCCCAACTGATGAGGTAGATCAATACTTCACTTGCAATTCGTGTAACAAAGTTACGTATGAACTGGTCGCTAAAACAGCGCGCGAAATGCGACTCGGCCGGTTTAGAGCCGGCGGAGTGTACCGCGATCACAACAACCACACCAGATACAACATTTCCCGCGTCCTCAGAGTTGGTCTTAACGAATATCTGATCTACCTGAAACCTCTCCTCAATCAGGAAGTCCCCGCCGGTTCTCGCCAGCCGTAATCCGATCCTGTGTGAAGTGACAATTCAGCCTGCGATCCGGCAAACGCACGCCTCAAACCACGGACGATGACTTGAATTTATGGCGTGAAACAGCTTGGTTTCGAAGTGGCTTGTGTTGAGTAAATCACGTTCGCTTGGTTGTCGATATTTGCTTAGTGGCTAAGCAGTCTGCTTTACGTCGCTCTGTCCATTGGGAGAGTTGGCGAATATAGACGCGAACTCTTCTGGGTTGATCGCCGGCGATTTCTTGTAAAGGTAGCAGGCGGTCACCCGATGAGGATCAGTCCTAAACATTGGTGGCGCTTCCTCGACGCAGATGGGCATCGCTGCTGGACAGCGCTCGCAAAACTTGCAATATGAATCGCCTTGTGGCTTCAACTTGCCGGTCGCGCCCTCAAGGACGCGCTCGCCCTGCCAGGCATGGTCAGGATCGGGCAACGGGATCGAGCCGACAAGCAGACGAGTGTAGGGATGTTCGGGTTCCTGAACGACGCGGTGCACTTCACCAGCTTCGGCGATTGAACCGCGGTAAAGGACCAGAATGTTCTCGCTGACCTGATAGGCAGTGGTTAGATCGTGGGTGATGTAAATGAGCGAGATTCCGAAATCTCGATTGAGCTTGAGCAAACTTTCGAGAATCGTGGCGCGCAGCGATGCATCAACCATCGAAACTGGTTCGTCGGCGATGATCAATCGTGGTCGGAACAGGAGTGCTCGCGCCACCATAATCCGCTGTCGCTGACCGCCACTGAGCTGATGTGGATAGCGTCCCAGCGTCTCCTCGGGCCTCAGACCCACCTCAGATAAGACTTGTTCCATCAGCATTCGCCGGTCGGCTCTCGACTTGGCGAGCTTGAAATTCCTGATCGGAGTTTCGAGCATGTGGTCGACTTTGTAGAATGGGTTATAGACCTCGAAGGGATCTTGGAAAATCGCTTGGATATCGCCGAGATAGGCGCGTCGTTCGTTTTTTGAGAGCGTCTGTAGATCTTTGCCCTTGTAGTACACCTCTCCTGTTGTCGGCGCCGCGAGCCCAAGGAGAAGGCGAACGAGGGTTGTTTTACCGCTTCCACTTTCTCCGACGATCGCCGTGATCGATGGTTCGTCCCCACTGACGCTGAAGGAAAAATCTTCGAGCGCCAGGTTCTGTGACTTGTTGAGTAGTCCGCCTCCGAAAACTTTGGAGACATTGCGCGCTTCCAACAACGCCGTCATGGCGCCTCCTGAGAATATTGTCGCCCCACGAATCCGACTATTTCGCCGCGGTTGGTTGGGTCCCGCGCACCTGAACGGGTTCCAAATTGCTCGAATAGAGATGGCACGCAGCGAGATGGTCAGGGCGGTGCGGCAATAAAGGCGGCTCTTCTACTCGGCATATGTCCATCGCGTGTGGGCACCTGGGATGGAATGGGCAACCGACTGGACGGTTGAGCAGTGACGGCGGCAGACCAGGAATGCCTTCCAGCTTCCCCTTACCGTTGAGCGAGGGCAAGCTCGCGACGAGCGCTTGCGTATATGGATGCAGTGATTCTCGAAAGAGATCGCGAACGGTGGCCAATTCAACCAGTTTGCCGGCGTACATGACGCCGATGCGGTCGACCGAATGTGCCATCAAACCCATATCGTGTCCGATTTGGATCACGGAGGCGCCCAGCTCTGACTGCACACGGCGGAGTGTGTCGATGACTTGCCACTGAACGACAACATCCAGCGCGCTCGTAGGCTCATCGGCGACGATAACTATCGGCTCCATACTGATTGCGATCGCGATGCAGACTCGTTGCTTCATCCCGCCGCTCAACTCGTGCGGGAACATATCGGCAACAGTCGGTCCGAGCCCGACCCTGTGCAACAATTCGGTGACCTTTTGCTCGCTTTGTTCGCGCGAGAGATTGACGTCGTGATCTCTCAGTCCAAGGAGGATTTGGTCTCGAACTCGCTTGACCGGATTGAGCGAGTTCATCGCGCCTTGCGCTACAAGCGAGATCTTGGCGAGTCGCGTGCGGCGCATCTCGCCATCACTCAGTGTCAGCAGATTCTGACCATCAAGAAGAATCTGGCCACCTTCGATGCGGCCGGGAGGTCGAATCATGCGAAGAAGTGACAACGCGATTGTCGATTTACCGCTTCCAGATTCGCCAACCAGTCCGAGACGCTGTCCCCGGTCAAGCGTGAACGAAACATCGTCGACTGCCTTCACCGCGCCGTCTTCGGTGTGATAGTAGACCCGTAAGTTTTCGACGCGGAGCGCTTCGGCCATTGCGTGGTATCTCCTCGCGTTGCCGGTTTGCAAAACCATAGATCGGCGGCAGATCTACAACGTACCTGTGAAACTTGCATTGACAGACTGTGAACAGTGACTAAGATGATAACGCACCCAAAGAACGCACGGACTCGAAGGCGACATCGGTCAACCGACAGTTTTCCTCGATTGGGATCCATTGTCATCCGACGACGTTGGCGGAACGGCAGCACCTATCGCGAGGAGGAGGAATCGTGACTGAAGAGGACGCGAGGAAGGTCTCACGGCGGAGTCTTGTCAAGACAGGCGCCGCGATCGCGGCGGCAACGCCATTCATCGGCGCGGGATTCGACTCGAATCTTGCGCTCGCCCAGGACGTCAAAGACGTTCCACGAAATCGGCAATTGATCCTTCGCTGGGGAGGGGTCGCCGGACGTCACGAAGACTACGACCTTTGGAGTGGCTATCCTGTCGGCGCGAACCATCAGAATGGTCTCGGAATTCTGCACGAACCACTTGCGTTTTACAGTGCGTTTGCCGACAAGACCTATCCCTGGCTGGCGGAGAGTTGGGAATATACCCCTGACTTCAAGCAGCTTACGATCAACACCCGAACGGGCATTACCTGGAGCGACGGCGAACCGTTCAGCGCTGAAGATGTCGCATATACGCTTACAGCACTACGAGACCTTGGACCTAAAGTTCGGTGGGGCGTCGACGTTCAGCAGTTCGTCGAATCGGCAACCGCTGAATCAGCGAACCAGGTCATCGTGAAATTCAAAGTTCCTGCCCCGAGGTTCTTCTATTTCATCACCTACAAATACGACATCGGTGTCTACATCATCCCGAAGCACATCTTCGATGGGCAGGACTGGACGACATTCAAGAATTTCGATATCGCCAACGGGCTGCCGGTCACAACCAGCCCGTGGCGAGTCGTTTTCTCGTCGCCGGAACAGAAGGTGATCGACCGAGCCGACACTTGGTGGGCGGTCGACGCAGGTTTGGTCAGCGCCCTGCCCGCTGTCGAGCGGGTCATCTATCTTCCGTTCACTGAAGAGGAGCAAGTTGCCGAGCAAGTCATCAGCAATGAGATTGACTGCTCGCTCGACTTGCGGCCGCTGACGATGGAAACCATCCTTGCCCAAAATCCGGCCGTTACGACTCACACCGGCGATCAACCGCCATACGGCTACGTTGACTGGTGGCCGACGTCGCTCTTCTTGAACTACCTGAAACCGCCGTATGACGATCCGGATGTGCGATGGGCGATCAGTCACTACATCGACCGGGATCAGGTCATTGACGTCGCCTACAACGGGGCTGGAAGCACGTGGCCGCTGCCGCTACCGTCCTATCCCGGTTTACAGCCATTCATCGACGGAGTCCAAGATCTCCTGACGGAGTATCCGACGCTCGAGTTCGACATCGCGAAGGGCGACGCTTTGCTCACGGGCAAAGGTTGGGCCAAAAACGGCGACGGCGTCTGGGAAAAGGACGGCAAAACGCTTGACGTGCCGATCGACAGCTTCCAGGTCATGGCCGACATCGGCCCAGTGATCGCCGAGCAGCTACGCAAAGCGGGAATCAACGCCTCCTTTGCCATGCCGCCCGATTTCACGAACACGTTCACCGATCCGGAAGGCGACTACAACGCCGCCCTCTTCGGCCACGGCGGAAGTGTCAGCGGCGACCCGTACTTCACTCTCCGGCTTTTCCAGACCGAGACCACGGCGGTGCCTGGTTCACATCAGGTCAATTTCACGAAGTGGAAGAATCCGGATTACGACAAGATCGTTGACGACATGTACGTCACCTCGCCTGATGATAAAGACACGCTCATGACTCAATTCCACCAGGCGATGGAGATTTGGTTACCGGCCCTTCCCGATCTTCCGATCCAGGAGTGGTATCACCGGATCCCGATGAATACCACCTATTGGACCGGTTGGCCGACAAAGGACAACTCATACGTAAACGGCGCCTTCTGGCATCTGACCTTCCAGCTCATCCTCAACGAACTGAAGGCCGCGCAGTAGAACATCCACTTCCCCTCTCCCGGCTTGCCGGGAGAGGGGAGCGGGAATCAGTTCGGCGCGAACTGCTCTGGATTCGAGACTGCGGATTGGCCAAAATCTCGAATCGTACGCCCTCACAAGTTTGTCCAGAGGTACGTCCGTGACGCTCGAGTATGTGGTTCGACGGCTCATTCTTTTTGTCGCCATCATCTGGGTGGCGGCAACGCTAAATTTCTTTTTGCCTCGCATCTCGGGAACTGATCCGATCCGAGCGAGATTGCTTGAACAGGCAGCGGCGGGAGGTTACGTCCAGGCCGGCCTAGAGGACATGGTCGCCGAGTACAACCAGAAGTTCGGTCTGGACCGTCCACTCTGGGAACAGTACATCTCGTATCTCGGTGATGTCGCTCGGCTCGACTTCGGCTATTCAATTGTCAATTATCCGGTTACCGTCGCCAGCATGATGCAAGATGCACTTCCCTGGACTATCGGACTCCTGCTCACGACCACACTCCTCGCATTCGTAATAGGTACACTCCTCGGGGCCCTCCTTGCCTGGCCCAGAGCGCCTGGTTTCGTTCACGCTCTCTTTCCACCTTTGTTGACCTTTTCCTCGATCCCTTATTTCTTATTGGGGCTCATGCTGCTCTATCTTTTCGCATTTAAGCTCCCGTGGCTTCCCCTCTTCGGCGGTTATTCGACGGGCACTTTTCCTCACTTCAGCCCGGGCTTCGCCTGGGATGTGTTCAAGCATTCGCTGTTGCCGGCTTTCTCGATCATTCTGGCCTCGATGGGGTTTTGGGCGCTCGGGATGCGCGGCATGATGGTCACGGTCGAGGGCGAAGACTTTATGACCTTTGCCGAAGCGGCGGGTCTCAAAAGTAGAACGTTGTTCTTCCATTACGCGCTGAGAAACGCCCTGCTCCCGCAAACGACCGCGCTTGGGCTGTCGATCGCCCAGATCCTCTCGGGCGCGCTACTGGTAGAAGTCATTTTCTCCTACCCCGGGATCGGTTCCACGCTCTATTTCGCCATTCGAAGGAACGATTACTTTTTGATTCAGGGGGTGATATTCACCATCGTGCTTGGCGTCTGCGTTGCCACTCTGATTCTCGATCTTATCTATCCGCTCTTGGACCCGCGCATCACCTATCGGCGTAGCTGATCGGGAGTCATGGCGATGCTTCGTTATTTGCTTCGCAACAAAACGCTTTTGTTCGGACTGATCCTCCTGTCCATTGTTTTGCTCTTCGTCGTCGTTGGCCGCCTCGTCTGGGATGTTGGAGATGCGGCGCCCCTGTCAGCGCGGGCAAACCTCCGTCCCTCTTGGGATCATCCGCTCGGCACCGATCGCCAAGCTCGCGACATTCTCGCGGTCATGCTCGTTGGAACTCCGAAAACGCTGTACATCGGGCTCCTCGCGGGATTCATCGGCGTTGCGGTCGGAACGACGCTGGCGTTGATCGCCGCGTATTACGGCGGTGCGGTAGACAGCTTCATCAAGAGCGTCGTCGACATTGGATTGACCATTCCCCCGCTCCTGGTGCTTGTGCTGATCGCGGTTTCGATTCATTCCGGTCTAACGGTCAACCAGATGGCCTTGATCGTGGCGTCACTCTCCTGGCTCTATCCAACTCGGACAATTCGCGCCCAGGCGCTTTCAATCCGCGAACGAAGTTATATCCAGGTCGCTGGCCTCTCCGGCTCTAATGGGCGCAAGATCATTTTTTTGGAAATTATGCCGAATTTGCTGCCCTACCTCGCCGCAACCTTTGTCGGCGCGGTGGGGGCTGCGATCCTCGCCTCGGTGGGCTTAGAGGTGATTGGCCTTGGGCCGATTGAGGCGAACACATTAGGTATGACAATCTACTGGGGGCACTACTATGCGGCGCTCCTTCACGGGCTGTGGTGGTGGTTCCTGCCCCCGATTCTGATCATTGTCATCCTCTTCGTTGCCTTGTTCTCTATCGCGGCAGGACTCGACGAACTCGCCAATCCACGCACCCGGCGCTCGGTGTAACTTCCCCGTAAATAGTTCCACTGAGGTCTTGGGCACATTGTGCCGCGTCAGGTTGAGGCTTATACTTAGTGCAAGGCGGCCGGTAACGGCCGCCGTCATCATGCCCAGCGCAGATCGGAGCCGTTTTCCATGAATTCCATCCTCGTCGACGCTCCAGCGCAGACGACTGAAAATATTGAATTTACAAGTGAGCTACGTTTCGAGGTTGCTCGGCGGCGCACATTCGCGATCATTTCACATCCGGATGCCGGTAAGACCACGTTGACCGAAAAGCTGCTCCTCTACGGCGGTGCGGTGAATCTCGCCGGCGCGGTTACCGCGCGTAGGAATCAACGTCACGCCGCGTCTGACTGGATGGAGCTTGAACGTGAGCGCGGGATCTCGATCTCGTCGACAGTGCTCTCGTTTCAATACAACGGCCGGCAGCTCAATCTCCTCGATACTCCAGGCCACCAGGACTTTAGCGAAGACACTTATCGCACGCTCACGGCTGTCGACAGCGCCGTGATGGTTCTCGACGCTTCCCGCGGAATCGAAGCGCAGACCTTGAAATTGTTCGAAGTCTGCCGGATGCGGCGAACGCCTATCTTCACCTTTATCAACAAGCTTGACCGCCCAGCAAAGCACCCGCTTGATCTCCTTGATGAAATCGAACGAGTGCTTGGCATCCAAACCTACGCCCTCAATTGGCCAATCGGCGATGGGATTGATTTTCGGGGCGTCTACGATCGGGCCACGAAATCGGTCCATCTCTTCGAGCGGACGACCCACAATGCGAAGCGTGCCCCGGTTCAGGTCGCGGGACTCGAAGATCCGAGTTTGGCGAAGATGCTCGGCGAGGATCGGGCGGCGAAACTTCGCGAGGAAGTCGAACTGCTTGAATTGGCTGGTACCGAATTCAATCAGGACCGCGTACTCTCCGGCGATTTGACACCGGTCAGCTTCGGCAGCGCGTTGACGAATTTCGGCGTCGAGCTCTTCCTCAACTCGTTTGTCGAGCGCGCTCCCGAGCCGGCCCCGCGTGAAGCCTCCGGTCATATCGTCCAGCCGACCGATAGTAGATTCTCAGGCTTTGTTTTCAAGATTCAGGCGAACATAGATCCGCGTCATCGCGATCGCGTCGCCTTCATGCGGGTTTGCTCAGGCAAGTTCACCCGCGACATGGAAGTTTGGCATCCCCGTCTGAAACGAAAGATGCGGCTCGCGTCGCCGCTTCGCTTATTCGGGCAGGAGCGCGAAGTCGTTGAAGAAGCCTTCGCGGGAGACGTGATCGGTCTCATCAATCCTGGCGCATTCGCTATCGGCGATTCAGTGAGTGAAGGCGACATTGGGCAATTTGCGCCGTTACCACGCTTCCAACCGGAGCACTTCGCCTTGCTGCGGTCGACTCAGGCTGATCGCTACAAACAGTTCCTGAAGGGCCTGACCCAGATCGAAGAAGAGGGCGCGATTCAACTCTTCTACCCGGTCGCAAGTGGCCGGCGTGAACCGATTCTGGCGGCAGTAGGCGCGCTGCAATTCGATGTTGTGCGTTTCCGCTTGGAATCCGAATACAACGTCGAAACCGCGATCGAGCCCCTCAGCTACTCCGCAGCGCGTTGGTTGACGGGAGAAGAACGCGCGATCGCGGCCGTTGGTGACGGCCGTGGTCGCATGCGAACCGAGGACCGCGCCGGAAATCCGGTCGTCCTGTTCACCACTTCGTGGGATCTTCGCTTCGCGGAAGAGAATGCGCCCGACGTAACCTTCGCTGATATGGCCTCTGGCGAGCCGGTGACTGTTTAACTCGTCGGCTCGGGGCCCGCCACGCCAACCGCAAGACCCATGGGATCGAGATGGTTGCGGAAAGCCTGCTGCAACTGATCTGCAGTCAGGCTGTTGATGATTTCTGGGTAGCGGTCGAGATAATCAAGTCCCAGTTCGTAGTGCTCGATATTCAAGAGCAGCGCTGCCACGCCGTCGTTCATTTCCAGGGCGAGCGGCAGAGAGCCAGTTAAGAAACTCTTGGCGTCGGCTAATTCCTCGACCGTCACTTGCTCTTCCCGCATACGATCAACCTCGGCAAACGTGGCTTCGAGCGCTTGCTCGACATTTGCCGGATTCACGCCCGCTCGGCTGATCCAGACACTTCCTTCGCGCCCAGCTTCGACCGCGCTGAACACGTAATAGGCGAGCCCCAATTTGTCCCGGACAGAGGCGCCGAGCCGGCCGAAGAGTCCAAGCCGGCCAAGAATCAGATTTGCCAGTTCAAACGCATAGTAATCCGGATCGCTTCTCGCGATCGTCGGATAGCCGATCGCGATGTCAGATTGGCTCTTGCCGTCGATCGCGCGAAACCCTCGCTCGTTCGCTTGCGGCGGTGATGGTGGCGCGATTGGCTCGGAGGGTAGTGCTTTGGACGACCAATCGCCAAAACCGCTTTCAACGAGGCCGACCACTTTTGCGAAATCGTCGAAGCCTCCGACCGCTGAAACGGTCAGTGCCTTCGGTCCGAATCGGTCCGAGTGGAAGGCGACGAGATCGTCACGACTTATTTGCGAAATTGAACCCTCTTCACCTGTCACTCGATGGCGATAAGGATGCCCCTCGGGATAAAGGAGTTCTCGAAGGACCCGATCGGCGGTCGATTGCGTATTGTTGTCTTGCTCGCGAATCGACGTGAGGAGCTCGGCCCGAACCTTCTCAATCTCTTCGGCGGGAAACGTAGGCTGTCTTAAGAAGTTTGCAACCAACTCGACAAGTTGCGACAGGTCCTCACGCAACGAGCGAACAGCAACTTCGATAGACAGACGGCTCGGCTCAACGCTCACTGTCGCGCCGAGACTGTCCGTCAACTCGCTAAATTGTTCGTAGGTAAGATCCGGTGTTCCTCGGCTCAGCATGCGTGAGGTAAAGGTCGCCAATCCAGGCCGATCAACAGGATCGTGAACTGCGCCCGCCTGAATTCGGAACCGGACAGAAACCGCGGGGTCACTTGCCTGCGATTGGCCAAGGACGACAATTCCGTTGTCGAGCTCAACACGTTGAAGTGACGGATGTTCTGCCGCTGTTTGCGACTGACGGTGCGGCGCGGAGTAATACCACCGCTGAGGGATATATGCGGCAATCTCCTCGTCGGGCGTGCCGCCACCGCTTTGGCCCTCTGGCAGCAACCAACCAACCGTCCGGTTCGATTCAAGAAAATAGGTCGCGGCGATCCGCTGAATGTCTTCTGCCGTCACCTGTTCGATTTCGCCAATTAGCGAATCGACTCGACGGTAGCTGTCAACAATTTCGAGTTGCCCCAACCAAAATGCCTGATTCGTCACGCCTTCGTTCGAGTAGACATATTGCGCTTTCACTTGCTTCACCGCCCGCACGAGTTCCCCCGCGGGCACGAGATCGGTCTTCAGACGCTCGAGTTCGCGCGTGACCACGTCTTCAAGTTCGGCGGGATCTGAATTTGGCAGCCCAGCAACGCCGATCACGAGCAGCGACGGATCGATCGTGACGTCGAAGTCCGAACCTGCTGCCCGGGCGAGCCCTGAAGCGACGAGCGAGCGATAGAGGCGGGATGATCTTCCCATCGGCCCACCTCCGCCCAGACCGAGTCCCTTTCCGCCAGACAGAATCGCGTCGGCGACGAGGATCGGCGCCATATCAGGGTGCTTCGCTTCGGGTGTGTGAAACGCCATCCGCATATAGGAGGTCGGCGCCGGTCGTCGCAGAAGCACTCGCCGTTCGGCGGTTTGCGGTGGCTCGACGGCCGTGACCGGTCTGAGCCGTTCGCCTGGTTCAATCATCCCGAACGCTCGGTCGATACGCGCGAAAAGCTCTTCCGCTTCGAAATCCCCGACTGCGGTGATAAAGGCGTTCGCAGGGTGGTAAGCGCTCCGATAATGGTTGTAGAGGTCGTCACGGGTGATGCGACGGAGATCGGTCTCGTAACCAACAACCATATGGCGATATGGATGAGCGCGATACGCGGCGCCAACCACTTCTTCGTACAGCAAGTACGTTGGGCTGTTTTCCGCTCCCTGGCGTTCGGACAGAATGACGGTTCGCTCTGATTCAGTTTCTTCGGGATCAAAAAGCGAATTTACCATTCGATCAGATTCAATTTGGAGCGAGAGGTCGAGCCGGTCCGCGGGAAGCGTCTCGAAATAGGCAGTCCAATCGGATGAGGTCAGGGCATTGAGCGTGCCGCCGTTTTTGGAAACGTCGCGAAAGATCGCGCCTTTTTCCAACGAGGGCGTTCCCTTGAACTGCATGTGCTCGACCCAATGCGAGACACCGGTGAGGCCCGGGAGCTCATTTCTGCTCCCGACGCGATACCACACCCAGAACGAAGCCAACGGCGCATCGTGCGCCTCTCGCAGGATCACCTGGAGGCCGTTGCCGAGAGTCCGGTCGAGAATCTGATTTGAGCTGGCCACCGTGCTGCACCCTTTCCCTCGACAAACCCATGCGCCCGCGACAGGGTACGGCATCGCTCGCGAGACGGCTACCGGGACTAGTAGCCGCGACCAGCCTTTACACCTTCGAGGCTGAACTTATCGCTCTTGATGAAGTCGATGAGCCGGCGCTCGCGGTCGCGAATGGCATTCACGCTATCAGGCAATCCTGGCAATACCGACGGCGGAACGATCACGATGCCATTGACGTCACCGTGGAGGATGTCGCCAGTTTCGATTCGTTGACCGTCGAGTGTGATCGGTTTGCCCACGTCGACGATCTTGAAATTGCCGTGCGAAACCACGGCGTGGCTGGCAAAGTAGTGCATGCCAAGTTCGTGCACTTCGTTCAGATCCCTAAATCCGCCGTCGGTCACCATGCCGACTGCGCCGAGCCGTTTGGCGAGGGTTGCCATCACTTCACCGGCGTACGCGCAGCGAGTTGGGTTTCCGCTCACATCTTGAATCGCCACCACGGATGGTTTCGGCATCTCTGCCAGCGTTTCCCACATCTGCCAGTAGCCCTCTCGGTCCGCGCCATCACCCGGCTCGTTCGTCATCGTCACCGTTAGCGCATACCCGACCATTGGTTCCGGACCCGGAAATACCGACTGGATACCACCGCCGATAAAGCCTTCCGTGCGGTCGCGGACTTTGAACGTCTCGATCGCATTAGCAATTGTCGGACTGTCGACAGTCTTGAGGAATTCGATTTGCTCAGGCGTTAGCAAGCGATCAGACGGCACGAGCAAGGGCATAAAGCGCTGTCTCCTTCGAGGCAAACATAGAGGCGCACATTGGTGCGCCCCACCGGGCAGATTGGCATCTTATCGCAAGACAAGCGGAGAATTTTGGTCGGCCGACCATTCGTTACGCGAAAGGCAGGTGCGACGCAGAAAATAATGTCCTACTAATTGACGACCAAGTATGCTCAATGATAAAATAGTAGTACATAGACAAGAGTTATCAATCAGCAATTGAATGAGAGCCATGAGCCACACATCTACCATAACGCGCAAAGGGCAGGTAACGATACCTATCGATATTCGGCGCGAACTTGAACTCGAAGAAGGTGATCAACTGTCGTTCGAGCGACAAGGCGAGACAATTCTTGTCCGACGATCAGAAGATTATGCAGAACGAACTGCTGGAATCCTCGCGAACTATCGACTGTCTAAACCTTTGACGCCTGACGAAGAACGGGAAGAGTTTGGACAAGCGCTAGCCGATGAGGTTTTCAGGAAACTTAACGGGTGAGCGATTCCATTTCATTTCTCGATACAAGTGTGTTGTTGCGCCATTATCTGCAAGATCATGAGGATCAATCTCCGCGAGCCAAGGCTTTGATCAGGGATATCCTGCGCGGAGAAAGGTCTGTGCAAATCGCAGATACAGTTGTCTTTGAGACAGTCTATGTTCTTGAAAAGTCATATCGAGTTCCACGTGCGCTTATTCGCGATCTCTTGCAAGAGTTTCTCGACATGCCTGGCGTTCTTCTGCCCGGCAAGCGAATCTATCGAGCCGTATTCGCGAATTACACAGCTCGTCTTGGACTGTCGTTCGCTGATTGCTTTCACCTTGAGCTTGCAAAGCACCTCGCTCAAGGGAATGTGATCGCGTTCGATCGAAAAATGGGTACGGTCGAAGGAATCGTGCGCGAGGAACCATGACGACCCTCCGGGTCGCCTCCTTACACCGACGTCAGCGTGAGCATCGGTTTATATTGATCGATCTCTTCAGCCTCGTCGTAGATGCCGTTCCTTCGGTCTTCGATAACCTGCAGAATCTCTTGCTTGAGCGACTCGACCATGTCGATTTCGGGAACAGTGCGGACGATTTTGCCCTTGCGGAAGATGATCCCTTTGGCATTCCCGGCAGCGAGTCCGACGTCCGCGTCGCGAGCCTCGCCCGGTCCGTTGACGACGCAGCCCATGACGGCAACTCGGATCGGCTCCTGCACCTTCGTCAAGAAGTCGTCGATCTGATTGGCGATCGTGAAGAGGTCGACTTCAACTCGGCCGCAGGTCGGGCAGGCGATCATCGTCGCGCCTTTTTGACGAAGTTCGAGGCTCTTCAGAATCTCGAATCCGACGAATACTTCCTCGACAGGGTTGGTCGTCAAGGACACGCGGATTGTATCGCCAATGCCAAGCGCCAATAGTGACCCGATGCCTATCGCAGAGCGAACACTTCCCGCTCGCGGAGTGCCGGCTTCAGTCACGCCCAGGTGGAGGGGATAGTCGTTTGGAAGCGCGGCGAAGCGGCGGTACGCCTCGATCATCACCGGCAGCTCGAACGCTTTCAGACTGACCTTGATATCGCCAAAGTCGAGTTCTTCCAGAATCCGGATGTGGCCAAGGGCCGATCGCACGAGCCACTCGGCACGAAGGTCAGCTTGTGATGCGCCTTGCTCGGCCATCTCATCGACAAACTCGCGCGTCATCGGCGCGACCGAACCGTAATTGACGCCGATGCGAATGGGAATCCCGCGCTCTTTCGCCTTGACCACGACTTCGCGAACGTCTTCCGCCTTTCGGATATTCCCGGGGTTGAGACGCAACCCGTGAATCCCCGCTTCGATCGCCTTCAGCGCGAGCGTGTGCTCGAAGTGAATGTCGGCAATCAGCGGAACGGGTGAATGCGGCACGATATCGGGCAGCGCTGCCGCGGCCTTACGGTCGGGAACCGCGATGCGGACGATTTCGCACCCGGCTTCGGCAAGTTCGGAAATCTGAGCAAGGGTAGCGACTGGATCGCGAGTGTCCGCGGTCGCCATCGATTGCACGACAACAGGGTTTGCGCCGCCGATCTTGACGTCCCCAACTTGCAGAACGCGGGTCTTGCGGCGAGGGGCGATGAGCATTTGTTGAACTCCCAGATTACGGCAGGAACGAGCGGCCGTCGAAGATGCGATTGACGTCGACGAATGCGATAACGAACATCAGACCAAGGAGCAGGACAAGACCTGTGAAGTGAACGATTCCTTCCTTCTCCGGCGCGATCTTACGCCCTCCGCGGAGAACTTCGATCAGCACGAAGAACAATCTTCCTCCGTCGAGCGCCGGCAAAGGTAAAAGATTCAATATCGCGAGGTTGAGGGATAGGACCATAGTGATCTGTGCGAGCACCACCCAAAGTGGCAATGTGCTCTCTTCGATGATCTCGCTGGTCAGCTGTCCCATGCCGATTGGACCGGCGACGTTCGAGAGTTGATCCGGGCTGCGGAAGAGTTCCCGAATGCCAAGAATCATCTGTTTGGTCATCCGATAGGACTCTTGGAAACCTCGAGGAATGACGTCGAGCGCAGGCACATTTTCATAGACTGGCTTGAATCGAAGCGTCGAAACCCCGATCGCGCTGAAAATATCTTGCCCGGTATCGGGTTCCGTTACCGCAATCTCAGTTGAAAAAATCTCACCGTTGCGCTCGATTGTGATCGGCGCGGTCATCCCGGCATAGCGTTCGAGTTCGGTTTGGGCGACATAAGCGTCGGTTATCGGACGATCGTTGATCGAAACGATGCGGTCGCCCGCCTGGAGACCGGCCTGCGCGGCGGCCGAATTTGGATCAACGACTTCGGCAGTCAGCGTGCCTTCAGTTCGATTGTTGAGTTGAACGCCGACCGCGCCTTCGCCTTTCGGCGGGTTCTTGCGCGGAGTGACGGTTGTATCGATGAACTTGCCGCGCCGTTCGATCGTGACGGTAATCGGCTCACCCGCATGCGAGCGAGTGGCGTTGACGATCTCATCAGTTTCTTCAACTTTGCTACCGTCGACGCGAGCAATGCGATCTCCGGCCTGCCATCCTGCTTTTGCCGCAGGAGAGCCTGGATTGACCGCAGCGATGTAGGTTCGCGAGTGGGGAACACCCTGGACGCCGACGACGATAACCATCAACGCTATCGCGACGAGGATGTTCATTGCAGACCCGGCAGACAGGAAGAACGCGCGCTCAATCGGCGGTTGCGCGTTCATCGAGTCCGGGTCCATGTTCTTCCCGTCCTCGCCCTTGACCCGCACGAAACCGCCGAATGGAATCATGTTGATCGACCAGAGAACACCCTTTCGGGTGAATCCCCACAGCCGCGGAGGAATACCGATGCCGAACTCTTCGACCTTCACTCCGCACATCCGCGCAGTCACAAAGTGACCAAGCTCGTGTACGAGGATCAAAAAGGCCAAAATGGGGATGATATAGAGGCCGTTTTGCAAACTGTCTGACACGCCTAGTAGTGCTCCTCATGCGAACGTCGCGCCCGCCTAAACGCGGGCGCGCTCATGCTCACACTCGAAGCGAATAGTACCATCCCGGACCGTCCAAGAGACGGCCGGAAGGTCCCAAACAACTAGCCGTCGACCCAAACGAATGGAAGACTCCAGAGGAATCCGTAGCCATTAGGATAGAAGTTATGCAGGCGAGTGTTGTACCCGGTGCGGGCAACACCGAAGCGGATCACACCGACCGGCTGTTCATCCCACACAATCTGCGACTGCTCGATCAAGTCTTCTGTCCGCTTCGCCGGATCGAATTCACGCCGTTGTTGCTCGTCGAGCTTGTCCCACTGATCGTTGCAGAACTTCATGAAATTGAGACCGCCCTTGTAGGCGTCGCAAGAGAAGATCGAGCTTTGCGATCCATCCGGGGTGAGATTGAAGGCGAGTAGCGCGGTATCGAAGTCATGCGCCTCGAGTTTGTCTACAAGCGAGTTAAAGGAGATCTTATTGATATCGACCTTCGCGCCGACATTGCCCCATGCTTCCTGGATGTAAGACGCGATTTGCTCCGTCGTCGCGTCTCCATCGGCGATGAGCAGCTCGAATTTGAGTTCTTTCCCGTTTTTGTCGACCGACCCATTGTCATTTGAATCAGTCCAGCCCGCGGAGGCGAGTAAGTCTTTCGCCTTTTGCGGGTCGTAGGTGTAGTCAGGCGTCATGCGGTCGGGCGCATACGCTGGCGAGAGTTTCGGCTGCGTGCCAACTCCCGCTTGACCGTATCCGAGAAAGATATCCCGCGTAATGGAATCTCGATCGAGTGCGTAGAAGAGCGCCTGACGCAGCGCTTTGTCTTGGAAAAGAGGCGTCTTGTCTGGATCGAGATTGAACGCGTAAAAGGTGAACTGGAAGATGTCATAGATGTCGACCTTCAAACCATCCGTGGCCAGCACCGATTCCATGTCGCCAGGCGGAATGATCTCCATGAGATCGGATTGTTTGTTCTTCAGCGACAAGACGGCGGTCTCTGTGCTTGGCTGGACTTGCAAAATAAATTCGTCGATGTTGGGCACGGCATCGTAATAATCATCGTTCCTGACAAGAGTAACGTGGTCGCCCTGTACCCATTCCTTGAACTTGAAGGGACCTGTTCCGACGACGCGTGACGGATCTTGGCCGGTGCTCCCGGGATCGAACGTCCAGCTCTCGAAGCCGACGTTTTCCCAGATGTGTTTCGGCATGACCAGAACGGTGCCGGGCGCGTCATAGAGGAAGCTCACCAAACGATCGTTCGCGACAATTTCGAACGTGTCGGGATCGACGACGCGGTAGGTCTTTACCGCCTTATGGATGCTTGTGGTGTAGGAGCTGCCGGTGTTCGGATCGAGCGCGGCGTCAAAGCTGAATTTGACATCGTCGGCAGTGAGGTCTACGCCATCGTGCCACTTCGCCTTCTTGTTCAAGTGAAAGGTATAGGTCACACCGTCTGGCGCAACTTCCCAATAGTCCGCGAGCGCGGGGACCGGTTGTCCATCGATTGGGCTCGCGCCAACGAGGGTCTCGTAAATTGCGCCGGTGATCGAGAACGTAAGGGTATCGTTGGTCAGGATGCCGTTGACCGTACTGATATCGCTCGATTCGCCAAGGATGATCTGCCCGCCTTTGTTCGCCGCAGGCTGCATTGGAAACGCCTTGAGCAGTTGCGACTGGAATTCGTCGCGCGTAATCGACTTTCCGATAGCAACCGTTGCCGGGCTTGCGACAGGTGACGCTCCAGGCGAGGCAATCGGTGATGCGCCGGGTGATGCGAACGGTGACGCAAATGGCGATGCCGTGGCAACAGGCGAAGGCGTCGGCGTTCTCGGCAGAGGTTTCGCCGTCGGAGTGGGGGTTTCATCGTTACCCCCGCCGCCACACGCCGCGAGTACCAGTGGAAGCATAACTATCATCAGGACGAACGGCGAAATGCGTCGTCCGGTCTTGGGATGGATCAATTTCATGAGCAACGTAAAGGTCTCCCGAACGACACCGCCCGACGGGCGTCAATCCCGCGACAACCGGGAAATGGAATGCAGCAGATGATACCCCGGACGGAGGTTCCGCGAAGAGGGCCTCTATACAGGACTAAAATCGGCTGGATCCGCCAAATAGGTGTGCTAGAATGCGCCCGCCGTAGCGGCATCCGCCACTTTGGTGCAATTGGACCGTTGAGTTCGCAAGTCGTGATGAGGACGATGATCCTCACCTACCTCTAGCGTAAAGGATGCCTGCAACGATGATTGTGGGGGTTCCAAAAGAAGTCAAAGATCGAGAAAACAGGGTCTCGACGACACCGGCAGGTGTCCACGAGTTTGTCGCGCGCGGCCATCAAGTCATCGTAGAACGCAACGCCGGAACCGGAAGCGGCTTCTCTGATCAGGAGTACGCCAGTGCCGGAGCGGAACTAATTAACGACCACAAAACTGTCTTCGATCGCGCAGACATGATCGTTAAGGTCAAGGAACCAGTCCCTGACGAATACGACTTGCTTTGGCCAAATCAATTGCTTTTCACGTATCTCCATCTTGCCGCCGACGAACCACAAACCCGTGCGCTCATGCGCAACCGCGTGCAATCGGTCGCCTACGAAACGGTTCAGGCTCGACAATGGTCCGCTGCCGCTTCTTACGCCGATGAGCGAAGTCGCGGGGCGGATGGCTGTTCAAGTTGGCGCTCGTTACCTTGAACGCACCTATGGCGGACGGGGAATGTTGCTCGGTGGCGTTCCTGGCGTACCAGGAGCGAACGTTGTCATTGTCGGCGGTGGAGTTGTTGGCACCAACGCCGCGCAAGTCGCCCTCGGCATGGGCGCGAATGTGACCGTGCTCGATCTCAATGTCGAACGCCTCCGGTTTCTCGACCTCGTGCTCCACGGTCGCATCCATACACTCGCGTCCAATCGACATAATGTCGGAGAAGCCGTGAAAGATGCCGATCTGGTGATCGGGGGAGTGCTGATCGCGGGCGCTAAGGCGCCAAAGCTCGTGTCGAAAGCGATGATTCACTCGATGCGCGCGGGCTCGGTCGTCGTCGATGTCGCGATCGATCAAGGGGGCTGCATCGAGACCGCAAAGCCCACCTCGCACAGCGATCCGATCTACGAAGTTGATGGCGTCATTCACTATTGCGTGACGAATATGCCAGGGGCAGTGCCGAGAACGAGTACACTCGCGCTGTCGAACGTGACGCTGCCGTATGCGCTCGAGCTCGCCGATTTAGGGCTGGCTGAAGCCGCTCGTCGAGACCTCGCTCTGGCCAAGGGAATCAACGTCCTGAATGGAGTTGTGACCTACAAAGCGGTAGCTGATGCATTCGGCATTGAGTACCGGCCCTGGGGAGACGCTCTGTAAGGACCGGCCAATCCGCGTTATTCTGTAAAGACACGCCCGGCGCCTGGGACAACGAGCGCCTCAAGACCAGGCGCGATGTCTTCCTGTTTTTCGGCCAAGCGAGCCGCAGCTTATTGGGGGATCGGATGCACGCCGATATTGATCAGTTTCTGACCGTGCTCACGAGCGAACGGGGATTCTCATCTAACACCATCGCTGCCTACCGCAACGATCTAAATCAGTTCGTCGCGTACTTACAATCTCCGCCCGAAGGAGATCACCAAGCGCCGATTACGACCTGGCAAGAACTCACCGATAGCCATCTCAATCGCTACCTGCTACATCTCCACGAACGGCAGTACAAAGCCGCGACCATTGCCCGCAAGACCGCGGCAATTAAGTCGTTTTGTCATTACTTAGAGCAAGAGGGGATTACCCGCTCCGATCCCAGCAAAGCGATGGCCTCGCCTAAAGTTGAAAAATATGTCCCGCGAGCGATCAGCCAAGAGGAAGTCGATCGTCTGCTTTCCCAGCCTTGCAAAAAGCAAGAGTCGAATCGGCCCGAGGCGATTCGAGATCTGGCGATGCTCGAAACGTTGTATGCCACTGGCATGCGAGTTAGCGAGCTTGTCGCGATGAACATAGGCGATCTCGATCTCGAGCGTGGCGTTGTCCGGTGCTCTGGTAAGTCAGGTCGGCAACGATTCGTACCGATTCGGCCTAGCGCTGTTCGTTCATTGTCCGAATACCTATCAGATGGCCGACCCGCACTGGCCGTGAGTGATGAGGAAGCGTTGTTTCTCAATCACCGTGGCACCCGATTGACGCGCCAGGGTTTCTGGCTGATTTTGAAGTCCTACGCCCAGCAGGCCGGGATTGGCGACATCACGCCACACACGTTACGGCACTCGTTCGCCACGCACGCTATCCGCCAAGGCACCGAACTTCGTGACGTTCAGCAGATGCTCGGACACGTCAGCATCTCGACGACGCAGGTTTATCGCCAAGTCGCAAACTCAAATGGTGTTGAATCAACCTATGCTCCAATTCTCGACAACGAAACAATCGCCGCCGACATCTAGCTTTTATCCGGTCAAACGATCGTTGTACTGGCGGACGGGAGGGCAATTGCCCTCCCGTTACGCGATAGAATCAAAGCTTTCCAGTTGAAAGGGAGCCCAAGGTGAAGGAACCGACCACCGTCGTGCGCGCCGCCACAATGGACAAGATCACTGCACTCTGTAAGCGACGGGGTTATGTCTATCCAGGCTCTGAAATCTACGGCGGGCTTGCCAATACGTGGGATTACGGTCCGCTCGGCGTTGAGCTGAAAAACAACATCAAGCAACTTTGGTGGAAGATGTTCGTCCACCGGCGTAAAGACATCGTTGGGCTCGACGCCGGAATCCTCATGCACCCGAAGGTTTGGGAAGCGTCCGGCCACGTCGTGAACTTCAACGATCCGCTCGTCGACTGCAAAACTTGCAAGAGCCGTTTCCGCGCGGATGATTTGATCGAAGAGAGACTTCGCCGATCGGCATCAGGCATGTCGGTGGACGAAATGTCCAAAGTCCTCACCGAAGCAAATATTCCGTGTCCTCGCTGCGGCAACCGGACGCTGACCGATGCCCGCCAGTTCAACATGATGTTCAAGACCACCATCGGTCCGGTTTCAGAAACTGGTGTCGAGGTCTACTTGCGACCAGAGACCGCGCAAGCGATGTTTGTTCAGTTCAAAAACATCATGTCGACGCAACGGGTGAAGCTCCCGTTCGGCATTGGGCAAATTGGCAAAGCGTTCCGCAACGAGATCACGCCTGGAAACTTCATCTTCCGCGACATCGAATTTGAAATCATGGAGATCGAATATTTCGTTAAACCGGGCGAAGATGCGGCATCGTTCGATGAATGGATTGATGCGATGCGCGAATGGGTTAAGTTGATCAGTCTTCGCGACGACCACGTTCGACTTCGTGAACACGAGAAAGAGGCGCTATCCCACTACTCGAGCCGTACGATCGATTTCGAATACCTGTTTCCCGGCTCACTCGGTTGGAAAGAATTGTATGGACTGGCCAGCCGGACCGACTTCGATCTTTCACGGCACCAGGAATTCAGCGGCGAGGACCTCACCTATTTCGATCAGGAGAGCGGTACGCGATATTTGCCATATGTCATTGAGCCAACTTTCGGCGTCGACCGAACCATTCTTGTTGTGCTGCTCGACGCATACGACGAAGAAGCGACTGTCGACGTTAACGGCAAACCCGACACGCGGATTGTGCTCAGGCTCGCGCCGGCATTGGCCCCGTACAAGGCGGCGATTTTGCCGCTGATGAAGAAACCAGAGTTGACGGAAGTCGCTAAAGCGCTCTTTGATCGAGTCCAAGCCGAAACGCCATATCTCGTCGAATACGACGAGTCCGGCAACATCGGCAAGCGCTATCGCCGCCAGGATGAGATCGGTACGCCGTTCTGCTTCACCATCGACTACGACACGCTCGATGATCAGACGGCCACGGTCCGCGATCGTGACACGACAAACCAGGAACGGATCGCACTTGAGGATGTGCCAACCTACCTGAAGGAGCGAATCGGATAGCCGGCGGGTTTGATCCTTGTCAGAATATCGCTTTCGCCTGGAGTGCTCCTCGACTTTAAGACGAACGAATTCACAAACCGGCGCCGTTCCCGAATCCGTCAGACGACCACGGTCGTTGACCAGAATGAGCCGATACTCGGCTGAAAACTTAGGGTTGCGGCCGAGATTTGGAAAGATTGCCCCAATTTAAGAGGGGCGAAATGCCGTGGATGGTATTATCCCGTCCAATCGGACAACAGTGCCTGAGAAGTTGGTGATCGCAGCCGGCTGGGCCACCGGCCAAAATCGGTGTTGATGAGTGCGAGGAAACAATGACCAGTAGTTCCGGACAAGAGGGCGATCGCTCAACCCAAACGAAAAAGAGTGGCGCTCGAACCAATCGGCCACACGATCCCCAGCCAGGCGCGGCTGTCAAAGGAAAATCGAAATCGGGTACTTCTGCTCAATCCAACCCAGGCGGAGTTTCGCAACCAGCCCGCGGTGATCGACGGCAAGAAGTTATCAAACAGCGACGCGAGGAACGCCTGCGCTACGCTGAAAAGCATCGCCGGCAACAACTGCTTATCAGAATAGGTTTAGGCATCCTTGCTGTCGTCCTAATCGGCGCGGCGGCTTACGGAATTTACAATTGGAATCAAGATCGGAACAACAATAAGTTCCCCGATGGAACCGTCACCTACGATAATCTCTCGCGGGAGCATGACAGCACAATTCCACTTACGTACGATCCAACGCCTCCAGTCGGTGGTCACCACAATCCCGTCCCGCAGACGTGTGGTTATTACAGCCAACCAATTATGAACGAGCACGGAACGCACTCGCTTGAGCATGGCGCGGTCTGGATCACCTACAGTCCGGATCTGCCTCAAGATCAAATCGATGTTTTGAAGCAGCTGGCAGAAGGTCAGAGTTACATTCTCGTCAGTCCTTACGATGGGCTGCCGAGTCCAGTGGTTGCATCGTCGTGGGGTCATCAATTGAAACTCGATTCCGCAACCGATCCGCGTCTCGATCAGTTCATTCGAGTCTTCCGAAATAGCGCTAAATACACTCCGGAATTTGGCGCGGCTTGCTCGGGGACCACGGAAGTCGCGAGCTAATGGCCGCGAGCGAGTTGATCGCTCCTGAGGCGCGCGAATCCAGCCGCCGTGAAGCAAGGGGCTACGATCGGGCCACCATGGCGCTCGCCTTGCTCTCGATTATTCTCGGGGTCGCGCTGATTGCCACCTTCGTCTTTCGGCCGCGCGACCCTGGCGACAACTCGGTCGAAGCAGGGTTCGCCCGAGACATGTCGGTGCACCATGCCCAGGCTGTCGAAATGGCGATCATCGTCCACGATCGGACCAATGACCCCGATTTGAAGTACTTGACGCAAGATATTTTCATCAGCCAACAAGACCAGATTGGGCAAATGGAAGGTTGGCTCAATCTTTGGGGACTCTCGCAAACTGGAAGTGAACCCGCAATGTCGTGGATGGGACATCCGGTTGAGGGGTTGATGCCGGGAATGGCGACCCCAGACCAGGTTGACAGTTTGCGCACGCTTCCAGTTGATCAGATGAATCAAGAATTCCTAACGCTGATGATCGCCCACCATCAGGCAGGAATCGAAATGGCCCAGGCAGTTCTGCAGCGATCAGACAACGAGCAAGTCAAGCTCATGGCCCAATCGATCGTTGCCTCCCAACAGGGCGAGATCACGATCATGCAGCAGAAGCTCGCCCAACTCCAAAGTGGACAGACGCCAAGTGGCGCCGCCACTCCTGGCGCGACACCCGCCGCTACGCCAATGCAGCATTAAGGATTTGCACTAAGGCAATTTGATTCTAATCTCGGGCACCGGATTCATGTTGGCGTTGTATTCAGTTGAATCCTCGGCGAGTACCGCGAGGCCGTCTTTGCTCAATCCCTGCACCACGTCATAGAGCCACGGCAGGTCCGCCTCAGAGAAATCATCGCGAACAAGTGGCCCAAGGGAACCCAAATCGATAGTTTGGTGATCGCGCAGAGCCGCGATCACGCGACCCCGATAGAAACGGTTCGAACCCAAATACGGACCTTCGCGTTTCAAGCGAACACCTTTTGGCAAGATCGCCAATCGCGTCTGAATTTCGGGATAGGCGGAGCACCGAGCCTGAAGCGGGCATATGACACAAGCAGGTTTGCGTGCCGTGCATTGCAGTGCTCCAAACTCAATGAGCGCTTGATTCCACTCCCAACCGTTTCCCGGAGGAACGACCAGCTCCGCGACCTGCACGACTTCGCGATCTGAGGCAGTCGGCGACGGAACGTCGACGCCAAACCAGAACCGGTGCAGCACCCGCCTCATGTTGGTGTCGACAAAAGGAACGTCCTGCTCGAACGCGAAACAAGCGATCGCGCCCGCTGTGTACGGCCCGATCCCCGGAAGCTTTTTCAGCTCATCAACGGTTGCAGGAAAGACACCGCCAAGATTGGCCGCGACGTATTGCGCGGTTCGCTGAAGGTTGACGGCCCGGCGGTTATATCCGAGTCCTGCCCAAAATCGGATGACCTCGGCAGTAGGCGCTTCCGCGAGTGCCTCGACTGTTGGGAATCGCTGGAGAAACGAGTGGTAATAAGGGATGACTCGGTCAACTTGCGTCTGCTGGAGCATGACTTCAGAGACCAGAATCCGGTAAGGATCACGCGTCTCGCGCCACGGGAGCAGACGTTGATTTGCTCGAAACCAGTTTAGAAGATGTTCTTGAAGGTAAGTACGTTTCTCGTCATTGGGATGGTCTGCCATAGCAAAAGTATACGAGGAGCGCCCAATTGCGTGGGACTATGGTTCAGTAAAGCGGGGAGCCGCTCCAATCGATTGGAGCGGCTCCGTTGTGTGCCAAGAATCGGCGTATTTCGAATGACGGATGATTGTTGCTCTAGTTGACCTTTTCCGGCTTCTTGGGTCGCTTGATCTCGCCGAGAAACGGGCGGTCGCGCACGGTGCGTACGAAGTCGTCGAAAACATCGACTGCTTCTTGACCGTCTGGGGCGGGAAGAATCTTGATATAGGCCGAGCCACCGTTCGGGAAGACGAAGGTCGGGACGCCAAAGACACCCAGTTCACCATGTCCGAATTCGTAGTCCTCGCCCATATCCAAGAGCAGCGCCGGGTCATCGAGATCTTGCTCGAACTTTTTGAGATCAAGCCCTGCTTTTTCGGCCGCCTCCAGAACCGTCTCACGACGACCGTGATCTTTTCCATCGATATGCTTGAGATCGAAAAGGGTGTAATGGAAGCGCTCAAACGCGTCTTCACCTTGGCGGCGCGCGGCTATTGCTCCATGGAAGGCGACACGTCCGCGACTTTTATAGTTCGCCGGCTGCTCCCAAAGCTTCCACTCCGGTCCTTCGGCGGAATTCACCTGTTCGAGCGGGAAATAACGCCAATTAACATTGATCTTGTCGCCTGATTGCTTCTTGATGTTTCGCAACCAAACCGACGCTCCATGAGCGTATGGGCAGGCATAGTCGTAATAAACGTCAAACGAAATCTTCTCGTCCACTGAGTTCTCCCGCTTGCTAGTGATAGCCTGGCTCCACCACGCCGAAGCTATCAAGAATCTCGTTACTATCGATTGTAAAGTATCTAGGTGTTTTGTGCAGGAAAACAGGTAGCCCACGCTTCGTCGACCAGCGTGAACAGCGCATCGAGATCGCCGCTGTTATCGATGACTTTCTCTGGGCGAGAAGAGTGTGGTGGAGTTTGCTGCGTGTCGATTCGTCGCGTCGCCTCGTCGGCAGTGATGTGGTTTCGTTCAATCAAGCGAGTGATTTGCGCGTCTTCTGGACACTCAACGCGCCAAACGACGTCACACGATCGGTCCATTCCGCTTTCGACGAGTTTCACCGCATCTATGGCCATGACGTCAGATGTTGACGCGGCGATCCGATCCAGAAGTTCGGCGGTTATTGCCGGATGAGTGATTTCGTCGAGAAGTTGCAGAGCTGAAGTATCGGAAAAGACGATCCGGCCGAGTGTGCGGCGGTCGATCTCGCCGCCTTGACCCAGATCCGCATGCCGAATTCATCTATCAGCGCTTGCCACAGGGAAGCTGAGGCCGGATCAACCCATGGTAGACGCGATCGGCGTCAATCGTCTCGGCGCCTTTTTCGCGAAGTCGAGCGAGCACCGAACTCTTACCGCAGGCGATCTTGCCGGTGACACCGATAATAAAGGGCCGTCTCGTTTCAGCCATCAATGGGTGGGAGCCGATCCGGCCATTGCCTCGAGCTCCGCGGTCAACTCTTCCCAGGTCGCATAGGCGCGTTCGAGTTCAGTCTGGGTTCGGGCATATTCGACACCTAGGCGAGCCACACCATCGACATCCGCATCGATGCTTGCCACAGTCAAGGCGTCGCTGATTTCGTTCAGCTTTCCTTCCAAACGACTAATGTCACGCTCCGCTTGCGTCAGCGATTTCTGAAGCTTGCCGTCAAGTGCGGTCCGAGTTGCCTGGGTTTCTACCTTCGGAGCGACTTCCTGCTTGGGCTCGGGTTGCTTAGGCGTCTCGCCGCGATGTCCGAGCTGTCGCTGATAATCGGTGTAGTTGCCCAGATACGCGCTCAGTTTTCCGTCCTCGATCGCCCAGATTCTCGTTGCTAATCGATCGATGAAATAACGGTCATGCGAGACAAACAGAATCGTGCCGTCGAAACCAGTGAGCATTTCTTCCAGCGATTCGCGCGCAGAGATGTCCAGGTGATTGGTCGGTTCGTCCAGAACCAGGAAATTCGCATGTTGCAGCAGAAGAACCGCCAGCGCTAACCGCGATCGTTCTCCACCAGAAAGCGCCTCGATATCCTTGAATACATCGTCTTCGCTAAATAGGAAACGCCCGAGATAACTCCTTGCCGATTCTTCACCCATCGGTTGGGCGTTCAAAATCGTCGAGAGAACCGTCCCTTTGCGGCCGAGTTGCTCATGAGCTTGAGCGTAGTAGGCAAGCTTGACGTTTGTACCAAGCTGAAACCGGCCCTTGAGCGGATCGAGCTTCCCGGTTAGCGTGTTCAGGAGGGTCGACTTGCCACTTCCATTTGGTCCAACCAGACCCACTCGGTCGCCGCGCTCGATCGTCAGCTCGGGAGTTTCAACGAGGATATCGACATCGGCCGCCCCGTTGTATCCCGCTCGCAGGGGACCAGAATTGAGAACCGCTCGCCCGCTGCGCGTCGATGGCGCGATCCGTATCGAAAGCTCCTGTTGCTCCATCGGCCGTTCAATACGTTCCAGCCGATCGAGACGTGTTTGGCGGCCCTTCGCTTCTCGCGATCTCTGACCAGCTTTGTACTTCCGAATGAACTCCTCGGTTCGGGCGATGAATTCTTGCTGCTCTTCGTACTCTTTTTGCCGGCGGGACATTCGTTCTTCGCGTAGCTTGAGGTAGCGAGTGTATGGCGCCGGATAGTCTTCGACTCGCCCGAACCCGATCTCGAGCGTCCGCGTCGTGACTCGATCGAGAAAATAACGGTCGTGCGACACGATCAAACATGCACCGCCCCACCCTCGCAGGAATGTCTCAATCCATTCCAGCATGTTGAGGTCGAGATGATTTGTTGGCTCGTCGAGCAAGAGGAGATCGGGATCGGCAAGAAGCGCTTTGGCCAGCGCTACGCGTGTTTTCTGGCCACCGCTCAGTTGATTGACCGGTTCTTCAAATTGGTCTTCTGTGAAGCCCAGACCCATCAAGACTTCGTCGGTACGGTGCTCGACGCTGTAGCCCCCGGCCGATTCGAATCGAGCTTGCAGGCGGTCATACTCTTCGAGCATCGACTCCATTTCTTCGTGCGATGCGGCCCCGAGAGCGTGCTCTATTTCGCGCATGCGCTCGCCGGTTTCGAGGACAAAGGCAAACGCGTCCCGAGCTTCCTCACGAACAGTTCGATCGCTGTCGAACCGCGCCTCTTGCGGCAAGTAGGTCACGCGTAGTCCCGTGGACAGCACGATCGAACCCTCGTTCGGTCGTTCAATTCCAGCGATGATCTGTAAGATGGTCGATTTGCCCGCTCCGTTCGGACCGACAAGCGCGACATGCTCTCGTTCGCCGATCTGGAACGTCACATCGCGAAATATTTCATCTGTAATGAAGGTCTTCGCCAGACCACTAACTGACAAGATGGTCGTCGGTGGCATGTCAGGCTGTACTTTTCAACTTAGACGCCCAATCGCGAAAACGTTATGGTTGCTTTGCATACGAACCAACAGCTTTTCTCACGAATCCTCGATCAGGAAGTATAAACAACGCATCACCGCGACCATGTTGCGCGTGAACTTGCGCAATTCTTGTAGTGTACGTACACTTCCTGTCCATCCGCTGCGCCGTCTCATCGAGCTTGGCGCTTTCTGAGGTCCACTAGATGCTTTGGCCGGAATCCACCGCACGGAACGACCAGGGAATTTTGTCCATAGGCGGCATTGACGTGCCATCGCTTGTCGCGGAATTTGGCACGCCGCTCTACGTTTTTGACGAAGCGACCCTTCGCCATCGCGCGGCATCAGTGGTTGCGGCATTTGCGCGGCACGATGTTTCGACGCGTGTCGCCTATGCGAGCAAAGCGCTTTTGATTCCCGCAATCCTCTCGGTCCTGCACGACGAAGGGCTTTGCCTCGATGTTGCTTCGGGCGGCGAGCTGTACGCAGCATTAGCGTCCGGTTTTCCAGCGTCAGAAATCACTTTCCACGGAAACAACAAATCCAAGCAAGAGCTGCGCGAGGCGATCGAATCAGGGGTTGGGCTGATCGCTATCGACAACGAATTCGAGATATCGTTGCTGGCCGAACTGACGAAGGAGCAGGGCGTTCAAGTCGAAGTGCTGGTTCGGCTCAATCCCGGAATCGATGTCCACACCCATGAAAAAATCGCCACGGGCGTCACCGACTCGAAGTTCGGCTTTCCTGTCTGGTCGGGAGCGGCAAAGGATGCCGTACATCGAATTCTGAACGTCCCTGGTCTCGAACTCGTTGGTTTCCATGCGCATATTGGCTCGCAGATTTTCGACTTCGACGCCTATTCGCTCACGATCCAAACGATGCTCGATTTCGCCGCCGAGGTGCGGGACTCCTACGGCTTCTCGCCATCGGTCTTTTCCCCGGGCGGAGGCATCGGAATCGCCTACGAATCGACAGATGAAGAAGTCAACTTCGACAAATGGGCGTCGGTAGCCGTCAACTCGCTCGTCAAGGGATCCGCCAAGCGGGGTCTTCCCGTGCCGGAACTTGTCGTCGAGCCCGGACGATCGATTGTCGGACCATCGGCGATCGCAGTTTATACCGCGGGAGCCGTGAAAGACATTCCTGGGGTGCGGAAATACGTCTCAATCGATGGTGGTATGGCCGACAACATTCGTCCGAGTCTGTATGGCGCGAAGTATTCGGCCGCGATTGCCAATCGGGTTCCGAAGTCGACCGGCGAGATGGTCACCGTTGCCGGCAAATACTGCGAATCGGGTGATGTTTTGATTCGCGATGTTGATCTCGGCGATGTGACCTCAGGTGATCTAATCGCGCTTCCCGCGGTCGGCGCCTACTGCCTTGCTATGGCCAGCAACTACAATCTCGCGCTCCGGCCGGCAGTTGTGCTGGTGGACAATGGGGAGGCAACGCTCATCCGCCGGCGCGAACGATACGAGGATCTGCTCAACGCCGATGTCTTGCCAATCAAGAGTGGACTTTCGTCCTAGTTCTGGTTCGATATTCGCGTTTCGTGTTGCACCGATTAGATGGATCGAGTAGCGTACCGGCGTCCACTTTCAATGCTGTTGAGGGATCAGTCCTTGGCAGTTGGATTGTTGAAAGGGCATGAGGATATGCGGCAAGGAAGAGCCGCGACGTAGTTATTGGCGGAATGGTGGACAGCGCAGGCCTGGGCTCGAAGCGGCGCCCAGCATGAGTTTTTCTGGAGCGAACACCAGTGGCCCAGCGACATGATCCATTTGCACAACCAATAGAGAACGATGAAGCCGACGAGGAACTCGAAGACTCGCTCACCGAGGACGAAGAGTTGCTCGAACTCGATCCTAACTTCGATGGGACGGTCGATTCTGAGGCATCGGCAGACGACCAACTTGATGGTCTGGACGACGATGTCGGGGGCCAAAACGGGGCTGCCCCAACCGGCTTAACCGATGAATTGAACCCAGAGGTTGTCGAAGATGCTGGAGGTTCGATCGCGCTCGAAGCGCTAATCGAGTCCTTGCCGGCCGCCGACGGCGACGCCAATGGCATGAGCGCCCTTAGCCAGCGTCTGGCCGAGCTGAGCTCGGTCTTATCGACCAGCGACGAGGAATTGCCGGACGACGTCGAAGAGGATGACGGCGCGACGGCTCTCGATTTCCAAATCGTCAATTTCGACATCGGAGGGGTGAGTCTCGACGATCCCGTCCGCATGTATCTACGCGAAATCGGCCGTGTCCCGTTGCTCACCGGTGACCGCGAGGTTGAGCTCGCGGCGGCGATGGAACGCGGCGACTACCTCACCGCCAAGCAAATCCAATTGCGCGATGACTTCGGCGAAATGCCCGAGCCGGACGTGCTCGGACGCGCAATCTATCACTCATTCCGCCAAGGGTGGCCCCATGTCCGCTCGCTCTATTCGACGATTCACGGTGGCGATCGGATTCCGGCGAAATCACTCTGCCTGAAGCGCGTGCTGCCGCTAACCCAGGTTCCCGAAGAAGCCGTACAGGAAGTCTGCGATCTGTTTGGGCTGACCTCGGACGAATTGGAGGAGTCGCTCCGCGTTCGCAATGTCGAGTGGGAACTTCTCCCGGCTGCCATTCAGGCGTTGATTCGTGACTCGGAGGAATGGCCGGACGACCACGACGTCGACCAACTCTTTCGCGAACAGTCACTGCGATTGCGCAGGCGGTGGCTGCAGGAGATCGAGAATGGCAAGAATGCCAAGGTTGCGCTGACCGAAGCGAACTTGCGGCTGGTGGTGTCGGTTGCCAAGAAATATGTCGGTCGCGGCATGTCGATGCTCGATCTGATTCAGGAAGGCAACCTCGGGCTGATCCGCGCGGTCGAGAAGTTCCAGCACCACAAAGGCTACAAGTTCAGCACCTACGCCACCTGGTGGATCCGGCAGGCGATCACGCGTGCCATCGCCGACCAAGCACGCACGATTCGCATTCCGGTGCATATGGTCGAAACGATCAACCGGCTGATTCGGACATCGCGCCGGCTCCAGCAGGAACTTGGGCGTGAACCGACATCGGAAGAGATCGCGGTGGTCATGGAACTGCCGCCCGATCGGGTGCGCGAAATCATCAAGATCTCGCAAGAGCCCGTTTCCCTTGAGATGCCGATTGGCGAAGAAGAGGACAGCAACCTCGGCGACTTCATCGAGGATCACAAGGCGCTGGCGCCGGCCGACGCCGCTTCGCACAAGATGCTGAAAGAACATATCGACGATGTGCTTGCGACGCTCTCCGAGCGGGAGCGTCAAGTGCTGGTCATGCGCTTTGGACTTGAGGATGGGCGCACGCGGACGCTGGAAGAAGTCGGACGAGCTTTTGGCGTCACGCGCGAGCGCATCCGCCAAATCGAGGCCAAAGCGTTGCGCAAACTGCGGCATCCCAGCCGCGCCAAGAAGCTCAAGGATTATTTGGACTAGGGAGCAAGAATCAGGCAGCTAGCCTGCGACGATAGAGTATCCTTGAAGGCCGCTCGGCAAGCCGAGCGGCCGATTTTATCGCCCATCTCACCACCGCCTAGTCGGTCTCTGGAGGTCCCGTGCTCATCGATCGTGCCCGTATTTACGTCAAAGCTGGCGATGGCGGGAGTGGCTCAATGTCCTTTCGGCGCGAGAAGTTTGTGCCTAAAGGTGGACCGGATGGAGGCGATGGAGGACCGGGCGGCGACGTCAAGTTGCGCGTCCGATCGAACCTGACGAGTCTTCTTCAATTCCAATACAACCAAAAATTTCTCGCCGAGAATGGCGGCAATGGCCGGAAACAACAGATGCACGGGAAATCGGGTTCGACGCTCTACATCAACGTCCCGCCGGGCACCGTTGTCTGGGATGATGAAGCGAATGAGATCATCGCCGACCTAACCGATCCAGACGAGACCTTTCTTGTCAGTAGAGGCGGTCGAGGCGGTCTGGGCAATACTCACTTTAAGACCTCGACCCATCAGGCCCCGCGCATTTTCGAACTCGGAGAACCGGGCGAAGAGCGCACGCTTCGCCTCGAACTTCGTCTCATCGCCGACGTCGGTCTCGTCGGTTTGCCAAATGCGGGGAAATCAACGCTCCTCGCTGCATCGTCCGCCGCCCAACCGAAGGTTGCAGACTACCCTTTTACCACCCTTGAACCGAACCTCGGGGTTGTGGAAATCGGTGGTAAGGGAGGGCAAACATACGTCATGGCCGACGTGCCGGGCCTGATCGAAGGCGCCTCCGGTGGCGCCGGTCTTGGTCATGAGTTTTTGCGTCACGTAACGCGGACCAAGGTTTTGGTCCATGTCGTCGACGCGTCCGGTGGACTCGAGGGCCGCGATCCGCTGATCGACTACCAAACCATCAACGACGAGATTCGCGCCTACGACGATGAACTTGCCGCCAAGCCCACGCTCGTGGCGTTGAACAAGATCGATCTCGTCGAAGCGCGAGAAAATATCGAACGACTGGTCGATGCGGCGCGAAAGGATGGCCATCAAGTTTTCAGAATTTCAGGCGCGACCGGCGAAGGAGTTCCTGATTTGCTGAATGCGATTGGCGCTGAGCTGCGCGAGCTTCGAGAAATTGAGAAACGACCGGAGAAACCACAGGAACGTCGCCGCTACACGCTGCAAGATGTCGATGAGCGCGTGTTCAACGTGGCCCGCCTTTCTGAAAACGAGTTCAAAGTTACGGGAGTAGCAATCGAGCGCTTGACGAAAATGACCAACTTTAATCTCGACGATGCGGTCACCAGGTATCAACGCGTTCTGGAACGGAGCGGCATAAGCGCTGAACTGGAACGTCAGAAAATTCAGCGCGGTGACACGGTCATTATTGCCGGACACGAATTGACTTGGGGCGAGCAAGACGAAGAACTCGTCGAACTCGAAGTCGCGGAAGAAATAGAAGATCTGGAAGAGGAATTGCAGGAATACTAGCCCTCAATTGGCTTCCAAGATATCGCTCGTCGGACAGTTTCACTGGCGAGCGCTTCCGCGTAAACGCCGCGGTAGTCGGCCGGCAGTAGCCTGGCGATCTCGATCATGATGATTTCGGTGGCCTCGTCTGTTCTGATCTTGCGCTCCCCGACGATCCTCGGAACGACGAACGGCTCTCCAAAGAACAATCGGACCCCATTGTGATCATGTTCGGGCATCTTTGACCGTGCTTGAATCTTTCCCTTCTTGCCATTGAATGGGAGCGCTTCCGACCCCGTGATCACGAGCGGAATGACTGGAACTCCCGACTTCAAAGCGATCATGCCCGCTCCGGAATGCGCTTGCTGAAGAGACCGGGTGATGCTCCTCGTGCCTTCGGGAAACATGCCGACCGGTATCCCTTGTGCTAGCGCGCCCTCTGCCCGCCGAATTGCGCTCCGGTCGCCCTTGCCCCGGTCGACAGGAAATGCGCCCACGAAGTTCATGAGCTGTTTCAAGACGGGCACGTTGTAGGCTTCTTTTTTGGCCATGTAATGAACAGGACGAGGAAAGGCTGCAATCGTCAGCACGGGATCGATGTTGTGGAGATGGTTCGAGACGACGAGCACAGCCCCGGACGCCGGAACGTTCCCCATTCCGTCGATCCGAAGTCGGACAAGCACTCGACATATGGCGAGCACGGTGGCACGAACAATCTTTCGGGGAAGACCACGAAGCGTATGTTTTTCGTAGTTAGGTGACTTCGTCGATTTTGGTTCACTCATCTGTCGCCGGCCGTCGTCGAGGAGCATCCAGTCTCGTTCCAGCGCTGGCGAGCAATATCAACAATGTTGTCTACAACTTGCTCGATCGACTGACCATCAGTGCCCACGACCACTGCTCCGTCTGCGATTCGCAGCGGTGAGGTCACTCGATTTGTATCGAAAGCGTCCCGCGCCCGAATGTCGGTCAAGACCGAGTCGTACTCAACGTCGGTCCCGCGATCTTGCAACTCGAGATACCGCCGACGCGCCCGTTCCTCGGCGCTGGCATCGAGATAAATCTTCACTCCCGCCTCGGGAATCACCACACTGCCAATATCGCGGCCGACCATAACGACCGGCTCGCCGGCTGCGATCTGCCGTTGGATTGGAAGTAGTGCTTGGCGAACGTCGGGAAGCGCCGCTATCGCCGAAACATGACTGTCGACCGGTTCGCCGCGGATGGACCAGGTGATGTCTTCACCGTTGAGTCGAACATCGAGTTGCCGGCCATCGTCGACCGTCGGGGGGGATAGGTCGATCGCTAAACGCCGAGTGAGGTTGGCGATCTGTCCAGCGTCGCTCGCGTTTAGACCCGCCCGTAACGCAGCGAGTGTCACGGCGCGATACAGTGCTCCGGTATCAAACAACATCGCCCCGAGGCGCGCTGCGACGAGGCTTGCCACGGTTGTTTTCCCCGCCGCCGCCGGACCGTCGATCGCTACCACCTTTTGGTGGGCGTTGCTTGGTTCCGCCACCTGACTTCGGACCTCCGCTCCGCTTTCGCTCCTCATTCTTGCCTCTCGCTGGACCTTGATCCTTCTTGGGTCGGCTCACTTTATTCGGCAAGTTGTCTCGCCGTTCGCCTGCATCGCCCTCTGTTCGCGCTCTCTTTGGCTTCGGGGCAGGCGGTTCGCCGCGCCGTCTCCTCGCCTTGACGTTTTCGGCGTCAGAGGTTCTCGGTTGAACGTTCGTTGGGCGGCGGCCTGGTGTTCTTGTAGACCGCGACCCCGAATCCCCGGTGGGAGTTTGGGCGCTCGCGGAACCGGTTTCGGTGGGCCTTGGTCTTGGTGGCCTGCGCGTGAATTGAATCGTGCGGCCCGCTGACTGGCGAGCTTGAGATCGACTCGCCCGCTGCGCCCTGGCGATATCCTGACTGCCGAGCCCTATCGCTTCGAAGAGAGTTGATACCTCTCCTGGTGAAAGTTCCCGCCAACCGCCCAGCGGCACACCTCTCAGCGTTAACGGGCCGATGCGAACTCTCGTGAGCCGAACGATCGGGATCTCAACTGACTCCATGATCCGGCGGACGACATGATTGACACCTTCATGGAGCGTCATTGTTAGAATGAGCCCTTCTCGCACCTCTCGAAAGAACCGAAATTCCTCCGGCACGATCACCTTACCGTCGATGGAAATCCCCGAGCGCACTCGTTCCATCGTCGCTTCATTGGGTCGGAGCGTCGTCGTGACGTGATATTCCTTGGCTAGTCCATATCTCGGGTGCATGACGCGGTTCGCGACATCGCCATCATTCGTGAACAGCAGCAATCCCTCTGTGTCTCGGTCGAGCCGGCCGACTGGATAGACGCGCTCTCGAGTTTGGACAAGATCCATGACGGTCCAACGATCGCGCTCATCTTTGACTGTGGTGATGTAGCCCGTCGGTTTGTTGAGAAGAATGTATCGCGGCTGTTGGGCACGGAGGAGCTTGCCATCGACGCGAATTTGCGCGTGCACTGGATCGGCCTTTGTGCCCAACTCGGTCACAACCTGCCCATCGACCGAGACGCGTCCGGCCGTAATCAGCTCTTCAGCTTTGCGCCGTGAAGCGACCCCTCGAGCAGCGAGGATTCGTTGAAGTCGTTCCATCCGTGTTTGCGTTTCCAATCTGCGGTCGAGAAGAAGCTTAGAAGGCGGTCGAAGAATAGCATGGCCGCGAATCGAGAGATTCGCTCAATCTGTTAGTGTAGGGGCATATCCAATCGCTGGGAGGTAGAACATGGCGAACTCAATGGTTTCCCAGTACTTATATCTCCTCGACTCCGCATTGGACTCTTCGCGCTGGCACTCGATCGTAGGCAATCTCAACTCCGTTTCGCCGGAAGCGTGGGCCTGGATTCCGCCCGGAGGTGACCGCTCGATCCAATACATCGTTGAGCACCTCGGTGTCTGCAAGATCATGTATGAAAATCAAGCGTTCGGTGACGGGAACCTGCGATGGGACGATCGGCTGATTGAAGATGAATCTGCGCTTGCGACGATTCCTTCCGCAATAGAATGGCTTCGATCTTGCAACGACAGGTGGCGGCAGAGCGTCGCCGCGTTGAACGACGATGACCTGCTGCGTCCCCGGAAGACGCACTGGGGAGAGTTCAAGGAAACGCGGTGGATCATTTCGGCGATGCTAGAACATGATCTCTACCACGCGGGCGAGATCAACTTCATTCGCTTCCTGCACAATCCAGAGGCTAGCCGATTTGAGGACGACCACCTTCGAAGTGTCCAACTAGCCCAGATTGCACAAATCGATGCCGCTCGACCTTAAACAGTGAATTGTGGAGTAGACTGATCTAGCACGGCCTTATCAACGCTCGGAGTTTCAGATTGCTGTGATTCGTATAGCCGCCATTGGTGATCTGCATATCCGGACCACAATTCCGGACAAAATCGTTCGACACGTGTCCGATTTAAACGGGCGCGCCGACCTGCTTATTGTGGCGGGCGATATCACAAATCACGGCACATTGTTGCAAGCCGAGCTCGCAGCTGAGCTCTTTCGAAAAGTTCATATGCCAATTGTCGCTGTACTAGGAAATCATGATCGCCGAACGATGAGAAAAGCGGCCTATTGCCGCGCCCTCGCAACCGGCGGAATCATGGTGCTTGATGGAACCTCCCGCGTTATTGACATCAACGGTCAGCGCGTGGGAATCGCTGGCGTCGGCGGCTCCGGCGGAGGTTTTTGGCCAGACGAAGGTCCGGACACTTTGTCGCGCAAAGTGAGTCAGGCGTTGGCGGTGCGCGCAAGGCGTGAAGCTGCGCGCCTTGACTCGGCGCTGGACGGACTCGATGCCGACACCAAAGTCGTGGTTACACACTTCGCGCCGACGACATCGACCCTCGGTCGCGAGCCGATCGTGAAATATCCATTGCTCGGCAATATCGAACTTTCCCGAGTCATCGACCGTCACGATGTCGATCTCGTGCTCCACGGTCACGCTCACCTGGGGAATCCGGTTGGTCGAACGCCCGGAGGCACATTGGTGCGCAACGTTGCGGTTGATGTGGCTGGCGGAGTGACCTTTCACGAATTGATGGCGCCGCAGTTCCCGGCGCCCGCTTCTCGGACCTGGATACGATCCGAGTCGCGCACGTGAGTTCCAAAGGGCAATCAACAACCAGACTCATCCATGGCGGACTGGGACAGGAAAACCAGATTCGGCTCGATCTCCTCACGAATCCGTTCGGCCCGTCAATTCGCGTCCACGAAGCACTGGCGAGTTCGGATGATCTTCACCTGCCATCCGTCGAACGAGCCGCGGAACTCAAGTCTCGCTTCGCGTCTCTCGTTGGTGTCCCTGCATCCTGGTTGACGTTGGGTGGCGGCGCCGACGAGCTCGATTCGTTCGATCCTCATCAGCATTGGCAGGCAAGGTACAGTCGTCGCGTTTCCGCCGACGGAAAGCGAAGGTCATCGGATCGCGACGGATATGAGCCACGAAATCGTTACCATTCCACGGTCGCACCGTTTCGGCGTTGATCTCGATGTCGCTGACTGTCTCGGGATACCAAACGGAGCGGTAGCGGTAGTGATGTCGCCAAATGACCCGACCGGCACGAGTCTCTCAGTTCAAGACGCCGTACGTCTGAGTCGGGCATGCCGATTGGTGATAATCGACGAGCGCCATGGCGCATATTGCGGTCGAACCTTAGTCCCATTGGTTCGTGAATTCGACAACATAATCGTCATTCAGAGTTTGGAAACGTGGGCGGGACTGTCTGGTTTCCCGATCGCCTACGCAATTGCACCACCACAGTTGAGCGCGATACTCTCCGCCTCTTCGCCCATAGTCGGGGTTGCCATGGGTTCGGTTATTGCCGCGTCAGCGACGCTCGATGACCTTGGTTTCATGCGGTCGACGATTTCGAGAGTTCGGGAAGAAAAATCGCGACTCTATCGAACGTTGCGAAAGCTCAATATGGTGCGGCCTTTGCCATCCTGGGCCAATTTCGTACTCGTTCGCGTTGAGCGGGGTGATCGCGACTACTACGTCCGCGAACTTGCGGATCGCGGCATTGCCGTTCATCGCCCCAAGCAAGCTGAACTAGAGCAATTTTTCCGTGTAAGCGCAACGAACGCGGAGCAAACACATGCTCTGAAAGTTGCGCTTATTGAGGCCGCGCTTCCTCTGTAATTCGTTTCTAGGTACGGTCGAGAGCCTCGCGTTGCGCTGCAAAGAGCTGATCGAGACCCATGCTCGCGAGCACCAATAGTTCGTCCAGCGTGCCGGGCAGGAACGGCTCCCGTTCCGCGGTGCCTTGGAGCTCGACGAAAGCGTGCGCGTCGGTCATGACGACGTTGAAATCGACATCGGCCGTGCCGTCCTCGCCGTAGTCGAGATCGAGCAATGGCGAGCCGTTGACGATGCCAACGCTAACCGCCGCGACTGCACCTTTGAGCGGGTTTCTTTTGAGGCGTTTGCCTTCCTGCAATCGGCGAATGGCGAGTGCGAGCGCGACGTATGCGCCCGTGATCGACGCGCAGCGCGTTCCGCCGTCAGCCTGCAGAACATCGCAATCAAGAATGATTTGCCGTTCGCCAAGAGCCTCGAGATCGACGACAGCGCGGAGCGCCCGGCCGATCAGGCGCTGAATCTCAACAGTGCGGCCACCTTGCTTGCCCGAGACCGCTTCGCGATTCGTTCGTTCCTTCGTCGCGCGGGGAAGCATCGAGTATTCGGCCGTGACCCAACCTCGGCCCTTGTTCGCCATCCACCGTGGAACTCGGTCGTCAACTGAAGCGGCGCAGAGGACATGGGTGTTGCCAACCTTAATGAGTGCGGAACCTTCGGCATAAGGCATGGGATTCGAGACGATCTCAAGCTTTCGGAGTTGATCGAGTTCGCGGCCGTTCGCCCGCTGAATTGTCGTGATATCAGTCGCCATTCCCAATCTCCGCTAATGCTCGCCCATTTCCTCTTGAGCGTCTGATTCAGCCTGTGCCTGTGCCAGCGCCTGTGCATATATCTCTTTGATTCGTTTCAATCGCTGGCTGAGTTCTTGTTCGAACCCGCGGTCCGTCGGTTGGTAATACGTTTTGCCCGAGATATTTTCAGGCAAGTTTTGCTGGGCGACGATTCCGCCCTCGAAATCGTGCGCATAGCGATAGCCTTTGAGATAGCCAAGATCCTTCATCAGTTGCGTTGGAGCGTTTCGCAAATGGAGCGGCACGGGATCATTTCGAGTTTGGGCCACATCGGCGACGGCTTGTCCATAGGCCACATAAACCGCATTGCTCTTTGGCGCAAGCGCGAGATAAATAACCAATTCCGCCAGCGCAAGCGCGCCTTCCGGAAGACCGATGAAATGAACCGCTTGCTGGGCGGCCATGGCAATTTGAAGCGCGGCCGGATCAGCCAAGCCGACATCTTCGCTGGCGAAGCGAACTAGACGCCGAGCGACGTACAGTGGATCGTCGCCCTGTTCGAGCATGCGCGCCAGCCAATAGAGGGCCGCATCCGGGTCTGAGCCACGAATCGTTTTGTGCAAGGCTGAGATCGTATCGTAGTGCCCTTCGCCGGACTTGTCGTAGGTAGTCGATCGCCGCTGCGCTGCTTCGAGCACGAGTTGTGCGGTGATTCGTGGCGACTCTGAATATCCTGCGCCAGTCGCGGCAAATTCGAGCGTGTTAAGTGCAAAGCGCGCGTCACCATTTGCGAGGTTGACGAGAGCGTCGATCGCGTCGTCGGCAATCGACAGATTTTGCGTTCCTAGTCCTCGTTCCTCGTCCCTCAGCGCCCGTTCGACGATCGTGTGAATGTGCTCATCCTCAAGTGAACGCAGGACAATCACTCGCGAACGTGAGAGAAGAGGCGAATTAACTTCGAACGACGGGTTTTCGGTGGTCGCCCCAATCAAGATGACCGTGCCGTCCTCGACAAAGGGCAGGATCGCGTCCTGCTGCGCTTTGTTAAAGCGATGGATCTCGTCGATGAAAAGAACGGTGCGTTGACCGTTCATCCCGAGGCGATCTGACGCCTCCTTGATCGCGGCACGAAGATCGGCCACACCTGCCGTGACCGCGCTGAGCGCCGCAAAGTGCGCTTTAGTCGAGGCCGCCACAATCCGAGCGAGCGTCGTTTTCCCGGTCCCGGGAGGACCCCAAAGGATGATCGATGAAAGGCGATCAGCTTCGATTGCTTTGCGGAGAAGCGTTCCTTCGCCGACGATCTCTTCTTGTCCGATGAGTTCGTCCAAAGTGCGAGGGCGCATGCGTGTCGCCAGCGGCGCTCGTTGCGAAAGTTGCTCGCGTCGATTCGCTTCAAAAAGATCCATAGTCACGCGGACGAGTCTTCCTCAGACAGTGCGTCGACTCGCGCGTTGAGGCTTGCAACACGCGCTTCAGCTTGCGCTTTGGAATCGACACCGAGCTCCGTCATATCTTCGATCAATTCTTCTAAGCGATCGAGTTCATCGAGCAAGGCAAAGAGCTCGTCATCCGGTCTGAGATTGGCGCCAGATCTCCCGTTCGTCATCGACTTTTCCTTCGGGAAGGGGTGTCAGGCCGTGATCGCCAGGATGAACAATGCAATGGCGCTCACGGCGCCATATTCGATGAGATCGCGGCTAGTGAGCAGGGATCGCTGGGCGCGGGCGACGAGAATGCCAGAAACGAGATAGAAACAGACAAGAAGGACGGCGCCGCCGGTCCAACCATGGGTCGGCCACCAGTTCAGGACCACCATGATTTCGGCCATGACCATGCCACCGAGAACGGCATAGAGAACTCGGGTTGGCCTTGAAATGACACCGCGCTCGAGTGCCTCCAGCATGAGGATGCCGCTGAGAATGCCAACGAGCGGCGCCGAAATAATGCTGTCGATCTTATTAATGTAGACCGCGCTAAGCGCCAGGAATGCGATGGCATGGACGACGAGGGTGTGAATCGTCGTGGCCGAACGCTGTGTTGCTTCGGTGACATCGTCGAGCAGATCACGCGAGAGAAGAGAACCGGCAATGCCGAAGAAGGCGATTGCGGGGCCGACGATTAGCATCAACGTATTGTGATAGGTCGCGATCATCATCACCGCGGCCGTGGTTGCGACGAAAGGCACGGCCCAAGCGGTTTGCATCAACTGGATGCCACGGGGCTGGCCGACCGCCGCGGCAGCCTTCGCCGCGTTTAGCTCGACAAACTGTGCGCCCGCGCCGGCCGCGATGATCGCGATGACCGACAATCCCCAGAAAAGTGGCTTGGTCGTTTCGGTGATCGGAACGCCAGTGCTTTTCTGCATCCTGAATTGCATAGATCGCAAGCACCAGCATTGCCAGCGCTGTGCCGCCGCTGACGAAGATACCCTGGCCGTAGGCTGGCTGGCGGACATCCTGCATTCCCGAACCGGGTGTGGAGCCCGGTCGAGGGGTAGGGGCAGGCGTACCAGAACCGGTTGTGGTCTGGTCTTCTTCTCCCCATTGGGCACCGAATTGCAGTCCGGACCTACTTCCGGAATCCATAGACATCTGCGGCTCGACCCCCTTCTTGCCGCATCGTACTCGGAAAGACCCGGTTTCGTCACCAGGATCGAAGATTGACGCTTACGCGGTCATCCCAGATTTGATCGTTGCCCAGGCTTCTTGCAGTTCTTGCGCACCAAGGCCACCTTCGCGAATGATTCGCAATTCATTGTCGACCATCGTCACGACGGTCGACGCGACGCCACCTGGCGCCAGCCCGCCGTCGATCACCAGATCAAGTTTGTCCCGCAGGTTCATTGCGGTCTCGTCCGCGGTCAGGGCTGGCGGATGACCGCTGAGATTTGCACTGGTGCAGGCGACAGCACCGCCCGACTTTTCTATGATCTCGATCGCAAGCGGGTGATTGGGAAGGCGCACAGCCACCGTGCCGTCGCCTCCTCGTACTCCCCGTGGCAGCCCATCGACACCCGGCACAACAATCGTGAGCGGACCAGGCCAGAACTCATCCAACAGATCGCGAATTGCGCCGTCTGAAATGTGAGCGATCTGCATTAGCGCTCGAGTTGATGAGACAAGGACTGGGATTGGCTTGTCGAGCGGCCGCTCCTTGATCTCGAAAATGCGGGCAATCGCGCCGGCGTGCCCGAGCGATGCGGCGATCCCATAAACCGTGTCGGTTGGTAGCCCGATGACTCCGCCGGCCGCAAGTTGCTCAGCCGCCCACTCGATCGCATGCGGCGATCCAGCTCGGAGGATGACGGATCGCTCGTCATCCTGGCGCAGCCTGGTGCTGAACCGAATCGTCAAAACTCCGGTCGGTTGGCGATGCGTCTTCGGTCACAGTCCGCCTTACAGGTGTGCCTTAATTTGGGCTGCAAGTGTTGACGAGATACCGTCTATCGCTGCAATTTCCTCAACTGTGGCCTCCTTAACCGCACGCAGCGATCCAAAGTGGCTGAATCGAGTTGCTTTCGGCGTTTCGGGCCAACCCCGGGCACATCGTCCAGCTCGATTGTACGCTCGCCTTGGCTCGGCGTTGCCTGTGAAACGTAACCGCGAAACGATGTGCTTCGTCTCGGATCCGCTGGACGAGAAAGAGCGATTGCGCATCTCGTGGCAGCACCACCGGCAATGGTTGCCCCGGCAAGAACAGCTCTTCGTTTTCCTTCGCCAGGCCGACGATCGCGACCCTCATGCCGACTTCGTCTAACGCGTCGAGTGCGGCGTTGAGCTGGCCTTTGCCGCCGTCGACAATGACCAGATCAGGCAGTGACGTCCATTTGCCTTCGGTCTCTTCGTCGGCCTCCGCCGCCCGGCGAAATCTTCGTCGGATGACTTCGTTCATCATCGCGAAATCGTTCGCGCCTTGAACGCTTTTGATCGTAAAGCGACGGTATTCGCGTTTCGCCGGTTTACCGTCCTCGAACACAACCATACTCGCCACCGGGTTTGTGCCTTGGATGTTCGAAATATCAAAGCATTCGATTCGCCGTGGCATCCTTGGCAAGTCCAATGCCTCGGCGAGCTCGGCCATCGCCGCTGTGGTCTTTTGTTCATCTGACAGGAACTTCAGTCGACTCTGATCGAGATTGTCGGCCGCGCTTTTCGCGACCATTTCCACGAGCCCACGTTTTTGTCCGCGCAGCGGAACAATTATCTCGACCTTTCCGCCGCGGCGTTCCTTGAGCCAATCGAGAATGATCGGAAGTTCGTCTTTCGGTAAAGGAGTTTGCGTGTAAATCGCGTGGCGGCAACATCGCGGCGTCAGCGTAAAACTGCGAGATGAATCCCGAGACGATCTCGCTGGGCTGATCGCCCAACGTTGCCTTCATCGGAAAGAATTCAGATCCCAACAGTTTTCCGTTGCGGAGAAACCCGACTTGTACTCCCGCGTCTCCACCGGCGCCCTGGGCGACGGCGATCACGTCAGCGTTCGTTCCGCTCGGGCTGACCACCTTCTGCCGTTCAAGAACGTGTTTCACCGAAGAGATTCGGTCGCGCAATTCTGCCGCGCGTTCGAAGTTCCAGGCGTCGGATGCCTGCTGCATCTCCTCTTCGAGCGGTTCCAGCACTTCGTCGCCGCGTCCGTTGAGAAAGAGCGCGGCGCTGTCGACCGCTTGGTCGTACGCCGCGTGGGATGTCGCGGAGATGCATGGCGCGAGACACTGCTTCAAGTGGTAGTACAGACAAACATCATCATGACCTGTGATCTTCTTTTCGCACTTCCGATAGGGAAAAAGCCTGTTCAGCAGGTTGAGCGTGCGATACGCAGACTGAGCCGACGTATATGGTCCGAAGTAGCGACTGCCATCGTCGACGATCAGCCGGGTCGAGATGACTCGTGGCCACTCTTCATTCGTGATCTTGAGATACGGATACGTCTTGCTGTCCTTCAGCATGACGTTGTATTTCGGTTGGTACCGTTTGATCAGCTCGTTTTCAAGCAGCAGCGCTTCGGTGGCCGTGTCAGTTCGAATCACATCGAAATCGGCGATGTGACTGACCAGCTCACGCGTTTTTGGATCCATCCCACGTTTTGACTGGAAATAGGAGCGGACCCGATTGCGCAGCGCGGCCGCCTTTCCCACATAGATGATCGTCCCCTGATCGTCCTTCATCAGGTAGACGCCAGGGAGCGTGGGAAGTGCACTGAGCCGGTTAGAAAAGTTAGGGCGGGGCGTTGAATTCATACCACTAATTATACGTTCGATGGGACAGATTGGACCGCGAGTCGCTTGATTAACTCAGTTCAATTGCGCGTTCAGAGATTTGCGCGTCGACGATGTTGAATGCTCGCACATATGGCTCGTTCGGATGTTCGAGCGAGCAGATGACATAGACCGAATCGGGCCAAGATGCGTGCTCGACATCCCGCTTCGAGGGGTAAGCGACCGAAACAGGATGGGAGTGATAGATCACCTGAATATCCCAATCCCGTTCCATCGCATTCCGATAGACATCGAAGATCTCTTTTGGTTCGATCAAATAAAAATCGACACCCTCGTAGGTATTGGTTAACTCGTGGAGTTCGCTGAGTTCGACTCCGGAACCGACGATAACGCCGCAACATTCGCGCGGCGCTTCACGCCGGGCGTGGTCGATAATTTGATCGTGCATTGCTTTCGGAAGTCGAAATGGTTGAGTCGAAGTCGGCATGTAATTCCCGGACTTGCTCGTGGGCGGGCTAAAGGGTTAGTACTGTTTATGCCCCACCCGCCATGGCCGGAATAATGCCGATTTCATCACCTGACTTGACCGCGGTCTCCGCCCCCTCGCGATCGCGCACGTTCTCGCCGTTGACAAAGACATTCACGAAACGGCGAATCTGACCGTCGTCTTCGCAAATCCGTTCCTTAAGGCCGGGGTGGCGCGATTCGAGGTCGTCAAGAAGCGCGGAAACGGTCGGACCATTCGCCGAGACCTGTGCCGCGCCGTCGGTGAAGCGACGGAGAGGCGTAGGGATAAGGACCTTGACTTGCGACGAGTCGGACATCTTGAACAGGCTCCTTGACACGATTGATTGACTCAAAACAATGAACGAGAAGTCTACGCGACGTCCCATAATCCGGTCGAAAGATATTTCGAGCCGCCGTCTGGCGCGATTGCCACGATCACGCCACGTGCATCTTGGGATGCAAGATCGCGGGCAACCGAAACGGCTCCGGCAAGTGCGGCGCCGGTCGAGACTCCTGCAAACAGACCCTCGACCTGAGCCAATCGCCGGGCGAGATCGTAGGCCACTTCCGTGTCGACTCCGATGTGCCGGTCAGGGAGATGAGGATCATAGATACCGGGAATGATCGCTGAAGGGAGATGCTTCAGCCCTTCGATTCCATGGAACGATGCGGCGGGCTGCACGGCGACTAGCTCAACGCTACGATTCGCTCGTTTTAGGAACCGGCCAGAGCCGACCAATGTTCCGGTAGTCCCCAAACCAGCCACAAAATGGGTGATTCTTCCGCTGGTTTGGCGCCAAATCTCAGGACCAGTCCCGCGTTCGTGGACTGCCGGGTTCGCTTGATTGTTGTATTGGTCTGCGTAGAAGTAGCGATTCGGGCATGACGCGGCGATTTCGCGAGCGAGCAGAATCGCGCCATTCGAGCCGTCATAGGGATCACTGAGCGTCACTTTTGCGCCATAGGCAGCGAGAATCTGTTTTCGCTCCGCCGATGCGCTGCCAGGTACAACGAGCTCGACGTCGATGCCTAACGCGGCGCCCAACATGGCGTACGCGATCCCAGTATTTCCTGAAGTCGCATCGAGGATCACACGATCTGTTGTGAGCGTTCCTCGATCGAGCGCGTCATGGATGATCGCCAACGCCGGTCGATCCTTCACCGATCCGCCGGGATTACACCATTCAGCCTTGAGCCAGAGCTCGATTGACTCCGGAAGTCCCAAATCTGCCGCGAACTGACGTAATTGTAAGAGGGGGGTGTTTCCGATCGCGGAAACCACGGCAAGCCGATCGAGCGTCTCGCACGTCGAGGTTGTTTCGATGGCTTCACATGTGACGACTGAACAGCTCAACGACGCCTTATCCCACGAATGACTCATCCCGAAAGATGAGTTCTGCATCCAGAACGTAACGATGCGACGGACAGGCGCGATTGTCAAGCTATCTAGAGGGAAGTAATGGATGAATGGGCTATGGAGTGGGAGCGCCGAGCGCCAGCCGGATTTGAGCGACGGTGGCGGCGTGGAGCAGTTCGCCTGGCTCCCCAGCTTCTCCCGCCCAGATCGCTTCGATGTCCAACTGCATGGGTAATTTGATGCCGATATTCAATTCGGTCGCTCGCTGAATCAGGGGAAGTTCCCAAGGGCCAACAGCCTCACCAAATGGATCCCGCAGATCGATCGACTGCAGGGCTCGCCCGGTCAATTCGGCCGCTAATTGATCTTGAGAAGCAATAACCAACGGACGTTCATGAGATTCTCCGAGCAAAATCGCCAATTTCGGTTGCAAAGCAACCGCGAGCTCTGCCCTAAGACCCGTTCGATCATCGCCGGCGAGTGCGCCGATTCGCTGCCGTGGATGGGCGAACATTGCCCACATGCCCAATACGAGCGGTTCATTCAGTTTTCCCAGCGCAACTTCATTGATCGCGATCAGCGTCGTGGAATTCACGAGCTCGCGGCGAAGCCAAGCCACATCAAGACGATCCGAGCGGTCGCTGACATCTACCGCGGCCCACAGGTCTCTCGTTCTGGCCGATCGTACCCAGCCACTCATTGCGAGTTTTGTGGGCGCGACGATCTGCGTTGATTTGAATCTCGCGCCTATTGTCTCCGCGCACCATGACAAGGTGCGCCGTTTTTTGTCGGAGAGACCTGCGTCTCCAAGCGCAAGCGTCAATATGCCCGATCCTTCTCCCGCCAACGAATCGAGAAACGGCGAAACAGCTGCCTGAACGACCGCGAGTTCATCCCAACCGGCGGCGACGATCACTTTCGCTTTTGGCAACGGATCAAGTTCCAAGGACGAAACTCCCACTCAGTCGATTTTCGTTGAAGGCTATCGTCAATGCACGCGTCGAAGCGACGCACGGATCAAGATGTCCCAAAATTGACCTCATACGACATATCCCCTTTAATTACAGAAATCCAACGACTCCAAAACCACGTAACGGTCTGCGCTATTCCTCAGTCGATTTGACGCACGGGAGTGCGAAAGAAGAGCACGGGGACATAGAGGACGACCAGGAAACCGTTCAACACAAGCGCGGCGCCAATTCCAAATTGCTGGGCCACGAAGCCTGCCTCGAGGGATCCGATGGGAGTGAGACCCCAAAACATCGAATAAACCGCGAGCACCCTGCCACGAAATGCGTCGTCGACGATCGTTTGGACGAGCGTATCGTTGAGCGTGCCATAGGTCGCCACAACAAGTCCGATGAGAAGAATGATTGGCACCGCGACAAAGATGTTTCGCGAAAGCCCGAAGGCCATAACGAGGAGTCCAAATCCACCCACGCCGCAAATGACGATCAGACCACGACGCCGGATTCCACTCAGCGTTGCCACGGCGATTGTGCCGAGCAGTGCGCCTATGCCATTCGCCGCCTGGAGCACACCAAGTCCGCCTCCGCCCATGTGCAAGATGTCCTTGGCAAAGGCGGGCGCGAGCGTGAGATAGGTGATCCCAAACGCAAGCGGGATGATGTCGATTGAAAGCAACCCGCGAATCGTTGGTGTCTGCCAGATGTAGCGATAGCCATCCATCAACTCTGTGCGGGCACTCCGATCAGTCTTCGACCCGCGCGGCAATGTTTGGTCAACCGACAACCCTACGAGCACGACAACGAACGGAAGATAGGCAATCGCGTTGAGGTAAAAGCAAATTCCCGCGCCGACCAGTCCAATCAAGACGCCGCCAATGATTGGCCCCAGAATCCGCGAGGCATTGAACGCGGCGGAATTCAAGGCGACTGCGCTCTGCAGCTGATCCCGGGGAACGAGCGCCGGCACCATCGACATGCGCGCCGGCCAGTCGAACGCGGAAGCGGACCCGGCGATCGCGGCGATAACCATGATTTGCCAGACCTGGACGCGGGAGGTAACCGTCAAAGTCGCCAGAATGAACATTGCGGATGCCACCGTGAGCTGCACCGCAATCAACACTTTTCGGCGGTCGACTCGGTCAATCAAAGCGCCGGCAATCGGCGAAAAGATCAACACCGGGGCGGCCTGGCAAAAGCTGACAACGCCAAGCAGAAACCGGTCGTCGGTTAGGTCGTAGACCAACCAGCCCTGAGCGGTAATCCGCACCCAAACACCGGTCAGGGAAACCGCCAGCGATACCCAGAAGAGAAAGAACGACCGCGTCTCGAGCGCGCTGAACGCCCCGCGCCGTTGAATATCCCTGTAGTCACTTGGTGGATGATCGACTTCCGCGACCGCGACATCAGCGGCGCTATCTGTCTGATCGTGCGCGTCGGTGACTTGCTCGGCAACCGAGGCCAACGCCAGCTCCCCAAAATCTTTGTTTCTTTTGCCCAAAAATGGCGCGAGCATCATACGCTGAAATGAATAACGACGCTAAACGTTTCGACGCCTTGACCGACCTGGAAACAGCAGCCCGAAGTGTGCCTGCGAATGCATGTTGCCTGCCTGTCACAAAGGTGCTACGATCCTGTACGTACGATTAAGTTGCGCTCACGCCCGCTCCGCTGCCAAACGGCAATTGCGAGGCCTCGTGATTCTCATTCTGGAACAATGAGCGCCTCCGCGAATACGAATGGCAGGAGCGGTCTACTGCGTGCAAGCCAGGTTAGACAATCAACAATCGCGCCCAGCGACCGCCCGCCGTAGCCAGCGAAATGCGACGGTAGGTCGCGACGCACGTCGACCTGCCGGCGCCGTGTCAAGACGGACGTCGACGATGCCGAAATCACCACAACAAACTCGGAGTGCGCAGCGGTCGCGGTCCGCGACGAATAGAATGAGTGGCCGTCACATCGCGATCGCCGCCATTGTCGCTCTCGGCATTTCCCTCGTCGGCCTGATCATCCTCCGCCTGTCCGTCAGTGGCGAGGTCTATCCCAACGTTGCTGTCTACGATGTCAACGTGGGCGGACTAACGCGCGCCAACGCCCAGCAACGAGTCCAGGCGCGGGTTGATGAACTCATGCACTCGCAAGTTACGCTGACCTATAACGGCCAGCAATGGACACCGACGTTCGAGGAACTTGGACTTGACGTCGACATCAATGACTCGATTGACGCGGCCATGGCTGTAGGACGGAAGGACGGGGCAGGCGGCACGTTGCGCCCCTTGTTCGGTGGATCGAAGGTCGATATCGACTTGCCCTTGACCCTAGACGATCAACACATCAATGCAGTCATCGACGATCTTCAGATCGAAAGTTCGATCAAGCCAGTCGATGCATCGCTGTCGATTGCCGGCACATCGGTCTCCATAGCGCCCGAACGGGATGGCCAGCTAATCGACCGCTCTCGGCTGAAAAGCGATTTGCTGGCGCAAGTCGTGACCGCCCCATCGATGACGGTAGATCTCGTAACGGTTCCTGCTCAAGCCACAATTCGCGCCGACGAACTATCGCCGGCGAAGGGGATCATCGAACAGGAGCTAACGCAGTCGTTCGTAATCGACGGCGGAATCAAATCCTGGTCGATCTCCGCGACCGATCTCGGTCGTCTGGTTCATATTCAGATCGTCGACGGCAGTCCGGTCGTGACACTCAACCAAGGTCCGCTTTCCACCTTGACGAATTCCATCGCCGATTCACTTCGGCAAGATGCGGTCGATGCGGTGATCGTCGAGCGAAATGGCGTCCAACATTTCACACCGTCAACTGACGGTCACCAGGTCAGCGCCGACAAACTCCTCACTGCGATCGACGATGCATTTCGATCGGGCAGTCATCAGGTGGAAGTGCCGGTCGATGTCGTCAAACCAACGACATCGACCGAAGGCGTTTACGCCCAACTTGGAATCACCGAACTTCTTGCCACCGGTACGTCGGATTACAGCGGCTCGGAATCCGGACGCGTGACAAATGTGAAAGTCGCGGCCGCGCTCGTCGATGGCACGCTCGTTCCTCCGAGCGGCGAGTATTCCTTCAATCGCTCGATGGGAGAGATCCTCTCAACCGACGGATTTGCGCCTGCGGGCGCAACCGAAAATGGCATTCCAGGCACGTCGGTCGGCGGGGGAGTCTGCCAGGTCTCGACAACCGTTTTTCGCGCTGCCCTAAAAGCCGGCATGCCGATCATCGAGCGGTGGCCCCATACCTATCGCAGTCCCTATTACGAACAAGGCGATTGGACACCTGGCTTCGATGCCTCAATTCTCCAATTGGAGGGCGATTGGCTTGGTGGCTCGGACTTTCGGTTTTCGAATCCGACCTCCGGGTGGCTGTTGGTGCGAACCGAGATCGACGCTGGCGACATCCTCAAAGTCATGGTCTATGGACCACACACGGGTTATCGCGTCGAGCTCGGCGATCCAATTTACGGCGATCTCGTTCCGTCGTATGGCGAAATCAGCGAAGTCGATCCGACCATGGCGCCCGGTACTGGTTTCCTCTATCAAGAGCCCATGGATGGTGTAACCATGACTGTTGACCGGCAGGTTTTCGACGCAAGCGGCAACGAGATTCTCTACGACGAGTTTGTTTCGACCTACGAACCTCGAGGCGCGGTCTATTTGGTCGGACCCGATTCTTGATACTGCAAACGAAGGACATGCGTAGGACCTCGGTCGATGCACCCGGAACTTTTCGGGGTACTTTGGTCTAAGCACTGACCTTACCTGCTTCGCCCAAAGGTCCTAGTCCGATCAGTTGCGGAACGAGCCATCATCCTTCATCGTTAACTGGCAAGAGGTTAAAAGTTTTAGCGAATCGTTAAGGTAGGAATTTGATGCCCTTAATCCCCCATGAATCAGCAACGCGCCAATGGTGACGCGAGAGCGATTAACGCCGCGTCAGGCCATTGTCGTACTGGATGTTCCTCCGCAAGCGGTGCTCCCGGCTTCGTTGTCTGGTCGCACCGTGGATCAACACGCGGAGTTGCAGCCATATGCGCTGCTTGATGTGATCGGAACCCTTGTTGGCGTTGACGGAGTATCAATCTCCGTTGTTTGCCAATCACCGGTGAGAGGTCACACGCTGCAAATGGCACTGCCAGCCGGCGTTGATCTCCTCGTGCCGGAAGCGACGAACCTGGCAACCGAAGGCGCCCTCATTTGGGGGTTGCAGCACCACCTCGATCGAGGATTCAGTCGCGTCGTGGCAATTGCCGGTGATGCCCTGGCAGTGCCGTCACGAGTTGTTGCAACTGCCCTCGGAAGTCTATCGACTGCCGATCTCGCAATCGGACAAACCAGGCACGCGGGTGTTTATTTAGTTGGGGTGCGAGATCAGTCTGGTATCGCGCTCCTCCTAGAAGCGGGAGCAGCGCCGAACTGGAGTCGTCTTGATCCGCGAACGTTAGAAGACCGCGCCAAACCATCGGCTGCGGTAGTGCGCCAGGTCGAGCCGAGGATGCGACTCGCTGAGTTGACAACGCCCGATCTGATCAGGCAAGCGTTGGAGGATTCGGCGGGACTGGCGCCCAGGATGACCGCCGCGCTTGCCGGTGAACCATTCGAATTGTTGAATTGATCGAGTAGGCCAACAAATGAGCCCAGCCCCGTTCATCACGCGCAAGAAGGACGTGCAGCCGCTAGGAGGCGACTGGGCGGCAAAATTACGTGCCGTCGGTTCGGTCCTTGACGGGCAAGACGCCACGTTCCGCGAGTTGTGCGTCATCGAAGTCGACGATGGTTTTGTCGTTCAGGCACTCGAACGTGTTAAGACATCGTCGGAATGGGTTCCCGCGAGTCTTGAGATTCGCACCGGCGACATCGCCTGCGAACCGCAGGCGAAGCCGGCGAGGTGAAGCGATGAAGCTCTTTGCTGGCCTGGAAGGTTCGGACTATCAGGATGTCCTGCGAGCAGTTGGGGCGCTGCTTGACGAGCAGCATTGCCGCGACGTTCGAATCTGGGAGCATGAGGACGGCATCATCGTGCAAGCGCGCTTGATCGAAGAGGGCGATGCAGCTCTCTATCAAACCTATTTGCTCACGGATGAGGATATTCGTGGACTCCTGAACAAGGCGTATCGCCGCCGGGGAACCTCTCCGTTGAGAGGTCTGCGCAGCAGTTAAGCAGTGGATCGCCGCACCCTTCTGCTTCACACCGATTTTTCACTCGCCCAAACATGTGGACCAGTTGCCTGGGGCAAAGGCCGCTGGCCATCGATCGACTGGCTGGACGGAATGCTGGTTTGGAACGGGTGGGCATCCGGCCAACTTGTCATTCGCACAATACGGCAGATCGATACAGGACTCGAACTGACTGGAGGTGACCCTGATCTCGACCTCGACTGGCTGAACCGATATCTCGGGTTCTCCGCTGAAACACCTGTATTCGTTGGGGGACCGCTGGCCGAACTGCAGGCGAGATTTTCGGGGTTGCGGCCCTACGCCAACGGTTCGATTTTCGAAGGGTTGGTAACGTCAATCGTCGGCCAGAGTATTTCCGTAGCCGGCGCCGCGGTCACTGAACGCAAGCTCAGTTCGCTGTTCGCGGATAGCGTTGAAGCCTTCGGGCGCCAATTCTGGCCATTTCCACTGACCAACCAACTCGCCGATGCTACGCCCGAGTTGATCAGACAATCGGGCGTTACCTGGCGCCGCGCGGAAGCGATCGTCGCGGCCGCCCGCGCCGAGCTCAATGGCGATCTCCCAAGCACAGAAGACGCCTTGTCCCTCCCCGATGAGGCCCGCCGCAGACTCCGCGAGTTACCTCTGGTTGGACCTTGGACCGCGGAATCGACACTTCTCTGGGGCATCGGTCTCGCCGACGCCCATCCCACCGGCGACATCGCCCTCCTCCGCGCCGCCCGCACCATACTCAACCAACCCGACCTCGACTTGAAATCCCTCGACCGCCTCGCCGAAGACTGGCACCCCTGGCGCGCCTGGGCCGCCCGTTACTTGTGGACGGCATTGTTAGGGACCGCGGTCGATTCTTAATCGCGCTTTGGTAGACCCGAACGTCTATGAGCGTCCGGAGAGTGCACGGGAATAACTATGGCCCAGATGGCACCCTGCTCGAGGAACGAAGCGGGCTGATGAGATTTGACAATTGCATCGGACCATTGCGGTTGACCAGCCCGCTCCGGGAATGAATTCGCGGGCTACGGGCCGGAAGTCGGATCAATCCGACTGATGATCGCTGCGAATATTCTGATCAAGTTGTCCAATCGCTTGTTGGAGCTTCGGGGCTTGAGCGCGGTCCCTTAAGGTCTTTGATGATTTGATCCGGTATTCCAGCGTCAGTCGGTTTCAACCGACTTCCGTGACTGAGCCCGGGAATGAATTCCCGGGGCGGGGCCGCCGACCTCAGCGGAGCCACCGCCGGATACCGAGGTATTTCGTCAAACGCCATTAGGGCCGCGCGGCGACCGCAGCCCAAACTCTCTCTTGCAACCGCCTACTCAGTTGCCGCTTGGTCAGCAGCTTCCTTGAGCTCGCGGGATTCTTGGCGGATTTCGCTCACCTTGTGCCAGATGTACCAGCCGATGAGCCCGAGAATGATCAGCGCGATCGGATAGTCGAAAATCCGTGCCTTATTCCGGAACGTCTCCCAGTCCGCGCCCCAGTGGTAGCCAGCGGCGGTAAGCGGTATGCACCAGAGGAACGCGCCCGCAAAGGTGAAGATTGCGAACTTCGAAAAGTTCATTCGGGCGACGCCCGCGGGTAGAGAAATGAATGTGCGCACAACTGGCAGAAGCCGCGAGAGGAAGACGATCTCCTCGCCATACTTGGCAAACCAGCGATCAGCCAGATCAAGATCCTTACGCGTCAACAGAATCCACTTGCCATATTTTTCGAGGAAGGGCCGGCCGAGAAGCGCACCAACCCAATAGGCGATTGTAGAGCCGATCAAATTTCCAACCGCGCCCCAGAAACTGGCGACGATGATTCCCCAGTAGCCAAGATCGCGCTTGTCGACGATCAGCCAACCGGCGAGCGGCATGATGATTTCGCTGGGCAGGGGAATACAGGCGCTCTCGATCGCCATCGCAATCACGACGCCGAACCACCCGAGGGTGTCGAAAAGATTTTGCACGAAGTCGATAGCGTGGTTTTCGATGCCGTGTATCACGTCTCGTTCCAAGGGCGGGAGGGATGCGAATGGCAACCGCGCTTTGCGGTGAGTACACCGCTGATCTCGGACGGTCTCCCGTTCGTCCTCGCTACGGTATTCCGATCTTTATACCCGGATAGGTCGCGTCTGTGCCAGAAGCGCCTGTCACTACCTATGTTTTGCCCATCAAGATGAACGCAAGATGAAGGATTGACCGCAAAAGACCCAACTAGCCTCATTGGACGTGTGGCCTTAGTGACGAAATGGTGAGGATTTAGACCTAGACTTCAGGTTTGACCACCGTTAGCTTGGTAACCAGTTTCATTTCTCAGTTTCTGCACCCCGCGCGTGCTTTGACCCACGGTTGAACCGCCGGAGTGCACTGGGTCCAATCGGCGTGAAGCCAGTTGGGCCCTGACAGAGTGCGCCCTGATTTTTGGCGGGATCGGGGCGATTGACGGCGTCAGTTTGGCAAGGGTAGGTACACCGCTCATGAATGTCTCAGGACGATTAGAGGGCCCTGCTTCAATTGGTCGTCCATTGGTCGAATGGCACTGGCGTCCAGTTCGTTATGCCGCACTCGCGTGTTCCGCCTCGGTTGCCGCTTCGCTGATGAGCTGGCAAAAAGCCGGCCCATTTCTGACGATTGGCGTGGGTCTTGTCGCACTAATTGTTTGCTGGTCGATTCTTGTGGCAGGCACCCAGGCCGACACCGTCATTCTCGTTGGATCGAGTCCTGAGTTAGCAATGGTCGCCGGGATCCTGGAAAGTGAGCGCCAGCCGCTCGACCGAATCCTGCGCGCTTCATCTCTCGACAAGGCGGCCGACCTGGCCGCACATCATCGCTGTGCGGCGATCATCGTGGCCCTCCCCAACATTCCACGCAACCTCGAATTTCTCGATCGAACCGAGCAGACGGTGCCCATCACTCCCGCCTCGGAAGCGCTCGCGCAAATGCTGCGCCGTATCCCACTCGACGTCGCAAGTGCCGATACCACGTTCGCTGACAACATCGCGACTGCGCGCTTATCGAAGTACCTCATCGCTAAATCCGCACTCGAACGGCTCGTTGCCGGGTCCAGTCTTGTTGTTCTCTCCCTTCCGGCAGCGATCTGTGTGATTGCTCTGTATTTCGAATCGCGTCGTTCCGTGATTTCTACAAGCCATCGCGTGGGACTTCGAAATCGGTCGATCACGCTGCATCGATTCCGCACGAGATCTGATGAGAATGGCCGGCCGACACGAGTAGGCCAAATGCTCGAACAGATGCATCTCGATCTCATCCCGGTGTTGGTCGACATTTTACGGGGCGACCTGGCGTTGATCGGTCCCCGGCCCGACACGATCGACGAGGCTGCGAAAAAACGTGAAGCGATGCCGATGTACGATCTGCGGACGATGGCAAAACCGGGGCTCGCAAGTTGGGCTCAAGTCTGGTTCCGCTATACGGATGCCCTCCGCGATACCCGTCTCGCTCTCGAATACGATCTCTATTACGCGAGACACGCGTCACTTCGTCTCGATCTGCAGATCTTTGCCCGTGCCTGTTGGCTCCTCACAAAAGAATCTTTCGCGACGTTCGGCAACGGGTTGGCACGCGACGGACGGCGCGCAATCGAAGTAGCCGCTTCGCTCATTCGAATGCTTCCGTCGCGGCCGTCGCGTTTGCACAGCGTGGCCCTGCCCGATTCCGTCACATCGAGCACGTCGCTGAAAGCCACATTGATCGTTGGCGCAGGTGACGGCGGACGGATGTTTGCCCGGGAGCTGCGTCGAAATCGAACGTGGGGATACTGGCCGGTCGGCTACATCGACGACGATCCGGCGAAAATTGGGACGAAGATCGACGGTCTGCCGGTGCTCGGCGGGACGAATGCGCTCTCCACGCTCGTTTCGCGTGAGCACGCCGAAGCGATCATCATCGCCATCCCATCCGCTCCCGAACTGACCATTACTCGTGTCGCCAACGCAGCCCGAGAATCATCGGCCCGCATACTGACCATGCCGAATCTTGCCGACATGCTATCTGGTAAGGCGACGCCGCTGAGCTTGCAAACCGTTCGACCTACCGATGTCCTCGGTCGTCCGGTTGTCACACCTGACACCGATCGCTGCCGAGCTTTCGTCAGCGGCAAGCGGGTGTTGGTCACCGGAGCCGCTGGTTCGATCGGCCGTGAGTTGGCTCGACAGGTTGCTCTGCTTGGACCGACAGAGTTGCTTGGTCTCGACATCAACGAAAGCGATTTGTTCGATCTCCAGCAAGAACTGAAAGTCACGCCCAACTCGGCGCCGTTCTCGCCGCTGGTGGCATCGATTTCCAATCGGGCGCGCATTGCAACACTCTTCGCGAAGCACGAGCCAGAAATTGTTTTTCATGCGGCCGCCTACAAGCACGTGCCGTTGATGGAAGACCATCCGAACGAGGCCGTGTTCGTCAACACGGTCGGCACGTTCGATCTCGCGGCGGCAGCCGCGCATGCCGGCGTTGAACGGTTCGTCCTCGTCTCAACCGACAAAGCTGTTCGGCCGTCGAGCGTCATGGGGGCCACCAAGCGTCTCGCCGAGCTCGCGGTCCGTGGCGTGGCGGAGGAAACCGGGCTCTCCGCGTGCGCGGTCCGTTTCGGTAATGTTCTCGGTAGTCGCGGAAGTGTCCTCCCGCTCTTCGAAAAGCAGATATCGGCGGGTGGTCCCGTCACCGTCACCCATCCGGACATGATGCGGTATTTCATGACCATCCCTGAAGCAGCGAGCCTCATCATCCAGGCGGGCGCATTTGGCGATCGCGATGTCATTTACATGCTGGACATGGGCGAAGAAGTCTCGATCCGTGAAATGGCTGAGCGACTGATTCGCCTTCGCGGTCTCCGCGTCGGTGAAGACATCAAGATCGAATACTCAGGTCTCCGTCCGGGCGAAAAGATGCGCGAAGAATTGGCGCTCGATTTCGAGCACGCCAACGAAACATCGCATTCGAAGATTCGCATCCTTGCGGACGCACCGACCGCGGCAAAACGTGAACCAATTACCCGCGTCATTTCCCGGCTTAGTGGCGTCGCGCAAAACGGTCGGCCCGAGGACATTCGGGACGCACTGCTCTGCGAGATCGCCGATATCGACTTTCCCGCAAAACGAAATGAGTTGACCGGTTTCCGCGCGACCGCGTCAGTGGCCTGATCTGTTTTTCAACGCGAGGAGTCGAACGTGATGAGTCTGCAAACTGTGGCGCGGCCGGGAATGAATATACCTCTGGCCCAACCGTCGATCACGGAAGCGGAGATCGCGGCGGTGCTCAATGTTTTGCGCACCCCGGTCTTGAGCATGGGCCCGCAGGTCACCGCCTTCGAGCAGGAACTGGCGGCGTATGTCGGGGTTGCCCACGGCATCGCCGTCAACAGTGGCACCAGTGGGCTCCATCTCTGTCTGGCTGCGCGCGGCATCGGTCCCGGCGATGAGGTGATCACCAGTCCGTTTAGCTTCGTCGCTTCCGCCAACTGTGCCCTCTACCAGGGCGCGACCCCGGTCTTCGCCGATATCGATGCAGCCACCTTGACCATCGATCCGGCGCAGGTGGCCGCCAAGATGACCGCACACACCAAGGCGCTCCTCCCCGTCGATGTCTTCGGGCAACCCGCCCCGATCGACGACCTGCTCACGATCGGGGCGCAACACGGGGTGCCGGTGATCCGCGATAGCTGTGAGGCGATCGGGGCGGAACGGCACGGGGTGCGGGTGGGACGGCAGGGATTGGCGTCCGTTTTTGCCTTTTATCCCAACAAGCAAATGACGACGGGGGAAGGCGGGATGATCGTGACCGCCGATCCCGCCTATGCCCGGGTGCTGCGCAGTCTCTGCAATCAGGGTCGCGACGATGCCGGCACCTGGATGACCCATGTCCGCCTCGGCTACAACTATCGCCTCGATGAGTTGAGCGCCGCCTTGGGGCGAGTCCAACTGTCCCGGCTCGACACGATGCTGGCCCAACGCGACCAGGTGGCGGCCTGGTACGGCGCGCGCTTGCGCCTTATCGATGGCATCCGCGTCCCCTCCATCGCGCCCGCCACGACCCGGATGAGCTGGTTTGTCTATGTCATCCGCCTGGAAGCGGGAATCGACCGGGCCGCGCTGATGGCCCAATTGGCGGCGGCCGGGATTCCGAGCCGGCCCTACTTCGTGCCGATTCATTTGCAGCCCTATTACCGCGCCCGCTTTGGCTACCAACCAGGGGATTTCCCGGTGACCGAGCGGGTGGCCCAGTCCACCCTGGCGCTCCCCTTCTTCACCGAGATGCGCGAAGACCAGGTCGACTACGTGTGCGCGCGGATCGCAGACGCGATTCATTCGGGCGTGGGAAGGAACTAGCAGGTGCGGCTCGTTTATCTTCACCAGTATTTCAACACGCCGGCGATGCCCGGCAGCACTCGATCGTATGAAATGGCCCGCCGCCTCGTGCTAGCCGGTCTCGAAGTACACGTCGTCACCTCGAACCGCGGCCATTCCGCTTCACATACCCAACAGGAGTGGATGACGACCGAGGAAGCGGGAATCCACGTACATTGGCATACGGTGCCCTATTCAAACAAAATGGGGAACGGTGAGCGCATGAAGGCGTTCGCCCGATTTGCCTCGCATGCTGCACCTAAAGCAAGTGGTCTCCATCCGGACCTCATCCTGGCAACGAGCACACCCCTCACGATTGCGCTGCCCGCAGTCTACGCGTCAAAACGATGCCGCGTACCGATGGTGTTCGAGGTGCGCGATCTCTGGCCGCAATTGCCGATCGCGATTGGCGCCTTGAAAAATCCGGTCGCAATCGCCAGCGCTCGCTGGTTAGAACGGTTTGCCTATCGCCATTCAGCCCGAATCGTGGCGCTGTCCCCAGGGATGAGGGACGGCATAGTCGAAGCAGGATATCCGGCCGACCAAGTCGCGGTCATCCCTAACAGTTGCGATCTGGAACTGTTCGACGTTGACGCCGAACGAAGCGACGAAGTGCGGCGTCGATTGCCCTGGCTCGGCAATCGGCAGCTCGTGATCTACACGGGAACGCTTGGCAAGATCAACGGAGTGAGCTACCTCGCTCGTCTTGCGTCGGCAATGCAAAAGCGCGATCCCGAGGTGAGATTTCTCGTCATCGGCTCGGGAATCGATGAGCCAAACGTCCGCCGGACCGCGGGTGAGCTCGGGGTACTCAACAAGAACTTCTTCATGCTTCCAGATGTTCCCAAGTCCGAAGTCCCGGCTATTCTCGCTTCCGCCACGATTGCCACGTCACTCTTCGTCGACTTGAAAGAGATGTGGGCAAATTCCGCAAACAAGTTCTTCGACGCGCTCGCCGCGCGAAAGCCAATCGCCGTCAACTACGGCGGCTGGCACGCCGATCTCCTCAAGGAAGGCGCGGGATTGGTCCTCGATCCGCAAGACGTCGAGGCTTCCGCGAATCAATTGGCAGCCAGCCTCGGGAACGCTGCTTGGTTGCAGAATGCGTCCATCGCAGCGGGGCGACTGAGCGAGCAATTCAGCCGCGATCGCATGGCTCGCGATCTCGAAACCGTGCTTCACGCCGCCCTGCCTGTTGGCTCAAGCAAGCCCGAAATGCGGTCAGCTGCGCCGCCGTTCGGGGTACCGCTTAGTTCCGGCGATTAACAGGAGTACGTTGGGCGAGTTCCAGCTCGTGGAGTCCCGCCCAAATCTCGACACCACCTATGCCTCATGTCGGCGCCGGCATCCCAACTGCATCCGCATGTGAACCAAAGATCCGCGGGCAGCGTGTCGTCGATCTCGCCGTCCTCATCAACAATGTCTCCGATGGCGTCTTCTTCAGGCGTCAAATGCACGTCCACAATTGATTACCTTTATCCGCGGGCAATGTGCGCCGAGCGGCGAGCGTATTATTCCAACCGATTAAACGTATCGCGACGTTCAGCGTGGAGGTGATTGAGTACATGCTCAAACGGATCGCTCAAGATCCAGCGGCAGGCAAGGCGACGGCCGATCCGATCTTCATCGATGGGTCGGTGGAGATCCAAAATCTCGTCGCCGATGACGAGGCGGAATTGTTGCGCGTCACGTCCGTCACTTTTCACAACGGCGCGCGCAACCGAGCTCACCGCCACACCTGCGATCAAGTTCTGATCGCTACCCACGGCAGCGGCTTCATCGCTACCGACGAGGAAGAACTCTCGCTCGAACCCGGCGATGTGGTCCTGGTCTCCGAAAATACCCGTCATTGGCACGGCGCCAAACCGGATTCCGATTTCACCCACATTTCGGTCCTGACCCCGAGCGTGATGTCCCTTGCCGACTGACCAACCACTCCGCGTCTCCCGCGTCGAGCCGAGATGAAGCGCGGCACGTCCTACCTCGAGCCATTCAGCTGGTGGGGCCCAATCTGGACCCCAACGGAGTCAATGAGCCTCGACGACCTCATCTCCGCCGGCACGGTCTCGGCCGAGGTTGCCGCTATCCTTAAGACGCTCATGGGGTGCCGCGCGTCAATTGTGGTCGCCGCCGGACCGAGCGGAGCCGGCAAAACGACCTTGCTCACGGCGCTTTTGAACCATCTCCCAGTTCCAACGACGCGCATTTACGTCCGCGGCTGTTACGAGCCGTTCGACTTCTTGGGGGAGACTGATCCAGCCACCTCGGTGTTGCTGGTCAACGAGATCAGCCCCCATCTCCCTATCTACCTGTGGGGTCCGGGTGTTCGCCGCACGCTCGAAGCAACGAAAACGGGCTACCAGCTCGCCGCGACGGCTCACGCAACCTCAGTCGAGGATTTCGTCTATAGCCTGACCAACTACCCTTTGCGAATCCCATCCGATCTCCTACGAGCCATCGACCTGCTCATCCTTCTCGGCGTGACTTGGGAGGATGGGCGGCCAGTTCGCCGAGTCACCGAAGTTGTCTCGTTGTCAGCCGATGCGAACCCAGGATCAATTCGCCCCGAACGAATTGCATGGCGGAACAGCGAATCAGATGGATTCGAGATCGACGACGCCGCAACAAATAATTTGCTTGGAAGGCTCGGCTAGGCCACGCGAACGTTTGGTTGGTCAGGTTTGAAACTTGGCGATCAAGCGTCGTCTAGTGGCACCAGCAAGAAAAGCCACTCATCGTTCAGGGATTCGAAATGGACCGGGAACAGCCCTCCCAAGCGTGCAGCTCGTTGAGCAACTCTCGCCGGCGCGCCGCGGAGGCAAACGACGCCCGGACGGCGTTGCGCGTGAATCCGAACAACTCAGCTTGAGGGAATCCGATCGCGGCGGCGGCAGCGTATTCGCGTCCAATGGTGGTGCAGACGCGGACGGGGTCGTCTGTGCAAAGCGCGACCGGGATCCCGCACTCCACGAAGCGCCGAATGGGGTGGGCTCCGTAGGAGTCGACCGCCCCCAGGATCACGTTACAGGTCAGAGGGCACTCCAAGGTGAGGCCCATGCGAGCCAGCTCCTCCAGCAGCCGCCTATCAGCGGCCGCGGCGACCGCGTGGCCGAGGCGCGACAAGCCGGGGACGCGCATAGCGGCGGCTAGGTTGACCCGGGAGAACTCGCCGGCGTGGGCCGTGATCCCGAGGCCCATGGACGCGGCTCGTTCGGCCCACCGGTAGACTGGGCGCCAGTCCGCTTCGGCGTCGTAGGGGTCGGGGAGGAGGTCGATGCCCGCGAGCCCGTCGGCGGCTGCGTTCTCGCACGCGCGCAGCAGCTGCTCGTCCTGAGCGCTGCCGGTCGGCATTACGCCCGAGACGATCGCCTCGGCGCGGAGACGGGGATACTGCTCCCGAACGTGCTGCTCGGCCGCGCGGAAGAGCCGCATGAAATCCGGCCGGAACACTGTCGCCCGACCGAACCGCACCTCCACCAGTACGGCTCCTTCTGCCGCGCCCTCCTCCAGGAGGTCGACCACCCGCGCCACAAAATTCTCGGGCTCGGCGTCCAGGGCCTCGGTTATCTCCCGGTCGAGGCGGCGGGCATTTCCCATACGGACCAGACGCGGCATCCCCGGCGGAGTTTCGCGGCGGAGTCGGCCCGCCCAATCGCACCAGTCGTAGGGCTGCTGACCTTGCCGGCGCGCGATGAGCCGGTCGAGGCGGGCGTCGGCCTCGGCGTGAATGTGGAGATCGGCCTTCGGGAGGGCAGCGATCGTCGGATCAGTTGAACTAGCGACAAGCGGATAGAACGCAGGATCCTCCACGTCCACTTACTGCCCGTATTCGTCGTCGGTGACATGGTCACCCCAGGTTGCGCTGTTGCCCTGATCGTCGGCTATGACCATAGAGATGTGCGCCATGAAGCGGTCGGGCGATGCGCCGTGCCAGTGATGCTCTTCAGGTTCAAAGAGGACAGTGTCGCCTGGTCGAATTTCCTCGACCGAGCCGCCGCGACGCTGACACCTGCCTATCCCTTCGGTCACGTAGATCGTCTGGCCGTTCGGATGTGTGTGCCAGGCAGTGCGAGCACCAGGCGTGAAATGCACATTGCTCGCGTTCAGCCGTGTGGCGTTGGACGGAGTGGAAATCGCATCGATATAAACCGTACCGGTGAACCACTCGCTCGACCCGACCGTGGTCTTTCCTGAACTTTTCGTGAACTGCATGATCTTCACCCTTGGACTAAACCTAGAGGCGCGAGCCCGCTGGTCAATTCGGTCCGAACTATTGCGGTAAGAGCTTGAGGGTCGCCGCTTGCGCCATCGGGGTCACAGTAGGATCGACGAACCTGGCGTCGTAGTGCCCGTACTTCGAGCGAAAAGCTGCATCGAGGTCAGCGTCGACGCTGTCATCTGGCTCGACAAAGGTGACGTCTTTCTCGACACCGCCCGCCTGAATCCGGCCCTTGCCCTGGTCCTGCGTGCCGCGGAACCACCAACTTTCGCGCCCATTCACCGATCGGACATAGAGGTCATCGCCGAGCCGAACAACCCAAATCGTCACCGGCTTTCTCAGTGATCCGTCTTGGCGAGAAGATTCGATCTGCAACTCATCCGCCCGTCCGATCCTATCGAGTTCGTCGCTGGTCCATGCGCCCATGAGTCTGTCTCCTCTTATCGTGCCAATCCAGATGGCGCAGTCGTCGACCTCCCGAGGGTCAATCGAACTTGGCAACCACCTCCTCGGCCAGCCGAGCAACGATCCCGTCGGGATAGGGATAGGTCAGCATCAGGACGAGATGTGTGGCGCCGGCGTCGACGAGCGGCTGGAGCGTCGCGACCGACGCCGACAGGTCGTCGTAGTTAATCCGATTCTGCACCGACAGCTCGATCTCGTTGAAGTCCCGGCCAACGGCGGCGCAGTGCTCGCGGAGGACGTTCTGTTTGTGCGTGTACTCTTCTCCGACAGCGCCACCAAAGTTCCAAATGTCGGCATATTGCGCCACGACACGCAACGTGAGCTGCTCACCGCTGCCACCGATTACGAACGGTGGATACGGCTTTTGGATCGGCTTTGGCTCGAGGCGCGCCTCTTTGAGCTGGTAGTAGCGCCCATCAAAGTCGGTGAGATGTTGCGTGAAGAGGCGCTTGGTGATCTCGCAGGCCTCGCCGAGGCGTCGAATGCGCTCGCCGGGCGCATAAAGCGGGATCCCCATGCTCTGGTGCTCATATTCGTTCCAGCCGGCGCCAACGCCGAAATCGACGCGGCCATTGGAAATCACGTCTACCGTGGCCGCTATGTGGGCGTGGACCGCGGGATGGCGGTAGGTATTGCCTGCGACCATCAAACCAAGTCGCAAGCGCTCGGTTTTCGCGGCCAATGCCGACAGCATCGTCCACCCCTCGAAGCACGGTCCATCGAGATCACCTTGGATCGGGTTGAAATGGTCGAAAAGCCAGGCGTGCTCGAACGCGGGATTCTTGTCTGCCTCCTGCCAAACCTTGAGTATCGCGTCGTAAGTCGTATGTTGTGGTGACGTCTTCACTCCCCATCGGAGCTTGGCCATTCTTCGTTTCCTCCAGACGATGCCGCAAAGCCGGCGTGACACGGTCCGCAACTTCCTCGCCAGCCCAAATTTTGCGAGTCTGTTGCTCGTCCACTCCATCATCGGTGTATTGAAATCTTCTCAGAATTCAATGAGAACCTTGATCGCTTCGCGCTCGTTCATCGCCCGGTAGCCATCGGGCACGTCTTCGAGCGACCCGATCCGGTCGAATACGCGGCCAGGTTCGATCCCGCCGTCAAGAACGTCCGGAACAGCTCCTCGATGTATGCGCGGACGGGGGCCGGTCCACCACCAATGGAAACATTCTTGAAGAAGGTTGGCACCGATTCCGGAAGCGATTCATCCTGCGGCACACCAACGCGCCCGACCGCGCCACCGGGGCGGGCGATGCTGAGGGCCGTGACCATCGATTGCTCGTGACCAACGCACTCGAGGACCGAGTGGGCGCCAAAACCGCCGGTCAGTTCGCGCACGCGCTCGATCGCCTCGTCGCCGCGCTCGCTGACGATGTCAGTCGCGCCGAACTCTTTTCCGAGCGCGGTTCGGTCGGGATGGCTTCCGATGAGGATGATCTGCGCGGCGCCGAGGCGCCGCGCAGCGATCACGCCGCACAGATCCCACGGCGCCGTCACCGACAACAGCCGCGATCTTGCCAGGACCACCTTGGCCGCTAAGGCCGCGTGATGGCCCGTCCCCATCACGTCCGATAGTGTGAGCAACGACGGCATCAGCGCGTCGTCTTTGCCAACCGGCAGCATGACAAGCGTTCCGTCCGCCTGGGGGACACGAACGGCTTCGCCTTGTCCGCCGTCGACCCCGTCCGCGCCATACCGTCCTCCGTGAAGGCAGGAGCTCTGCAGCCCCTCGTGGCAGAAGACACACGTACCGTCTGACCACAAGAACGGCGAGACGACAACGTCGCCGGCCTTGACGGTGCGGACATCCGAACCGACGGCCTCAACAACGCCGATGAACTCGTGGCCCATACGGCGGCCGTCTTCGCTGGGTTCCATCGACTTGTATGGCCAGAGATCGCTGCCGCAGATTGCGGCTCGGGTGACGACGACAAGAGCGTCGGTCGGTTCTACTAAGCTGGCATCGGGAACGGTCTCGACGCGGACATCGCCGGCGCCGAACATGACAGTTGCGCGCATTGCGGTTTTCCTCTTGAATAAAAGTCCAGCTCGTCTGATTCGCATGGAAATAGTTGCGCCAAACTCGAGTGCCATATTAGACGCAACTCATCGTTGACTGTTAGAATGATCCTCTAGAATCATTAGATGTTTCTGCAAAGCTGCTGACTTTTGCAGGCACGGTCCCGTGAATAGGCGATGATGGAATTGATGGACGGAGAGTAATCAGTGCGCGATGAGCAGCGGGCAGAAGCCAGCCGTGACGAGTCTGATCGAGCGAATCACACAGGCCATCCGAGAAGATGGGACCGCTGAGCCACTGGACGGGCTCCGGCTCCGCCGCGCCTCTGCGCCCACCGAGTTGGGGCACGGTACGTCGCAACCTTCCTTCTGCGTGATCGCGCAGGGGAGCAAGGAGGTTCGGTTGGGCGACCGCCGCTACCGATACGATCCCGCCCACTTTCTTGTCGCCACCGCCGCGCTGCCCGTTGCGAGTCGAATCACCGAGGCTTCGGAGGAGCGGCCGTTCCTGAACATGGTCCTCCGGCTCGACCCAACCCTCGTCGGTTCTGTCATGGTTGAGGCCGGTCGCCCCGCGCCGCGTGGACCGTCTGCCGTCACCGCCATCGACGTGAGTACCCTGGACAACGGCCTGCTCGACGCCGTCGTTCGGCTCGTCCGGCTCCTTGATTCCCCAGCCGATGCGCGCTTCCTGGCGCCGCTCATCAAGCGAGAGATCGTCTACCGCCTCCTGATCGGGGAGCAGGGCGACAGGATCCGTCACATCGCGGCCCTGGGAGGCGACACGAACCGCATCGCCGAGGCCATCGCCCGGCTCCGGAAGAACTTCGATCGGCCGCTGCGGATCGAGGAGCTGCACGAGATCTCGGGATGAGCGTCTCGGGCTTTCACCACCACTTCAAAGAAGTGACCGCGATGAGTCCTTTGCAATTTCAGAAGCAGCTGCGGCTCCAGGAGGCTCGTCGTCTCATGCTCGGCGAAGAATTTGACGCCGCAAGCGCTGGTTACCGCGTGGGATACGACGATGCCTCGCACTTCAACCGCGAGTACAAGCGACTCTTCGGCGCGCCCCCAGTGCGCGACGTCGAACGGCTGCGAGGAGCCCAAACCGAAACTTCCGGTCTTTGAAGTAATATGGAGGAAGGACCGGACTATGAAGTTGGAATCGTGTTTCGGACCAAGGCGGCCCTCGGCCCCACCCGGGAATCAACTCCTCGACTCAGTGACATGAATCGGTTGCATCCGACTGGCCGCGAAAACCGCCTTGTCGATCGGTATGGGCGCCGGGTACCACTGAGTGGTGCGCGCCCGGCTGCGATGCCCACCCCGGTGCAATCTTGAAAGGCCGTGCTAAGCACGTGGGCGTACAAGCCGTACGCCCCTGCGACGACACCACCCCGTTCGCAGCCGCGCAGAGGCTTTGACACGCCATACGCCCGGGGCGGGTAGACCACAGAATTCATCAATGCGTTCCCGCTTCGGATTCAACGTCGAAACCTTGGGTTGTCCAGCCATCAAACGCCGGCCGGCGATACTGATCGTCGCCAAGATAGTTTTCATCTGGTTGCACCTTATGGACCCAATGATCTTCCAACGTGCCGGTGGAGATGACCTTATCGGACCACGCTGTGTCGGCCGCGGGCTTTAGTTCTTCGAACCCGTCGGTTTCCGCTCCACCGTTCCTCTCACGCAAGCGAGTGGCGATCGCCAGCGACAAGTCCGCGATGGCTAGCGCGACGGAGAACGCGGCAGCAGCCGGCATCTCTCGAAGCGAGACCGATTGTCTGCGACCAACTTGGGCCGGCGCATACATGAAGACACGTGGCGCGACGAAGATCACCGAGACCAACACCCCGCCCGCGAGAATCAAGACATACACCGTCAAGATCGGGGCCATCCCCAGGCTGAGGCCGCGCCATCCGCCAAGGATGAGCGCGCCGGACCAGGAGATGCTGGACACGGCGGCCGAGGTTGCGGCCAATCGCGCCGACCAGGGCCGAAGTCGAAGTTGGCCATTTCCCGAGGCAGCCGTTGCCTGCAGGAGTGGGAAGACGAGCCGATGCGCGGCTAGTCCGTTCAAGCAGGCGACGCCAACGATAACCATCTTCGCCCAGAACTTGGGTGTCGGCTCCACGCCAACAAAGAAGAACGCCACGCCGCTGACGGCGAGGAGGGCCATCGCTCCAGCGATGAGACCGGCGGCGGCGTGGACGACATCGACCAACTCGCGCGTTACCTTTCTTCGGCGAGCGGCAACTAGAATAATGGAATCAATTGTCGTAGCCCCGCCCAAACCAAAGGCGAGACCGAACAGGTGCGAGATGAGGATGATTCGATACGCGATCACGGATTACCTCCTACTAGGAACATCCAGAAGTGCTCAACCGCCAAACGTCCGCGCCGGCATTCGCGCGGCCGTCGGCAGTCGATGGAAAAGGGACATCAGCGCCCCGTAGCGAGTGCATGGTTCATGCGTCCCCGCCGCCGGCAGCGCTGCCGGACTTGGTCTTGCACTGTGAAAGGCTGGAATGCCGGGAATAGAAGTTGGAAGGCATACGCTCCACGTGGAGTCGCTGCCTCTCAAGAATTTCGGCTGGGGCGCGGACCCATCGCTCCGCCGTCGAGAGCCTAGCGAAGCCGGTATATGGTTTACGTATGGTTACGAGCGTACCTATCATACGGCGACCAAATACGCACCCGTGTACGCTCTCCGCAACGTAAGCGACCAAAAAGCGAGGGAGTCCGTGATGCGCGTACTGGTGGCGGAAGATGAAGCGAGGCTCGCTGACGTGGTGGCTCGCGGCCTGCGTCAGGCTGGGTTAGCTGTTGACGTTGCGCTGGACGGTGAAGAGGCGCTCGCGAAAGCTGATGTCACGCCCTACGACGTCATTGTGCTCGACCGCAACCTACCCGGCGTCCACGGCGACGACATCTGCCGCGCCCTGATCCGGACCTCACCGACACCGCGTGTCCTCATGCTGACGGCGGCCGGGACGCTCGACGACAGAGTCGAGGGTCTCGCAATCGGCGCCGACGACTATCTGTCGAAGCCTTTCGCGATGGCGGAGCTTATCGCCCGTATCCGCGCGCTCGGACGACGCCCGGACGCGGCAATCCCACCAGTCCTCACGGTGGGCAACCTCGTACTTGATCCCGCGCGACGCACCGCAATCCGCACCCAACGGCAGCTGACTTTGACCCGTAAGGAATTCGGCCTGTTGGAGGTCCTCGCGCGACAGCCGGGAACGGTGGTCAGCGCCGAGGAGCTGCTTGAGCGCGTCTGGGACGAAGGAACCGACCCTTTTACCAACGCGGTTCGGATCACCGTCATGACACTGAGACGCAAACTTGGTGACCCGCCTTTGGTCGAGACAGTCGTCGGCGTCGGCTACCGATTGGTCGAGGAATCGGCGTGAAGCTTCCCCAACCGACCGTCCGTCTCCGGCTCACTCTCCTCTACGGCGGTCTCTTTTTCGCGACCGGCGTGTTACTCATAGCCATCATGTACGGTTTGCTGGCGCGAACGCTTCAAGAAGAAAAGGAAGGCGAGGAGACAGGAACAGGCGGTCCACAGTCCGGCCAGGGACCTGGAGACGACGGGCAACCTCACGATGGAACAGGCGCCGCGAGCGATCAGAAGACGGTGAAGCAGCAAATCGCATCCGCGCGTAACGAAGAGCGATCCGCGGCGCTGCGGCAGGTGAGGATCCAGGCGGGAATCGCCCTCGTCGTCGCGACCGCTGCCGCGCTGTTGCTCGGCTGGATCGCCGCGGGGCGGGCATTGCGGCCGCTGCGCGCGATCACCGGTTATGCACGCCACGCATCTGAAGCGACGCTTGGCGACCGGATCAATCTGCGTGGTCCCCCCGACGAACTCAAAGACCTGGCCGACACGTTCGACGCCATGCTTGGCCGGCTCGAAGCGGCCTTCGAGGCGCAACAGCGTTTTTCCGCCGAGGCGTCACACGAATTGCGCACGCCTCTCGCCATCATGCGAGCCGAAGCGGACGTCGCTCTCGCGACCCCGGACGCCACCGACCGGGAGCGGCAACTCGCCTCCTCAATCCGTGACGCGGTCGACCGCAGCGAACACTTGGTCGACGGTCTGCTTGCGCTTGCCCACAGCGAGAGCACCTTGCGAGATGACGCGCCGGTCGATCTCGCTGAGTTCGTCGGCGACGTCGTTGGCGAGCAGGCCCGTGTTGCCTCCGCCGCCGGTGTCGAGCTCAACCTGGACTTGGACTCGGCAACGGTCGCCGGCGATCGGACTTTGCTGTGGCGCATGGTCGGAAACCTGGTCGAGAACGCGATCCGCTACAACCGGCCGGGCGGGTGGGTGCGGGTGGCGGCCGCCACGGAGGGGAATGAGGCTGTAGTCCGTGTTGAGAACAGTGGACCCCTGGTCGATCCCGCGATCGTCGCGGAGCTCTTTGAGCCGTTCCGCCAGGGGACGCGAAACCGCCGCGGTCAAACGAGCGGTCACGGGTTAGGACTGGCCATCGTCCGGTCCGTTGCCGCCATCCACGGCGGAATCGTCACCGCGCAGGCTCGAGCAGAAGGGGGACTCGACGTGACGGTCCGCATTCCAAGTGCCGTCAAGAACTCCGATGCGAATGAGACACGCGGGCAGCGGCCTACCTGAGGTTCGATGTTGAACGCGCGATCAAGCCGAAACGCCCGCGCCAGGTCCAATACTCAATCTTTGACTATCAAAGCGGCTAGTTTTCCTTGACACCACCTACCTCACGTGTACGATGATCATACGTGCGTGATGCACACTCGCCACGCAATTCGATACATTGCTCCTGTTCACCGGCCTCCCCGTGCCGGATTGAGGACCCCACGTATGGTTGCTAAAGAGGCAAATGAGCCAATCTCGTCCCAATCCCGTCCTCGCACCCTCGGCGAACTGCGGGAGGCGGGATATCAAACCCGCTCCGTGCGCGAGGAGATGCGGGAAAACCTGATCGCGAAAATTCGCAAGGGTGTGGAACTTTTTCCCGGCGTGATCGGTTACGACACGACCGTGATCCCGGCAATTGAAAACGCCATCCTGTCCGGTCAGGACATCATCTTTCTTGGCGAGCGCGGGCAGGCAAAGACACGTCTTGCCCGGTCGTTGATCAATCTCCTCGACGACGAAATTCCGGTGGTCGAAGGATCGGAGATCAACGACGATCCGTTCAACCCGATTTCAAAGGCGGCGCGCGATCTCATCGCGGAGTTGGGTGACAACACGCCGATCGATTGGGTCGGGCGTGACCGCCGCTACGGCGAGAAACTCGCCACACCGGATACGACAATCGCCGACCTGATCGGTGAGGTCGATCCGATCAAGGTGGCCGAGGGTCGCTACCTTTCCGACGAACTGACGATTTCCTATGGGCTGATTCCGCGCACGAACCGCGGCATTTTCACCATGAACGAATTGCCGGACCTGGCCGAGCGTATCCAAGTTGGTCTCCTCAACATCATGGAGGAACGCGACGTCCAGATTCGCGGCTACAAGATCCGTCTCCCGCTCGATGTCTTCGTTGTCGCATCGGCGAACCCCGAGGACTATACGAATCGCGGACGCATCATCACGCCGCTCAAGGACCGCTACGGTTCACAGATTCGCACCCACTATCCCGAAACGATCGATCTCGAAGTCGACATCATGGAGCAGGAGCGAACGCACTTCAGCACCAACGGCATCGATGTGACGGTGCCCGATTTCATGACCGAGGTCGTCGCCGAACTGACCCATCACGCTCGCCGTTCGCACGATGTGTCGCAACGGTCAGGTGTTTCAGTCCGGATGAGCGTGGCGAACTACGAAAACCTCGTCTCTAACGCGACCCGGCGCGCGATCCGCTTGGGCGAGAAGCAGGCGGTGCCGCGGGTTTCTGATCTCGCCGCGGTCCATGCTTCGACCACCGGCAAGATCGAACTAGAAGTCATGGGTGAGGTCCGCGAGGAACAAGTTGTCGACAAGTTGATCCAAAGCGCGGTCCTTTCCAGCTTCAACAAACTCTTCTCGGTGCGCGAGTTCGATCGGGTCGTGCTCGCGTTTGAAAATGGGCTGACCGTCGAGGCGTCGGAATTGATGCCATCGATGGATTACGTGCATCAGCTAAGCCACCTCGACGGTATGCGCGAGGGTGTCGATAAGTTGAATGTCGGTGGCAACCCCGCCGCTGTCGCAAGCGCGATTGAGTTCATCCTCGAGGGCCTGCACCTCAATCGCAAGCTGAACAAGGATTCGGGCACAGGACCTGCCCGATATCATCGCTAGAAACTCGGGTCATCATTGCTCCGCTACCATCCAGACCTGAGAGAACGAACGTAAAGCAGGTGGGCTGATTTCGACAGAGTAATTCGCGCCGGCGTCTACATCCCGGGATTGAAATCCCGGGCTTAATGAACGGAAGTCCCTCCGGGACTGAGCACGAGGCTGGCGCGATCGTCAGTCGGTTTCAATCGACTTCCGATTGTGAGCCGGGGAATGAATTCCCCGGCGAGGCGCAATCGACAGCAAGGCATAGAACAATGACTACCTATCAATTCGGCTCCCGCTATTCCAAGTGGGATGGCACGCAGCACATCAATCCGCTCGATCCGAACGAAGTGATGCAGGCGCTCTCTGACGACCTCATGCAGAGCGGCGACCTGAACCTTGCGCTGCAACGACTTTTTAATTGGGGTTTCCAACGACCAGACGGCGAAAACATTCCCGGCCTACGCGAGCTCATGAATCGAGTTCGTCAACGGCGCCAGGAGCAGCTCAACCGGTACGATCTCGGTTCGATCTTTGAAGACATCAAGGAACGGCTCGAGCATATCCTCGCTACAGAGCGTGAAGGCATTGATCGTCGCGTCGAAGAAGGGCGCGAACGCCTCGAACAGCAGCAATCAAGTGAGCAAGGACAGTCGGGCGAATCTGGCCAACAGGGCGAACAAGCCGGTGAGCAGCCAGCCAGCCAGGGATCGCAAAGTGAATCTGGCGAGCAGGGTCAAGGCGGACAAGGGGGCCAGTCGGCTTCGAACGATCAAGACCTGCAACAAATGCTCGAGCGGATCGCTGACAAAAAGCGAGAGCAGCTCGACCAACTTCCGTCAGATCCAGCCGGGCAGATTCGCGGTCTGAACGACTACGAGTTCATGGATCCCCAAGCCCGCGAGCAGTTCCAAGAACTTCTCGCGATGCTCCAACAGCAAGTGCTCCAGCAAACTTTCCAGGGCATGCAGCAGGCGCTCGGCGACATGTCGCCGGAAGATGTCGCCGACATGCGCCAGATGCTGAGCGAGCTCAACGAGATGCTCGAAGCCCGCAACCGAGGCGAAGACCCGAATTTCGAGCAGTTCATGCACAAGTGGGGTCACTACTTCGGGCCCGATGTGAAGAGCATCGATGACTTGCTGGAGCACATGCGCCGGCAAATGGCGGCGATGAATCAGCTCATGGAGAGCATGAGCCCCGACCAGCGCGGACAGCTGCAGAGCATGATGGAAGCGATCATGCAGGATCCCGGCATCCAGGAAGAAATGTCACGCCTCGGCCAGAATCTCGGGCAAATGATGCGCCCTGAGGACTGGCGGAATTCGTACAACTTCTCGGGCGACGAGTCCCTCACGCTCGAAGAAGCGATGCGAATGATGGACCGGCTCAAGGATTACGACGACCTCGAGCAGGATCTTCGCGAGGTCCGCAACTGGAACGATCTCGCCAACATCGACGACGACAAAGTCCGCGATCTCCTGGGCGAAGAAAACCAGGAGCAGATGGATCAGCTCGCCCACCTCGTCAAGATGCTCGAAGACGAGGGTCTGATCAAGAAGACGCGGCGCGGCTACGAGCTCACACCGCAGGGTGTGCGCAAGATCGGGCAAAAAGCGCTCACCGACATCTTCCAGCACCTGAAAAAGGACAAGGTCGGACAGCACGAAATCGACCGAATAGGCAGCGCCGGTGAACGTACTGACACCAGCAAACCGTACGAATTCGGCGATCCATTCCTGCTCGATCTCCCGAAGACGGTGATGAACGCCGTGCAGCGCAACGGCGCCGGTTCCCCGGTCAAGCTCGATCGTCACGATTTCGAAGTCTTCAAGACCGAGCACACGACCCGGTCTTCAACCGTGCTCATGGTCGATATGAGCCGGTCAATGTTCTACAACGGCTGCTTCCTCGCCGCGAAAAAGGTCGCGCTCGCGCTCGACTCCCTCATTCGCGCCAAGTATCCGCGGGACGACCTGACCATCATTGGCTTCTCGTACACCGCGCAAGAACTCAAGCCGACTGAGCTGCCGACCCTCGATTGGAACGAATATAAGTTCGGCACGAACATGCAGCACGGGTTCCAATTGGCGCGGCAGGTGCTCGGCCGGAGCAAGGCGACGAACCGCCAGATCATCATCATTACCGACGGGGAGCCGACTGCGCACTTTGAGAACGGCCACGTCGTCTTCCAATGGCCCCCCATGCCGCGAACCTTCCAGGAGACACTGCGAGAAGTGCTACGTTGCACGCGCGACGGCATCACGATCAATACCTTCATGCTCGAGCAATCGCCATACATGGTGCAGTTCGTCAACGACCTGATGAAGATCAACAGCGGCCGCGTCTTCGTCGCAACCCCCGACCGGCTCGGCGAGTACATCCTCGTCGACTACGTTTCGCACAAGCAGAAATGGATCGGCTGAGCGTTTCCTGTGAATGCGTAACGTTCAGCCGATTCGCGCGTTGAGATAAACAGAAGAATATGACGGCTGGGAAAAATGGCGAGAAGGCGTGAACAATGCGTACATAGTCATAATGGTGATCATTTCGGAGGTTTTCGTTTCGCCTCGCAAGTGTCACAATACGCGCATCTGACACATTGACAAAAACTGCGCCATCGGTGCCGTCGGGAATCGGCAGCGGCGCAGCGCTAAAGCAAGCGGCTGAACGGGAAGATCGGGGCAGTCTTTTCTGGGTCGTGAAAGTGGGGGTAGGAACCGTGCGTGTACCTCGGGCGTTATTCGCGCTTGTCCTCGTTTTGTGTTTCGTTCTGTCGCCGGTGATGGTGGGAGGCAGCGCATTTCACGCGGCCTATGCTCAAGACACCGACAATCCGGACGCGACGCCAGGCGATGAAGTCGCCACCGAAACTCCAACCGCCGAACCTTCGGAAACCCCGTCCGAAACCCCGACCGACGTTGCGTCTGAGACCCCAACCGACGCTCCCTCCGCTACGTCAGAACCGACCGAAGCGCCGGACGCTGGAACGCCAGTCGTCACGGAGTCGCCAACGGATGCTCCAACTGAGATTCCGACAAACACCCCAACCGCCACGCCAACGTCTACCGAGCCCGAGTTCTCGACTGCGGCGCTGAGCGACATCAAGATCACGGTCAGTTGTCGCTCGAATCCTGAGCTCACCCGGGTCGAAAACACCAGTTCGAGCACCGTCACGATCACCACCATCAAGTCGTTGATCGACCTGACGGGTAGCGAACCCTACACGGTCAACCGGAAGCTTGGCCCGGGCAAAACGGTCATCTTCCGTTCGGGGTCTGGTGCGACCTACGGTACGGTGTTGACGACTTCGTTCCTTTACACAAACGGCGCATACCAAAACGACGGCGCACGCATCAACTTTGATTCGCTCGGTGGTCTCACCAAGCGCTGCGCGCCGAAACCACCGCCGGCGAAACCGAGCAAGCTCTCGATTTCGATCGTCTGCAGCGGCGCCCCCGAGAAGACGACAATCAAGAATATCGGCGAAGGCTCGGTCACCCTTTCGCAGCTCTGGACCTCATACAACAAGCTTGGCATCGAGCCCTTCTCGCTCAGTAAAGTTCTGGCTCCCGGCGCTCAAATCACCTACGAATCTGGCGCAAACGCGACATCCAATCGCTTGACGTCCCAGCAAATTTATACGGAAGGCGCAGGCACGCGCGAGGCAGTGACCGTCAAGGTCAGCACCGGTAAAACGTTCAGCAAGGCTTGCCCGCCGGCCGAGCACTGGATCGAGGTCAACCTCAGCCAGCAGCGCCTCTACGCCTGGGAAGGGATCGTTCTCGTCAATACGACGCTGGTCAGCACAGGACGACCAGGGTTTGACACCCCGACCGGCACCTATTACATCAACTCTCGATACCGCTGGCAGACAATGTCGGGTTGTATTCAGGGTGAGTGCTATTACGTCCCTGATATCCCGTTCGTCCAGTACTTCACGTACAACGGCCACGCGCTCCACGGCACCTACTGGCACAACAATTTCGGCCATGTGATGAGCCACGGGTGCGTGAACCTGCCAACGCCGTTCGCCGAATGGCTCTGGTATTGGGCCAATATCGGCACAAGGGTGGTCGTTCACTACTAGCACACCCCGTCATCCTGAGCGTTCCACCTTCGTCATCCTGAGCGGAGGCGGAGCCGGAGTCGAAGGATCTCGCCTCGCAGAAAGCCGGGGAAGGGCAAGGCGAGATGCTTCGGCTTCGCTCAGAACGACGGACAAAAACGCGGGCCGGGGAATCTATCTCCCCGGCCCGCATCTACGCTTACTCAATTATTTTCCCTGGCGGAACCTATCAATCGGCGCTTATTGCTAGTTCTCCGACTGCCGCTCGATTAGCCAGTGGATCATCATCAAATTGAGTACCATCAGCACGGCGAGCATCGCCTTAGTCACGCCGCCGGAAAATTGACCTTCTGTAAGTACCGCAAGCAAAATCCCCGGCAGCACCAACATTGCCGCCCCTTGCTCGATCCTCTCAAAACGCATTGCCTTAGTCACCATTACCTTCCCCTTTTTTCTTCGAGTTCGCCACTCTCGCCACTATCTATGTAACGCCTAAACGTCCGGAATGTGAGAAGAATTCTTTACAAAAGTGTGGCGAGATGATGTTCCCGAACTGTGCCTTTCGGCCTGTGAAATCGACCACCTGCGCTTGAAACGACCAACTTCGGTACCGATCTGCGTTTCTATATAGTTGTCGTTCGGGATCGACCAAAATCGACATATTCGACAGTTCAATTATGAAGAAATCTTGAGCAATCCATGAGCTCGAGCCCTGGATCAGCTCCGTGAGAACAGGGGTTTTGAACTCCCCAAGAGATTACTCGAATCGCTCGTGGGCGATCCGGGCGTAGACCTTCAGCGTTTCATCGCTAAAGAGGACAAAACGAATCTCGTCGAATGGATTTCTTCGGGCCAGGAGACGGTCTATTTCGTCAATCGCGATGTCAGCGGCAAGGTCGAGCGGGTAGCCGTAGGCGCCGGTGCTGATCGAGGGGAACGCGATGGTGCGGATGCCGTATTGCGGCTCAGCGGCGAGAGCAAGGGAGTTTCGATAGCAGCGAGCGAGCAACTCGTCTTCGCCCGAAGCGCCTCCCTGCCATACCGGTCCCACTGTGTGGATCACCCACTTCGCCGGCAATTTATAGCCTTTGGTGATTTTGGCTTCTCCGGTTTGGCAGCCGCCCAATGTGCGGCACTCTTCGCGAAGTTCGGGACCGGCCACCCGGTGGATCGCGCCATCGACGCCACCGCCACCGAGCAATGAATTGTTGGCGGCGTTGACGATCGCATCGACCTTTTGTAGGGTGAGATCGCCCAGGGTAATGGTCAGCTTTCCGAAACGCATGACCCGTCTCCTCTGAGGCGTCGGGCGTCAGGCGTCGGGCGTCAGGAATCCGACGCCTAGCTCCTGCCGCCTGATGCCTGATGCCTTCACACGTGTATCGCCAATCCACGTTCGTCCGTGGCGAGTGATTGACTGGCAAACCTGGTTAAGAACGCGATGAGTTCTCCATCTTCGCGCTGCACAATCGTGCCGCCATCCTGCCAGATCCCGTTGTCGTGCCGGTGTGGTCCCGGTGGATCACCCTGGTTGTAATGAATGCTGTGCATCCCACGGCGGCGGCCATGACGCCATGGTTCGCCAAAGACAAAGATTCGCGTGCTGTCCCGGACGAGCTTTTCGAGGACTTCGAGCCCGTCTCTGCCAGGGTTGTCGACCCACGGTCCAAAGAGCGAGCTGCGGATAAAGTCGAGCGCTCCCGAATCCGGCGTTTTGGCCAGATTGTGATACCCATCTGGCAGCGCCAAAATCGGCGAAAGATGCGCTTGGCTCAGGTTGCGCACCACCCGATACCGGACTTCGATCTCGAACGGACTGACGAAGTCGATGACGCATTCATATTCGGCGGTCGGGGAGGCGACAAACATCTTCGCGTGGTAGTAGTCGCCAAAGTTGACGGAGTCGTCGCGCGCGAATCTCCTCAATCTTCCAATCACGACGCCATATCGCGGCAGTGGCATAGGGCGCCTCGAAACCTCCAAATCGTCGCTTAGTCGATCAATCTCGTCCGATTCTATCGTGCGCGTAGCCTGTTTCGAAGCGGCAGTTCGCTCATGACGACCGTCTCAGGCGATAATGCATTGATCCAGCGACCTGGCTTAGACAATGTCGATGTGAGTGAGAAGGAACGAACTCGATGGTTACCAGTTCTCCGGTCAAGCTTGACCGCGAGCGCATCCAACAACTGACCAATAAAGAAGAAGATCAGCTGAACGAGCACACCGGCTGGTCGTCCCAGATGTATGAGCGGGCCCGCAAGTCGATGGTCAACGGCGTGCCGTCGTCCTACCAGGTCCGCGATCCGTGGCCGATCTACCTGGCCGAGGGCAAGGGCTCGAAGGTCTGGGACGTCGACGGCAACGAGATGATCGATTTCCACAATGGTTTCGGCTCAATGGTTCAAGGTCACGCCCATCCCGCGATCGTGAAGGCCGTCCAAGAGCGCGTCGCCAAGGGAACGCATTTCGCGGCACCGGTCGAAGACTCAATCGTCGTCAGCGAAGAATTGGTCAAACGTTTCGGCCTGCCCCAGTGGCGATACGTCAACTCCGGGTCCGAAGCGACCATGGACGCGATCCGAATCGCCCGCGCCTTCACCGGACGTGACACTATTATCAAGATCTTCGGCAGCTACCACGGTCACCACGACTACGTCATGGTCTCGATTGGTGTGCCCTACGACAAGATCGGTGACCGCGAAAACCTCGCCTCGCTCCCGTATGGCGCGGGGATTCCGCAAGTCGCGGCCGATCTCACCATCGCAGTCCCATTCAACGACGCCGGCGCGATGGAGCGGCGGATCGAACGCCTGACCGAAGAAGGGCGAAAACCTGCCTGCGTGATCATGGAAGCCGCCATGATGAACCTCGGTGTCGTCCTCCCTGAGCCGGGATATCTCGAAGCGGTTCGCGAGATCACGAAGAAGCACGGAATCGTCCTCATCTTCGACGAGGTGAAAACCGGTCTCTGCGTTGCGCCGGGTGGAGCCACTGAGAAGTTCGGCGTCTTGCCGGACATGGTGACGCTGGCGAAGGCGCTTGGCGGTGGTCTACCGTCAGGCGGAATCGGCGGCAGCAACGAAGTGATGGAAGTCGTCGCTAACGGTTCCGTCTATCAAGTCGGCACCTATAACGGCAATCCGCTAACGATGGCGGCAGCGCGCGCCAGCCTGGAGCATGTGCTGACTCCGGACGCATACGACCACCTCAACATGCTCAACGATCTGCTCATGAAGAGCTGCGACGCCGTCCTCGCGAAGTACAACCTGCCCGGCTACACTGTGGGGATCAGCTCAAAGGGCTGCGTCACCTTCTCGCCATCGAAAATCGTCGACTACGAATCGTTCATGGCGAATCAGGATGGCGACCTGAGCCACCTCGCCTGGCTTTACATGATGAACCGCGGCGTTTTCATGACCCCTGGCCGCGAAGAAGAATGGACCCTCTCCGTCGCCCACTCGAAGGAAGACGCCGAAAAATACGTCACCGCCTTCGAAGAAATGGCGCACGACCTCGTCGCATGATGAATCAATAGCAGTCGGGCTCAGCGCGATGCCGAGCCCGATTGCATGTTGTTTTGGTTAGAAAGTCCAGCGGGTGGCATCGCCTGGGAATGATGTCCAGGCGAAGGCAATTGTCGGATGTAATACCAACGACCCTTCGCCGGCGGTGACCCCTTCGTCGCTCGGTCGCCAGTCGTATTTCTCGGCGAATGCGTCTCTAGGCGTTGAGACAATGGCGGAGCGATGCCGATGATCTGGTCAACATGTCCTTCAACAATGACGACCTGATCTCCGCTTTCGAGATGCACAGAAACTTGCGGATTGACGCTGATGTTCCGCGATGACCGTGGACCAATCCCAAAGTAGAGCATTCCATCAAGCCAGACGCCCCAAATTGGCACTGCGTGTGGCTTCATCTGATCACTCGCGGTCGTAACCCAGTAATTCTTCGCAAACATCAGCCGCTCTTCGGCATGACTCCAGGGCAGCATTCCCTCTTCGTCTTCTGGCACGCCATATCCCGGCATGATCGGCCTGCTTGCGGTTGGTTGGCTTTGATCGGTTTTCGCAGATGCTTTTGGCACGAAGTTACACCTCCGCATGACATCAACACACTTTTCAACCCGTTGCTGCCGCGCAAACGATGCGTCAAAGATAATCGCAACTCGACCTAGCGGCCGATTCGCTCGGTACATAAAACGAAGTTGCGTATTCTCTTGTGAGAGCAGCAGGGGTGCGCGAAGGAAATCTTGATACCTGAAGCGAGCGCCGCGCGAGGTGAACTACTCGCCTTTGGCCGCTCTGGCACGAGCTCGCGCTTTCGCGATTCGCTCGGCCGAATTGTCGGGAACGCCGGCCGTCAGTTCGAGACAATTAACCCATTTCACACTGGTGAAATAGCGCGTTCCGGGGACCACCAATCGCCAAGGACCACCCTGATCAACGCCGAGCGAAACGCCATCGAGTTGATCGCACATGAGCACGCGAATGGCATCGGCGAGGGATACGGGCACCGCATAAGGTCCCGCGCTGACTCGAACATTAGGTGCCGTCGGGTCCGGTTCCGCGAGCGCGACGAGATCGGCGAGGCTCACACCTGACCACGCGACAGCGGGCATATTGCCGCCCTCCGCGCAACTCAACTCGCCAAGATAGGGCACTCGCGGAAGTCGGGCGATGTCTTCCGGAGTAAGCTCCAGGCTGCGTTCGACCAATCCAGTCACCTTGAGCAGCGGGTTCGCTGCGTGCGTCTGCGCATAGCGCGGAATTCCGTGAACAGTTCGGCCGGCATTTGGTGCCACGATAGGACCTCCAAATCGCGGGGCGCGACTAACTCACTTCAAGCTCGCGGACAAGTTCGTCAAAAGTTTCCGGACCAAGAAGCGCTCTCAGATTCGCCGCATCACAAACGAGCGAGGCAACAAAATCCTCAAGATTAGTGCCTTGGCGCACAAGTCCGTGGTACGGCTGCACACTCGTCCGCCCCACAGGCGTGAATCCATAAAGGAGCGCCCAGCCTGTCACATCGAATTGCTCAACGTGCTGAGCGGAAATCGCGATCCATCGCAACACTTCATCCGCCGTTGGTGGAGCAGGATAGTCCGCGGTAACTTGAAACAACACCTCACACGACCGGCTTTCGCCGGCTGACTCGGTTCGGGAAAGCACGCATCGATAGCAGTTCGTGGTGTTCAGCCCGATTTGACCAGGAATCGCTTGGATTGATATGCCGTGAAGTTCGGCGAAAGAACACCCGCCTTGTCGCACCACTCCGTGCCCACCCCGATGGCGATCGCGCAGGTGCGCTAGGCGGAGCAATTCGGAATCGGTGAATGCCTCCATCCAGTTATCTCCCAGATTCGCGGGATTCGGCGTTATCGTCGCGGTCGTTCCATGGGAAGCAGTTTGTTGACACTGAATCGGATGGGAGAAATCCATACCGTGACAGCAAAGCCTGTCCTCGAGCGCCAGTCATGAAATCAACAAAGACCGGCGCGAGTGGATGGGCACGTTCGGTTTTTTTGATTGCACTGATCACAAAGATGATCTGCTCGCACAAATCAAGCTCGGGCGGAAGCTCAACAGTCGACACCCGATCAGCGAGCGCTCGCGCTTCCGAGGCGTAAAAGATTCCCGCGTCCGTCCGGCCGAACGCGGGAAGATCTCCGGACCCAACTGAATGGATGAGCGTGCCAGCGTCTTCTTTCCTGTGCATCGACCCGGCGGCCCCGGCCCGCGCGAACATTTCAGCAACGTATTGACCGCATGGATCGGTGTCGCTTTGCGGTGTTACTACCCGCACATCGTCGCGAAGCAGATCGTGTAAATCTCGGACCTGTTCACTCTGATCCGGACGCACAATGATGCAAAGCCGGTTGCCCGCAAGCACACGAGGGTCGGTGGCAAACCCTGCACTCCAGAGCGCCGTCATAAATTTCGGATTTGCCGAAACCGCGACATCGGCAACTTCACCGTCGAGGATCTCCCGCGCGAGAATTCCTGACGGTACGAAGGCGTGAAACCAAAGTTCCGCCTCCGGCGCTCTTGTGGCAAACTCGACGCGTAGATCATCGGGCATGCCCGCGAAGGCTCCCGGCATGAAGATCCGGAGAGGCTCGCGCTCTTCCACGTCAGCTCCGCGGCGGACTATCGACGTCGCGGACTTCGATCTTTACGACGCCATAGACATACCGGCCACCCTTGACGTCCCCGGGAGTTACGAGACGAACCGGACCGTCCTCGCCGGTCAACGGCTGTCCATCCTCATCCCAAGCCAAGAGACAGGGGTTATGGCCGAAGCCAGGATCGATTTCACCCAGCGAGATCACGACTTCATAGCCATCGTTGGCAGTGATGACGACATATTTGCGAAGTTGGTCATTCTTTCGGTCTGGATCGAGTTTGAGCGTCGCCTTGGTGAGAACGTCCCAGAGCAAGGCTCCGGTATAGGAATGCTTCTGTTCACCGCTGCCTGATTGAAAGGTGACGTCGACCGTTTGGCTCGGCAGCGTCTGCAGATCGGCGACAGTGAGCGTGCCGGGATTCTCGACGAGCCCGGCAATCTCAATTGAATCGCCGCCTGCCGGCGAGGCGGCCGGTGATGCCACGGGAGACGAGGATTACGCGGTAACAGACGCACTCGCCCCGAACAACGTCGTGCCAATGGCTAGCGCCGAGAGCACGATCACGACCTTTAGCCAATGTCGCGTTGGCATTGCTCTTCCTTTCAATTGTCAGGGCGAAGATTTATCGGGTGCCTATCAAGACCTCGGTCGCTTTGATGATCGCGACGACCTCAGATCCTTCGGTGAGTCCCATTCGCTCGACAGAGACACGGGTGACGGCTGCCACCACTTCGTTTCCATTACCGATGTCGATCGTGACTTCAGTCATCACTCCGCCGAGTGTGATCTTTGTGACCTTTCCTGGGAGTTGATTGCGCGCGCTGACATCCATTGAGCCGTCCCTCCTCAACCAGTCGAAAGCATCACTTCGTCGTGATTGGCGTCTTCGCTCCATCGCTACATGATGTTTTACTCAATCATTGAGTACACAAATTTTGACTATTCTTGCACGCGACTGGGATGGACACAAGCCAACTATGCCGAAGCAGAATTGCTCCCACAATACGGAGACCATCTAGATCGGAAAACGAAGATCATCGGTTCCCGCGAACGAATTCGCAGCCTGCTTCAGGGGGCTGAATGGCACACAAACACGACCGGCCGCTCGATGAGCGGCCGGTCGTAGGTAGGTAGGGAAAAGGCGTCTAGTATCCGGAGTCGGGTGTGGCTGAAGCTTCCACTCCCGCTTCGTGCGGGGGATCGCCGAGCTTCATGCCTGGAGTCACGATGTACCAGACGTCACCAACCTCTTGGCCGTTCGTGTCGCCTGCCTTCGCATCCTTCGCGAAGTAGTAGAGCGGGATGTCGTTATAGGCCAACTGCATCGACCCATCATCACGCTTGAAGGACGTCAGTTTGCCCTGAATTCCTGGCGGCAGAACCATTTCGGTGACAGCGGGCACTGCCGGCCAGTTCGTGGCGCAATCGCCACTGCAGGCGCTCTTGCCAGCCTCGGTGTCATTCGTGAAGAGATAGACGGTCATGCCCTTAGCGTCGGTCAGGAACGGACCGAGTTCGGGGGTGAATCCGACCAACAGGCTCGAAGCCGGAGTCGGCGTGCCGTCGCCGGGTGCTGGTGCATAGGTTCCCAATGCTGCGCCCGGAGCAACGACGAACCAGACACCGCCGACGCCTTCTCCAGTAATATCGCCCGCCTTGGTGTCCTTCGCCCAGTAATAAAGCGGAATGTCGTTATACGTCGCCTGCTTGGAACCATCATCGCGGTCGATTGACCCGAGTGTTCCAGGAACACCTTCGGGGAGAGCCATAGCGTCGGCAGCAGGCACTGGAGGCCAGGACGCCGCACAGTCGCCGCTGCAGTTGCTCGTGCCCTTAGTCGTGTCCTTGGCGAACAGGTAGACCGTCATGCCCTTGGCATTGGTCAGGAATGCACCAACTGCAGGATCGGAGGCCACCTTGAGAGAGGCGCTATCCTGAGCGCCGATCCTCGGCGCCGCTAAGAACGATGTCGTCGCGAGCACGGCAAGTAGCACGAAGAGCCATCGTTTCATGGGCAACCCCTTCACATCACTAATTCGATTGTCCCAACGGTCCCTCATCCAGGCGAGGGTCACGCTTTCTACGCATGGCAATGATCAGCGGATTGAGGAAATGTGCACGAAATCCTGGCATTCAGCGAACGAGTATCAAAGGTCTGCCAGATCAGGGTTGTCGCAGGACGCATCTCACGATAAGGTCGGATACCGTTGCGATTCAGCGCGGCGATATTTGGGAGCAATTTCAACGAATGTCTGAAGTGCCTGAACTGCCGGAAGAACCCCTCGCGCGCCGCGACCTGTTGCTCGCCTGGGTGCTGACCGTTCTTGGTTGCTTGGCAATCGTGCTGAGCTTGATCAGCCTGTTTGGCGACGGCACGTTTGGCGGACTCTTGCCGTCGCTCGGCATCGGGGCAGGTGTCGCTTGCAACGGCATCAGCACGTTGTTCAGCAACCGCGCGCCGGGATTCGCCCGCTACGTCTTCTACCTGCAATACCCGTTTGTGGCCGTGGGCGTCATCGCCGCGTTTGTGCATCTCCTCACCTGAGGCCCAGCGGTCGATTAGAAGTGATTCGTAAGCTCGGTGAATCGCTTCAAGACTAGAAGTCTGCCGTCTTGGTGGTCGATTTCCGCGTGCTCGAGTGACCAGGTCATCTCGTGTGGGATGAATACGGCGTTCAGCCCAGCTGCGAGCGAAGCGTTGATATCCGACTTCGGTGAATTGCCGACCATCCAAGTCTTCGCTGGGTCGATGCTGAGATCGGAAACGATCGCCTCATAGACGGCAGGCTGTTTCTCGGACACGACCCGCGCTTCGTCGAAATAGTGCTCTAGTCCAGAGCGTTCGATCTTGAGGCGTTGCTCTTCGTGTTGCCCCTTTGTCACCAAGATCAGTTGATGTCGTTGTGAGAGAACCTGAAGCGTCTCTTCGACCCCGGCAATCAACTCCATCGGCTGCCTAAGAATTCGCTCGCCAAAACCCATCACGATCGTCAGATCGTCGTCGCTTATCTCCCGCTCGGCTAAGCGGCGGTAGGTCTCGGTGAGATTGCGCGAAAACGCCGCCGAGCCATAGCCGTGAACCTGCGCGTTGGCGTGCTCGATCTCGTCGAGCACAGCCCGTGCGTCCGCGTACGACAGTGTCGAGTGATTGAGGAAGTCGAGAAACTCTGCGATTGCCCGTTCGAAATAGACGTTGTTTTCCCAGAGCGTATCGTCCGCATCGAGCAGGAGATGCTGTTGCACGCGCCGAGAACCAGGCTGAGTTAGGGAGTTGTTCATCTGTTCCAATGCTTATGAATCGTCCGAAAGTATCGTCGCCCAAAGTCTAGCAGCCGAGTTTCTTCGAAGTCCTTCAGATTGAAGATTTCAAACTCATGCGCTTGTGCTTGATCGAACTGTGGGCGACGATTCCCGAATGTTGGGACTGCCTCGCGAAGGGAAGTTTGCATGTATGTTTACGTCGGCGCCTACACGGAGTCTCCACTTGGCCATGGCGAGGGGATCTATGTCTTCGATTTTGATCCTACCAATGGCGAACTGACGCCAAATCGGATTATTCGTAACGTTGCCAATCCCTCGTTCCTCGTACTCGACGCCGAGCAGCGCTTCCTCTACGCGGTCAACGAGCTCGACGAGGGCTATGTTTCTGCGTTCGCCCGCGATCCACAAAGCGGCGATCTGACCTTCATCAACAAGCAACCGTCACATGGCGCGGCGCCGTGTTACATCAGTCTTGATACGACTAGTCGCTTTGCCCTCGTTGCGAACTACACCGGCGGCACTATCGCTGTCTTGCCAATCGCCCAGAACGGCAGCCTCCAACCGGCATCCACGGTCATTCGTCACGAAGGCTCGAGCGTCCATCCCTCAAGGCAAGAAGGCCCACACCCACATATGATCGCTGTAACGCCTGACGATCGCTTCGTGCTGGCAACCGATCTCGGCGCCGATCAAATCGTTCTCTATGAGCTCGATACGACCACGGGTAAGCTCTCGCCAGCGACACATGGATCCGGTTTCGCTAAGACCGATCAAGGCGCAGGCCCGCGCCACTTCGCATTCGCGCCAAATGGCAAGTCGCTCTACGTCATCAACGAACTCGCCTCGACCTTGACTGTCTACGAATACGACGCCGAGCGCGGAGAGCTCCGACCCCGCCAGACCGTTTCATCCCTTCCGGAAGACTTCGCGGGTGAGAACACCGGCGCGCAGGTGTTGGTCTCCCCAGATGGCCGATTCGTCTATGGTTCGAATCGCGGGCATCACAGCATCACAATCTGGAGCGTTGATGCGGAAAGTGGTGCTCTCTCGTTGGTCGGGCACGAGTCGACTCGTGGAGAGGGCCCCCGCAACTTCACGATCGATCCGACCGGTTCCTGGCTCATCGCCGCCAACGAGAGATCAGACACAGTCGTGACGTTTCGGCGTGACCAAGAATCGGGCATGCTCACCGCTACCGGTCAACCAGTCGAGGTTCCGACTCCGGTGGCTGTCCTATTCAGCGGCCATTGAGCTGAAATTACTTCGTTTCACATGAGTTCCGCCGGTTGGCGACCAAATATTGTGGTGGCACGCACCGTGCGCGCTCCATGGGGAACGAGGACGATGGCATCCCAAAGGTGTGGGAATGCGAGCGAGGGGAATTTACGGCTGGCTCGACAATCTTGCTGATCGCTGGCGCTACCGACGTAGCCCAGGCGATCAGTCCGCTGTCAGCGCTTTGCGACCCCACGTCGTTGTCGTCGGAGCGGGATTTGGCGGACTGAGCGCGGCGAAGCAATTAGCGGACGAACCTGTCACAATCAAGGTCGTCGACGGCCGCAACTACCATCTCTTTCAACCGCTTTTGTATCAGATTGCGACCGCCGTTCTCTCGCCAGCCGATATCACCTCACCGATCCGCTCGATTCTCAGGAAACAGCGCAATGCCGTCGTGCTGATGGCTGATGTGACCTCGGTCGATGTGGCCAATCATCAAGTTCAACTCTCGGACGAGGATCAGCTGAGCTACGACTTCCTCATTCTTTCCGCTGGTGCGGAGCCTTCCTATTTCGGCCATGAGAGTTGGTCAGACTTGGCCCCCGGACTGAAAAGCATCGAGGATGCGCTCGAAATGCGACGCCGCATCTTCGGTGCGTTCGAAGAAGCCGAGCGCCACCCAGACGGTGCCGAGCGGTCGCGTCTCCTTACCTTTGTTGTTGTCGGCGGTGGACCGACCGGCGTCGAGCTTGCTGGCGCGCTCGGCGAAATCGCTCATGACGGCACATTGCGCAAGGAATTCCGGTTCATCGACCCTGATCAGGCCAGGATCATCCTCATCGAGGGTGGCCCGAGACTGCTCGCCGGATTTCCCGATCGCCTTTCGCGCTCGGCCGAGCGCGATCTCCGGAAGTTGGGAGTCGAGGTTCGGACAAATCAGCGCGTGACCGCAATGGAGCCGGACGCGGTTTCGATCGGTCCAGAGCGGATAGAAGCCGCGACTATTCTTTGGGCGGCTGGGGTCAGGGCTTCACCGATCGCGCAATCGCTCAATTTGCCGCTCGATCGTGGAGGGCGAGTGATTGTTGAGCCCGATCTTACCGTGCCAGGTCATCCGGAAGTCTTCGTTATCGGCGATCTCGCATCAGCACACGACAATAATGGTGATGAGTTGCCCGGTGTCGCGCCGGTTGCTATCCAACAAGGGGACTGGGCGGCGAAGAACATTGGCCGGGCTCTGGCGGGCCAGACACTCCTTCCATTTCGCTATCACGACAAAGGTACTCTGGCGACAATCGGCCGCAATCGGGCCGTGGCGTTCATCTTCGGCCGGTCGTTCGATGGTCTTCCGGCATGGTTGCTTTGGGCAGGCGTGCACATCATTTCACTGATCGGATTTCGCAACCGGGTTGCTGTCACGCTGCAATGGTTTTGGGCGTACGTGACCCATCAACGAATCGCGCGATTGATCACTCGCGGATCATATCCTTATGATCTGAATCGAAACGTGTCGGGCGCCACTATTTTTCGACCGTCGCCGAAAACGGTAGATGGACTCGCAGCGCGCGGTTCGGCACATCCGGAGGTCGGAAGGCACGATGCGCAACACGCCTAACCTGCCAATTGCGGCCCTCATTCTCGCGGTTGTTCTGGCGATTGCGGTGATCGTGAGTACTGGCGGTGATAGCAGCTCACTCACTGAGCTCGAACTGGCCGGGGTTGCCTGGGCAATCGGACTCGCAGTTTACGGCGCACAGGGCTTGATCTCCGTCTTGCTCGAGGGCCGTGAACTGCGGCCAGGTCGACTGCTTCCTCGGATTACTGGTCCCCTCAGCACAGGGATCGTTCTCCTCTCACTCGCCCTGTTCGGAATTGCAATCCTTCTCGCCATCGGACTGACGTCTGAATGGCATCTGGATGTGCTTGGTCTTCTCGCTGGCGCCGGCTGTCTGGTCCTGGCATTGCTCCTTGTTTTCTACAAAGAGGCTTACGTCGGCGATGAGGCAACGCTCGACAACCGGGACGATGGCATCCCCTGGTAGCAATACCTTCACCTGGAGCGATTGGAGATGACCGAGCCTCCGCGCGAAACCGATTTACACCATGACCGGCGTCGATTCCTGAAGTGGGCCATCGGTCTGGGAACAAGTGCATTCGCACTTGCCTTCGCGCTGCCGGCGCTTGCGCTCAAGACATTGACTACTCCGCAGGAAGAGATCGCCGGCGGCGAACCATTGGTCTATGCCACCGGCGATTTGTCCGGCACGCCCGTCAAGGCCGCTGATATTCCAGTCAAAGGTGCGGTCCAGGCATTTCCTGAGGGTAAATCAGACGATCAAGACAACCTTGTCGAGCTAGTTCGCATTGCCGAAGGCGCGAGCGGGTTGGTGGCCTTCAGCGCGATCTGCACCCACCTCGGTTGCACCGTGCTCCCCAAGCTTACCGACGCTGGAGATATCCCGTGTCCCTGTCATGGAAGTCTCTTCGACCCAGCCAACGGTGCGAAACCGGTTGGTGGCCCAGCGAACCGCCCACTGCCATCCCTGCCGATCTCGATCAGCGGGGATGGGACGGTTGCCGCGACGGGAACCTTCAGCGGACCGATCGGTCCTCAATAAATCCCCGGCTCTCGCAGCTGTGAGGAGCGGAAAGATGTCGGATCGGGCAGAGCAACAAACAGCCACCACCAAACCGCGCAGCTGGCTCGACGAACGGCTCGGCGTCAACGCCTTCTACCGCAAGTACGGGCGGAAGGCGTTCCCAGTCCATTCGACCTTCTTTTTCGGCGAGATGGCAGCATTCAGCTTCGTGATTCTGGTCGCCACCGGCATCTATCTCAGCCTCATGTACACGCCATCCAACGTCGACGTCACCGTCAACGGACAAACCCTGCCCGAGGCCTATGCCAGCGTCAACTTGATCGAATCGATCCCCGTCGCCAACCTCTTTCGCAATGTCCACCATTGGGCCGCGCACGTGATGGTCGTCTCCATACTCCTCCATCTCTTCCGGGTCTACTCCACCGGCACATACCGGAAACCGCGCGAGATCAACTGGGTCGTCGGGATCGTGCTTCTCGGCCTGACGCTGATGGCCGGATTCGTCGGCTATGCACTGCCATACGACTCATATGCGGTCACCGCGACCGGCATCGGCTACTCGATCGCACGGTCGATCCCTTGGGTTGGGAATGTTGCGGCCGATCTCTTTTTCGGCGGGGCATTTCCGACACTCGGCAGCATTCCGCGCCTCTACACCATTCACGTTTTCATCGTGCCGGCGTTGCTGACGTTCGTGATCGGTTTCCACTTGCTCGTCGTCCTCAAGCAAAAACACACGCAGCCGGGCTACGCCAAGCGGATCGCAGAACCTGGACGGGTACTCGGCGTGCCGCTTTGGCCCTATCAGGCCCTCCTCGCGGGACAGCTTTTGCTCCTGATGTTTGGAGTTCTCTTCATCCTCTCGGCGTTCGTTTCACCACACCCGATCCAGAACTTCGGACCTCCCGGTCCCGCGACGCCGGAGGTGAAACCCGACTGGTATCTCCTCTGGATTTACGGCTTCCTCAAAATCGTTCCGGCCAGAGCATCGTTCAACCTCTTCGGCGCCACGATTGGTCCGACGTTTCTCGGCGGTCTTCTCTTCCCGGCGTTGGTTTTTGGTCTGTTGACGTTCGCGCCCTGGTTGGATCGCACCAATCACCGCGCGCTACGCCGATTCGAGTATCAGGAACCGCCCAGACAGAGCCCCATTCGCTACGCGACCGGCATAGCTGCCCTTGCGTTCTTAGGGACGCTTGGTCTGGCCGCCTATTACGATGAGCTGAATATGAGTCTCGGCCAGATCTGGTTGGTCGTTATCGTGGCGCCAATCATCGCCTGGGCAATCGCCTATCTGTGGACGACGCGCACAGCTTCCAGCGAGCGTTTCGATCCGACCTCCGCTGATGCAGCGGCAATTCGTTCGCCCGTCGTTGATCCAACCGCATTCCCGGCGCCGGCCGTTTCACCTGAGCCGGTTACCGCCACGGCTCCTGTCGTGGCGCAAGCAAAAGCCGAGGAGTCTTCGGTAGAAACGACGATCCCACCTCAGCCCGGACAGGCTGAGCCCGCGACGTCGCCGCGGTTTGTGCCCCAAACAGCTGCTCGACGAGAAGATCAGGCGCGTGATGTGCTGGTGGCATCACTCCACCAACTTGGCGATCTCGCCCCAGCCGTCGAGCACCTTGAAGGTGCAGATCTCCTTGAGGTCCTCGAGTATCTCGACAGCCTGCGCCTGAGTCTGACGGAGTCGAATCAGATTCTCCAAGGAGTAGTTCGCGGCTTCGAAGCGGAGGAGGGCACGTAGCAACTATCCGCTGAGGTCGGGCAAGCCAGCCTCGCGCATCACCCGCGCAAGTCGCAGAGGTTCGCGCAACGTGTACGCCCGACGTTTTTTCATTCACCGAGGTTTCGCAGGAAATAACCTGGCCGTCATCCCGCAATGCCTCGATCACCGCAAAGCGAAAGACGTCCTGGGCGCGCTGCACGTGTCCTTCAAGCTGAGGCCAGAGTCGAGGGTGATCAGGCGGGCGAAAACGTCCGCGTCCTCTTCCAACTTATCGGCGATCTCATTTAGCAGGGTCGATCGCTCATAGCGAGAGAGGTCAAAACGCTTCGTCGCCGCCCAATCGAGCGCATCAGTCACCTCAGCTTGACGTAACTTCGGCGCTGAGCCGATGACCTCGCCGGAGTAGGGGTAGCGAACCTCGATCCGATCGCTGCCCCAAACTTCCTTGCCATCGATGAAGGTCGGGTAATCACCAGCCACATCTTGAGAGAGCGCGGTCGCCATCGCTAGGCCACTCCGTCCAGTAACAGATCGTGAATGTCGCTGTTCATCACGCCAATTTCATGACGACGAGCATATTCGGGTGTGAGTGGATGACTAACGATGATTGGCACGATTTGCTCGTGCCTTCCGCCGTGCGAGCGGAGCGGGCCGTGGAGCACCGAGAGATCGTGCTTGGCGGCCGATTTTCCAAGCGCGGTTTGGGCATCGGACGCCACCGAAAGATCGCCGATGCGGTCGTTCGGGTGCTGATAAACGACCGTCGCTTCCTCGCGGGTGAAAATCTCTTCCACGCCTTCGAGCGCGCTGATTGCTTGGCGCGCCATATCGCGCTTATCCTCGCTGCAGTGGATCCACGCGAATGAGCCGAGCGCGCCATGATGGACGACGTAGGGATCGGTGATCGGGAGAACGACGTGCGCGCCGCGGACACCCGCGGCTTCGAGCACGTCCTCCAAATAATGAACTCGAGGCGTGCCGTCAGCGTTATGCTTGTCGTTCATACCGTGATCGGCAACCATCCCTACGATATAGCCCAGATCGAGTAATTCCCCGAGAAGCTCATCGAACCGCCTGTAAAAACAATCGGCCATCTCGCCCCCGGGCGCCTCGGAATGCTGGACGAAATCGGTCGTCGAGAGATACATCAAATCAAGCGGACCAACTTGCTTCGACACCGCGACGCCAATTTCCAGGCAATAGGCGCTCAAATCCCACTCGTACGGACCTGGATTTTCGCGTCCAACCAGCGCCACGACATCGTCGATGCCGTACGCCGGGATCGGATGCTCGTCTGCCTTCTCTGCGCTCGTGCCCGGAACGCTGTCGTGGACCAGCATCCGTCGCAGCTTCTCCTTGGCCGTCACGCAGAAAACTCTTGCTCCGGCTTTCATCAGCTCGGCGTGGATCGTAGGCGCGCGCAAAAACTTGGGATCGCTTAATTGAACCTCTTCACCGTTCGGCGCGAGGTAATGATTGCCGGGGAGACCATGCACGATCGGCGGTTCGCCAGTCACGATTGACATATTGTTGACGTTCGTAAGCGTGGGCATTTGGGCCCGACCCAGCTTGTAACTTCCGCCGTTCCTGAGCATGTCGTCGAGCCGGGGCATCAGCCCGCGATCCAGCGCGTCGTCGAGATAGCGCGGATCGGTCCCATCCATCGTGATCACGACGGTCGGCCGGGTTGGCATTCGATACTCGCGCGCATTGATCGTGATCGATTTGGACAGCATCAGGTCAATCCACCATGATCGGCCGAGCAAGCACATCTTCGAGCGATTCGACGAAGCCTTCGAGCGCCTCGACCTTCAACGCGCCTAGCGCGCAGACGCGAAAACTCGTCTTGCCCGCCTCGCCGAGACCACCATAGATCACGTAGCCGGCGCGCTTCATAGCGTCGTGCAACTCGTCGTAACTGATCCCGTTCGGGAGCGGCAAGCTTCGTACCGAGCGCGAACGAAAGGCGGGGGCGACCCGGGGTTCAAGGCGCAGGCGCGAAAACGACCGATCGAGGAAATCCACTCGTGTCTGGTAATACTGCTTGCGCGCCTCAATCCCCTCATCGAGCAGCTCGTCGAGCGCCGCGTCGAGCCCGTAGATCGCCGGAATCGCCGGAGTGAACGGAACGGTCGCTATTGCCTGCGCCCGCAGGTAGTTCTCGAGATCGAAGTAGAGCGAACGCGGCGCCACCTCTGAGATCCGTTCTTGGCCGAGGGGCGACACGAGCACGAACGCGCACCCCGGCAGCCCGTGCAGGCACTCGTTGGACGTCGAAGCGACGAAATCGAATCCAGCGCCGTTCAAATCGAGTTCTTCAGCTCCGAGGGATGAAATCGCATCGCACGCGACGCGCACCCCTCTCTTGGATGCTTCGGCCGCAATCTCGTGCACCGGATTGAGCAAGCCGGTCGTGGTCTCATGGTGGATCACGGCGACGGCATCAATCGTCGAATCGGCATCGAGCGCCGAAGCGACATCAGACGGATCGATCGGCTCAAGGTCTGAATTGCTCACGACAGTCGTTTCGATGCCCAAGCGTTGGGCAATAGTCTGGACCCGTTCTCCGTAGATTCCGTTGCGACACACGAGAAGGCGCCGACCTTGGCGTACACAACCGCCGACCATCGCCTCCATCGCCGCGGTACCGCTCCCGGCCATCAAGACCAGCGCCCAATCGTCGCCAACCCCGGCGATGCGGAAGAGCTTTCGCTTTACCGCCTCGAAAATGACGCTGTACTCGGCTTCGCGATGGCAGAGGTCAGGACCACCAACCGCACGGTGAATCCGATCTGAGACAACAGCTGGGCCAGGGTTGAGCAACACACGCTCGCGATGTGCTCGATCGCTTGCGAACCGTGCTCGGTCCAACTCGGCAAATTCTCCGGGCGCGATGATCACGTCTGGTTGGGCGTCGAGCAAGAATCGGCGCGCTTCGGGACTTGACGCCAGTCCGATGATCGCTCCTGCACCCGTCCGGTGTGCCGCTTCGATCGCTTCTGGACTGGCCCCGAGCACACCTAACCGTCTGACATCTTCGATCCCGGTGATGGGAAGCGCCACGAACAGCCCGATCGGCGAAGGCGCGGGAGGACCAGTGATAACAGCATCGGCGGCGGCCCGTTCTTCTGGGCTCAAGGTAGTATCTGAAGGAACGATCAGAATCAGACGCGCGCCGTCGAATCGCATGCTCGCGAAGGATTGCGCGAGCGCGGTCACTTCCGCCGATTCCAGATCGCCCGCGAACATGGCGAAGGTGGTTATGGCCCGTTCGGTGGCCCAACGACGCGCGGTCTCCGCGGTTAAGGCATAGGGCACGGTGGTCTCCTAACAGCAAATTCCTCCGATCGCCGCACGATATCTGCCAGTGTCGCCAAGAATTCAATCAGATCATTAACTCCTTCACCCTGCGTTCATCTATGAACTTCAAACTCATGACAAGCATGACTTCCGAATTGATCGGCAACCATGCAGCCAGGATGTGACGTATCTCTGGGGGAGCCACGAGGGATCGCTCCGTCAAAGCGGGCCAGAGTGTGATGGACGTTGGTCGAGAACCGGTAGAAATCACCGCCGCGGCGCAGATCAGGGATGTCGTACGGCGAATTCCTGTCGCCTTTTGGATTGTACTCTTTGTAACGCTTGCCCTCCTGTTGTTCGTGCATGAGCAAGCCGATCTCTTGCGCACGAGCATCATCTTGCGCCGAGCCGACGTGCGATGGCTACTGGTGCTGGCCCTGGGTTCGCTGACGGTGCAGGTCCTCTATGCGCTCGGACAAACATCCGTCTTGCGGAACCTTGGTCACCGGGCGCCGGTGTTGCCGGTCGTCGAGGCAAATCTGCAGCGTCATGCAGTCTCGGCGGTGGCGCCGGTTGGCGCCGCCTCGGAAGCATATTTCCTCTCCCGCCGTCTGAGTCGAATTGCGGTCCCAACCGATGATATTGTGTTCGCGGTCGTCATCACGAGCGCCTTCGCCCACGTTACCTTTGTCCTTGTGCTTCTTCCGACGCTCGGTTGGTTGATGATCGAAGATCAGCTTGAACGCCGCGACGCTGTTGGCAGCCGGCGTTCTGGTTGCCTCGGTGACCGTGATCATCACGATTCTTGCTCACGTATTTCGCGGCGGCAAGATCCCGGCAGCGATCGATCTGCGCATTGGATTGCGCGCTAAGCAATTTCTCGGGCGAGCGGTCAGCCATCGCATGGGGCTTCGATTGCTTGTCATTCCACTCCTTTCTTCGCTTGCAGTCGATGTTGCCAGCATTGGCCTGCTCTATGTCAGTTTGCGCGCAATCGACGTGCAAGCGTCCTTTGGGGTAGCCGCAGGCGGTTACGTAGTTGGAACCCTGTTCCTCACCCTTGCCCCGGTCTTTCACGGTCTCGGTGTGGTTGAACTCTCCATGGTCGTCGCGCTTCGAAGGTTCGGCGTGCACGACGCGGACGCGGTCGCGGCCACGCTGCTCTATCGTGCGGCCGAGCTTTGGTTTCCGCTTTTGCTCGGAGCGTCGATCACCGCCCGCGAAAGCGATCGCGTGCGCGGAATGCCGGCTCATGTTCCTGCCTTATTGACGGCGTTCACCGGCGCGGTCAGCGTGATTTCTGTTCTTGCGCCGGCGATGCAGACCAGACACGATCGCATCGAAGACTACGCCCTCTTCGATCCGCTCGATAGCTCTCGCACGTTGACTCTGATCACCGGCGCGTTAATGCTCTTTCTTTCGTATTCACTCTGGCGACGAAGGCGGGTCGCCTGGGTTGCCGCGACGGTCGTGAGCGCCCTGGCGGTCGCTCTCCACCTGCTCAGGCGACACGAGGAGGCGTTTACCCTCCTGGCCCTCGCGAATTTGCTTCTCCTGTTGCTCTACCGGCGTCGATTTCGGGTCCGCAGCGACGTGCCGACTATGCAGCGAGGATTACTTGGGTTTACAGCTTGCCTTCTCTTCGCCTTGGCCTACGGTACGCTCGGTTTCTGGCTCGTTGATGAGCGTGCGTTTGGGATCGAATTTTCGATGCCCCAGGCAATGAGCCGTACCCTCCTGCTCTTCTTCAATCTCGGCGATTCAGGCTTAGTTCCCCATACCCGCTACGCCGCCTGGTTTCTCGATTCGGTCTCCGTCATCGGCATTGTCGCCCTGATTTGCGCAGTCGTTTCCGTTGGCCGGCCGATCGTCTGGAGACGGCGCACTCTCCCTCGCGAGCGCGCCATGGCAGCGGAATTGATCTCACGTTACGGCAACTCCTCGCTCGATTTCTTCAAAACCAGACCAGACAAGCAGTTCTTTTTTTCCTCCACGAACCGCGGAGTCATCTCCTATGCGGTGAGCACCGCGACCGCGGTCGCGTTAGGCGACCCCGTGGCGGCTGACGAATCGGAATGGAAGCTCTTACTGGGCGAATTCATCGACTTTTGTGATGCGAGCGGCTGGCGAATCGCGTTCCACCAGGTGTCACCTTGTTACTTATCTGCCTATCGGGGCCTCGGTCTGGAGTCCCTGAAGATCGGCGAGGAAGCAGTAGTGAATCTGGAGCGCTTTGCGCTTGCCGGCAACGCGTACAAGGACATTCGAGCTGCCGCAAATCGCCTCCTCCGAGAGGGTTACACCACCGGTCTAGTCTATTCACCACTACCTTCTGATCTCGTCGCCGAGCTTCGCGCCGTGTCCGAAGCCTGGCTGACGTTGCCCGGACGGCGCGAGCGCGGCTTTACGCTGGGTACCTTCGATGAAGCGTACATCCGGACGACCCCAGTCATGGCGCTCCGAGATGCGAGTCAGCGTCTTGTCGCCTTCGTCAATTTGATTCCCGACGGCGTCGACGGGGAAGCAACAATTGATCTCATGCGCCATCTACCCGGCGCCCCGAATGGATCGATGGACGTGCTGTTGGCGTCACTCATGAAGCAGATGAAGGCTGCTGGTTACCGGCGATTCTCCCTTGGCATGGCGCCCTGGGCCGAGGTCGGTTCAGCGCCGGACGCGCCCTTACGCGAGCGGGCAATTGGCGCGCTCACCCATTACTTCGACCGGTTTTTCTCCATCGAAGGTCTTCGCGCCTATAAAGCAAAGTTTCAACCGTTGTGGGAACCCCGCTATCTCATCTACGACGGCGATGCCTCACTTCCCCAAGTCGCGCTGGCGATCGTGCGCTTGACAGAACGTGGCGAGCCTTCGAGTGGCGTTTCGGAGGTTGGCGCCGGAGTCGTTGTCGAAGCCCTGGCCTGAGCAATGCATTGGTCACACACAGAAAGCAGGGCCGGAAGCTCATCCGGCCCTGTTCGCTCGTGACTACCAATCGGATCTCAACCTGTTATCGAATCGTCCGCTCTCCGTCATGCGGCAGCCGAATGTGACATCGTGACGCTCAGCGGTTACGGAATCGGCGTGCCGTTCTCGTCCACCCAAACGGTGATCGGTTTGGAGGGATCGTAGAGACTTGCGACGACCATCACTGCTGGTGCATTGCCGATGGTTCTCCCGTGATGGATCAGCGTTCCGTCGTGGTAGTCGAAGAGGATCGCATCACCAGGTCCGAGCACTGCCTCGGATCCCGACGATAACATTTCGGTCGGCCCAGGAGTGCCGGCTTCGGTGGCTCGAAAGACCTGGACATCACCGTTCTTGACCGTCCATCCGATCTCGCCCGAGAGAACGTGGACAACATCGGCGCCGTAGTGCGTGTGTGGCGCTTGGACGTAACCGGGCATCCACGTGAATCGAGCCAATTCCATGTTCAGTTCTGGCGCGATCGAAGGTCCAGTTGCGGCGCCTAGGACCTCCCAAACTGGCTCCGAGACCGGAGTGGTGTCCTGAGCGGCGCCTTGCGGGCGCATCCCGGCGATCCCACCAACGAACATAAGAGCGACAACCGACAGCGTGCACAGAAGCACTTTCCGATGCATGGTGTACCTCCTCCCCCTGATCGACGGGTCGTTCAAGCGAGTGACGTCAGGTCACCAAGGATGAATTGGGATTGTTACTTGGCGGCGAGACCAACCTCGTACCGGAAGTCGCCCCCTTTGCTCTTATTGAAGCCGAGGTTGGTCTCCCTCTGAACGCCGCGTGATTCCGCATACTGACCGGTGCCGCCCACAATCGCGCGTTCGAGCGGTGCGTTCAAGTCATCGATGCTGTAGCCCTCCGTGACGATGGTGGCCTCACCCAACTTTCCGCCAAAGTTGAACAGATGGGTGGTGAGCCAAGCCGGCGACTTTTCGGCGTGAGCGGCATCGCCGATCCACCAGCCGTAGCACGTCCACTGGCCGAGAACTTTGTCCGGAAATTCTGGCGAACCGTCAGGCATCACACCGTTCGATCCGTTCAACGTTCCCTCTGGGTAGATATAGCCCTGGGTAATGTAGGTAGTCCCAATGGTGGGCATTCCGTCCGTGAGTTTCGGGTCACCCGACCACGCGAAGCGACTGCCGTCTTCAGCCACGTCGAAGCGGAGGACTCCCGCATCAGTTGTGATCAGATCAATCGCCTCTGCCGCCGAGAGATCCGACACCGGGGCCAAAGTGCCTACCTGGTCGTTGCCTCTTGCCGGAGCGGAATTCAGGAGGCCGAATGTGGCAAGCGCAACTAGTGCGATCACGGCAACGAAGCAAGCTGACTTCCCTCGGGATGTCGAGAACATGGTTTGCTCCTTCGGTGTTTTCGGGAACGTCCTGTTCGGTGGACATTCAACGAATGGCTTGCGTGGCATCAGAGAACGGCGGTACCTCCTTTCGATGCCCTGGCGTCGCCAATTTCCGAAGTTACCGGTGACGCTCCAGGTTGGATCAGCCGCTGGCCGAAGAATGCTCTGATCATCGGCCAGAGGGGAGCCATGCACATTGGCCGATCGGCCAATTTCGGGCAAGCGCTACTCACCGATCTACATTGGCCGATCAGCCTGGGAGCATCAGAATCGGGGTTGGAATCAGTTAGACGAGTTGATGGCGAACCGCGTATGAAGCGGCGGCGGCGCGAGTTGGCACGTCGAGTTTGGCGAGGATTGCGGCGACGTGAGCGCGGGCGGTGCGATGGGACACAAAGAGCGCGGTAGCGATCTCCTGGTTCGTTCTGCCCTCAACCAAGAGTTCCAGGACCTCAAGTTCTCGAGGCGTCAGGTTGCCTGGAGCGCAGCGTCGTACCGGAGCGGTCATTGCGATGTCGTCCGCAAATGCCTGCGCCTCTTCAATCGCCTGGTCATGCGATACCGACCGGCCGGCATCCCAAGCCGCGGCGAACTCGGCGTCGGACAGGTGACCGTGCAACGTGGCGATTGCGCTACCGAGCCAACTCGCATCGGCTGGAAATTGATCGGTGCCGCGCCGTTCGCGCAGGTTCTCCGCTTTCCCGAGCATGTACGCGGCCTGTTCGAAGTGTCCGGCCTTAATGGCTACGGCACTTAGAGAGGAAAGACAACCTTCGAGGTTGAGCGGGTCCCAGCGAGCGGGTGAAAGGGTCAATACATTCGCGAACATGCTTGCCGCACGTCGCAGATCACCTTGTTCACAGGCGCACTGACCGAGACAGCCGAGCACTGCGGCGACAGCCTCCTCATTTCCATGTGCTTGTGTCGCAGAGAGAGATTCTTTCAATAGTGATTCTGCACACTGGTATTCACCTCTTAGACGAGCCACGCTACCGAGAAGTAAGAGCGCTTCACCTGCCCACCCTACTTCTCCGAGGGTTTTCCATTTGCCGAGGGCTTCCATACCGAAAGCGCTGGCCTGGTCTAGCTCGCCCAGCCCGTATGCGGACCAGCCCACGCACATCAGCGCCAATGCGAGATAGTCGTCGTCGTCGGACTCGCCCACGAGCGCCAGACTTTCGTCGATCAGGGCGACAACTCGCCTGTAGTCCTTTCTCCACAAGGCGAACTGCGCCGTTCCCGCTGCCAGAAGGGCACGCTTGCTGCGCGGAAAATCGGGATCCTTCGCCAAGACAGTGAGCGTCTGCTCCAGTTGGTCGTAGCCACTCACCGGCTCGATCAACTGCCAAACTCCGATAGCCAGCAGGAATAGATTCTCGGCATTACTGTGATCGATTGCCCTGGATAGAGCCGTCTGGATGTTGAGGCGCTCGATTCCGGTTTCTCTGGGCAACCACCAGGTTAATTTTGGACGGCCGGCGAGTACCGCAAAATACGCCGCGTGCCGGTCACGAAGCATCTCCTCTTCACAGCTTGCTTCGAGCCGTTCTAGCGCGAACTCTCTGATCGTTTCCAACATCCCAAAGCGTGGATAGTCGCTGGTTTGCTCCACCCGGTTCACCAGGCTTTGACGCACCAACGCGGTAATCCCATCCAACACGTTTACACCCGGTGCATCGCATACCGCTTCGGCGGCGTCGAGAGAGCATCCTCCGCTGAAGACAGACAAGCGACGGAAGACAATCTGTTCTTCCGCCGAGAGGAGGTCATAAGACCAAACGATGGCGTCTCGCATCGAACGCAAGCGCGGAGGCTGGTCCTGAGGTCCGCCGGTCAATAACCGGAGTCGATCGGTAAGGCGAGCGAGTAAGGCTTGCGGCGACAGGACGGGAACGCGCGCCGCCGCGAGTTCGATCGCCAATGCCAATCCATCAAGGTGCTCGCAAATCGCGATGACGCTCGACGCATTCGCCTCGGTGAGCTCGAAATGAGGGTCCGCCGCTCGCGCCCGCGCGACAAAAAGCTGGACCGCTTCGGTGAGCGCGATCTCTTCCAGGTTCAAGTGTGTGCCGGGCATGGGCAGGGCGAGAGGAGGCACGGGGAAACTGTGCTCGCCCGAGACCCGAAGGGGCGCCCTGCTCGTGACGAGAAGAGTGAAGCGAGAGCAAGACGCGAGCAGTTCCGTCAAGCTCGGTGCAGCGTCAAGGACCTGCTCGAGATTGTCCAGAACGAGAAGCAATTCGCGGTCTCTTAGCGCAATGACAAGGCGATCCGTTAGAGACCGGTCTCCACCGTCCCTGATTCCAAGCGCCTGGGCGATGGTTGGCAGAACGAGGGATGGGTCGCTGATAGGGGCCAATGGGACAAAAAGTGCGCCGTCGGCAAGGTCCTCTTCGAGAATACTGGAGACGGCGAGGGCAAGCCGTGTTTTGCCGACGCCACCGGGACCGGTCAGGGTGACTAGGCGTACGTCGGGGCGGCACACCAGGGCGGAGATCGCTACAATCTCCCGCTTCCGTCCTACAAGTGGAGTAAGCGGGATTGCAAGATCGCTATGGCGGTCGGGAAGGGGCGCGAGAACCATGCGGCGCTCCCGAAGAGCAGACGACTTGGTATTCCCCTTATTATTCGGCCACTATTCCGCGGTAATCAGTCACCCAGCTTTGGGGAATAGTCGCAGAGTCCGCTCATTTCACAGTCTTGAAATGACGAGGTTCAAGACAAATGGCCACAAACCCGTCTGGGCGCAGGCTCGCACAGGGCCGATTCCATTATACGCCGCATCATTTGTCCGGTTTCGTCACTTCCGACCGTCACGCAATTTCGAAGATGGTCTCGACTTCGATCGGGGCGTTCGATGGGAGCGCTTGCATGCCGACGGCAGATCGGGCGTGGCGGCCCGCATCGCCGAGCACCTCGTAAAGGAGATCGGAAAAGCCGTGCATGACTTGCGGGGTTTCGCCGAAGCCGGGCACGCAATTGATCATGCCGAGCACTTTGACGACTTGATTGATCCGGCTGAGATCGCCGAGCACGGTTTTCGCCATCGCGAGACTGCGCGACCGCACATTCACGAGCAGCTTGATAGCCCTCTTCCACGGAATAGGTTTCGCCTAGTCGACCTTGCCACACTTTGCCATCGCGGGCAGGCGGAGTTGTCCCCGAGAGAAACAGCAGATTGCCGGTAATCTTTCCCACCGCCATTGCCGGTGTGAACGCCTTGTGTTCGGTCAATTCATAGCCGAGTTCTTTCAGCTTTTCTTCAGGCGTCACTAGTCTCCTCCAATTCCGATTTGTCAGTCAAAAGCCGGCCGATTGTAGCAAAGCCATGGCCCCGTCCTTTAAAGTGAATTGGGCCGATTGCGAAAAAGAGATACATCAGTCGATACTTCGATCTGCCCCATTTGGCGGACTGTAACGACGCGGCACGAGTGACCGCGCCAGCCTAGTCCTGTGTCAGCGGACGCTGAGCCAACCAATCGTGCGTGCGGGCTAACGATAGATCTGGTTCGTCAGAATCTGAAAGTACGTGTAACCAATGCTGTTCGGACTTTTGCTCTACTTTCTTGTATTCATCATTGCGGGAGCATTCGTCCGCCAGCTTCGGGCCGCGAACGGAACAACCGCTGACGCGCCGGGCCGTGAGCGAGTTCAAACCGGCGACTGGCAAATTCCATCGTTCTCTCGATTGCTCATGCTTTTGGCGCCGGTCCTGGGATCGATTGCTGTCTGGAAAGCGATCCAAGATCGATCTCCAGAAAGCCACTTCGGCGATATTGCTTTGCTCTGGATCGTCAGCATCGGGCTGGCGATTGTCGCTGTCGGCTGGCCACTACAGCGGCCGAGCTTGCATAGGCTCGTCGCTTGGTTTCGTGCCTACAAGTTGGAAATCGGAGCGGTCTCGCTCGTCACGCTCGGCGCGCTCTTTTTGCGCGTTGTCGACTTGACTCGCTTCCCGGCGGTTTTCAACGGAGATGAGGGCCAATTCGCTACCGCGGCGCAATCGGTCCTCACGGGGCAATTAAAAGATCCATTCGAAACGACGTTTCAATCTCATCCCACGCTTTGGTTTTTTCTCCAGGCCGGCGTGATGCGCGTCTTTGGCGAAGATGTTGTCGGATCACGTCTCATCAGCGGCATCATCGGCGCCGCGACGGTGCCCTTGGTCTACCTCTTCGTCCGCCGGAACTTCGGTGTGCTCACCGGTCTTACTGCCGCCTCGCTCCTCGCCGCCTTCCACTTTCACCTCTTTATCAGCCGCCAAGCGCAAAACAACATTACGTGCGCGTTCTTTGTCATCCTGTCGCTCTGGCTCCTCGACCGCGTTGTCGAAAAACGGAGACCGATCGACGCGCTCCTTGCTGGTCTCGCGGTCGGGGTCGCTCAACTTTTCTATGTTGCGGACCGCATTCTTGTTCCCATCGCGGCCGCGTATGTCGTCTACGTGATTGTCACCACGCTCACCTGGAAACAGGGAACGCTTTCCATCGATGGACCGCAATCGCTTGGTTCAGCGCTGATGGTCGCCGCGGGCGTCGGCGTTGGCGCCCTGCCAATCGCCGCGTACTATGTGGACAATCCGGAGACATTCAACGCGCGGGTCGACGTCGTTTCGATCTACGGGTCGGGCTGGCTCGATAGCGAACGGCAGCGAACGGGCCAGAGCACATTCGAGATTCTGTGGAATCAGGTGCACGCGGCGGCGCTGATGCCGTTCCGAACAGTGGGCGGCGGCTTCTATCGCGTTTCGCCGCCCTTCATCGGTTGGCCCCTGGTGATACCAGTCGTCATTGGCATCATCCTCGCAACGCTCGGATTCTGGCAGCGGCGATACTTCGGCATCGCGGTCGCCTATTGGGCAACCGTCGCCGGTCTGGCCCTTACACTTCAGCCGCTGGAATCGAATCGCTTTTCCATGGCCGCGAGTCTCATTCCCATCCTCGCCGCAATTGGTCTGGTCACGACTATCCGCTTTTTAGTCAATCAGTTGCGACTGCCGGGCACGCTCGTAACCGCGTTCATCACGACTGCCGTTGTCACAATTGCCGTGGTCGCAATCGGGGTCTGGAACATTCGGTTCTATTTCGACGATTCCGATCCGATCGACCGCTGGTCCGATGCCAACACCATAGTCGCCAACGCATTTGCCTATGATTTGAAAGCGCTCGGCCCAGGCTACACCGTTTACTATGGCGCGCCGCCACGGATGTACTACGAAGGTCATCCGAACCTACCGTTTATCGCCCACGGCGATACCGGGATCGACGTGGTCGATCCTTGGACTCCAAACATCTCGCCGCCGGTGCTAACGGGCCCGACTGTTTTCCTTTTCCTGCCCGAACGGCGCGGCGAGCTCGCGATCGTGCAGCAGTGGTTCCCGAACGGTGAGCTCATCGACCGCACTGATGCAAACGGCGAACCGCTCTACACCGAGTACATCGTGCGACCCGCCTAGGTCAGCTCCCAGCGCGTCCAAGTCGCTTCCGCTGCGCTCGCTCACTCAGCGCGTTTTGGTTCGCGTTGCCGATTTCGAAGATCGAATACGTTCGGGTCATGCCGGCGCGATCAATTTCATGCGAAACTTCAGAGACAATTTAATCGCGAATCAGTCCATTGACGCCTGATGAGACGTATATTTAACGTAGGGAACAGTCGCAGATGGCGACATTCCGCTCAGGCACAAAGGGCCAGAAGGTTAGAACTTCGAAAGGAACTTGTTTTTGACGTCTATGGTCGTGACGGATCGGCAGTTTTCCAGAATCGGGAGCAAACGACTCAGAGCAAAAAATGTCATCTTAATGATTGGCGACGGGATGGGGCCTGTCCAACGGCAAGCCGGCCGGCTCGCCCGGCGCGGGCCTCTCACAATGGACACGCTTCCCGTTCACGGTCTCATGGAAACAAGTTGCGCCGACCCGATCGCCAATGTCACTGATTCCGCCGCTGCCGCCACCGCGCTCGCGACCGGCGTCAAGACCTACAACGGCGCCGTCGGCGTCGATCTCAACGGACAACCGCTTCCCACGATTCTCGAACATGCGAAACGGGCCGGCCTCGCCACTGGACTCGTCACCACCTGCCAGATCACTGACGCCACGCCGGCGGCCTTCGCCTCACACGTTGCGAACCGAACTGATCACAGCGAAATCGCGCGACAGTTCATCGAGGAAGCTGAGGTCGACATCATCCTTGGTGGCGGTGAGGATTACTGGTTCCCCGAAGGAAACCCCGGCGCCTATCCCGATTTTCTCGACGATGAACCGAACCAATGGAGTCGCGGCACCTGTGGCAATCTGGTCGAACGGGCCCAGGACCTGGGATATTGCTACGCGTCGCACAGAGCGCAACTCTTTGGCGCGGAGTCCCAGAAATTGCTCGGCCTGTTCGCCAATCAGGAGCTCTTCAGTCAGAAACCGGAAGGCCAGGGCGACAAATACGATCCAGAGGTCACCCTGTTCGAAATGGCCGACAAAGCAATCTCAGCCCTATCCCACCGCAGTGACGGATTCTTCCTCATGATCGAAGAGGCCGCGATCGACCGCATGGCCCACCAAAACAACACGCGCCTGGCGATCAAAGGGGTGCTCGAGCTCGATCGTGCTGTTGCCACCGCGAAAGCCTTCGCCGAAGCAGATGGCGAGACACTCGTCATCGTCACCGCCGACCACGAGTGCGGCGGATTGACAATTGCCGGTGAAGCCGAATCGAGCGATGTTCACCAGTGCGTGAGCTGGTCGACGATTGCTCACACCGACGTTTCGGTCCCATTGACCGCCTTCGGTCCCGGCGCTGAACTCCTCGCCGGCGAAATCCGCAACACCGACCTCTTCGCCGCCCTTCGCGAGGCGATGGGGTTATAGCGACAAAGACTTAGGCACATTCGAATATCCACACCGTCGAACGCTCATTTGCGTGGACGATGACGTCGCCTTGGGCGTTGACGCTGTCAGATTCCGCGTGGCACCAGTTGCCGTCGCCCTGAGTCAAGTGATATGTCGCCGGAGCGAGCTTCGGAAACAACAAACTCCCTTTGTCATCGGTTGTTCCCGTTTTCGCGCTATCACTCGAAACACCGTTCTGAACAAGCTGGAAGGTCACGCCCGCGTCCAGTTGGGCGCACTTCGCATACCAGTCGACGGTCTGGGCAGTGGTTCCAACCGGACATTGATACGCAATCACGCGGACCGCACCGGTCGTCGAGGACAGTTCGGTTGAGAGTTGGGTTGTGCTCGTCTCGCCGCAGCGCAAACCTGGACCAGCCGCCGGGAAGAGACCGTTTGGCGTCGTGACCCGGTAGGACGCGGTGCCGCTCGTCCGCACCTGGCCGGACATCACGAGCGTGACCGCTTGCGCGCCGTTCGGTGACACCAGCATTTGGCCGCCATCGTCGTCTGCTTGTGTTGTGAAACTGCCGCCGGTGATATCGGTGCAGGCCATGTCTCCTGGAATCGATATCCGGCTGACGTCACCCGTGCCGTTCTCAGTGCCGCCGACAAAGAGGCAGGTTGATGTATTGAGATCGCTTTGGAACTGGCAGGCAACGGCAACAAGATAGAGTTTGGCAGGCGCTACTGCCTCTCGTTCTTGTTGTTTCTCGTGACCCTTCTTTTTGCCCTTCCCCTCATTGCCTTTGCCGTTGTGATTCCCTTCGCCCTCGCCTCCGTCGTCGCCCTGGTCATCATCATTCTTCGAAATTTTCTTCGCGTTCTCCTTGCCATTCCCGTGACCGTCCTTGCCTTTGGCCAGGGCGATCCCGGAAACAGAGTCCGCAACGGCGGTTTGCGCAAGCGGAGCAACCAGCACGATGACCGTTATGACAATGACCAAAAGCACGCGCGAAACGCGCTTTGCGGGTAGGTTCGGCATTGACACACCCTCATGCACGACAAAATCAACAAACGACCACCACGTTGGTTCTAACGAACACGTGGGGCAGTTGGTTGCTTTGCACGGGTTGTGCCAAGCTACTGTTGCTCAGGATCGAGGCAGAAATCGTTGGTCATCAACACGTCACAGGGATTCAACAATCGCACGTCGTCAATATTTCGTTGGGCAAGGCGGACTGACATCACGATATTCGACGTGGACATGATCGCCGTTGTAGCGACCGCTGAATCCGACCTCATCACCCGGCGTCAAGTGCTGGCCAATGTCGGCCGTGATATTGCTCATGTGCCCAAAGATGAGGCGCGAGCCGTCAGATAGTCGCAGCTCGAACCTGCCGGCGTTTGCCAACCCCTCGCAGAATTCGCCTTGCGCCGTCCAGCCACAGCTAAACGCGGCGCAACCGGCGCTATTCGTGCCTGCGCAGATGACCTCGCCCTCGACGGGCGTGAACACCTTGGTGCCATACGGGATCGCGACGTCGAGCCCTGTGTGTCCCGGTGGACACTCTCCGTTCGGATACGAGGCGCACCAATCGGGGCAATAGTCCAACCCGTATGCATACCACTCCGGATGCTCATTGATCGAGAATTCTGTCGGTCCATAGGGTTGGGAGATGCCAAACTGCCGATCCGCCCCGTTCCAAATCGAACTCAGTGACGGAGTCGGTTTGGCGGCATCCGGCCCGAGCAGTGTCGCCAGTGTCCAACCTTCCTTATTGCCAAATTTCACCGACAAGAAACCGTCGGTAAATTCGCCGGTGAGCTGGACGACCGATCCCCGAGTCAGCTCAACAAGCGATTGCGACGTACCGCGTGCTGATTTCCGCACTCGAACTCCCGCTTCAACCGTCGCCGCACAGAGATGCGAGGTGTGAATCCAGCCGGAGACGCCCGAGTACGAGACCGCGTAGAAATTACCGTCAGCCTGTCCTGTCAGCCGAATCTTGGCGCCCTTCGGCGCTTTCTTGATCGTCGGCGAAGCACCGGCGGGTTCGGCATGGATCGCAGTGTTGTTGTGCGCCGCGCAAACGATGCCGCCCTTCAGCGGGGTCGGATTGGCAACCTTACCCAAAAAATCACCATGAGCCCACCCCTCGATATCAAGATAGCGAATCGAGAGGAAGCCATTTTGAATCTGGCCCGTAGGCAGAACGCGAACGTCGCTGATCATTCCGTCAATGATGATGTTGTTGCCTGCCACAACTGGTGCTGATCGCAACCGAACATCGTTCGCGCCGAGGACCTTCGCGATGAGATGGTTGTAATAGACCCAACCTGTAGTCCCGCCGGCCTGCACCTCGATAAAACGATCCTGGGAGGCGCCGGTCAGCGCGACAGCCGAACCACGGCTGAGATGCTTGATCGTCGCTGATTCTTTGACCGGGAGTGAATGGACCTGTGTGCTCGCATCCAATATGGTGATCGTCGCCATCGCCTGAACTCCACATCCACTTACCAATAACTGTCTCGCCTCTTTGTAGCTTGTTCGTGTTCTCGTCTTTCATCATTACCATACGATTCAGTGCGGATCGGGCCAACAGAGGAAATACCTAAATCGGCGGCATAGGACATACGTATTGGGATGCTTGCCTCGACGAAATGGCTGTGCAACAATGCGGCAACCCCCGCAAATCAGATACATGACGTCATCACCTCGCGAGCGCAATTCGCGATGGCCTTGGCTGGACTGTGCGGGTCCGCATGTATCTGGACTATGAGAGTTGTGGGGCCTTCACGGGCGACGGGGGAATCGTGGCCAAACCGACAATGAAACGGGACATGGTATCCGCGGCGATCGGAATGGAGCGCTCGCCGGCCGGTGATTCGTCGCATCTCCAGCGAGCCTTGCCACTGCCGTGGCGGCTGGCAGCGGCCAAAGACGATCCAGGTTTTGCTCATCCCGCGGAACTCGACTTCGCCCGAATCCTGACGTTCTACCGAATCCGCTGGGCCTACGAACCAACCACCTTCGCGCTCTCTTGGCGAGCGGACGGTCGCCCCTCCGAAATGTTCACGCCCGATTTCTATCTCCCCGATCACCGCCTCTATATCGAACTCACGACGATGCGGCAGCCCCTTGTCACACGGAAGAATCGCAAACTCCGTCAGATGCGAGAAATTTACCCCACCGTGCAGATCAAGCTTCTCTACCGGCGCGATATCCACCGGCTCGCCGACGCTTACCGCATTGGCGAACGACGAACGGTGTCGAACCCCATTCTGAGTCCACTTCTTAGCGAGGACCTCATCGCGACGAGAATCGACGAAATGGCGGCCGAAATCGCCGCAAACGCGCACGACCAAAGACTCCTTATCCTCATCGCCAGCGATGGCGCAATGAGATTTGGCCGCGAAGTAACCGCGGCCCTGATCGCTCATGGGGTCCAAATTGAACTCGATCAAATTCGCCAGACTCGTTTTCGCACCGCGGGAGGAATCCAGCGGGTTCGCGTCCACAAACAGCCGACCATTTCCGTCGCGGGCCGGCGCGTCCTCTTGCTGACCGATATCGTCAGCACTGGCATGAGTCTCGGTTATCTCATGACCTGGCTGAGCTCCCGGGGTGCTGAGACCGTCGAGATTTGCACGCTCCTTGATCGGCGCGATGCCCGTCTAATCGATGTGCCGATTGCCTACTCTGGATTCGAAGCGCCGAACGAGCTGATTGTCGGGTACGGCATGCCGCTGCGACGGCAATTCGCTGACATCCCACATCTCGCGACGGTCACTGCCAATCCCCGCTGCTGATTCGCGTTCACGCCGTCAGGACCAATGTACGATCAGCTTGCTTAGGCGACCTAGAGCCGGCAGCAAAACTTCGGCGTCTCCGTTCGGCATGTTGAATACGCAGCGGTCGGCGCCAGCCGCGGCGAGGCGCTCGATGTCGGCTGGTCGCGGCGGCGCCGCGTAGACCGTGACCGGCAACCGCGCCCGGCCTTGTTCGGCAGCGCGCCGATTCAGTTCCGCGATCCGGTCCCCGACTTCAGGATGGTCGTTGGGCAGCCAGCCGTCGCCGTACTCCAACACCCGATCGAGGACCTGCGGCCCTTCGCCGCCGACAAGGATCGGCGGATTGGGCTGCTGGACCGGCTTTGGCCACTGCCAGATCGGATCGAAGCGGACGTAATCGCCGGTGAACTCTGCCTCCTCCGTCGTCCAGATCGCCTTCATCGCGAGGATGTGCTCGCGCAGAGTCGCCCACCGCCGGCGCGGCTCGACGCCGTGGTTAGCTAGCTCCGGCCCGTCCCAGCCCGCCCCAACGCCGAAGAGCAAGCGGCCATCGGATAGACGGTCGAGCGTCGCTACGGTCTTGGCGAGGGTGATCGGATGATGCTGCGGCACGAGGCAGATGCCTGTCCCGAGCTTGAGGCGCTCGGTCGCCAACGCGACCACTGTTAGCACCAGGAAGGGGTCAAAGAATCGCTTGCAGGCATCGAGCCACCCAGCGTCCTCCGGGTGGTTCCGTCCGACACTGACCGGGATGTGGGTGTGCTCGGGGACGAAGAGACTCTCGAACCCCGCCGCCTCGACGCGCTTGCCCAACTCAGACAGATCCATCATCTCAGCCATCGGCCGGACCTGAAGACCGAACCGCATCGCAGTCGCTCCTTGAAGCAGCCAGGCGTCGGGCGTCAGGCGCCAGCCAACACGACGCCTAACGCCTAACGCCTAATGCCTGACGCCCGACTCCTCGTCACGTGGTACCATCCGCCCCGATGAATGCCCAACCCGGCCCTGCTCCAATAGCTTCCCCCGCGGTCAGTCTCGAAGCAACCGCGCCAGTTGCCGAGCAAAGCCCTGCCAAACCCGCACCCGCAAAGCGCAACGGTTTCGCCGCCTTCCAATCTCGCAACTTCATTCTGCTCTGGACCGGACTGATCATCTCCAACGCTGGAACTTGGATGGCCACGACCGCAGAAGGGTGGCTGGTTAGCGATCTTTCGGGCGACCGTGCCGCCTTTTCCCTCGGTCTGATCGGTATCTCCTTCGCGATCCCGATGCTCTGCCTGCCGCTGGTAGGCGGTGTGGTTGCTGACCGCGTGCCCCGTCTCAAACTTCTTTGGACTGTGCAGATTCTCTATCTATTCCTAGCGAGCGCGCTCGCGATCTTAACCATCACCGGCGTCATCAACGTCGGTCTGCTGATGGTCTACGCCTTCTTCAATGGGGCCATCCTTGCGTTCGATGCGCCGTGTCGCCACGCCATGTTGCCCGACATCGTAACCAGAGACCAGCTCACGTCGGCGGTCTCCATGAACTCCGCATCTTTCACCGGCGCGCAAATGGTCGGTCCCGTGCTAGCGGGAGCGCTCATCCCGCTGATCGGCGTTTCCGGCGTGTTCACGATCAATGCGCTCTCCTGCGTTGCCACGCTCTACGCGCTCTTCCTGATGCGTGACGTTCCCCAAGTGAGCCACCAGCGAAACGGCGACCGGCTCGTCGCCTCGATCAATCGCGGTTTCCACTACGTCCGCCAATCAGAGCTCGTCAGTGGGCTCCTTCTCGTGTCGCTCATCTTCGGATTCTTTGTTCGCGGTTTCGGTCCGATGCTCGTCGTCTTCGCCCGCGATATTTTCCATGTCGGTTCAGTCGGTTTCGGTATCCTGAGCGCCGCGACCGGTTTTGGCACGCTGGCCGGCGCGATTCTGTTGGCGAGCAGAAGTGATATTTCCAACAAAGTTCGCCTCAGCGTCATCGCCATCCTTGCCTGCTGCGCGTCACTCTTCCTCTTTGCGGTCGGACATTGGTATGCGCCGGCGTTCTTGATGCTGGTTGCGGTCGGTTTTTTCAACGTGATTGCGGTCTCGATGATCGCCACAATCATCCAACTTCGCGTTCCGCCCGAGCTTCGCGGACGCGTGATGAGCCTCTACATGCTGACCGTCATCGGCGTGCCGTCCGCGGGCTCGTTCCTGAGTGGGGCAATTGCCGACCTCTTCGGCGTCCAGTTCGCCGTCGCGATCGGCGCCTTGCTCGTCATCGTGCTTGTGGCCTTAACTGCATTCAAAAATGAAGAAGTTCGAGCGGCGCTCTAATGTCAGATCTCACTGCTTAACAGTTCATCTGCATGGTCAGTCGGTTTATGAGCGTGGACACCTGTTTCGGACCATCGTGGTCGGCGGCCCCGCCCGGGAATGAATAAGGCCCAGAGGGCACCCCGCTCAGTGACCGAAAGTCGGCTCAAGCCGACTGGCGACGGCACGGAACAGGATCCGATTCAGGATTCCACGTTCATCAACTGACTTCCATTCCGTAGCCCGGGAATTGATTCCCGGGTGGGACGGGCGCAACCGACACCTCGCGTAGCCGTGTCATCCCTCTCCCTATCGCAATGGGAAAAGGGTTGGGGGTGAGGGTTGAACTCCGCCTAAACCGCACCCACCAACGGCAAATCGGCGAGGGCTTCGTCGATCGCTTCTTGCGGGTGCTCGTAGTCCTCGAGCGAACCCGACAGATAGGCGTCGTAGGCGGCGAGGTCGAAGTTGCCGTGGCCGCTCAGGCCGATCAGGATGTTCTTCGATTCACCGGCTTCTTTCGCCAAAGTTGCCTCATCGATTGCCGTGCGAATCGCGTGCGCCGACTCCGGCGCAGGGATGATTCCTTCAGATCGGCCAAATGTGATCGCCGCTTCGAAGGTCGCCCGTTGCTTCACCGCGACCGCTTCGATAAGGTCCTGCTCCAGGAGATGACTGACGAGCGGCGCCGCTCCGTGATAGCGCAAACCGCCAGCGTGGATTCCGGCCGGCACAAAGCCGTGCCCGAGAGTGTACATGCGGACGAGCGGAGTCAGATTTGCTGGTATCCCCGAAGTCGTAGGCGTAGGTTCCGCGGGTCAGAGTTGGGCAGGCGGAAGGCTCGGCGGCGATGATCCGGACATCACGACCGGCGAGTTTCTCCTTGATGAACGGGAATGTCAGACCTGCGAAATTAGAGCCGCCGCCGACGCAGCCGACAATCACGTCGGGCCACGCGTCGGCCATCTCCATCTGCTTGACCGCTTCCTGGCCGATTACGGTCTGGTGCAGGAGCACGTGATTGAGCACCGACCCGAGCGAGTACTTGGTGTCTTCGCGGGTCGCCGCGTCCTCGACCGCTTCCGAAATTGCGATACCAAGCGAACCGGTCGAATCGGGATGCTCCGCCAAAATCGCCCGACCGGCGTTCGTATCCGCACTCGGGCTTGGCACGCACTCCGCCCCCCAGGCTTCCATCAGCGCGCGGCGATACGGTTTCTGCTCGTACGAGATTTTGACCATGTAGACCTTGAGCTCGAGCCCGAAGAACGCGCATGCCATCGCCAGCGCGCTGCCCCATTGCCCAGCTCCAGTCTCAGTCGCGATCCGGGTGACTCCCTTCTTGCCTGTTGTAGTACGCCTGCGGCACTGCCGTGTTCGGCTTGTGACTACCGGCTGGACTCGTCCCCTCATACTTGTAAAAGAGACGGACGCCTGTCGGCAGATCGAGCGCCTTTTCCAGACGATGCCCACGATAGAGCGGCGTCGGTCGCCACAGGCGATAAACATCGATCACTTCTTCCGGAATTGCGATGTATTGGTCCGTCGCGACTTCCTGCTTGATCACTTCCATCGGGAAGAGGGGAGCGAGATCGGCCGGACCGATCGGCTGCCCCGTTCCAGGATGCAGCACTGGCGGTAAGGGCGTCTTCAAATCGGCAGCGATGTTGTACCAAGAGCTCGGAATATCGCTCTCGGCGAGAAGAAATTTCGTCGTTTCAGCCATTGAGTTGCTCCGTTCGTGATCACACGGTCACCGACAAGCATTGGGGCCATGAGGTAGTTACACGTGTTTCGAATGGGCTGCATTGTAGACATTTGGTCTTAGGCGGGAAAACGTTCTCATCGTTCTGCTGGTAACACCTCGGCCGTCGCGGCGTTACCGATCATGTACATATACGCGCCCGGTTGAATCGGAGCGAGATTGTCGCGCAGCAATACGAGTAGCGAGCGCGCGAACGGCGCGCTCGCGGATTCAGAGCTCCTCGAACGTGTACGGGCTGTAAATTCGGCCGAGAATGGTTCCGCCGGAGATTTCACTACCGAGATCGGAGACGTGAACCTCGGGCACGAAGATCCCGCCGGCACGGGGGCGAAGTATCGCCAGCTCATGCATGAGCAGTTGCTCCGGCGCGGGAGTTGTAGGCCCGGGGAGAACATCGAGCCTCCGGAGGATGTTGAGGACTCCGGCGAAGCCTCGACGCGCATACGCTTCGTCATCGTAGAGCCCGCCGCCCAACTCCACCGTGACCGTCGGAATGCCCCGCTCCTCGGCGAGACCGGCGCTCGTTCCCGCGTAGGGAGCGTCCGGCTCATAGAGCAACCGCGAACCGAACGCCCGTGAGAGGTGAGGGGCGTTTGCCAGGTAGACATAATCTACGACGGGAAACGCGCCGCCGGCATGAAGATCGATGTACGCGTCAAGACCGGTCAGAAACATCGACACGATTTTTGCGGCCAGTTGCTCGCTGAGCCATCCGTCCGGATCCCCGGGAAAGATGCGGTTCATGTTCAGGTGGTCCGCCGGTGAATGCCTGGTGTTCGCCTCATAGGCGAGGGGATTAGCAACAGGCAGCAGCCGAACCGATCCCTTCAATGCGACGCCGGACTGATCGAGGTATGTCGCCAACCGACGGACAATTTCAACGCTGATCGGTTCATCCCCGTGGATCGCCGCGCTCACTCCAATGATGGGTCCCGGCTCGCCCTCGAACTGATGGATCGTCAGCGCAAGCTCGCCACCATTGACGAGCGTCGCGACCGGAACCCGCTCAATTGTGTGCCGCACTCGTACACCCTTGCCTACTTTTTCCGCGCTTTCCAAGCCTCCTCGGCTGGCCAGCGATGGGCCCATTCACCGGTGACGTATGGATATCTTGTCGTCGCTCCTTCGGGCGCCTGCAGTTCGATCAGAGCTTCAACGTCGAAACCGCTTTCCCGCAGAAGCTTAATCATCTTCCCGTGCGGCAGGTGAAACTCCACTGAGCCGTCTGACCAGTCGAAGCGATGAAGTCCAAAGAGATCGCGCTCCAAGCACTGCGTCGCTGATGCGTCCTCATCGTCGCTCGGACTGCAAAGCATCTGCAGCAACCCATTGATCAAAAAGACTAGTTCGCCGCCCGGACGTAGCAGTCGCGCTGCTTCCGGAATCCACGTATAGGGATCACACCAAATGCTCGCCCCGTACTCGCTGATCGCCAGATCGAAGCTGGCATCAGGAAACGGCGTCGCTTCGGCATTGCCGAGATGGAGCGGAAAGAAAAGGTTGTGTTCCTGTTGCAACCGGCGCGCGGTCTCGAGCTGCTTCGGGGAATTGTCGATCCCAACTGGTTTCGCACCCCGGCGGGCCAACCAAGCGGAAACGTAGGCGGTGCCGCAACCAAGCTCGATACTGTCGATCCCTTCAAGTTTTTCAGGAAAGAGTCCAACTTCAGATTCAGGCAAGTCGAAGAGGCCCCATGACACGTTATTGGACGCCCATGCCCGCTCGCCACTCTCGACATACTCTGCAGCCATCTTGTCCCAAGCTGCACGATTGCCCAACACATGCTGCGGAAGCTCGGGTTCCATTGCCAACCCCTTATCCAGTCAGGTGAATTCGCTTCAGTCCGCGCGGAGCATACCCGCTCGCGCGATCCTCTGAAACGCCGGTCAGAGATTTGCGAGAACGATTGATCAGCGGAAGAGTTCTACTGCCCACGTTGACCAAAGTTAGGAAGCGGATGAAGCAGATGTCCGTCGAGGCCGACAAGAAGCCGTTCGATATCGATGTCGTGATCGACCGAATCCGGGAGGCAGTCAAGCCGTTTCCAAAGGCTGCGATGTTCGAGCTCGCCGACGATGGATTTGACTCACCCTTCGAGCAACTCGTCGCCTGTTTGATCTCGGTGCGGACTCGCGACGAAGTGAGTGTGGTCGCCGCCCGCCGGCTTTTTGCTTTGGCCCGCACACCGAAAGACGTGGCCGCTCTCTCGCCGGACCAAATTGACGCGACCATCCCCGACGTCACATTCCACGAACGCAAGGCGATCCAAATCCGCGCAATCGCTCAGCGAATTGAAACTGAGTTCAACGGTGAATTGCCGTGCGACAACGAGATCGCGCAATCATTCGCCGGGATTGGACCGAAGTGCGCCAATCTCGCGCTCGGGATCGCCTGCGGTCAGCAACGGATCAGTGTTGATATCCATGTGCATCGCGTGACCAACCGCTGGGGTTACGTCGCGACCAAGACTCCCGAACAGACGATGGAAGCCCTCGAAGCGAAGCTCCCCGCCAAATACTGGATCGAGTTCAACAAACTCCTCGTTCCCTTCGGCAAACACATCTGCACCGGCATTGCCCCCAAATGCTCAACTTGCCCCATTCTCGTGTATTGCCAACAAGTCGGCGTCACGAGTCATCGTTAATAGCAAGTTGGATCGTTGGACGACCGGCGCATAGTTGCTACGCCGCATCAAAATGGATCCAACCACCTGCGCATTTTGAGAAGATGACGTCAGTTCAGATCGGTGCGGTTCTGGTGCTCTCGGATAATATCTTCGGCTTCGGCGAGGGAGGCCTCTTCTTGCCATTGGAAACCAGGTTCGGCTGGTCTCTCATGAAACTGACGCACGATGGTCTTCACGAGATCCACCGCCATCAAATCCGATAGCTCTAAATTGCACACCTGATCAGGCCATGCGGCAGGAGTCGCCGCTATCAAGGTCGCAATCCGTTCGTGTAGACCCGGCGGCGCCTCATCGCAATGACGCTCGTTCAGTTCTTCGTCGACTGCGATCCATTCGCGGCGGGTCAAAGTAATAAGAGGCACGATTAGTCCTAAAAGATGGACTTAGGGTGCGGCGAAGAGGCGAGAAGCCGGAGTCGTCGCGTCGAAGAGCGGGACAGAGAGCAGTTCGAATATCGCGTTTGGGTTGCGACCTTTTTCAACCTTGGCATACGCCGACGCGGCGTCACGCGCCTCGATCTGAGCTGTCGCAAGCTCTCCTTCGATCAGGTAGGTAACGATGTATTGCAAGCTGGAACTCCAAGTGGGATGCGGGCTAAGGCGCGCAACGAAAATGTGAGCGATTCGTCAGCGAAACGGTTCATGTCCAAAAGTCGGCTTCGCCTTCAAGATCTTGTTCTTCCTCGAAGATCCACCGTCGAAGTTGGCTGAGATCTTCTTTCTCCAACCACGCATTAGGATCTGCCTTGATTGCTTCAGTCGCCTCTGGAAGATCATTGCGCGACATGCCCCCGGCGCCAAACCACGACCGCTGGGTGACGTCAACCAAACGACTTGGCAGGCAGCGGTAGACCTTGAAGCACCAGAATCTCGGCTGCTGTGGATCGCGCGCAGGTTCGATCCGATACAACTGATTGGTGGCGAGAACTCGCAGATGGAATCCGTAGCCATCCGGACGCTTGTCGTCGACCAACTCAACCTTGTTGGTTATCGCGCTCTCTTCCGCGACTTGAACGCTGCTCTCATCAGTCATCAACTCAACCTCTCGTGGCAATGGTGCTAACGCTCCAGCGTTGTCGACGACTGGACTCGCGAGCCCGTTCGCGTTGTGAGTAAGAGAGCGCTCAAGAGTGAATCGCTCCTTACCGATCGGACCCGCAAAATCCAAAACACGACCGCGCAATCGCCGTTCCATATCAGCCGCAACGAAGAGCACTGGGAGATCATCTCGTGAAAAGACCCGGTCGGTCGGACCAGGGACATCGAGGACCAGTCCGACTCCACCGCCAGCCGCGGGAATGACGCCAATTGCTTGACCAGCACTTGCGCGTTCGTGGTTTCGTAGATCGGCGAGCGCGGCGAGCGCGCGATCTGTTACTGCCACCTTCGCCTGCGCTCGTATTGGTTGGATCGTTTTCTGAGCCATCATTGTTCGATTCGCCTTTTGGGCACTCTGTCAGGTCGGTTCACCCGTCTTCACCAGTGGAAGTCTGGGACCTATTGCCGCGAGAAGTCACCAAGCCGGGCCGGGTGCGGCCCGAAACTGGCTCGGTTGGCTGCAGGTCGGCCCGCGGGCGATGAGCCGAGTGATTCGTTTCCGTGGGCGGCACCAGGACGATTTCGTCCGAACAGAGACCGAAGATCTCCCCAAGCTTGCGCAACTGCGCCACCTGAGGCGTCCGACGCCCTGTTTCCCAGAGATAGATCGCTTGGGGTTGGACGCCGACCAAGAGCGCAAGCTCGAACTGCGTCCACCCTCGCTCATGCCGTAATTCCCGGATCGTCTGCAACGTGCCCTTCTCCTCTAATGTTGGGTTCATGATCGAGTGAGTATAACATCTGAGTCATTTTTGTTGTACTATTGCAATTGTTATAGCGGCATTCGATGAAGAAAGCCGAGACCTGCTGGCGGCGTCCGCCGGACGTGCTGTCGTTTGCCCATTCCCAACAATACGAACGGAGAACTAAGACTGTGCATGTCGTTCAAATCGCCCCTCCCTGGTTTCCAATCCCCCCGGTTGGCTACGGCGGCATCGAGCGGGTGATCTACGACCTGGCTGAAGGCATGGTGACTGATGGCCATGAGGTGACCCTTTTCGCCCCCGCCGGATCGAAGACACGTGCCCGTCTTGTCGAAACGGTGCCCGAAGGGGTCGGGCTCAATTTGGCCTGGGCCGAAAAGGAACGCTTCTTCGCCGAAACGGGAAGTGCCGCCTACTCAATCGCGGCCACACTCGGCGCCGACATCGTCCACGATCACACCGATTATCTGGTCGATGCCGGGTTCCCCTTGCCGGTCGTGCACACAGTCCACGGACCTCCCACCGAATACAGCCTCGACCGCTATCGCGAGTTGAGCCGTCGTGGCCACTCCTTCATTGCCATCAGCGCTCGTCAACGACATCTCTTCTTGGAAGCGGCGGAGCATCGCTTCGGTCCTGGCGAGCACATTTCATTTGTCGGCGTGGTTCACAACCCGACCGATGTCGTCTCAGTTCCTTACTATCCCAAGTCAGCGAAAGAGGGCTACGCGGCCTTTATCGGCCGTTGCCACTGGGAAAAGGGACCCGACCTCGCCATCCGGGTGGCAATGGCCGCCGGCATTCCATTGAAAATGGGGCTGCGAATAACTACTGAAGAGCGGCCCTACTATGAGGCCGTCATCCATCCGCTCCTCGATGCGGCGGGCGGACTCGTAGAAAACGTCGGCGAAGTCGGCGGCGGCGCCAGAGACGATCTCATCGGCAAGGCATCGGCCGTGCTCTTCACCTCTCCCTGGGAAGAACCGTTCGGTCTCGTCCTAACCGAGGCAGCAGCCCGCGGCACTCCCGTCGTCGCCCTAGACCGAGGAGCCGCGCCTGAAGTTGTGCGAGACGGTGTCACCGGCATCCTTTGCCGCACCGAAGCCGAACTCGTTCGGGCGCTCCCCTGGGCAATGACGCTCAATCCCGAAGCTTGCCGCGCCCACGCCTTAGCCCGATTCGACCGTGCCGCGGTCGCTGAACGGTACATCGACGCGTACCGGTTGGTTCCAGCGTTTGCGGCCGGTGTAAATCGGAAGGAAGCTAAGGCAGCACCGCCAAGTCCAGCATCGCATGCATTGACGAGCGATTCAGCGTTGACGCCCACAACGTAACCAACCGTTGGATCGGCGTCACAATCAAAATCAGCTAGTTGCTCGTCCTCGTCGGCGAGCATATCTGCACTGGTTTCGCCCCAAATGCGCCTCTTGTCCTGTCTTGAATTACCGCCAACAGCTTGGCGAGATGAGTCACAGCTTTAAAGCTGACCGCAAACTCGATTGCGCCAAGCCTTCTCGCCATCAATACAAAGTCTGTCCCACGAGCGGCAGGTTGCCCCTTTGCGCTGGAAACGTAGCCTAATCGATCTAGTACTTGTGACCCTGAGTCAGTTTACTTTCGGATAGTCCAGAGGTACTATCCATGTGCGGCATGTTTTGGCTAGAAGCGGGAGGATTCCTTTATGCGGGGCTCACACGTACGCCTAGTCCTTCTCCTCGCGCTCGTGCTCGCCGCACTTGCCGGCCAAATCCGCTTCGCGAGCGCTCGAGGCGCCGATGTCACTCACGAAAATCTGGCGTTCAGCGGCTGTTTTTCTAGCCACCAGTTCGATGTCTGCGCCGAAATTTCGGGAGTGCGCCACCAAATCGTGACGCCGAGCGGCAAGGTCATCACTGGCTTCACCGAACACTCATGCTTCGTCATCACTTCGTTCGGCGAATTTGTTTCTCAGCGGTGCCAAAAAGAGCACTTTGCGGGGATGACCGTCGACGGGTTCTTGACAAGATCTCACGACAGCGGACAAATGGAATTCACCGACGGCGTGCAAACTTGCGCGGGTCGCTTCCTTCTCCGGATTTCACACGGCGCGCTCGTCTTAAGCGACTCCAATGTCGTGTGCGTTTAAACCGTCTATTTCCAAATAGTTGGCTTGCCTCCGTCCAGCTGGAAATGTGACGGATCAGCATCCGGTCGAGGGATCGAGGGCTGAAGCGACGATCATGCATAACGGGCGGCCGGCATTTCCGGCCGCCCGTTAGTTACCGCTAAGAAGTCGAGAACTTGTAGACAGTCGTGGTTTGGTATTGCTCGCCGGGTTTGAGCTCGGTGGTTGGCCAGTCTGGTTGGTTCGGGGAGTCGGGGTAGTGCTGGGTTTCGAGGGCGAAACCGTCACCTTGGCGATAAACGCCGCCGCTTGGCCCCACCAGCGTCCCGTCGAGGAAATTTCCGGAATAGAACTGGATGCCCGGCTCCGTCGTGGAGACTTCCAAGGTTCGGCCACTGGTTGGCTCTGTCACCGTCGCCGCGACGATCATGGACTTGTCGTCCGGGCTGGGGCGATCAAGCACGAAGTTGTGGTCGTAGCCGTGGCCAATCACGATCTGCGGATCGTTGCCGTCGCGGATGCGCTCGCCGATCGTGTGCGGCGAGGTGAAATCGAACGCGGTCCCGGCAACTGGCGCAATTTCACCGGTGGGGATCGCGGTCGCGTCCGTGGGAGTGTAGTTGCTGGCATTGATCGTCAACTCATGATCGAGGATCGAACCGGTCCCTTCGCCGGCGAGATTGAAATAGGAATGGTTCGTCAGGTTGATCACCGTCGCCGCGTCGGTCGTCGCCAAATAATCGATCTTGATTTCATTGTCATTGGTGAGCGTGTAGGTCACCGTCGCCTCAAGCGTTCCAGGATACCCTTCTTCGCCGTCAGCGCTGGTGTAAGTCAGTTTCAAACCGACGCCGTCCGCGCTATTGACCTCCTCCGCCGTCCAAATCTGCTTGTCGAAACCCTTCAAGCCGCCGTGCAACGCGTTGGTGCCGTTGTTCAACGCCAGGAAATAGCGCTTGCCTTCGAGCATGAAGGTGCCGCGCGCGATCCGGTTCGCGTATCGGCCCGTGATCGCTCCGAAGTAGGGACTTCCTTTGACGTAGTCATCGACCGTCGCGAACCCGAGCGCGACGTTGCCCATTGCTCCACTGCTGTCGGGCACATTGATCGCTTGGATGATCCCGCCGTATGTCATGATCTTGACGTTCATGCCGTTCGCATTCGTCAAGGTGTACAGATCGACCGCCTTGTCATCGACGGTACCGAATGGCTCTTTCGTGATGGTTCCTCCGCTCGTTGGACTTGCGATCGGACTCGGCGTGCCTTCTTGGGCCGCCACCAGAGGCACAAAGCTAAACGCAGCGGAGATTATCGCGAAAATAGCGACAAAACCGAAGAAAGCGCCGAAACGACCGCGTCTCGAATAAGACGACCTGTTGAGGACCATCGTTGCTCCCTCCTACCCTTTCCTGCCGTCCTGAGCATTGGGAACGCACCATTCCCGCGGCGAGCCACAGCAATATTGAGGCCAACAGTTTGGACGGATCAGCACGTTGTCGAGATTGAGCTGCCCTTGGACCAAACGAGTTGCGCCCGCGTTAGACGTTGCCACCCTTGATCCCGCCTCGTACCTTATGTAGAACGGAACTCGGTTTGGACTGGTGGGCGCTATGGAGCTGCTAGAACGAGACAGCGAACTCGGACAACTCCACCTGCTGTTGCGTCAAGCGACAGAGGGGCAGGGCTCGCTCGTCCTACTTGGCGGAGAGGCAGGGGTCGGGAAAACAGCCCTCATTCAGCAATTCTGCGGCGATGTGCAAAAAAGCGTCCGGATCCTTACCGGAGCGTGTGATCCGCTCTCGACGCCACGGCCGCTCGGCCCGCTTGCCGATATTGCGGAAGTTACGGGCGGTGAAATCGAGCGGCTGATCCGCTCAGATTCGAGCCGCGCTCAAATCTACAGTGCTTGCATGCGCGAGCTGTCTGGCGCGTGGCGGCCAACGGTCGCGATCTTCGAGGACGTGCATTGGGCTGACGAGGCGACGCTGGATCTGCTCCGGTTCATTGGCCGGCGGATTGAGCCGTGTCGTGCCCTTGTCATCGCCACGTATCGTGATGATGAAGTCGGACCAAATCATCCGCTTCGCCGCGTTCTTGGCGATTTCGCGACCGTGAAAGGTGTGCACCGGATTACCGTGCCGCGGCTCTCGATCGATGCCGTAACTGAACTGGCGCAGGGTAGCGGTCACGACGCCGCCGCACTCTATCGCCAAACCGGCGGTAATCCCTTTTTCGTGACCGAAGTGCTCGCTGCAGGTGGCTGCATCTCGGAGACGGTCAGGGACGCGGTATTGGCTCGTGGTTCTCGTCTCTCACCCGCGGCAAGACAGGCGCTCGAGGTCGTTGCCGTTATCGGCGTTTCCGCGAGCTCTGCCCTGCTCAGCAAAGTCGCGTCGCCCGATCCAGATGCGATCGAGGAGTGCCTGACCAGTGGAATGCTTGTATCCGGCGATCATGGACTGGCGTTTCGGCATGATCTGGCGCGAGAAGCGGTGTATGAAGCGATCTGGCCGCATCGGCGGGAAGAACTCCACGCCCGTATCTTGAATGAGCTCAAACGTTCACCATCCGAGACTCGCGATCTCGCGCGCCTTGCGCACCACGCCGAGGCGGCCGGCGATCGCGAAGCGGTCTTGCACTATGCCCCGGCGGCGGCGCGCCGGGCGCTCGAATTGCGCGCAACTCGCCAGGCGGTCGCGCAATATGCCAGAGCGCTTCGCTTCGGCGACGGACTGCCCGATGATCAGCGGTTGGTCCTCCTAGAAGGGTATGCCGACGCTTCGGACTTGTCCGGCAGAGGTGATCATGGGATCGCACTGCGCAAGGAAATGATCACCTTGGCACGTCGATCAGGTGATCCGCTGAAGGAAGCCGAGCACCTCGGCTGGCTCGGGATAACGCTTTCGTTTAATTGGCGGCTCGACGAGACAGACGAAGCGGCTCGCGCCGCGATCGCCGCGATCGAAGGATTGCCCGAGGGCCGCAAGCACGTGACGATTTACATGTTGCAGGGCTATCTGCGGCTGGAGCATCGTGATTTCGCCGGAGCCATTGCCTGGTGCGAACGAGCAATTGGCCTTGCTGAACGCCTCGGCGACTATGAGGGAATAGTTCAGACTCTCCTCACGCTCGGCATCGCACGTCTCTTTGGCGGCGACATAGACGGCGGGCGCACAGATCTTGAGCGCTGCCTCCACCTGGCGCGGGAAGCCGAGCTCGACGGTATCGTCGCCGGGACTTTAGCCCACCTTGGTTGTGGCCTCGCGGACTACTATCTCTTCACTGAAGCCGAGGGGTTCCTCAACGAGGCGATCGCCTTCTCTACCGATCGCCAGCGTGGTATCGACACGTATGAGAGCTTCGCCACCACTTCGCTCGTTGTGACCCGTTTCTACCAGGGTCGCTGGATCGAGGCCGAGGCACTTGCCGAGTCGTTGTTCAGCTCACCCACACTGAGCGAAGCACTCTCCGTCGGTGGAATTTCCGCGGTCCGACTGACGCTGGGTCGCATCCAGGCGCGACGCGGTGATCCTCAGGCCGGCCTCACCTTCGATGAGGTTTCGGCGCTGAACGGCGATTCCGACAGATTTCAATCGGTGGCGCCGGTTCGTGTTGCACGGGCCGAAGCGGCATGGTTTGCCGGCGACCGCGAGCAAACAATCGCAGAGGCAAGGGCGGCGCTGGATTTGGCGCTGCGCGATCATCATCCCTGGCACATCGGCGAAAACGCTTTCTGGTTGTGGCGGGCGGGAGTTTTGACAGAAGCACCGGCCGAGACGGCTGAGCCTTTCGCGCTCCAGATCGCAGGCGATTGGACTGGGGCGGCGGTCGCTTGGGCGACGCTTGGTTGCCCCTATGAAGAGGCGCGTGCCCTCGCGGACGGAGACGATGAAGCCACGCTTCGTCGCGCCCTCGCTACCTTCGACCGGCTCGGGGCTCGTCCAATGGCGGCGATCGTGACGAAGCGATTGCGAGAGCTTGGCGCGAGTCCCGTTCCGCGCGGACCTCGCCCCTCGACTCGATCGAACCCAGCCGGGCTGACCGAGCGACAGGCAGCGATCCTGACCCTCATGGCCGAAGGTTTGCGCAATCCCGAGATTGCCGACCGCCTCTATATCTCCCCGAAAACGGTCGAGCACCATGTCTCCGCCATCTTCGCGAAACTCAATGTCACCTCGCGCACAGCGGCAGTCCGTACCGCAACTGAGCTCGGTGTGACCGCTCCGGAACCCCAGCCCTGAATCGATCTTGATCGTTTCGATTCGCGACCGATTTTGGAATCTCTTTTCCGCAGGCGGCCAGAGATATCAGCCCGTCGCGGCAGCCCCTGAGTTCTCCGCTGTCCAGATCGTCGAGGGAATCGGAAACTGATAGAGCAGGATGCGATAAGGGATCAGCTTGAGCGCGCCGAATACGGGTCCACCTGGTTTGGGCTCATCGACCGATCCGTAAATCTGGGCCGGATCGAAACCGAGCGGCGGCTCAGCGTGCAAATAAAGACCCCAAGCGTGCAGCTTCTCCTCACGGTCGTCTGAAAAGCTCGCAAGACAGTCAATGTACACAGGGTTGGCCGAGTCGTTGATGTAGGCCAGCGACATATACGGACGTTCTTTGAGGTGCTGTGCTTTGAGTGATCGGGGATCGGTTGAAATCCAGCCGGTGCTTCCATCCCAGATCGGATGCAGGATCCGCGAACGCGGCCGGCCTTGACCGTCGATCGTCGCTGCTGCGCAAAAGATCATGCGATTGACTCGTTCCATAAAGTCGTCTCGGATCTCGGCAAAATCGTGTGTGCGCACCGAATCCACCCCTCATTCGTATAATGGTTGTCACGTACCTACCCAATCGATTGTAGCTATTCGTTTGTCAGGCTCGGATCATCACCCCGCCAATTTGGCGGCGCCTCCTATATCCGCTCAGCCATCTATGCGTTACGCCTTAAGTCGATTCAGCAATCGTTTGAGACCATATTGGAGATAGTTCAAATGGACTTGCTTGAGCGGGATCAAGATCTCCGCGAGCTTCATAACCTCTTACAAACCGCAATAGCCGGGCAGGGCTCGCTTCTGCTTCTCGGCGGCGAGGCCGGCGTCGGCAAGACGTCGTTCGTTCGGAGTTTCACGCGAGACGTGAAATCGCGCGCGCGAGTTCTCGTCGGCTCGTGTGACGCCCTGTCGACTCCCCGACCACTCGGTCCGCTGGCGGACATCGCGGCCGACATCGGCGGCGAGATCGAGCGCCTGCTTCAATCTTCCGCGCGACGCGACCAAGTCTTCAGTGCCTGCTTCCGCGAGCTCTCGGGCGCGTGGCGGCCGGCGGTTGCGGTTTTCGAAGATGTCCATTGGGCCGACGAAGCCACGCTCGATCTTTTGCGCTTTTTGGGCCGCAGGATCGATCGCACTCGATCGCTCATCATTGCCACGTACCGTGACGACGAAGTCGGCCCCGCTCACCCGCTGCGCAAGGTACTTGGTGATCTCGCCACCACCGATGGCGTGAAACGCCACACGCTTGCTCCGCTTTCGCTCGAAGCGGTTGCTCAGCTTGCCCGCGGCAGCGATCTCGATCCCGCCGCGCTCTACGGCCAGACTGGGGGCAATCCGTTCTACGTGACCGAGGTGTTAGCGGCCGGCGGAGGAGTTCCGGAAACCGTCAGCGATGCTGTTTTGACCCGGGTCTCACGTTGTTCTCCGGCGGCACAGGCAGCGTTAGAAGTCGCCGCGGTCGCAGGATCTCCGGCCGGAGCCGACTTTTCTGCAATGGCTCCTCGGTGGAGAGATCGGGGCAATTGAGGAGTGTCTGAGCAGCGGAGTCCTTCGCGCTGACCGGCAATCGATCCTCTTTCGCCACGAAATGGCGAGAGAGGCGATCGTTGGAGCGCTCTCGCCACCCCGTCTCGTCGCGCTTCACGCAACGGTGCTGGCAGCACTGGAAGTGGATCCTCCGGAACATCGTCATCTCGCACGCCTTGCGCACCACGCTGAGGAATCCGGCAACCGGCTGGCAGTGCTGAAGTACGCACCGGCGGCAGCCGAACGCGCCGCGGCCCTGGGAGCCCACCGCGAGGCAGCCGCTCAGTACGCGCGGGCCCTCCGATTTAGTGACAGTCTTGAACTACAGGAACGCGCGTGCTTGCTCGAGGCGCACTCGGAACAGTGCATGATCACTGGTCAGCTCGATGAGGCAATTTCGGAGCGCATGAAAGCGGTCGCCATCTGGCAAAAGCTTGGCAACAAGTTGAAGGAAGGTCAAAATCTCGCTCAGATTCCCGGCATGCTTGTCAACGCGGGCCGAAATGCCGAATCCGAACGTGTAAGTCTGGCCGCGATCGAACTGCTCGAAGAACTCTCGCCGGGACCAGAGCTAGCAAACGCCTATTCAGCGCAATCACGTATTCGCATGCTCAACCGGGACAATGCGGAAGCGATTGCATGGGGCGAACGAGCAATCGATTTGGCCGAGCGATTTCACGACATCGAAACCCTGATTACTGTTGAGAGCTCCGTCGGCGCAGCGATGATTTTGAACGACGACGAGCGCGGCCGGGCTCACATGGAACGAAGTATCGAACTCGCCCGCGAGGCGGGTCACGACGCAGACGTGGCCCGTGGGTACACAAATCTTGGCTCGAGCTATGGCGAGTACTACCAATTTGCTCTTGCCGACCGCTATTTGGCGGAGGGAGTCGCGTTTTGCACTGAACGCGATCTCGACATCTGGCACTGTTACATGGCCGCCTGGCAAGCGCTTTCGTTCTGTCACCAGGGAGAGTTTCAACAAGCAATTCAATTCGCCGAGACGACACTGCAGCGATACGGCGCATCGGTCATTTCGCGAATTATGGCGCTGCTCGCACTCGGCCGAGTCCGGACGCGCATCGGCGATGCTGGTGCAAACGAGGCGCTAGACGAAGCGCTTGCGCTCGCGGAACCAACACAGACCCTGCAGCGAATTGGGCCAGTCCGTGCGGCGCGCGCGGAAGCCGCGTGGCTTGCTCGTGACCTGGCACGCGTGGCAGAAGAGGCCGGTGCAGCGTTCGAGCTAGCGCAGCATCATCGCCACCGCTGGCACGTCGGCGAAATGTCCTATTGGTTATGGAAGTGCGGGAAAATCGAGCACGCGCCACCGGCAGCCGCGACACCCTATGCGCTCCAGATAGCCGGCGATTGGGCTGGGGCGGCGGCGGCGTGGTCTGAGCTTGGCTGCCCTTATGAGGAAGCGCGAGCAATGGCCGATTCAGACCAAGAAGTCGATCTCCGTCGAGCGCTCGATACCTTCGACCGGTTGGGAGCGCGGCCGATGTCACTCGTGGTGGCGAGGCGATTACGCGAGATCGGCGCGGACCGAATTCCTCGGGGTCCTCGCGCAACTACCAGAGGCAATCCAGCAGGGCTCACCGACCGCCAAGTCGCCATCCTGGCTTTGATGATCGAAGGACTCCGCAACACCGAAATTGCCGAACGACTGTATCTCTCTCCGAAAACAGTTGAGCACCATGTCTCCGCCATCTTCGCGAAACTCGAGGTCGCGACTCGTGGCGCCGCGATCCGCGCCGGGATCGATCTTGGGATTTCGCCCGCCCTGTCTGCGCAGAACTACCTACCTCAACCAGGCGGCCAAGCCTAATAGCACAGACCAATCTGAGCAGTTCTTTCGATGTGGGCCATCAGAGATGGCAGTACGTTGGCTATGCCTGAAATCAGGCACATCCGGCAGCCGCATGCGATCGATCGCGAAGGAGGGGGAATCGAAGAAAGCAACTACCTAACGTGGGGGTACTTCCTAGCCAAAATGGGGGAGTTCCCCGATTCGTCGAGCCGCACGCAGACCGCACACTCCTAGTCAGCCGGAACTGTCCGGAACCGCTGCAAACAAGAAAGGAGTTGCGGTAGATGCCCCGGTACATGGTCGAGCGCACTTTTCCGGACGGCCTATTGATCCCGGTTACGGAAGAAGGAGCGGCGGCGTGCGGTGGAGTTGTCGATAAGAACGCTCAGGTGGGCGTCACGTGGGTGCATTCCTACGTCAATGGTGAAAAGACCAAAACATATTGTGTTTATGACGGCCCGGATGAAGAGTCCATCCGGACCGCGGCAGAACGTAATGGTTTGCCCGTTGACCTGATCACCAAGGTCTCCGTACTGGATCCATATTTCTATCGCTTGTAGAACCTTGAGAGGAGTAGGACGTGCTCAAATTGCCACTAATTGTTCGACTATTCGCCCTCGTCTGCGTACTTGGAGTAGGTGGCGTACTCGCTCCTCACCTCGCGGCCCAAGAAGGAACTCCGACACCAGCAATCGCCGTCGCCGAGCTGGCGCCGGGAGTCACGGCCGAAGTCTTCTCCGGCGTCCCGTCCGATCGGGGCCCGGGTCAGACCCTCTACACGGCTCGATTCGTTTTTCAGCCCGGGGCCGAAATCTTTCCGCATAGCCACCCTGGCACCACGTCCTTGACGGTCGATTCAGGCGTATTCGGCTGGACGCTGATCCAAGGCACGGCGCATATTGTTCGTGGGGCTGGCACCGGTGGAACGACCGTTGAAGACATCACCGAGCCAAACACCGAAGTGATCCTCAACCCTGGCGACAACATCTACTACGAAGATGACGTCGTGCACACGGCTCGCGGCGCGGGTTCCGATCCCGCAATCGTTTACGGTTCGCTCCTCCTGACCTCTGGTCAACCTCTCCTGATGCCCGCTGGCATGAACATGGGTACACCGACGCCGTAACTATCCGCCGCGGGAACGCGCAAGCGCGTTCCCGCGACCGGCGGCCAGCATCAGTTGATCCACGCCACATTGCACATTTCACGCCGTTGAACGAAAGCTGAAGCAGCCTCCTTCTACGAGCGGCGGATTGAAACCTCGCAAAGGTTCAGAACTCTGCTTCTCACCTTGGATTTGAAACCAGCTGACACAAAGATGTCAGCCGGGCGGGGAGCCGTGCGCCAACGCCGGACCCGCAATGGGACTGCGGACTTCGTCGTCCGCCCAAAGGAAGCCATCATGCACCGACATTCAATCCCACGATTCCTCATCGCAAGTCTCTTGTTCACAATCATCATCTCTGGCGCCGCGCATTTCTCCGCCGCGGCCAAGGGTACGAGCAACCGGACTGAAACGACGAGCCGCGAAAATATCCCTGTTCAATCGTGTGGTGGCTTTGATATCACCAGCAGCTACACGGTCACCCGCAACTATCTCGTCGTCGAGGACTATCCCGGTCACCAGGTCGTCGAGCGGCGAGAAGTATCGTTCTCAGGGGCTCTAGCCAGCACAACTGACGGCCAATCTTTCCTCTATGACGGACAGTTCACGCGCACGGCGGACTACGACCAAGGCACGAGTCAGATCACCGATCTGCTTCTGCACTTTGAAGTGGGCACACCAAACGAGATCACGTATGCCCAAGCAAGGCCCGACTTCGACCTCATCGATAACCCAGCAGCCGTGATTCAGGCGATTGTGCCGAACGCGCTGCACATGGATCTCTGCTACCTCTTCAGAGGGTCCGTCGACCTCAAACCTCTTCAAACGCTCACGCCCAGCCAAGCGATCCCAGCCAGCGTTCCACCGGAATATCGGGAGCGCATAGGTTGGTCGGCAAAGGTTCAACCAGCAACGACAGGTGAAGAGGGGCCGAATTGGTCGCAGCTCGACCCATGCGACACGACGCCTCCGGGGAAACCCTGCTAAGACCGACTACGTCCTTTCCTCCTCCTCCTGGCCAGCAGGCGCACTCGCGCCTGCTGGTGGGGTGGAAGCGGGGTGGAGTCTGCTGATGGCGGACTCGAGTTTCATACGGCTCGTTTCGAGCACAAGAGTGGGGCGGCGCCGTCCATTGCCGCCCCACTCTCTCTTTCCCCGTGTTCTCTCGCGATGTGTCTTATTAAACCCGCCGTGGCGGTCACCTTTGGCCATGTCGCCCAGAAAATGATCATCGCCCGCTGCTTGGCGACGGACCCGAAAGAGCTCGATTCTCGACGAGCCGACCCGCGGCATCGATATTGGCGCCAAGGCGGAGGTCCATGCGCTCATGGCGGAGCTGACCGAACAGGGCGTCGGTATCCTCATGATTTCATCTGAACTGCCCAAAATCCTCGGGATGAGCAATCGGATCCTCGTTATGCGCAACGGCCGTATCGTCGCCGAATTCCCCCGCGCTGTGGCCACCGAAGAACGGATCATGGCCGCCGCCACCGGCCAGGTCGCCCTGATCGCGTAGAACCGGCCGAACCCACCGGCCACTGACCCGCGGTTAGACTATCGGAACCGTCCTTCGGGGCAGCTGCATCTAACAATTGCCTCTCGCTACCGCCTCCAGCTGTCGATAATGGCGGTCGGATTTGCGTTGAATTGTGGAGGGCCCGAGGGTGTATCGTGATTTGCTTGTGACAAATGTCCGTCCTTTGGGTGGAGATACAACTTCGTTCTTGATTCAGGACGGACGGATCAAGAATGTTGCCCCACAGCTGGAGATTCCAACTGGCGCAAGTGTCATTGATGGCGAGCGCCGCCTTATTTTCCCAGGGTTTGTCGACGCCCATGCTCACATCGACAAAACGCTCCTCGGCAGACCGTGGTATCGGAACGAAGTTGGACCAACCCTGCTCGATAAGATCGACAATGAGCGCCGCGTTCGGGTCGAGGAGAAGATCGATTTTCATCTGCAATCGAGCAGGGCTGCGCGACGGATGATTGCCGATGGAACCACTCACACGCGCACATTCGTCGACATCGATACCGATATTGGTCTGGCCGCCTTCGCCGGTGTTATGCGCACCCGCGAAGACCTCAAGGACGCGTTGACAATCCAAATCGTCGCCTTCCCGCAGAGCGGAATGCTGGCAAGACCTGGCACAGTCGAATTGATCGACGAAGCGCTTAAGCAGGGCGCGGATGTCGTCGGAGGACTCGATCCCTCGACGATCGATCGCGACCCGGCCGGGCATCTCGATGTCATCTTTGATCTTGCCGAGAAGCACGACGTCGATATCGATATCCATCTCCACGAACCGGGAGACCTTGGCGCGTTTTCGGTCGAGTCTCATCGCCGAACGCACGAGAGTCCTCGGTTGGCAGGGCAGGGTCGTCATCAGTCACGCCTTTTGTCTCGGCGGCGTTGACGACGCTTATCTCAGCCAATTAATTGAGTTGCTTCTGGAAAACGAAATTGCCGTCATGAGCCATGGCCCGAGTGGCTCCAGACCTGCTCCGCCAGTCAAGCGCCTCTATGAAGCAGGTATTCGAATGTGCGCCGGGAACGACGGCATCCGCGACACGTGGGGACCGCTCAACATGCCGGACATGCTGCTCCGCACGTTCCTCATTGCCTATCGCAATAACTTCCGGCGCGACGATGAGATCGAAATGGTGCTCGACATGGTCACGAATGGCGGCGCTCAGGTGATAGGGGAGTCCGACTACGGACTTGCGCCTGGCTGCGCCGCTGACTTTGTATTGGTCGATGGCGAAACTCACATCGAAGCGGTGATCGAGCGTCCGAAGCGATTCCTCGTAGTAAAGAATGGGAAGATTGTCGCTCGCGACGGCAAGTGCCTGGTGTGAATGGAGTACATACCGTGCCTGTAGTAGGTGTCGACGGTTGTCCTGGCGGGTGGATTGCCGTGGCGTATGACAGGAATCGCGGAACGATCGAACCGAAGGTTCACCAGACCATTGCCGAACTTCTCGCGGCCCATTCGGACGCCACGCGGATCGGCATCGATATTCCGATTGGGTTATCGGAACACGGGCCGCGAACGTGTGATATTGAAGCCCGCAAGGTGCTCCTTTGGAAGCGCTCATCGGTCTTTCCCGCGCCAAATCCGAGGATCGTCCATTCTTTTCACTACGCAGAAGCTCTCGCCCGTTCTTATGAGTTGTGCGGCAAAGGGATCTCCCGCCAGGCTTTCGGGATCTACCCCAAGGTCGCGGAAGTGAACGACTTGTTGACGCCACGCGACCAAGCGCGCGTGCTCGAAGTCCACCCCGAAGTGTCATTCTGCGCGATGAACGACAGACAACCAATGCTGCATTCAAAAACGCTACCCGCAGGTTTCGCCGAGCGCCGCGACCTCTTGCAGCACACGATGAACGTCGACATCCCCGATCGTCCGGACATTCGCTCTTGGGCGCGGCCCGCCAAACCCGACGACGTACTCGATGCAATCGCCGTGGCATGGACAGCCGATCGGGCGGATCAAGGCTTAGCCAGAACCCTTCCCGCCAATCCGGAATCAAACGGGTCGGGAATGCGCATGGAGATTGTCTACTAGAATTCGCACGATGCCTGGATCAGACTCACTCACCACCAGACTTGGGCTGTTACGCACGCTGATGCTCGACATCGAGCCAACAGTCGAGCACGAGGTTGTGCTCAACCGCAGTGGGCGCATCTATTCAATCTTGCGGCCGTCAGACACTGACATCCTGCTCGATCGGGCGGCGGACGACCCGGAGCAGAACCTCCCGTACTGGTCAGAGATCTGGCCGAGCGGCGTCGCGCTGGCAGACGCGATTTTTTTGGAGCAATCGCTGCTCACCGGCAAGCCTGTTTTTGAGCTAGGCAGCGGACTCGGCATCACCGCCAGCGCCGCCCTCGAAGCCGGCGCCGATCTGATCGCTGCCGACTATTCCCACGATTCGCTGCTCCTGTGCCGGTACAACACATTGGTCAATGCCGGCACCGAGCCCGAACCCCTGCAACTCAATTGGCGCAGCCCGGCGCAAAAACTCTTTGAACTCTCGGGGGACGGCTTCGCAGTCGTCCTCGCGGCGGACGTGCTCTATGAGGAACGAGATATTGCACCGCTCCTGGAACTCGTCGAGCGTCTCGTGGCGCCGGACGGATTGCTCTGGCTGGCCGAGCCGGGGCGACGCGTCTCGCAACACTTCCTCGGCGTGGCGAGCGACGCTGGATGGGAAGTTCAGAGTGAATTGTTCGAGGGTCCATGGCCTGATCCCAAGGACGAACAAGAAATCGTGGGCGTGCACCAACTGCGCCGAGCCGAGAAAGTCCGCTTAGCCTTCAAACCCGCGCACCACGCCACCAAGGAGCTGCCCTGACTCGGCCATGACAAAGCGAAGACCATCGAGGTGAGCGAGAACCTCCAGCAGCTCGTCACCCTCGAAATGTTCGACCGCGTCGGCCAGGTCGCAGCATTCTCGCAATGCGGCGACGAGATTTATCCTCGCTTGGCCGCCGCGTGCCGCCGGTGTCAGGTTGGAATCAAAGCTCGCCATCGTCTTGGAACTCCGGAAGATCTTGCTCGCCAAATGTCGGCATGTTCAACGGAGAGTAGTCGCCGATCCAGTCAATAGCGAGTTCGAGCGCGCTGCCGATCCGGCAGAGCTCCGCTTCGGCGAATGGTTTGGCGGCAAGTTGCAGACCAACTGGTAGGCCAAGTTCGTCCATCCCGCATGGCATGCTCAACGCCGGCTGACAGGTAGCATTGAAGGGTTGTGTCAGGCGGGTGTAGGCGAGCGATACCGGCTCTTCTCCGCCGTCTGGATAACGGACGACAAGATCGTCGGCCGGCACAGCGGTCGAGGGTAATGTCGGCGTAGCAAGCGCGTCCAATTGATGCCGCGCAAAGAGCTCGGCCATCGAGCGCTTGACATATTCACGCGCCCTGAGCGCCCGGGTGTATTGACTACGCGGGAAGAGCGTGGTTGCCTGCACCCGCTCCAATAATTCTTGACCATAGAGGTGAGGGTGCTCGCGGATACCATCGGCGTGTACGTCGACAGTTTCCACACGATTGATGATCATGGCCGCAGCGCGGGCCAGCGCCGCGTCCGCCCATGGCGTCTCGACGACCTCCGCGCCAAGTTCCCGCATGAGCGCAATCGCGCCCTCGACCGATCGCGCGACGCCAGGTTGGATACGATCGAAGAAGAACGGGCGAGGCACGCCAATACGGATTCCCGCGAGTTCCTTGGCCGAGCTTGCCGAATTTGTTGGATGCGGCGCCCAGTTGGGATCGATTGGATCAAGACCGCTGATCGCGTCAAACACATGGGCCGCATCAAGCACCGTGCGGGCAATCGGGCCGACCGTATCGAGCGACGGCGCCAACGGAAAAACACCGCGGGTGGCGACTGTGCCATAGGTCGGCTTGAGCCCGACTGTTCCCGTCACCGACGCCGGAATGCGAACGCTGCCACCCGTGTCCGAGCCGATCGCGGCGGTGGCAAGACCAGCCGCGACCGCGACCGCCGACCCGCCGGAGCTGCCCCCTGGGATTCTAGTTGGGTCCCAAGGGTTCCGAGCCGGGGCGCTGACAACGCCGGCTGCGAACTCTTGCGTCACGGTTTTGCCAAGAATGACCGCTCCTGCTTTGCGCAGAAGCGCGACGACCGCGGAGTCCTCTGCTGCAGGAGCGGCATCCTCTCGTGCCCGCGAACCACATCGTGTCGGTACGCCCTCGACATCGATGATGTCCTTGATCGCGATTGGGATTCCCGTGAGCCACGTGTCTGGAGAATCGGAATATCTTCGAACGTCCGCGGCCTCTGCCTCCGCCCGTGCCGTCGCGGACAGGACTTCGACGTAGGCGTGAAGGATGGGTTGATATCGTTCGATTCGCTCGATGAATTGATCTGTGAGGGCACGAGAACTGAGTTCCAGGATGCTGCGGCGGAGATGTTGCCACGACAGCAATTCACTCGCAGTTTCTAGCGGAAGTCCGTATCCATATTTTGGTTGAAAAATGATCGTCACTGTCCCGCCTCAACAATCCAACGGGGGTCGAATAGATTCGTCGGTTCGAAGTCATCCAATGCCGCCTCGTCGAGTGGCGCGGCGAGATCGAAGAGATCGCGCAATCGCTCGGCGATCACGTCGATCCGGTCATCCGGAATATCCAAGCCGAGCGTCGATACCGAAGCCCGCACCGTGTCCGGCGTTACATCGCTCTTCTTATCGATGTCACGTGTCATTCACGCCAACCCTTGTGTGCTCAAAGTGCTTTCGTCCACGAAACATTCTCATCCACCACGTGAAATCCTGTCGCGGCGTAGAGCAGGTTCGAACCAGGACCATCGGCCCTCGAATCGACGTAAGCGGTTGCCGCGCCGAGCCCGGCAAGTCGCCGGAGACCCTCGGCGATGATCGCCCGCCCGAGACCGCGCCGCTGGTGGTCGGGATGCGTCCCAAGTGGCTCAAACATGCCGATCAGGTTTGCCTCATCGAACCAGACAATGGTGAACGCGGCGAACGAACCATCTGGCGCAACGATCGCCAGATCGAGGTCTGATCGATAGGTCGGCGCGGCCATGACCGCGGTGTGCTTCTCCACCGTCATTCGCGACGGAGCGAACGCGGCGCGATGGACTTCGACTCGCTTCTCGATATCTTCCGCTGAGGCGTTTTGCATGTCGCGCACGATGTAGCCGTCGGGCAATTCCGGCGCGGCGAAGGACCCCTGGAGTGATTGCGATCGCAAGCGATACGTGGGCTCACCCTGCTGGTACCGCCGCCTGACGAGCGCCGCGCATTGCGTGTCATGTTTTGAATAGGCCCAGGTCTCGAATTGCAATTCGCCGTCGCCAGAGGCGCTTCGGGCATTCCACTCCGCCCATTCGAGCATGTCGTCGAGCGAGTGTTCGAATTGCGGGTGGACGATGATATCCGCTGACTTCTCGTCCGGCCAGACGAAGCCGACGGCGCGTTCGCCGTCGAACCAAATTTGGACCCTGCTTATTTGATCCGGGTTTTTTGCCGTCCAGCGCCACCAGTCAAGATCGCCGACTGTGCAGTAAGGCGCATGGACATTCAACCGAGCACTGTCGATCAGCATTTGTCGCAGCTGATCGTAATCGCTCTCGCCGGCAAACGGCCGCGTGCTGATGGGCATCGAAACGATCGGCTCCTGACGCGAAGAATGGCTGCGTGTTCGCGCATTCTACGGGGCCGGCGCTCAAGGCGCACCTCTCAACATCGGTTTTCTTCAGTTTTTCAGGCCAGAAATCAGATCAGTGAAGTAGTCGATCTGCTCGCTTGCATCGAGACCAACATGGTTCAGATCGAAAAAGATCTCATCCACACCAGCTGCAGCTGCGCAAGCAATATCATCGCGGATCGTCGACGCGGGACCAGCAAACGGGGAAGGGGGCGCGACTTCGTCGACATGCTCGGAATTTACACGTAAGACAATCGGTCCAGTTCCACCAGCCTTGCGATACCAATCGAGTTGCTCGCACGTGGGCTCCCAGCCCATGAATACGGCGGCAAACCCATTACCAAGTCGAGCAGCACGCTCGACCGCAATTCGAGAAGACGCCCCGAATCAATAGCGGTACTCGACCAGTCACCGGTTTTGGACCTACCTCAGCTCGCGAGATCTGATAGAACCCCCCGGTGAATTCAACCGGATTCGGTCCCCAACACGCTCGCATCGCTGCAAGGTGTTCTTCGAACCCGGCTCCACGGCGGGACATCGGGACCCCGCTCGCTTCGTACTCCTCAGGCATCCAGCCCTGGCCAATTCCGGCGACTGCCCGCCCACTGGAAAGCTGGTCCAGGGTCGCCAAGCGCCGAGCCAGCAGGAGAGGAGATTGCAACAGCGAGTTGAGAACGCTCGTGCCGAGGGTGACCCGATCGGTGTGTGCCGCCACCCAGGTCAAGGTCTCGATCGGATCGAAGAGCCATGCATTCGTTGCCGGAAGACCGTAGGTGTATGCGCCTTTGGCAGTGACCGGCATGAGCAGCCGATCGAAGGTCCACACGGAATGAAACCCGAGGCGTTCGGCAGCTGTCGCGACCGCCAGGATTCCTTCTGCGCTCGCCTTGATCCCACAGTTCGGAAGCGCCACGCCGAGTCGCGGCATGTCCATCTCAATCTGCTCCTTGTCGTCATTAAAAGGACCGCGCCGCTGCCAAATCTGGCAATTGCGCGGTCCGCTTAGGAGAGTTATTTGCTGCCGAGGTACTCTGCGAGCCGGTCGAGCGTCTGCTTGTTCCCTTCGCCCGCTCCGTAGGCCTCCATCTCTTTGCGCACTTCGGCAGTTGAGAAGACCATCCTCATCGTCAGCTTGGTCTTTCCGCCAACATCCTCAAAGCTGACCGTGACGTCAAACGGTGCAACGCTGTTGTCGCCCTCGCCACCGTGGGAGTAGACGAGCCGTTCCGGTTTCACGACCTCTTTGTAGGAAATTTTGTTTCGGGAAATCGGTTCCGTCGGGACCATGCATGATGAAGCGCCACGTACCGCCCGGCGTCGACATGCATTTCGTGCGTGGTTGTCGTGAATCCGGTTGGACCCCACCACGCGCCGATTGCTTCGGGGCTGAGCCACGCGTTGAACACGGCTTCGCGTGAGGCATCGTACGTTCGCGTACTGATAATTTCACGGTCTGCAGAAGTCGTTGCAACTGTCATTTGTTCAGCCATCTGCTACTCCTCGTTGCCTGTGCTTGTGCCTGTGCCTGTGCTTGGGTCTTCCGGGTGCTGGGCGAGATATTCGCCCAACCGATCGAGCCGGCGCTCCCAGGTTCTCCGCTGCTCGTCAATCCACTGCTCAACTGCTTCATCGCCATCGGCTCGATGCGACAGGTTCGTACCCGTCCGACCTTCTCGGATCGGACAAGTCCACTCGCCTCCAGCACCTGCAGATGCTGGACGATCGCCGGTAAGGACATGTCGTACGGGCGGGCAAGTTCGCTGACCGAAGCCGGTCCGCGACTGAGCCGTTCAACCATGCCTCGCCGGGTCGGATCCGCGAGCGCCTGAAACATCGAATCGAGCGAAAGCTGATAGTTAAGCATATACTTAAGTATTAGGGTAGCCGACCAATTTGTCAAGAGGAAGGATGAGATTCAGCTGTCAAGTTGGAAACGAGGACAGCTGAAATTCGACAGCCGGTTTATGCCTCGGACCAGATCAATTCGAGGGAGCCGCCGAGGAATTTCGCGAGTCGTTCCGCTTCCTTTTCCGCGCCCTTTTTTGCCCATGCGGGGATCTTAACGAACGGGGTAATCTGCACGAGTAGCGTCGAACCTTTGCGCTCGTGCCGCCAAACACCAGCCATCTGACCATTGATCAGCAAAACGGGGGATAACCAGCCCTGATTGCGATAAATGAGTTTCTTCGTCCCTTTCAGCAGCACTCGTCCTTCCGTCCGCGGTGCGGCGACCACATAGTGATCGAAGGCCGGCAGCAACTTGACTGACCGATTGAGCGCCGAACCCTGAATCTCCAGTAAATCCTTGGTCAGAGCAAATGCGGAAGCCCCTTCGACCTCAACCTTGCTGACCTCGCCATCGAGCGACTTCAGCATCTTGTTCGCTTCGGCCCCAGTCGCACCCCACCAAAGCCGGAGCTCATCTCGGGTGGCCGGACCGTACGTCGTCAGAAAACGACGAGTGACTTCGCTCAACCCTGCGTCGGGCTCGACCGCCCGCCATTCTGGCAACCAATCGTCGGGTCGCGTAAAGCGGACACGTTGGCCAACGCTTGAGGCGAAACAGAGATCGCCACGATAGGAAGCCGGCTTGAGCAGGCTTCCCCAGCTTCCCATCACGTGTTCGCCAAACTTCGGGTCGCCAGTCCGCTCCGAAACTGCGACGCCAAGCTCCTCGCGGGTCAAAACCTGTCCGCGTAGCGACTCGCCGATGGCTTCAAACAACGCCATGAGTTCGTCAAGCGTGATACCGAAGTACTTGAGGTAGGCATTGGTGTAGTAATTGCGGCGGCGGCTCGCGGCAGCTTGATACGTGGGGTAATCCTCGGAGGTAAAGAGGTGGAGCGTGCCCCGCATCGCCCAGGTCTTGACCAGCGTCCGATCGGTCCACAGCGCTTTTTGCATCATGCCCCTGTCGAGATCGTCGACTCGTGCCCAGAGAGTTAGCTCGGCCGAGGACATCACCTGGGCGTGCAATCCCGCGATTGCGGAGGTTACCGCGAGGGCATCTTGTTTCGGCGCTCGTTGGTCAAGATACTGTCGCCGCAGCCGCCAGGCGAGCACTTGATCCCAGGTGAATGATGCCTCTGGAGTCGTGGCGACCGATGCCGCTTGCCGCTTGCCCATACTCACTCGATCTCCCAGTCAATGCGTAATATGTGGCACAAATGTTCGAGATTCTTTAGTTTACCAGTCTCGTTTTCGACTCGACTCATTCCCATAAAGCTAACCAGGGCCCAAACTGCGTACACTAAGCGTGGTAAAGGAATAACAAGAAGAGAGGGCCGGATGACCGAAACGTGGAAATGGGATGAAACGCTTTTTCTTGGTTCGGCGCAGTACTACGTTCGCGGTCGACCGCCCTATTCAGAACACTTACCAGAGCGCTTGGCGGACCTCTTTTCACTCGACGGCCATGGCCGCTTGATCGATGTCGGCTGCGGACCGGGAATCCTAGCGCTGGCGCTGGCGCACCTGTTTGAAGAAGTCATTGGCGTCGATCCTGACCCAGATATGCTGGCGGAAGCGCGGCGCGGGGCGGAAGCGGCCGGGATCACAAATCTCCGACTTATGCAGTCGCATGCGGAAGATCTGTCACCCGACCTGGGTCCCTTCCGCGTGGCAACCTTCGGTCGTTCGTTTCATTGGATGGACCGTCCACGCGTGGCGGCGTTGATGCTCGACATGCTCACGTTGGGCGGTGGATTTGTTCACGTCGGCAGCGGCTCCCACGACGAGCCGGGCGAGACAACCGAACTCCCATATCCCGTGCCTCCGCTCACCGCCATCACCGATCTCGTGCGGGAGTATCTCGGTCCTCAACGGCGGGCGGGACAAGGGATCCGTGGTGACTCGAAATACGACTTGACAGAGGTCATGACCAATGCTGGGTTTGTGGACCACGAGTCAGTTCGGGTTCCGGCTGAAGGTGTGCTCGTTCGAACGACTGATGATCTGGTCGCCTTTGTCTTTTCGCGTTCCGGGTCGGCGCCGCATCTGTTTGGCGATCGTCGAAGTGAATTCGAAACTGATCTCCGGCGGTTGCTCGGCAACGCTTCACCTTCTGGCAAATTCGCGGAGCAAGCGCCGGTTACTCATCTCGAGATTTGGCGAAAACCCTAGCGCGACGTCGCGGTGCGATAGCGCCGAACCGCGAGCGGCATGAAGACCGCGACGAACAACACCGACCAGCCGATCGACGCGATGATGGGATGTTGCAGCGGCCAGGCCGTCGACATCGTCACGGCGCCCGGATTCCCAAAGAGATTGCGGCAGGCGAGCGTGGTCGCGCTGATTGGGTTCCATTCGGCGATGACCCGCAGCACCGTTGGCATCCCTTGCGTCGGCACGAACGTGTTCGCAACAAAGGTCAGCGGCACGAACCAGATGAAGGCCATCGCTTGCGCGCTTTCCGCTGAGCGTGCGAGTAGCCCCATGAAGGTGCCAACCCAGCTCATCGCGAAACCGAACAGGATCAACAGACCGAACCCGGCCAGGGTGTGCGAAAGTCCCTCGTGCGCGCGCCAGCCAACGAGCAAACCACATGACACGAGGACGGTCATGCCGATCAGGCCTTCGACGAGGTCGGCAAAGGTTCGTCCAGTTAGGACCGCCGACCGCGCCATTGGGAGCGACCGGAAGCGATCGATCAGCCCCTTGGCCATGTCATCGGCGACGCCTACTGATGTCCCCATCGCCGTCCCGGCAATTGCCTGCGTAAAGATGCCGGCCATCAAAAATTCTCGATAGCTGCCGCCACCCGGTACCGCGATTGCGCTGCCAAACACATAGCCAAAAAGCAGCACGAACATCGCCGGTTGGATGGTGACATCCATCAATTTCTCCGGCACCCGCCGGATGTGCGCCAGATCGCGCCGCGCGATCGTCATGGCGTCGAGTATTGCCCAGCGCAACCGCTCCCATGGAGTCGCGGGGGGCGCTGGAATCACGAGATCACTCATTAAGCAGCCTCCTTATTGACTTCTCGATCTCCTGTATCCGATTCCAAATTGAATTCCGCCACGTGACCGGTCAGACGGAGGAAGACTTCGTCCAGGGCCGGCCGCCTCAGCCCGATATCGTCGATTGCGATCTGCCGGGCGCTAAGCTCATGGACGATCGCGGTCAGCGTGTCGGCGCCGTTCGGAGCGGTGACGGTCAGCTGTCGTACGTCATGTTCAATCCGCGGTTGTTCGCCAGTCACGTGCTTCATCGCGAACTCAGCTTCGCGGATCTGGGCGACGCTCCTGACCACCACATCAACGTGGGCATCGCCAGCCTGCGATTTCAATTGATCCGCAGTGCCCGAGGCGATGACCCGTCCCGTATCAATCACGACGATTTGGTCCGCCAAACGATCGGCCTCCTCAAGGTATTGCGTCGTGAGGACGATCGTCGTTCCATTCGTGACCAATTCGCCCAAGGTCTCCCACATCATGCTCCGATTGCTTGGATCGAGACCGGTCGTGGGCTCGTCGAGGAATAGCACAGGAGGGGAGGCAATCAGACTCGCCGCCAGATCGAGACGCCGTCGCATTCCGCCGGAGTAGGTCTTGGCGATACGATCGCCGGCGTCCTTGAGTCCGAACTTTTCCAACAATTCGTCCGCCCGCCGGCGAGCGATCTTTGCCGGCAAGTGATAGAGCCGACCGACCATTTCGAGGTTGTCACGGCCGGTCAAAAGCTCGTCCACAGACGCATACTGCCCGGCCAAACCGATCTTGAAGCGGACCTGTTCCGCCTGTTGCACGACGTCGAACCCCGCGACCAACGCGTGACCAGCATCTGGTTGCAGCAACGTGGTCAAAATGCGAACGGTTGTCGTTTTGCCGGCCCCATTCGGACCGAGCAGCGCGCAGATTGAACCGGTTGGCACTGAGAAATCGATCCCGCGAAGCGCCTCAGTCGCGCCGAATTTCTTGGTCAGGCCGTCGGCGACGATCGCGGCTTCTCGTTCATTGGTTGCAAAAGCATTCGATTGGAGCACGCAAATAACCCCCTTGATGACTATGATTTCGTCTTATGTCTCGTACATCGTACCATCCTAGTACGTTGTACGAGAGAGATAGTAGTGGTACAATGTACGAGTGTCAAGAGGAACGGAAAAAATGGCTAGGCGGATCGACCAAAATCAACTCCGGGGCAGAGAACGAACCATCGGCCGTGGCCCGTTTTGGGGCCAGGAACGACCGCCTCGGCGGGCTCATCATCCCCAGCTCAGTCGCGACGAAATCGTGCGTGCGGCGATCGAAATTGCCGACGCCGAAGGTGGTGATGCGATCTCCATGCGCCACATCGCGCAAAAGCTCCACGCGGGCGCGATGTCGCTCTATTGGCATGTCTCCAGCAAAGAGGAATTGATCGATCTCATGATCGATAAGGTCTTTGGCGAACTCGAGTTGCCGGCGGCTCCGACTGGTGACTGGCGGGCCGATCTTCGGCTTTGGGCTAGCGAGCATCGCCGCGTCTTACTCCGCCATCCCTGGGTGATGGCGATGATGTCGCAGCAATCTGAAGACAGCCCCAACTCGTTGCAAAGCGTCGAGTTTTCGCTCGCGGCGCTCGATCACCTCGCGATCTCGCCTCAACAGAAGCTTGGGGTCTTCTGGTCTTTGCATGTCTACACCGAGGGCTTCGTTCTCCACGAGGTGATCACGGCGGAGATGTTGCGGCGCCAAGATGGATCCAAGAAGGATTGGAAAGAGGCGATGGAACCCCATATTCGCCAAATCGCCGAAAGTGGACTCTATCCTCACATCACGACGCTCTGGGCTGAGTTTCCCGATTTCCAAGCCGACGAGCAGTTCGATTTCGGACTCGATAGCCTGCTCGACGGCATCTCGGCGCGCATCGAATCAGACGACAATCGCGCATCGAAGCAAGACCGATCACCAAGTCAGCGTCAGCCTCTGCGCGCCTGATTGTTGAGCGACCGAGACTTGAATCCCTTTGTTTACCTTAACGGCGAAAGAGCCTGTCTCGGAGTTTCGAAGAGTTGAGTTGCGACAAGGCACTGATCGCAAAGAAAATGAGAAACGTGACGAGCACTGCCGTTTTGTTCAGGTTGGATGAGGGATCGCCAGTCTCGTCTGTATTAAACGTATCGCTGAACCAGACTATCACTCCATTGACGACCAGGAGCGATCCTGCACTTGCTGTTGCCAGGATGATGATCCAATCGCCGAGTCTATTCCCAAAGAATCCGCCCAGCCCGCAGCCGCCGATGAGAAGTATCGCCGCTTCCCAACCGACGCCCTTGTCCAGCCAGCCGAAGAGACCCGAGAGCGTCAGTGCGATGACGATTCCGAGCACCCCACCGGCAATGTAGAGGCCAACGCGTATCAGGGTGTAGAGGACTATCGCCAAGATAGCGCCTGCGACGATAGAAACGAGGATCCGCGCCGACGTGCTTTGGTCGGAGAGAATGAGATAAGCCCCACCAAAACCAACGGCGAATCCCAGCACTGCCAGGACGAAGCGAAAGAGGAGGCTGCCGTAGACGGCGATGAAGACGCCGCTGGCCACAAGAACCGCCCCCCAGACGAACTCGGAACCGGACATCCCGTCACCCTTCCCTTCAACAGCGGCGAGTCGTGCCGGCGCCAGCCGCGCCGGTTGTGCTATCGGTTCATGCGAAGATCGCCGAGCGCCTAATGAATTTAACGCTTCTCACAACTGACTTATTCGGATGATACAACCGAATGTCGCTAAATAGGTTGATTGTGCAAAGAGATTCCGGCAGAGATCGTTTTCCTCGTGACGGACGAGAAAAGAAGGAAGGGCGATTCAACCGGCAAATTTGTCAGCAAGCGGGCGCTTTGGAACTCGCAGCGAAATCCGGAAGCAATCTCACCAACAGCTCGATCTGGCCCGCGTGGTGAGCCTCGTGGTGGACGAGGTGAAAGAGGACCCAATCGATCGTATAGACCTCAGACGGAGACTCAGCGCCAGGTTCTTGGGGCGACGCAACCGTGCGGCTGAGATCGTCGTCGGTCAGACCACCAAGCGCGGCGAGTATCTCATCACGCACGCGGTCCAGCCGATCGACGAAGTAGGGGAGCGACTTGCCTTCGACCTGCGGCAATCCAACTCGCAGCGGGAGCGCCTCCTCCCAGCCATCGTACTCATCGCTCGACCGTTGAAAGATCTCCTCGAACACCCACGACCATTCAATCGCCGCGACATGCAGGAGCTGTGTCCCGATTGATTCCGTTTGGTCGTCGGGATGCCAACTCAACTGCTCCGGCGAAAGGTTTGGGGTGTATCTGAGCAGCTCTTGCCGTGTCTCGCTCAATTGCGCGACATAACGCCCGACGCTCGGACTAAATCCAGGAACGGGATCACAAGAGACAACACGCCATGAAGGCGCTGTTGACGGATACTCAGTCATCGTCTGCCCCCTTGCCGATCACGATTTGCCCCGGATCTAAGGTCGATCTTCCAGGCAAACCGATCGGATCTCACGCTATTCCGACGCAGATATCTGCCCAAACCCGATTTTGTATTTCTGCCGGATTCTGGTTGTAGCCAAAGGCAATCTCGTCGTCTTTCTGAGCCCCTCCCACCGTCATCCTGAACCATTCCCACCGTCATGCTGAGCGCTTCCTCCCTCGTCATGCTGAGTGGTCTGTCCCGCGTCATATGCCTTGGTCGCGGCGCGGTTGTCGTGCTTCGTCGCTGCGCCCGGCGGGCGCACCGCCGCGCGCAGCGACGGGCGTTCCTCCACTGCGACCAATCTCGCGGGACAGACCACTGAGCGCAGCGAAGCATCTCGCCTTGCCATACCCGGGCACTCTGCGTGGCGAGATCCTTCGCCTCCGGCTCCGCCTCCGCTCAGGATGACAGAGGGAGGGATGCTCAGAATGACCATAAGTGCCGCAATCGCAACAGACAAAGTTGCCGGAAGTGACTAAAAGAAGCATGACCGCGCTGTCGGTCACGCGGTCACGCGTTCGCTCGTAGGGCGTCGATGATCATCCCAAACAATCGCAGATCCTCCATGAAATCCTCGGGCGTCGTTTTCGGCTCAGTCCCACCCGTCACGACTTCATGGAAATACTCGAGCTCGTGCGTGTACGGGTCCTTAAAAGTTGGACGGGTGACCGATTCGACAAAGGCATCGCCATCGGTCTCTACAACCGTGAGTGTTGTCGGTAGATGTCGAATGTACGGCGAGTCGTATTGAATTCGCAGTGATTTCGTGGGGCCAAGCACCTCGATAAACGCATCGAAGCGAATCTGGTCGTCGACACCGGTCTCGAGCACCGCCTGAAAGTCGCCATAGTCGAAGATCGCGTGCAGGAAATTGCCGCCGTTCCACTGCGTCGCGGCCAGCACGCGTCGCGGAAATCCGATCAATTCGCGCATTGCCGAAAGGTCGTGACTGTTAAGACCAAGTAGGAGGCGATATGCGCGGACTAACGAGGGCGGAGCCTCCCCAATTGCTTCACGAACAAGGCTTCGGGCTCGTTCGGCCCGATCCGCGACAATCTCGGCAGGATGATCGTCGGGACGAATGACGACGCTCGACTGGTCGATGATCAACCGGTTACGGCCGATGATGTCTCGGACGAGGACGTAGTTGATTTTCTCGAACCGCCTGATCTCATCGACCACTCGAAGAAACGCGGGAGCGTATCTGCGCATGTAAGCGACCATCACCCGCACGCCCGCTTCGTCGCGAGCGCGAACGATCGCCACCGCTTCGGAATTTGTTAAGCACATTGGTTTCTCGACGAGCACATGCTTCCCAAGCTGGGCGGCGGCGACGGTGCAATCAGCGTGATACTCATCCGCAGTTAGAACAAACACCGCATCGAGATCATTCCGGGCGACGAGATCGCGGTAATCGGTATATCTGGCATCCTGCGAAACCTCGTACCGATCGCCCATAGCCGCGACGAGTGTGGGCGAAACGTCGCAGATCGCCGCCAAGCGATAACGATCGCGCAGGCTCTCCAGGATCGGCAGGTGAATGATCTGCGCGACCTCGCCCAACCCGATAACGCCGACCGCAACTCGCCCCATATCACACTCCACTGATCGGCCCGAACCACCTCTGCGTCTCCCGCATCGCGGAGCGTCCAACGCCAAACGCTTCGGCGAGCTGACGTTCGGCCGGCATGCGTGCCCCGGGCTCTATTTCCCCGGTGATGATGTAATCGACGAACTTTCGCGCGACCTGGATCACGACCGGCTCACGCTTGATTGGATCGATGTTGCTCAGCTTGGAGCTCACGCTTCGGACGTCTGTTGCTTGTCGCTCTCAGTCGAATTTCCTTCGTCACCTAGCAGGTTCTGCCGATCGAGAATTAATTCGCGGAGCAGTCCGGCGTCCCGCTTCGCGCGTATCGTTTCTAAATCTGTCGCATCGAACTCGAAGTGTCGTTCGACATCGGTCAGGGATGTTGCACCGGATAGTTCGGAAAAGAGATGGTCCGCTACACGCTGGAACGTCTCGACCCCGCCCAGGGCCATGGTTTCGAACGGACCGACGAATCGCCAGCGCCGGGCAAGACCGTCGCGGACAATCTCATCAACAACCTCGGGCGCGGCGACGCCGTTCTCGACGATCCAAGCTGCCTCACGAACGAGTGCAAATTGCAGGCGATTCCAGACGAAACCGGGAACGTCACGAGCCACGAGAGCGGGACGTTTCCCAAGGGACCGCAGCGTCTCCACCATCCTGTCAATGTGGCTTAACTCGGTGTGGTCGCCCGCGATGATTTCGACCAGCGGCATAAGAAGCGGCGGATTCCAGTAGTGGGCGCCAAGCACGCGGTCGTCCGCGCCCGCGAGCCGGCCAAGTGTCGTAATGCTGAGCGCTGAAGTGTTCGAGGCGATCGTCGCGCGCGGCCATCGCTCCGCAACCTCGCGCAGCAGCGCACCCTTCACTTGCTCATCCTCGACGATCGACTCGACGACGATATTGGGTGCGATCTCAACGGCTCGCAAGCCGTCGACGACGGTAACGCGCTGGCGAGCTTCAGTGTTTTCCGGCTCGCCGCCGATTCCCGCATGGAGCGCTGCGCCGAACGCGGCGTCGATCCGATCTCGAGCAGCCTGCGGTGTCCGACCCACGACAGTCACCTTATGCCCGCCGATCGCGTATTCGCAGGCAATCTGCGAGCCCATTCGTCCGGCGCCGGCTACAACAACGTTCATCCTCAGTTCCTAACCGCCAAGGGAGATTCGCCCTTATCAAAGGACTCTCATGCATCTGGTCGCGCGCACGCGGCCGATGAAAACCGGGGCCGATCTAATCGCCGGCGTGACCGCCGGCATCCTGGCGCAGCGCCGCGATACCCTCCGCGAGCGCCTGCTGGTAGATCCAGAGATCGCCCCAATAGGCGACCGCGCGGAATCCGCGGCGGATCCATTCACGCCCGACATCCACGCCGCCCGCCATAATGCCGGCCGTTTTGCCGTGCGCCGCACAGGCGGAAAGGACCTTATCAACCGCGTCGTGGAAGACTGGATTGTCAAATTGGGCGGGGATGCCGAGCGATTGCGTCAGATCAAAATGCCCGATCCATAAACAATCGATGCCATCGACCGCGGCGATTGCCTCCGCGTTCTCGACACCTTTCGCGGTCTCGATCTGCGCGATCAGCATGGTTTCCGCATTCGCGCTTGCCATCTTCGAGGCGACGTCGCCGTCAGCGTAATCGTCGTGAGCAACGGTAAACGCCGCGCCCCGACCACCCTCGGGAAAGTATTTTGCCGAGCGGACGATAAGTTTGGCCTGTTCTTCGTCCTCGACCATCGGCACCATCAATCCCATTGCGCCCACATCCAGTGGCCGAGAGAGCAGGTGATATTGGGTTGCCGGCACGCGGACCATGGGGACGGTTTCAGCAGCGCGAGTAGTGGCGATGAGCATTCGAATCGTCTCCGTGCTCCAGCCTGTGTGCTCCATGTCGAAGATGACGAACTCCGCGCCCGCACTCGCGGCAACCCGGCCGATGCCGGTCGAGTTGAATTCGAAGACCATTGTTCCGATGGCGATCTCCCCCGCGGCGAGGGCACGCTTTACCCTGTTCTCCCTCATCTTGCTTCCTGCTCGTTACGGAATCGGGCCAGCTTCTGTTGGAACGCAGGGACTTCGACCACATCCTTGTTGACGACATAGTTGGGAACGTCGCCGCTTGCGATAGCAAGAATGCTCCCCATTGCGCTGCGGCCTGTGATAAATGCCCACTCGTCGGTCCAGCAGAGGGCGTGCGGCGTTACGATCACGTTGTCTAACGTGAGCAGCGGATCGTTAGGATCAATTGGCTCTTGCTCGTAAACATCCAGCGCCGCGCCACGAATTCGGTGTTCGGTCAGCGCCAACGTGAGCGCTGCCTGGTCGACGATTGGTCCCCTCGCCGTGTTAATTAAGAAAGCCGTTGGTTTCATCAACGCCAAACGGTCGGCGTTGAGCAGATGGCGGGTTTCCGGCGTGAGCGCGCAGAGGACAACCACAAAATCAGCCGTTGACAAAAGGGTTTCAAGATCAACCAGCTCGACGCCGAGTTCAGCGGCCCGAGCCGGATCAACATACGGATCGTGAGCAATTGGCCGGAGATCGAACGGAGCGGCCAGGCGAACAACTTCGCTGCCAATGTTGCCGAGGCCGATCAGACCGAGTTTCTTACCCGTAAGACCGTATCCCATCAAGTCGAGTTTGCGGGTCCAGCCCTCGCCGGCGCGGGTTGCTCGGTCCTGATCGAAGAGGCGATGGGTGAGGGCAAGGATGAACGTCAACACAACTGTCGCCACCGGACGCCGCACGCCATCCGGAGTGATCGTCAGTGCAACTCCATTTGCTGTGCAAGCCGGGACGTCAACACTGTCGTAGCCGACGCCATAACGGGCAATCACGGCAAGCCGATCGGCGCCTTCAAGCGTTTCCGCGGTCACCCGCGGCCCAAGAACCGCCAACGCGTCATAGCCGCGAATCTGATCGGCCCGAAGCTCACGGGTCGATTCCGCGAGGAACTCATGGGAGACGCCTGGTTTCCCGTCAAGGAGACCAAGGCCGATATCGCCGAAGCCGGTTGCCCCGTTGGCGTTAAGGAAATCGCGGGTCAGTCCAACTCGAAACATGTGCCTCACTTCCTCACAGCTGACTAGCGGACGGAGATCCCCCCGTCGACGAAGAAATGAGCACCAGTCGCGAACGCCGATTCATCCGACGCCAGAAAAACGGCAATGCCGGCCATGTCTTCCGGCTCGCCCGCCCGGCCGATCGCGCAGATCGCACCGTCTGAAGCACATGGTACGACGACCGGAAGAGGCGGAGCACCAGAGTCATCGTCTCGTTGCTCCACTGGTTGAATGGTTTACTGGTTGACCAGCGGCGGGACCTTATGAGAAATGTACAAACATGTCAATCCCGTCGATACATCTTGCCGAGTCACTTCTCCATCGCCGCCGAGCCGCAAGCTCGTCATCGCTCGCAGGGAGGACGATGACCATGACCGATCCGTTGGAGTTGCTCAGCGAACGCGTCGATCCAGAACTCGAACGGTACGTCATCGCGTCAGTCGAACAGTCCGGTCGAAAAATCGTGGCATTCGACGACGATCCGACCGGCGTGCAGACGGTTCACGATGTTCCAGTCCTGACGGATTGGTCCGAAGAGGTGCTCGCTGCTGAATTGACGAATCCCGCCTCGCTCTTCTTCTTATTGACGAACTCCCGTAGCATGAGCGCGCCTGCCGCTGCTGAGTTGAATCGGGAAATCACCTTGCAGCTTGAAGCGGCATCGCGTCGCACCGGCGTTAAATGCTCGATTGCGAGTCGCAGCGACTCAACCCTGCGGGGTCACTTTCCGGCGGAAACCGATGCCATCGCGTCGGTACTCGGTCAAGTCGACGGCGTAGTTATCTGTCCCGCATTCTTCGAAGGAGGCCGGTACACAATCGACGATGTCCATTACATCCGGGAGGGAGACACACTCGTCCCAGTCGCGGAAAGTGAATTTGCCCGCGATGTTACGTTTGGATACACGCATTCAAACCTGCGGGAGTGGGTCGAGGAAAAGACCGGAGGCGCAATCCCAGCGTCTCATGTCGCGTCGCTGCCACTTCAAATGATCCGAAATGGTGGCTCGGAGTGGGTCGCGTCCAAATTCATGAGCCTCTCAGACAAGCAACCGGTTATCGTCAATGCAACCTGTTATCCCGACTTGCACATCGTCGCGCTCGGACTCCTGCAGGCGGAGGCCGCCGGCAAACGCTTGATCTACCGAACCGGCGCGTCGTTTGTCCGCGCCCGGGCTGGTATCGGCGAGCGCCCGTTGTTGACTCGAGAATTGCTGCTTGGCGCCGAGGCGCCGGCCTTCGTTTCGGGAATGGTTGTTGTCGGATCACACGTCCGCCGGTCAAGAGAGCAGCTTGAGCATCTGCTGGCCTTGCCACAAACCGTAGGCATCGAGATTGATGTCGCAGAACTCATTGGGGGTGATGGCGATGGCACGAGAGACATCGAACGTGCCCAGAAACGCGCCGAAGAGGCGCTCGATAGCAACTTGACGCCGGTCATCTTCACCTCTCGCAAGGTCGAAGTCGATACCGATCAACTTGAAATCGGCCGCACGATATCGAAGGCGCTCGTCGAAATCGTCCGCGGCATCGACCGCTCGCCCGGTTTCATCGTCGGCAAGGGGGGCATCACTGCGAGCGACATCGGCACGAGGGCACTCGACGCCCGGCGAGCGATAGTGCTCGGGCAGATTCGGCCAGGAGTTCCGGTATGGAGACTCGGCCCCGAATCCCGGTACCCCGGACTTCCTTATATAGTCTTCCCCGGCAACGTCGGAGCGCCAAAGACGCTCGCGGAAGTTGTGACCATGTTGCGCGCCAATCCCTGAGCGCTACAACGGATCAGCCTGTGGTGGTGACTGCCCAATTACGTCGTTCCTTGAAGAAAAGTCTGCTTCAATCTTTACCTACTGCTCGACATAACCTTCCAGTTACAGCTGTCTGGTCGCAAACGCCACGACCAGTTCAACACACGCCCGCAGTTCGCCCTCATCCCCGGTCTCGATCGGGGAGTGGGAGTAGTGAGTCGGATAGGGAACGCAGTTTCCCGCCGGTCATGCTCTCCGCGCATGATGTCGAGGTCATGGCTGCGAACTAGTCGATCAACGAGCATCAAAGAATCAGCGCTGGGCCCCAGCGCTCGCGCCACTTTCGTGTGCTGTCTACCGGAGTATGGCGCGAAAGGAGGAATCCCACCCGGCCAGACCGTGATCCTCGACAATCTATGCGTCCAAAAAGGGCGCCCTGGCGCGGGCGCTGATCGAGGCGACGGGCTGCCAACTCCTGTCGCTGCCCCCAACTCCTCCGATTTCAATCGGATTGAGCCGGCATTTGCCAAGCTTAAGACCGCCTTGCGTCGCGCGGCGGCACGAACCATCGACGCGGTGGTGGCGGTGACAGGCACACTTTGGCCACGCTCACCGCCACCTACGCAGAGGGGTTCTTTGCCGTCGCGGGCTAGCCTCCGATCAGACACGACTTATGAAGTCGTGTTCTAGGCCGTGGTCGGAACGGGGACACACGCATCCCAGAGATCGCCCTCGTACGGGAGCAGGAGCTCGACCGTCTTCAGTTCGACAAAGGCGGTCACGACACGTAGGTTCGTCCGATCGGTGACGACGAATGCATTGATGAAATTGCCAGGAACGAACGGCACGGGCTGGCTGCTGATCTTGAAGAGATCATTCCGCGGGTCGGACTCTGACGGCCCTTTGTAGTCATAGGAGGTCAGGACGTGATCAATGCACGGGATAGTGCTTTCGTTGAAGCCGTGGCCTTCATAGATATGGCGGACGTTCTGGCAGTTGAGGGTGTAGGTGTTGCCGTCCCTGGAGTCAAACGTGGCAATGACATAGTCGTCGGGCGCCTCGCCCCAAATGCAGTCTGACCACTCATACTCGACAGGTTCCTCGGCAGGCTCCTTGACAGGTCCCTCCGCAGGCGCTGCAGAGCACGACGCGAGTTTGGCATCCGGCTCGTTGTTATCGCCGCCCGCAAAGTACGCCTCGTTGACGAAGCCCCACTTATCATTGTCGGCCATGGTGGCTGCCCACCAGTGATTGACGTAGTTCGTTCCCGGCACTTGATAGGACGCCCCTGCGAGTTGGCAGGTAAACCAGTTGCCGGACGCACTGGTGAGTTCGCCGACGACTTTTTGACTTGCCGCACCCTCGAAGCCTGCGACGACGGGGACGGCTCCTTGCCACATTTCGCAGTCCTGGACCAACATCTGGACTCCGTTGTGCCAGCGCGGCTCGCTACATGGTTGGTCATCCTCGGCCATAGCCGGGGAATCGGTCCCCAGTATGGAGCCGGTCCCCAGCAACAGCCCAAACATCATTCCCAGTATCAACATCTTTCGCATCATTACGCTCCTTCGCTACCTCATAGGTGCCCCCTATCACCACATTAAATTCCGGTCTCCGGCGATTCATTGAGCCAGACCAACCGGTATCTCTAGTCTGCCGACGTGGTGATCAAGTCACCAGACACAATGCACACAAATGTGCACACAAGTTCGTATTGGCGCCAAAAGCGCAGACTGTGGTTCCCGGTAACCAGTTCAGGACCGATGCCGCATCCCACCATGCCCAAAGAATTCGATGCCGATTTTGTGGAGACGCGTACTATCTCGGACCTCTCTCCACGGGGAGCCGCTGCCCTGCTCCGTGTCGTCACCGACAGGGTGTTGCTCCAGCTTCTTCCTGAGGAACCGGACCTCATCAATCGAATTGATGCGCTCGTGAAACGAGGAATGGTCCGGCGACTGCAAGAGGCGTTGGACCCTGTCAGATTGATCGAGAACGACTCCCGCCGAAATGCTCGTCACTGACGATCCCTATCCAGTTCAGGTGCTCACGCGCATCGTCAACCTCATCACTGATGAGACGATTGGCAAAGATCGTCGTATGAGTGCGCTCTGCCCCAATTTGCCCGAATCCAAACTGGCCGGAATCGACAAGAGAGACAAACCTAGCGCACAAGCACTTCAACGAACAGGCGGAGCAACCTAGAACGGTGGCTCAGTATCAAGCACGGCGTGATGGCGCTCGTGGCACGTCTTGCACAACACGATCAGGTCCCCAGGCGCTTCATACTCCCGCTGCATTTCTTCGCGGGCGCTGTATCTCTCCTCAATCGTCATGCGTGTCGACTTGCAAACGCCACCAGCAAATCCACACACGCCCGTAAGTCGGTCACATCGACCGTCTCGATCGGGGAGTGGGTATAGCGGGTGGGGTAGGTGAGGAGGGCGACTTCGGCGCCGCGGCGGAGGAGGGCCGCGCCGTCGCTGCCGTAGTTTTGGTAAACGGCTTGTTGGACAGGGATTTTCTGGTCGCGCGCGAGATCGACGAGCTCGTTGCTCAGTTTCCATGAGTAGTGGCAGCTATTGTCCTGATAGACCACCGTCGGACCGGCGCCGAGCTTGCACGGGAAATCGCGCCTATCTGGACCCGGAATATCGCCGGTCAGCCCGACGTCGAGATTGATGCAGATATCGATGTCGAGACTATCGATCACACTCGATGCCCCGATGAGCCCGTTTTCCTCCTGCACCGTCGACGCCAGCCAGACTTCGTAGCCGAGATCATCGCGATTCGCCAGCGCTTCTCCGGCCAGCGTGGCGATCGCGAGGGCTGCGCGGTCGTCCATCGCCTTGCCGACGATGTGGCTTTCGCCCAGCCGGCGCACCAGCGGATTCCAGATCACCCGGCAGCCGGCGTGAATCCCCTTCGCCTCGACCTCCGCTTTCGATTTCGCGCCGATATCGACGAACCAGTCGTTCCAATCGAACTTCGAGTCCGCCTTTTCACGGCCACCGACAACGTGACCGCTGGCCGTGGCGATGACCCCTTCGACGTTTTCTTTCGTTGTGATGACGAGCGCTGGCTGGTTCAGAGGCACCATCCACCTAGGTGGATAGCCGCGGGTATCGCCGTAATAGGGCCAAATATGGAGGAATCCGTCGTCGGTCACGCTTTTGACCATGTAACAAATTTCGTCCGCGTGACCCATCAGCAACAGCCGCTTGCCCGAGCCGCCAACCTTCGCCAGAACGTTATTGACTCTGGTGCGCTGAACTTCCTGACAAAAGGTCGTCCAACGTTCGGCAATCCAATCTTGAACCGCGTCCTCGATCCCGACTGGGCCCGGCAATTCGCACAACGTTTTAACGAGGCCAAAGACCTCGTCCCGGTCTTCATGACGAGCGCTCAACGCGTCACCCTTCCTATCGTTTTGTCGATTGGGGAGCCACTGGCTCTCACGAAATCACTCCCGAGCGCGCGAGCATGCGCCGCGCTAGGGGTGCGAGGTCAGATTTTGCCCAGACCGATGCTAACGCAGAAGTGGTCGCGGACATCTCCCGGGGCCTGGACGGCCTAATCGGCGGCACGCGCGTCGCGGTACGGCGGCTCGTCTCGCCGAGGCTCGGATTCCGGCAACGGCCAATCGAAGACGTCGAAAACCTGCGGGGCAAGGGCAGGTGGTGGTGGAAGGTACCGATCTGCGCGGACCATCGCCTCGATGTAGTCGTAGATCGCGACCACCTGTTCGTCGCCGGTAATCGAATGGAACCAGACCTGGCGCCCGCCGAAGAGCAGCAGCGCCACATTCGAGAGCGCGCACGGCCCAAGGCAGCCTCCCAGCGACAGATGCACCTTGTGGCGTATGCGACGCCGCGCCCATTCCTGATGGTAAAGCTCGATCGGCACCGGCGCATGCCCGCGCTCGGTGTGGCCGCAGCAACAGCCGGTGACGCAGACAAAGAGTTGCCCCGGCCGCCGAAAGACGTTGATTGGCTCGCCGTCGGCACGCCAGACGATGTTCCGCGCTGTGGACGAGTGGGGCGACCGCGTCAAGCTCGCGATGGCATCCGAGGTCGTTTCATAGTGCTCGTGCTCGTCGTAAACGCCCGCGGCGTATTCAGCGGTGCGGCCATCGAGCTCTGCGGCGGTAATCGTCCCCATTTCGAGTAACAGGCGCTCAAACGACGCCAGCCAGCGCTCGTAATAGCCCGACGTGTCTCCATGTTGCTCGGCAGCGGCGATCTCGGCGACCAGACGATCCCGGAAATCGTTCCAGTCGTAATGCTGTTCGTCGCTGAGCGCGACTGCCATTCCGAAAACGCGCCCTTCCCACGGGGCCGCGAAGACCATCTCACCGTTTTTACGCGGCACCGCCAGGTCGTCGCCAAGGTCCTCGATACGCTGGTCGCTCATCGCAGCCTCTTAACCGTCACCTCGTGGCGGAGGCGCCGGTCGACCGGCGCCCCCACCTTGGCCACGCCGATCATGGCGTCACGCGTGACCAGAGCCGCGAGCTCTTCCTCGGCCATGTTCTCAGTGCCGGCTGGCCGCTCCGGAAGCACCATGTAGCGTACTTCCGCGCTGCTATCCCAAACGTGCACGGAAACCTGCTCGTCAAGCTCCAACCCGAACTCGCTCATGACCGCGCGCGGCTCGATAACGGCGCGCGAGCGATAGGCAAAGTCTTTATACCAAGTCGGGGGCAACCCCAGCACAGTCCAGGGGTAGCACGAGCAAAGCGTGCAGACCACCATGTTGTGGACCTCGGGTGTGTTTTCGACAACTACCAAAGGCAGGTTTGATCGGGAGGCCAAGTTCAGCAATCGCGGCGCTGCCCTCCTTGAGTAACCGCTCCCTGAACGCGGGATCCACCCAGGCGCGAGCGACCACCCGAGCCCCGTTGAGCGGACCAATATCGCGCTCGTATTGACTGATCCGGTCATCGACTGCGCCGGCCGAGAGCAGCCCTTTTTCGATTAGGAGTGACTCCAGCGCCTTGGTTCGAAGCGCCACGTAGGGTTCCTGGTCGGGATCGTACGGCATCGGGCGCATCCTTTCTCAGGCAGGTCTCGTGCGGGTGGTGTATCCCAAGAGGCTCAAGAGGGGGCAGGCTCGAGATAGCTGTCCCATAGATCAAGGGAGACCGTCTGCCGCGGCTCGGCGGAGTCGCCCCAGAGCTCGCGCGCTTCGAAACGGACGTTATAGAGGGGCTGTGGTTGCTCGCCTAATCCGTGTGCGTTGGTGTCGGGGAAGGTGTGCGCTCCATGGAGGATCTGAATCTCCCCGCGCTTTCCGCGTGCGTAGCGCGGCAGACGAGTGTGGCCTACCGGATGGACGTTGCGTGTCACAACCGCGTCGCCCACGGCGAAGCGTGGCGCGGGCGGTGGCGGCGATGTTGGTTGCTTCCTCGGCGCGGGCGGAGACGCGATAGCGGACTCGGCCAAGGGCGCTTCAGGATGCTGGTGAAAATACTCGACGGCCGCTTCTAGCTCGTCGCAGGTTAGGAGGCCCTCGATTTTCAGGTTGAATTCGAGCGACGCCAGCCAGCGTTCGTAATACGTTGACCGCAGGTACTCAGCGGGCGGGATACTCTCGATGCCAAAGCGGGACGCATCGATCGTGTAGTACCCCTGCTGGCGGATCGATTGAACCATCGCCCAGACCCGCGCCTCCCAAGCGGCGTGGAAGAGAGGCTCGTTCATCTCGTGCACGACCGGTCCGAAGCCGTGCATGCCTCCGAGGTCGTGAACACCATTCATTGTCCGTCTCCTGGCATATCACAAGACCCAAATGATTCCACGACGACTCGGCATCGCGAGATCAGGTAGCGACCTGACGTCCGACCATTTCGTATTCTAGACCGTGCCGAGTGAGTTGCGCCCTCGCCGTGACGGTGATTAGAGCAGACCGCGTTGCCGAAAATACCACACGCCAGTGAAGATCAAACATAGTTGAAGGGCGACGAAAATGCTCCAACCCCGCGACGAGTCTGTGCCGTGGATGCCGGTGAAGCGGCTCTTCACCGTGGTGAACAACATGTGCTTGATGGCGAACTCGACGAAGCTGTGATGAGGGTCGATCTGCCAGAAGGTGTGTTTGTCGACCCTGGCCGGCGCTTCGGTCGTTAATCGGGTTCCTGCCGACATTTCCTCTTCTCCTTTGCGGACGACCAGTGGAATGGGGCGCCTGGTCTGTCGAGCCCGATGCGTTTCATCGAAACGTCGGAGATTGGTGGTACGGGCTGTGCGATCTCTTGATCTGCCGAATACGCCATTCGCCTCAACAAGCGAATGGCGCTGTTCTCTTGGCCGGACCCCACGGGCGAGAAGGTCGACCAGAAACCGAGCGCAGTGTCAATTCCAGAGAGACAATGCGCCAGGATACGGGCGCACTTGTCAAGCTCCGTGTGCGACCACTCCCTCGGCGACACCATCGTGATATCAACTGTGGAAGGAAAAACGATGACACACGACGATCGTGAAAACGGAACTTATCGCCACGCCGCATCCCCGGCCCCGCCGCGAAAAACGTCCGCGTTGCCTCCCGGCACGACGGGCCCCGAATTCACCCTCTATTCCACGCCGGATCAGACGGTGTCGTTGAGCGACTTCCGCGGGCAGCCGGTGATCCTCGCCTTCTACCCCGCCGATTGGAGTCCCGTCTGTGGCGATCAGATGGCGCTCTACAACGAGATTCTGCCGGAGTTTCACCGCTACAACGCGCAGTTGCTCGGCATCTCGGTCGATGGCAAGTGGTGTCACACCGCGTTCTCCGAATCTCGCCATCTGCGATTTCCGCTGCTGGCCGATTTCGAGCCGAAAGGGGACGTGGCGAAGGCGTACGACGTCTTTCGCAGTCATGACGGAACCAGCGAACGGGCGCTGTTCGTGCTGGACGAAGAGGGCGTCATCAATTGGAGCTACATTTCGCCGATCGGCGTCAATCCGGGAGCGGACGGCATCCTCCGCGCCCTAGAACTCATGTCGGAAACACCGGCGAGCGCCCGTCAACACAGGAGCTAAGTGAACGATGCAGAGCTTTGAAGCCGCGGTCCTGTCCGTACCGGTGAATGCCGATGATCACACTAGAGGGTCGGCCACCGCGCCGGTCACGCTTGTCGAGTATGGCGATTTCGAATGCCCCTACTGCGGGCAGGCGTATCCGATTGTCGAGGCGATTGTGCAGCGGTTCGGCAACCAGCTCCGGTTCGTCTTCCGCAACTTTCCTTTGACGCAGATTCATCCGCACGCCGAGCACGCCGCCGAAACGGCGGAAGCCGCCGACGCCCAGGGCGCGTTCTGGCCGATGCACGAGCAGTTGTTCACCCACCAGAAGGCCCTCGACGATAACCATCTGGTCGGCTATGCCGCTGCGCTCGGCCTCGAGGCCGAGCGCGTTGCCAAGGAATTGACCGAAGAAACCCACGCCGAAAAGGTGCGCGCGCACTTCATGAGCGGCGTGCGGAGCGGGGTCAACGGCACGCCAACTTTCTTTATCAATGGCGTACGCCACGACGATTCCTGGGATTTCGACACGCTTGGCCTCGCGATTTCACGGGCCGCGCTGGCCGACACCCGGTAACGCGAGCGTGACGGAGCGAGCGTGACGAGGAGTTTCGAGTATGGCAGCAATCGATTCCGTCGAACGCATTCGCTCATTAGGGCACGAGATTTCGCGTGCGCTCGAGGCTGGCGAAGTCATGAAGCTGGTGACGGCGCCCACGCGCTCGAGCGGAACATGCTCGTACCCCACAGTCGACACAAACTATCTGTGAAAAACTCCTGGACCACCCTCGAAGGCGAAACCGACTGGCGCTTCGAACGCGAGGGAGCGGAAAACCTTGCCCGCAAAATCAAAAGAGTGGTTGGCGTCACGAACCTGATCGAGGTCCGGCCTACATAAACCGAAGGGAGCGGCCGCCGTGAGCTGGTCGGTCAAGGTACTCCGTGTCAAGGGCATCGACATTCGCATTCATGCCACCTTTGTCCTCATCCTCATTTGGGCTGCCTACTATTGGGGAGCCAGCATCGACGCGGGCTGGCGCGGAGCCGCTTCGGCGTGGTCGCCACCCTGCTCCTTTTCGTGTGCGTCACCCTCCACGAGCTCGGCCACAGTCTGGTCGCCCTTCGTTATGGGTTCCAGGTACGCGATATCACCATCTTGCCGATCGGCGGCGTGTCGTCCCTCGAAGAGATACCTGAAAACCCCCGGCAGGAGTTCGCGATCACCATCGCCGGACCGCTGGTGAACGTCGCCATCGCGATCGTGCTGATTGGCATCGGGGCCATCCTGGGAGAGACATCCCTGCTTACGCCCGCCAACCTCAGCGACTCGTTGCGGGAAGCGGACTGGAGCAACATGCTGGCCTTCCTGACGGCGGCCAATATCTGGCTGGTCATCTTCAACATCATCCCGGCATTCCCGTTAGATGGCGGCCGTATTTTTCGCTCGGCGCTGGCGACCCGCATGGACTACCGGCGCGCGACGGAGATCGCCGTCCGCTTAGGCCAGGGGTTCGCGCTTCTCTTCGGTCTAATCGGATTTCTCAGTCTCGATTTCTTCCTCATCTTCATCGCCATCTTTATCTGGATCGGTGGGGAGGCTGAAGGCCGCCAAGTCATGGTCCGCAACGTCTTCGGCAATATCATCGTCGCCGATGCGATGACCCGCCAACCACAGGTGCTGATGCCGGAGGATCCGGCGACCCGCGCTATCGAGCTGACCTTGAGCTCAGCCCAGGCTGACTTTCCCGTTGTCGACAGCGATGGCCGGGCCGTGGGCCTGCTGACCGTGGACGACCTTGTCCGCGGTCTGCATGACCAGCCGAACGCCCCAGTCGGGTCGCTGATGCGGCGCGAGTTTCCGCAGGCGCTGGCCACGGAGCCCCTGATGGACGTGCAGCAACGGCTGGCGGAGCGCGGCGCCCGGGCCATCCCGATAGTCGACAACGGCGGCCGCGTGGTCGGCCTGCTCTCGGCCGCCGATGTCAACGAAGCCTTCCGATTTCTCGCCGCCCGGCCCGATCTGTTCGCGACACGGCGGCCAACCACCATTGGCCAGTCACCCGATGCGGCGGCGACAAGCAGTTCGACTGCTTGGACTCTTAGCGGCAAACCCTAGCCACGATAGTGACTCCGTGTGAACGGAGAGGAGTTCGTCGTGCTGCACGAACCCGGATCGGAAGCAGAGTTCAAGACGACAAAATGGGCCGATGCAACGATCGATCCGCTTAGCCAGGCGCACGGGTGGATGGTCTTCGACCAGCAGGCGCTAAAGGACGCCGGGCTCGCCGCCGCGGATATCGACGAGGTTGTGCTTGGCGGCGGCCAGACGCAGATGCCCGCCGAGCAGAACACGGTTAAGCAACTCTTCAACGGTAAGGAGCCACACAAGGGCGTCAATCCGGACGAAGTCGTCGCGGTCGGCGCCTCAATCCAAGCCGGCGCGCTCCGGGGCGAAGTCAAAGATTTTCTGCTCCTCGACGTTACTCCACTCTCGCTTGGCGTCGAAACGAAGGGCGGCTTAATGACCCCCCTCATCCCGCGCAACACGACAATCCCGACTCGCAGGAGCGAAAACTTTTCGACTGCGGAGGACATCCAATCGCAGGTTGAGATCCATGTGCTGCAAGGGCAGCGGAGGCGGAAGCCGAGGCGACCCCGGTCGGGACGCCCAGCGACGGCGGTTCTGGTCCGCCACCTCCACCTGACGAAGGCTCCGTCGAACGCGAATTCCGCGAAATCTAGCGCGGTACGGAGCACCACGAGGTGGTTGGGAATCGAACTGTAGTGATGCACAGCCGTGCGCCCGGGAGCGCATTCGATCCGGTTCTCCATTTGGAACCGCCGTGGTCACCAGACGGCCGGGCGCTACACGACCTACGGGAGAATGGATCCCGATCTCCAGTCGGCTTGAGCCGACATCCGACACTGAGCCCGGGGTTCAAATCCCGGGCGGACGCACTGACAACTTCCGATCCAGAGGACGGTATGGAGATAACCAGACAATCGTTTTTAGCTCACCGATGAAAGGAGCAATCACGTGGATCAGCAGGAAACTGGACAGAGCGGTGGCATTTCGGATCTCATCCGGCCCGCGATTCTCGGGGAATTGACGGCAACCCAATTGGGCGAGCTCGAAAGTCAATTCGACGAGGGAGACCGCGAGGGCTTTGACTGGCGCGTCGAGAGCTTCGGCTGGACGCCGGAGCAGGCCCGGCAGGTGTGGAACTGGTTCGAAGTGGGTCGCAGTTCCTGGGACGCCGTTCGCGGTGAGTCGTAGCCGACAATCTGACCAGAGCCGGGGATCAGGGGCCGGGCGTCAGGCGTCAGGAATCAGACGCCTGACGCCTGACGCCTGACACCAGGAACAGTGGCGATGGACTTTCAGGATTACTACGCCATCCTCGGGGTGCCGCGCACGGCGGGCGAGAAAGAGATTCGCGCCGCCTACCGTAAACTGGCCCGCCAGCATCACCCGGATCTCAACCCCAACGACACGGAATCAGAAGAACGCTTCAAGCAGGTCGCCGAAGCCTACGAAGTCCTCTCCGATCCGGAAAAGCGCAAGCCCTACGACGAGCTCGGACCGCGCTGGCGCGAGTACGAAGCCTGGCAACGGGCCGCCAGCGCCGCCGGCATTAACGCCACCTGGGACGAGTTCCAGCGCACCCAGGGTCAGCCCCGCGGTGGCGCGCAGTACGACTACCGCACGGTTAACGAAGAGGACCTGGAGGATCTTTTCGGCGATCGCCAGCCCTTCTCCGAGTTCTTTGAAGAAATCTTTGGCGGCGGCATGGGCCGGACGCGGACGGCGGGCAGGGCTCGAACCGCCGGGCCACGTCCCGGAACGGATCTCGAGTACCCGGTTGCGGTGACCCTGCCCGAGGCGTATCGCGGCGCCACCCGCCAATTCACCATCCGCGCGCCTGACGGGTCGGAACGCCGGATCGAGGCCACCATCCCCCCAGGCGTCGCCACTGGCTCACGCATCCGCTTGGCCGGACAGGGCAACCCGGGGCAACGCGGGGGCCAGGCGGGGGATCTTTACCTGGCGGTGACGGTGCAGCCTGATGCCCGGTTCGCGCGGGAGGGTGACACCCTGCGCACCACGATCCAGGCGCCGCTCGCAACCTTCCTCGTGGGCGGGATCACCCATGTCCCGACGCCGGACGGACGCACGTTGGAACTGCGCATTCCCGCCGGCACACCGGACGGGCGGGTCTTCCGGTTGCGGGGGCAGGGCATGCCGCAGCTCCGTGACCGAACCACGCGCGGGGATCTCTATGCCGAGGTGCACGCCCGGTTGCCGGACCGGCTCACCGACCGCCAACGCGAACTGATCGAGGAGTTCGCTCGGCTCGAAACGAGCGACGAGACCGAGGATGTCACGGCGGCGAGCGAGTGATCGCGACAGGCGACAGGCGTCAGTGAGGCAGGCAACGATGGAACGCACTCTAGGGGCTAGCAGCCCGGTGGAGTATTACCGGATTGAGGTGGCGGCAAATCTCGCTGGATTGCCACCGGCGCGGGTTCGGCACTACCTCAAGTTTGGTCTCGTGCACGCCTCGCCGGACGAGCGGGGCGGTTTGGTGCTTGAAACGACGGAGATCGCCCGCCTGCGCAAGATTCGTCGCCTGACCACCGATCTCGGGCTCAATCTGGCCGGGGTCGAGGTCGTCCTTCGTCTCCTCGATCAAATCGACGAGATGCAGGCCCTGCTCGACCAATCTCGCCCGTGACGGCGATAGCGATTCGACTGCGTACCGCCGGAGTAGTGGGAGACAATGGACCCCAGCAAGCTAACTGAGAAGGCTCAAGAGGCGCTTGGCGCCGCCCAGCACCTCGCGGAAGAGCGACACAACACGCAATTGGAACCGGATCATCTTCTTTACGTCCTCGTCACCCAGCAGGGCGGCGTTGTGCCGGCCCTGCTCGGCCGGCTCGGAATCCAACCGCGGACAATCCTCGACCGTCTGGAGCCCGCGCTGGAAGGTCTCGCGCAGGCCCAGGGTACGACCAAGGTCTACGTCTCCCCTCGATTCCGCAAGTTGATCGAAGCCGACGGAACGGGGGCGAAGCAGCTCAAGGACGACTATGTCTCGACCGAGCACTGCTTGCTTGCGCTCGCCGGAGACCGCGGCCCGGTTGGTCAGGTGCTGCGGGATGCAGGTGTCACTCGTGACCAGGTGCTCGCCGCCCTCCAGCAGGTGCGTGGCAGCCGGCGGCTAAGCAACCAAGCAGCGCTACATGATTGGAGCCTAACGCGATGCGCTACCGTCGAATGAGTTATCGCTACGCCCTCGTGCTCTCGGCGGGCGAACCCCGACCGCTCGGGAATAGCGTTCTGATCGAGCACCTGGGAGTACATCTTGCCCAGACATCTTGGCGTCCGGCTGCCGACATTTACGAAACGGCCGGCGCGCTTGTCGTCACCGTCGACCTCGCGGGCGTCGATATCGAGGAAGTGGATCTGACGCTCTTCGACGATGCGCTGGTCGTCGAGGGCCGCCGGCGCTTACCGGCTGAAGACGAGGGCGGCGTGTATCACATGGCTGAAATCCGACAAGGGCCGTTCCGGCTCGAACTGGGACTCCCGGCAGTGATCGACGCCGAGCAAGTCGAGAGCCGCTATGAGCGCGGTCTCCTGCAATTGACTATCTCTAAGCTGAAGGCGAGGTGAACCGATGGTTGCCGAAGCAGAACCCCGCGCTCCGGAGCAAGTAGCGGTCCCGGACGTTCTCCCGGTCCTACCGTTGCGGGGCGGAACTGTCGTTTTCCCGCTCGCCGTTGTTCCACTCGTCGTCGGCCAGCCGAGTTCGATTCAGTTGATCGACGACGTCATGCGCCGCGACCGGTTGGTCGCGCTCGTCGCTCAGCGGAGGGACGAAATCGAGACCCCCGATCCGGAAAATCTCCAAAAGATCGGCACGGCGGCGATCATCCACCAACTCGTGCGCGGCGGCGACGGCGCTCTCCGCCTCGTCGTCCAAGGGTTGGAGCGAATCCGTCTGATCGACATCGACTCCACCGAGCCCTATTTGGTCGCCCGTGTCGAGCCCGCCCCCGAACAGTTCGTCGCCGGGATCGAAAGCGAGGGTCTGCGCCGCGCAACAGTCGATCTCTACCGGCGGCTGGTCGGGCTCGCCGACGGGATGTCGGATGAACTTGCGGCCGCGGCAGAGAGCCTGACCGACCCACGCCAGCTCGTCTACCTCGTCGCGTCGACCGTGCCATTCGACCGCGCGGTTCGACAGGAACTCCTTGAGCTCGATCCAGTCGATGCGAAGTTGCGGAGGCTCGTCGAGTTATTGCAGCACGAGGTCACTGTCCGCGAGTTGAGCCAACGGATCACCGCCGAGACCCAGCAACGAATGACCAAAACGCAGCGCGACTACTTTCTGCGTGAGCAATTGCGGTCGATCCAGCAGGAGCTAGGCGAAGGCGAGGGTGAGGGCGATGTCGCGGAGCTGCGCCAACAGCTCGAGGCGGCTCACTTGCCGGAAGAAGCACGCCGCGAGGCCGAGCGCGAGCTCGGCCGGTTGGCATCGATCCCGGCGGTTTCGCCCGAGTACGGCATTATCCGGACATATCTCGATTGGATGGTGAGCATTCCCTGGAATGTGCTGACCGGGGGCGATATCGACGTTTTGCGGGCTCAGCACGTCCTGAACGAGGACCACTATGACCTGGAAAAGATCAAAGATCGCATCCTCGAATACCTGGCTGTCCGCAAGTTGCGACTCGAACGTGAGGCAGCGCTGGAATCGGAGCGTGTGATTCCCGCGAACGTCGGCGTCGATGTTGAAGGTTCAGGCGAAGTTGAGCCCGAGCCCGAACCAAATCTCCTCTATGAGACGCCTACCGATCGCGCCGCGCGCGAGCCGATTCTTTGCTTTGTTGGCCCGCCAGGCGTCGGAAAAACGAGTCTCGGGCAATCGATTGCGCGTGCGCTTGGCCGGAAATTCGTCCGCATCAGTCTCGGCGGCGTGCACGACGAAGCGGAGGTCCGCGGGCACCGCCGCACCTACATCGGCGCCCTTCCCGGCCGTATCGTCCAGGCCCTCCGGCGGGCCGAGGCTCGCGATCCGGTCTTTATGCTCGATGAGATCGACAAGGTCGGCGCCGATTGGCGCGGCGATCCATCTTCGGCGTTGCTCGAAGTTCTCGATCCCGCCCAGAATCACGCTTTCGTCGACAACTACCTTGGCGTGCCCTTCGATCTCTCACAGATCCTTTTCATCGCGACCGCGAACACAACCGACACCATTCCTTCTCCTCTTCTCGACCGCATGGAAGTGATTCCGCTGTCTGGTTACACGGACGTAGAGAAGGTGCAAATCGCCCAGCAATATCTCGTGTCCAAGCAAGTCCGGGCACACGGGCTTAAGCCAGAGGAGATCTCATTCGAGGACGAGGCGCTTCAGGCAATCATCCGGGGTTACACGCGCGAAGCGGGTGTTCGCGGCTTGGAGCGAGAGATCGCGACGGTCTGCCGAAAAGTCGCGCGTAATATCGCCGAGGGGAAACCGGGCGGCGTCAACGTAACGGCCGAGAGCGTCACCGGGTATCTCAGCCGGCCCCGCTTCTTCGACGAGGTCGCGGAGCGCACCGATCGCCCCGGCGTTGCGACCGGTTTGGCGTGGACTCCAACCGGCGGCGATGTCCTCTTCATCGAAGCAACCATGATGCCGAGCGCAGATGAACGATTGATCCTCACGGGAATGCTCGGCGACGTGATGCGCGAGAGTGCTCAGGCGGCCCTGTCCTATGTGCGTTCAAACGCCAGGGAACTTTTGGCCATCGATCCTGCCGTCTTCGAAGGAAAAGCCGTCCACATCCACGTCCCCGCGGGCGCTATTCCGAAGGACGGGCCATCGGCCGGGATCACGATGACAACCGCGCTCGCCTCACTTGCAACCGGCCGACCAGTGCGCAGCGACGTCGCGATGACCGGAGAGATTACGCTCCGGGGCAAGATCTTACCGATTGGAGGCGTTCGCGAGAAGGTCCTCGCCGCCCAACGGGCGGGAATCAAGACGGTCATTCTCCCGCGCCGGAATGAGCGCGATCTGGAAGATGTTCCCGCCGAGTTGCGCGAGAAACTGTCGTTCATCTTTGCGGACTCTGCCGAGGATGTACTGCCTCACGCATTGAACCCTGAGACGGTGCGACCGGTGTCCAGCGCTGCCGGTGCGGGTGGGAGGGGCAACGGCAGCAATGACCGGCGCGAAACAAAAGCACGTGGAGCGAGCGAGGCATCGGCAGACTCGCAGAAACAGGCCGCCCGCGGGAGCGATGCGCCCGCCACGCGGGGCGCCTCCAGCTCGGGCGATCGATCTAAGCGAACACGCCGGAAAACAAATCGTTCTTAGTAAACCGTTGAAGGTGTGCAGTGATGGAGTGAACGCGGGAGCTCTTCACTTGCCCGAATGACGGGAGCGGGAGGATACGAGGGCGGGGCAAGCCTGTAAAGTGGCGGCCCGCGCCTAGGTCTCCTCGCCCTGCCGGTGGAATGACTCTTCGTCGTCAACGTCGGTCACCGCCCAGCGGTTGACCGAGACGCGGAGCTTGCCATCCTCAAAGCCTTGGATCGCGTGAACCGGCACTTCCATATCGGTGTGCTCCCCGCTGTGATGCACCAGGATGTAATGCGGGTATACCTCGCGCACAAGACCCAATTCGTCGCCATTGAACGCAATCACTGGCGTGCCGATGGCAATGCTGGCGGTGTTGTGGGGATCGCTCGTGCTCATGTTGCTACCTCGTCGTGATTTCGCTCTTCATCAGGGAGCGAGCATACGCCCGGTCGCGGAGCTTGTAAACGAGGCAATAACTGGGGCTATCGCGCCGCTTCTTCGATCCCACCGGTGAAGGCGGTCATGGTGGGGACACCGGCGGCGGAAATGGCATCGCGGCGGAAGACTTTGAGGACGGTGCGGACAAGGATGCGGAGATCGAGCCGGAGCGACCAGTTGTCGACGTACCAGGCATCGAGCGCAAACTTTTCTTCCCAGCTCAATGAGTTTCGGCCATTCACTTGAGCCCAGCCGGTAATGCCGGGGCGCACGTCGTGTCGACGCGCCTGTTCTGGCGAGTAGAGCGATAGGTAGTGCATGAGCAATGGCCGCGGCCCAACGAGACTGAGATCACCCCTCACCACGTTCAGTAGTTGGGGAATCTCGTCGAGACTCGTCTTGCGCAGCAACGAGCCAACGGCTGTCAAGCGTTCGCCATCTGGCAGCAGCTGTCCGTTTTCACCAACTGCGTCACTCATCGTGCGGAACTTCAGGATAGTGAAGGGCTTGCCATGTCGCCCAGGGCGCGGCTGCCGGAAAAAGATCGGCCGGCCCATGGTGGCAACGATGAAGAGTGCGACCACCACCATGATCGGCGAGAGTAAGACGACGCCAATCGATGCCGCAGTCAGGTCAAGCCCGCGCTTGAACCTCTGGGCGGTGAACCGTTTGGCAGCCGGATCCTTGCGAACACTATCGATCCGCCTCGTCACACGAGCGGGGATTCCCGTCGCGACGCACTTTGCTGGAAGATTGCCAACGACGACTGCGCCCGCCCCGACGATCGACCACTGATCGACACTGCAACCGGGAATAATGCTCGACCCGATTCCGACCAGCACGCCGTCGCCAATCTTCACTCCGCCGGCAATGTGACAGCCCGGAGCAATGTGGGCGAATTCGCCGACGGCACAATCGTGATCAACTGAGGAGGAAGTATTGAGGATGGCATGCCTGCCGACGTTCGTCTCCGGCTGAACAACCGCCCCCGCGCAAACGACGGTTCCCTCTCCTATGATCGAAGCCGAATCGACGATCGCGCGCGGGTGAATAACCGTCTGCCAGGATACGAGTCCGTGAAGGTTCCCCGCGATTTTCGCCCGAGTCCGATTGTCACCGATCGCAATCACGCCGAATATCACATCATGTTGCGCGATCGCTTCGGGGGTCATGCCATCGACGACGGGGATGCCGCGCAGCGTCGTGCCGTGGCGGTTGACGTTGTCGTCGAGGATTCCGCCGATCTCGAAATTGCCCGCCTCCCGGATCGCTTCGATGACAACTTTGGCGTGGCCACCCGCCCCAAAAATCCAGATCGGCTCAGTCGGTCGTTCCATCATTTCCCAACTTCGACATCAGGCTTTTACGAAGCGACGCGAGGTTTGCCCGAAGTCCATGCAAACGTGAATCGCGTCATGACCATCAATATCCCGCCGGCTCGCGCGACGCCATCCCCCGTAAGCACGAAACCGGAGCAGAGAAGTCCTAGGATGCGTCGAGGGTGCCCCCTTGTCATTCTGAGCAAAGCGAAGCATCTCGCCTTGCCTTACCCCGGTGCTGCGAGCGGCGAGATCCTTCGACTGCGGCTCCGCCTCCGCTCAGGATGACGGGGAGGGCGGCTGCGCCTCCGCTCAGTAGTCTGTCCCGCGAGATTGGTCGCAGTGGAGGAACGCCCGTCGCTGCGCCCGGCGGGCGCCCGCCGGGCGCAGCGACGAAGCACGACAACCGCGCCGCGAACAAGGCATATGACGCGGGACAGACCACTCAGCATGACAGAGGGAGGGATGCTCAGAATGACCAAGGTAGCGGGATGCGATCACTCCGTACCCTCTCCCGTATCGCGCGGGAGAAGGTGGCCGAAGGCCGGGTGAGCGTTGTTCCGGGTGAGGGATTCGCCCTCGATCGCGACGCTACCGGGGCAATTCCATTCGGTCCGAGACGTTCCCGCGGAGGTTGACACTCGCGACCAGCAGGCGGCTGTCGTTTGCGCTCACGATTTGAGCGTCGAGGCCGTGATCGCGGACCCGCACGAGACCCGGACTAATCTCGACCTCGTACCCATTCGGACCGAACACGGTGCAAAACCGTACGATCGCCGCATTTCGCATGAGACTGAGTGACTGCGCCGGTTCCTTGTGCTGATAGAAAGCAGAGCGCCAGCCGCGAGCGCTAAATGGATCCGCCCGGACAAGAGAGATTCGCGACGGTGCTTGTCGCGACTGGGCGTGAATCGAGAACGGACCAGCTGGGGTCTCAAGGCGGAGAGTGACTGCCTCGCCGAGATCGCCGCTCTGCTCGCGGATGTGCATTTCGTAGGGCCAATCAGCCAACAGCCAATGCAGCCGGCACATGTGCGGCTCACGACTGCGCACCTCATCGAGCACGACCCAATGTTCGTCGCCGAGTCGCACAACCGCTCGCCGGTGACTGGCGCCTGGCGCGAGGCGGAAATACCCGTCGTGGCTCCCTTCCCAATAAGAAATCTGCCCGGTCGCGGTGCGAGCCACTCGACGCGTTTCACCCCGGCACCAGGGCAGAAAGAGAAAGTTCGATTCCTGATCCATCTGGCTCTGGAGATCGATGGAAATCGTGTTGTGATAGAGCGTCGGGGCAAGGGCATGATGCCACGGCGCCGGCGTCTTGAAGCTATACGAACCGGGATCGAGCGCGATGTTGATCCCTCGCCACCAGAGATCGACATGAAGTTGGTCCGCGTGGCCCGGCGGATGGCGGAACTCAGCCGCCCGGACAAAGGCAAATCCGACCTCCGACCGCAAGGTGAAGTACCCGCCGTCGCGGGCTTGGAACTCAACCCGAGGAAAGGGAACGACCTCCGAGGCTACAGCTCGCTCGCCGAAGAGCCAGTAGAGCTGCTCGTCCCATGGTCCGGCATCGAATGTCCTTGTCCGCGTTGTCAAATACCGGGCAGCCTGAACGATCGGCCGAAAATCCTGATAGCCCGCGTTGCTCAGGGGAAGAACGAACGATCCGTTGTTCGCGCCATAGCAGGGGACTCGCCCGGTTACCTCATCTTGCACTTGATAGAGCAGATCCGCGGCGCGTCCAACTTGCTCAATCAACTCCCGGCTGAAGGGCTTGTTGGCGATCTCACCTAACCGCATCGACCAGAGATACAAATCGAGCATCATCCGGTGATCGTTGAGCGACTGCTGCGCAAACGACCCATCGCCATAGATCAACTCGCGGCCCAGCCGTTCCAGCGTCAACTTGCCAGATTCCCGCCAGCGTCTTGCGGCTCGTAGTTCCGGAAAAAGCACGCCGATCGTCCAGAGGGCCGTGCCCTGGCTGATACCCTGGCTGGTCTGTCCACTTACGGCGTAATCGATCGTTGCCTCGATCCGCCGTCCGCTGACCGCGACCGCCTCGGCCATCGCTCGTACTCGCGCCGGGGTCGTCGCCTCGGCAAAGAGAAATCCGTAGAGAGCGAACACCCAGGCCGTTAGGCGGATACTCGTCTCTTGGCCCGAATTCCAATTTGGTCCTTGATTCGGCGGATTGGCAGCGCGCCACTGTTCGAAGAGTTGCCAAAAGCCTTCGGCGTACCGTTCATCACCGGATCGCCAGAAGGCACGAACGAGGGGATAGGCAAAGCCAAAACGGTTCGCCTCCCAGATCACTTTGATATCGCCGTGGTTGAAATCGATGTTGGCGAAATGAACGTCCGCTGGCCACGATTCGCAGGTGAACGGATCGCGATGCCAATTCGGCGGGTCGCCGAGCGAAGCTGGTGTACGCGAAAAAAAGCGTAGTGTCCCGTTCAGAACCTCGTCGGCGGCCGCGATCGGGCTCGTGTGTTCATCCCAAGTAGAAAACCGACCGCGGGCGCCACTCCGAGAGACCGGATCAAAGAAAAAGTCCGGCGCATCCTCGCGGCGATATTCGAAATACGCCTCGGATTTGGCAAGCGCAGGATCGATGAGAACCGTCGCGAGTGGGCACTCATCCCAGGTCATCAACGGCAATTCGCGTTGCAGCGAACCGCCTTGTAGTCGAGCGGTTAGAACCGCGCGTGAGGCAAATCTGCGCGGACCGAGCGCGCGCGCCATGCGGGCGCTTGTCATCGCCTTGTGCAAGGGCGAAGTCATCGAGCGGGGAGATCCTCCTCGAACGTGATTGCTGATTGCTGTGTGGAACCACGAACGCCACCGCTGCAACGGTCGACGCCGGCGAACATCTCAAAATGGAAGGACGATGCTGCCATCAGCAATCGGAAACGACCCGCGATTATTCTACGGTGAATCTCCCCAATAATGCCCGTTTCGCGCCGTTTCCGAAATCAGACGCGCATGCACCTTTCTTGGTAACGCTTCGCTGTGTAGGATGGGTACAGTTCGACAAGAGGTGTCGAATTATCGCCCCAGCTAGAGGAGACACCCTAAGTCAAGGAGATTTCTCATGGGAATTCGATCGCTCAGCATCGTTTCGATTCCGGTCTCAGATCAGGAGCGGGCGAAGGACTTTTACCTCAACACGCTCGGCTTTAATCTCGTCGCCGACGAACCACAAGGCGAGCTACGATGGATCGAAGTCAAGCCGCCAACCGGCGAAGCCGCGCTGACCCTCGTGAACTGGTTCCCCAGCATGCCGGCAGGCAGCCTCAAAGGCATCGTGCTGAGCTGTGACGATGCCGATCAATCGTACGAGGAGCTGAAAGCGAAGGGAGTTGCGTTCCAAAGCGCACCCGAAACCGCACCCTGGGGCCGATTCGCGACCTTTGACGACCCAGACGGCAACGAGTGGGTTCTCGTCTCAGAAGTTCCCAACACGTAGCGACTCGCCGCCGTTCTAAGTATGGGAGGCGGCCTCGGGTATTCGTAGGGGCGTACGGCTTGTACGCCCGCGTTATGGTCGCGGCTGTTCCAGATTGCAATCAAGCCATCGTCGATCCCGGGCGCACAAGCTGTCATCTGCTCCAACTCATTCCTCCGATCGGGACGATTGGGGCCACAGTTGCGCCCGGCGGGGCGCGGGACTTGGGTCGTGGGCAGGTTGGGTGGGGGAGCGGTCAAGTGGTCACACGGGATGATGGGCGCGGACGGCTGCACGCGCCGGGAGGGGCGAATGAACCCGCGCTTGGGGCCAGCGGCCCCAAAGACGGCGAGGGGATCGTCATGGGAGGCGGCGTACTGCGGCAGGTAGCGCACCAGCCGCGGCAAGGAGACGGCGCACAGATCGACCCCGGCCGCGGCCGCCCCTTCCCGGCGCAGCACCTGCAGGCGCTGCGCGAGCAGCAGCACCGCCCACAGTTGGGGGGCAATCACCTGCGGTTTGGCCGACCACCACCGCGCCAGGCCCAGTGCCCGTTTGACCAGGTTCACCGCCAAGTCGATGTCCCAGCGGCGGGCATACCCCGTGGCGATCGCGGGGAGCGAAAACTGCCGAGGATCGGTGACAGTGGTCACCTAGGCGTGGGTGGTCTTGCCCCCCCGGAAGCGCACCAAGCGCACGAGATGCGTGGCCCGATCGGCGCGGTCGGCACCCAACCAGACCAAGCCAGCGAAGGTGGCGCCCTGGGCGGAGAAGACAGGCGCCACCCGAGCGCTGGTCTGGGCGCGCAGGCGCGAGAGCCAGAAGGGCCCCGCCGCCGTCAGATCGTCGCACCAGGCGAAGCTGAAATACCCCAGATCGGCCAGAATCAGCGTGCCCGGGACCAAGGCCGCCACCAGGTCGCGGGCGGCGACCTGCTCGTTTTGGTGCGGGGTGGGCAGATGGTCGAGTGTGCGCCAGAGCGGGCGCCGCCCATCGAAGCCCCCAGCCAGCTTGCCGGGCAGCAAGCGGTGATCACCTGCCGGCAGCCCGCGCAAGGGCGACCAGGTGCGCGCCCCCGGCTCCAGCGTCGTCTCCTCGCGGACCACCACGTCGGTGGCCACCGGGGCGAGCGTGCGGTCGGCATGCGCCTCATGCGCCTCCACGCGGGCGGCCACCACCGGCCTGAACTGGGCAACGAGGTCGGCCAGCGGACTGGGTCCGTCCACGGCCAGGCGCTGGGAGACCGCTTCATCGCTGACCCAGACGTGCCGCTCGCGCCACCAGCCCTGGTCGGTCACCAGCCGCCAGATGGCCAACTGGCCAACTGGCGCAGCACCCCGCGCAGCACCCCGATCGTCAGGCTCGCCCACAGCACCGTGGCCGCCCGCAAGGGGGGACGCCCCGGTCCCCCCCGGCCGCGTCGGTTCGCGCCCGCGCACCAAGTCCATCAGCACCGGTTCGAGCTGGGCGCCCAGCTGTGTGGAGGTCACGGCTGTCATGACCAGCGGATCCGCCGCCGTGCGGGCGACGCCGGCGGGAACGCCGCACCCACCGGCCCCGGATTCGACCGTTATCCGCAATTCGTTGGAACTGATGACAAGCTGTGCGCCCCTACAACGGAACTGAAATACGCACCTCGGGTTTTGCCTCGTAGACGCTCTGTTTCATGAGCCAAGAGTTTCAACCCGGGGTGGGTTAGCAACGATCCTCATGGTCGTCAAGACCATTGTTGTTGCCAGCAACTACCACTTCACTTATTGAGGGTTAACTATCAACTTGACAAGAACGGCTCCTGCGGCGACAAGCTGATCGACCTCACATGAAACCGCCTCAACGGTGCCCGTCGCTGGCGCATCGCAGATGAGCTCGATTTTCATCGCGCTCAGCGTGACGAGTGGCTGCCCTTGCTCGACGTGATCGCCCGGTGAGGCGTGAATCTGCATCACTTTTGCGGGAAGCGGTGCGCGAACGAGGCCGTCAGTTGCTCGCTGTTGTCGCGTTGTTTTTTGGGTGGATTTTCGGCCCGGCCGCATAAGCCAGCGGCCGCCATCTCCAGCGATTTCGACAGTGTCGTCGCGTACGACAATCGCAAATTGTGCCACTTCGCCGGCGAGATTGACCGTCCAAATACCCTGCTCATCACGCCACCAACGAAGTGGCGAAACCTCGCCATCGCTCTCAAGCTTCCATGCGCCCGAAATTTGTTGCATGCTGCGTTGTTCTTCCCAGTCGTCACCATGGAATGCGACGGTGGCCGCGCCAGTGAGCCGGAGCGGTCCAACGGCGGTCCATGGATCCGATGCTGATTGCCGAGAGCGATCGAGTGTGTGCGCCACACCAGCGGCGACAGCAAGCCGGCGACCTGGAATAGATTGCGATACGTCGCTCGCCGTCTGTGTTGACGCTCGTCCCGCCTTGACCGCGTCGTCATTCAGGAGGTCAAGCAGCCACGTCAGGTTGGCCGGCAACCCCGCGACAATCGTGCGTTTCAATGCGGTCCGCAGTGCTTCCAGTGCCGATTCTCGATCGGCGCCATGCGCGACGACCTTCGCCAGCATCGAATCGTAGGACGACGGTATGACATCGCCCGACGCATAGCCCGCGTCGACGCGCACGTATGGCAATACCGGCCAGGAGACAACCTCAAGTTTTCCCGCCGATGGAAGAAATCGATTGGCCGGGTCTTCCGCATAGACCCGTGCCTCGATCGAATGTCCTCGCGACTCAACTCGCGAAATCGGTATCGCGTCTCCGGCTGCGAGTCGCAATTGACACTCGACCAGATCGACCCTGGTCACCATTTCAGTCACCGGATGTTCGACCTGAATCCGCGGATTCACCTCAAGAAAGGCAAGCGTACCGTCTTGACCAAGCAGAAACTCGCAGGTCGCGATGCCGCGGAGTCCGACTTCGACCGCGATTCGCCGGGCGTGGTCGTGGAGCACCGCACGGAGAGAATCGTCAACATTTGGGGCAGGCGCTTCCTCGATCACCTTTTGATGGCGTCGCTGCACTGAACAATCGCGATCGCCAATCGCAAGCGTAGTTTGACCGTCCCCGATGACCTGCACTTCGACATGGCGCGGCGCGATCAGCGCGCGCTCGAGATAGAGTTCGCCAACGGGCCCGCTCTCTCGACGAGACGCCGCGATGGCATCGACCAAGTCCGCTTCGGTCGCGACCAGGCGCAAACCACGCCCACCGCCTGCCTCGGACGGCTTCACCAGCAGCGGATATCCAATCTCGCGGGCGGCAGTCATCGTCGCGTATGCGTCATCGGTCAGAGGAGGGCTCGCCGGAAGAACCGAGACCCCTGCCCGCACAGCGGCAGCGCGGGTCGCGAGCTTGTCGCCGCAGAGCCGGAGCGTTTCGGCCGACGGTCCGACGAATCGAATACCCGCCTCCTGGCAAGCTTCGGCGAAGTCCGCTCGTTCGCTCAGGAATCCATATCCGGGATGAACAAAATCGGCGTCAGCGCGCAGCGCCGCAGAGACAACGCGCGCGACATCAAGCTCCGCTCCCGCTTCGCCTATGCGTTCGACTCGACCGACTTGCCGCGCGGCATAGCCGTCCAGATCAGGGTCGCCAAGGAGCAAGACTGGGATGGCGCCCATCCGCTGGCAAGTCGCCGCGATTCTGATGGCGATTTCGCCCCGATTCGCGATCGCAACGCGCTTGCCTACGAGAGATCTCGGTGACCGATCGCTCACTAAGGCACCCACCCGGGTGGACGCTTTTCGATGAACGCTTTCAATCCTTCTTGCGTCTCGGAATCAGCCAGTCGCTCGGCGAGGAGTCGGGTCGTCAGCGACCGCGCTGCCGATGCATCGAGCGACCGCAGCTGCTGCGGCAATCGTTTGATCGACGAAAGCGCGCCGGGCGCTCCCCGCAGGATATCGGCGACGGCTCCTTCAACCGTGGCATCGAGATCGCCGGCGGGAACAACCGCATGGACCAGTCCGATGCGCAGTGCTTCTTGAGCGTCGAACGACGCGGCAAGCAGCATTCTCGCCTTCGCCTCGCGCTCACCAATCGCGGCAAGAACATAGGGCGAAATCACCGCGGGAATCAGTCCGATGCGAGCCTCGCTCAACGAAAACTTCGCGTCGTCGGCCGCGATGACGATATCGGATACGCAAACGACTCCGACGCCACCGCCAAACGCCGAGCCGTTCACTCGCGAAATAATCGGCACCGGACACTCGCCGAACGCCGCAAAGAAGGCGGCAACCTTTTCGGCATCGTCCACCGCCTTGCCACTTTCAGCTGCTTCGAGGAACTCCCCGATATCAGCCCCCGAGCAGAAAACAGGCCCTTCGCCCGCGAAGACAACAACCCGGACTCCATCGCCCTCCCGGACTGACGACAGCTCGCGATGCATCTCGGCAACCATTGCCCGGGAAAGCGAGTTCCTCCGTTCCGGCCGGTTCATTGTCAAACGCAGAACCGGGCCATCCCGAACGATCTTGAGATCGGTTGTCGAGGAGCTCATTGATTCAACTTGCCTTTGTTTGAGTTCTCAAAAGTTCCCTCACCCCCAACCCCTCTCCCGCGCCCGGGAGAGGGGAGCGTGCTGTGCACCTACCCACCAATCTGGCGCCGCCCTCCCCTCGTCATTCTGAGCGCTCCCCTTCCGTCATGCTGAGCGCAGCGAAGCATCTCGCCCTGCCGTTACCTAGGCTCTGCGATGAGCGAGATCCTTCGACTCCGGCTCCGCCTCCGCTCAGGATGACGGGGAGGGCGGCTCCGCCTCTGCGCAGGATGACGGAAGGGAGGGACGCTCAGGGTGACGATGGGTGGCGGTGGCAGGCTTCGGACCTTCTCCCTGCGCATCAGGCCCCCTGGGTGGCGGCGCGTAAGCGCCGGGTGAGGGTTGCGGCGGGTGAGGGCCGTTCCGCGCAAACGCACTTACAGGCAAAGCTGGGAGACAAATCAAATTCCCTCAAATCCTCAAGACTCCATAGTCAGTCGCTGGGATCGGCGCATTCAACGTTGTCGCGAGCGCCAGACCGACCACTTGCCTCGTTTGCCGTGGATCGATGATGCCGTCGTCCCAGAGCCGAGCGGTAGCGAAATACGGGCTCGCCTCTTCTTCGTAGCGGGCATGCACCTCGCTCGGACCGAGGCAAGTCTTGCCTCGTCGAGTTCGGTTCCCGAGTTCCGCGCGCTGTCACGACGGATATCGGTCAACACGCCGGCCGCCTGCTCGCCACCCATCACGGCGATGCGGTGCGTCGGCCAGGAGAAGACGAATCGCGGGTCGTAGGCGCGGCCGCACATCGCGTAGTTCCCCGCGCCATAGCTGGCCCCGATCATCACGCGTGATCTTTGGCACCTGCGCCACCGCGACCGCCGCGACCATCTTGGCGCCATCCCGGGCGATCCCCTCGTGCTCGTAACGCCGGCCGACGATGAACCCGGTGATGTTCTGGAAGAAGAGGAGCGGGATCCGCTGCTGGGCGCAGAGCATCACGAAGTGCGCGCCCTTCCGCGCCGACTCGGGGAAGAGGACGCCGTTGTTCGCGATGACCCCGACCGGAATGCCGTAGAGATGCCCGAAGCCGCAGACGAGCGTCTGCCCGTAGTCCGCCTTGAACTCACGAAGTGCGCTGCCGTCGAGTACGCGCCGCAGCACTTCGCGCACATCGTATCGGCGTGGCGCGGATCGGGCGGGACGAGTCGCAAGGAGATCTTCCGGATCCTCCTCCGGTTCCCGGATCGGCTCTCGCTGCCACGGCAGCCGGCGGCGGGCCGGACGCGGAGCGCTCATCAGATCGCGGGCCAGCGCAAGCGCTTCGGCTTCGTCTTCCGCCACATAATCGACGACCCCGCTGATGCGGCCGTGAACGTCGGCGCCACCCAGTTCCTCGGCAGTCACCTCCTCACCGGTGGCGGCTTTCACCAGCGGCGGTCCAGCCAGGAAGATCGTGCCGGCGCCGCGCACGATGACCGCCTCGTCGCACATGGCGGGTACGTAAGCGCCGCCGGCCGTGCACGACCCGAGGACGATCGCGACCTGCCGAAGCCCTTCGCGCCGAGAGCACGCGCCTGGTTGCGGAAGATGCGGCCGAAATGCTCCCTGTCCGGAAAGACCTCGCTCTGGAGCGGCAGGAACGCGCCGCCGGAATCGACGAGGTAGAGGCAGGGAGACCGGTTGGCGAGCGCGATCTCTTGCGCCCGCAGGTGCTTCTTGACCGTCATCGGGAAGTAGGTGCCGCCCTTGACCGTCGGATCGTTGGCGACGATCGACGACCTCGCGCCCGCCGATCCGGCCGATGCCGGTGACGATCCCCGCGCCCGGACTCGCGCCGTCGTACATTCCCTCGGCCGCCAGCGGCGAAAGCTCGAGGAACGGAGACGCCGGATCGAGCACCCGCTCGATCCGCTCGCGCACCGGCAGTTTCCCGCGCGCCCGCTGCCTCTCGTGCGCGACCGGACCGCCGCCCGCCGCCGCACGCGCCAAACGCTGCTGCAACTCGTCTACCGCGGCGAGATTCGCTTGAAGATTGAGGTTTTGTTCCGATTCCGTGTGCGTCGTCGCCATTGACCCACCCACGTGTAGATTGCTTCCGCCAATTCCATGTTGATGATACTTCGATAGGGGCATGCCGTCGTGCTCCAAGGCGACGCAATGCAGTCTGCTCGCGCCACGAGCGGTTCCCAGCGTATTCCCAGAAATCACTAAGGGTACGATCCTTGCGAGTAGATTTGCGTAGAATTTGAAAATGTTGTGGCCCGGACGTTCTGAATCTCAGCCCGGAAAGGTGCTGCGTATGACGAACATGAGAATTTCTTGGTTGGCGAGCGCGATTATCGCGATCTTCGTTTTCGCAGTCATAGCGGTCGCTTGGACAACGAGCGGATCCACTGCGAGCGCCCAGGATGCAACCCCTCAGCCCACGACCACTCCAGAGTCGACCCCACAGGCAACCGCTCAACAGGCGACCACTCAGCAGACGGCGCAATTTGCTGCTGATCAGGCGGTTGTCGTCACCACTTCGAACGGTGATAGTCTCAATTTCCGTGACGATGCCAGCGCCTCGGCCGACGTGATCGCCGCCCTACCGGAAGGAACCTACGGCACGGTCGTTGATGGTCCAGTCGACGCTGACGATACCTCGTGGTACCAGATCGAGGTCGACGGCGTGAGCGGCTACGTCACCAGTGAGTTCCTGGCAGACGCGGCGACCGAAGGCACGTTCGAAGCTGACACGATCGTCTACGTCAATACCGATACGCTCAACCTGCGAGACAGCGCAGACATCAATTCGGACGTCATAACTCAGCTCTCCGCGAACACGCAAGCCACGGTGCTCGACGGACCGACCGACGCCAATGGTCATTCGTGGTACCAGGTCGATGTCGATGGGGAAACCGGTTGGGCCGCGCGCGATTTCCTCGCGCTCGCACCTGCTGAAGGCGCGCCGGTCGCAGAAGCAACGACCGACGGCGCAACCCTCTCCGTCAACACCGACACGCTCAATGTCCGTGACGCGGCTGGTCTCGACGGCAACGTTCTCGAAACACTTGCGTTCGGAGACACCGTCACCGACCTTGGCTCGACCGAGACAGTGGATGATATTGACTGGACGCAGATCGAAACCGCGAGTGGCACGAGCGGTTGGGCCGCCTCCGTTTATCTCACCGCTGACTCGGCTGACCTTCAGGTCGACAGTCGACGCGGTCGCAACGATCAACGCGGATGACGTCAACCTCCGAGACGCAGCCAGCCTCTCCGGCGCGTCGATCGCCACACTCAACTCCGGCGACACCGCCACGATCCTGAGTGCGTCCGAAGCAGCCGATGGCTACCTCTGGTATCAGGTCGAAACACCGGCGGGCACCGGCTGGGTTGCCGGCGAATTCCTGACTGTCTGAAACCGAGCAACGATAGAAACGAACCGGCGGCCGGGCTAAGCCTGGACGCCGGTTCCATTCCCATTCGAATGAATCGCGCTTAGTGCCGCTTTCCCGCGGATTCCGAACGACTTGACTTTGCTCAAGATCATCCTAGAGTAGGCTCACCTCAATAATCGCTAGATTTTGAATTTTCGTCGGCCTGGCAATTTGGCGTAATAGCGACATATCGATTGCTTCCCAACCAAACCTTGATGCGACGAACGCTTCCCTTCAAGTTCCGTCCCAATCGTCACAAGCTGCAGCCATTTGAGGAGCATCGATGACTGACATTGAAACAGAGATCATCAGAGTCGCTGCACAACTGGCGATAAAGATTGGTGAAAAATTCATTGACAAGCGTCTGTTTTCTGAATCCAAACGAGATACTAGGCAGGTCATTGGTGAAGGCGGAAGCGTTGATTATGCGACAATCCGAGAGGGTCGCACCATCATTGGTTCCAACATCACCGCTCCAAACCAGAACCGCTGCGAGACGGTCGTATGCAACATCTTTTCCCAATTCACAACTGACGCAATCCTCGCCGCCAACGCGATCCCAATGGCCGTCATTGTCGAAGAAATCACGCAAGAACCATGGTTATTTGAGATCGATCCGACATCGGGGTTCCAGATTTGCCTGCCACAGGGGATCTACTCGTTTTACGTCTTTTTGCTAGATGGAAATTCTTACACTTTTTTGGATGCCGAAATCTTGGGCGTGGCCTGGCCCAGTAACACACAGCTCTCGGGATTAGATGAAATCATTTTTGACCCACCGGAAGTCGTATACGACATGCTTCATGATTCGCCCATTCCGATCAAAGGGATCGGAAATTTGACGCTCGACATGATCCTGGTCGATTCATCAGGGTTGACGGATTTTCCCAGATCGTTCGCTGAATTGATGGGGACTCCCTCATCGTTCGAACAATCCTACGCATTCAACCTCGCTGGCGAATGGCGGATTGAAGAAACATACGAGTTTGGTTCTAGCACTGGCCATATGCTGTTGATCCAATCCGGAGATTCGCTGAAAGGATCGGTCAATAGCGAGCACAATTACGATGACGGCAGCCAACTCATTGTGCAGCAAGCTATTGCGGGTGCAATCAACGGATCGAGCGTTTGGATCTGGGGAACTAAGATTCGCTCGCTCATCAGCACGAGTAACGATATCGAGTATTACCTCGATGAATGGAACGGTTTCATCGAAAACGAGCGAACAATCGTCGGTGACGTAAAGGACGAGTTGGGTCCTCTCGGCCAGTTCTACTTGAGACGTTCGTCATTCGCGCCAGATGAATATCAGGCTCGTCGCTCATCCGTAGCTGCAAGAGCGCGGCGTCAACGAGATGTGATTTCGGAGCGAAAGCGTCGATCACAACTCTGAGAAATCTTGGAAATCGCAAGCTCGCCGCTCTCTCGACGAACGAACGATGCTGTCGTCACCGTGCTTGCTTGCTTGAGTGGGCAGTAAAAACGAGTTCGGCCATCGCGAGATCGTCACCCTGAGCGCGAGCCCGCAAGCCTTCGGCGGTGCCCAAGCGATCGACCTCGGGCCGATTTTGGCTGACTTTCCACTTGCCGACTATGCGATTGATCGGGATTTCGATGCCGACGATTTCCGTCAAACGCTGACTAATGTACGGCGCAGGGGCGTCCGCCATCTTCCAGGGCGAAGGCTGACTCGCTTCCATCGCCTTGGTCAGCTTGCCAACGATTCCGCGCAGCCACTTCTCGTCCTCATGCACGATGAGTTTGCCGTGGACATGGACGACCGCGTAGTTGTAGGTCGGAACGACCTCATGCGATTGTTGCTTCGTTTCGTACCAATTTGGCGAGATGTAGGCCGACGGCCCCTGGAAGATAACGAGCGCTTCGTGTTGCGAATCGCGCTCACGCCACACGGCATTGTTCCGCGCGACGTGCCCGATCAGCGTACCGTGTTCGCTCGAACGCGCATCGAGCAAGAAGGGGATGTGATTCGCGTCAAGCCCATCAGAGCCGAGCGTCACCAGTGCGCCAAGCGGATGTTCCGCGATCAACGCGTGGAGCACTTCAGTTCGCGATTCCTCGAAGTGCGCAGGCAAGTACATCAACGTTCCTCATCTACCGCGTCTCCCTACCTGGCGTGACGGTCCGGGAGATCTCGGCCCATCTCAAATACTACACGCTCCTACCACAAATCTCGGATGGCAGGTCGCGTACTCGCTTCAAATCCGTGACGAAACCACGCTGTCCGAACGATTGACATAAACCGCCGAAGGTGTAGAGTAGGGACGCTTCTCGAGGGAACTTACATCTGCGGCCTGTCCCGGCGTTACGGTCGCAAGAACAGCCAAGAGCGAAACCGGTCGAGCCGGTTCCGCCGTGCGTCATTTCCGGGAGGTTTCTCATGCGCCGGATCCACTCGCTCGTTGGCCTCGTCCTTGTAGTTGCGGCAACCTTTGGCGGAGTCGCTCCGCATCGTGTCGCCGCTCAACTCCCAATCGCCGATCTCAAAATCGTTCGCATTACCGGCCCGCATCATGCCAAGGCGGGCCGCATCGTCACGTTCAAGATTGTGGCAACCAATCTCGGACCAGCCACGTCCCAGCTCGATGTTGCCGTGACCACTTCTGATGGTCTTGAGTTGAACCAGCTTCAATGCGATCTCGGGATCAGCGCAGACGGACCATTCTGCGAGTACGGCAACGTCGCGCCGGGCGCTTCCCGGACAACGCTGGCAATGGCAACCGTTCTTGCCGGAGCGGGGACGACCGGAACGCTCTCGGCCTGCACCTTGAACGAGGGGCAGACCGAAGACCCGAACCCTGGCAACGACTGCGCGACGATTACCGTCGCGATCGGCGGCGCGTAGTCGGACGTGAACGCGGCGGTACCTCAGTGATGGGGACGCCACCGCTGATATGCTTTGGTCATGTACACGGACGAAGATGCGGCGGCCCTCTATGACGTGCTAAACCCTTGGGGGCCGAGTGACGATTTCTATTTTGCGTTGGTGATGGACGCCCCGTCGGCGCTCGACGTCGGCTGCGGTACTGGGACACTGCTGAAACGGGCCCGGCAAACCGGCCATAGCGGACGGTTATGCGGGGTCGATCCAGATTGCGCGATGCTCGAAGTGGCGCGACGCCGCGGAGACATCGAGTGGGTGAGCGGCAAGGCGGCGACGATGACGTTTGACCGCGAGTTCGATCTCGCCATCATGAACGGCCACGCGTTCCAGGTGTTCATCAGCGACGACGAACTGCGCGCTTCGCTCGCCGCGATCCGGCGAGCACTCGTCGCCGGCGGTCGCTTCGCATTCGAGACGCGAAATCCACTCGCGCGGGCGTGGGAGAGCTGGAACTCGCTGAACGCAACGGAAGTTGTCGATTCGTCGGGTCGGCCGGTTTGCGTCTCGTACGACGTAGAATCGGTCACCGGCGACGTCGTCACCTTGACCGAAACGACAAGCGTTCCGGACGGCCTCCCGTTACGAGTGGATCGTGCCAGCCTGCGCTTCCTCGACATCGACACGCTCGCGGAATTCCTGGCCAGTGCCGGCTTCGTGATCGAGGTCCAGTACGGGGGCTGGCATCGGGAAGCACTCGCCCCGGATAGTCCCGAAATCATTACGATCGCCCGGGTCTAGCGCCGGTCCGCGATGACCAGTCTTGCCGGTGCAGACTTCCTTCGCGATAAGTCGGATTTGGTGTGAACCTAACGCTGCACACCTTTATCTTCGTCCGGCCGCCATCGGTCTCCTAGAAGATCTGTCATCACTCGCACCCAACGTGCTGGCGATGGTCGTCGGGCTTGTAACGGCGCTTGCTCGGGTGTAGGGTAGGCTCACTTCGTGAGCGTCGTAGTTCCCCTTTTAGACGGCTGGCAGACCCTCCCCGGTATCCCTTCCGTTCCATTCAGTGAATTAGCCACACAGAAGCCACCACGAAGGAGGCGCCATCATGGCTGATCCCTGTGAGCCGATTCGTTCCGACATCCGAGGTCAAGAACAGTTGATTGCCTCGCTGCAGGACGAACTAAGACATGCTTCACCCGCCGAAAAACCGTTCCTCATCGATCAGATCAATGAAGCAAAACGGGATCTCACTCGAGCTCAAGGCAAGGCTGACGGCCTGCGACCAGTCCAATCCCAAACCAGACGCGGTCGTCCTCACGACCGACACCTGTCCGATCTGCACCGACGAGCAAATCAGCACGTGGCGGCATGTCGTGCTCGAACAACTGGGCGTGGACGGCACCGACGTCGATGGTCATTGGATCGGCGCCTTCCCAAACGACTCGAAGCAATTCCTTCCCAACATCAACAACTGGATCCCACTCGCAACTGAGAAGCGCGTGCTCTGCGGGGAACTCCATCACTTCAATTTCTACGACCCGTTTACGTCCGGGGACGAGGCCGACTGGAACAACTTCATCATCCCCACGCCCGCCTTCGCCAATCTCATTGAAGACGCGAAGGTCCACGGGACCTCGAGCGAGTGGCACAACTGCGAAGGCACATTTGACTGCATGGAGGCGGAGATCACACCAGACGAGACGTATTACGAGAATCTGCTCAATAGCAAGGAGCTCGATAGGTCCGCGCTTGAAGGCGAGATCATCTGCACGTACGGCCCTTGGGTCCGCGAGTGGTCTCATGACAACCGGCCGGAGATCCACCCCTCCGAACTTTATTGGTGGCGTAGCCAGCTCCCGAACGGACATTTCGCTTACAACTTGATGCAGCTCCAGGAGGACTCCAATCGCTTCGATCGCGAAGAAAACTACGACTTTGGCTTCCCCTGGGACGATCCACCGTCCGGCTGGCGCGCCTGGTCGGCAGTCCCGCGCACGAATCGCTTCCGAATCGCTTTCGAGCTCGAACCTACCGCGCCCACACAGACCTTCCGGATCAGTCAGATCGACGCGAGGTTCGTGCAAGACCGGTGGAACGATCAAACGCCAGGAAGCTCGCACGATCTTCAATACAACGGACAGGTCGTTCTCCGGGTCGAAGAACTGCTGCCAAACGAGGAGGATCTCGGGGTTGCGTTCGGTTCGATCTGCCGGAACGCCGAGAACACCCGACTCCAGGGGTACGTTGCCTTGATCGCCTCAGTCGGCGAGGATGATCGCGGCGGTGAGGGACTTCAGACACTCCAAGTCGAGGTCGACAACCCACCATTCACCAACAGCGAGTTCGTCGGCAACTGGCCTTCGGCGGCATCGCTCGAACGGCCGTCTCGCGGTCCAATCATCAAAATCGAAGCGAAGCCAAATTCGCTCCGGCGTGTTGTGACAGATGGCGTGCCGCATCTTGTTGGCGATGTCGAAGCACGGCTGACACCCCGTCCCGGCGCCGCCGCAACGACCGTCGATCTCTCCAAGGTGAACGTCGATCTGGTAACCGCCTCCGGACGTCGCGCACTACAGCTTCGACCGACCGCCGCCGCGCTGAGCGGCAAAGAGACAAGCGGTGTCATCGAGGAACTTCCGCTCACGGCCGAAGCGAAGCTGGAGGTCAATGCAGGCGGCGAAGTGGTCTCCGTCCCAGTCCCAACACTGTCGCTTGCCCCGCGTGTGGTCGCGGTATCGCCGCAACAGCTCACGAAAGCGGATGGCGCGTGGAAATCATTGGCCAAAGTGGCCGCCGGCCGGGATGTTGAATTGCCGGTTCCCGGGTCAGTCCAACGATCACGCCAATGGCGGATCGAAGCCGCGCCGAGCTACGCGCCAGTCCGCGCGGGGAAAGCCTCGCCCGAGGATGAGTCGCCGTTCGCGGAGGCGCTCAATGACGTGGTTCGAACCGGCAATAAGCAGCGATTGAGCGAACTGTTCGGAACGGCCGCGCCATTCCGGGTGAATTGGTCCTTCCGCGCGACCAATCTCACAACTGGCAAACCGGTTCCGGTGAGACGTGGCGCGAACGCCACACCAACTGACGTTCGTGTCGACAGTAACCAGGGTGGCTCGCTCCAATCGACGCTCGACGTCACCTTTCCCCAGCAGCCCGCGAATGCCGTGTTCGAGCTCATCGCAACCGCCAAGATGCGCGATCCGTTCGGCGTTGGCGGCACGGTTCAGCAGCGAATTTCGAGTCACGTCATCACGCAGGCGGACGCGCGCGAGCTCGCCCGAACAATGGTGCAAACGGCAGCGACGCTGGCGGGCGCCTCACCGGACGATCTTGATTCGGCCTCCGACCTTGGCGCCCCGGTGATCGATCATGAAGATGACAACCCGCGGGTGGTCGATCTCCAGACAAGTCGAGCGCAAATGGTGCGCCTCCTCGCGTTGGACGCCAGCCAGGATCAGCGCATTACCGTCGATGAGTTGCGGCGCCTGGTTCAAGGAGCGAAACAATTCGCAGGAACGACGTAGGAGGTCGCCTTATCCAAGGCGAGTGCTTACGATGCAGCAACTTCGAGGGCGCACCGGGCAGGCAACGCCGGTTCCGGCAAGGCCGCAGTAGCCGTGCGGGACGTCCTACAGGCAGTACCACAGTGCCGCTGCGGTTCGTGAGGTCGTCGGAGGAGCGGTGAACAGAGGCGCTAATCCGCTACGACATCGAGATCGCCTTCGGTGGCGACGCTGAGCGAATGGTGGCGATATCGAGCCAGCTGGTACGTGACCACATTGCCTACGCCGTACACAAGCTGGTGGTGCGCGACAAGCAACCACGAAGTCCTCGCGTTCCTCAGCGAGGGCGGGGACCGTACTTCTCGCTCCGGCGACGATCCAGCCGCCGGAGCCCCGTAACGTAACCCACCGGATCCCACGGCCGGAGCCGTTCCCGCTCCGGCCGGTAGAGCACGGCCGTCTCACGCTTGGCGATCGCCTCGAGCAGGTCGCCGCGGTACGCAGTGAGGCCCCGACCGATCGTCCGGAAATGGGCATCGGTCCCGCCGACCGCGCCGGCGAGCCGCTCGCGGTTCGCCTCGTAGAAGGCACGTGCCTCGTCGTTCGCATCCGGCAGCGAGCGGTCGCGCAGCCGCTTGAGATCGACCATGCTGGCGTTGTAGATCTCGACCGCCACCGGCATATCGAGCGCCAGGACCTGCGCAAAGGTCGGGAGGCCGCGGCCGGCCGCGCGTGGGTGCGGCAGGATCGGGTAGCCCCCCTGCTCCAGGATCGCTTCAACCGTCGCCGGGATCGACTGCCACGGGCGTACTTCGTCCGTCAGATCGAGGCCGAGCACGTGAACGTCGTGACCCTCGACCCGCGCCGAGATCTCCTGCCCGACGTAGACACGGAGCCGTAATCCGCGCTTGGCCGCCGCATCCGCCACCGCGAAGCCGGCGGCGATGTCGTCGTGGTCGGTGATGCCGATTGCACTCAACCCGCGCGCGACGGCCGCCTCGGCAAGGCGCTCGGGCTCCCACCACCCATCGGACCGGGTGGTATGGACGTGTAGGTCCGCGAGCAGCATCCCGGGGGAATATTCACCATAAAAGACGCGGAGTTCGTCCATATTCCAGTGGTGGCGCCGCGGAACAAGCTGGCGCTGGCGCGATCTTAGCAGGCTGCGCGTCGAGCAGCGCTCTTCGAACACTTCGTACGGCGGATGCAATCCCGACAATGCCAGAAGTTCCCGTGCGATAACCGGCGTCAATCACCTCGAATCGAGTCCAGAGAGAAACAGACCAATTGTTATAGTAGAGTCGTAGAAAAGTTCAACTTCCTGGCGCGTGATCATCGCTTCTGTCGCATTTGGGTCGGGCATCGACGGCTGATTCGCCCGGCCCGGGACCTTGATCGGTTCTCGACCAGACGGAAAGGCAACGGCACGCATGGATGTCGAACGCTTTGATGCCCTCGTCAAATCCGCTGCACGCTCCACCTCTCGCCGTGGACTCCTCCGCGTTCTACTTGGCGGAATCGTCGGTAGTTTCTTCGCCAAACAATCGACCGCTGAGGCCGCGCTCGAATTCAAGTCGCTTGCAGACCCGCCCGAACTGGAATGCCCCAAGTGTGGCAAGTGCTTGTTCTGCGATCCCAATTCAGCCGATGGCGACTGCGTACCGTGCACCGATGACGACAAATGCCTTACCGCGACCCTTTGCGCAGAGGCAAACAACGACCCGTTCAATATCCGGTTGCGCACTAATCTCGAAAATCGCGGATTCGTTCAGGACGGAAACCCTGAGACCGTTGTCATCGTTGCCGGCGGAACACCAACAGGAACCCGCTCCTCCCTCGGTATTCACTACAAGCACAGCAAGCGAGAGAGTGAAGAAGCGTATCTCTATTTTTTGCCATGGCCCGAGGTCGGCGGCGATTCCATGGCGACCGTTCTCCGGAAAGGCGAGCCGCTATTCGGACTTGTTGTCGAGGATGATCTTACGGTCACGAAGGTAGAGCCGCCGGCGGATACCGGTGAAAACGCCCGTGCCCTAGTCGCGTTCAACCAAGTCTCTGCTGAATGCCGCAAATGCTATGAACTGTGCGACACCTTAAATGGCGCCGTGGGCAACGGTGTCGTTTGCACGCTCGTCGGCACAGCCGCGTGCGCTCGAGCCGGCGCAGGTCCGGCCTCGCTTCTTTGTGGTATCGCGGCGGCAGTGGTTTGTAACTCAGGCAGTGCTGAGTGCAGCGACGTCATTTGTACTGCGATGCAAGGTTGTCCGCCGCTTTGCGATCCGACTTGTGAGAGCACTGATCCAGATACCGGCAAGTGCACCGACATCTGCAAGAAGACAAACAGCATGTGCGTGAGACGGGCTTGTATCTGCAAGTATGTCGAGTGTGGTGACGAATGCTGCAACCAAGGAAAAGTGTGCAAAGAAAGTCAGTGCGTTGACGATTGCGGACCGTGCTGGTTCCCGAACAATGAAGGTCAATGCTTTGACCTGTGCGCGTCATCCACTCCTAATCAAGAAGCAGGAGAGTGCTGCGTTAGCGAGGACAACCCACGCGGTTTATGCTGCTTCTCCAGCGAACGCTGCTGTGATGGCGTCTGTCTGAATGCAGCAATTCCTTGCTGCAGCGATCCGGGCGTGTTTTGTTGCCCGCCTGACCATCCGTTCCCACATCTTCTCGAGCCTTATTGCTGCTCCAAGGCAAGTGTCTCCTTTCCAGTGGAATCGGGACAAGTAGACTGCGTACCGAGGCCCGGACCATAGCGCGAGCCATACGTTTACGCCTAGTTGGTAATGGACGCCAAACTAGGTCTTAGTGCTTGCACCGCACGTCTCGTCAGCACTGATACGACGATGTCGTTGTGGTCGGTGATGCCGATCGCGCTCAAGCGGCGCGCGACTGCCGCCTCGGCAAGACGCGCTAGCTCCCACCACCCGTCCGACCGGGTGGAGTGGACGTGCGGGTCCGCGAGCAGCATGCCTCGGAAGTAGTCAATGTAAAAGACGCGAAGATCGGGCATGGTACAGTTTGTCGTCGCTATAAAGGCTGGCACTGACGCGATCTTAGCAGGCTCCGGTTGGCAACTTGCGACCGGTCAACCTGCGTGGATGCCACCAAACATGGGCGTCAGTTCAGTCTAAAGTACCCTTGCTAGATAGTTCCCACACGATCTTTCTAGATAAGGTCAGGCAGATGGCTTAGAGGCAATACCTCTTGGCCGTGGCATTTCCATTGCATAGAACATTTCGCGCGCTCGCGAAGCGACGCGACGTCAGTACAGGAAGCAAGATGATCGACCTCAGACGGACTGGAACAGTCGTCGTAAGACATCAGGGACTCATCGGACTTGTAGTGGTCGCAATCGGCGCCACAGTTTTCGTTGCGAGCAAACATGGAACTCTGCTCGAAATGAGCAGCGCGGTACGCTCTGCAAACCTCTGGTGGATGATCGCAGCAGTCTCAGCCGAGCTTTTTGCCGTTGGGCTCGTTGCGACGAAACATCGAGTGATCTTCGATCGACTCGGCCATCGGTTGTCCGGCCCATTCCATGTTCGCCTCCAACTCGAAAAAACGGCGATCGGCACGATCTCACCGATTGGCAGCGCCCCAGCGTATTACGTTTACGCGCGCGGACTCCAACGGCGGGGAGTGCCAGTCGACGACATACTGTTGGCGGTGTCGCTCAATGGTGTCGCGGGCATAGTGCCGCTTTTCATCACCGTTATCTTCGCCGCACTCCATTTCTCATCTCCTTCCACACTTCTTGGAATGCTCGCCGGTTTGGGATTGGTGACCATTCTCGCAGGGATCAGCGCCATTGCTGCCGGTCGCTTCCACCTGCTGGAGCGATGTTTCGCCCACCTGCCAAAGCAGATAAACCACTTCATTGAGCGGGCTCGGGGCCACGAAATTCACCTGCACGATCTGGCGCTACCGACCACACTTGCATTACTGGGACGACTGGCAGGTATCGCTACGCTTTACCTCTGCCTGCGGGCCGTCGGACAAGAACCTTCGCTCATGACGCCGATTGTCGTCACTGTCGTCGGAACTCTCGCCGGCAAATTGATGCCGATATTCCGCGGCCTCGGTGTAGTTGAGGCCGCGATGGCCGGTTCGTTGATGCATATCGGGATTCCTGCTGCGCCGGCCCTCGGCGCAACTTTGCTCTACCGCCTCACCAGTCTGTGGTTGCCGCTCATCCTTGGACTCCTCGTCCAGATGAGCGCTGCGAGTATGGTCTGGGCGCAGCGAACGAAAACCTGTCTAAAAGTCGCCGCTACCCCCGCCATGCGGGCCTCCGACTGCGATGACTGTGCTAGCGAGCGTCGCTTGCCTAGGCACGCGAGGTCGTGTCCGCGACTGGCTGCAGATTGCCCTCGATCACCTCATGTAGGACAGCTCTCACACGGTCTATCCCGTCGAGGGCAGTCAAGGTGGCATGTAGGGCAGCATCACCTTGGCGAAAACGGTAACAACTGCCGAAGCTACTGATAGAGCGAAGGCAGAGGTGGTGTCACCTCCGCCTAATCCTTTGGCCCCGCTGATTGCGATCCAAATCAACTAGGACGTAACCACGCCCAACCTGACAGGGCAACTCACGCCGGTTCCGGCGAGACCGCAGTAGCCGTTCTGGATCCCACACATGCACCCTCACCACAGGGCTCCGACTAGTGTGGCCGACACCGATGGCGGACGGATGTGGGCCAACGCGGCCTGGGCCACAGTGCCGGGTGGTCCCGCCCGAGGCCAACAGCGCAAGCCAAGCCGGAACGACGCTTTCGACCCGGCACCGGGCTGGTGGACATACTCTGCTTAGGTCATCGGCCCTCGGTGCACGCACAGTACGGCAAATCCACTTTGCCGGCCGCCCACACCAGGCACGCTAGCCGAATGGGCTATAGTGTGGGCAACGACTCCGCCGAGCGCTACCTGGCTTGCACACTGTAGGATCGCCTCATGGAGCGCCAAGCCCCTACCGATCAGTCGTCTCTCCGGCCAACGCCGCTCCAGCCGCTTCCTAACTATGATCACGGCGCTGGCGGCAACCTCCCAGTCCCGCTCACCTCGTTCGTTGGCCGCGAGCGCGAGATCGCCGCAGCCGCCTCGGCTTTGCGCGTGGACGGCATCCGCCTCCTGACCCTGACTGGGCCGGGTGGCGTCGGCAAGACCCGGCTCGCGGTACGGGTTGCCAAGGAGCTGATCGACGACTTTTTAGACGGCGTCTGGTTCGTGTCGTTGGCGACCGTTGACGATCCGTCCCTTATCGCCGCCACCGTCGCCACAGCGATTGGTGTGCGAGAAGTGGCTGGCCGACCGATCGTTGATGGGTTGCAAGCGTTCCTTCGGGGCAAGCACGCCTTGCTGATTCTGGACAACTTTGAACACGTGCTCAAGGCCGCCCCGCTAGTGACCGACCTCCTGGCAACCTGTGCACAGCTCACGGTGCTCGTCACCAGTCGCGCGACGCTGCGCCTGAGCGGTGAGCACGATCTCGCTGTGCCGCCCTTCGCGGTGCCCGATATCGGCCGGCTGCCATCGCTGGAAGCATTGCACACCGAGCCTGCGGTGCGCCTCTTCATCGACCGCGCGCGGGCAGCACGGGACGATTTCGCGCTTACCGTGGAGAACGCAGCGACGGTCGCCCGGATCTGCAACCGTCTGGACGGGTTGCCACTCGCCATTGAATTGGCGGCCGCCCGGAGCAAATTCTTGCCGCCCCAGGCGCTGCTGAACCGGCTCGAGCAACGGTTGCCGTTGCTGACTGGAGGCCCGCGCGATGCGCCGACCCGGCTGCGGACGATGCGCGAGGCCATCGCCTGGAGCCATGACCTGCTGAGTGAAGAAGAGCAAACCCTCTTCCGGCGCTTGGGCGTCTTCGTAGGCGGCTTCACGCTCGAGGCGGCGGGGTCTGTTACGCAGGAGCCGGGCGTCGACGTGTTCGCGGGAGTTGCGGCGCTGGTGGACCAGAGCCTGGTGCGCCGCCTGGACACCGTCGCCGGCGAACCGCGCTTTTGGATGCTGGAGATCGTCCGCGAGTTTGGCCTAGAACGACTGAGGGCGAGTGGCGAGGAGCCCGCGATCCGCGCGCGGCACGCCACGTACTTCCTGGCGCGGGCGGAGGAGGCGAACACGATCTTCTGGGGCCGCCGCCCCGGGTCGTGGCGAGCGCGCCTGGAGCCGGACCTCGCGAACCTGCGGGCTGCCCTGGCTTGGTTCATCGAACGCGGCGACGGGGAGCGCGCGCTGCGCCTTGCTGCGGCGCTGGAACCGGCCTGGTGGATTCTCTGTCATCAGACGGAAGGGCGGCGCTGGCTGAGGCAGGCGCTGGCGCTGCGCGCGGGCGTGCCCATGACCGTGGTCGTCGCTGCCCTGGTGGTGGCGGGGCGGATCGCCGGCGTCCAGGGCGACCACGCGGAATCCCTGGCCCGGGGACGCGAGGCGCTGGAGTTGGCGCAACGTGCGGGCCTGCCAACGGCGGACGCGGTGTACCTGCTCGGGTTTTTCGCCTGCAACCCCACGGACCCGGCTTTGGGCAGCGACGCGGCCGCCTTGGCCTCCTTCGAAGTGGCGCTCGCCGCCTACCGCGCGGACGAGGAACCGGTGCGGCGCGTGCAGACCCTCAACCGGATCGCCGAGATCGTCCTCCGCTGTCCGTTGCCCGACCTCGAGCGGGTGCGTGGGCAGTACGAGGAGGCGCTGACTCTGAGCCGCGCCGTCGGGCACACCACGGGAGCCGCCGAAGCTCTCCGCGGACTGGCGGACGTGGCACGCCGCGACGGCGATCTCGCGACCGCCGCGGCGCGCTACCGGGAAGGGATGGTGCTCTACGCGGCGACCGCGCACCCTTGGGGCATTGCCATGGTGTTCGAGGACCTCGCCATGCTCGCTAGTGATGTCGGAGCGGCGGAGCAAGCCGCCTCGCTGTTCGGCACTGCGTCGTACCTCCGCGACGAGCTGGCGTTGCCGGTGCCAGAAGCCGAGCGCCCCGTCTACGACGCGGCCGTCGACCGCGTGCGCGCGGCCCTCGGAGCGGAGCGCTTCGACGCGGTGTGGGCCGATGCGAGGAGCCGCGACACGAACGAGGCCGTGGCCGCCGCCGAGGCATGGGTCACCGGTTTGGAACAGGCGCAGCCGACCGCGACCCCCGGAAATACGGTCGACACGGCTGGGCTGTCGCCCCGCGAGCGGGAGGTGCTGCATCTGCTGGCGGCGGGGATGAGCGACCGGGAGATCGCCGCGGCGCTCGCGATCAGTTATCGCACCGTCACGAACCACGTTGGCAGCATCCTCGCCAAGCTCGACGTCCCGACCCGCACCGCCGCCGTCGCTCTCGCCGTCCGCCGCGGCCTGGTCTGACCCGAACGCGCGACCGCCGAAGCCTTCCCCGATAGGTAGCCCTACTCATGGCGTACCGCCACCCGGCCCGGCGCAAATGCGTAGGTTCCACGATGCGCGCCGGTCGCGGGCGGCGCATGATAGGAGCGTGCCCCCGACACGGGACGTGCTCCCGAGGCAGCCGGGGAGGTCTTTCGGGCCGTCGGGGGCGACGACCCGGTCCTGCAGGGCGACTGCCTGACCGTCACCGTCACGTGAGACTGCCCGCCGTGCAGGAGCGGCGGGACACGCCCGGCGTCAACATGGCCCTCGCCGGAAGCGAAAGGAGTTCCCGATGCGTCTCCCAGCCGTCTCGGCCCTCGTCGCCGTCGCCCTCGTAGGCGTGCTGACGGGCACCGCCGGCCGCATCCGCGCCCAGGACGCGACGCCGCCGTCCGCCCAAGCCAATCCCCACGTGGTCGGCCTCACGCTCACCGACCTCGGCAGCGGCCTGCCGACCGGCGCGCCCGGCCAGGCGCTCCACCTGATGCGGGTCGTCCAGGAGCCGGGCGGCCACATCGACCCCCACCGCCACCCAGGCGGACAGGTCTTCTACGTCGACCAGGGCACCGTCGGCTTCAGCGTCTACAGCGGCCAGGTCCGGCTCGTGCGCGCGACCGACCAGGCGGGTGCCGAGGGGGAACTGGTCCCCGAAGGGACTGAGGTGATCCTCAAGCCCGGCGACTGGCTCTACTACGGGCAGGACGTGGTGGAGTCGGCCCGGAACGCCGGGGACAGCCAGGCTGTGATCCTGATCGCGGCGCTCTACTACACCGGGTTCCCGATGACCATCTTCGCCGAGGGCGTCCCTCCGATCGGGACCCCGGCGCCGTAACGACCAAAACGATCGATTGTGGAAACAGGCCAGTGATTGCGCTGGCCTGTCGCCCTGACCGGATGGACACAAGCTTGCCTCCGGCGCGGCGCTCCGCCGAATCCTGTGGCGGTCGAGCGGGACGCTGGTTCGCGGGTCCGGTGGTTCTCCTACGCCGTTGATCGCACCAGCACCCCGCCTATACCCCGGCCAGAGCATGGCCATTCTGAAGTTAGAGAAGGGCCGTCCTGAAACGGGACGAACGGCACAGGCACCGAGCGCCGGATAGCTTGTCTCAGGTCGAAGCGGGAGCCTTGCCATCGCGCTTTTCAATGTGGTCACGCGCACCCTTGGGCAGGATGTGCCCCTCGACCAACACGACTGCGGGGAACTCACCATCGTCCACGCCGGGGAACCGCTGGTCCACACCGCCGTCTTTCCGACAAACCACTTCATCTAGCGGTCGGGCTTGAAACGGCGCTTACACAGGTGTAGGGTAGGCGCACTTCGTGAGCATTGTATTTCCCCATCTGAGTCGGCAGGCAGACAATCCTCGGTATCCCCCAGCCGTGACTTAGCCGGATTGCAGTCGTCGCGAAGGAGCAGCCATCATGGCCGAGCCCTGTGAGCCGATTCGCTCTCAAGTTCGCGGACAAGAAGCACTGGTCGTGTCGCTGCAGGACGAGCTGCACCACGCCTCACCGCAGGAAAAACCGTTCATCATCAGCCAAATCAGGGACGCAAACCAGGAACTCGTTCATCTCAAGGCACAGTTAACTGCCTGCGACCAGGCGCATCCCAAACCAGACGCGGTCGTCCTCACGACAGCCACCTGTCCGATCTGCACCGACGAGCAAATCAGCACATGGCGGCATGTCGTGCTCGAACAGCTGGGCGTGGACGGCATCGACGTCGATGGGCACTGGATCGGCGCGTTTCCAAACGATTCCAAACAGTTCTTTCCCAACATCAACAATTGGATTCCGCTTGCGAGCGAGAAACGCGTCCTCTGCGGGAAGCTGCACCACTTCGATTTCTACGACCCATTTACGTCCGGGGACGAAGCCGACTGGAACAACTTCATCATCCCCTCGCCCGCCTTCGCCAACCTCATTGAAGACGCCAAGGTCGTCAAAGAGCCAAACGACGATTGGCATAGCTGCGAAGGCAAGTTCGACTGCATGGAGGCGGAGATCACGCCGGACGAGACCTATTTCGAGAATCTGCTCAACAGCAAGGAACTTGATAGATCAGCCCTCGAGGGCGAAACCATCTGCACCTACGGCCCCTGGGTCCACGAGCATGTCCATAGCGATCGACCCGAGATCCATCCCTCCGAGCTCTATTGGTGGCGAAGCCGGCTATCGAACGGGAAATTCGCCTACAACTTGATGCAGCTCCAAGAGGACTCCAACCGCTTTGACCGCGAGGAAAACTATGACTTCGGTTTTCCCTGGGACGACCCACCGCCTGGCTGGCGCGCCTGGTCGGCAGTTCCGCGGACGAATCGCTTCCGGATCGCATTCGAGCTCGATCCGTCGGCGACTACGTTGACCTTCCGAATCAACCAAATCGACGCCAGGTTCGTTCAGGAACGGTGGAACGACCAAACGCCTGGGAGCACACACGATCTCCAATACAACGGGAAGGTTGTTCTTCGCGTCGAAGAACTCCTGCCAAATGAGGGAGAGCTCGGCGTTGCGTTCGGTTCGGTCTGCCGGAATGCTGAAAACACGCGGCTCCAGGGATACATTGCACTGATCGAATCGGTTGGCGAGGATGATCGGGGCAAAGAAGGGTATCAAACCCTCCAAGTTCAGGTGGACAATCCGCCCTTCTTCCACGATGAGCTCGTCGGGGACTGGCCGGAGATTGCACCGCTCGAGCTGCGTACCAGCGGTCCGATCGTGAGGTTCGAAGCGAAGCCAAACTCGCTCCGGCGCGTTGCCTCCGAAGGCGTTCCGAGCCTTGCCGGCGACGTCGAAGTTCAGCTGACAGCTCGTCCTGGAGCTGCTCAAACCATCGATCTTTCCAACGTGAACGTCGTTCTGGTCACTGCGTCCGGACGACGCAAATTGCAATTCCAACCAACAGTCGCCGCATTGAGCGGCAAAGAGTCAAGCGGCGTCATCGCAGAACTTCCGTTGACCGCGGAAGCGACACTTGAAATCACTGCGGACGGAGAAGCGGTCTCCGTGCCGGTCCCAACACTGTCGCTTGCCCCGCGTGTGGTCGCGGTATCGCCGCAACAGCTCACGAAAGCGGATGGCGCGTGGAAATCATTGGCCAAAGTGGCCGCCGGCCGGGATGTTGAATTGCCGGTTCCCGGGTCAGTCCAACGATCACGCCAATGGCGGATCGAAGCCGCGCCGAGCTACGCGCCAGTCCGCGCGGGGAAAGCCTCGCCCGAGGATGAGTCGCCGTTCGCGGAGGCGCTCAATGACGTGGTTCGAACCGGCAATAAGCAGCGATTGAGCGAACTGTTCGGAACGGCCGCGCCATTCCGGGTGAATTGGTCCTTCCGCGCGACCAATCTCACAACTGGCAAACCGGTTCCGGTGAGACGTGGCGCGAACGCCACACCAACTGACGTTCGTGTCGACAGTAACCAGGGTGGCTCGCTCCAATCGACGCTCGACGTCACCTTTCCCCAGCAGCCCGCGAATGCCGTGTTCGAGCTCATCGCAACCGCCAAGATGCGCGATCCGTTCGGCGTTGGCGGCACGGTTCAGCAGCGAATTTCGAGTCACGTCATCACGCAGGCGGACGCGCGCGAGCTCGCCCGAACAATGGTGCAAACGGCAGCGACGCTGGCGGGCGCCTCACCGGACGATCTTGATTCGGCCTCTGACCTTGGCGCCCCGGTGATCGATCATGAAGATGACAACCCGCGGGTGGTCGATCTCCAGACAAGTCGAGCGCAAATGGTGCGCCTCCTCGCGTTGGACGCCAGCCAGGATCAGCGCATTACCGTCGATGAGTTGCGCCGCTTAGTCCAAGGGGCAAAACAATTCGCAGAAGCGACGTAGGAGGTCGCCTATAACGAAGAAGAGGGCTTACGTCGCGACTTTCTCAGGTCGGCGGATCGGACACGACACGCCGGTGTCCGCCAGACCGCAATATCCGTTCGGGACCTCGCACGGGTATCCCCACCACGGCATCGCTGCGAATGGAGTGGTTCTCAAACGAACGGGTGGTGAAGGACTAGGAAGCAAAGAACTTCCAGTGTCCCCCGGAGATAGCCTCGACGGTGCCGTCAACAACTTTTATGGCGGTCTCATCGTCGATCGCGTACGACGGCGCCCCTATGCCGGTGGCCCATCGTTCCGCGTTGGCCAAGGTGTTGTCGGGCAGATCCGGGTTATCCAGGTGCGGAAAGATCGAAAAATCAACCACGCCGAGCGTTTCATCGCCACCGGTGGGCGGAGTCCATTGGACGAAGTCCTGCCCGATGCGAGGGGTCATCACCATGCTCCCGCCGCTCAGCCCCACCCAGACCGCGGACAGTGACGGCAGGAGCTCGGCCAGTCCGGACTGCCGCATCCAGTAGCACAGATACAAGGCGTCGCCGCCGTTCACCAGCAGCACGTCGGTCTCCTCGACCCAGGGGACCCACAGCTCTTTCTTGAGGCTGGGCAGCGCCGTGAGCTCGAGCACGCCCATTGATTTCCACCCGAGTTCGATCATGGGACATTCTGGTTCTTGCCCGCTGATGAAATTCCATGCCCTGCCAGGACCGGCCATGGGGTGCCCGTATGACGCGGTGGGGATGCAGAGGGCATTGCACTCGGCAATCGGTTTGCCCAGGAGGTCGATCAGCGCGTCGTGGATGCTCGGGTTCTTGATGCCGGCGGACGTGAGAAGTAACTTCAAAATGCCTCTCCTAGTCATCCTATCGAGCGATGCCAGACCGCTTAGGCAAGAAGCGCCTTTGGGCGACCTAGCGCAACCGGCTGAGATCTTCGCACTGCTGGACCACAAATCCTTAGCGCAAAAAATCCCAACATCTATTTGTCGGATAGGCCTGGACGAATTCGACCGAGTTGAGCCAGCCGTGCATGCGCTGAGGCCCGATCATGTAGTAGTCGATCCTCCGGTCCTCAGTGAGGGTCCGCCTCGAGCAGCCGGAAAATCTGTTCAGGGGTATGGCGGCGGCGTTTCATGCCGTGGGGTCCTCCATTCTCACCATCTTGGGGATCGTAAACGGGCTCGGGGATCAATAGGTTAAACGGAAAACTGGCACTCGTCCACTTAGCCAAATGGCGAGAAAGTCCCACCCGTTACTACCAGCCTCGCTCTCTCATCGGCGCCCAACGAAATGTCCACCAGCACCAGTCAAAACTGGTTCTGGTGGACCTCTTGTCGTTAATCGCGCAAAGCCCCACTGCACCCACTCGCTCGATGAAGCGGAGGACCACAGGTGGACTTGAATCGCCCCGAACTCATGCGGAGTTCTTGGTTAGCCCGACTCTGTAGAATGAGGCGGCTACTGTGCAGTCGTATCGGCTGTCACGCCGAGACCAACCGGGCATGAAACACCCGTCCCAGCCAGGCCACAATACCCGTTTGGCACCCTGTGGGGATAGGCACCTGCGGCTGGTCTGGTCGAGCGACGAGCAGGTCGGCTTCGGAATGACTGCCGTACACCCCGTCCGTATAGTTGATCTGTGACGTAACGAGCCTATTCTGGAGCCACCTCAGACAATGAGCATCCGGCGCGGGAACTTGCGTGTCGCCACGGTGCCGGGTGATTGGAGTGGCGCTCCCAGCCTGAGCCTCGTTCCAGCTTGGCGCAGCGCGACCGTCGCCCGGCGTTCCTGCCGCGCCTCCGTCGAGGAGGTTGTGCTATGGACGGTTCGACCAGCTCGCGCGCGGGATAGCCGAACGCTCAACCCGACGATCGATGCTCAAGTCGCTCGGTGGCGGCGTCATCGCAGGACTTGGCTTCGCCCGGACTGGTGGCGGGGCGGATGCCGATCTCTGCAAGAACACCGGTAAGGCTTGCTCCAAGGGAAGCCAGTGCTGCTCGGGCAACTGCGCCCCGGCTACAAGCAAGACCGCGGTGAGCAAAAGCGGGAGCGTGTGCTGCCCGGCGGGGCAGGTCCGGGGAGCAAACGGAACATGCACCTGTCCGACCGGCCACATCGACTGCGGCCAGGGCTGCATTCCAGGGAGTTGCTGCACCGATGGGGACTGTGACGACGGCGACCCCTGCACCTCCAACTTCTGCGTGAACAACATGTGTCAGCACCCCGAAATACCCTGCGACGACGGCAACTCCTGTACCAACGACTTCTGCGACCACTTCCTCGGGCATTGCGTGTTCATCGAAATTGGGGGGTCCACGCCTAATGGGATCGAAGGCCTCTGCCAATTCGGCGAATTCCTGCCAAACGGTGCTTCCTGCTTTGAGGGCAGCACCAGCCCGAATCCGGGTATTTGTGATAGTCAGTATTGCGACGTGAACGGACTCTGTGCCGACAACCCCGCGGGGCCGTGCACCAAGCAGGGTCTTGTTTGCACGCAAGATAGCGAGTGTTGTTTCGGCGTCCCGTGCACCCGTGGACATTGCTGGACCGGCTAGACCGGCTAGTCGGACTCACCCCAGCGCGGGGGCACCTGCAAAGCGGCGCTCCCGCGCACAGGAAGGTATCGCCGTGAGGCGCGAGCGTCGACGGCGATTACAGTTAAACCGGGACGAGTCGCGCTTGTTCGAAATGCTTTAGCGATTGATGATGGTCCGCACAAGCGCAGGCGGCTGGACCAGCTGGGCATCGAGGTCTCCGTCAACTACAAGCACGCCGAGGGACCGCGTTTCGACGTCGCGATGACGCTGCCTATTCCGGATGAGGATTACAGTTTCGAACCTAGACCGTGGGAGCGGTAATCGACACTTGAGATTTACCGTGTGGGAGCGGACACGACACGCCTGTTCCCGCCAGACCACAATACCCGTTTGGCACTTTGTGCAGGTATTGCTGGTGATAGTCCTCGGCGTAGTAGAACGGACCAGCCGCTTCGATCTCAGTTGTGATCGGGTCCAGTCCGCTCTTGCGCAGCTCGGCATCGTACGCGGCGCGCGTTGATTCGGCAATCTGGCGTTGCTCATCTGACGTGTAGTAGATGGCTGAGCGATATTGCGTGCCAACATCTCCGCCCTGACGCATCCCTTGAGTCGGGTCATGCGCTTCGAAGAAGATGCGCAGCAACTCCTGGTAGCTCACACGCGTTGGATCAAAGACGATCTGCACGGCTTCCGCGTGACCGGTCTTGCCGGTGCAGACCTCCTTGTAGGTGGGATTCGGCGTGAAACCACCGGTGTAGCCGGCAGCTGTCGACCAGACGCCCTCGGTCTCCCAAAAGAGCCGCTCCGCGCCCCAGAAACAACCGAGCGCGAGGATCGCGGTTTCATATTCCGCGGGGAAGGGCGACTGGATCGGCGTGCCGAGCACTTCGTGCGTTGTGGGAATTGCAAACGCCGGCGTATCGCGGCCCGGAAGCGCGTCCGCGGCGGCGATCATTTTGGTCTTTTCTCGTCCAAAGAACATGTATTACCTCCGATAGGGTATACGAAAAACGACCCTCCTCAGCCTCTTTTTGCCAGGCAATTGTTACGCTACCTGAGCAAGATGTGACGGATTTCCTCTGTGGCCGCGGCAAGCCCCGTGCTCAACCCCGGAGGGGTTTTCGTTCTGTGAGCGCTGGGTTTTTAACCCGGCGTCGCGGCGCAGCCGCGTAGCTATTCACCCCACCAAGCCCATCTGCCTGGCAATCACGTATTTGCAGATCTCGCTCGTGCCCTCGCCGATGGTGAGCACCTTTGCATCACGGTAGAAGCGAGGTACCGCCGACTCCTCGATGTACCCGAACCCACCATGAATTTGCAGGTTCTCTTCCGCCGCGCGAACCGCGAGTCTCTGAGGCAAAGAGCTTCGCCTGCGCCGCTTCCTCGGTGAACTTTTTGCCCGCTTCTTTCATCGCCGCCGCTCGGTAGGTGAGCAGCCTCGCCGCTTCGATCTGTGTCTTCAGTTCGGCCAATTTGAACTGAATGGCCTGTTGTTGGACGATCGGTGCGCCAAACGCCGTCCGCTCCTTTGCGTAGGCCGTGGCTTGCTCCAGCGCCCCCTGGGCGAGACCGACCGACATCGCCGCGATTCCGACTCGGCCGCCATCGAGGGCGGTCAAGAAAACGCGCGCGCCCTTGCCAAATGGACCGAGCATCGCTTCGTCGGGCACCTTACAGTCGGCGAAGACGAGCTCTCTGGTATCTGAGGCGTGCCAGCCGAGCTTGCGATACGGCTGCTGCGGTTCGTAACCGGGCGTACCGTTCGGAACGATGAACGTGCTGAGTGGCGACCCGCCATCGTCGGCTTTAGTCTTGGCCGTGACGATGACGAAAGCGCTCATCTCGTTGCCGGCGTTGGTGATGAACGCCTTCGTGCCGTTGATCACCCAACAACCGTTCTCCTGGCGCGCATTTGTTGCCGCTGCCTGAACATCGGAGCCGGATCCCGGTTCAGTGCTGGCGAACGCGCCAAGGTGTTCTCCTTGGGCAAGCGGCACGAGCCATCGCTGCTTCTGCTCCTCGGTCCCAAAGAGCAACACCGGCTCGCCGGCAATCGAGACGTCAGCCCCGACCGTGACTGCGATCGACGAGTCGATTCGCGCCAACTCCTCGACCACGACCGCCTGGGCGACTGCGCCGGCCCCGAGACCGCCGTATTCCTCGGGGAAAGCGACCCCCATCGCCCCGAGCTCACCCAGTTTCCGAACGACGTCGATCGGGAAAGTGTGGTTCTGGTCCCACTCGCCGGCGTGCGGTGCGATCTCGCTTTCCGCAAACTCGCGAATGGTGTCGCGCAGCGCTCGTTGTTCATCGGTAAGTTCAAAGGTCAGGCTCGAGGTCATCGGCGTCCTCCTCTGGTGGCATCCCTGCCTCACGCACTTCAAGAAGTGTACCGACATTCTGACGAAAGAATGTGGGCGCTGAGGACACGGCGGCTACTCGGTCATAGCAGAACGCTGTATTCTGCGCGCATCGAACATCGACGGTTTGAAAGGCCACCACCATGGACGTTGACGCGCAGGTTGGCGAACTGATCGCCAGCGGCTGGCAAGCGCTCGGTAAGGGCGCTTGGGTAGAAGCTCACACCCTTTTCAAAGCCGCGGTAGACCTGGCAGAAATTCCCGAAGCTCTAGAAGGGCTCGGCGTCGCCGCGTCGTGGGTAGACAATCAACCCGAAACCTTTCAGGCTCACGAAACCGCGTATCGACTCTATCAAAAACGTGGTGACCACCGCGGCGCAGCCCGCGTCGCGTATTGGCTCTCGGCGAACTTTTATTCGCGTCGCGGCGAGTACGCCATCGCCAGCGGCTGGATTCTCCGCGCGCATCGTCTCCTCGAAGGACTTGATGTTGGTCCCGAACATGCCTTAGTTACGTGCTGGCAATGCTATATGGCGATCGTCGTTGAGCACGACACGGTGAAGGCCCGGCGCCTTTCCGACGAAGCTGCTCTCTTGGGACGCACACTTGGCGCTTCCGAATTGGAAGTCTTTGCGCAGACACTTGAGGGCTATATCCGGGTCTGCGAAGGAGATACGGACGAGGGGATGCGCCTCCTCGACGAATCGGCGGCGGCGGTCATCGGCCGCGACACTACCGACCCTGGTCTCTTTTCCATGATCTGTTGCTTCATGATCTGGGGCTGCGAACGTGTGCGGGACGTCGACCGTGCTTCGCAGTGGTGTGCGAAGTTGCGCGAACACGCCGAACGCTGGGCGTACAGTTTTATGTTCTCGTATTGCCGGACCCACTATGCGGGTGTGCTCATTGAAAAAGGCGCTTGGCAGCAGGCAGAAATCGAACTGACGGTGGCGACTGACGAGCTCACGACGACCCACCCGGCCATGGCAGTGGAAGCCATCGTCAAAATGGCCGAGTTGCGCCGGCGTCAGGGTCGATTCGACGAAGCCGCCGCTTTGTTCGTGCGTCTCGATGATCATCCACTGCGAATGCTTGGAACCGTCCCCGCCTTGCTTGGCCGGGCTGCTCTCGCACTCGACGAGGGCGATCCGACCTCCGCGGCCGACTATGCCGAGCGCTACCTTCGCGCTATCCCGGCTGGCAACCAGATGGAAAAGGTCAACGGTTTGGAGGTTCTTGTCCGCGCGCACGTTGCCCTCGGTAGCCACGATCGGGCCGCGAGCTGTCTCCGCGATCTCATCGCAATAACGACGGAGATTCCCTCGCCGGCGTTGCGAGCGGCGGCCAACTTTTCTGAAGGTGTTGTCGCGGTGGCGACTGGCGATTACGAGGCCGCGCGCCGGCGGTTCGAGGACGCGGTCGATCTCTTTGAACAAAGCGGCGCCCCGTATGAAGTCGCGCGCTCGCGCCTTGAACTCGCCAGCGTTCTCGCCGCACTTGCCCGAAACGACGCCGCCAAACGTGAGGCAATGGCCGCGTTCCAATCGCTCGATCGCATTGGCGCCGTCCGCGAGTCGACGCGGGCCGCGGCTCTACTTCGCCAGCTCGAAACATCAGGAAACGGACGGGCAACCACGTTCTCCCATGACGGCGTTCTGACACCCCGCGAGTTGGACGTTCTTCGTCTGATCGCGAAAGGCCAAAGTGACAAAGAGATTGCTGTCGCCCTTGGTCTCAGCGAGCACACGGTCCACCGGCACATCTCGAACGTCCTCACGAAACTGAGCTTGCCGTCACGGTCGGCCGCCGTGGCCCACGCCGCGCAACAGGGTCTTCTCTAACTTCAATCGACTTTCCATCAAGCACGCATGGCTGAAACCGGCCATGCGTTGAATCGCGTGACATGGCCGGGACATGCGAAGTCACCGGTCTCATCCGCTCCTACTGTCAATCCACGCAATTGATCGTGCCGACAGCTTGGGACTGCCGAGCAGGAGAGCACGACACCACAGAGGAGCGAACAATGGTTCAGCAAACCGCCGTCGTCCAATCAAACCCGGCCGAAATCTACGAGCGCCACTTTGTCCCGCAACTCATGCTTCCGTGTGCGGAAGCGTTGCTCCGGCTTGTACCGCCAGGTCCAGGCGAACGCGTGGTCGACGTTGCCTGCGGAACTGGAATCATCGCGCGGCGTGCTTCACCGCTCGTCGGCGCTGCAGGATCGATCGTCGGCGTCGATATCAGCCCTGCGATGCTCGGTGTTGCCGGCTCAATTCCGACGCCAGACGGCGCACCAATCTCCTGGCTGGAGGGGAACGGAATGGAGTTGCCGTTTCCTGCTTCGTCTTTTGATCTCGTTTTCTGCCAACAAGGAATGCAGTTCATGCCCGATCGCCAGGTGGCGGCGAATGAGATGCACCGGGTGTTAGCCCCAGGTGGACGAGTCGGAATTGCGGTCTGGGCGGGGCCCGAGCAGCAACCGTTCTTCAACGCGTTCGCCGAAATTATCGATCGCCACGTCGGCGCTCCGGTTGCAGGTGTCCCGCTATCCCTTGGGAGCACCGAAGAATTGCGGAGCCTCCTGGAAACGGCCGGATTCAAGAACGTGTCAATTGAAACTGTGAGGTTCACGTCGCGAGTTCCGTCGGCCGGCACGTTCGTGCGTCTCGCAGCCCTCGGAGCCGCGTCTGTTTTGCCGGAGTTCGGAAAGTTGGATGACACGGCAAGATCAGAGCTTTTTGAGGCCGTCCAAGCTGAAAGTGCGGATCTCTTGGCGGCGCACCGCGACGGCGACGGACTCGCCTACACCATGACGGCAAACATCGCTGCTGGCCATGTCTAGTCAAGTTTTGGACCACGTCCTCGTCAATATGGCAAAGGTCGCGCGGGGTATGACCGTGCTCGCCATGTTCGAGGGGGACCAAGGAGGCCCGTTCGCGCTCGCAAAGTCGATTCTGCCAAGCGGACACCTCACGCTTATCGTCCGGGATCCGATACAACTGGCCTCCATCGCCGAGCAAGCCCGACCATTGGGTGTGACGAATCTCACGTTGCGCCTCGTCCAAGCACTCGAGTTGCCCTTTCCGGACGGCGCCTTCGATTGCGTGTGGTGCGAAATCAGTCCGAGCGCGACGAGTTGTCTCGATCACGTGCTCTGCGAGGCGCATCGTGTGTCGAAGCCTGGCGGACTGGCTGTATTCGTCGTTCTGCCGCCAACCAAAGTCGACCTCTTCCCGCCAGAGAAACCCGACGCGTTCATGACCGCAATGTCGAATGCCGGCTTCTCCGAGATTTGGGAGGGAGCCGGTCGATCCGTCATCGGCATCAGGTCGATCCGATTTTTTGATAACGCGGATCCATTCAGGACCGGGCTTGATGCCTCAAACGCCTTCGCGCCACCTCAGAAGGAGAAACAGTCATGAATAAGTCGCTCGGCCTCTTGCTCATCATTCCATTCATGCTGATGCCTATTTCGATTGGACGCCAAGTTTCGGCAGCGGCCACACTTGATGCGGCCACACCCGAACCTCTCCCTCCACCCCAATCGTTGATGCCCGCGACGTGGGATGAAGCGAAAGGCCAAACCGTCGTGATCAACAACGTCGAGATCTATTACGAAATCTATGGCCAGGGAGAACCCCTCTTGCTCCTCCATGGCGGCTTTTGCAATGGCACGTATTGGCGCTCGATCGTTCCCGCGCTTGCCAAAAAATACGAAGTCATTGTCATGGACAGCCGCGGACATGGACGCTCGACATTTGATGACAAGCCAATCACCTACGAGCTCATGGCCTCCGATGTCCTCGGGCTCATGGATCACCTACGCCTACTCAAGGCAAGCATCGTCGGTTATAGCGACGGCGGCATCATCGGGTTGGAACTGGCGATCCATCACCGCGAACGGCTGAACCGCGTCGTCGCGTTCGGAGCGAATTTCGACTTGACGGGCTTGAAAGCGAACGCTTTCGACAGTCCAAAAGTGCAGGCCTTCTTCGCCCAGGCTCAACAAGACTACTTGGCGTTGTCGCCCCAACCAGAACGGTGGGACGAGTTCATGGCCAACATGATGAACATGTACGCGACCGAACCAAACTACACCCATGATCAGTTGCGATCGATCACCACACCGTTCCTCATCGCCGACGGATCAGCCGATGAAGGGATTTACCTCAGTCATACAAAGCTGATGGCGTCACTCATTCCAGGGTCCGAACTGGCGATCATTCCGGGCACTGGTCACTTCGCCATATTCGAGAAACCGAACGAGTTCGCTAAAATGGCGCTCGACTACCTCGCCGCCTAGTTCAATCTAAACTGAATCAAATGCTCTATCGCTCGCGTTCCACATTCGGGACGCGAGCGGATTCCTGCCACGAATTGTCAGGTTCCTCGCATACGCTGGAGGTCACAGGGGGCAACCTTTGGCCTCTGATTTGCGGCAAGGAATGCATTGGCAGGCATAGACGTGAGGAAGATTGATCACATGCAAACAAGAGTCGGCGAAACCACTCCGTCCGCGGAGATACAACCGTTCCGGATCGAGGTGCCGCAAGCTGATCTCGAGGATCTCCGCGATCGCTTGGTTCGTAGTCGTTGGCCAGATGAATTGCCAGGCGTAGGTGCGAGCTACGGGATGCCCTTAGCAACTGTGAAGGAGCTCGCCGAGTACTGGCGAACCGGGTACGACTGGCGCGCATGCGAGACAAAGATCAACGCATTTCCGCAATTCACCACCACGATCGACGGCCAGAATATTCACTTCATCCACGCCAAATCACCAGAACCGAATGCGCTTCCGCTTTTGCTGATTCATGGTTGGCCGAGTTCAGTCTTCGATTTTCTCGACATGATCGATCCGCTCATCGATCCGCGCTCGCATGGCGGCGATTCGGCCGACGCATTCGATGTTGTCATCCCTGCGATTCCCGGATTCGGATTCTCCGGTCCAACCCGCGACAAAGGTTGGGACCGGGCACGAGTCGCCCGGGCGTTTACGGAACTCATGCGCCGGCTCGGCTACGAGCGATTCGGCGTCCATGGTGGCGATCTTGGCTCGTTTGTCGGTCGGGAGATGGGCGTGCAGAAGCCCGAAGGTCTCGTTGGCGTACACGTCCTTCAGATCTTCGCGTTCCCGACCGGCGATCCCGCGGAAATGGCCAAACTTTCCTCTGAAGACATGGAGAGACTTCAGATCCTCAGTGGTTTTCGCGATCGAGCGGGTTACATCGGTATGCACTCGACTCGCCCGCAAACGACGGCGTACGGCTTGACCGATTCTCCGGTTGGTCAACTCGCCTGGAACAGTGAGCTCTACACGGGCTGGGGCGAAGCGCCGCTATCGATCGATCGCGATCTGTTCTTGACTCAAATATCGATCTACTGGCTCACCGCGACGGCGGGATCATCGGCCCGCAGCTATTACGAAGACATGCACGCCGGATTCGCCGAAAGTGAGGAAATGAACACAACGCCGACCGGCGTCGCCGTTTTCCCGAACGATTTCCGCACGATTCGCCCGTTCGCCGAACGAGCGAACAACATCGTCCATTGGTCGGAGTTCGACCGCGGCGGCCATTTCGCCGCGATGGACGCCACCGATCTGCTGATCGGCGACATTCAGCAATTCTTCCGCGGTCTTCGCTAGCCAACGGCGGGCGCCCGGACTGTAGCCAGCGCTCCATTACGTCTCAGTCGCATGTCACAAAAGTCAGGTTTCATACGTCGTAAGTCCGAACAGCCACGATCGGCGAAGGGTGGTATATGATGTGTAGGCAGAGATCAGTTGTTCATTTCTGGAATTGATCATTATTAGGACTAGGGATCTTCCGTCGGTCGTAATGTCGTCACCCGCCCACTCAACATAACCGTGAATTGAACGACGCAGTCGATTTCGAACATCGCAAATCGACAACGTCTTAGTTGGTTCGTTTGTACGTCGGGTTCACAGTGATTTCGCTCCGCAGCTCTCCTATCCGGTGCAATTTGTCCGTTGTTCGCCGATGCATTCGATGGTCATGAGGAGTTGATATGGCTTCGATATCTGCAACCGCGCGCTTAGCTCGTTTAAGCTCACGCCATCCCTGGCGCTTCGTCCTTATTTGGGTAGCAATTCTGATTGTGGCTGGTGTCATCCAGGGGGTCGCTCCACTCAACACCACCACCGACTTCAAGCTCCTCAACAATCCCGAATCGCAGCAAGGTTGGGATCTTCTCGAAGAGCATGGCATCCGCCAGGAACGACCCGCGACAGAGACCGTCATCATTCAATCTGATTCGACGACGGTCGACGACCCAGCATTTCAAACAGTGATTCAAAACACCACGAACGCTCTCCGCGCCGACCCTGAGATCGTCGCCAACGCCACAAACTTCATCGAATTGAATGCGCAAAACGCCGGATCGGGAGATGGACTGATTTCGAGTGATCGCAAGACCACGATCATCCCGGTAACGCTCACTGGCTCGCTCGAGGATGCGACCTCCAACGGCGAGGACTACCTCGATCTTGTCCACGGGCAGCGCGCGAACGCGCCGGACTATCTGATTACGACCGCCGGCGATGCGAGCATCAACGTAGAGATCAATAAGATCGTCGAAGAGGATCTCGCCCAGGGCGAAACAATCGGCGCCAGTCTTGCCTTCCTCATTCTCATCGGCGTCTTCGGCGCGCTTGTCGCAGCCTTCGTCCCACTCATTCTGGCGATCATAGCCATTGGCGTCGCTTTCGGTTTGACCGCCCTTGTCAGCCAGCAGTGGGAACTCTCCTTCTTCGTGACCAACATGATCACGATGATCGGTCTGGCGGTCGGCATCGACTACTCGCTCTTTGTCGTCGACCGCTACCGTGAGGAACGCCGGCGCGGGGCGGCCAAACATGACGCGGTCGAGATCGCGGGCAACACCGCGAGCCGCGCCGTGCTCTTCTCCGGTCTCACGGTGGTCTTTGCCCTATTGGGCATGTTCATCGTGCCGAATAGCATTTATCGATCGCTCAGCGTTGGCGCGATCATCGTTGTTCTCGTCGCCGTCACCGCGACTTTAACCCTGATTCCGGCGGTCATTACGCTGCTCGGTGACAAACTCGACTGGCCGCGGCGACGGAAATACGACGCCGAAACCGCTGCCCGTCAGGCCGCATATGACAAGGAAACAATTCACGGGGGCTTCTGGGGAACGATCACTCGTGTGGTGACGAATCGCCCAATCATCAGTCTTGTGCTCGCAGTCGGCTTCCTTCTTCTCTGTGCCGCGCCCTATCTGAACTTCGAGCCTGGGCTCGGCGGCGCCTCGACTCTTCCAGACGACATGGAAGCGAAACAGGCATATGACATCCTCGTCAGCGAGTTTTCCGCTGGACAGATCGCACCGGTCGAATTGGTCGTCCACGGGCCATTGGATGACCCGTCAGTTCAACAAGGCATCACCGAGCTCAACCAGGCGATCGCCGACGCGAAGACCGATGCCGGAACACCGCTCTTTGGCGCGACGAGGCAGACGTCCAGCCCCGACAACCAGGTCATGCTCATCACGTTCCCGATGAACGTGGCTCCAGATGAGCCCGCTGGGTTTGATGCCATCAATACGCTGCGGGATGACATCGTCCCACCAATCGAAGCGAAAATGGCGAACACGGATGTGCTCGTTACGGGCAACACGGCGAACAGTGTCGACTTCCTCGAAATGCGCGACAAATTCACGCCGATCGTCTTTATCTTCGTTCTCGGCCTCAGCTTCATCCTGTTGACAATCGTCTTCCGCTCGATCGTCGTCGCAACCACGTCGATTCTGATGAATCTGCTCTCTGTTGGGGCCGCGTACGGATTGCTCGTCTGGGTCTTCCAGGAAGGGCACCTCACCAACCTCTTCGGTTTCACCCAGGTCGAAGCCATCGAGGCGTGGATTCCGCTCTTCCTGTTCTCGGTTCTCTTCGGCCTCTCGATGGACTACCAGGTCTTCCTGCTTTCTCGGATCAAGGAGCATTACGACCAGACCCATCACAACGCTGAAGCGGTGGCGGTTGGTCTCCAGCGAACGGGCCGGATCATCACCGGCGCCGCGCTGATCATGGTCTCCGTCTTCTTCGGATTCGCGGCTGGACGGCTGTCGTTCCTGCAGCAATTTGGCTTCGGACTCGGCGTCGCTGTTCTCCTCGATGCCACGATCGTCCGCTCGATTCTGGTGCCGTCGGTCATGTCGCTACTCGGCGACCGCAATTGGTATCTGCCGAAGTGGCTTGGCTGGTTGCCAAACCTTCACGTCGAGGGCAGCGTGGCTTCTCCGTCGCCCGCGCCCGCCCCTGAGCCAACACCTGGCGACTAGCGTCTCAGGCACGGCAGGGACCATTCGTCGAAAACCAACCACAGCCGGCTCTGAGAGCTGGCTGTGGTCCGGCGACATGAAAAAATTAGAGCGCCCCGCTCAATGGCTGACTTCGGTTGAAACCGACCTGAACACAGGGTGTGTTGGGTCCGGGAAAGGCTGAGTGGTCGCGGCCAGGGCTCTTGGCCCCCGGGCCATACGCGCCGACCCACGCGCCAAAGGGCTACAGCACCTGAGGAGCAACCATGAACATTGATCAGCTTCCTCGTGATGGGTCGTCAAACGATTTTGAAGGTTATCTGCACGGCGACGTGCCGATTTCCATCATCTATTTCGACGGCGCCCCGGGAAGCGGGCCGAAGTTGCACCGGCACCCCTACGCGGAGATTTTTATTATCCAAGAAGGGGAGGCGACCTTCACGGTTGGCGATAAGACATTCCAGGCGTCTGCCGGTCAGATGCACATCGCCCAACCAAATCAGCCGCACAAGTTTGTGAATTCTGGCCAGGGCCATCTCCGCCAAATCGACATTCATTGCGGCCCAAAGTTCAGCACCGAATGGCTCGAAGATTGAACGGTTCGTCCAACAATCTTGGTCTCGTTGGCTCGCCCGGGGCCGAACGCCAGGGCCTTTCGTCCCGGGCGAGTCCGCGCGGGAATTGCAGTCGAACGAAATTGAGCGAATCGAGAAGAACTATGCCCAATCCGATCAATCTCGAAGATCTGCCGCACCGTGGGCGGTCGCACCGGCTCGAAGGATGTCAATACGGCGATGTCACTGTGTCGCTTATTTTTTTCGACGGCGAGCCGGGAAGTGGCCCGAACCTCCATCGTCATCCATATGCGGAAGTTTTCATCATGGTTGAAGGGAGCGCCACATTCGCCGTCGGTGACGATGTCGTGGAAGCGGTCGCTGGTCAGATCCTGATTGCACAACCGAACCAACCGCACAAATTCGTCAATACTGGCGAAGGATCGCTGCGCATCAATTCAATCCACACCGGTCCGCGGTTCATACAAGAAGACCTCGAAGATTAGGCGATGACGACTTCAGAACCGGAAGCGAAGAAATCTCAAAACGAGGTCCTCAGCCAGCGGGCGTTGAATCGCGCCCTGCTCGCCCGGCAGAAACTGCTCCGGCGCGAGAAGGTCGCTGCCGCTGAAATCATCGAGCATCTCGTCGGCATGCAGGCGCAAACGCCGAATTCGCCATACATCGCGCTCTGGTCTCGGATCGAAGGATTTCAGCCGGACGAGTTGGGAGATCTCATCACGAACCGCGAGGCAGTCCGGCTCGCGCTCATGCGCTCCACGATTCATCTGGTTACCGCCCGCGATTGCCTCTTCCTCCGTCCACTCATGCAGCCGGTCCAGGTTCGAAACCTGTTCACTGGCAGTCCCTTCGGCCGCAATCTCACCGACATGGATCTCGATGAGGTCGTCGCGGCAGGACGATCGATCGTGGAAGAGAAACCGCGCACGAGCAAGGAGTTGGGAGCGCTATTACATGAGCGATGGCCCGACCGCGACGCCACATCGCTCGCGATGGCCATAAGGAACCTGGCGCCGCTGGTGCAGGTGCCGCCGCGAGGCGTTTGGGGCAAGAGTGGCCAAACCACCCTCACCACCGCCGAATCATGGCTCGGGCAACCGCTCGATCCCAATCCGTCGCTCGACGACCTGGTTCTCCGGTATCTTGCGGCGTTTGGACCCGCCTCGGTCATGGACGCGCAGAATTGGTCGGGCCTGACCAAGTTGCGGGATGCTTTCGAGCACTTGCGACCGCAATTGATGACGTTTCAGAACGAATCAGGCAAGGAGCTCTCTCGACCTCCCCGACGCCCCACGCCCTGATCCAGAAACTCCGGCTCCGGTGCGCTTTTTGCCCGACTATGACAATGTGCTGCTTGGCCACGCCGATCGCTCGCGAATCGTGGCAAAGGTAGAGCGAGCGCTCAAACTATCTGCCAATAACATGAGCCCCGGTTCCTTCCTCGTTGACGGCCAAGTTCGCGGACTGTGGAAAATTGAACGGGCGCGCGACCGCGCCGCCATGATTGTCGAACCATTGTCGCCGCTGAGCGAAGACGAGCGGACTGAGGTCGCCGACGAAGGCTTGCGCTTGCTCGCCTTCGCGGCAGCCGGCGGCAAGGCAATCACGCTTCATATCATCGAGGCCGGCTGAATCGCGATCTCATAGTGAATCGCGGATTTCTCGAACGACGAAAGTAGCGCTTCAGCTTCAGGGATGACCACCGCCTGCTCATATGCTGGACCGGCAAATTCGCGCACGGCGTCGAGCGATTCGAAAAGGGTCAGTGTTACGAACTCAACGCCACCTTCGACGTCGCGCCGCATGACGAACGCGCCACGACTGCCATCGATCGCCCCGAGCTCCGGCAGAACCTTGCGGCGGAGAACTTCTTCGTAGGCGTCTGCGTTGTCACGAGTCGTCAACCCGCGCCAAATACGACCAATCATCGTGAATCCTCCCAAACGGTCACTGCGCTCGCTTGACGGCCGCGGACTTTCTTTGCGACAACGATCCTGCGCGAAAGATGGCGATGAACCGTCAGGAAACCCTGGCGACAAGATCGTGAAGTCGACTGAAAGTATTTTCGCCGACATAGACGCGGCCTTCGACGGCATTCCCCGACCGGCGAACGACGATCTCCTGCACCCGAACTGTTTCGACGACAACGAGATTGTGGCGTTGTATGACGTGCGCGATTGGCGAGACCTGTCGGATGCTACCGTCGAGAACGAATACGCCGCGCTTGCGTTCCTTAGCCCTGGCGGCTTCCGCTTTTTCGTTCCGGCCTACATGTCATTAGCGCTCCGCAAACCAGACTGCGGGATTGCGGCGGTCGAGTCGACGCTCATGTCCCTCTCGCCGCTGAACGACTCCTCATTCATCCCGTCAAAGTTCATCGACTTCGACTCCAACCAAAGCGCCGTCGTCGTCTCGTTCCTCGAAGCGATGGCGGGTTTCGCGGACGTGACAGAAGCATTGGTCTATTGGCGAAACCGGACGAATGGTCCCTAATCCGCGCATCTGCACATCGCAGCGGGGCGTATAATCGACTGTAGCGACGGCAGGGTAGTTGCGCAGATGACGCAATGGAATGCGTCACTCGCTTCCAGCCGTAAGCTGCAGAAGTTGGAGGCGCGCCGCGCGCCGCGATCAGAACTCACCCCGCCGGGCAGACTGCTGAATCTATGCCCCGCTGATCGCAAGAGTTGGCCGCCAGAAGGTCAATAACCAAAAGGAGCGGTCAATGGCGACCGAAACCACCCCGGCTCCCGACAAGGCAGTCCAGGCAGCGTTCCAGGCGGGGGCTGTTTCTCAGAACGGTCATCCCGCGGTCCACCTTCCACTCGACCATGTCGATGTCGGGGCCGGGACAATCACTGCGACCGCGATCCCCTCGTCAGTAGGGGATGCTGGTCTTCCCCGCGATACGCTGCGTGAGATGTTTCGCTTCGCGGCACTCGCGCGCGGACTCGACGAACGGATTTGGCAGCTCAATCGGGCCGGCAAAGCGCCATTCGTCGTCTCCGGACAAGGGCATGAAGCCGCCCAAGTCGGCGCCGCGTTCGCGCTCGACCGGACCAAAGACATCATCCTCCCGTATTATCGCGATCTTGCCCTCAGTCTCGTTTTCGGTCTCACTGCCGAAGACATCATGATGAGCGTCCTCGCCCGCGCCGCCGATCCGTCTTCGGGCGCGCGGCAAATGCCTGCCCATTACGGTTCGCGCAAGCTGCGCATCATTTCCGGTTCGAGCTCGGTCTCCACCCAAATTCCGCTCGCCACCGGCACTGCCTACGCCGCCAAGCTCCGCAAAACCGGACAGGTCTCGCTGGTTTGTTTTGGCGAAGGAGGCGCTTCCAAAGGCGATTTTCACGAGGCCTGCAATTTCGCGGGAATTCACAAGCTGCCGGTCGTGTTCTTCTGCGAAAACAATCGTTATGCCATCTCGGTGCCGCAAGACTGCCAAATGGCGATCGACAACGTCGCCGACCGTGCGTCAGGCTATGGCTTCCCTGGTTTCGTCGTCGACGGCACCGATCTCCTCGCGGTCTATCAGACCGTCAAGGAAGCGGTCGAACGTGCCCGTGAAGGTGGGGGGCCAACCCTGATTGAAGCGAAGGTCTATCGCTTCCACCCGCACACCTCCGATGATGACGATCGCTCGTATCGATCGCCAGACGAGGTGAAAGCCTGGAAAGCGCACGATCCCGTATCGCTTTTCGAACAGCGCCTACGCGAAATCGGAGTGCTCGACGATGCGTCATTCGCCGAAATGTCGGCCGCGATCAAGCGCGAAGTTGACGCCGCGACCGACGCCGCCGAGCGTGCGGAACTCCCCGATCCCGCGACCTTTGACCGTCACGTCTACGCCGAGCAATAGCGAGTAGGGGAGGAACAATCTCACTATCGTATTGACATAATTATCGCCAATCATTCTGAGGGACAGCAATGGCGCAAGTTTCTGAGCGACCGGCACTCGCTGAACCAGACCTCGAACGAGAGGAATCGCCACAGAAGTCGATGGTCGAAGCGATCCACGACACGCTGCGCGACGAAATGGCGTCTGACGATCGGATCGTCCTTCTTGGTGAAGATATTGGACGTCGCGGCGGCGTCTTCCGCGTTACCGCAGGACTGCTCGAAGCGTTCGGCGAGGAGCGCGTGATCGATACGCCGCTGGCGGAATCGGAAATCATCGGCAGCGCGATCGGAATGGCGCTCAACGGACTCCGGCCGATCGCCGAGATTCAGTTCCTCGATTTCATCTATCCGGCGTTGGACCAGATCATGAGCGAGGCGGCCCGCATGCGCTATCGCTCGAACAACGACTTTTGCTGCCCGCTCGTGATCCGCGCGCCCTTCGGTGGCGGTGTTCACGGCGCTCTCTATCATTCGCAGAGCATCGAGGCGCTTTTTGTGCACACGCCCGGTTTGAAGGTCGTCGCCCCGGCGACACCGGCCGACGCGAAAGGCTTGCTCCGGACCGCGATCCGCGACGAGGATCCGGTGCTCTTCCTCGAACACAAGAAGATGTACCGGTCCGTCAAGGGAGCAGTTCCCAACGGCGAATACGACGTCCCCCTTGGCCGGGCGCGAGTCGTGCAAGAGGGAACCGACATTTCGATCATCACCTACGGCATGATGGTTCAAGAAGCAGAAACAGCAGCCAACGCAGCGGCTGCCGAAACCGGCGCGAGCATCGAGCTGATCGACCTGCGCTCGCTCAAGCCACTGGACGAACAAACGGTCATTGAGTCAGTCAAGAAAACGGGCAAGGTTCTTGTGGTCACCGAGGCAAACCGGCTCTGCTCGGTTGCAAGCGAGGTCGCCGCGACCATCGCCGAGGAAGCCTTTGCCTATCTCGATGCGCCCGTCATGCGCGTCGCCGCCCCCGATGTACCGGCGATGCCCTTCAGTCCGCCGCTCGAACATGCCTTCATGATCGATGCCGAGAAGATCGGCGCGGCGTTACGCACTCTTATTGCTTATTAGCGACCTGCGGAGGAATCGATGCCGATTGAAACCGCAACGACCATCACGATGCCGCAGCTCGGCGAAAGCGTGACCGAGGGCACCCTCGGCGCATGGCTCAAGCAGATTGGCGAACGGGTCGAAAAGTTCGATCCACTGGTCGAGGTCGAAACTGACAAAGTCAGCTCCGAGATCCCATCGCCCGTCGCCGGCATCCTCGTTGAGATCTTGATCGATTCCGATTCCACCGTGCCGGTTGGGACAGTCATCTGTCGCATCGACGAATCGGGAGATGCGAGCGGACCCGCTCGTGTCGAATCACGACCAGAGACCTTGGTCGACGAAGCTTCGCCCGTAGCCCAAAACGGCGCAATTGCTCCCGGCGTCCTGAACGGGAATGGCAGTTACCAGCCTCGAAGAGAAGGATCGATCCCAGACGAGATGGAACTTTTGCGCGCACGCTCTTCGCCAGTTGTCCGGCGCATCGCCGAGGAGCATCAGGTTCATCTCGCAGACATCGAGGGCACCGGTATCGGCGGTCGAGTCACCAAACGAGACATCCTCGCACACTTAGACGCGATTGCTTCGACAGCGACTGCGCCTCGACCAATCACCCGAGACGCTCAACCAATTCCTGAACGTCCGGCGGTACAGGTGTCACCAGGGGACGAGATCATTCCGGTTTCACCAATGCGGCGCCTGATTGCCGAGCATATGGTCCGCTCCGAGCGCACCGCGCCACACGCGTCGGTTGTCATGGAAGTCGACATGAGCGGCGTGGTCGCATGCCGGAACACGCACAAAGAGGAGTTTCGGCGACGCGAGGGGATCGACCTGACGTATCTACCATTTGCGATCAAAGCGATCACGCTCGCGCTGCGCGATCATCCTCGGCTCAATGCGGTGTGGGACGAAGATCGCATCATTCATCGTAAAGCGATCAACATCGGCGTCGCGGTCGCGCTCGACGACGGTCTCATCGTGCCGGTCATCAAAAACGCGGACCGCCTGAGCATCGCCGGCATAATGCACACCATGGCCGAGCTCGCGGACAAAGCGCGATCGGAATCACTTGCGCCGGACGACATAACTGGCGGCACCTTTACCGTGAACAATCCGGGCACGTTCGGCTCGCTCGTTTCGACCCCGATCATCGTCCAGCCACAGGTCGCGATCCTCTCGACCGAGGCGATCATCAAGCGCCCGGTCATCGTCGACGACATGATCGCCATCCGCTCGATGATGAATCTCTCCCTCAGCATCGACCACCGCGCCCTCGACGGCCTCGCCGCCGCGCGGTTCTTGCAGCAGGTCAAAGGCTGGCTCGAATCGGTCGATGTCGGAATGGGGATGTATTGACGATGTAATGACATTAGCTCTACATCAAACGACATCAATAGGTAATGTTCGCAGGATGGAGCACAAGTGCTTGGCCGCTCTAAGAGCAGAAGATAATCCAAATCCCGACCATCCAGCGCGCTAGAAGCGGAAAACGGCGCCGGTGATCGTACGAATGGATCCGGAGCAGAAAGCTTTCCTGGAAGAAGCCGCCGCCGCCAGCGGCCGCACGCTGACTGACCTGATGACCGAAGGCGCCCGCGAAAAAGCCCTGCAGAGCCGACTCGATCGCCGTTGTCGAAGTGCTACTCGCCGAGCCGGGTGTTACTGCACAAACGGTCTGCGACTATGAAGCCGATTTGGAAATGAAAAGAACTTTCTTCTGGCCTACGCCTCCAGGCGGATCGGGGCTAACCTGGTGGTTCGTCCTCTGATGGACGCTCTTCAGATCGTGCGCGGAAAGCTTCCGTCTGGGCCCGAATGAACGACTGCTCGCTGCGCTCGATCTCGACCCTGATCTCCGCCTTCCTGGCCTCGTCCAGGTCCGGGTCGTAGAGCTTCGTGTAGAGCGACTCCTGCGCCGCATAGAATGCCTCCAGCTCCTCACTGCGCTGGAAAAAGCCCGCGGTCACCTGAGAGATTCGGCTGATGGCCCGTTGCAGCAGGATCTCGACCCCGACCAGGATCAGACAGGCGATGCCCAGGTCAAAGACCACCTCCGCGCCGATGTGCTTCATGCCGAAGACTGCCGAGAGAAGCACGAGCCCAATCCCGACGCCGGCGATGGCCAAGAGCGCGACCAGCGAGGTACCGGCTGGGTCGGGTTTGTTCTCTGCCGCCATAGATCTCCCCTCTCGTTCGGTCGCGCTAAGAAAGTGATACCAGCGCGGCATTGTCCTTTGAATGGAACGAACCGATTATAGAAATAACCGATAGATGGCAATAGAAAGCGGGAGCGCAGAGGAGGGCCCTGTAAAACCTTCATTTTGGATTGGGCGACTATCACATGAACATGATCGAACGTTCTTTGCGTGCGGAAAGGATCCTCTTGACCGGTTTCTTCGCGACCAGGTATTCGATTGCGAAGGCCGAGATCTCGCGAGCACGTACGTGCTGGTTTCTACGACACATCCTTGGAGAGTTCTTTGCTGCTACACGTTGAGCATCACCAATGTAGCCGCGGGTGAACTGCCAAAGTCACGAGTAAAGAGATTCCCGCGCTCTGCCGAAATCGGTGCAGTTCTCCTTGGTAGGTTAGCGGTCGACCAGGAATCTCAACGCTCAGGTTTTGGACGTTTCTTGCTGTTGGATGCAATCGATCAATCTTTGGATATTCGAGATCGGGTTGCGTCAAATGCGATGGTAGTCGACGCCATCGACGAAGAGGCTGCCGCCTTTTTATGCGCGTCACAACTTCCAGCCGTTTCCCGAAACCCCCGTGCGAATGTTCCTTCCGTTTAAGCAGCATCTCGCCCGAGTCTCAGACCCGAGCAGGTTGAAGTAGGGAGGTTCGATTTTTCCCAATGGATAGTTTCTGATGCGTGTCCATCTCGACACTGATCTAGGCGGTGATCCCGACGATCTCTGCGCCTTGGCCATGCTCCTCGGTTGGCCTGGTGTCGAGCTGGTCGGCATTACCACGACGATCGATCCGGGTGGCCGGCGTGTGGGCTATGTCGAGCACTGTTTGCGACTCGCCGGCCGTGAGGATATTCCGCTAGCGGCTGGCGTCGAGGTTGAGTCCACCTCCTTGCGTGTGGCCGATCCCGTCATCAATGACGAGCGCTTCTGGCCGCTGGACTTGCCGCCTCGGCCTTCGCCACCTGGAGCCGCGCTCGACCTGCTTGATCAAAGCATCGAGCAGGGCGCGACGGTCATCGCCATCGGCCCATACACGAACTTGGCGCTCCTCGAAATCTCAAGACCAGGGTCGCTATCCCGGGTCCCGGTCGTCGTCATGGGTGGATGGGTGCAACCGCCCGATGAAGGACTCCCGCAATGGGGTCCGGAGATGGACTGGAACCTCCAGTGGGATACGCGCGCTTCTGAAATCGTCGCGGCAACGGCCGATCTGACACTCGCCACTTTGCCGGCGACGCTCAAAGCACATCTTCGTGCCGCCGACCTCCCGCGACTTCGCGCTTCCGGTCCACTTGGCGCGTTGATCGCTCGCCAAAGCGAAGCGCACGCGCAAGAGACCGGTATGACTGAGCTCGGCCGGTCGCACGCTGGCTTGCCCGACGATCTGCTGAACTTTCACTATGACCCGGTGGCTTGCGCGGCGGCGGTGGGCTGGCCCGGGCTCATTGTCGAGGAAATGCGCCTCAAAACCCATCGCGAGGGCGAGATTCTGCTCTTCGATCGGGCGGACGATGGAAAGCTCACGCGCGTCGTTCAAGATGTTGACGCCGAGCAGTTCCGCGAAGCCTGGTTATCGGCCATCGAAGCCGCTCAACTCTGAACAATCCGAATCTTTGCCCACGGACAATCCGAACCCGGCTCCATTGGGAAGGGCCTGATTTTTTGCGTGTGTTGCGTGCTGTGGACTGATTGAAGCGCGTCCGCTACCGTTATGGTATTGGGCGCCGCAACCGAGGTCGGCGACCATCCGTGGCCAAAATGTCGCCCAAGACGAGCGCCAGCGGAGTAGGAGAGTGGAGAGCAACACCGCCGTCCCACCTCAAACACTCACGACGACGCCACCCGAGGCGGAATCGTCTGACCTAGGTGCGACCGATTTCCGGACCGGTCTCACCGACGCTGAGGCTGAACAGCGACGCGCCAAGGGTCTCGGCAATCGTGTCAAACAAGAGACCAGCCGGACATACGAGCAGATTGTCAAAGACAATCTCTTCACCTTCATCAACGTGACATTGATCGCCGTGGGCGTGCTTCTCGTCATCCTCGGTCTGCCCAAGGACGCGATCCTGACGTCCGGACTCGCATTCATCAATGCTGGCATCGGCATCGTTCAAGAGCTCTTTGCCAAGCGTCGCCTCGACAAGATTGCCCTTCTTGCGCGGGCCAAAGCAACAGTCCTTCGCAATGGCCAAGAACGTCGCATCGATCCCGATGAGCTTGTGGTTGGCGACATCCTCGTCGTTCGCCCTGGCGATCAAGTCATGCTTGACGGTCATGTAGTTGGCGACGGAAAAATGTCAGTCGATGAGTCGTTATTGACCGGCGAAACTGATCTGATTGAAAAGAACGCCGGCGATGCAGTTTTCGCCGGCTCGTATAGCGTCTCCGGCAGCGCCTCGTTCGAAGCCGAAAAAGTGGGCGACGACACGCTCGCCAGCAACATCGCGGTTGGCGCCCGCGCGTACCGAGTAGTTCTGACGCCGCTCCAACGAAACGTCAATCAGATCATTCGTCTCCAGCTGGTCATCGCGGGGATCTTCCTTGCGATGCTCTTCCTAAGTTCAGCCATCTGGAACTACGACTTTACCGGCACAGTTTTGTCTGCCGCGGTGGTGGTGGGCATCGTCCCGCCGGGCCTCTTTCTGTTGATCACGATCACCTATTCACTGGCCGCGCTGCGCTTGTCAAAGCAGAACGCCCTGATCCAGCAAACCAATGCGGTCGAATCGCTTTCGAACGTCGATATCTTCTGCATGGACAAGACCGGGACCCTCACCGCCAACAAGTTGAAGCTCGTCGAGCTCTCTCCGATCGGAAGCGATGGTGCGGCCATTCCCGCGCAACTCGGCGCGTTTGTGTCAAGCGCGACGAGCGGCACAAAAACGTCAGAAGCGATCGCCTCGGAATATTCAGGACCAAAGATGAACCTCGTCGATGAGGTGCCGTTTTCGTCGGACCGCAAGTGGAGCGCAGTTGCCGGCCAGAACGGAAACATTGGCGGCGTCTTCGCGCTCGGCGCTCCCGAGTTGTTGGGGAAAGCGCTGACCCATCCGCCTGGAGATCCTCCAAAAGAATATACCGACAAGGGATTGCGCGTTCTCCTGTTCGCGGCGGCGAACAGTCCCGAGAAACTTCACGATGGAGAAGGAAATCCAACCCTACCTTCGGATCTCGAACCTCAAGCCTGGCTCGCGTTCGAAGACGAGCTCCGTCCGAACTCCCGCGAGACCCTCGCCGGATTTCAGGATGCCGGGATCACACTGAAGATTATTTCCGGCGATAACCCCGACACTGTCGCGGCGCTGGCTATCCAAGCCGGACTTTCGCCTGAGGCGAAGTTGATCTCAGGGCTCGAGTTGGAAGAGCTTGACGATGACGAATTCGCTAAAGCGGCCGCAACAAATACAATCTTCGGCCGGATCACTCCTGAACAAAAAGAGCGCCTTGTCGACGCTTTGCGCCGTCAGGGTCACTATGTGGCGATGACCGGCGATGGTGTGAATGACGTGCTATCGCTGAAAAAGGCGAATCTCGGGATCGCGATGGAGAGTGGCAGTCAAGCGACGCGCGCGGCTGCGGATATTGTCCTGCTTGGCGATTCGTTCAGTGTGCTGCCTTCTGCCTTTCGCGAGGGTCAGCGGATCAGAATGGGCCTACAGGGCGTGATGGCGCTCTTTCTAGTTCGCGTGTTCGTCGTCACATTGATCATCGCCTTTGTTGCCGTCATCCCCGCTCAGTTCCCATTCTCGCCCGCGCATATGTCGCTCTTGACAACGCTCACCGTTGGTATCCCAACCTTCGGACTCGCGTTGTGGGCGCATCCGAGCACTCCGCCGCGCAGTCTCATCCGCTCACTTGTGGTGTTTGTTCTTCCTGCGGTCCTCACGCTCGCCGTTGCCGGATTCGCGGTGTACTTACTGTTCTTTTTTCTCCACGACGTCGATCTCGAAACGTTTCGCAGGCAAGGGTATTCAATTACGACTGGCGTCGACGAAAAATCTGTCGCCCGCGATGCGTTGACGTATCTGTTGATTCTGGCTGGTCTGGCGCTGGTCCCGTTTGCCGCGCCCCCCAAGAAATGGTTTGCAGTCATCGAAGAGACGCATCACGACTGGCGACCGACGCTGCTCGCGATCGCGATGCTTCCGATTTATGCGCTTGTGGTGGCGATTAAGCCTTTGCGCGATTTTTTCGGCACCACGCGGATGAATGCAACCGACTATCTCTTGATCACCGCCCTCGTCGTGGTTTGGGCATTAGCGCTCAGAGCGGCCTGGCAGTTTCAGATATTCGAGCGATTTTTCGGCTACAACCGCGAGTGAAGAGAGCATTTGATCAAGCGCATATCTCGCCCGAGTCCTCGACCGTCTCACGCAGCATCTGCTCGATCACCGCCAAGTCCATCTGCTTTAGGCTGCTATAGCGAATGCAACCTTTGCCCGCATTGGAAGGCAGTCCATCGCGATGCCGATTCACGACGTCATTCTTGAGGATATAGAGGGAGATGTAGTTTCGCTGGCTAGCAAACGCGACCTCGCCCTGGCCATTCCGACTGTATGAAGGCATCCCATACTCCATGCCTTCCTCGTAACCAACGAGAATTTCGGCGACATAACCCACGGAGCGCCGTCACCGCCTCCCGCCGATTCTCCGGCACTTCCTGCAAATACTCGTTGACGGTTTTCGCTGAACTTTTCACGATGCCTCCAGAATGGGCGACGTTTCTCGCTGAGCATCCCGACGTTGGTTGGGTCAACTATCCATCCCTGCCCGATAGCCCGTTCAAAGCGCTGCAGGAGAAATTTCTACCGAAGGGAGCAGGGGCGGTATTCACCTTTGGACTGAAGGGCGGTCGGGATGCCGGCAAGCATTTCATTGAAGAATTGCGGCTGATTTCACACCTCGCCAATATCGGCGACGCCAAAACCTTGATCATCCATCCAGCCACGACGACGCATGGTCAATTGAGCGACGAGCAGCTGTTGGCTGGTGGGGTCGGACCCGATATGGTCCGTATTTCCGTGGGACTCGAGGATGTGGACGATATCTGCTGGGACCTTAACCGGGCGCTGCGGATCGCCAGCCGGGCCCAAGCAGCGGTGGGAGTCTAGGATGGCGACGAATGTACCGATCGATCTTGGTGGAGCGGGCACGACAGTCGCGACGACCGGCGCCTACGACCGGCTTCGCATCCTGACCTCGTCCAAAACGATTGCCATGGTCGGGTTGTCATCCGATCTCTATCGCCCGAGCGCATTCGCTGCGATCTACATGCTCTCGTACGGCTACGACATCATCCCGGTCAACCCGCGCCATGCCGGCGGAGAGATTCTCGGGCAGAAGGTCTATGCCTCGCTCGCCGATATTCCCCGTCCCGTCGACATCGTCGACGTCTTCCGTCGTGCCGAGGAAGCCCCCGCCCTCGCCGAGGAAGCCGTCAAGATCGGCGCTAAGGTCTTCTGGCTCCAACTCGGCATCGAAAACGAAGATGCCGGCACGTATCGCCCGCGAAGGTGGTCTGGAATTCGTCAGAACCGCTGCGTCAAAATCGAACACGCCCGCTTCTTCGGCGGTCTCAACCTCGTCGGCATGAACACCGGCGTGATCACCTCGCGCCGAACGATGGGGTAGCCGAATGTGATTTGAAACACTCTCGACAGCGGTGGTCGTGCATGAGACGATCTAGCCATGCCGACAACGATACAGGCGTTAGTCATCATCGCCCTGGTGATTTCGCCGGGGTATGTATTTGCCAAACTCGCTGGCGGCGTTATTGCGTTCGCCCGGGAGCCTGGCGATCTGCGATTCCTGCTTCCAACGATCACTTGCGGCACGGTCGTTCATATTGTGATGTCCCCTTGGACGTTTCAGATAGTTGATTACTACAACTCGAGGGTACTTACTGATCATCCGACGAAATTAGTCTTGTGGGGGATTGCGCTGGTTTTCGTCGTTCCGGCAATACTGGGGATCGGTCTGGGAAGGCTTTCAAACGTTCCGTGGGTGGACAGCATGCTCGACAAGGTCGGATTAGGCTATACGGACCGGACTCCGAGTGCCTGGGATTATGTTGTTCGCTTAGAACGACCCGGTTTCATCCGCGTGCAGCTCAGCGAAGGAGGTACTGTAGGCGGTGAGTACTTCGCGATGTCATTTGCTTCCACGAGACCAGATCGGGCTGATTTATACTTAGAAAAGGCATGGCAACTCGACGAAGCTGGCAATTTTCAACGTCCATTAGCCGACAGCGAAGGAATTTGGATAGCTCACGACGCGATGAAATATGTTGAGTTCTTCTCAGTGGGAGATAGGAAGGAAGTGAGTAATGACTAACAAACCCAACCCGAGCTACCCAGAAAAGATAAGACCTAAGCCAGACAGCGGCAAAATAGGCATTCAGCCGAAAGAACCGCGGCCGGCGAATCCGATTCCACCTCGACCGACCCCACCTTTGAATAAGGCCGCCCAACAGAAGGACCAACCACACGGAATCGAGTCTCAGCTAGCCAACTGACCGCGATTTTGCATAAATCGATTCGTCGTCGACGCCCCAGCTGGCGATGTGGGCGGGGCGAATGCGGATCATCTCTGGGTCGTATCCCGCGCCGCGACCTTCGCCGCCGTTCGGTAGCGCTTCGGCCATGCCGCGAACCTCAATGCCGCGGATACGAAATGGATCTCGGGAGATGACTTCGTCGATCACGAAGGCGACGCGAGGATTCTGGAGCGCGTCCCGATATTTCTTGCTTTTGCCAAAACCGTGACCGCCGATTTCGATCGTGTCTTCTTCAGAGTTGTAGCGATAACTCACGGGGACGACGTGGGGCTGACCATTTGCGCCAACGGTGGCAAGTCGGCCAATTTGAGGTGATTGCAGATAGTCGATCTCTCTAGCCGTGAAGACGCTCATTTCTGCTTTCGTCCTTTGGTCGATAAAATCCCCATGATCCAATTCGAGATTCAAACTCGGGAAATCACGACAAAGCATTCGCCGATCAGCTGTCGCCGAGTTCAATGTGCGGCTTGATGTCGAGAACGGGCGTACCGTCCAACATGTCCAGTCCGCGAATAGCAATGTTTGAACCGTCGATTCCGATTACCTCGAGAACTGACATTCCAATGGGATTAGGCCTGATTGGCGAACACGTGCTGAAGACACCCATCTCTCGTCCCGAGCCTCCTGACATTTGAACGAGATCCTCAGAGGTGAACGGCGGGCTCCGGTCGAAATGGAAGAGCACGACGATCTTTTGGCCCGGTTCGAGGTCCCGCAATCCTTCCAGATACTCCTGCTTGATTTCTAGCGTCCCTTCCACATCGGAGATGCTCCAATGGCGCGGAAGGTCCTCGGCGTTCGTGTGAACCACGCCGATGGTCTTTAGATCGATGCTCATTTCAAGATCCTTGTAACTGCACGCGCGAAGATTTAAAGACGTGGAAATTGGCGGAGACGCCCCAGTTATTGCTCCCCATCGACCCGGTCGAGCCAGGCGAGCGCTGCCCGGGTTTGTTCGAGTCGCAGATCGAGCACGAGCCGCGGGAAAACATCGCCGTCCTCTTTTGGCGCCTCCGCCAGCCTGGCGGAAAATGATTCCTCCAACTTGTGCAGGGTTTCGCGTTGCTCAGCGAGGAGGCGTGAGGCATGGCCGGGATCGAGCCGGCGGGCAAAATAGAGCTTGACGAGGAATTCGAGTCGAATCTCTCTTGTGCGGGCAACCGGTTCTTGCAACCAACGATTGAGTTCAGCGCGCCCTTCGTCGGTGAGCTGATAGACAAGGCGCGGAGGTCGATTGCCTTGTAGTTCGGTCGTCGATGTGACCCAGCCAGTGCGGGCGAGCTTCTTCAAGTGGTGATAAAGCATGCCGGGTTCGAGGCGAATGACGTCCGCAAGCGGCTGACCTTCGCCGAAATGGCGGGCGAGGTCATAACCGTGACCAGTTCCCTCGTCGAGGGCGAGGAGTCCGAGAATCGCGTGTTCGGCCGGCATCTCCGCGGCTGCGGGTTTTTCTTGGTCTTGTGTTGCCATTTCAGTCTCGTCAGCCTCGCCTGCCTTGCCAACCCAGCGAAATCGACCCGTCCGCGCCTACGTTAACGCTCGAACGATCCTTGTGCAATCGGCGTCGGAGTACAATCGACCTTTGACACGAGTGACCGGCCAAGGGGGACAGACTGATGGAAACCGCAACGGGCGACCAGGTCGTGACGGTTGGCGAGATCATGACCCGCAATGTGGTCACCACGTCGATCGACCGTCCCGTGGAGCAAGTCGCACGAGAACTCAACCAGCGCGCGATCAGCGGGATGCCGGTCGTCAATGCGGACGGCGCCCTTGTCGGCATGGTGAGTGAATACGACATCATCAGCAAACGGGGCAAGACAGCAGGCGACATCATGAGCCGGGGCGTAATTAGCGTGGCCGATGATGCCGAAGCCGAACAGGTCGCAACCATCGTCAGCATGCACGGCATCCGGCAGGTTCCGGTCGTGCGGGACGGTGAGCTGATTGGTATTGTGAGCCGGTCGGACCTCGTCCGTCTCTTTGCGATTGTCCGCTGGACCTGCACCAACTGTGGCGCGTTCGAACGCGGTTTCACGCGACAAGAAACCTGTTCCGAGTGCGGTAGCGCCGATATTCGTCTCGATCGCGAACCACCGATCGGCTGAGCTCTCCACGCTGTTACGCTTTGATCGTAATCGGAGTCTGACCTCAGGGGAGATTGGATGAGCGATGCCGAAGTCACGAAACCGGTCGGGTGCGATCTCCTAGAAGAACTTTTTTCCTCGCGAGTGCGCGCTGCCGTACTGTGCCGGATTTTGCCGCGCCCTCATCTTGGTTTCTCCCTGACCGAGCTTTCGCGCCTGCTCGGTTTGCCAATCAGCAGTTTGCAGCATGAGTGCTACAAATTGGAACGACTCGGCGTGCTGGACGGCCGGCGTGAGGGAAACGCGTATCGCTATCGGGGCAATCCGAGCTGCGAATTGCTCCGGCCATTGACGACACTCGTCGTTGCCGCGATCGGTGACAAAGAAGCGCTGCGGGCAACGTTCGACGATGTTCAGGACGTCCAGGCAGCGTTTTTGGCGGGTGCATTAGGGAAAAAGGTGGGCAGTGGGCCGGTTCCCCTCGTCGTCATCGGCGACTTGGCACTCGAAGAACTCGACGCGCTGGAGAGCCGTCCCAACTCGGTACTCAACCTACCGGCGGGCGCAATCGAGCTTGCGTATTACCGTCCAGATGACTGGCGAGCGAAGCTGGAGCAGGCAAACCCGTTCGTCCTTTCACTTCTCAAAGAGGATCGCATCGAGCTCGTCGCCAACGACGATCTCATTCCTCCGGTCGCTTCATGAAGCCAGTCTCATCGACGCTCTTAGTCGGTCAATCGGGTGGCGCAACCGCCGTTATCAACGCTAGTCTCGTTGGCGTCGTCGAAGCAGTGGCTGAGAGTGGAGCGTTTGGCCGGATTCTCGGGATGTGCGGCGGCATCGAGGGCCTCCTCGGCGAACAGTTCATCGATCTGACGTCTGTCCCAGCCTCGACGCTCAACCTGTTGAAACGGACTCCCTCGGCCGCGCTCGGCACAGGGCGATACAAATTGCGCGATAAGGATCTCGATCAGGCAATTGAGATTCTCCGAGGTCAAAACATCCACGCGTTCGTCTATATCGGTGGTAACGATTCCGCCGACACGTCGCATCGCCTGCACATGAAGGCGGCGGCGAGTGGCTACGAACTCGCGGTCATGGCGGTGCCGAAAACAGTCGATAACGATTTGGAAGGGACCGATCACTGTCCTGGATATGGGTCGATCGGTCGCTTCCTAGCGAATGCGACCCGGGACGCGATCTACGACACAGTCGCCGCACCTCAGCTCTATCCGGTCAAGTTCATCGAAGTGATGGGTCGCGACGCAGGCTGGGTGCCGGCGGCGTGTACGCTCGGATTGGCAGACGGCGAGACGGACCTCATGCCGCTTGTCTATCTGCCGGAACGACCACCGCAATCTGCCGAGCAAGTTCTCGAGGAAGTCGAGGCGCGGGTTGAAAGCCAGGGGTTTGCAGTCGCTATCGTGCCGGAAACGTTACGCGACGCGATGCATCAGCATCTCGGTGGGGAATCGCCGGAGTACGTCGATCAGTTTGGCCATCCCTATTTCGCATCGCCGGCGGCCGCGTTGACGCGGCGGGCAGCAGTCGAGCTCGGGATGCGAGCGCGTTTTGATCGACCGGGCACAGCGTCAAGGATGTCTATTTCGCTCGCCTCTGAAGTTGATTTGGACGAGGCATACCGACTTGGCAAAGAAGCTGCTCGCCTCGCGGCGAGCGGAAAGTCGGACCAAATGACGGCGCTCCGTCGAGCGGCGGGCGAAGACTATGAGTGTGAGATCGTGCGTGTCCCTCTCGTCGCTGTTGCGCATCATGTGCGGACGCTGCCGGCCGAATTCATTGGACAGGATGGCCGATCCATCCGGCCATCGTTCCGCGACTATGCGCTACCTCTTCTCGGACCAGATCCATTTCCACCGTACACACGTCTGCACTCGACATAATCATGGAGCATGATCTAAAGCGTGGCACGAGCTATGCGTCAAGAGATTTGGGGCGTTGCGCTCCGAATGCGGAGGGGATCTCGTTGCAGCGACTCCCCAGAGCGAACGGAGAGGATGAGTCATGGATCGAACTGTTGAGCAATGGAACTTCCGTCAGGGCGATGAAGTATTTGGTGGTGACGGCGGCAAGGTCGGCAAGATCGTAGCTGTCCGCCCGAACTTTCTGGTTGTTGAGAAGGGTTTCTTTTTCCCAACTGATTATTACGTTCCGACAAGCGCGGTTTCGACCTACGAAAGCAACAAGATCTATCTCACTGTGACAAAAGACGAAGCATTGAACCAAGGTTGGGACAAGGAACCGGTCGACGATTCGTTACTCAATCCCGCTACTATGGGCGCGGCGACTCCTACTATGCAGGAGCCAATGGGAACGATGCCTCCGCCTGATGAGCAGCAGAGGATGAGCGAGACAAATCCGCGGTAATTACCCTGCAGATTTCGTGAGTGAGAGACCGGCGTACAGGCGCCGGTCTCTTGTCGTTTGTCGGTTGGAAAAGCGAGGATTGGACTTCGTGACCGGTCTGGGGTTGCAGGTGACGACGCGGTGGGTCATGCTGAGGTGTAATTTACGGATATTACGTCGCGATTGACGCGTATCCGAATGGAGTCAAGGAGTACACGACAAGCATGGTCCGCGAGGTTTTCCGCATCCGGCGCCGCGGGCGCGGTGAAAGCGGTGCGATTCTCTCCGAACAGCAGCATGATCTGCTGGCGGAAGAGCTTGCCCTGCTGGAGCGGCTCGCGGAAATCCTCGATGACTATCCAGCGACTGAGGAAGACAAGGAATCGATCACGGATGCGGCCGAGCATCTGACAGCGCTCTTTTTGCTCGTGATTGTGGGTGAGTTCAATTCCGGCAAATCGGCGTTCATCAACGCGCTTGTTGGTGGGCAAGTGATGCCGGAAGGAGTTACGCCGACAACGTCAGTAATCAATCTCCTACGATATGACGAAACCCAAGGCGAAGGGATGCTGCCGGAAGGCATCATCGAGCGGACGTACCCGGCGGCATTCCTCGAGGACATTACGGTCGTCGACACCCCTGGCACGAACGCGATTATCCGTGAACACGAGGACTTGACCGAAAAATTCGTTCCTCGCTCCGATCTCGTGCTCTTTGTCACGTCGGCAGATCGCCCCTTTACCGAAAGCGAACGCGAGTTCATGGCCGCGATTCGCGAATGGGGCAAGAAGCTCGTCATCATCATTAATAAGATCGATCTCCTTCGAGAAGAGGCAGACGTCGCCAAGATCGTTTCATTCGTTCAGGAGAACATCGCGCGTCTCCTCGAATTCACGCCCGAAGTGTTCCCAGTGTCGTCGCTCTTTGCACAACAAGCGAAGGCGCTCGGCGATCGCAATCCGTCTGAGCGCGACCGATTATGGAAGCAGAGCAGATTCGGCGCGCTTGAAAAGTACATCTTCGAAACGCTCGACGAAGAGGGCCGGATCAGACTCAAGCTCCTCAGCCCACTCGGCATCGCCGAACACCTCACTGATCGATATTTGAAGGCGACGAGCGACCGTCTGACCGTCCTCCGTGATGATCTGGCGACGATCGAAAACATTGAGCGGCAACTCACGCTCTATCAAGAAGATATGCGTCGTCAGTTCGCCTATCACCTGACTCGGATCGAAAACATCATTGCCAAGATGACGGCGCGAGGAGACGAATTCTTCGAAGAGACGATCCGTCTCGGCCGGATCTTCGATTTGCTCAACAGCGACAAGATCCGCGGGCAATTCGAGCGCGCTGTCGTCAGTGATACCGAAGAACGGATCGACGCCACGATCAATGAACTGATCGACTGGATGGTCGAGCAAGATCTGCGCACATGGCAGGCGGTCAACGAATACATCGATCGGCGACGACTGAGCAAATACGAAGACGAAATGATTGGCGAAGTAGGCGGAACATTCAGATACGATCGCCGGGCTCTCCTTGAATCGGTATCGAAACGCGCTCAGGAAGAGGTCGACCGTTATGATCCCGAGCAATCCGCGCACGATTTGTCGCTTTCCGTGCGCTCGGCGGTGGCTCAGGTCGCGGTCGCAGAGGCGGGCGCGGTTGGTCTCGGCGCGATCATTGTCGCGGCCGCGAGCACAGTCGCGGTCGACGTCACAGGAATCCTCGCGGCGAGCCTGGTCGCCGGACTCGGTTTGTTCATCCTGCCGCGCAAACGGAAGCAATCACGCAACGAGTTCAGACGCAGGTCGGAGGAGTCGAGCGGCGCTTGGTCGAAGTGATGAGCGAACAATTCGAGCATGAGACTCGCGCGCTCGGTGCATCGAATTCGCGAAGCGATCGCGCCGTACACCCGGTTCGTTCGCACCGAGCAAGAGAAGCTGACGAAAATCGATACGGATCTGACAGCGGTGCGCAGTGATCTGCGGACGCTGCGCCACCGGATCGGCGATCCAGACAAACTCGCCCCGGGCACTGCCGCCGTACTCCCGGCGGGCACGATCGCGCAAAACGACACCAATTCCGATAAAGCGTCGTAGATCGCTTCAGACGAAATTGGCCAGTGGAGACGCGATAGTATCGATCTCTGCCGCTCGCCGAGCGATCGCGAGGAGAATTTCATGGCATTCGATCTTGAGCATCGACGCGCGCTGCTTCGGGCACACGCTGCGGCGTACGTCAACGTCGCGCTCGAAGGAATCACGCGCGAATTTCCGGTGATGCCGTATTTCATCGCGACAGGACCGGGGCCATATCCGACACATCGGGAGCTTCACCCAGCGTTTTACGGTTCGTTCGATTGGCATTCCGATGTCGAGATGCACTGGGTCATCATTCCCCTACTGCGGATGTTCCCGGAGGAAGTGACTGGCGAAGCCGCGCGCAAGGTGCTCAATCTGCATTTGACTCCCCAAAACATCGCCACCGAAATGGAATTCTTTGCCAATCCCAACCACAAAACGCTCGAACGACCCTATGGATGGGGGTGGCTGTTGACGCTGGCATACGAGCTGGAAACGTGGGAAGACCCCGAAGGAGAACGATGGGCTGCGGCAGTCAAGCCGTTAGCCGATCTTCTGACCGCGAATTTCAAGACCTGGCTGCCGAAGCTGACCTATTCCCAGCGTATCGGTCTCCATGCGAACTCCGCATTTTCGCTGTCTCGTTCGCTCGACTATGCAGGTCTTTTGGCGTCGCGCGGAGAAAGTGGTTTGCTGACCGTGATTCAGGATTCGGCGGCACGCTGGTTCTGGGACGATACCGATTATCCCGCTCGATACGAACCGTCCGGCGCCGACTTTCTCTCGCCTGCCTTGGCCGAGGCCGAACTCATGTCGCGGATACTCGAGCCGGCAGTCTTCGCCGACTGGCTGACGACATTCCTTCCCGGATTGGCAGACAGCGAGCCTTCAACCATATTCGAACCCGCCGAGGTTTCAGATCCAACCGACGGTCAGATCGCTCACCTGCACGGTCTCAACCTCAGCCGCGCCTGGTCGTATACCGCACTCGCTGCCCGACTGCCTCAGGACGACGCCCGCATCGCGCCGATGCTGGCGAGTGCGGAGCGCCACGCCGAAGCATCGCTGCCACAAGTCGCCGGAAGCGACTACATGGTCGAGCATTGGCTAGCGGTTTACGCGGTGCTGCTATTAAGCTAGAAGGCCTCGTTCGGCTGAGCAATCCTTTACCGGCACTTAAGCGGGCTGTTCTCTCCTTGATGCGCAAGGAGAGGGCTAGAAACGGATCTACGAAGCTGCCATTCGGAACGATCGAAGCCGGTAGGGCGCCTCGGGATTGATGAGCGTGGACACCTGTTTCGGACCATCGTGGTCGGCGGCCCCGCCCGGGAATCACTACGGCCCTTCCCCGCTCATTGTCGGAAGTTGGTTGATGAGATTGGACGCCTTGAGCGGACCAGGGTGGTGGGCGCCCGCCCCGGGAATCAATTCCCGGGCAGGAGCGACTCGAAAGCGAACAAATGGAGCGCGTCCACTCAGACTCGCGTGGAAGAGGCGGGAGAGGGAACTCTTGGCTCGACCGCGGATTTCCCCTACTTTTCAATACTCGTTGGTTCGCGGACGTAAACGGTCGCGGCGAGGGGGCGGCCGATCACGTGTTCGGAGCCGTTGATGAGGAGGCGAATTGGACCATCGAATGGGAGCACCTCAACGACAGTGACCGTAGCGCCGGGATAGAGTCCGAGTCCGCCTAGATACCTGAGTTGCTCTGGATCGCGATCTGAAACCCGCACAACGATCGCTTCGCGACCCAGTATGGAGTCGAGCAACCGAGCGTGGGCGACCTCTGGGATCACGCCTTCGACACTGGGGATTGGATCACCGTGAGGATCGGTGGTCGGATAGCCGAGCGCGGAATCCATGCGGGCTTCGAGTTCGTCGGAAACGTGGTGCTCCAACCGTTCCGCTTCCGCATGCACTTCGTCCCACGGATATCCGAGCGTCTCGGCGAGGTACAACTCCAATAAGCGGTGATGACGAATCACTTCGAGTGCGATTTTTTCGCCTGCTGGGGTGAGATCGACGCCGTGGTAGCGGGTGTGGCTCAGTAGCCGAAGCTCGGCGAGACGCTTGACCATATTCGTCACGGAAGGACCGGTGACGCCCAATTCGTCGGCCAGGCGTTGCGTCGTGACCTGCTTGTCGACCTCCCGCAAACGGTAGACCGCCTTCAGGTAATCTTCCATAGCGTGGGTGACCTGGCGTTGGTCAGTCTGTTCTGGATCGTCGATCGAAGTCACCTATCGTCCTGCCTCATTGCACCGCAATCGATAATCAATCGTGGCGGTCTGCTACGCCCATTGTCAAGCAAGCAAGAGTTGCGGGGCGTTAGCGGAATCAATGAGAATCACGCAATCATGCGCTCGTGGCGGACACGTCGAGCATTTGCTCGACTCGGCTGCGCTCGAATTGGAGAAAGTACAACATGTCAGATTCCGAACAACCTGTAACCAACGACGGTCAACATAAGACTCCTGGCCGGGTGGCGGCAATTTTCGCCCATCCTGACGATGCTGAGTTTGTTTGCGCGGGAACGGTCGCGAAGTGGGCGGCAGAGGGAGCGCACATCACATACGTGCTGATGACGAGTGGCGACAAAGGAAGTGATGATCCCGCGATGACGCCCGATCAACTCGTTCCATTGCGAGAAGGCGAGCAGCGGGCCGCGTGTGAAGTGCTCGGGGTCAAGGATGTCATCTTCCTTCGTCATCCCGATGCAATGTTGCAAAACACGCTCGAGCTGCGGAAGGAACTTGTTCGTGTCATCCGGACGATTAAGCCGGATGCGGTCATCACGTTCGATCCAACGGTTCGGTACGTGGGGAACGAATATATCAACCATCCCGATCACCGGGTCACCGGCGATGTCACGCTTGATGCGATTTATCCGGCGGCGCGAGACCGCTTGACCTTTCACGAACTGCTGACGGAGGAAGGCTTAGAGCCACATAAGGTGACAGAGGTCTATCTATCGGGCATGGACAAGGCCGATACCTGGATCGACGTTTCCGACTACTTCGAACTGAAAATCGAAGCGCTCAGGAAGCATGCGAGCCAGATCAATGTCGACGAAGTGGGCGATTGGGTTAGGGGATGGGCGACCGAGGCAGCGGCGAATTTGAACCCGGGTGGCAAGTACGCTGAGGGGTTCCGCTATTTTAAATTGGACTAGATCAAGATTCGGGCAGAAAGTACGCCACTCGCTGTACTGAGTCCGGCAAAACCTGTGCGATAATCCGAAGCTACTAGACCGTCGAGGAGCATTGCTCACAGGTAGTCGCGCGGTACCTCCGTTCGACCAATCCAGTCATCCGTCATGCAAGTGGGGCACGTTCAATCCCAAGGAGTGTCGTTATGAAGTCGCCGATGCTGGAATATGCGTTTTTCGAGGGACAGGTCATTCCTTTTTCGGAAGCGAAAGTAAGTATCGGCACGCACGCGCTTCAGTATGGAACCGGAGCGTTCGCGGGGATTCGAGGCTATCTCGATGACGATGGCGAGACGATCAACGTGTTCCGCCTTCGGGACCACACGGCCCGCTTTCTCCAGTCGGCCAAGCTGCTTCGCGCGGAGTTGCCGTTCGATCGCGATTCGCTTGCTGATACGATCGTCTCACTGATTGAGAAAAACGCGCCGACCGGAGACTTCTATATTCGACCGTTTGTCTACAAACCGGCAGTGCAGTTGACCCCTCGCCTACGCGGCATTGGCGACGAGCTCGCGATTTACATGCTCTCGCTGGGTGACTATCTCGATACCACCCGCGGGCAGAAAGCGATCGTTTCCTCTTGGGTCCAGATTCCCGACAATGCCATCCCTCGCCGCGGCAAGGTTTCGGGCGCATACATCAACTCCGCGTTCGCCAAGGATGAAGCGGAAGAGAAGGGCGCCGACGAAGCGATCCTGCTCAACACCTCAGGGAAGGTGGCGGAAGGAAGCGGGTGCAACATTTTCATCGTTCGTAACGGAGTGTTGATCACTTCACCGATCACGAGCGATATCCTCGAAGGGATCACCCGCCGCAGTTTCGTTCAATTCGCGCAAGACGAGGGGATCCCGGTCGAAACGCGAGAGATTGACCGCTCCGAGCTCTATATCGCCGACGAGGCATTTTTCTGCGGCACGGGAGTCCAGGTCGCGCCGATCGCGTCCATCGACGGCCGCCCGATCGGCACAGGCGAGCCCGGCGAAATTACGACGAAATTGCGTGACATCTTCTTTGACACGGTCCGTGGTCGATCGAGCCGGTATGCAGAGTTCATCACGCCGGTTCGACATCGAGTGCCAGCGGTTGCCGGCTCATAGCCGGCTGACTGGAAGGAGGCAGCGCCCGGGGCCGTAATGCTCCGGGCGCTGATTCATACATTGAGTTTCAACCCGGCCGGTTGGCGGAATGCCTGGCCGGGCGAACTATGGAATGGCGGAGTGGCAACAGCGGAGGGAATACGGCCGTGCGCTTTAAGTCGGTGATTGCGTTATGGGTTCTTCTGTTCGTTAGTGGTTTCGCCGCTCCCGCGCTCGTGCACGCGCAGGGAGCAGCTTTTACCTGCGCCGACTTCAACACACAAGAAGCAGCGCAGGCGATCTTGGATTCTGGTCCGGGCGCGGCGACTGAGCAGGCGCTCGACCCCGATGGTGACGGCCAAGCGTGCGAAGACCTGCCTTCTTCGGGTGGAAACCAAACCAAGTCGACACCAACTCCGAAGGCCACTGCGGAAGAAGAAATAACGCCGGAAACCACAGCCTCTGCCAAGCCGGGTCCGCTGCAAGCACGCTTTGGCGGCACTCGCGACGCATTTGAAGAAAAGTACGGTGATCCAACAAGCGACGAAGATGCCGGGTATCCACTTGGTTTTGAATACGAAGCGTCCGGTTTCGAGACGGTCAACGTGTTCTATCACAAGGATTACGTCGCCTACCTCACACTAACGGCCGATCCGACGGGGCCGTGGAGCAAGATCAAAGCGAACCAGCTCGTCAAGGGCTTCTTGCCGACCGACATCGATCTCGACAAGGCGAAGTCGACTGACGACGGTGACGCGTTCACAACCGGTCACAGCAAGGCGCTCGAGAAGCGATTTGGTGAATCGACTTACACGAAGTATGGCGCCAAGGGCGACGCTGGCGATCTTTACTATGTGCTCCGCGTGGACGACAACAGCAAGGTCGCCTCAATTGAGATCGCGCTTGGTAACACCCTGCAAACTGGTGGAACCGAACCGAACAACAACAATGGCGGGGAGCTCACCCAGGCCGAAATCGATTATTTGACGGAAGTTCGCCAGGGCTTTGATGCGTGTACGGCTGCAATGGACCAGTTCGAACAGTTGCTGACCGACATGGGCAACAACGCGGTCGATTCAGATACGGCTGCGAACACCTTGGTTCAGATCTTCACGACCTGGCAACAAACTGACGCCGCTGCGCAGAAACTCAATGCACCTGAGAGTCAGGCGGCCACGCAAGAGCTCTACACTGAGTTTACGAACCTGCTGTCCAGCGCGTCAGAAGATTATTCTGACTACATCATCAACGGCACTGACGCCTCGCTCGACTCAGCGTCGCAGAAGTATTCGCAGGCATCGACCCTGCGCCCGCTGATCGAAGCGCTGCTAACAGCTGCCGGGGTGTAGCGACTCAAACCAACCCTCACTCCCCACCCCTCTCCCTTCGCGAAGGGAGAGGGGTGGTCTGGTTGGAGGTCGATCCGCCAAGCGACGTCGTTCTGGCATAGGGCATCCGCGCTCCGTCCAACCACGTAGTACCCGCATAGCGCTTGGCGCAACGAACGCTGGGGTCGGACCGGGTGCGAATAGACGGAAGGAGATCCGGATGACAGAGCAGAGCCTGTATGACCGGGTTGGCGGTATCTTCGCCATCGCCGCCGTCGTTGATCGCTTTAGCGATGAGATCATCACCAATCCGAAACTGAACAAAAACCCCGCCCTTCAGGATTGGAACGAAACGGACGCTTCGAACCGGCTACCAGGGTTGAAGTTCATGCGGACTCTTTGGATGGCGGCTGCGGCCGGCGGCCCCTTTTCTTATACGGGCTTGCCTCTGCATGACGCCCACCAACCGTTCCACCTCACGTCCGAGGAGTTCACTGAAGTTGGGGCGGAGATCGTTCGCGCGCTCGACTACTACCATGTGCCCGAAAGTGAAAAACAAGAGCTTGTGGCTGCCTATAGTCAGGCGATGCCTGAGGTCGTCCAAGCTGAATCGAGCGAATAAAACGCGCTGAACCGTCTGTCCAAGCATGATTGACTCTTTGATATGAGCGCACTTCCGTGCCCTCGCCCTGCGCACCAGGCCCTCTGGGTGGCGCCGCGAAAGCGGTGAGCGAGGCTGCGCCCTAGTCCGCGGCCGCGGCAATTGAGCGGTTGAGAGCTTCTTGGTCGAGTTGGCCGATGTAGACGGAGTCGATTACGCCGTCTGGTCGGATGAAAACTGTGGTCGGGTAGTTCGCGGCGATACCGAAAGAGACTTCGATCGGGCCCCGATAGTGGACGTCGCCACCTACATCTTGTCCGGTTGGGTACGTGATGCCAAGGTCGGAGACAAATGCACGCGCGTCGTCGGCGTTATCGTTCTTGAGATCGACGCCGATCACCGCGAGGTGAGCGTTATTCGGTACCGCACTCGGATCAATCGCCTGCAACATGGGCGCTTCTTCTTTGCACGGACCACACCACGACGCCCAGAAGTTGAGCACGACGATCGAGCCGCGATAGTCGGAGAGTCGCATGTGCTGACCATTGAAAAGATCGAGCGCGAAATCGGGCGCGGGCTTTCCCACGAGACGAGGAGGATTGCCGTCACCGGATGAGTTCCGCCACTGTGAAAAACCAACGGCCAACAATCCGATCAGGATGATCGCGGCGATTGCGGCGGGAGTGAAGCGACTGTATCGGCCATAACCGATACGACCATGGTCTTCTTGGTCGTCTGCATCATTGGCAGTCGCGTCTGTTGGTTGCGTGAGTTGGCTATCGGATTGCACAAGAACGCCTATGGGAGACCTTGGATCGCCGCGTCAACTTTCGATGTCACGTCCTCGTCAGAAGACACCACCACGGCGATGACATTACTGTTTGATACGACATGTGGATGAGTTCCCGCCACCGGCGTGCCCGAAACGGTCATGACGGTCAGTGTGGCAGGGTCTAGCGTTTTCAAGTCGGCTTCGCGCAGCGCGACCGCGTCCGAGCCGTTGTAAATGAAAATATAGACCTTGTCGCCATCGACTGAGAGTCCCTGACCAGGTACCGTGAGTTGCGGCGATCGAAACGACGAGCGGACGATTTCAACCTTAAGGCCTTGATTCTCTAATGCCTGGCTGATGTTAATGAGGGTATTGCCTCCTGCGGCGCTAGTCGGGGGCACGGTGGTTGGCTCGCCGTTCTTTTCTTCTCGACTTTGATAGACGCCATAGGCGAGCACTGCGACCGCGGCCACCGCGAAGATCATCCAAGTCCAAGAGCCGCGTCGTTGTGGCTGAGGTCGCTGCGTCACGGCGTTTCCGTTTGGGTCCAACTCACCAAAAGAAACCGACGTAACGCCGGCGCTCGGGAGATGGTACGCGATTCATTCCCCAACGCACAGGCCACACGCACCTGATGACTGGCAGTCATGCGACACTGAACGCGCGGGTTTGGGTTGTCAGGAAGGTGGAGCGGATGAGCGCCCTTGCGCTCGGGTTGGTTGTGATCGCCGCGGCGATGCACGCGGGATGGAATCTACTCGCAAAGCGAAGCACTGATCGATTGACGTTTATGTGGCTGTTCACGGTCACCGCCCTCGTGCTCTACCTGCCCGTATTTCTCATCGAAATCATTCGCCACCCCTCGATCCGACCCGGACTCGTGTTTGTATTGGGATCGTCCATCGTTCACATTGGGTATTACTCGCTCCTCTCACTTGCATATGAACGATCGGATTTGTCGCTGGCTTACCCCATCGCTCGCGGATTCGGGGTACTTCTGACGACACTGTTGGCAGCGCTCATCTTTGGTGATCGTCCGACCGTGATTGCATGGATCGGAATTGCGGCGATTCTGAGTGGCATTCTTTGGCTACATGCCCCAGCGATCTCCAAAGCTGTTCAATCGGGAGGGCGGCGCGCTCTGCTGGCTGGTCCGGCATTGCTCACCGGCATTACGATCTCGTGCTATTCGCTGCTCGATGCCGGTGGCGTCCGCCGGATCAATCAAGTCGTGTACCTGTATTTCCTCTTTGCCCTAGTCGCGGTGTGGTTTGCACCGTACATCTTGCGTACTCGTGGGGCCGCGATCAGGACAACGCTGCAAGAGCCGGCGCCTGTTGTCTTGGCCGGACTTGGTTCCTTCGGAACCTACCTGATCGTACTGAGCGCCTTGCGCGTCGCGCCGGTTTCGTATGTAGTTCCAGTTCGTGAAATCAGCATAGTCTTCGCGGCCTTGCTCGGCGCGTTCGTGCTCCATGAGTCGTTCGGCAGAGCGCGGTATGCGGCCTGTATCATGGTCGCCTCCGGCGTCATCCTGATCGGGATCGGCGGTTAGTTGGAAGGGATTCGTGCATGTTGACTGACCTGAACGTGACCGAGGGATACGTGCCTTTTCATGGGTACAAGACGTGGTATCGCATCGTTGGCGATCTCGACCATCCTCGCCCGGGCACGTTTCCAGTCCTCATGCTCCATGGTGGACCAGGTGTTCCCCACGACTATCTCGAAAGTCTCGAAGCGTTAGCGGCAACTGGGCGGCCTGTCATCTTTTACGACCAGCTTGGGTGCGGCAAGTCTGATCGACCTGACGATTCCAGCATGTGGACGGTTCAGCTCTTTATCGACGAACTCGCGGAAGTTCGGCGGGCGCTTGGACTCGATCGCATCCATCTCCTCGGCCAATCGTGGGGCGGGATGCTGGCGATGGAATATGCGCTGACGCAACCCGAGGGAATCATCAGCCTGACCATTGCCAGTTCGCCGGCAAGCATGAAGCTCTGGGTCGAGGAGGCTAATCGTCTTCGCGAGGATTTGCCGCCGGATGTCCAGGCTACGCTGCTAAAGCACGAAGCGGCCGGGACGACCGATTCCGACGAGTATCAACACACCATGATGGCGTTCTACAAGCGACATGTCTGCCGGGTCGTGCCATTCCCGGATTACGTTCAGCGTGCGTTCGAGCAAATGGGAGCGCAGGTCTATAACACGATGAACGGACCGAGCGAATTCCATGTTGTCGGCGTGTTGAAGGATTGGGACATCCGGCGCCGGCTTGGCGAGATTCGTATTCCGACACTGCTCACATCTGGGCGCTACGACGAGCTCACGCCGATGCAGGCAGAGATTGTCGCCAATGGCATCCCCGGCGCGGAGTGGGTCGTGTTCGAAGCGAGTGCTCATATGCCTCATGCCGAAGAGCAGGAACGGTACTTGCAGGTTCTCGACCAGTTCCTGTCGAGAGTCGAGGCGTCAACCGCGATGGAGACCGAATAACCCGCAATCCGATATGCGAAGGGGGCGAGCGTGAGTCACCGCATCAACCGCCGTCGACTGGCGCAAGGCTTCACATTAGCAACGATTTCCTCAAGATTGTCATCCTCGGTAGTTGCCTCCGCGCAACCGGAAGCGACGCCGTCGCCCGAGTTGATGGTTTGGCGGGAAATCGCGCCGCTGCCGAGCGCGCGTTCCGAGATTCCCGGGGTCACGCTCGACGGCAACATCTACATTTGCGGTGGGTTTGGCGGCGATCAGCGGGTCGATCGCTACGACCCTGAGGCCGATGCTTGGGAGAAACTTGCTGACCTCCCTGCCGGCGTCAATCATCCCGGAGTCGCCGTGCTCGATGGCAAGGTTTACGTCGCCGGTGGTTACGGCGGGGATTTGGGCGCGCTTGACCACCTTTGGATTTACGATCCAGCAGTGAATGATTGGCAACCGGGCGCGTCGTTGCCGATAGCGATTGGCGCGTTTGGTCTCGTGCCGATTGCCGGCAAACTCTATTTGGTTGGTGGCGCGACTGAAGGATTGGGCGGGCCGGTGTCGGCGGCAGTGCGGGTCTACGATCCAAGCGCCGACGCTTGGTCTGAGGGTCCTGAGATGTTGACCCCGCGCGAGCACTTGGCGGTTGTGGCGAGCAAGGACAAGATCTACGCCATCGGTGGCCGCGCGCATGGGAGCGAGGACGATCAGCTTGCCGCCGCAAACGAAGTGCTCGATCCGGCCACTATGCAATGGACTGCCCTGTCACCGTTACCGGTTCCTCGGGGCGGATTGCACGGCGCCTATGCGGTTGAAACTGTGATCGTGGCGGGAGGCGAGCGCGGAGACCAAGCGTACGATGATGTCAACCAATATGATCCTGCAGCCGATGAATGGCATGCGTTGCCGAAGCTGACCGTCGCTCGGCATGGCATGCCCGTGGCGTCGGTTGGCGAAACACTCTATGCGATCGCGGGCAGCATCCACGCGCGATCCGCCGACAACACCGCGGATAGCCAGGCGATGCGCCTCACGTAATCGCGAAACCGGCCTTCTTCACGGACAACGGCCGGCGACGATAAAGCCCGAAAGAGCGGAGCAGAATCTTCCGGCAGCCGCGGCTTCTTGCTGACAGCGCCACCAATCTGTGGCGGCGCGTTCGGTGACCGTTCCGCTTTCTCGGGCGCGGCGAAGAGCGTCACTGAGATGAAACAGATTGTCAGCCAGCCCATAGTCGGTGATCACTGCGGTTCCTGAACTGACGGTAACCTCCTCAAGACCGGCTCGGCCAAAGATCCCGAAGAGCTCGCGGCCCATCCACGGGTTGCGAATGACGGAAGCGACTTCTTTCAGGACCTCCGTCGTCGTGGCGGGGTCCGAACTGTCGACGGCGAGTGTGCCCCAATCAGTATCGGCCACAACGATGCGTCCGCCTGATCGGGTCACGCGGAGCATCTCGGCAAGTGCGCGCTCGGGATCTTCAAGATGCTGAAAGACTCGATCCGCTCGGGCCCGATGGAACCATCCGCTGGCGAATTCGAGACTGTGAGCGTCTCCGACCTTGAATTCGACAGGCAAGCCAAGATCACGGCTCCGACGCTCGGACTCGGCGATCATCGCGTTGCTCGAATCGATCCCAATCACCCGACCTGTAGGGGCGACCATGTGCGCCATTGTTTGGGCGTCGTCGCCCGCGCCGCACCCGACTTCGAGCACGCGTTGGCCGCGCTGAAGATCGAGCATTTCAAATGTTTGCCGTTTAAAACTGCGGATAGCATCCTGACGTTGAACGTTGTCGAGATAGCGGACGTACGACTTAGGATCGGCGGCGAGGTCAACCTTTTCCCAATCGGCGGCGGAAGATCGCTCCATCGACATTCCTGGAGGTGTCGCGATCATGACGCTCTCCCTTCCAGCGCAAGCGGCACAAAGCGCTTGAGTTTGCCGGTTGATTGCCGCTCCAGCCGGTCGACTCTATTGATATTGATATCGGGTTTGACGAGTCCGATCTTGGTGAGATCGCGGGCGAGATCCGTTTGGAGTCCGGGAATACCAACGTCTCCGAGGCAACGGATCGCGATGTCCGCTCCATTCTCGGTTTGACGGACCTGGTATTCGACGATGTTTCGATTGCGACCAAGCCGCGACCGGAACAGATGAGGATGTACCGCGGCAACGCCGGGGTAGACAAAGAGGTCGTCCAGCCGGCCATGGACATCCTCAATGCGCCGGTGAGTCGAGCCGCATGGACACGGTACATCATCGTCGACGACTGAAATTTGATCGGTGATCTCGAAACGAATCAGGGGCAAGAGTGGGTTGAAGAGATTCGTCAGGTAGATCTTCTCCGACTGCACTCCCGGCGGGGTAGGCCGGCCGTTCGCGTCGACTGGCTCGATGATGAGGAGATCATCGCTCAGGTGCATGTAGGGTCCGTGGCCGCACGAAATCCCCATCCCGCCGCCCTCTGATGATGCCCACCAGTTCACGACGGGCGCACCCCAAGTCTGCTCCGCGACCGCTCGTATTTCCGGCAGGAGCGGTTCGGAAACAGAAATGATTGTCTTCGGCGCGATTCGTAAGTGACCTGCTCGAGCTTCATGGGTAAGCTCAGGCAGCACTGAGGGATAGACGAGCAAGGCATCGGGGACGGCATCGTTGAGCCCTTCTACGACTTGCGATATCGGTAGAGTGATCGGGAGTCGGACGACCTTCGTCGATTGTGGATCACTGAATGTCTGAGGCAGTGCGCTCGACATGTGAGTCGCGTGCTCGGCGCTGACCGCGGCAAGAAGCAACGGGAGGGGTGATTGATCGGGCTTGCGAAGGCGGTCGCGAATCAAATACCGAAGGCAACTCAGGTAACAATCGATCCAGCTTTCCCAATCGTAGACATAGACCCCTCGCAGACCGCTCGATCCGCCAGATGCAACGGCATGATAGCGATCACAGAGATAGGCATCAGTGGTTAATACAGCAAGGTGAGATTCCAGGTGATCAAGATTGATCGCTAGGTCAGTTACGATTTGGTCGTAATTCCTCATCAGATCTTGCTTGGTCATGACCGGGACCTGGGCTAGGTCATCCTCACCAAATCTCGTGAGATCGATGTGGCCAAGCCGGTCGCGATGCCATGACGATCGCGCTCGCGCAATTCGCAGCAACGATCGAAGCTGAGATTCGCGGTATTCCCGTAACCGATCTTGCGACCAGGTCAGGCGCTCCAGATAACTTGGAACCTGCTGGCGCATCGCGGCCAAATGCTCCATACGTCGATTTTCATATGCGCTCGATCTCGCTACCCATTCGCTGGCAGCAACCGTGTTCATTAGTGTTTCCGGCATGTTGATCTCCGCGAAATCACACGTTTAGACGTCGATTACCTGCGACAGGATCAACTGTGTCACCCGAGTGGGATATTCAACACCGACACTGCCCATACAGTGCTCAATCAGTCGCGATACACGGAAAAAAAGATTAAGTCTGAGCGTTCGGTATTCCTGCCGATTCGAGCTCTGGGCGAGAGGAGTACTATGGATAAAGGAGCCAGCGAGAATTAGAGGCTAGAAAACGTCATGCAGCACATCGATGTGGCGGCGTTTGGGTCGCAATTGCGGAGCTTCCGTGAGCGAAGCGGACTCACCCAAGAGGAACTCGCCGAACGGGCGGGACTAAGCGCCCAGGGAATCAGCGCGCTCGAACGTGGATTGCGTCGCCATCCTTATCCCCTGACAGTCCGAGCGCTCGCCGGTGCTCTTGAACTTTCCGACGAAGAACGATCAGCGCTCTTGGCGCTAGCGTCTCGAAGTGACGCGTGCCAAACGTCCCCCTCGACGACCTTGAATAGCGATTCGCACCCAGGGAACCTACCAACTCCTCTGACACCGCTCATCGGCCGCGATCAGGAAGTAGCCGAGAACTGCGCACTCCTGCGACGCTCTGATGTCAGACTGGTGACGCTTACCGGGCCAGGCGGCGTTGGCAAAACGCGTCTCGCCGTTGCAGTGGCTGCCGAAGTCGCGGCAACTACGGCTGACGGAGCGATCTTCGTTCCACTCGCCTCGACCCGCGATCCCGCGTTGGTGCCCGCGGCGATAGCCGGGGCGCTCGGCATTCCCCACCTCACCAATCGGCAGGTTGCTGAGGTGCTGACCGCACATCTCCGAGATCGAGAGCTTCTGCTGGTGCTCGACAATTTCGAGCAGATCTTGCCCGCTGCGACGTCGGTGATCGAGCTGCTCGAGCAATGTCCGCGACTAAAGGCGCTCGTCACCAGCCGGGCACGATTGCTTGTGTCTGGCGAATTAGACGTGCCAGTGCCGCCGCTCGAACTCCCGGATCTCTCGGCCACTCCGTCAATTATCGAGTTGATGGATTATTCGGCGACTCGGCTGTTCGTCGAGCGGGCGCGGGCCGTCAATCCTGATCTCCTCATTCAAGGAGACGATGCGTCCGCGGTCGCCGAAATCTGTAATCGCCTTGACGGTATCCCCTGGCGATCGAGCTCGCCGCGGCGCGGAGCAATATCCTTCCGCCGGCGGCACTATTGGCGCGGCTCGAACCACGCTTGCCATTATTGACCGGTGGACCTCGCAACCTACCCGCTCGCTTGCAGACCATGCGCGATGCGATCGCATGGTCATATGAGTTGCTGAACGAAGAGGAGCGGGCCTTCTTACGGCAACTCGCAGTCTTCACTGGTGGGTTCTCGCTGGAATCGGCCAAGGCAGTTGCCGCCGCGCGGATCGCCGATGCCGCCTTCCTCGACTTGGTCGCTTCGCTGGTCGACAAGAGTCTTCTTCGCCATATGGACGCGCCGGATAGCGAACCGCGATTTCGGATGCTGGAGACGATTCGCGAGTACGCGTTGGGGCAGCTCGAAATCATTGGCGAATCAGATGCCGCTCACCGCCGGCATGCGAATTGGTTCCTCGAAGTCTCGAAGCAAGTTGATCTCAATCTTGAAGGGCCCGATCTGTTTTTGTGGCTCCTCCGTATCGAAGCGGAACACGCAAATCTCCGCGCCGCGATCGAATGGTTGTGCGCACAGGGCGACACAGGATCAGCCTTGCGGCTTGGCGCCGGTCTGTCCGGATTCTGGTGGTATCGCGGTCATTTCGGCGAGGGACGCGCCTGGCTCACGACGTTGCTAAACATGCCAGACGCCCGCGAACATCCATACGCCTGGGCCCGAGCGATGACCGGTTTAGGGTCGCTGATGTACAAGTCGGGAGTGGACATCCCGCGCGCCGCGGAACTTCACGAGCAAGCGATCGTCGTGTGGCGCGGATTGGGGAACCCCGAGCGACTTGGGTATGCGCTCTGGTGCCTTGGCCTTACGCTCGGAGGAACGAATCCAGATCGCGCATTGGAAGCGCTCAATGAGGCGATTGCGATCGGCGAGTCCCTCAATTGGATCTGGTTAATAGGTCCTTGTAAGTACACGCTTGGTCGAATGGCGCGGGCGCAAGGTGACCTCGAAAAGGCGGATACGCTGCTGACAGAGACACTTCGCTTTTGCCGGCAAGTGAGCCATAAGATTGGCATTCCCCTGACACTGGCCGCATTGGGCAATGTCACCTTGGACAAAGGAGAGTTTCTCCGCTCCGCGACCTATTTCGGTGAGGGACTCGACTATCTCCGCGATATTGGGGAGCGATGGGGGACGGCCGGGCGATTAAAGGGCATGGCAGCGGTGGCGGCAGCGCCGTGGGGGGTTCCGACCTGCCTGGAAGGGATGGCAGGGTTGGCGGGCGAACGAGGTGAACCGTTACGTGCCGCGCGACTCCTCGGTGGAGTTGCTTCGCTTCGCGAGACGAGTGGGTTCCGGCAGGAGGCTGTTGAGCGGCCACTCTTTGAACTGCGCCTTGCTCAGATTCGAGCATCGGCGGACGATGCGGCATTCGACATGGCCTGGGCCGAAGGTCGACAAATGACCATCGACGCCGTCATGGAAGATGCGCTTGCGCTCGTGGACCAGATCACCCATGAGACCGAGGATGGCTACAACTCCGTCACACCGCTCTTTCGAACAGGATGAGGTGTCAACGCATTGATTTGGGGAACGTTCGAGATCTCTCGACAATGATAAAGGCGTTAGGTCACTGCGGAGAGCAGGGTTGCCGTCCGGCTGCTTGTCGTGTACAAACTACTCACATCGTCCTAATGGGCACATTTGAGATGCGGTATCGAGTCATTCGGTACTGCGGGTCGCTGGAGCGCAATGGGCGCAACTGGTTTCCTCGTTAGCTATGAGCGAGAGGAAGCGTTATGTCTCAATCCGCCAAAGAGCATGATGCCGACCGCCCGGCCCAGCTTGCCCTTCGCCTGTTTCCCCGGATCAACCGATGGGCGCAGACCCGTATCGAGCGGCGAGAGCTTGGCGCTGATCTCAGTCTGCGGCAACTCAGTGCGCTGTACATCATCCGGCACGAATCGGCGACGCTCGGCGAAGTCGCACGCAGACTCATGGTCACGCCTGCAGTTGTGACTGGTTTGATCGACCGGCTGGAAAAGCGCGGCTATGTCCGACGCGTAAATGAGCCAGGCGACCGCCGCCGAATTCACCTTGCGCTGACAGATGAGGGGCGCGCCCGCAGTGTCGAGGTCGAAAACTCGTTAGTCGCAGATATCTCCGTCCGCATTTCCAAGCTCAACGCTCGCGACATGGATACGCTAGAGCGTGGGCTCGAAATCCTCGATCGGATTGTCACTGACCTTGAAGCCGAGCACGCCATCCAACGACCGAATCAGAACAAACGGTAAGCCAACCAACAACGTTGGTGTTGTCCCTCTCATCTTGAAGCTATCTTTCGCGTTGCCTTCCGAACTGGGCCGGAGCAGCTTGAGGGGCAAAACCCGCTTCGCGGAGGAGCTGCAGAATCGCACGTTCAGCGTTCGCATTGTTTCCTGCGGGTAGTTCGATCAGCAGCGTGTCGTCGATCATCTCGACAGGGAACCCGGCGAGCGCGAGCCTAGCCTTTGCTGCGTCTAGCGAGCCCGTGTCGTCCGAAGTCAGACTCAGCGTTCGCCGGTACTGAATTCGATGGAGTTCGCCGGTCCATCGCGCGAACTCGGTCAGAAACGCAGGATCGAGCGGCGCCTTGGTTTCCGCCTCGAGAAACGAAGTCATTTGGTCAGGTTCGTACCCGGCGGCGAGCGCTTCACCTAAAGAATCGGGCGTGATCTTAAAGAGACTCGTCTGATCGAGTGCTTCCGGTCGTGCGAAAGCATTGAGCGTCCACACTTGCCGGGGGGAAGGATTTTCCACCGCGACGACATTGCCCGGTCGCATCTCAAACGTCCGCGAGCCTGTCTCCGTGGTTTGAAGGAGTGGTGCGCTCGGGGACGGAACGCCGGGCACGTTCGTGCGCCGGACGACCTTGGCGCGGCGAGAGATCGTCGCGACCTCGACGATGCCGAACCAGTCGAGCGATGTCGTTAGCGCCACGGCGGCGACTTCGGCGATCGCCGCCCGTCGCCGGTCGAGCTCATCATCGGCACTGGTATTCCGAGCAAGCGCCGCGGTGAAAGTTGGACCGAGCATATCGGCATCGGAAGCCGCCAGCCAAGACGTAACATCGTCAAGCGGAAACCACAGGCCAACTTCGAGTTCATCGATTTCCGTGAGCAACCGGCGGCGAAAGCCTCGCCAATCCGCGCCCCACACCTCGACTTCTTCACGTTCGGCCCCTTCGAGCCAGGATTCGCTGTCGAGCCAGCGCTTTCGCAATCGCGTTGTCTGCTCGGCAAACGATTGATCGCGCCACGCGCGAATTGCCGCCGTGGACTTCATCGGCGAATCAGGTTTATCACCTCCAATAAGCACGCCTTCAGCGACACCAAGTGCGAGGAGGAACTCGATATAGCCAAGAGGTGGAACATCCGGGCCTTGTATCCAGAAGCGGCGGTTCAGCCGGCGGCGCCAACTTCGTGGCGCCTCGGAGCGGAAATAAATTTCCGGCGCATTTGGCGCAGAGACGCCGCGGATGACAGTCAGCAGGTCCCAGGCGACTGCATGTGGGTGGCGCCATCCGGGCGGCGTCACGAGTTCGGAAAGCACCGGCGCCAAGCTTGGCTGTTCCCCTTTGTCGGGTGGCTGTGGCGTGCGAATCTCGGCCGGGACGAAGAGCCAACGACTGCCGTCGCGCTGGTACGTGTGCCAGGCAAGCAACGCGCCTTCGAGCTCCGCGAGCGCGGTCCGCAATCGGTGCGCGTGTTGTGCGTCCCGTCCGGAAAGTCCAGCCGCGGCTGCCGCATCTCGAAGTGGGACGGGCGCACCGGTGGCATCCTCCAGAAGTCGACGCCAAATTAAATCGGCGTCTCGCCGGCGCTGAGCCGCGACCGCGTGGACGCGTGAGATATCGCCTACTTGCTCAAGTAGCCGTCGGGTCATCTCTTCCCTGCCCCGGATGCCGGGAATAACGTTGAGCCCCCAGGTCCGGGCGGCCTCATCAATTTCGGCATCGTCCAGAAGCGCAAGGAGAGCATTGAGCGGCGTAGTGCTCAAATCCCCAACATCGATCTCATCAAGAACGCGACGAAATAAGGTCGCGAGTTCGCGAGGGAGGAAGAGTCGCGGGGCGACACCGACCGGGAGTGGTTCGTCATCGCCTTCGCGCACGACGACGCCTTTGCGATAGAGTCGCGCGGCGAGAGCGTGCGTCTCCTCTTCGGTTCGGCCAAGGCGATTCGCGAGCTGGTCGATGGTGAGCGCGGTGTCTTCGCCGAGCGCGAGGAGCCGGACGAGCGCCCGTTCATCGTCGTCGAGCAATTCCCAGAAATCGCGAACTGTGCGCGGATCGGAGAGGGCTCGATAGAGCTGGCCGACTTGAGCATGGCGATTCGTCGCCGTGAGCGGGACAAGCCAGGCGGCAGCGATCCTGGTCAACTCATCGGCTGACCGCGCATTGAGCCGTCCGAGCAAGTTCCGCATCGTTGCTCCAGCGTTCGTCATGCACTTCGCGGGGCATCTGCATATTCAGTATAAGCATTGCTTATGCTGATGAAATCAACAAAATCTCGCCGTTTAGTCCGCAAGCCCATAGAATCCTCATAATGAGTCTCGACCGGTTGAACGATAGGCATACATCGTCATGATTCAGGAGCAAGGCCGGTATTCGCCGCGGCCGGATGTGATCGTGGTCGGCGCGGGGGTGGTCGGCTGCTCGATCGCATACCGGCTCGCGCAGTCGGGGCGGAAAATTCTCGTCATTGAAAAGCGAGGCATTGCCTCCGGCGCATCAGGGCGGAATGGAGGCATAACCGGCGCCGGCTCGGCGATGCATTCCGCGGAGGGCCGCGCGATCTATGCGCTCACCTCCGCCAATCTCGAAATGGTCCGTCGATTGCCGGAGGAACTGGATGCGGATTTCGAACTGCGCTTGCCCGGAACGATTGACGTCGCGACTACCGAAGCCCACGTCGAACACCTGAAACGAAGCGTCGAGTTGCAAAGCGCTGCCGGACTCGACGTGCAGTGGCTCAACCGCGATGAGGCAAAATCGCTTATGCCGTCGCTAAGCGACGAGATCCTCGGCGGCGAATTCAAGCCTGGCATGGGCCACCTTTGGCCGTTTGCCCTCGTCCACGCCTTCGCCAACGCTGCTCGTCGCCACGGCGCGACGTTTCGGACCTGGACCGAGGTGCAGCGTCTCGACCAACGGGGCGAACGGGTCTCCGGAGTGGTCTTGGCAGACGGCGAAGTGATCGAAGCGGACGATGTCGTCCTCGCCACCAACGCTTATACGCCGAAGCTGCTCGACCTCCCGCCCGGCGCAATCGTCCCGGCCCGTGGCCAAATCCTGGTCACACAGCCATTACCCCCGCTCATCCCGCACCCGTTCGGCAACAATTTCGACAAGGAGTACGGACGCCAAACGGCGGGAGGTCAGGTGCTGTGCGGTGGCTACCGCCGGTTGGACGAGAACGAGGGTCTCGGCCACTACGAAGAACGGGTCAGCCCACCCGTCATCTCCGGCATCTCCCGCTGCCTGACCACCCTCTTTCCAGTATTGAAAGGCGTGAAAGTCGTCCGCGCCTGGGCTGGCATCATGGGCTTTACGGCTGATGGGCTGCCGCTGATTGGGAAGTACGAATCAAAACCAGGGCTGACGATAGCCGCCGGCTTCAATGGCGGAGGCTTCAGTTGGGCGGCGATTACCGGACAGGTTGTGGCTGACCTGGTGAATGGTTGTGATCCGGGGTTTGATCTCGTCGCAGTGGGTCCAAATCGGTTTGCGCGAGATGGCGCGAGTTGGAGCAACCCGTTCACAGCCGGGGAACGCTCCCGCGCGGCGGACGTGGCCGCGACCTCGTCCGCTGTCTGAAGTCCAAGTCCTTTTGAGGAGCGTGGCTGCGCTCGCGCTTCAAAACACCGGAAAACAAACGGGGCCGTGACCACTTCGTCGCGGCCCTATTGTGTCCGTTCGTGGGCGGCCAGCTGTGTCGTGTTTGCGCTCACCCGGGCGGAGCAGGCAGAGCGGGGTGACCAACTACCGAGATCAATTCGCTCCGGTAAATGGTGTGCCTGTTCCATGCTCAATGTATTGCTTCAAGCTCTCCAGATAAAGGTTCCATCCCGCAAAGCACTCGTCGTAGCAATCTAGTTGCGGTGTGAGCCCAACATGCGTGAAGACGAGCGAAGAGGAGCCGTCGGAGTTTGGTTGAATATCAAAGGACGCGCTTGTTCCAACCCAGTCATCGGTTTGAGTGGTTCCCTCAAGAGGAAGGTAGTGTTCTGTGAACTCCCAGACGACATTTTTGTCAGGAGCGAGGTCTCGTAGTTTCAGCGTCTGGAAGATCTCGCCGAACCTGACGGTGATTTCACCGTTCTTGGAGAATGTGTCGTTTGACCACCAGCCTTCCAGACCCGAAACCGTGGTAACAGCTTCATAGACTGTGCGCGGCGGCGCTTGAATGCGCATCGTTTTCGTATAGCTATCCGTGGTATCGCCGTCTTGGCTACCGTGATTGACCTGTGTCACTGTGTTCAGTCCCTTCTGTGAGCGATTTTTCGGCGCGATTCGAATTCATATGCAACCCGTTGGTTGCATATTAGCTGAGTTCGCCAGGAAATGCAACCAATTGGTTGCACATCGGACTGGAGATCGGCGTACGACTGTTGAATCTCGACTCGACGGCGACGAGGCTCCTCCCGAATCCGACGGGCGATGAGTCTGAATCGCCGGCGCAATCGTTCTCTTATACTCAGCCGATGATTGGGAATTCCTTTTCCTCCAGGTCTCGTTGGCCCGCAGAGGAGCAATGACGATGTCTGAGCGGGCGCGGCGGCTTCGCGTTGGCGTTCTCGGTTGCGGACCAATCGCACAGGCCGCCCACTTCGAGGCTTGCCGCCGGGCGCGCAACGCGGAGCTCTATGCCATCTGCGATGTTGCTGAGGACCTCCTTGCCCGGATGAGCGTTGTCCATGAGCCGCAGGTGGCATATCGGGATTACAACGAGATGCTCGCCGACCCCAATGTCGACGCGGTCATCGTGGCAATTGCCGATCAGTTCCACGTCTGGGCGGCGGCCAAAGCTCTTTCCGTTGGCAAACACGTGCTCGTCGAGAAGCCGCTCGGCGTCGCTGTCGAGGAGTGTGAAACGCTTCGTCAGCAGGTAGTCGACTCCGGCTGCGTGCTGCAGGTCGGCTCGATGAAGCGATTCGACCCCGGTATCGCCTTCGCCCGGCGCTTCATCCAGGTAGAGATCGGTGAGCGCCTAGCCCTCAAAGCCTGGTATTGCGATTCCACCTACCGGTACCCCATGGTCGGCAATCTGCATCCGATCATGGCCACGAGTGGAGACGTCTGGCGCCCTGAGGGCGATCCGAAGGCGAACAAGCGCCGTTACTACCTGCTGGGACACGGCAGCCACCTGGTAGATACTGCTCGCTACCTCGGTGAGGAGATCACTGCCGTCCGCGCGACGCTGGTCGAGAAGTTCGGCGCCTATTGCTGGTTCGCCGAAGTTGCCTTCGCAGACGGCAGTGTTGGACATCTCGACTTAACCATCGCCGTGCGCATGGACTGGCACGAGGGCTTTCAGGTCTATGGCGAGCATGGCAGTGTGATCGGCAAGACATTCAATCCGTGGTACTTGAAGAGCAGCGAGGTCGAATGTTTTTCCACGCGGGACGGTCAATATCACCGCCCGATTGGCGCTGATGCCCATGTCTACAAATTGCAGGTGGAAGGTTTTGCCGACGTTATCTTGGACGGTGCCCCAATGCTTGGCGCCTCAGTCGAGGACGGACTGGCCGCGGTCCGCGCGCTCGTCGCCATTGACCGCTCCGCGGAATCGGGCGGGTGGGTCGCGCTCGCTGACGTGACGGGAGAACCGGCATGAACCTTGGCATCTTTGCCAAGACCTATGAACGACCGACCGTGGAAGAAATCTTCGCCGCGGCGGCCGCGGATGGCTTCGCCTCAGTCCAGTTCAATTTCGTCAGCGCCGGACTTTCCCCGATGCCCGATCAAATCAATCCAGCGGACAGTGCACAGGTTCGGGCTGCTGCTGATGCGTCTGGGGTCGAAATTGTTTCGCTGTCGGCCACCTACAACATGATCCATCCCGATCTTAGTGTCCGCGAACGCGGGCTTCGTGGTCTCGAGGTGCTCGCCGGTGCAAGCGCCCAGCTTGGGTGCGGCATCCTTTCCCTCTGCACCGGCACGAGAGATCCGGATAATATGTGGCGCCGCCATGCAGACAACGACTCGTCTGAGGCATGGGCCGACCTGCTGACGGAGTTCGATCGAGTGATCGAGATCGTGGGGAGGCATGATTTGTTGGTCGGGGTCGAGCCAGAACCTGGGAACGTCGTCAATACCGCCCAGCGCGCGCGAGAACTACTCGACACGACAGGCTCCGATCGAATCGGAATCGTGCTCGATCCGGCGAATCTGATTGAAGGCGTCGCCCGCGACCGGGTGGATGCGACGATCGATGAAGGCATCGCGCTCCTAGGCGAGCGCACGATCATCGCCCACGGTAAGGACCGCGATTCTGCCGGTATGGTTCAGCCACCCGGTCGTGGCATCGTCCCCTGGCCGCGCTTCCTATCCGGCCTCGAAGCGACTGGGTTTGACGGTCACCTTGTCCTTCATGGCCTGCCCGAATCCGCTGTCCCTACTTCATTCGCCTACTTACGGGACCTACTTTCAGACGAGTATGGGAGTTGAAAGCTCGAATTCATACGAAGTCCTGCGGCAACGGGAACATTCCATCCGCTGCGTCTGGTATGGGAACAGGGTTGGCCACCCGATCGGCGCAGAATTGGGCTGCTGCCTGAAATGCGAGTTTTGATTGCGCATCGTCATCCGGAACGTCGCTGAACGACTGCGTCGCGCATATATTGAGCCACCTGGCGAGTTGGTCAAAGATGAACGCATCGCCCTGGAGCCTGATGCCGGGAACATATCCGTTTGAGCTGAACATATTGGTGTCGACAAAGTAGAACCGAGCGGCCGCCGCAAGTTGACCCGCGCCCAAAGCGCGAACAGCTAGATTCCCGGGCGTTCCCTCCAGTTCCTTCCGAACGACCCACGCCACGTGGCGCGCGGTCATCTCGTGGACGAAGGAGCGCAAGACGTCTGCGGTTGGACGTCCTGTCGAGGTGCTCGCTGCGGCAAGGGATGTGTCCGAATACGCGTTCGTGTCGGAGTCGGCGGTGCTCATCAACACGATGGTTCCGGCGAGGTTGCGCGAGTGGGTGAGCTCATGCACGACCAGACCTTGCGTCGTTTCCTTCGCCCGCTTTCCAGTCGACGATTGCGTGATGAACGCACGACCGAGGAGCACTTCATCGTGGGCGACGATGAATGATCGTGGCACGCCGCCTACGAAGAACGTAGTCGTCGCTCCCGCGGCGCCGCCGAGTGAAATTTCGTCGTCGAAGTACTGGTCGGCCGGCAGAATTGCGCCCGTCAATTGATTGCGTTGCAAGGGGTCCGCCACGAGGAGAAAAGAATCCCTCAGATCTGTCCCGCGACTCTGGGCAACGATCCCGAGCAAAAAGCCCGAGCTGAGATTGGTGATGGCAAAGTTGCCAAGCATGTGGCGAAAACTGTCTAAGGGAGTGTTGAGGAGAGCCGACAATTCAAGGGCGACAAATTGCTCGACCCGATGATTGACAACGAAAGGACTGAATTCCGCGAACACTGGGTCGAACGCCGGTGGATCGAAGAACAGATCGTCGTCCAGTGCCTGTGTCGTTTTCGGTCCGACGACTGGGTCGTTGGGAAAAAGCTGCTTGTCAGTCTTGTATTGAATGACCGCAGCGCCGGTGTCTTGCCCAAAAATCCCGTCGGCGCCCGCAAGGCCGACGGATCGTCCAAGATCGATCAGCGCCTGCTGGACCCGCTTCACCGAAAGGTTATCGTCTGGGGATTGAATGCGAGCAGTGTCATTGAGGCAATTCTCCAGGATCGGGTCACCAGTCAGTCGGGCTGATCGCAATGGCATATCGCTCCTCCAGCAGCAAAGTCATACTTAAACGGCGGTGATACTCAGTGTCCCTTGCGAGTCCTCAAACAGAGCGAAAAGGCAGGAAATGACCGCCGGTCAATTGCTCCTTCGACTGTGCGAGTAATTGCAAAGGGTTTGTGCCGATTTATCACAATACATGTCCATCTTATGAATGTCTATGGCGCTGAGGCGCACTGCTAACTCACGGCAGCACTTGACTGAATGGAAGATGCCATCGTGAACGTGAATAGCATTGATCCATGTGATGTCGCATCGCCCGCACAGGTTTCCCTAGCGTGCGATTTCGACGAGGACGAGCCAGCCTTCGGTGAGGGCGACGATGAACGAGAAGATGAACGCGGCGGCGATCCAGCGCATGCCGCTCGCATCGTGAGTGATCAGCAGAACGCCACCGACGAGAATTGGGACGGTTGCGCATTGGCGCAAGAGGACAGCGGCCACTGAGCTCAATCGATACTGAGCATCGACGCCTTGAACACTCTGGATGCCAAGTGCGGTGGTTGCGAACCAGAGCAAGATACCGACAATCAGTGCTTGCCACCCAACCGTGCGGATCGATTGGCCGGGTATCAGAACCAGCGAAGAAATCACCAAGACACCCATTAGCAAGACGAGCGCCGCGGCCGCTCGGTGGAGTACGGCGGGAAACTGCAAGAGTCGTTCGAGATTGATCGAAACGCCAACGAAGATCAGTCCCGCGAGGGCTGCGCTCGCCCCTGCCTCCGCCAAACAGAAGTCGTTCCAGCTCTCCACCAAATCCTCCCGCCCCGATGCCGTGTTCCTCAGCCGATAGATTCGCACGAACCTCGCCTACCGTCCTGAACTTTCCAGCCGGTGCGACAGTGATCGCCTGATTTGCTGAAGTAGCCAAACGTATTGCTCCAATTTGGCATTGGTGCTACGATCCCGACCTGTCATCGATGACATATCCCACGACTTGTTCGCCAACTGCCCAGTTCGTAACGCTGGGGAGAGGGGGAGATTGTGTCTCGATCCCACCGCTGGTCTATTCCACTCATTCTCGTCACGGTTTTGCTGGTACTCGGCGCGGTGCCGAGCATAGGTCGCGCCCAGGACCAGAAGGTTGAGCTGCGGATCTGGGACCAATTCACGGAACAGACTTCGAGTGATGCGGCCGACGCGATCTACAAATCGTTCACCGATGCGCATCCCAATATCACCATAAAACGTGAGGCGATCCAGACCGATCAGATGCGTCAGACGGTCAACACCGCACTCGCTTCTGGCACCGGTCCGGACATCATCTTCTACGATGCAGGGCCAGGGTACGCAGGCGTTCTGGCCAGTGCCGGGTTGCTCTCACCGCTCGATCAGCTCGCCGACCAGTACGGTTGGAAAGACAAGATTGCCGCGCAATCCCTCGAAGCGACTTCGCTCGGCGGGCAGCTCTACGGTCTGCCGCTGCAGGTCGACCTGATCGGGATGTACTACAACAAGAGTGTGCTCGACAAAGAGGGCTGGGCCGTACCACAAACAGTTGAAGAGTTGAAAACGCTCTGCGCCGCGGCGAAGGAAAAGGGTTACGACCCGCCGATCGCATTTAGCGATAATCCTGGCTGGCAGGCCTTTCACCAGTTCTCAATGGCAGCCAACGACATGATCGGCCCAGACGCGATGAAGGCGTTGCTCTACCAAAATCAGGGCAATTGGAACACGCCGGAGATCATAACGGCGATCAAGACATACTTCGTCGATCTCAAGGATGCCGGCTGTTACACCGACGATGTCAACGCGCTGATGTACGATGACGGGAACTCGCTGTTCTTCACGGGTCAGTCGCCCTTGAACACAACCGGAAGCTGGCTCATCAATGACATTCAGACGAATATGGAGGGTCAGGATGTCCAATTCGTCCCATTCCCGGCCATTGACGGGGCGAAAGGGCAATATTGGATCTCCGGCGTCGGCTCGGCGTTCTATATCTCGGCCAAGAGCCAGCACCAGACCGAAGCAGGGCAACTCCTCGATTACTTTTTCTCGCCTGACGTCGTCAAGCGTTGGACCGAAGAAGCGCACTTCTTTGTGCCGGTGCAAATCGACACCGCCAGCCTGAATGTCTCGCCGCTCTACAAGTCGATCCTCGACGTATTGCAGACCGGCATCGGACCCAATGCGCAGGCGCAGTTCGGATACAACGTCGATGTGCTCGCTCCACCGCAGTTCAACGACGCAATGACAAACGGTTTCCAGGCGATTATCGCGGGGCAAAAAACGCCCGAACAGGTTGCCGCCGAACTTCAGGCCGCCTGGGAGGAGGGTATGAAGACGAGCCCGACCGAAGGAACACCAACGTCGTGACGTAACGGACCAGGACGAGTATCACGGTCCAATAGTCCGGCTCTTCCTGATCGTTGGAGCGGCAATGGCAGAGATCGGGGTGGCGACCAATCAGACACTGACCCGGCAGCTCGGGCGACACTGGGCGCGGTATCGCGCCGGCTATCTCTTCGTGCTGCCGGCGTTTCTTCTCTACGCCACCTTCATGATCTACCCGTTCTTTCAGTCGATCTATCTCAGCTTCACCAGTTGGAATGGGGTCGACCCGGTCAAACACTGGGTCGGCCTCGCCAACTATCGAGAGCTCGTCCACGACGATCTCCTTTGGACATCGCTTCGCCACAATCTAACCTGGGTGATCGTCGGCACCATCTCGCCGATGGTCATCGGGTTGTTGCTGGCCATCCTCCTCTGGCGCCGGCCGCGTGGATTCACCCTCTTCCGCACCGCCTACTTCATGCCGCAGGTTCTCTCGTCGGTTGTGATCGCGATTCTCTGGGGCTGGATCTACAACCCGATCTTCGGTCTCCTCAATCAATCGCTGGAAAAGGTAGGCCTCGAATCGCTGACGCGTGGCTGGTTGGGCGATCCAAACGTTGCGCTCTACGCGGTGCTGGTCGCGGCGATCTGGGCGGAGACAGGCTTTGTTTTTGTTGTGTTTTTGGCTGGATTGCAGAACGTCAGCCGCGATCTGCTCGAAGCGGCGACTGTTGATGGCGCGAACGCCTGGCAGCGCTTTTGGGACGTAACGCTGCCGCAGTTGGCGAATGTGATCACGGTTGTCGGCGCGCTCCTTCTGATCGGCGGCTTCAATGTGTTCGACATCATCTTTGTGATGACCGGCGGCGGTCCGAATAACGCCACCGAAGTGATCGGGACCTATACCTACACCGAGGCATTCACTCAAAATCGGGTCGGTTACGCCGCCACCCTGTCGTTGGTAATGACCGCAATCTCGCTTGTCGCGTCCTTCATCTTCATACGGTTCCGCGAACGAGGAGGGGACTGAGCGATGGCGATCACGGCGGTCGAGGAACGAAGAGAAACGACCATCGGCGCCCCTCGCCGTTGGTCGCGCGTCGCCGGTTGGGAGATCGGCCGGTACGCGGTCCTCGTCATTTTCTTCCTGATTTTTTTCGTTCCACTCGTTTGGGTTTGGTCGTCAGCATTTAAGACCTCGATTGAGATTGCGCGGGATCCGTTTGGACTCCCTGATCAGTTCCGCTGGCAGAACATTCAACGGGCGTGGACGGTCGGACATTTCGACCGTTACATGGGCAACACGGTCATCTATTGCATTGCGATCGTGGGTGGTGTTGTCTTTTTCTCCTGCCTGACCGGATACGCGTTGGCAATGCTGCCGCTCCCGGCGCGCGGGCTCATCCTGATGATCTTCGTGCTCGGTCTGATGGTGCCATTTCAATCGGTGATGATTCCGATCTACTATCTTCTGCGTGACATCCACCTGCTTGAGACCTATTGGGCGTTCATCCTGCCGGGCATCGCGTTCCGCTTACCGTTCGGCATCTTTTTGATGCGCGCCTTTTTCCGCGGGCTCCCGTCCGAGCTTGGCGACGCGGCGCGAGTCGATGGGGCGAACGAATGGAGTGTTTTCCGCCAGATCATGCTGCCCTTAGCAGTTCCAGGTCTGGCAACGCTCGTCGTTTTTCAGTTCATCTGGACCTGGAACCAGTTCCTGATGCCGCTCGTCTTCGTTCAGCGTGACGAGCTGCGCCCCGTCTCGCTCGGCACGATGTTCTTCTACGGCCGGTTCACGGCTGATCGGGGCATGATCGCGGCAGGCGTCACGATCTCGATGCTGCCGATGGTCGTTCTTTACCTCCTGCTCCAACGCCGGTTTATCGAAGGCATCACCGCCGGAGCCTTGAAGTCGTGAGCCGGAACGCGTGGTGACCACACGTTCGCGGACGCGGAAGAACGCAACGCTGAAGGATGTTGCCGGTCTGGCGCAGGTTTCGACCGCGACGGTTGCGCGGGTGCTCCACAACAATGGTTATGTGGCAAACGAAACTCGACGAATGGTCGAGAGGGCGATCGCGCAGACAGGCTACCGGCTCAATGGAGTCGCGCGAGGATTGCGGCGTCAACGGACCTTCCTGCTCGGGCACGTTCTCCAGTCAATAGCGCCGAACCCATTCTTCGCAACCGTCGCGCTCGCCGCTCAGCAAGAGGCGGCTAGGCACGGCTGGGGCGTCATTCTCTGCAACACTCAGGCTGATTCCGATGCCGAGCGCAGTGCTGTTGAGACGCTCCTTTGTCAGCGGGTTGACGCGATTCTCTTCACAACGGTCACGAACGAGGAGAACGTGCGACTCGCAATTGCTGCCGGCGTTCCCGTCGTTCAGGTCGAGCGGGTAGGGACGGTTGAGACGCATGGTGTCAGCGTCGACAATCGACCAGGTGCATGCGAGGCGGTCGAGCACTTGATCGCGCTTGGACACCGGCGGATTGCCTTTATTGGGCTTGACCTGGCCACGCCGATCGATGTGGGAGATCCAACCGGCGCCGGTTTGAATGAGCGTCGCTCAGTCGAGTATGAGCGATTGGGCGGGTACCTCGAAACGCTCACGGCTTACGATATTCCGGTAAATCGTGAGTTAATTGCGTTAATCGACGATTACTATTCACCCGAACTAGGCCGAACTGTCTGTCGAAAACTGCTTGGGTTGCCGCCGAACCAGCGGCCAACCGCTATCTTCGCAGGGTGCGATTTGCTGGCCGCCGGCGTTCTCCAGGAAATTCTCGAACAGGGGTTGAAGGTTCCTGACGATATCTCCGTGGTTGGTTTTGATGACACGTACGCGCCAAACCTGGCGCCGCCGCTGACCTCTGTGGCCCAGCCGATGAGCGAGATTGGGCAAGTTGCCGCTCAATTAGCGATCGACGCGTTGACCTCTGAGGATGGAGCAAATCCTGTTTGCCGAAAGCGTCTGACGACGCGATTGATCGTCCGGGCCTCGACTGGACCGCCGAGAAGGAGCAGAGGGTGAAGATAGGGATTCAAACCGCGCGTTTGCCGGGCGAATCGCTCGACGAGAAGTTCGTGAACGCGAAGCAATTTGGCTTCGACGCGGTCGAGGTCAATGTTGGACCGGCGTTCGATCTCTCGGAACACTTCGATGTTGTCCGCCGAGCGAGCGAATCGTCCGGAGTTCCTGTCTGCGCGATCTGTACGCATTCGATCCACGATCCGCTCCAGCCTGATCCCGCTGAGCGAGCGCGCCGGTTCGCTGGTCTTGCCGAGCTTTTGCGTTTGGCTGATGGGCTTGGCGCGGTCGGCGTGATTTCCGTGCCGGTCCGGCGACCGGTGACGTTTGACGAGTTCTCCGATCCCGATCGCGAACTGCCGCCGTTTGCGGCACAAGCGTTTCGCGATTGGGCCGCGTCGCTGCCGACCGGCAAATCCGCGGTCTTTCTGGAACCGCTCAATCGCTACGAAGCGACCTTTCTGCGCCGCGTCGAGCAAGCAGTCGACCTCGCCAAAGCGGTCGACCACCCTCGCGTGGTTGCGCTGGCTGATCTTTTCCACATGAACATCGAAGAGGCAAACATGGCGGAGCCGATTCTGGCTGCTGGTACGAACTTGGGCCACGTACATATCTCCGACAACAACCGGCTGCAACCAGGTGCGGGTTGCCTCGATTTCCAGAAGCCATTCGCAGCCCTAAAGCGGATGAACTACAAAGGCTACTTGAGCATCGAATGCAGTGCACTGGGCGGTCCGAAGATAGACCAGGGCCCGGAGGCGATGCTGCGCGAAACGGTGCGCTTTCTGCGTGAACAATGGGAACAGGCATGATTCAGGTACGTCGACGACTGGCTGGAGGATGGTGACGATGCCCCGTGAATTGATTGCGAGCGCGCCGCGGACACCGGAATTGCACGAATACGAGGAACCGGCGCTCGGTCCAACGCAGATACGCGTCCGCACGGAGTTCGCCTCGCCGAAACATGGAACGGAGCTCGTCGGCTACCGCGACGAACCCGCCGCCCACCGCCCATACGACCGCGCCTGGGGAGCGGTCATGCAACGCACTTCCGGCGCAAGCGGGTTTCCTCGGCCTCTCGGAAATATGGCCGTTGGCGCCGTCGAGGAAATAGGACCAGATGTTACCCGCTTCACGGTCGGCGATCGAGTTTTCGGCCACTTCCCAATTCGCGAGACGCAAACAGTCGACGAAACTCGGGCCGATCCGATGCCGGCCGGACTCTCCGATGAGGCGGCGGTCTGTCTCGATCCGGCCGTGATGGCGTTTGCGATCCGCGACGGCAACATCAAGCTCGGCGATCGCGTCGCGGTGTTCGGCATGGGCGCGATCGGATTGTTCGCGGTGCAGCTTGCCCGTGCGGCGGGCGCAGACCTCGTGATCGCGGTCGATCCAATCGCGGCCAGGCGGGAACTCGCACGTTCACTTGGGGCCGATGTCGCGCTCGATCCACGGGAAGGAGATGGCGACGCTGGGCTAGCCATCCGCCGCAAAACAGCTCCCACTGGATGGGTTCCGGAAGAGGTCGATTCATCACCTGGCCAGAGTTTGACCGGCGGTTACTGGGAGCGCCCCACCCAAGTCAGCAACTTGGGCGTCGATGTGGCCGTCGAAGCGTCCGGCAGTATCCAGGCGTTACATCAAGCCATCCGCGCGACCCGCTTTGGCGGCACGATTTGCATGGTTTCCTTTTATGGTGGAGATTCAACCACCCTCCGCCTCGGCGAGGAATTTCATATCAATCGCTTACAGCTAATCTCGGTTAGAGCCGAGAGTTTACCCATGCGCGATGCCCCGAGCTGGACACTCAACCGGGTCGCGCAGGTCACCCTTGGCTGGCTGGCGGGTGGACGCCTCCGCGCCGAAGGCATCGTCACACCGATCGTTTCGTTTGAGGACAGCGTCGACGCCTACCGCGCGATCGACGAGCGACCAGAAGAGTCGATCAAGTTGGGCGTGCGGTTTTCGTAACTGACGACGGTATTCCGGGATACAGGACACAATGTGAAGAGGGCATTTCGGAATCGTTGCCTGCGGAAACGACTATGCGGGGAAACTCCCCCCCAAGTGGGGACGGTCCTCTCCCCAGGTTGGGGGAGACTCAGAGCGGGGGGAGGTGGCGCACCGCGCCAGAGGGGAGATCGATGGCTGACGAGATTCGGGTGATGCTCGAAATCGGACCGAAGGACAAGAAGGTGGTGGCTGTAGCGCCGGATTGGCCAGGTCTTTCGCGCGGGGCGAAGAGTGAGGAGGCCGCGATCGAACGGTTACTCGCATACCTTCCGCGCTACGCAAACGTGGCGAAACTGGCAGGGATGGGCAAGGAGTTCGCCGCGAACGCAACTGTCGACGTGGTCGAGCGGTATCCAGGAGTGGGCTCAACCGATTTCTGGGGCATTTCGTTCGCGTTTTCGAGTATCGACAACCAAGAAATGTCGATCGATGAATTGGATCGTGGACTGACGCTGGTGCAGGCGTGCTGGGGATTTTTCGATGAGGTGCGTTCGCGTGTGTCAGCCGACATGCAGACGGGGCCGCGCGGTGGAGGGCGTGATCGGGACCAAATCGTTCGTCACACCCTGTACACCCAGTTGGACTGGGCGAAGAAGATCGGTGTGCTCACTCCGCCAGAGTCGATGCCGACCGACGAGGGGTTGAAAACGCATCGCGACGCCTATTGCGCCGCCATTCGGGAGTTCCATGCCGAGGGCAAAATGGCCCGAAAGTGGCCGCTTCGGTTCCTCATCCGCCACACCGCGTTTCACACGATGGATCACGCCTGGGAAATGGAAGACAAAGATCTCACCGCAAAACCGGCATGAGAAGAAAGTCGGGTCTGCGAGTGGTTTCACCGTCACCGGAGTGGCCGCATATATAATGGTTATTAAAGGTGGTGGGGCTGCCCCGGACTAGAAGTCCGGGTCTAACACAACGAAGTCCCGTTGGGACTGAGCACGGAGCCTGTTGCTTGGCCTTCTCAGTCCCCGCAGGGACTTCGTCGTTTCAGCGCCGGACTTTTAGTCCGGCGAAGCGGTTCTTCCATTAACGATCTGGCATTTCGGGGTGTTTACCGTTTGACCGTTTTCGATGCGCGAAGGACGTTGCCAGACCCATCCTCAGCCTGGATGGCAATGTACGGTTCTGCGGTCTGGACCGGGATCGCCGTTTCAAAGCCGGAGCGTGGCGCACTCGCAATCTCTCGCAACTCGTCGGGTCGTGGTCCGGCGAGAACCCGCCAAGTTGCTACTTCCGTGGCCCCATTCCAGCTGACATACACCGTCAGGTCGTTACCCGCGCCCGTTTCGACCGCGATCGCGGGGCGATCTTTGGGCGTCCCGACCCATGGAAAGCGGTGGGCGCGGTACGACGACACGCTGGGTGGAAATCGGGCATTGAAGATCAAGTCGCCGTTTCCATCGAACTCGGAAAAAACCGGAGCGCTCCCCCAACCGACAAACACATTGCCGTTATCGAGCAGCTGGGTATTTCCTTGGCTGACGGAAACGATGCCGGTGGGGTGAATGATCGCTTGCTCGAGTGTGGCGGTCATCGCCTCGGTGTCAAGCTGGAGCGCAATGGCGCGTGAGGGGATGCCTTCTGCATTTGACACGGACGCATTGTCAAAGAGCGATAGACGGCCGCCGGGATGGACTCGGGCATCGTGCTGATAGTTGAATCCCGCGCCGTCACCCATCGCGAAACTGCTTTGCGTTCCATTGAGCCGCCAGATGATCTCCCCTGTCCGCCGATCAACCTTGTAGGTCGCACAGGTGTGACGGGCATTCATGACAAGATTGTCATCGTCGTCGACGTCGATCGAGTTGAGGTGGAAGTGATCGAGGGTGTCCAATTCACCGCCGGGCACATTCAAGATCGTTTCGTCGAGCCCGACGTGATCGAGGCTGTGCCACTCGAAGAGGACCCGGCCGGTGGGAATATCGATCTCCTGGGCAATGCTGTCCATGGCAAGGTCTTCGACGGCGCCGCCAATGGCAGAGAGGTCCCAGCGCACGCGGTTGTAGATGGTGACGAGCGCGGTGCCGTCGGGTGAAATCGTGAATTCATGAATATCCCCGCCGGCGAATCCATTCCCGACCTGGAACGTCGCGACCGACTGATATGAGCCGTCACAAATGACGAAATGACCGAATCCATGCCCGCTGCCAATCGGCCCCTCGCACCAGGTCACAACCGGTTCCCCGCGGTATTGCTGCACCCGAACCGCGTTGGCTTGAATCACTTTTCCGCCAAGTGGCAAGAACCAGACCGGCTCGCCGGTGTCGTTGAGTATGAGCGGGCCGGACTGACCGTTTTTGAACCTCGGCCCAATGAAGATCAGCCCGGGAGCGGTTTTGGAAGCAGGCGTCGTCACCTCGATCGGCAAGGGCCGAAGATCCGGGCGAGAACGGAATTGGAGTGGTTCGATGCCGGGATCATCATCGCGCGCCGCGACGCGCGTCGGCGTCACCGGCCGAACTGTTTCGAAGGAGTAGGATTTGCCCCCGGCTGCACCGAGCGGTGCTCCGGCTTGCACGGTGACCGTTTCTCCCGCGCGGAACGGCGCATCGGGGACGAAGCTGACGCCCTGGCCATCTGAGTGCGGAACGAAGATCCCCGAATGTGCGCCACTCGCCGAGCCGGTGACGGTCAAACGCCCCAATGCTTTTGGCGAGGCGCCGCGAAACGAAATCTCCGTGCCCGGCGAGGCGGTGCGGGTATCAGGAAGAGGAAAGACCGCGAACGATTCAGTCACGCGGCCTTATTCCTTTATTTTGGTCGCCTTCGAATTCCCGAGTGCTTTGCCAGCGCTATCCTCTGCCCGAACCGCAAAATACGGCTGATCCGTTTCAACGGTGATCGCCGTTTCGAAGCCCGATCGAGGAGCGTCTCCCACCTCGTCGAGCTGATCGGCGCTCGCTCCCGCGAGCACTCGCCAGGTCGCCACCTCGGTGGCTCCGTTCCAACTCGCGTAGACGTTCACCTTGCTCGCGGAGCCGGCTTCAACCGCAATCGCGGGATCGTCTGCTGGCTGCGCGGTCCAGGGAAAGCGGTGGGCGCGGTAGGACGTGATGCCCTTGGGAAAGCGACCATTGAAGATCAACTCACCGTTCGCATCGAACTCGGAAAAGACCGGCGCGCTTCCCCAACCAACAAATGCGTTCCCGTTGTCAAGCAGTTGGAAATTGCCCTGGCTGGACGACGCAATCTCGGTTGGATGAACAACCTTACGGGCGAGGGTCGCCGTCATCGTGGTGGTGTCAAGATCAAGGACCATTCCGCGCGAGGGTACCGTGCTCTGTGGCGAATTGTTCGCGTTGTCGAACAACGAGATCTGGCCGTTGGCATGAGTGCGGGCGTCGTGTTGAAACGAGAAGTCTGTATCGTCGCCCATCGTGAAATCGCTGTGCTTGCCGCCGAGTCGCCAGAGGACCTCGCCCGATCGCCGGTCGAGGCCATAGATCGCATTCGTGTGACGCGCCGAAATGACCAGATTTCCGTCGGAGTCGACGTCGGCAGAGTTGAGGTGGAAGAAATCGTAATTGTCGCTGTCGCGCGCCGGCAACGCTTGAATCGACTCGTCGAGGCCGATCTGATCCAGGCTGTGCCATTCGAACAGCACCCGGCCGGTCGGGATGTCGATCTCCTGCAGAATGTTGTCCATCACGTTGTCTTCGGCTTCGCCATCGATGGAGGTGGTGTCCCACTGGACCCGGCTATAGACCAAGATAATCGCGGTGTTCTCGGGCGTAATAAGGAAATCGTGGACGTCGCCACCTGGGTATCCGTTCGCGACTTTAAACTTGGTGATGACTTGGTAGGTGTCGTCCATGATGACAAAATGGCCTAAACCATAGCCCTGACCAAGGACTCCCTCGCACCAGGTCAAGACGGATTTCCCTTGGTATTGCTGGATCCGGAAGGCATTCGCCTGGAGCACGTCGCCGCCGAGTGGTGAAAACCAAACGGGCTCGCCGTCGTTGTCAAGAATGAGTGGACCGGCCTGTCCGTGTGGGAATCTCGCCCCGACGAAGACGAAACCGGGCGCGACCGACGAGCTGGTGTCGGTGATCTCGATCGGCAGCGGCTTAAGATCGGGACGCGTATGGTACGAGATAGGCTTCGTGTCTGGCTGGGTGTCGTCACTTGCCGTTTGGACCTTCGATGCAGAGATGGGCCTGCCAACGATAAATGTGAATGACTGATCTCCGCCCACGCCAAGCGGGGCGTTTGCTTCAACCGTGACGGTCTCCTCAGCCCGGAACGGCGCATCAGGGACGAAGCTGACCCCGTTCCCATCCGAGTGCGCAACGAGGATGCCCGAATGCGCGCCGCTTCCGGAACCAGTTACCGTGACAACACCGATCTCATCCGCGGTGATTCCGCGAAACGTGATCTCAGTTCCCGGAGACGCGGTACGCGTATCCGGAAGTGGATAGACGTCGATCGTGTCTGTGGCGGCTACTGGTGTTTGCAATGATCGCGGGGTAAATGATGTTCGCAATAGCGTGGCAGCTGAAGCATCCTTTCCGCCGAGCGTCAGGAAACTCGCGTCGGCCGCACCGATACCACCACGCATCAGAGCCCTTCGACTCATGGGAGTTGCGACAAGACTCTTTTTCGCTAAGCCAGAACGTGTCCCCTCCACCTTCGTCATCGGTGGCTCCCCCTCTCTGTGAGCTAATTTCGCGTCACTAGGGCTGCTCGCTCCGCACGTCTCGTACCACGATCATCGCCTATTCCCGATCATTGGAAAAGACTAGAGCGCTTTATGCTCGGCATCCGCAAGTCATTTCGCGGAAGCTCGTCTTGCCGCTTGAACTGTTTAGGCGGAAACCGTTCCAGGATTTCCAGTTCGGCTATTAAAAGGGCTGTTTTTTGAACTCTACAATCCTGGATTCTGACGCCCAGTGGCTTTATCGGTGTGCTCAATGATCGCGTGGACGATGGTTTGCCAATCGTGTCGCTCGACCCCGTGACCGGCGCCTTCGAGGGTCAGCAATTGAGCGCCAGGGATTTCTTCAGAAAGCGCTCGCCCGTGGGGGAGCGGGAACATGGGGTCGGCGGTGCCGTGGATGACCAGCGTTGGAATCTTGATCGAGGACAGAGGCTCGTGGCTGGGCTCGTCGTCAGAGAGGATGTTGTGGTTCTGCGTGGCCGCGAAGTTCCGCGCGCGCTTGACATCGTGGCGGATGAGCCAGCGGATCGAGGTCTCGTCGAACGGACGCTCGGTTCCGGCGAGCATGTGTGAGTAGGCAACGAGATAGTCAATCACCGACTCCGAGTCGGACCAGTCCACCTGAGCCGTTTTCACGAACGTCAGGAACTCCTCGGTCGGCGGCGGGAGATTGCGGTGGCCGGGCGTCGCTGGGGAAGTGCTGATGAGGACAAGCGAGCTGACCCTGGCGGGAAAGTCGAGGGCGATCAACTGCGCGATCCCTCCGCCCGCCGAAACACCAACCAGATGCGTGGCTGGAATCTCGTAGGCGTCGAGTACTCCGACGGCGTCGGTGTCGAGGTCAGCGCTCGTGTAGTCGGGATGTCCGACCTCGTAGGTGACCGATCGACCGGTATCGCGGTGGTCGTAGCGGATCACGAATCGGTCGCCATCGGCGAGCATGCGGCAGAAGTCTTCTTCCCACCAAAGCATTGAAGAACCGATGCCCATGACGAGCAGAATCGGCGGGTCCGCTGGATCGCCAAAAGCCTCCGTGCAGAGTTCGACGCCATTCGCTTCAATCATGCGTTCGGTCACGTCGCTCCTCCTCACCCCAATGCGCCGTTCGAGTATGTCCGACAGGTGCGGATTTCATGCTCTGCGTGTTTGATCTAGGATGAACAATATGCCGGCGAAGATCAGACAGTGAGAGCCGGGCTCGCGCCACCGCCCCTTCACGGAAATCGTTCTGGCCATCTACCGGTACGCCACGGACAATGGTCGTGAGGCGTCGATTGAGGCGTTGCTACCGATTCCGCAATCTGGGATCCAGGGCGTCGCGGAGGCCGTCGCCGAGGAGGTTGATGGCGAGGACGGTGAGCATGATCGCCAGGCCGGGGAAGAAGGAGACCCACCAAAAGTGGCGCATCATTGAGCGGCCATCGGAGAGCATGTTGCCCCATTCGGCGGTCGGAGGTTGGATGCCGAGACCGAGGAATGAGAGTGTTGAACCGAGAATGATCGCCCCGGCGATACCGAGGGTGGCCAGGACGATGATCGGCGGCAAAACGTTTGGGAAGATGTGGCGCAACATGATCGCGCGGTCACGGGCACCACTAACACGCGCCGCTGTTACGTACTCCATTTCCCGTACCGAGAGCACGGAGCCGCGCACTATTCGCGTGTACTCCGGAATCGAGGCGATTCCAACTGCGAGCATGAGGTTGAACAGGCTTGTGCCAAGAATAGCGACCAGTGCCATCGCCAGCAGAATCCCCGGGAAGGCGAGCATCATGTCGGTGGCGCGCATGATGATGCTGTCGGAAAAGCCGCCGCGATAGCCGGCGATCAGGCCGAAGGTGACGCCAATTATTGCCGCGATGCCGACGGCGACTAGTCCGACCGGCAACGATTGCCGCCCACCGTAAATCACCCGCGAGAAGACATCACGGCCGAAAGTGTCGGCTCCGAAAATGTGCTCCCGGCTCGGATGAGCCCGGATTGCCTGGCTGTCCTGGGCGATCGGGTCGTACGGCGCGACGAGCGGGGCGAAGATGGCGAGCAGCACGATTACTGCCAGCACAATCGCGCCCGCGACCGCGCCGGGATTTCGACCGACCCGATACAAGGCATCGCGCGTCAGACCACGCGATTTGACCATTCGCCCGAGACCGATCTCGGCGCGTTCCGGTACCTGCTGACTACTCGTTGCCGCCTGCTCAGTCACCTTGTTCCCTTCGGCTACGAGTATCTGATCCGCGGGTCGATCACCGCGTAGGAGAGGTCGACCGCCAGGCTGACGAGGACATAGATCACGGCTGTCACGAGAACGACGCCCTGAATGAGGGGGAAATCGCGGTTGCTGATCGAGGTGACCGCGACCCGGCCGAGACCCGGACGAGAAAAGACTGTTTCAGTTACGACCGCGCCGGCCAGCAGCCCAGCCAGCTGTAGGCCGAAGTAGGTGACGACAGGGATGAGCGCGTTCTTGAGCGCGTGGTCTATAACCACGACCCGTTCGCGCAATCCTTTCGCCCGCGCGGTGACGACAAAGTCCTGTCGCATCACTTCCAACATCGAGGAACGGACCAGGCGAGCTAGGTAGGCTGATGAGCCAAATCCGATCACGATTGCAGGCAAGATCAGATGCTGTACCCCCCCAAGCCCGGTTGCCGGAAAGATATGCCAATAGAAGGAGAAGACAAAGAGAAGGAGCAGACCGAGGTAGAAGATGGGGAGCGAGACGCCTAGCAGCGCCACAACCATGGCTCCGGTGTCGATCCAGCTGTTATGAAAGAGTGCGGCCAGAATCCCGAGGGAAACGCCGAGCACGAGCGCGACAGTCAGACCGGCAAGTGTGAGTTGAATCGTCGGCCAGAGCGCCTCACGAATCGTGTCGGTCACGGGGCGTTGACTGTGCAGCCCCTTCCCCATGTCGCCATGCAGCAGATTGACCATGTAGTCGCTGTACTGCTTCCAGAGTGGCTTATCAAGCCCGTACTGCGCCCGGATTTGCGCGGCGCGCTCCTCCGTCAGTGGCTTATCCCCGGCGAAGATGTAGACGGGATCTCCTGGTGTCAGATGGACCATGAGAAAGGTAAAGATGCTGATTCCAATCAGCACCGGTATTGCCTGGAGGAGTCTTCGGAGGATATAGGTGGTCATGGCATTTCTGGCGCTAGGCGTTAGGGGGTAGACGCTAGGGGTATCTCGTCGATCCCCTAACGCCTGATGCCTAACCCCTAACGTCTATGAGAAGTGGGCGTCATTCATCCATACATACGATGCCAGGAAATCGAGAAAGTCGCCATCCAGCTTCGTTTGCTTGGCGTTGTACGTGATCGAGTCGGCGAGCGGGACAACGACGGCGTCCATCAGGACCTGCTTTTGGATCTTGGAGTACAGGTCCTTCCTCACCTCGGGATCCCCGCTGGCCGCAGCGTCTTCCAACATTTTGTCGACGTCCGGGTTGTTGTATTTCGCGCGATTGAATGCGCCCACGTTCTTCGAATAGAAGATCGTGCGCAACACATCCGGGTCGGCATACGAGAACCACATGAACGAGAAGTCGTAGTTGTTTTGCTCCTGCCAGTTCTGAGAGAAGCGGCCTCGCTCCATCGGCTCGACGGTCATGTCAAGGCCGATTTCACGGAATGCACCCTGCAAGAAGGTGGCCATCGCGTTGTCGTTCGGCCGGTCGATGATCGGAAAGTAGAGCTCCAGCGGCTTCCCGTCCTTCTCGCGGATATCGCCGCTTCCCTTGGTCCAGCCTGCCTCCTCGAGCAGCGACTCGGCTTTGGCCTTGTCGTAGCTGAACATCTGCTCGGTCGACGCGTCGTAGGCGAAGGTCACCTTCATCAGTGGGCTGGCGGCTGGAGAGAAGAGTCCAGCCCACACGGCCTGATTCATTGCTGTCTTGTCGACTGCGTATTGCAATGCTGTGCGTAATTTTGGATCTGCAACGGGTCGATCGGGCCGAGAAACGTTAACCAGCAGCACATAGCCAGACCCCGGCTGCCCCTGGTTGATCACAGCCAAGTCGCTGTTCGACGTCAAGTCTTCGTATTGGAGTGAGTCAATCGTATCGATGTATTGGGTCTCGCCGGAGGTCAAAGTCCCGGTGCGAACGGCAGGGTCAGGAATGATCTTGAAGATGATCTCGTCGAAATAGGCTGCCCCGGGATGTTTAAAGAACGACGAACCCCAGTTGTAGTCGGGGTTCCGCTCGATCGTCGCATGGTCAGCTTCGACCCATTCCTTGAATTTGTATGGGCCAGTGCCGACTGGGGCGCGGGCGAACTCGGCCAGACCCATCTTCTGGACTGCCGTTGGCGAGACGATGCCGAGATAGCCGTTCAGTCCGGTCAAGAATGGCGAGAATGGCTGGCTGAGCACCATTTTGATCGTGTTGTCGTCAATGATCTCAGAGTGGTCGTAGGTGCCGATCTGATCGTGCGACTGCCCTGGAACGATCGTCGTGTTTGGGTCAGGCGTGCCGCCACTGGCTGTGGCCTTATCCGCCGCGACGATACGATCGTAGGTGAACTGCACGGCCTCGGCGTTGAACGGTGTACCGTCGTGAAAGGTCACACCCTTCTTCAAGTGGAAGGTGTATTCCGTGCCGTCTGCAGAGACGTCCCACGACTCGGCCAGACCTGGCACGATGTCGGTCGCCGTGGGCATCCAGACAAGCGGCTCGCAGATGTTGAGCGTTACGCGGATCGTCGAGTCGAAATTCGTCACGCCTGGGTCGAGCGTACCATCGAAGTCGAAGCCGAGACCGTAGGTCAGCGTACCGCCCGGCTGGACATCCTGATTGAGCACGCGGACGGTTCCAGGCGATGCCCCGCCGGCTGCCGCGACGGCTTCGAGCCGGCTGAGTGCTAGGGCGGCGGCTCCGCCTTTCAGGAAAGTGCGGCGGTTGGCTGTCCGCCCCAAGATGTTCCACCGGTCCCGATCACGAACGTCGTCCATGATTTGTCCTCCGGTTCAGTGTGCGAAGGCGCCGGCCGGCCACTTCGCGCGACTCGGGCAACCGCCCACACCGGGCGGCGCACTTTGCCGGAAGCCCACGCTTCCGGACGAAGACCCCGGGCCGGCGTCAGGCAGCCGGCCCAGCAGCCGCATGGTCGCGGCCCGAAACCCAGTCGTATCGCGGGTCGTCGTCGACGATCGCCCCGCCGTCAAAGCGGGCGCCTACGCCTGCGCCACCGTCGACATTGACGATCGCGCCGGTGATGTAGCTCGCCGCTTCCGACGCCAGAAAGAGAACGACCGATGCCACTTCATCGGGCTCGCCCGGGCGAGCCAGCGGAAGCCCCGGAATCCGCCGTCCCAGGGCCTCGGCCATCCGCGGCGGCAGCGGTTTTGGTTGAGTATCGATGAGCCCAGGACTGATGGCGTTGACCAGAATGCCGTGCGGCGCCAATTCGATTGCCGCAACGCGCGTAAAGCTCTCGACTGCGGCTCGACTCGAGGCGTAAGCAGCGGCGCCTGGTGACCCACGCCGGCTCACTCCGGACGAAAAGTTGACGATTCGGCCGCCGCGGCCGCCGTCGATCATCGCCCGTGCCGCCGCACGAGTCATCAGGAAGGTTCCCCGGCAGTTGACAGCATAGATGGTGTCCCAAACCTCGACCCGCTCTTCGAGGAGTGCCGCATGCGGTGCAACGGCCGCGTTGTTGACGCAAATGTCGAGTTGCCCAAATTGCTGGATCGCCGTTTGGATGATGCGGGCGGCGCCGTCCTCGTCGCTCACGTCAGCGACGATCGGCGTCACCTGGTCAGCCGGCACAGCCGCGCAGGTTTCAGTCAGGCCTTCTTCGTCTCGGTCGGCCGCCACCACGCGGGCGCCGGCCTCGGCGAAGCGATGGGTCAAAACTCGACCGATGCCGCGTGCAGCACCGGACACGATGGCGACACGATCCGAATAGTCAAAGATGACGTTCACGCACCCGCTCCATGCTGGTGGCTCGTGTTTGACGCCGGGTTGCTCCGTGATACTATGCCGATTGTCGACAGTCGTCAATCGGCAATTCGCACAGATCGACGCTCTGGCATTAGGCGACCCGTCGACGCCGATGCTGTCCGTGCCCTCGGCCGCTTTGGTGTGCGATAGGGAGATCAACCGTCATTCTGAGCCGAAGGCGAAGAATCCCGCTCGTCGCGAAGAGCCCGGCATTGAGTGAGATTCTTCGCTCCGCACAGAATGACGAGAACCGCAACCAACTGAAGAACAATGACGGGGACACAACGATGGCGGCGCCGGCGGAAACACAAATTGCGAACGGGATCGCAACCTTGCGCAGACCAAGTGGATTGCGTCTGGTCGACGACGTCGCTCACTCGATTGAAGACGCAATCCTTGCCGGTCGGATGCGTCCCGGCGAGCGGTTGATCGAGACCAAGCTTTGTGACGAGCTCGGCGTCAGCCGCACGACGCTGCGCGAAGCGCTCCTTATGCTCGAACGGCGCGGGCTTGTCCGCGGTGAACCACGCCGCGGCACCTTTGTTACCCGGCTGGCACGTGAGGACGCACTCGATCTCTGTCGCGCTCGTGCCCTTCTTGAGGCTTTTGCCCTTACCTCTGGCTACGACCGGCTCGACGCATCCACCTTCGCTTCTCTCGATGCCCTGCTGAATGAGATGGCCGATCTTGACCTGCCCGAAGATGTCCCGCGCTTGATCGGGATCGACTTGGCATTCCATCGGCTGCTCGTTCAGGGCGCCGGCTCACAACGAGTCGTCGAACTCTGGTCAAGTCTTGACGGGCAAATGAGTGGTCTGATCCTAAGCAGTATCGAGCACCATCATGCCGGCATCGACGATATCGTCGGTTTCCATCGCGCGCTCCTCAATGCCGTGCGCTCCGGCGACGTTGTGGTTGCCCGCGAGGCGGTGCTTATTCACTACGTCGGCAACAGAGATGTGCACCACGGCGATGGCGAGGTCTCGCTTGCGGAAGCGGCGGAGATCATCGCGTCGCTGGTTAGGCACGATTCTCGCTCGCCGCGCGATTAGCTTGCCGCAAGAAGGAGACAAGAGAGTGAGCTTGCCAATCACAGAGCGTCGCGTTCGAGTCGGCGTTCTCGGCGCCGGACGCTGGGCAGAACGGGCACACCTGCCAGGGTGGACGCGTGATCCCCGGGCGGAGGTGGTCGCGGTCTGTGACGTCGACCGAAGTCTGGCCGAGGCGGCGGGCGAGCAGTTTGGCGCGGCGATGGTCAGCGATGACTTTCGGGAAGTGGTCGCGCGTGCCGACCTCGACGTGATCGACGTCTGTACGCCAAGCCACACCCACTTCGAGCTTTCTATGGCGGCGCTGGAGGCTGGCAAGCACGTGCTGTGCGAGAAACCAGTGGCGTTCGATTTCCGCGACACCATCCGCGCCGCGGCAGTGGCGAAGAAAAGTGGTCTCAAGACGAAACTCGGTTTTACCTTCCGCTACTCCCCGGCGATGCGCTACATGAAGGCACTGGTCGACGAGGGATTCTGCGGCGAGCCATTCATCTACAACGCCTACGAGCAGAACTCACAGTGGCTCGATCCGGAGGTTCCTCTCCGCCAGGTCCATCTCGACGCCGACCAATCGGAAATCCAAGTTTCCTCTCTGGAAGGGTATGGAGCGCCGGTGATCGACCTCGCTCGGTTCATGGTTGGTTCCGAGTTGACGTCGGTGGTCGGCACACTGAAGAACTTCATCCCAGAGCGGATGGTTCGCGACACGGGCACTAAGATGCGCATGAACATCGACGACGGCGACATCTTCATTGCCGAGTTCGCTAACGGCGCAATCGGATCGGTCCAAACCAGCTTCGTCACGGTGGGCAATTACCCCGGCATCGAGGTCCGGCTCTACGGTTCTAAAGGAGCGATCATCACACGGCTGGTCGAGGAGTTTGGGATCGCCGAGACGATCAAGCTGGCGACCTCGGACGATGTCGAGTTCAAGGAAGTGGAAGTTCCGGCCAAGTTTTACCCGGAAGGCGGACATCCGCGCGAAACCTGGTTCACCCTGTTCTACGCCAACTTGATCGGCGACTTCCTCGATGAGCTGACGACGGAAACGCCGAAAAATGAGGGAAATTTCGACGACGGCGCCGCGGTGCAAGAGATCATCAACGCCGTCGAGTGCTCATTCCGCGAGCGGCGCTGGACCGAGCTTCCGCTGCCGCGATGAACCCTGACGCCGCCGGTGCCTGGCTGGACGATTTCTTCGCTCTCTTTTACGCCCGGCGACCAGTCAACGCCACGTTCATCGGGATTCACGACCACGACCACGAACTGCCAGATTGCTCGTCGAGCGGCCTGGCGGCGACCGCCAGCGAAATGCGCGCCCTCCGCGAACGCCTCGATGGAATCGCTGGAGACAACTGTCCGCTAGCGCAACGGCAAGACCTGCTTCTCGCCGGCAACTACCTCGATCTCCAATTGATGGAAGATGAACTTCCGCAGTTCCACCGGGGCAATCCGTCGTTCTACACCGGAGAGGCAGTTTTCAGCGTCATCGGTCTCTTCCAGCGTGACCGCGAGCCGCTTGCCGATCGTGTTGACGCCGCCATCTCGCGGATGCGTCTCCTTCCCGAGTTCCTGGCCCAAGGCAGAACGCAGGTCCGAGAGGCGCCGGCTGCCTGGACTGAACGCGCGATCCGTGAAGCGCGGGCGGGACTTGCCTACTTCGGCGCCGGTCTGCGCATCTTGGCCAATGATCGCGCAATCACCGATCCCGGATTCCTCGACGCGGCGATGACCGCGAATCGCGCCTTCGCCGAGCACCTGGCCTGGCTTGAGAACGAACTCATCCTCAGTCAGTCAGAGGACTATGCTTGCGGCCGCGATGCCTTCGACCGCTATCTGGCGCTTGGTCACTGCCTGCCGCCGGGGCGCGACGCGTCGTGGGTCGAGGAGTACGGCCGGCAGGCGCTCAACGAGGCGCGTGAGCGGATGCTTGACCAGGCCGGTCAAATTGACTCGGAGCGATCGTGGGAAGAGCTGCTTGCGTCGCTTGCGGACAATCACCCGACTCGCGAGGAGTATTACGCGACCTACACCCGAATCTGGCATGAGGCGCGCGAAGCGGCGATCGCGCATGAACTCGTGACCTGGCCCGACTTTCCGATCGAGTACGTGCCGAGACCCCGATCAGATCGCGAAGCTGCTGAAGGGCTCTACTACCTCTTCTATCGGTGCCCACCACCATTCGGACGGCCCGAAATCCATCGGTATCTCGTTTCTCCTATTGAACCTGAAATGCCTCATGAAGAGCAGGAACGCACGCTGCGACAGTGGAACAATGCGGCGATAAAGCTCAACCACGTCGTGCATCACGGCGGTCTTGGCCACCACGTCCAGAACTGGAACGCCTTCCGCGCTCCCTCGCGCATCGGCCAGGTCGCCGGCGTCGACTGCGCTTCGCGCATCGCCATGTTCGGCGGCGGCACGCTGGTCGAGGGATGGGCATGCTACGCGACTGAGCTAATGGAAGAGGTCGATTTCCTGACGCCGCTCGAACTACTCTCCGAGCGGCAGACCCGGCTGCGGATGGCCGCCCGGGCCGTTGTCGACTGTGCCCTGCACACCGGCTTAATGACGCTCGACGAGGCTGCCGATTTCTACGCGCGCGAAACTGCGATGTCACCGGCCGCGGCCAAAGCCGAAGCGGTCAAGAACTCGATGTTCCCCGGCGCGGCGATGATGTACCTGATCGGAACCGACGCGATTTGGGATCTGCGCGGTGCTGTCCAGGAGCGGGAAGGTCCGAGTTTCTCCCTTCAGGCATTTCATGATCGCTTTCTGAGCTACGGAGCGATTCCGGTCGCCTTGATCGGTGACGCCATGATGGCTGGCGAAAACCCACTTTCTGGCGATAGGGCGGCTCCTCTGTAGCCAGCCGCATTCAGTTCACATAAGGAGCCGAAATCGCGCTCGCGCAAAAATCGGCATCACTGCGGTATAGCCTGGGTTAGCCAGTGGTCGAGCCCTATACTCCAGAGAAGGAGGTAGGTTATGGGCCATCCATACGTCGACGACGATGACGACTACCGACCATTGAAAAAGTGGGAGACCGCGGTCGACGAGGCGATTCGAGTCGGGCAGGAACGCGGCGAGTTCGACAACTTACCGGGTCAGGGTAAACCGCTCAATCTCCCAGACAACCCATACGCTGGCGGCCTAGAGGTCGCATACGGCGTCCTCAAAAACGCGAACATTGCCCCCTACTGGATCGAGATCGACAAAGAGATACGGGCGGATCAGGCCGGATTGCAAGATTTTTGCGAGCGCACATCGCAGCGAGTCGCAAGTTTGCTCGCGGCCGAAGCAGACAGTCGAGAGTCGGGGAAGCTTTCAGAGCGCAAGCAGCGAAGCTGGTGGCCGTTCCGCTGGCACGTATCACCGGCGGAAGTGAGTCCGACGTCAAACCTCCAGCTTGCTTTGTCGGTGCGAGCACGAGCGCGGACACTGTATCTCGAACGAGCCGCGAAGCTCGAAGAGAAGACCGCGCACTACAACGCGTCGTTGCCGCGCGAGCTCTGGCAACTCGAGCGAACCCGCCGAACACCCGAACGCTACGCCGCCGAGTTCGACGCCGCGTGTCCGGCTATCACTACCGGCATCGCTGTCAGTGTGATCCGATCCAAATAGCTTGTCCGCGCGTAGGGCTCGAACGGCGCAACCGTGAACATCCTGACGCCAAATTCAAGGCGTCACGCGTTGCCCGACAATGCGATCGGCACTGACGCGACTTCCGTTGCCTCGCTTTACAAAAATCACCCCGGTTCTCAGTCGATTCGGCTAGTATGACCTTTGAAGGCTTGCGTCTCATGCTTCCACGCAGCAAGGCGGCTGCGCCAAAACCGCACAATGCGGAGGTGCGGAGAGATGAGTTGGTTTGATTGGCTGCTCCGGCGTGGTAACACGCTGGATGTCGAAAGCTCCCTCGATGTCCAACAAGTTGTCGCCGCCGGGATGCTGAATTCAGAGTCAGCGCAAAGGGCAATTGCCGAGTTGAACCCCGAACGGAAGCGGCTTGAACGGACGAAGCGGATTGTTGAACACCAGCTTAAGCCGGTGACAAAACGCTCAATTCGCTGCATGCATAATTCCAGCTTGTTCTCACCGGGGTTGGAATCAGCTCAACTGTCGCAAGCGATGCGGGCGGCCAATGACACCGGTCAGGATATGACGCTTCGCCGAGAACAACTAGCTGATATCAATGGCCGAATTCTCGCGATCGATCAGGCGAAAGAGCAGTTGAAAGAGGTCGCACGGCGGAGGTGATGAGGCGTTAGGCGTTAGGCGTCGGGGTGGAGTTCAGGACATGTCGGCTATGCTCAAGAACCTCCAAATGACACGGCCTCCGGTTGGCAAAGCCGAAATGCTGATCCGCAGGCCGGTGGCCGAGGTGTTTGCGGCCTTCGTCGATCCGGCAATCACAACCAAGTTCTGGTTTACCAGAAGCAGCGGCAGGCTTGTGCCGGGAGCTCAGGTGCATTGGGATTGGGAGATGTTCAACATCTCCTCGACGGTGTTGGTGGAAGAGGTTGAGGAAAACCAGCGTATTCGCGTGGCATGGCAGGCGACAGATATTCCGACGACCGTTGAATGGGTATTTTCGCCCTATGGCGAAGATGGGACGTTCGTGAGCATTACGAACAGTGACTTCAGTGGCGATGGGGATGAGATCGCCGCACAAGCGATCGGTTCGACGGAAGGGTTTACGATCGTCCTCGCCGGCGCGAAAGCGTTCCTCGAGCATGGTATCGCTCTGAATCTCGTCCAGGATCGCTTTCCCGAAGGTTTCGCTGAAAGCTGATGCCTCAATCCTCAACATAGACCGACTGGTGGCGATGGGGATGGTCCGATTCAGGCGCCTAACTTCATCGGCTACGGCTATTTCGGTTTGTCATAGGGTGAATGTTGCGGCCGCCAATTGAGCAGCCGGGCCGCTTTGTCGATGGCGAATCCAGACGCGCGACCTTCGAGCGGTCCGCGAATCTCGGTATCCGGCAGAAAGCGGCGGACCAGTTCTTCGGTCGGTTTCGGCATCAATGTATCGGCGGCGGTGATATTGAACGCTTTGAAGCCAAAGCCTTCTCCCTCGATTGCCAGGCGGCAAGCAGCGCCGGCGTCCCGGGCGTCAACGTAGCCCCAGAGATTATTCGCCAAAACGGCAGGATCGATCGAACCGGAGTTGTTGACTGTCCTCAATTCTTCGGGGAGCGCGACCCATTGAAAACGAAGCGCCGCGACCGTCATTCCTGTCCGGCGATGATACATCTCGGCGGTTCGTTCATCGACCTCTTTCGACAGACCGTACGGGTCATGCGGAAGAATCGGATGCTCCTCGTCGAGGGGCACGTATTGCGGGGGAAATGGATTGGGCGTCCAGGCCATGCCATAAGCTGAAATGCTGGATGCGATCGCTGCCCGGCGAATTCCGAGGAGCGACGCCGCTTGCAGGGCTGCAAATGTCGCTCTCGTATTGTTCGCGAAAACAACCTCATCGGGGTGGCCGTATGGCGCCGGGATTGCCCCAAGGTGGATCACCGCGTCGCATCCCCGAAGGGCGCCGGCGACCTGGCCGACGTCGGTCAGATCGGTTTCGACAAATCGTTCCGGGCCGTTGTCTGACGGTCTTCGTCTATCAGCGTTGACAACCTCATGGCCGTGGGCAAGCAAATCGGCGATCGCGAACCGGCCGAGCCGCCCGCTGCCACCGGTGACGAGCACCCGCATGGTCGCTCCTTGGTCTTCGTGACCCGCGTCACCTGGAGGTTACAGGACGCCGAACACGCGGTAGACCTCGTCAATCGGCATGCCGGCGGCTATCTGTTCGCGCTCGGCATTCTCAATTTCAAACGTATGCTCGACTCGCAAGAGGACCTCGTCGACGAGGTCTTTGGGGATCAATTGCACGCCGTCGTTGTCGCCGAAGATGAAGTCGCCCGCGAAAACTTTCACGTAGTGGGTTATGTGCCCAGGCATATAGACCGGCTGATTGACCTCGGTAATGATCCAGCCGCCGAAGGCATTGGGGCGGGTGCCGAAGCTGTAGATCGGAAAATCGGGCATCTTCAAAACATATTGCGTGTCGCGGCAATTTCCGGCGATGAGCATGCCGCGGCAGCCATGGGAATATGCGAGCTGGCAGCTCATTTCGCCGAAGTGGGCTGGTTGCAGATCGCCTCCGCAGTCAAAGCACAGAATCGAACCGTCAGGCTGTTGCGCGACCTCTTGCATCATCCGTTTTTGGGGATGGCCGCCTTCCGCTTCCCATTTCGCCTCCATCTCGGCGCGTTCCTCGTCAGAGATTGGCCGTTCGACCAGCGAGTGGAGTTTGATCGGCAGCGCTCGGCCGACGAGCTGCATCCCCTGGCGGAGCGGCTTGAATTGACTGGAGAAGACCGTGTCTTTGACCCCGAGATGCCAAAGCGCGTCAGAAACGCTGCCCCCATAGCCCGCGCGACGATAGCGTTCGATCCGTTCGTTATCTGATATATCAAGCGTTCGTGGTTCAGTCGCTGTCCCAGTTTCGACCATCGTTCCCGTCCCCTTCTCTCATACCGAACCAAGGTCGTTTCACGATTTGACGGTGCGGATTACCCGCACTTGTTGACACTCTCCATCAACCCAACCGCGTAGCCGATGGCATACAAACGGCCAAGGGTCTCGTATCCGGGCTGGGTGTTTTCTTCACCTTCCATTGTTGGCACGTGATCGACACGCATCGGTCCCGTGTAATCCACCTCTTTGTAGGCGCGCATTGATTCGAACATATCGGTGCGACCCTCTTCGTGAAAAGTCTCGACGAAGTTATCGGGCGTTCCTTGGATATCGCGGAAATGGACAAAATGAATCGCCTTTTGCCGGCCAAACCGGCGAATTTCGGCGGGGATGTCAGCATTCATGCTGGAGATCGTGCCCTGGCAGAACGTGATGCCATTGTTTGGACTCGGAACCAAATCGATCACCCGTTGCAGCGCGTCCGGGGAGATGAGAATTCGCGCAACGTCGCGAATGGGAGAAACCGGAGGGTCGTCGGGGTGAACCGCGAGCTTGACGCCGAACTTTTCGGCGACGGGAACAACCTTCTTCAGGAAGATCTCCATGTTCTCCCAGAGGAGTTCGGGGGTGACTGCGCCGTATTCGGTTGGGGGTGCGTCCTTCATCAACGCATGGTCATACGACATGACCTGCGCGCCACCGCGTCCGGGCGTAGTGAACGAGGTTCGCAGAGGACCATGGACCGCCATCCAGTTGTGACACATCACGGAAATCCCGACCCGGCCCATGTTCTCGATGACCTGGCAAAACTGGGCGAGCTTCTCGTCTCGTTCGGCGTTGCCAATTTTGATCGATTCGATCAGGCTGTAAGGGGCGGATTCAACAACCTGAAGATCGAGCCCATAGTCCGCAAATCGCTGCTTGAGCGATTGCAACTGCCAGAAATCCCACGGTGGCGGGTCGGCCGGCGAGTTCGGAATTGTCACCACGGCGGCAGTGACGCCAGCTTGCCGCACGAGTTTCCACAGCGGAGTGGGACGGGCGGGTAGGGCATCGGCGAGGGTCAACGACCAGGTCATCGATCCGTATCCTCCTAAGATTTCCGCAGCTGCGCCGCGGCTGCGTGGTTAACCCGTAAATTCGGGAATTTGGACTCTAATGAAACGCGGTCGATAGAGGTCCGCGTTGGCATAGAGATCGTCAAATCGCAAACTGTTCACGTTGTAGCTAATAAGCAATTCTCCTTTCCGGCTGAGTTCAGGATGGGCGTGCGCGTTGTAGACAAAAACTCGCTCGCCGTCCGGCTCCGGCGCGGTGTAAAGCAACCGCCGGTCTCGCCACGGACCTGTTGGTTGCTTCGCGAAGTACGCGACGATCTCGCGCCAGTCCATGAGCCCGGGCGCGGTGTCAATCGTGATCAAGAGATAGCCGCCGGCGACCTTGGTGACGCTGAACTCGTTGCCAACGCTGCCTTCAAGGATGCGCTGGGTCGCTCTCGGTTCCGGTGACCAGTCACGGCCGGTGAAGAACTCCCACGGACCGCGAAGATCGCCACGTTTCGCCCGGGCGACATGGCAATACTTCGCGTACTTCCTATCCTCGACGCCGAAAATGTAGGTAAACGAACGCTCTTCAAGGATTGCCGCACCATACTCAACCCCGGCGTCACTCGGCGCCGCGGTAATGGCTTCAACCGACAGATCGGAAAGGCGGAGCGACGCGAGGTCGTTCCCGCGCCACTGCCAGTCCCACTGTCCACTGCCATAGCGCTGGAATTTGAGCAGAAAAGTGTAAAGGCGATCACCCTCGACTGTGCCGTCGCCAAGCCAGTACCAGGAAGATCCATCGCTTGGGGTGAAGAGTGAGCGCGGCTCAGATGGCGTGCCGCCGCGAATGGTGGAGAGTTCGGCGCCCGCTTGAACGACCAGCGAATTGTGGATGAACGCCACCGAGCGCGGTCGAGTCCGATCGGCATTAACAGGACCAAGCAGCGTGTCGGAAAAGAGCCAAACGGTTCTGCCGTCTGGCAGCGGCACGGAATAGGAAGTGTCCGCACCCGCCCAGCCGACGTCGGCGCGCGTGAAGAGCGACCAAAGATCGTTGTCGATCGTGGCGGCGATTTCCACCTGCACCGGTTCACCTTCGCGAATGGTGACGGCAAGTCAAGCTTGCCTATCGCTCAGTGCACAAATCCTGTTGACGTCGTTGTGCCATCCCACTATAGTGTGTGCAAGTCATCTGATCAATAGCACACTCTGTAGCAAATCGCTAACGCGGCATCGCCTTCGCTCGCACTCCCGAACCACGTCCGTTCGTCAGCGATTCGGTCAATCAAGGGCCGTCAATCGGGGGAGCCCTGCATGCAAGAAACTAGCGTCTTCGTCACGTCTCGCGTGACCCTGGTCGAGTCGCTCGCCCAGCAGATCGTCGCGCTCATCCAGCGTGAAAACTTGCAGCCAGGCGACAGATTGCCGAGTGTTCGTGAACTGGCGCCGCGATTCGGGGTGGCGGTTCCGACGATCCGCGAGGCGATTCGGCGCCTTGAAGCGTTCGGTGTCGTCGAGGTGCGGCATGGGGCAGGAATGTTTGTCCGCTCCGCGCAACCCCGCGTGATGCTCGCCAATCCCAGCCTGGGACCGATCGACGGTCAAGTTGTGCTCGACCTAATCGATACGCGTCTCCTCTTCGAACCGTATTGCGCGGAACGAGCGGCTCACACGCCTGATAGTCCCGACGTGCTCAAGTTGTCGCAAATCCTGCGCGATGCCGAAGAAGCGATCGGTCACAACGATCGCAGGCTGCTCCAGTCCAACATGGCGTTTCACGCGGGGGTCGCCAAATGCGCCGGCAATGTGGTGCTCGCTCAGGTCATGGAATCGCTGGCCGAGGTACACCGCTCCGAACAGGCGGCAATGCTCTCGCTTGGCAATGAACGGGAGCAAGATCATCGCGAGCATCTCGCGATCTTGGTGGCGATTCAGGCCGGCGATCCGAAACGTGCCCGCGACCTCATGCGCAGACATCTGTTAGGCGTTCGCAAATTGATGGCGGCGCGGCTGGCCGAGCTTGCGCACGCACGAAAAGTGCGCTGGCTCGACGGAACCCGAGAATCGCAGCCGGCGTTGGCCTCGTGGCAACTCGAAGATTCCCGCGAACTCCCACTGACCAGAGGCGACTAATCGCCAGCCGCGCCCGAATCGAGGGCGCCAACTTCGGTTTGCAACGCGCCGAAAAGGAGGTGAAAGGCAGGCGAGCAGAGGAATCGAGACCGCGAAAGCGGCCCTCGCTTCCCAAATCGCTCATCGGGACATTCCACGGTGCCGGGCTCGCGGCGAAGCGGACCGGCGCCCGGTGTAGGTCGGTAACGGCTTGAACGCTGGAAGGAGAAATTCCCATGGTCCAGGAGCGTGATGCATTTCCACGTCTTTCTCGTCGCGATGCGCTTCGAATTTCTGGAGGAGCAGCGCTGGCGTCGATGCTGCCGGTCAGCGGACTCGCTCAAGACGCTACACCCGCGCCTTCCCCGGCGACGGGCGACGGTTTCTATCCCTCGCCGATTGAGGGCGTGCCGAACGCCTATTACAAGTATCCGGCTCCATTCCAGACGGTGACTCAAACGCCCGGTACAGGTGGCACTGTCAAACTTGCGCACCTCTCCGATGTGCGAATCAAAGACCATAATGACAATAAATATTGGCAAGAACTGGAGAACCGCCTCGGCACCAAGCTTGACGTGACGCTGATTCCGGGCGCCGCGTATGCCGAGCGTATGGCGACAATGATCGCCGGCGGGGATTTCCCCGATCTGGTTTTCCTGCTTGCGTTGCTCTATCCGCAGATCTCCGAGTTTCAGGTGCAGGGCGCGTTCACCGATGTCACCCAATACCTCGACGGCGATGCGCGTAACGCGTTCCCGAACCTCGCCGCAATGCCGTCATACGCGTTCGAGAACTCAAAGCTGAACGGCGTGCTGTATGGGGTGCCGAGCCCGACGACGCTGCAGCCGAACGCGCTGTGGTATCGCGATGACTGGCTGCAGACCGTTGGCACGCAACCACCGACCAATGCCGACGAATTCCTGCAGATGATCACTGCTTTTGCGCAGAACGACCCTGACGGCAACGGCAACAATGACACCTACGGCACGTCGTTCGAGCGCCTCGACGCCGTTTCCCAGCGTTTCATCCATAGCATGTTCCGCGTCGGCGCGGAAGGTGACGGCTGGATTGTGAACCCGGACGGTACCTTTACCCATGCGATCGAAACGCCTGAATTCAAGGCGGCGCTGGAATATGCGCGCAGTGTGTGGAGTCAGGCGCTTGTCATCCCGATTCGCTTACCCAGACGAGCAATGAGATTCGCGAGCAATTGATCGCCGGTGAGACTGGCTCTGGGCCGAACGCTTTCATCCTGCTGCACCTGATCCGGACGGAAGCGGCCAAGGTCAACGCCAACGCGCGCATCAATGGTTTGGTGCCACCAGGTCATGACGGTGGAAACGGGGTTGCCTACAACATCGGCGGCTGGTTCGGGCAGTTCGCGATTCCAACATCGGCCGGCAAGGATGAGGACCGGGTGCAGGAGCTGCTGCGGATTGGCGATTACTTCGGCGCCCCGTTTGGAAGTGAGGAGTACAACTTCCTGGTCTACGGCATCGAGGGCGTGCACCACACGGTCAATGATGACGGTTCGCGCACGTTGACCGAGGCCGGCACCGCGGAGGTCTTCAACCCATCGCTTGGCGCGCTGAATGTGCTCTACAGCCCGGTCCAAGACGAGATCAAGTACATCCAGGACCTCATGACCGCGCAGACGAAGGTTGGTCTCTTCTCCCCAACCGTCAACCTCTATTCGCCGACGGCCGCCGCGAAGGCCGGCGAGTTGGGTCAGCTCTACACCGACAAGAAGATCTCGATCAGCACCAGCCGCGAGGGCATGGACGCGCTCGACGGTTGGATCGCCGATTGGAAGAGCCGGGGCGGAGACACGATTCGCAAGGAGTACGAAGAAGCCTACGCCCAGGCGCAAGGCGCCTAATCACTCGGGGACGATTTCTGTTTAACGGGAAGGAAAAACGCAGCACGGTCAGATCAACGCGTTCGCTGAAATCGGTATGTGCAGCCGGCAAGCGTTGATCTGACCCGCGCGGAACGGAGGTTCACCCTATGCGCCCGGAAATCGACAATCCGCTGAAGACACGGCTCAGCCGTCGTGGCACGATCAAGCTCGCCGCCGGAACAGCGCTCGCCGCGGCCATGCCGCTCGACGCTTTGGCGCAGGACGCGTCGCCAAGCCCGGAACTCGATGGAATGTCACCATCGCCGATGCTTGGTGTGCCGAACGCATACTGGAAATATCCCGATCCCTTCACAACCGTGGCGGCGACTCCAGGCAAAGGTGGCAAGGTCTCATTCCTGTTCTTTTCTGATCTCAACGTCAAATCGCGCGACGACAGTCAGTATTGGCAGGAGTTGGAACATCGACTTGGAGTCACGCTTGATGTCACGTTTGTGCCGGGAGCGAACTACGCCGAGAAGATGGCGACGGCTTTCGCCGGCGGTGATTTCCCTGACATCATGCACGTCATCACCCTCGCCTACCCGCAGATCTCCGAGTTCATGCTTCAGGGCGCATTCACCGACATCACGTCGTATCTCGATGGCGACGCCAGGCATACTTTCCCAAATCTGAACGCGATGCCCTCATATGCGTTTGAAAACTCAAAACTGAACGGCGTCCTGTTTGGCGTGCCGAGCCCGACATCGCTTCAACCAAACGGGCTCTGGTACCGAGGTGATTGGTTGACCAAGCTTGGGGCAACGCCTCCGGCGAACGCCGATGAGTTCTTGAACATGATTGATCGTTTCGCCAAGGAGGACCCGGACGGCAACGGCTCGGCCGATACCTACGGCAATTCCTTCGACAACTTGAATCCGTTTGAGACGCGATTCGCGCACGCTATGTTTCGTGTTCCCGCGGAGGGTGACGGGTTCGGTTTCAATCCAATCCGGACGGCACCTTCACCAACGAGATTGAAACGCCGGAATTCCGGGCTGGTTTGGAATGGATGCGAGAGATGTGGGCGACAGGCGCCTGCCATCCAGACTCGCCAACACAGAACAGTACGGATATCCGCGAGCAGTTTATGGGTGCTCAGGTTGGCTCGATCAGCAACGCCTACATTCTGCTGAGCTTGATGCGAACAGAACTCGCCAAGATCGTTCCGGAGGGCGAAGTTGTGGGGCTTGTGCCGCCTGGATTCGATGGCGGTGACCCTGTCACCTACAACATTGCCGGTTATTTCGGGCAGCTCTGCATACCCACCTCCAACGGCAAGGATGAAGCGCGGGTCGAGGAGCTTATTGCCATCAGCAACTATTTGGCCGCTCCGTTTGGCAGCGAGGAATATACCTTCCTCAACTACGGTATCGAAGGAGTGCACCACACGGTCAATGAAGATGGCTCGCGGACGTTGACGCAGCAAGGAACAGAAGAGGTCTTCAATCCGTCCCTTGGAGGATTGAATGTCCTCTACAACCCCGACAAAGACTTGATCACATACGTCCAATCGTTGATGACCGAGCAGACGCAATACGGCGTCACGGATCCCACGTTCAGTCTCTATTCGGAGACGGCCGCGGCGAAGAAGGGCGAACTCCAACAGCTCTACTTCGATACCAAGATCGCGATTGGCACTGGACGCAAACCAATGAGCGCGCTCGATGACTGGATCGCTGATTGGCGGAAGCGCAGCGGCGAACAGATCTTGAACGAGTACGCCGAGGCCTACGCACAGGCGAACTCCTAACTATCTTCCTTTCTGCCCCGGCGCTTTACCGTTGAGGACGAAGCGCCGGGGCGCGGGATCACGACGGAGGACACGCGATGCAGATGGCACGACCGCGTCTATTTGGCGGCTCGACGCCGCCGAGGAAGATGGGGAGCGGCTTGACGCTTCGACAGCGGATTTGGCGGGACCGCTGGATGTATGTCTTTTTCCTGCCCGGCGTTCTCTATTTCATCGTTTTCGTTTACGTCCCAATGCTGGGCAATCTCATCGCCTTTAAGGATTACTCACCGTTTCTCGGTTTCCGCGCCAGTCCCTGGGTCGGACTGGACAACTTTCGCCGCATGTTCACCGATCCCGATTTCGGGGTAGCGCTTCAGAACACGATCGAATTCGAGTTACTGCGCTTACTTTTCGCGTTTCCTGCTCCGCTTGCGCTCGCTTTGCTGTTGAACAGTCTGATCAGTGACCGTTCCAAACGATCGATTCAGTCGATCGTTTATCTCCCGCACTTCCTTTCCTGGGTCATCGTGATTTCACTTTGGCAGCAAATTCTCGGGGGTGACGGTTTCGTCAACCATCTCTTGCGCAATCAGGGGTGGGGAACGATCAACGTAATGAGCAACCCCGACATCTTCAAGCCCTTGGTTGTGCTCCAACAAATGTGGAAGGACGCTGGTTGGGGCACGATCCTCTTTCTTGCAGCCTTAACGAAAATCGATGTCAGCCTCTATGAGGCCGCGGTCATCGACGGCGCGGGGGGCTGGCGCCGACTGCGCGACGTCACCCTCCCCGGGATACGTTCAGTGATTGTGCTCGTTCTTATCCTCCACCTCGCCCTTTCGGTGGCGGTTCCTTTCAACTTCGATCAGTTCTATCTCCAGCGAAATGCGGTCGGACCAGGCGCGGCCGAAGTGCTTGATACATTCACCTACTTCCGTGGAATCCAAAGCGGAGATTGGGGATTTGCGACGGCTGTCGGATTGCTCAGAGGTCTCGTCGGATTGGTGCTCGTGATCTCCGCGAACTGGACCGCCAAGAAATTGGGCGAAGAAGGAGTCTTCTAGATGGCTGTTGATTTGCGCGCGTCGGCGGGAATCGAAACCGCTTCGCCGGCCACATCACGGCTCGCTGTCGAGCAACCCCAGTTGACGCGCAAACGCAAACCGCGCAAACAGGCGCCTTGGATGGAAGATCCGAATCCGATTGTGACCGCGCTGAAGTTCATCATCCTAACCTTCATCGTCATTATCATGCTCTTCCCATTCGTTCAGATCGTCGCAGTCAGTTTCTCCTCGTACCGCGACGTCTTGACCGGTGGGTTGATTCTCTTCCCCCGGAATCCGACTCTCGACGCATACCGAGTCGTATTCGGCGATGGAAGCGTGATCCAGGCGCTCAAGGTAAGCGCTGGCTTAACGATTGTAGGAACCTCGGCGATGATGATTGCGACCGTGTTCATGGCCTACGGTTTGTCGCGGCCCAGTGTGCCGGGGTCGAGGTTCGCGCTGTTCCTGGTGCTCGGGGCAATTCTGTTTCAGCCTGGCTTGATCCCGAACTTTCTTCTGATCAAGCAACTCCATTTGCTCAACGAATATCCGGCGCTTATTTTGCCGGGACTGATTGGGGCGTTTAACCTGATCATCCTTCGCCAGTTCTTCATGAACCTTCCGCAGGAGCTTTTGGACTCGGCGCGGCTTGACGGGGCATCTGACTTTCGTGTCCTGCTCAGTATCGTCATGCCGTTGTCGAAAGCGGTCCTGGCGGTGGTCGCGCTCTTTTACGCGGTCGGCATTTGGAACAGTTTCTTTAACGCCATTCTCTATATTAATGATCCGAGCAAGTGGCCGGTTCAGGTGGTGCTGCAACAGATCGTGCTTGAAGGAACCGCGCTCAACCAGGCATCGATTCTCAATCCCAACCAACCACCCCCGCCCCCAGCCACGATCGAGATGGCGGTCGTCGTCATCGCGACCGCGCCAATCCTGATCCTCTATCCCTTCGTCCAGAAGTACTTCACCCGCGGCGTCCTCACCGGCGCGATCAAGGGATAGTCCGCTGGGCGAGGAACGATGTGCAAAGAATTGGGAGCGCTAAACCACCATTGCCATGGTTGGAACAGCCGCAGAGTTTGTGACAGCAGTAACGAGCGCTTCCGCAGCGAGACGAGCGCGGTCGACATCGACCGCACCTGCGTTCATACGAATCACGTCTCCGCGCCCTGGCCGAATGTAGAACGGCTCACCGGGCGCGGCAACTACGTCCAGAGCCGCCGCCAACCTAAGCGTCGTGAATACTTCGATTCCTGGCGGCAAATGGATCCAAATATTGACCCCGTCCATGCTAGGTGTGACATGACCGCCGAGCGTAGCCAAGCTTGCGTCGATGATTTCAGTCGCCGCGTGCCGGCGACTCGCATAGGTATCGCAAGCCATCTGAAGGTGTTGGGGTAAATCTTTGGATGTCAGGAGATGAGCGAGTACGCGTTGAATGAGTCGTGAAGTCCAACCATCTGCATATCCCTTAGCTTCGACCAGCATGGACCGAAAGCGACCGCGCGCTACCCCAACTGCAATTCGAAGATCCGGTGCGATCGCCTTTGAAAACGACCGGAGGTAGAGCACTCGCTGTTCGAGTCGAGGGTCAGACAAGAGCGATCCGGGCGTAGCGACCGCAATACCCGCGAACTGATCGTCTTCGACGATGAAGGCGGTGCGATGCGAGGAGAGAACTTCGGCAAGAGCCGCTCGTCTTGCACTTGTCCATGAGGCGCCGGTCGGATTGTGTGCACGAGGGGTCAGCAAAACCAATTTTGCTCCAGCCTCCAAGGCTGCGTTGAGCGATTCTGGCGTCACGCCAAAATCATCCACGTTCATGCCGACAAGGCGGCATCCCGCCCGCTCATAGGTGTCAAGAATGGTCGGATAGCCAGGCTCCTCAACGGCGACCATCAGTGACCGGTCGCCAACAATTGATGAGACGACATCGAGTGCCAGCACCATTAACTGTTGCGCCGACGACGCCACGATGAGATCGGGGGCTTCAACGAGAATGCTGTCTGAGGCCAAGTGCGGGGCAACCGCTGAGACCAGCGATGGGATCGGCTCGGCGCCGGCATATTGCAAATCTGACGGTTCAACGGTCTCCATTACCGCGTTCCAGCTTTGGCGAATGATCGCCACTGGGAGGAGTTGAGGATCAGGTCTCCCAGTACTGCAATCAGCTGCATTTGGGTATGCAGATCGGAGATAACCTGACGAGGCGTTCAGCGCCCGTTTCCTCCAAGCGGCTGGTGCCTGATTGAAGCGCTTTTCCTGATCGTGGCGGCTATATTGTTTGGTTCTTGGCGCTTGGTCAGCGAGCGCCATGTTGGGCGCCGTTTTGTCGGTGACGAAGGTTCCGCGACCGACTCCACCTCGAATTAAACCTTGTTGCTGTAGTCGTTTGTATGAAGCAGCCACCGTTGCCGCGCTCACACCTAGATCCCGCGAAAGTTGACGCACCGTAGGTAGGCGCTCGCCGCGACGAAATTGTTCAGAAACAATCGCATGCTCCAGCACGGCGGCAATGACCTCATGCCTCCGGCCACGGATGGACGGGTCCTCGAGACCATCTTTCAGGAGCGTCCAGGGCATTCCCAAGTGCCTGCTCGTTTCCAAGGCTCGAAGGATTATCGGCGGCCCTTCGAGATTGTAGTTGAATTCTTCGTGACTCAGTCCTTGTGGACTCCCGCCACGACTCGAATCGAGACACTCACCATTGTATCAGTATTGATTCCCAGTCAGTGAAACCTGGCAACCAATGAGCAGTCGACGGCTCTGAGTCGAGAAATTTGGGGTGCATTGGTCACAACTCAGGCGTGATCGAGATCGCTTCCTTCGTCTTGTCTGCACTATTCATCAGCACAATACGGCTTGACACCCTGACATAGTCTCGATACAATCAGTACAAGAACAATCAGCACAAATTGTAATGATCTTCGGCCGGGCTTTCCCTATACCGGAAACACAGGAAGGCAATGAGGCAGTTCACAGTGTCTGCTGGTGACGGCAACATCGTCCCCTGTCCCTTGAGTGACCGCGAACATTTGCGCATTGGCGGATCCTCTGTATGACCACTATCCACCGCTGGATGGGTCGCGACGCTTTTTGGGCCTATCTCTTTATCGCGCCTCAGATTGTTGGTCTCCTTGTATTCATCCTGTTGCCTGTGCTTGGATCACTGTTCCTCAGTTTCAGTACTTGGGATCTTGGCGAGGATCCTTCATGGGACGGTCTCGGTAACTACTCCACGCTGATCCACGATCCTCTCTTTTGGAAGGTCCTCAAAAATACGGTCTATTTCACGGTTGGCTCGATTTCGCTGTCGATAGTGTTGGCGTTACTCGTCGCCAGCGGACTCAACGCCAGGATTCGATTCGTAACCGTCTATCGGGCGGTCTATTTTCTCCCCTCAGTCACGTCAACAGTCGCCATCGCGCTCGTCTGGGCATGGATTTACAACCCTGACTTCGGCATCCTCAATCTTTCCTTGAGCTGGATTGGAATTCAGGGTCCGGGCTGGACGGCCAGTATCGACTGGGCGATGCCTTCGGTGATCATCGTCGCCGTGTGGGGCAGTCTGGGCTACAACGCTGTCATTTTTCTCGCCGGACTGAAGGGCGTCCCCAAGGAACTGCTCGAGGCGGCAACCGTTGATGGCGCGAATAGGTGGCAACGTTATCGAGACGTCACCCTTCCCCTGTTAACTCCTACGATCTTCTTTGTTCTTGTCGTATCGATAATCGGCTCATTCCAAGTATTCAATATCGTCTATCTCCTCACCGATGGCGGTCCAGCTGACGCGACGAATGTGCTTGTCACGCACATGTTTGACGTCGGTTTTCGCTACTTCCATCTGGGTGAAGCCGCTGCCATTGCCTGGGTGCTTTTCATTGTCGTAGTGGTCTTAACGGCAATTCAATTTCGATTTTCTCGCTGGGTGCACTATGAATAGTTCCCAACAAAACTCGGAGCCGATCGCGCTCGCTCGTCATACGGACCGTTCGTTGGCGGCGACGCAGCCTCGGACGAGGACGCGAGTTTTGCCCAGCCGACTGGTCATTCATCTGTTGCTCCTTCCGGGAGCGATTTCGATGATCGTGCCCTTGCTGTGGATGCTATCGACGTCGCTGAAAGACCCGAGCTCGATTTTCATATATCCGCCCAAACTGATTCCCGATCCTGTGGTTTTCAAGAACTACCCATCCGCGCTGTCGAAGTTGCCGTTTGCCCGTGCCTATTTCAATAGTCTCTACATCGCTACGTTGGTCACGCTTGGCAACCTCGTGACCTGTTCCCTGGCGGGATATGCGTTCGCGAGACTGAATTTCAAGGGTCGAAATCTTCTCTTTGGACTCATTCTGGCGTCGATGATGGTGCCACTTCAGATAACGCTGATGCCGAGCTTCGTCATCTACGAGAAAATTGGGTGGCTCGACACGCATTACCCACTTATCGTTCCCGCAATCCTCACCCATCCGTTTGGCGTCTTTTTGATGCGCCAATTCATGCGGACGATCCCCCGAGACCTCGAAGATGCGGCGCGCGTCGATGGCGCCAATCCTTTTCGAATTTATCGCGAGATCGTTTTGCCCCTTGTGAAGCCGGCATTGAGCGCCATCGGCATCTTCACCTTTATGGCGACGTTCAATGACTTTCTCGCGCCCCTAATCTATTTGAGCTCGCCAAACAAGATGACCGTGCCGGTATTGCTGGCGGCGTTTCAGGATATCTATGGCACCGTCCAATGGGGACCAATGATGGCCGCAACAACGATTGCGCTCGTGCCGGTGCTGATCGTCTACGTCTTTGCTCAACGCTATTTCATCGAAGGTATCGCATTGAGTGGCATGAAGGGGTAGCCGCAACGCCCTCTGACTCACCATTCATTTGTCCTCTAAACATGAGGAGGTGATGCGAGCGCAATCTGTACGACATGAGACTTGCGATCTGTTGGTGAGCGATTTCCGTCGACATACCACGACAGTCGACGGCGGTTTTGCACCGTTCACGGAGGTGTGCACGATGAAGAGCGTCGAAGCTGCAACCGAAAACGATGTCATAGGCGCCGGGCAACTCTCTCGGCGGAGGTTCGCACAGGTGGCAGGGGTGGGAGCCGGAGGAATGCTTCTGGGAGCGCGTTCAAACCGAACGTTTGCCCAGAGTGCGTCGGGCAAAGTCCGGTTCTTCATGGTGGCAGGGGCCTCCGAAGAGCCCGCCTGGCGAGCAATGGTCGACGCGTTCAACGACAAAAAGACGGGCATTGAAATCGATTTCGAACTAATGCTCGGTAATTGGGACGAGTGGTATCGCAAGTTACGTGGCTACCTCGCGGCCGGGGACTCTCCTGATTTGGTTCGCCATATGGCGACTGGTCTCGATACGTGGGCGACCAGCGGCGAATTGGAGGATCTGAACCCCTATATTCAGCGAGATAACTTTGCCCTGGACTCGTTTTTCGAGGCGGCGATTCAAGGCCTGTCTTCTGATGGGAAGCAATGGGGAATGCCTCCCGGTATATACACGGCAGCGTGGTATTTCAATCGCCAACTCTTCCGCGATGCGGGGATTGAACCACCAACCGACTGGTCCAACCCATGGACGATTGACGAGCTCAAAACCAATCTCGCGGCGATGACAAGTGGGGAAGGTCCAGGCAAGAAATATGGAATGAGCGTCTCCATGGACCAATTTATGGTGCTTCCGTGGATCTGGTCGAATGGCGGCGACGTGATCAACGCCGACGGAACACAAAGTGTTATCAACCAAGCTCCAGCCGTCGAGTCTCTCCAGTTGCAACGCGATCTGATTCTCGACAGCAAGGTCGCGCCGACCCCCACCGACACTCAAACGGTTCCGGCGAACGAACTCTTCGCGACCGGCCGGATCGCTGTCTTGGAGGGCGGACCGTGGCTGATCCCTTCGATGGAGGAGTCGGGTATCGACTGGGGAGTCATGCCCGTGGCGAAGGGGAGCTCCGACATCAAAACTGTCCAGCTCATCGACTTCTACGCGATCCAGTCGGCTGGCAAGAACAAAGATGCCGCCTGGGAAGTCTTGAAGTTCTTCGTCAGCGCCGAGGCTGAGCAGATCCTGGCTGACCATGGCATCGGAGGAATTCCGGCGCGAAAGGAAGTCGCGCAACAGAACGCGGACGATATCTTCAAGCAAAACGGGCAGGTTTGGATGCAGTCGGAGGACTTTGCCCGCTCGCCCAACCTGATTCAGAGTTACGCAGAAGCGATGGACATCTACGCGAAGGAAATGGACCTGGTTAAGCTAGACCAGAAAACGGTTCAGGATGCGGCAGACGACGTCGCGACCGGAATCGATGCTCTGATCGCGGAGGATCAGAAGAGCTGAAAGTTAGCGGACGACACACGTTAGGAACGATTGTCGCGACAACCGTTCCTAACAATCGCTAACGATGAGGTGTTCTCATCGCCTATTGCGCAGCGTCTCGTGCGAACGAACTCAAAACGTTGCACGGGCAGCAGTAGGCGATGAGGTCGCCAACCTGCTTTGCTTTCTCATCCCTCGATCTTTACGACAATAGGCACTTCACTTTTGCGCTCACCGCGGTGAAACTGCGCTCTTCGATCTGGCTGGGATCGTGTGAGGTGGGTTCGAGAGGTACGTTGCTGGCTGACTGGGTTTATGAAAGCGATAGGGAGGCAATTCGTGCCGGTTTTTCGAAGTGGGGATTCAGTGCCATTGTGGTGCGAATTGCGATCGTTCGCGATTGTCGGAATGGGGGCGGGCGAAACGGTTCGCCAGGAACGGAGCGAACCGAAAGAAATGCTGATCGCGGGTCGAGACAGTTGCCAGATTCGTATCGGCGACAAGGAACACGAGCTCGCGGAAGGCGCCATTTTCGACATGACGCCGCACGTGAATGCCTGGGAGATAGCCAGCGGAACAACACCCGCGACGGTGATTCGGATGTCGGGAAACTGGGGCGAGGAGGTCGGGGGAAGCGGTATCTTTGGCGCGCGCGAAGTGGACGAACCGAAAGACGTTGGCGATCCGGTCGATTACCTGAAGCGAACGGCGTTTGATTCCCATTATCATGACTGCGATGAGTATTGGATTCTCTACGAAGGCCGAGGAACGGCGGTGTCCGAAGGCGAGCACTATGAAGTCGGTCCCGGCGATTGTGTTGCCACTGGAATGGGACATCATCACGATTTCCCGCTCGTTGCTGAGCCGGTGCGCGCGGTTTTTTTCGAAACGACGTTAGACGGGGCCAAACGGCGCGGTCATCTCTGGAATCACACCCACGGTGAAGCGCGACCGAAAGCCGATCGCATTTAAAGGAGAAGGAGATCGTGACCTACCGGATGATCCAGGTCGGTACCGGCGGGATGGGCGCTGGTTGGTGTCGCGCGATTCTTCCACCATTTGTCGAATCGAGTGCGATCGAGGTCGTTGCCGCCGTCGATATCAACCCTGATATGTTCGTTCACGCGCAGGAAGGTCTCGCGCTCTCTTCCGGGCGCTGCTACACCGATCTGAACGAGGCGCTCGACAACCACCCCGCGGACTTCTTAACGATCGTTGTCCCGCCGGCTGCTCACGAGTCAGTGGTAGATGCCGCGCTCAGTCATGACATGCACATCCTCTCGGAAAAACCGATTGCCGACACAATGGAAGCCTCTGTTCGAATCGCGCAAAAGGTCAAAGCCGCCGGCAAAAAGATGGGCGTGACGATGAGCCATCGCTTCGACCAGGACAAATCGACCCTGCGGAATGAGCTGCGCTCTGGTCAGTACGGGCAGCTTGATTACCTTGTCTGCCGATTCTCCTGCGACGCGCGCCGATTCGGCGCTTGGGGAAAGTTTCGGCACGAGATTCCGGACGCGTTGATGGTCGAAGGATCTGTGCATCATCTCGATATTCTTGCGGATCTCGCCGGAGCGCGGTGCACCGAGATTTATGCGCAAACGTGGAATCCCGCCTGGGGCGAGTTTGCGGGCGATTCGCAAGGGCTCGTCACGATGCGCTTCGAAAATGGCGCTCGCGCCCTGTACGAAGGAGCGAAGACCAACGCGACCGGTCTCAATTGTTGGGGGCAGGAGTACATCCGGGCTGAGACCGAAGGCGCGACGTTGATCATGGACCACCGCCAGATCGAACGCTTCCGCTACGATCCGAACGTTCGCAATGGGATTCATGAGGCGGTGCCACTGAGCGAACGGCCGTATTGGGGACATCAGTGGCTGGTCGAGCAGTTCATCGATTGGCTCGATGGTGGCGAGCCGATGCCGACAAACGTTGAGGATAACTTGCAATCGGTCGCTTTGATTTTTTCCGCGATTGAAAGCAGCCGCACTGGTCGTCCTTTAGCCGTGCAGGAGTTTCTGACCGACGCGATGGAACAGACAACGGTCGCGCGATAAGACTGTCCAATGTAAAGGCGCCGATGCTCAGGGAATTGTTGGTTAACGCTGATCGAACTTTCCAATTCCTCACAGATAGTTGGGGAGATAGGTGAGGGTCAACCGATGCCGAAAAACGTCGTCGTCATCGCCGCGCTCGATACGAAGGGAGAGGAAGCGGGATTCCTCCGCGACCTGATCACGGCGCAGGGCGCTGAACCCATCGTCGTCGATGTTGGTGTGCTGGGATCTCCGTCGATATCCTCACAGGTCAGCCGGGAGGAAGTCGCGGGAGCGGGTGGCGACGATCTGGAAGCACTCATTTCCGCCGCCGACAAAGGCCAAGCGATGGCGACAATGACTCGGGGAGCGGCCGCGATTGCGCAACGCCTGTATTCGGAAGGGCGACTCGACGGAATTATTGGCCTCGGAGGCTCCGCCGGGACGACAATCGCCAGCAGCGCAATGCGAGCGCTCCCGGTCGGTGTACCGAAGCTGATCGTGTCGACGGTTGCCTCCGGCGATACGCGTCCCTACGTCGGTTCAAAAGACATCGCCATGCTCTATTCGATCGTCGATATCGCGGGAATCAACCGGTTGTCAGGGCGGATCTTGGCGAATGCGGCGGCCGCGATCGTCGGTATGGTCAATGCGGTTGTGCCCGATCTCCCCGAGCGACCACTTTTAGCCGCCTCGATGTTCGGGAACACCACCGCCTGCGTCGACCACGCGCGCGCTTCCCTTGAACAGGCCGGCTATGAGGTGTTGGTCTTCCATGCCACGGGATCGGGCGGGGAGACGATGGAAGGCCTGATCGCCGAAGGTTTTATTCAAGGTGTGCTCGATCTGACGACGACCGAGTGGGCTGACGAACTCTGTGGCGGAGTCTTCGCGGCCGGACCGCATCGTTTGGAAGCAGCCGGGGCCGCGGGTATTCCTCAGGTCATTGCGCCCGGCTGTCTCGACATGGTCAATTTCGGGGCTCCGGAGACGGTGCCGGAGCGATACCGGGGCCGGCGACTCTATGAATGGAACCCGAGCGTGACGCTCATGCGGACCACTCCCGAGGAGAACGCGGAGTTGGGGCGGATCATCGCTGAAAAGGCGAACGCCGCAACGGGACCGGTTGTGATTCTGCTTCCATTGGGTGGCGTGAGTCAGCTCGACAGTTCAGGCGGCGAGTTCTGGTGGCCGGAGGCCGACCAGGCGCTCTTCGACGCGATCAAGCGCACGGTTCGCCCAGGGATTTCCGTCGTCGAGCTCGATCACAACATCAACGATCCTGCATTCGCGGACCGCGCAAGTGCGACGCTGCTTCAATGGCTGCAAGAGCGGGTTGTACCGGTATCAGGCTGAGCCGTTCGCAGGAGGGAGAGGAATGCGGTACACCCGCGAAGAGGTCCTGAAGCGGCTTCGCGTCGAGATCGACGCTGGTCGTCCGATCGTCGGCGCTGGAGCAGGAACCGGGATTTCCGCGAAATTCGCCGAGGCCGGAGGCGCCGACCTCATCATTATTTACAACTCTGGTCGTTTCCGGATGGCGGGACACGGTAGTTTGGCGGGCGTGTTGGCGTTCGGCGATGCCAACGCGATCGTCAAGGAGATGGGCGAGCGCGAGGTTTTGCCGGTCGTTCGCGATACTCCGGTCATTGCCGGCGTGATGGGCACCGACCCCATGCGTCAAATGTCATATCTCCTCAACGAGCTGGACGAACTCGGTTTTTCTGGGATCAACAATTTCCCGACGGTCGGACTGATTGACGGCCGGTTCCGGCGCGAGCTCGAGCGGACAAACATGGGTTTCGGGAAAGAGGTGGAGATGATCCATCTCGCGCACAAACGGGGTTTTTTCACCGCCGTCTACGTGTTCAACCCTGAAGAATCGCGCGCGATGGCCGAGGCCGGCGCGGATTGCATCATCGCTCATCTCGGATTGACGATTGGCGGGTCGATTGGTCTAGAAGTTGACGATGCGCTGAGCCTGGACAGTGCGCCGGCCATGGTCGACGAAATTTGCTGCGCGGCGCGAGATGTCAATCCAGAGACGATTTTGCTCTGCCACGGCGGACCTGTGGCCACGCCGACTGACGCGAGTTTTGTGCTGGCCCGGAGCCAAGCAGTCGGCTTCGTCGGCGCAAGCTCGATGGAACGGCTTCCGGTCGAGACCGCGATAACGGAGACGATGCAGCAGTTCAAAACGATCTCGCGGGACGGTGTTACTCGTTAGGAAGGGGAACCTGGTGATCGAAGCAACGCGCGCGAAAGTCTTGCTTGCGTCCGAAGTACGACCGCGAAAACACGACGAAATTTTTGGATCTCCGCTTGCCGGGGTCGAGGATTTGGAGCGTGTGGAGTGGACGCCGGACATGGATGACGATCAGCGCGCCGCAGTTTTTGACGCCGCGTTGCCCGGGGCGCATGCTGTTGTTGTCGGTCCGTGGATCATGCGCATCCCGCCCTTCGCGCCTAAACGATGGGAATTAGCGAACGATCTGAAAGTCATTGCCGGCACCTTTGACAACCGTTTCGGCGGCTGGCTCGATGTCGCCGAGGCGGGGCAACGCGGCGTGACTGTGATCGATACTTCGCGGAGCATGACGCCGACCGTTGCCGAGTTCGCGCTCGCGATGACGTTGAATCTCCTCCGCGATATTCCGGCCGCGGTCCAACTAGTCCGCGACGGCTCATGGAAATCTCAGAATTGGGATCAACCGGGCTTCGTCTACGGCGACCTCACCGGCCGAAAGGTTGGCCTCGCTGGGTTTGGCAGCATCAATCGACGGTATGCCGAGTTGGTCGCGCCTTTCCAATGTGACGTTGCTAGCTGCGATCCATTTGTGTCTGACGAAGTGCTGACTCGGGCAGGCGTGCGCCGCGTCCAATCCTTGCCCGAACTTGCGGCGCAGAGTGAGGTCTTCGTGGTCGGCATTCCTCCCACGCCGGCCACGCAAGCGATTATCAGTGCCGAGGTGATCGACGCCTTGCCGAAAGGCGCGCTTTTTGTCCTGGTGACGCGAATGGCAGTTGTCTACCAGGAAGCGCTTTGGCGACGGGCGGAAGCGGGCGAGATCCGAGCGGCGATTGATGTCTTCGCTCCAGAACCGCCTCCACCGGATGCATCGTTCCGAACGAGTCCACACGTTCTTCCGACGCCCCACATCGCCGGGGACACGTCGTATTGTCACCGGCGTTGTTTCACCACTGCTTGCGCTGACGCTCTTGCCGTCCTGGCCGGGAAGCAACCGGTTTATCCAGCATCTGTTTGGGATGACCAGCTCTATCGCGGCGCGCTTGAACAGTAATTAACCGAACCCGACAGTCACCGAACAAATGCGAAAGGACCTATCGTGGAGGACGCTCCGTTCGAACTCCAGCCCCTGCCGCTGCTTCGCCTCGTCGATGGGCAACCGCGCCAGGTTTGCCGTCTCACCTTCGCCGATACCGCGAGCAACGAGCCGCGAACATTGGTCATCGGGCGTGAGGGCAGTGAATTCACGTTTTCTGTGGACACCATCTCTGAATCTGACTGGCAAGAGATTCTGCTTCCGGAGGTGGACGGTCCGTGCACCGCGCGCGTGGAGCTAAGAGCTGGCGATCAGCGCAGGAGTACTGAAGTCGACTTTGCGCCGGTGCGGCGGTGGCAGGTCTATCTCGTCAACCACTCGCACACCGACATCGGGTTCACCCATACGCCGAGCGAAGTCGAGCGCGTGCATATCAAGAACTTGAAACAAGCCCTAGCGCTGACCGACGCGACCGCCGATTGGCCGGACGACGTGCGCTACCGTTGGACCTGCGAATCGGCCTGGCAGGTGCAACGGTTCCTGCGAATGTTTCCAGACGATCGCGCTCGCCTCGTGCAGGCTGTGCAACAAGGGACGATCGAAGTCGAGGCGCTGTATATCCACAGCTATTTCGATTTGCTCAATCGTGAGCAGTTGATTCGCTCGCTCTATTTTGCCCAGGAACTTCGCGAGCATCTCGGCATCGCTGTTACTTCGGCGATGATTTGCGACGTTCCTGGCGCTCCTTGGTCCTTGGTCGATGTCATGGCGGCGGCTGGTGTGCGCTATCTGTCAATGGCGCCGAACAATTTTCTCGCCCCGTTTCATGAAATCACCGATCTTCCTCGGCCGTTTGTCTGGCAGGGTCCTGCTGGCAGACGCGTGATCGTTTGGTACACCGACGATCCCTATTGGGCCTACATCGAAGGCGCCAGGCATGGATTTTGGTCCGGCATCGACGACGTTGAGGCGAAGTTGCCGCTGAAACTCGCCGCCCTAGAGAACGAAGGTTATCCCTTCGACTTGGTTCAAATCCAAACCGGGAGCGATAACCGGCCGCTACGACTTCTGCCCGCCACGATCGCGCGGGAATGGAACCGTCGCTATCTCTGGCCACGGCTGCGCATCACGACGCCGTCCGAATTCTTTCGCCACGCGGAAACGGCTTGGGCCGATCGGCTGCCGGTGGTCCAGGGCGATTGGCAGAGCAGTTGGTCGCAGACAACGCTGCATTATCCAAAGGAAGCGAACGAGAGCCGGCGTAACCACGGAACGCTTGACCTTTGGGAGCGCACCGCCGCCCTGGCTGATCTTGTCAACGAAGCGTTTATCTATCCCACCGCTGAGATCGCCGCAACGTACGATGCCTCGCTTCTCTTTGACGAGCACAGCGGTCCAAAAGGAATTTGGCGCCCTCGCAGTCCGAAGCATGCGCTTGCCTCAATTCGAGAGGGTTATGAGATTTTCCAGCAGGCGACGATCCCGGCTCGATCTGGGCTCGAGACCGCGCTCACGGCTGCGACCGAGGTGCTCAGTGGCGGCGATCAACCCGAGATCGTTGTCTGGAACCTCCTCAGTTGGCCCCGCGACGGGGAAGTCGAGGTTGAGCTTCCGGCGGATTGGGCTCGTGCAACGATCGCCGCGCCGGACAAACAAGCCGATTCGAGGGAGCTTGCCACTCATCGTTTTTCCGTTGCGGACGTACCTGGGCTCGGGTTCAAGCGTTACCCACTCGAAGCGATCGAGCAGGCGCCCAATGCAGTTGAAGCGGAAGTAGATTCGGTGAACAATGAGGCGCGTTTGCGCAACGACGGCCTTGAAATCACCGTCGATAGCGCCGGTTGCATCACGAGCTTGGTCGATACCCGGACCGGCGCGGAATTAGTTGACCGCGCGCAATGGGCTGGTTTGAATGCGTTGGTGCGGTATCTCCCCGACCCGCATGGACCGGAACCGGGTGGAGATTTCAATGCGGAAACTGGACTCTACACCGGCATCCCGGTCGCCGGACGTGAACTGGACAACGGAACGATCGTTGCTGACGCACCAACGATCGATCGTGCTCACGGGAGCATAGTTGTTCGCACAAGCGCAACCATCTGCGAGACGTATCAGCGGGACGTGTTGGTTCGACTCCGAGGTGACCGCGTTGAAATCCGCAATCGGCTCAAGTGGCTGCGCCGGCCAGACGACGCAGAGATGTTGTTCAACTTCTTTCCATTTGCGCTGAAGTCCCCCGAGATCCGCCATGCCGGTCAGTTCGCGATTGTCGACCCGCTATCGCAAACGCTTTCCGGTAGCAGTCTTGATAGTTTCGCGGTTCAAAACTGGCTCGACCTCAACGCCAGCGACGCCGGGGTCACGATCCACTCGGGCGATTTGGCGCTCGTCGACTACGGCGGCATCCACCTTCAGCACTTCTTGCGGCAATTGAAGGTGGAAAATGGCGTGCTTGCTTTTCGGGTCGCGAGTGGACGGGGTCTTCCGCCACCTGAGAGGGATCCGTTTGGCGTTGGCGCGACGATTGACTTCGGGTTCACGCTCCGACCGCACTCCGGGACGTTCGATTCGATGGCATGCACTCGGTTTGGCGAAGAGGAAGCGCTACCGCTCATGGCACGGCCTCTCCCTACAAAGAATCCGGGCGAGTGGAAGGGCGCCGAGTCGAGTCTCGTCTCGCTCGAGAGCGCGACAGGTGTACTGACCGGCTTAAAGCACGCTGAACGGGCCGATGGTTACGTCGTAAGGGTTTGGGAGTCGAGCGGTCGACAATCTACCGCCCGATTGTCATTTCCCAAGCACGAACTCCTTGCGGCCTTCAGAGTCACTCCGATCGAAGGCAACCTAGGTCGGGTTGATCTCGTCAACGGCGGTATCGAATTCGAGCTCGCTCCGTTCGAACTCTCGTGTTATCGCATGGTCGTGGGACGCTGATGCGTCGATTGGCGCTCGATGGATTGACTTTCCTCGAACCTAAATCTTGGCCAGGGCTCGCTGCTCGAGGTCGCTTGCGTCGACATCGAAGCCGACTCCTGGCAGCTTTGAGGCGTGGATGAAGCCGTCGCGATCGATGCCCGGCTCGACGTCAATGGGATTACTGGTAACAAGGGACTCGTAGTAGCTGTTGTTGCGAATCGCGAGGCAGATTGCCAGGTTGGCTGGGCCGCCGCCGTGAACCTCAGCGGTCATTTGGAATGAATCGGCGAGATGGGCAACACGCATCGCGCCGGTGATTCCACCCTTGTAATGAACACTCGTGCGCACCATGTCGGCGGCGCCATGCAGGATGAAGTCAGCGACGTTGTAATGCGCGCCGTCTGAAGTCTCCGCCGACAAAACCGGAATATCGAGATCGTCGCAGAGACGGCGGTACGCTCCAATGCTGAACTCGCGCATCGGTTCTTCGTACCAGTAATAGGCGGCTTCTTCGAGTGCGCGGCCCAAATAAAGTGCCTCGTAGGGATTGAAGCCTGCCGAGCCGTCGTACATGAGGGCAATATCGGGTCCGACGTGCGCTCGCAGATCCTGGCAGAGTTTGGCGTCTTTGCGCGCGTCACCCCAAGCGTGCAGCTTAATCGCCTTGAATCCGTAATCGAGGCATTGATCGGCGACGTCCAGAAACTCTTCGGTCGTGGCGAAGGTGACCGTGCTCGCATAGGCTGGGATCTGGTCGCGAAATCCGCCGAGGAGTTGGTGCAGCGACAATTCGGCTGCCTTCGCCGTGATGTCCCAGAGTGCGACATCGACCATGCCGAGCGCGTACATTGGAAACTCTTCGATTCGGTCGATTTCCCAGATCTCGTGCCAGAGGAGTTCTTTTTGCAGCGGATCTTTGCCGATGACTGCATCGCGGATGCGGCGCTCGATCAGATCCAGCGCGATCGGTCCACGAGGGGTCGGGCTCCAGCCGTCGATTCCCTCGTCGGTGATCAGGTGCAGCCACGTCGTCCTGTTGGTCGTTCCGCTCCCCGGCACACCCTTTCGCCAGATGAACTGGTGGCGAACTGGTTCTTCGATGACATACGCCCGGACTTCGGTGATCTTCATCTGCGTTCCTCGAGCAATGACCGCGCGCAAATCGGGGTCCGCCAGGTGGACCCCGCCACAAACCGACCTACTATCTCGCAGATTGAGGAAGAGCGCTTGCTGGTTCCTCTCGTCCAATGGGCAAGTCTAGGGAAGACAGTCCAAGCGGATCGTTAGATGATAAATTGCTTCAGGATGACGCGGGAGGAGTTCGCACCTCGGTCATGAACCAGTTCGATTAGGAGGTCGTGTCGTGATGCCTCGGAAGCTGATTTTGTCAATTGTCCCGACCATCGTCATGGCCATGACGGCCATGCCGGTTTTGGCCGCCCAAGGTACGCCGCCGCCTGGAAGTGGCATTCCTCCAGTCGTCTGGCAATTGAGCAAGATCGTTCCCGCTACCGGCGCAGAGATGACGCCAAAGGATCCCACCCGCTACTCGATTCAATTTCTGCCGAACGGTCGAGCAAATATTCAAGCGGATTGCAACAGTGGCAGCGGCGGCTACACGATCGATGGGACCAATCTCACGATTGGCCCGGTCATGACAACGCTCATGGCATGTGAGCCTGATTCGCTGGGCAGTCAGTTTTCCGCCGCCTTGGACCAAGTCGAGTCCTTTGCCTATGCGGAAGACGAGTTGGTGCTCACGCTGGCTAACAATGGAGGGACACTCCATTTGACGCCGTTACTGGTGGGCGTCGTGTGGGAATGGCAAGAATTTCGGGGCGGCAACGGTCAAAAGACTGCGCCCGACGACCCGAGCAAGTACACACTGACATTTGGATCTGATGGCAGATTCGCGGTTCGGGCCGACTGCAACATGGGCAGTGGCGCTTACACGGTCAATGGACCTTCAATCGAGCTTAAGGTCGGGCCGCTAACGCGGGCAATGTGTCCGCCCGAATCGCTGTCAGATCGGTTCCTGCGAGATCTCGGCGACACCAGGAGCTATGTCTTCCGCGACGGCCGATTGTTTCTCGCACTGATGGCCGACGCCGGAATCTCGACATTTGCCGCGAGTCCGCTCCCTGAGGAGGCGACGCCAACCGCCGGCGCGGGAACACCAGTCGGCGGTTGAGTCGACAATGACCAAACCTAGCTAAAGAAATCGAAACCGGGAATCTTGATGCCTGATGGCGCATGATTGGCCATGGTTTCGCGAAGCAGCTGGAGAGGACGGGTGGCTGTTGCGACCACCAATCGCTTCAAGGTGTTCGCAAGGTGCGGCTGGCGAGTTTCGACAGTATGGTCGGTGAGTTGCCCGGCTGATTCGGGGACTACGCTTTTCTCAAATCGACGTCGATTTTCCTGGACCGCTTCAAAATAGACCATTGTGTTGGGGTTCATTCGACTGTCCTTTCGGAGCTACTTGCAATCCTCATATTGCTCCCGACATCTCTTAATGTCTAAGGTGAGGCTAGTCTGCGCCTGCGCTGGTAAGCGCACATCGTAAAGAACCCCTATATCGACTACGTAGATTGCATTGATGCGGGAACTACGACGGTCGTACGAGGGTGATGGGTGCTTAGACGAGCCCTTCTCGCAGGGCCCGAGCGGCTGCCTCTGCCCGGTTCGTCACGCCCAATTTGGCGAGGATATTGGTGACATGGGTGGTGGCGGTGCGAGGACTGATGAAGAGCGATTCGGCAATTTGGGGATTGGATTGGCCAGTGGCAAGCAAGCGCAAGACGTCGAGCTCGCGCGGAGTCAAACCAGGTTCGGAGGTCGGAACCGGCGCGGAGGCTGCCGCAAGGAACTTCGAGGCTTCGGCAAGCGCGCGCTCGAGCGAAAGCGCTTGACCAGCCGCTTCGTCTCTGGTGAATACGTGATCGCCGAGCGCCGACCGCGCGGCGCCAATGCCCCGCTCGAACGCAGCTCGTTCCGGAAGAGTGAAGGCGTGGCCAAGTGTATCGCGCAATGCTTCGGCTGCGCCGAAAAGCCGAGCCGCCGGTTGCAGGTAGCCGCGCGCCGCGGCCAGATTGGCCACACTCGCAAGCCATTCGGATTGATTTTCCCGGTTGCCCATTTCTTGCCATAGCGGCAAGCTAGCAGCGAATCGTTCAGTCGCCGCACGATAATCGCCTTGGTCTGTGGCGACCAGACCGAGATAACCAAGCGTCAGAGCCGTCCCGAACGGTTCGGCGAACCCGTAATAGAGACTTAGGGCTTCCTCAAGGAATCGCGCTGCTTGTTCAAGATCGCCCTGTCCATACGCAGCCATCCCTAGATCAGTCAGGACCCAGGCGTTCCAGGTGCCGCGGTCGTCGAGCTTCTCGGTCAGTTTCAGTGCGTCTTGCGCGTGTGTGGTGGCCCGGTCGTAATCCCCTTGGGCAAGCGCGACGAACGCAAGCAGTTGCAGTGCTCGGGAGGCCGCTCGGTCGTCTCCAAACTCGCGAGAGAGGGTCAGGCATTCGGTTGCGAGCGTGTTCGCTCGATCGTAGTCGCCGCGGTTACGCGCGAGATAGGCAGCGCCATAGAGCGGACGTATGCGCACTGCTTTGGGAACATCGGCGTTCAGTTCCAGGTTAAGCGCATGTTCCAGCCATCCTCGACCTTCCAAGCGATGACTATGACGGTGCCAAAAGGGCCAGAGTGATCCCGACAATCGCAGCAACCCTTCGTAATTGCCAGTTTGGTTGAGCCAAACGAGGGCCGCGCGCACGTTATCGTGGTCGGCTTCAATTTGGTCGAGCCACGCCGCGTCGGCTCGGGCATCGGCTCCTTGCCACGTGCGCTCGGCCAGCTGGGTGTACCAAACGGCGTGGGCATCGCGTGTCGCCATTTCCTCACCGCTTGCGGTGAGTTGCTCCAAACCGAATTCGCGGACCGTTTCGAGCATTCCGTAGCGGGGAACATCGACATCAAGCTCGGTCTGGCGCAGGAGGCTTTTGTCTGTCAGCGATGAAATACCTTCGAAGACATCGCCACCATCCGAACCAATAACCGCTTCGGCTGCGTCCAAGGTGAATCCGCCGACAAAGACGGCCAACTGCCGAAACAGCGCTTGTTCAGCAGGAGCGAGGAGATCGAAACTCCACGCGATCGCGTCACGCATCGTCTGTTGACGGGCTGGAAGATCTTGACCTCCGCCGGTGAGCAACGGCAGCCGGCGTTCCAGACGCGCTTGGAGGGCAGCGGGCGAAAGCACCTTGACACGTGCCGCGGCGAGCTCGATCGCGAGCGGTAGGCCATCAAGCCGGCGACAGATTTCGGCCACGGCCGGTGCGGTCTCGGCCGTAATAGCAAGATCGGGCTTGACCGCCCGCGCCCGGTCGAGGAAGAGCGTGACCGCTTCCGAGGGCGCTACCCCTCCGGTTGCTGACATTGCTGCTGATGGAGGTAGAGTCATCGGTGGCACGGGATATTCCCGTTCTCCGGAAACGCGGAGCCGGACCCGGCTGGTGACAAGTGCCTTGAGCCCCGGACAGGCGCCGAGGAGCTCGGCGAGCGCAGGGGCCGCATCGACAACTTGCTCAAAATTGTCCAAGAGCAGAAGAAGTTGGCGATCGGCGAGATACGTCTCGAGCCGGGCGGCGATGGGCTCATCCTTCGCTTCGCGCACGCCGAGAATGTGCGCAATCGCGGGCAAAACCAGGCTAGGATTGGTGATCGGCGCGAGAGCGACAAACCAGACGCCGTCTGGAAAATCGTTTGCGACCTCGGTCGCGGCGCGGGCCGCCAGTCTGGTTTTACCGACACCACCAGGGCCGGTCAGCGTGACGAGCCGAACGTCCTTCTGGCGCAATAATTCGGCAACGACAGCAACCTCCGGCGCGCGGCCGATGAAAGCCGACAACGAGGCACGGAGGTTATGAACCGAACTCGTGGAAGCCGATGTCAACACGAAGCAGACCTGTCCAATGGATGGTCTTCCCACCGAAGATCATCATAGGCGTGGCGGTATCGTTGTCAACCGAACGTTCGGTCTGATTGTGCCGAGAAGACAGAGTGGGGGAGGTCATCCATTAACGCGAAGCTGCCGCCGTGACGCTTAACGTACGTCGCCTCGCTTATCAGATTTAGGCGCTCTCGCGGCAGAATCACATATGACCGCGAACGCTCCTCGGCAATCCTTCCAGGAGCATTACGCAGAAGATTGCGAAACAGATTGGACCGGCGGTTGCGCGCGGCGGGATAGCCGGACCACAAATCGATGGGGTGGGACACTACTCATCTCTTAGTTTCAACGGGGCTCGCCGTGGCCGACATGAACCGTTGCGCAATGACGTTCCAGGAAGATTGAGCTCTGCAAATGGCTGACCGGGAAGCGCCTGTCAGTCAGTCCGGATGCAGCGTGAGAAATTCAAGACCCGGAATTCAGATCACGATTGGTTGTCGAGTGACAAGGGATCTCGCGTTCGCGGGCAACGACCTTACGTGTCAGTCGAATTTGAGAGCACTGAGAATCTCAGGGTCGCCGCCACTCCCCCTAGCTGATCGAGCCGTTGAGCCGCCTCAGCGCGAGCAGATTCGGAACCTTCGAAGGATCTATCTCTGGTCGTTGCAGGCATCGTTTCAACAATCTCAATCCGGGCGCCACTGAGGATTGCCTTTCGAATCATCTCCTGACCGAGATCGACCGCGATAATGTTGGCAACATCACCACCGCCGGGATGCTCCACTGGAATATCGCCCGCCCCGGCGATCGCGAGCGAATGATCGATCCATCCCGGCGCCGAGAAGTCGGCATTCATAACCAGAGCATCGACTTGCATCCCAGTGAGCGCGGCGATCACCGCGACGTCGCCCGCTCGCGCGAGATCGCCCGTCGCGAGCGCGGTCTCGACTGCAAGCACGGCGTCAAGTTCCTCCTGGCGTTCCCGTTCGATTTCAAGCGGGTTCACTGCGGCGATGAGATCGTCCATTGCCGTTTCAACCGGCAACCGAAGAATTCCGCCCAGGCGGCTGCGAACATCGGGATGCCATTCCGGGTCAAGCGCGCTCGTGATCACATCATTTCCAACCACGAAGAACGACTCCACACCAAGTTCATCGAGTGCGGACCGTGTTTCCGCCGCCACAGTTCGGGCAAAGGCGGAAACGCGTTCTTCAACCCGGTTTCGATAGCGCCGCTGATTCAATCCGCCAGACGACTGCTTGCGCGGGTAGTCGGTGCTCTTGACGGCCAGTTCCTCAAACGGATGATCCTGAACGAAAAAGGTCAGGGTCGCCTCATGTTGATCGGCGAGCAGTACCGCATATGGTTCGTAGTCTTCGGCAACCCGAACGAGCGTCCGGAGTTGAGGAGTAACTCCGGCCGCGATCGATGTTTCGACCGGGATCGCGAGGATGATCGTCTCGAAAACACCAAGACCGTGGTTGGCGACGACAATCGCGCCCTGCGGGCTCGGCTCAAGCTCGCGATCGAGATAGTCAAAGAGGCGCTCGATATCCGCGTCGACGCTCTTCCGGGCGGCAGATCGCTCGTCATATTGGTTGACAAGATCGGTCGCGGCTTTTTGCAGTTCTATGCGTGAGGGCCGGCTCAACTCGCTAACAGCCGCCTCGGCTGCCCGTCGCTGCGAACGCTTTGGCGGGTCGCCCGACGATCGTACGGTCCGGCTGCCACTTGGCGTCCAATCAATCGCTACCGTCAGATAAGGCGTTTCGGCCGAGGGTTCCAGCGCGGCAAGTCGCGTGATCGCGCCATCAAGCGCGAGATCATACCCGTGGCCAATGTTTCGGCGTTGAATGCTTCGTACTGGATCGGTTGCCATAATCGTCCTTCCTCGCCGAGGCAATATGTCTGCGGGACGTTGCCCATGTGCATGCGGTTGCGCCGTAGTCAGTAGGTGCTACGCGGACTTCGCATGGATCAGTATCGCAATATCACAAGACAGCACAACGGATCTGGCACTTCACCAGGTCCGCACGGAGATTGGCGAGGTCAGTTTCGAGACTGACAAACCAGCCAAGCACGCGCAAACGCCCGCCAACGGTCGCCGGCGGTCCTTTCGATTCATTGCTCAGCAGATCGGATGAGGGATTGGGCTGGCGCGTGCGACAAATCACACGCGCCAACCAACTCATTCGTGGGAGAAGCGTTTAGGCTTTCTTGGTCCCCGGCGATCCGGCTTCGGTGACGAACGTGCCGATGTTCGACACGCCGCTCTTCACGTCTTCCATGTTTTCAACGAGGATGAAATCGGTCGTCCAGAGGTCTTTGGTCAGTGTTGCCGCCGCATAACCGCCGTGGCGCGGATCGGCAAACTTGAAGTGGGGATAACTTGCGGCCAGCGGCGCGACGTAGTCAGCGGGATGGGCGCCACCCGCTGTGATCGATGTGCAGACATATTCGGTTGCCACCGGTGCTTCGGTCACCTCTTCAAAATCAACCCTGAGATCGTTCGCCCAGGAGCTGTGGATGTCGCCGGTCAAGACCACTGGATTGGCGATATTGCTCTCGGCGAGATGGGAGAGGATGCGCTTGCGTGCGGCGGGATAGCCCGACCACATGTCGGTCGGGTGGGACTCGGCGCCGCCTTCAGCCAGGACGACGCCAGCCTCGGCCATCATGATTTGTTGGGCAATGACGTTCCAGGTCGAAGTCGAATCGTCGAGTTGTTGCAGCAACCAACGCTCCTGTTCGGGTCCGGTAAGTGAGGTGTTCGGATCGATCGACGCAGGTGTGTCAGGGTAAGTTCCATCGCCGGCCGGCTGGTCCGAGCGGTATTGCCGAGTGTCGAGCACCACCACGTCCAACATGTCGCCAAAGGGAAGGTGGCGGTAAAGCCCCATGTCCGGCCCGACCGGCACCGACCACGGGCTTAGTGGCATGTGCTCGTAATAGGCTTGATAGGCATCGGCCCGACGCTGTAGGAATTCTTCTGGAGGGACGTTGTCCTCGGAGATCGAAGCGGCATAGTTGTTCTCGACCTCGTGATCGTCCCAAGTGACGACGAAAGGCGCTGAGGCCCTTGCAGCCTGGAGATCGAGATCGGTGTGATATATCGCGTACCGATTGCGGTAGTTCTGCAGCGTGAAGACTTCGCCGCCGGTGACGAGACGGAGATTCTCGGGTTCACGCACGTTGTAGTCGTTCGGTGCGTACTCGTAGATATAGTCACCGAGGTGTGCGACGAAGTCGAAATTTTGGGCCGCGACGTCGCGATAGGCGATGAAGTAGCCATGCTCGTAGTTCGAGCACGACACGAACGCGAAGCGAAGCGAATCGACGCCTTGGCCAGCGGCCGGCGCCGTCTTGGTGCGGCCGACCGGGCTCACTTCTGAACCGGCCATGAACCGGTAGAAATACTCGCGCTGCGGGTCAATTCCGGTCACATCGACATGCACTGCATGGGAGAGAGTTGGCTCGGCGACGGCTGTCCCGGTTTGGATGATATCTGTGAACCCGTCGTCGTTCGCGACTTCCCACTGAACTTCGTACGGAATCGGATCCATGCCGCCGCCATCGAGCGGCGCCGGCGCGAGACGAGTCCAAAGCACCACTCCGTTCGGCGATGGTTCGCCGGACGCCACGCCAAGTTGGAATGGGTAGACGCCGAATTGAGCCGACGGCCGGCTCTGCAGCGAAACCTCTCCTGCCGGCGTCGCCACCGGAGTTCCATCCGAAGCGGACTGAAGTGCGTAGGAGCGAGTCGCTCGACCGGCGAAACTCACGCCAATGAGACCGGCTGCCGTACCGCCGATCGCGAGGCGCCGGCTGGTGCGGCGTTTGAGAAATTGCTCGAACCGATCGCGATCCATGACCTTCCCTCCTGTGCTGGAACTGCGAGGCTCAACTCACATGCAGTCGCACAAGCGAACCTGAAATCACAGTAGGCGAAGCGACAGGAGCAGAAGATTAATGCCTGATGAAGTCACGCTCGAATGAGACGAAGTTTTCGCTAAATTGTTGCGTGCGAAACAAATTAGCCCGCACTGGTCGCGGTGCGGTTTGGCAGTTCGCTGTGCTAGAGGCGGCTCACTTGACGATGGAAGTTGAACTCGCCGCATTCGAGGCAAGAAGGCGCTGATTCAATGGAAGTCGTTTTTGAATCGGAGGTTAGTTCAGTCTGATTGCAGGAGCGCTGGCAATTCTGAACTGGTGATCACGAACGCCTGACGCGGAAAGACTTTTCGCATCAAGAGATCGTGCACCTCGCCATCGGCATCGGCACAACAGTCGGAGAGGATAACGATCCGAAAGTCGCGGTCTGCCGCGTCGCGAACCGTGGAGAGCACGACGCCGCTGGTGGCGACTCCAGCCATGATCAAGGTGTCAATGCCACGTTCACGCAACTGATCGGCTAAGTCAGTCGTCGAGAATGCGCCGGCTCGTGTTTTGCGGACGACGATATCGCCAGGTTTGGGCGCGATTCGGTCGTGGATGGCGGTCTCCGGGGCATTTATGCGTAAGAAGCCGGCGCGGCTGGCCAACGCGCTAAAGGTCTTGTTGGTCTCCGGAATAGCCGCGAAGTCGGCGTCATCGAGCGCCACGCGGACATAGGCGACTTGCCCATTGCGCCCGCGCATAACGGAGATCGCCTCAGCCACCCGGTCTAACAACCCGCCAGCGTCGGGTAAGTTGGCAAGGATCGAGCGTTGGTAGTCCATCACTACGAGGACCGCGTGGCGGGGATCGACAGCAGGTATGGTGTCAGTCATGTGGTTTTCCTCAAAGCCCTCGGTTCCCGACAACCGGATCAACCCTCTGCCCCTGAGCGCGGATTGTAGATGCGGGAGGAATCGAGAATATCTGAACGCTATGCGATTTTCGAAGCCTCGCGACGATATGCAACTTGCCCGCCGATGATCGTTGCTTCGACGTTGAGATTAGCGTCGAAGAGGACGAGATCTGCGAGAAAGCCCGTTTCGATGCAACCGATATCGGACAAGCCCAGAAGGTTTGCCGGTGTTTCGGAGGCCATGCGAATTGCTTCGGCGGGTGTGGCTTCGGTCCAGGCGACGACGTTCCGAATGGCCTGATCGAGCGGCACGACGGAACCAGCCAGGGTTCCGTCACTTAGGATTGCGGAAATGCCATTGACGGAGACCGATTGTCCGCCAAATTGGTACTGACCGGGCGGCATGCCGGCGGCAGGCATCATGTCGGTCACGAGGGCGATTCGTTCCGGACCTTTGGCGCGGACCGCAAGTCTGATGCTTTCGGGATGACTGTGGACGCCGTCCGCGATCAAGCCAACGGTCGCGCGATTGTCCACCAGCGAGGCGCCGACTGCGCCCGGCGCCCGGTGGCCGAAAGGCGACATGGCGTTATAGAGGTGGGTTGCCATCGTCGCGCCGGCGTCGAGGCCGGATACGAATTGTTCGAAGCTTGCGTCGGTATGACCGAGGCTGACGAGAATGGCGTGTTCTTTGAGTTGATAAATTCGCTCGAGCGCTCCCGGTTGCTCAGGTGCAAGCGTCATGAGTCTGACGTCGGGCCTGCTTATAAGAGAGGAAAAGAGCTCGTCGTCCGCCGCTTCAATTAGGTCGATGCGATGCGCTCCGGCCCGGCTCGGAGCGAGAAACGGCCCTTCCAGATGAAGCCCCAATGGTCGCGCTCCCGAGACATTGCGAGCCGCCGCAAATGCCTCGAACACGCGGTAGTAGTGCGCTTTCGGTGAAGTAATGACGGTTGGCAGAAAACTGGTGACACCACTCGCGGGCAGCCGATCGGCCAGGCAACGAATCGCTTCGGGATCCTCGCCAACTTCGACACCGAAGCCGCCGTTCACTTGGAGATCGATCAGACCCGGCGCGACGAATACCGCCTGCAAATCTGGCGGCGTTCCGTCAACGGACCCGCGTCGCACTTCGGCGATCCGATCTCCGGCGATGACTAGGGCGCCTGGAACGAATTCGCCTCCGAGCAGCAGGTTACCGGTGACCAAACGTGAAGTCATCGCTCGTTGCCTGTTCGAATTCGGTTGACAAGATCAAGCCCAGCTTCGGCCACGATTTCGCCTGCGCCCGGTGCAAATGGGCTGGCGAGCGCTTCATATGTTTGCGCTTCGTACGCTGCGTTATCGGCAAGGTATCCGACATACCCGTTGGCGTATCCGAGCAGGAGTGTAGAGGACGCCTTGGTGATGCGCGCGCCGAGCGACGCAAAGAGCTCTCCCGGAACTGCGACTAGAGTGAGATCCCCTACAGCCCAGGCCTCAAGTTCGAGCGATGTGCGAATCGCGTCGGGTCCAGCCTCGACCAATTTCGTGAGCAACGCCGCGCCCTGACGACGGGTGATTTGCTTGCGCTCTTCGGCAGTGGAGATTCGACCCGTGCTGGAGGCAAGAACGTTATCTGGTTCGACAAGTTCACGAGGCGGCAAAGCCACAGTTTCTCGACCGTACCGGATCGGACCGTCGATTGATCGGGCCTCCGCCAGCGCGGAGTGTGCAGCCGCGGCCAACCCTGCGCCGACGCGCTCGACCTCAGCAACATCCTGCGAATGACGCGTAAATCGCGTGCTCACATCGCCGGCCGCGCCGTTGGCGTAGAGCACAACCGGCGGATCACCGTTCTGACCAACGATTGCCCGAAGGGATCGGCGCAGTGCGCCTGAAAAGTCGGCCGAGATGAGCCGGTTTTCAGCGCTGAGGATGGTGGGATGACAGGCGAAGTGGACGACTACGGCGGCGAAATCGCCATTCGCTCGACGTGTGGCCAGAACTGAAACATACGGATCGAAAGGACCATCCGGATCGTTTCGGTTTGCCGCGAGTCCGCTCGTTTTGCTTCGGCCGAAGAGCAGCTCAACTGGCTCGATGCATGCCTTCGCTGTGGCGATTGTCTCGACGCTCGTGGCGACGAAACTATCGTGCAAGTGGGGTGAAAGTCGGTCCTCATCGGCAGGGTGCAGCCGCGAAATGACACCGGCTGGACCACTGTGCGTATGCGACGGGCAGATCACAAGATCGCTTCGGTCGAGCCCAGCCGACGTTGCAATCGCGTCGACGAGCGCATCATCGACACCAGCGAGATCGACGGCGAGGAAAACGACTTTCGCGCTCTCTTGATTGAGCACAAGCGCGCTCACTGTCAACTCATCGAGCGTTCCCGTCGAAGGACCAGTTCGTGCCATGTATCCGGCCATCGGTGTGCCGCAGGAAACTGAAAAAGTATTCGCAGCCGTGCCAGCTAACCAGGAGGTAGGTGGGCCACTCATGCTTGGACCAGCGGAAGAGTTGTCGCCACATTGTCCAACCACGCGGCGTCGGTCAGCTGTCCGAGTGAACGTGCGGCGAGAATGAGCCCGCCCACTGCCGGTGGAAATCTGGGCTCACGCGGAGTAGCTGTTGGCCAACCGCCGTGAAGAGTCGCGCGAAATGCATCGAGCAGCAGATCACCCGCCGAAAACACGCCGCCGGTGAGGTACACATCGACCTTTGAGCCGGGTTCGAACAGCTGTCGAATGACCCCGAGACCTGTTTTCGCCAGGTCTTCGCCGGCAGCGCGCATGATCTGCAACGCGGCGGGGTCGCCGTCCTTGGCCGCTGCCACAACCTTCGGCGAGAGCAGAGAAATTTTTTCACGCGAAAACCCCGCGGCGTAAACAATTCGCGGGAGTTGTCGAACTGTCGGAATATCGAAGTGTTCCTCGACGATGGCTTGCAGCGCAGTAGGTCCTCCGCGGCGATCTTCGGCGCGAGCGGCGGCGCTGATGGCGCGGAGACCAATATCGAATGCACTCCCCTCATCGCCGAGCAAAAAGCCGTAGCCGCCCGCAACTGCTTCGCTGCCGTCGCTCGTAACGCCGTATCCGATCGCGCCGCCACCAGCGATCAGGACGACTCCGGGTTCGCCGCCCGACGCTCCGGCCAGATTCGTCACGTAATCAGGAGTGACGAGGATTTTGCGCGGCGTGAGAACTTCTCGCACGATACCGTGCACAATCGGCGTTTGCGTGCCACTCGGTGGTGCACCGGTCAGTCCGAGTCCAATGGCGTCTACCCGATCAGCCGAGACGTTCGCTGAGTCGAGCGCGGCGGCCATGGCGCCGTGAATAGCGACCCTGTTTCGCTCGACTCCACCTTCAATATGGAAGTGGTCGGACGGACCGCCACGGCCGGCGCCGATGATCGTTCCGTCGGTTTTGGCGACGAGCGCCTTTGTCGCTGTCTGACCACCGTCGATCGCAAGCAGGAGTCGGTCCGCTGACACCGGTTAGCCTCGGAAGAGTCGCAGGCGAGGGCCGTAGCGCTCCGCAAGCTCGGAGTTTCGGTCGTCGCCGCCTGGGATGTTCATGCTGACGATCACCGGTGGCTTATGACCAGTCGCCAGCAGTTCTTCCGTCGTCTGAGCAACGATGGCGTTCATAAGCGCGGCACCGAGGGCAGTCGAGGCGGCGGCAACCGGCGCATCGAGCCCGTCAAATTCGAGGAGTGCGTCGCCGACAGGCACGCGACTATCGACCGTCAAGTCGACGACATCCCCGAGTTTCTTGCCCGATGAGTGGCGGGAGGCAGCGGAGGCGTAATTTGCGGCCGAGGTGACCGCGATTGTTTGCGCCCCGCGCTTCTTAGCTTCTGCCGCAAGTTCGATGGGAACCGGGTTGATCCCGGAATTGCTGACGACGATGACGACTTCGCCTGGACGAACATCGAACGAATCGAGGATGACCGGTGCGTAACCCTCCGCCCGCTCGACCATTCCGGCCTTGAGCGTACCGAAGCTGGTCAGGTTGACGTCGAGCATGGCGTTGAAGGCGAAGAGGCCCCCGGCCCGGTGGAACACTTCTTCGGCCATCATGTGCGAATGGCCACTTCCGAAAACGTGAACAATTCCGCCAGTACCAATACACGCGGCGATCATTTTGGACGCAGCTTCGATTTGCTCTCCTTGCGCCCGCAATTCGTCCATTAGCTCGGAAAGACGGTCGAAGTAGCGCTCGTAGCCCTTGGTCACCCGATTGTTCCTTCCTTCTATTTCGCTAGAGCGGCGACGAAGCGCTCCGTGATTGCCTGTGGATTGGTGATCGCTGTCCCAACAACGACGAACGACGCGCCGAGATCGATCGCCTGCCGCGCTTCTTCCCGCGTCCAGATTCGGCCTTCGGCAAAGATCGGGACGGAGGAATCGGCGGCAAGCTTGACAAGAAGCGCAAAATCTGGCCCCGGTTGTTTCGGGCTGCCGGGTGTGTAGCCGCTGAGTGTCGTGCCGACGGCGTCGACACCACATTCAATTGCGTACCGCGAGCTCTCAATGGAGCCGATATCCGCAAGGGCTGCACCGCCCGCGTCGTGAATGGCCGCGACGACCTCTGTCAACGTATCGCCACCGGGCCTGTTGCGGGTTGTACCGTCCAGCGCCACGAGTTCCGCTCCTGCCGCAATCACCTTGCGAGCGCTTTCGGCGGAGGGCGTGATGAAAAGTGTGCCGTCGGGTTGCTTGATCTTGTAGATCCCCATGATCGGAATGTCAGGACCGATTGCCGATCGAATCGCCGCGATGTCGGTCTCGCCGTCAGTGCGAATCCCAGCTGCGCCCGCGTACACCGCTGCTTGGGCCATCGCAGCCATGAACACTGGGCCATGAAGCGGGTTCTGTTCCCGCGCCTGACATGAAACGACGAGTCCACCATTGAGACGTTGAAGCAACATCAACGCTCGTTCGTTCTGTTGCGCCACCCGGTTACTCATCCTTTGATTCCTGACATCGTCAACGCCTCAATGAAGTTCCGTTGCAGTACGAGGAAGACAATCAACACCGGCAGCATTGCGAGAAACGCCACCGCCATGAGTTGCGGGTAATTCGTGCCGTACGAGCTTTCAAAGAGGGCGATACCTAGAGGAAGGGTGCGGTAGCTCTCATCGGTCGTGACGAGGAGCGGCCAGAAGAAGCTGTCCCAATTCCACATGAAGATAAAGATCGCGAGTGAGGAGAGCGCCGCCTTGCTCATTGGCAACACGATGCCGAAGAAGATCCGGGGCTCGCTGCTGCCGTCGAGTCGCGCCGCGTCGAGGAGATCGTCGGGAATCGCGAGCATGTGCTGGCGCATGAGAAAGATGCCAAAGGCGCTGGTGCCGGCGGGAATGATCAGACCGAGGTAGGAATCGACCCAGCCGAGATTCTTCACCAGGATGAAGAGGGGGATGATCATCGAGGCGAGCGGCACCATCATCGTGGCGAGAACGATGGTGAACAAGATGTCTCGTCCCAGGTACTTGAACTTGGCGAAGCTGTAACCGGCGAGCGAGCACGTGACGAGGTTCAGCAGCGTTACGCAAACACCGACGATGATGCTGTTCTTGAAATAATTGCCAATCGGATGCTCGCGCAAGGGAGTTCTGTAATTGTCCCAGCGCAGTTCGCTCGGGATCCATTGGATCGGCGTCTTGAAGACCTCGCCCAAACTCTTGAACGACGTCGAGATCATGTAGGCGAAGGGAAGGAGCATAAGGAGTGCGCCGAGCGTGAGCACGACGTAAAGAACTAGATGACCCCATTTGAACGGCCGGCGATATGTGCGTTGTTCCGCTCGCATGAACCCCATCAAGTTCTCCTAATCTGACCCGTATGTGCGATAGAGCTTGAACTGGCCGAGCGTTACCGCCGCGATGATGGCGCACAGCACAACCGACATCGCCGCCGCTTTTCCGCCGTCGAGAAAGACGAATGCGGTTTGGTAGATATTCAGCGTGAGCACAAGTGTGGAATCGACCGGACCACCTTGTGTCATCACGAACTGGGGAATGAAGACCTGCAACCCGATAATCAAGCTGATAACCGTGCAGAACAGGATCGTCGGCTGCAGCAAGGGCAAAGTGATATATCGGAACACTTGCAAACCATTTGAGCCGTCGACCCGTGCCGCCTCGTAGTAGTCCGATGGGATGTTTTGCAGTCCGGCGAGGAAGACGACCATAAAAAAGCCGACCTCCTTCCAGATGCTCATGATCACGATCGCGTTCGGGGCGAGTCCAGGATCGGTCAGCCAGTTTCGAGGCCCGATGCCGAGAGGATCGAGAAACATCGTGTTGACGAGTCCCATCCGGTGGAAAATCAACTTCCAGATCACCGAGACCACGACCCAGCTCATCACTACGGGCACGAAGTAGATCGTGCGGAAGACCCCCCGAGCCCTGATGCGTGTGTTGAGCGCCATCGCTAGGAGGAGCGCTAGGATAAAAACGGGGATGTAAGTCAGCGCGACATAGCGAAAACTGTTGAGCAGGGAATGGTTGAAACGGTCGTCGCCAATGATGTGGCGGAAATTGGCGAGCCCGACATAACGCGGTTTCTCGACGACGCTGTAATCGAAAAAGCTCAAGTAAAAGGTTCGGCCGATTGGGTAAATGCTAAAGAGGGCGAAGAACGCCATCGCCGGGAGCGCAAAGAGAAACCCCCACAGGTTCTTTTGCTGTGTATAGGTCAGCCGAAATCGCCGCCGCGCGGGCGTTGCGCGGACGGCGACAATTTCGGTCGTTTGTGTACCCGTTGTCTGCATCCAGTTTCTCTAGTGTCCGCAGCGCACTTTGGCTCGATAGCTCTTCACGCGGCGCGTCGAGCGCGCCGGGGCTGAAGGCCCGGGCTACGACAGACGCAGCCCTTCCAGGGCTATTGCAATGTTTCAAGGGGCTTCCCCTCTCCCGCGCGGGAGAGGGGAACAGGAGTGAGGAAAATTTCCTAACCTTGCTTGAGGACCGCCTCGATTTGTGGCTTAGCGGCGTCCAACGCGTCCTGCGGTTCGACTTGGGTCAGCACGGACGATTCGATCGTCTGCTTCATGATGTCGTCGATTTCTTGCGACTTCGGCGTGACCGGGAGGAATTTACCCTTCAGCATTTCCGCCGCCCAAACGTCGAAGAAGGGGAAGTCTTTGGCCTCTGGCAATTGGTCCCAACCGACCTTCGGCTGGATGAAGTTGACATTCTTCAGCCAATCGCCGGGATGATCGGCAAGGAATGCGACCCACTTGTTGGCAGCAGCCTTTTTTGCCTCATCGGTTGTCTGCGAGTTGATCGCCCAATAGTACGCGTAAAGCGGTGTGGCGGCTGCGTCCGGATTGACCTGCGGCAGCGGCACGACGGCGTACTTCTCGTAGACGGCCGAATCCGTGGTGACGAGCCCCATACCCCACGGGTTGAGCAGGGTCATCGCGACCTTGGCGTCGAGGAAGTCCTGGTAAGGAACGGTCGCTTCGCGCGATGCAACGTTCGGATCGGCGATCTTGTACTTGTAGATCATGTCGTACCAGATCTGGAGCGCCTGTACCGTCGGCTCCTCGTTGACCGTCACCGTGGTGTTGTCCTCGGCGACGTAGCGACCGCCGGTCTGGTTCATCAGCGTGCCGAGTTGATTGTGGTACCAGCCCGCGTGCAGATAGAGGAAATCGAAACCGCGGCGGGTGAGGGTATCGCCATCTTTGACGACGAGCTTCTCCACCCATCGATCCGACATCTTCCCATGTCTTCGGCGAATTCGCGGGATCGAGTCCAGCCGACGCGAAGGCGTCGGTGTTCACGGCAAAGGCGGTGACGTTGAATTCGCTTGGCAGACCGTAGATCTGGCCGTCCGCCTCCGCGCCTTCAAACGTTCCCGGGTTATACGCGGCGCGCAGCTCATCTAGTGATGTGTAACCAAGCCCGGCCGGATCGACCGGTTGGACGAGACCCTCCGGGATGTAGATCGACCGCATCTGGTTGTCATCCATGTTAATGACATCCGGGCCGGTCCCTGTCCCCATCGACGTGAGCATCTTGGTGGCGAACTCGTTGTTGGGAATGATGTCGTACTGAACCTCGATATTCGGGTTCGCGGCCTGGAAGTCTTCGATCAGCTTCTTGTTCAGATCGACCATCGGCGGGTGGGTGTGCGTCCAGAACTTGATCGTGACCTTGTCCTGTGCGCGTGCCGTCCCGAAGCCGCGGGTTGTGGCGCCGAAGACCAGCGGAGTTGCCGCCAATCCCTGCGCAAATCGGCGCCGCGTGATGCGCTTTTTCGCAATCGAGGTCTTGAGATCTTCGCTGCTGCTCATGTGCATCTCCTGGTGACGCGTGATAATCCTCAGCCGCTCGCTGCGGCGCCACAGTGGGAAAGGCTGTCTGCGTCCTCCCTCCTTTCCTCGGCTACCGGTGGTCGCGCACCATGCGCGTGACAGAATCGATACTTGTCGCCCCGGTAGACAGAGGTTGCGAATTCGACCGGTTGATTGCGCCGGGTCATCGTGATGCGGCGGGTGCGGAGAATCGGGCTGCCAATGACGATCTTGAGAAGATCCGCTTCTTCATCGCCGGCGAGGTCGGCCTCAAATTCCTGTTCAGCTTCGAGCGGGGGTACATCGTAGATGGCATCGAGGAGTTGATAGAGCGAATCGCGCTCCAGATCGTTGTCCAACAAGCGCTCGCAGCCAATGAAACTGATACATGAAGTCTCGATAGCAAGCGGTTCGGAGTCTGCAAGGCGAAGTCTTTGAAGTCGAAAAACTGGCTGTCCGACTTTGACCCGGAGCCGCTCAGCCGTCGCCTCGTCTGCCGGCCACATCTCGGACGACAAAACTTTCGCGCCTGGCCGCTGGGCCCGTGCCTGCATGTCTTCGCTGAACCCAGTCAGGCGGAGGAGTTGTTGCGCGATCTTGGGTTTCCCGACGTACGTTCCCTTACCTTGCTCGCGATAGAGCAGCCCTTCGTTGACGAGCTCGGTAATTGCCTGGCGAGCGGTCATCCGGCTTATGCCGTAGCGTTCACAGAGTTCGCGTTCGGAGGGAATAGCGCTGCCGGTCTCCCATTCGCCGCTGCGAATGCGGTCGCGAATGATCTCTTTGAGTTGGTAGTAGCGCGGCAATGGGCCGCTTTTGACGCTTTCGGTCATCGATCCCTCACCCGTCCAGAAGGTAACGGGTCACGAGATTCGGACATCCGGTCGTGTAGTTGTCTATACCAGTTCGTATAGGATACATGAGCGTTTTGATGTGTCAATAGGGAGATTCTTGTTCATATTTGAGACTTTCGCCGGATGGCAGGAAAGCGCCCTAAACCGAGCGCAGTTCTCACACAAACAACCCTCACCCTGCGCTACTGGCGGCCATCTCCAACGTTAGTTCCACCGTCTTGAGCGTTCCACCTCCGTCATTCTGAGCGCTCGCCCCATCCGTCATCCTGCGCGGAGGCGGAGCCGGAGTCGAAGGATCTCGCCACGCAGAAAGCCGGGGTAAGGCAAGGCGAGATGCTTCGCTGCGCTCAGAATGACGGTGGGGGAGGGGCTCAGAATGACGGGGGCTCGCGCGGAATGACCGTGGGGACGGAGCTGGCTCATACGACCGGGTGGGGTCGGGACGAGTGCATCCACCCGGGGTTGAAAACCCCGGGCTCAGGGAACGATAGTCCCTCCGGGACTGAACACGAGGCTTGGAGTCTCGTACCGTCGGTCGTAGCCTCGGAGAGGCTTTCTCTGGTTAGCTTCCCTCTGGGTGTTTCAACCTAGGGAAAGCATCTCACGTTGTCAGCCGCACCACGCGGGAGCGGAGTTAGCTGCCGATCGCGACGACGTCGCCGGCGACGGTTCCGACATAGACGTTGTTGTTGGCGATGGATGGCGATGAGTAGATCTCGGAGCCAAGGTCTTGTTGCCAGACTTCGTCGCCGGTCTTCGCATTGAGGGCGTAGAGATTGCCGTCGAGGCTACCGACGTAGACGAATCCTTCGGCCACGGTTGGCGAAGAATAGACATCTCCGTCAGTCTTGAAGGTCCAACGTTGCTTCCCAGTGTTCACGTTGAGGGCATACACGGAATCGTCGTCGCTGCCGAAGAAGACGAGTCCACCAGTCACCGCGGGCGAAGACGATATTCGATCCTTGGCCTGGAATCGCCAAATGACATCGCCACTTTGGGTGTCGACGGCGATCATTTCTCCGGCTGCCGTTCCGACGTAGACCGTGCCGCCGCTCACTGCCGGCGAGGAATAAATGGACGCGCCGAGATTTGTTTTCCAGCGAACATTGCCGTTCGCCGCATTCACGGCGCTGAGATTACCGTCGAGGCCAGCGAGATAAACGGTGCCGTCATTGACTGCCGGAGAAGAAAAGATCTCGACTCCGGTTGGAACTCGCCAGAGCCTCTTGCCCAGATGCCGCGTCGAGCGCGTAGAGATTTCCGTCCCAGCCACCGATGTAGACGACGCCATTGACGATCGCGGGCGACGAGATGACGGGACCACCCGTGGTGAGTTCCCAGCGTTTTTCACCTGACTGCGCGTCGAGCGCATAGAGTTTTCCATCGAGGCTGCCGATATAGACGATACCGTTGGCTACGGCAGGAGAGGATGAGACTTCGTCGCCCGCCTTGAACCTCCAAACTTGATCTCCGCTGACCGCATTGAGGGCGTAAAGGTAATGATCGGCGCTGCCGATGTAAACGAGATCGCCGACCACCGCGGGTGAGGAAGAAACGTTTCCGCCGGCTTTGAATTGCCAGGCTACGGACGGATTCTCGGTCGGACCAGCCTCAGTTTGCCGCCCTGTTCTCGACGCATTGGCACGGAACATCGCGACTCTGGCAGCGGCCGTTGGCGTAGGTGTCGGTGTCGGTGTCACGGTTGGTTCGAGTGTCGCCGTCTCAGTTGGCGCCACGGTAGGCGATTCCGTAGATGTGGTAGTGGGGGCGCTTGTTGGAGTGTCCGATGGCGCCGGTGTCGATGTAACGGTGGCAATCTGAGTCGCGGTTTCGGTTGGAGCCACAGTTGGCGTTTCGGACGGGGTCGAAGTTTCGGTCGGCGCGACTGTTGGTGCTGTTGTCGGCGTCTCCGATGGAGAAGCTGTGGCTGTCTCAGTCGGTTCAGAAGTCGCCGTCTCGGTTGGCGCCGGGGTGTCTGTCAAAGTCGCGGTTGCGGTTGCGGTTGGCGCCTCGGTGTTTGTTGGCGCTTCAGTCGCGGTCGGAGTGTCTGTTGGGAGTTGAGTTGGTGTAACCGACGGCTGAGGCGTCGCGGTGTCGGTGGGGACAGGCGTATCAGTCGGCGTGTTCGTCGGTTTCGGTGTCGCGGTATTTGTCGTCGTTGAGGTGGCAGTCGGGGCTTCGGTATCGGTCGCTGTAGGCGTCGACGTGTTAGTAGAGGTCGCGGTTGGCGTTGCCGTCTTCGTTGGAGTTTCGGAGGCGGTTGCCGTCTTCGTTGGTGTGTTCGTGGACGTCGCGGTCGGTGAGTGTGTCGAAGTAGCAGTTGGCGTTGCCGTGGCGGTATCTGTCGGTGAAGGCGTGGAGGTTTGTGTGGGCGAGGGATTTGGCGTCTTGGTGCTAACCGGGCTCGCCTCGATGATGACTGGCGAGGCTGGTGTCGCTGGTGTCGCTGGTGTCGCTGGTGTCGCTGGTGTCGCCTGGCCCGCGGAGGGGCCATTTGCGGCGACGACAAGATCGTCGAATGCGACGTCAAAGGTTCGTCCCGGTTGATTCTCGCCGAGTTGAATGATTCCGATCGGAGAGCCGCCTAGGTCGTCAGATCGACTGAGGTCGTCAACTTTGACACTGTTGAGCCAGACCGTCACCTGGCCATTAGGTTCGTCCTGAGTACCGATTGAGACGCGCAATTGGAGCGACATCCAGGTCTGTTGAGGAATTTCGATCGCGCTGGAGATGCTTGCTCCGACAACGTCATTTCGTATCCCCAGTTTGCCCGTCTTGCTCACGAAAACCGCCAAGATCGCCTGGTCGTCGGTTGTTCGAAAGCGGAGAAGACCGAGCGAGTTATCTCCTAGGCTGAGGACATTGAACCAGAGTCGAATGACTACCTCAGGCTGTTCAGGCACCAATTCGAAACGGGCGAAGGCTGCCGTACCGGTTGTGCTTGTCGCGCGTGCAGAATACTTGCCGGCCGCGACTTGGTCAGTTCCAAGAGTGAGGCCCTTAACCGCCGTCCATTGATCGAGATTTCCGCTTTCAAAGCCTTCGCTGAAGATCACTGTCTGTTCGCGCGGCAGGGGTGTCGCTGGGGTTCCCTGTGCGGCCGCGGGACCAAAATGTGTGCTGAAAAAGGGAGCTGCGACCGAAATTAGCGAAGCGCTCACCACAATGATGAGGAGAACTCGGAGACGACCTTGAAGGTGCATATCCGCCCTCCACGATGGCGCAGGTCGCAAGGTTCTTAACCGGGGTCAATCCGCCGGCGCGCTCAATCGTAGCGCGACACTTACCCGTAATCTCATTATATGTATACCTTTCTTTCGCGGGAAGTATCATTGATAGTACTCGCGAGGACAGATCTAGGATTGATTCATGCGTCGAGTCGACAGTGTTCGTGGCGCCTCGAATGGAGACGCCAGCGCTCGTGAAGAGTTCAATTGGCGAGTGTCTTAAGAAAAGGAGAGCACGGATGCGACTGAGACACGGGAATTCCATGGCGTTGTTAGCGTTGGCCGCCGTTTTGTCCGTCGGGTTTGCGATGCTTGCTCCGCTATCAACGGCTGTCGCCCAAGAGACTCCGAATACGATCACCATCGCGCTCAACGAGTACAAGGGTTCCGGCGTTTCAGGCTGGGCGACGTTGACCGCCAATGGGGATGGCGTCGATGTCAAGATGGCGGTCGAAGGCAAGGCGGTTACGGGGAATCAACCGACGCATATCCACACCGGCACCTGCGACAACTTTGATCCCAGTCCGATGTATCCGCTGACGACATTTGTGCTTGATCCCTTGACATCAGATGGTGTGAGCCAGTCGAATGTTCCGAACATCTCGCTCGACCAATTGCTTTCCGGCGACTATGTCATCCTCGTCCATAAATCGCCGGATGAGCTAACAACCTACTTCGTGTGCGGCGAAATCAACGAATCGAATGCTGTTCCGCCGCCGACGGCCGGCGCCGCGGGGACACTCGCGATGTCGGCCACCGGCGCTGGAACGACGGCGTTCGACGATCGCGATAACCGTGAGTTTGCCGTGCTCGCATTGGTTGCGCTTGCACTCGGGTTCGTGAGCATTCGGCTGCGCCGGAAAACCCGCGCGGCCTAAGCAAAGCAGCCTATCGGATAAGTTCGCCCTTATCTAACGCCCCCCCCGCGAACACGAGCGGCGTCGCCTTTAAGCGACGCCGCTCGTGGTGTCCAGAAACTCACCTGGGTTTACTTAGCTGGTGGGCCCGGCCGAGGTGAGCGTCGACTGTTCCTTCGCTGCGGCACTGGTAGTGCCGTCGAGATACGTCGCAGATTGTTCAATCGCCCAACCCAGGGCGTAGTCTGCGATCTCCTCCCAACCTTCTTGCTTCATTGTGAAGTGCGCGCGGCCGGGATACTCCTTGTACTCGGTGAGCGCGGTCGATTTACTGTATTTCCCGGTGTTGTGCTTGTTGACTGGCAGCGGAATGACGTGATCCTCGCCGCCGGCGATGAAGAGCAGGGGCGCGCGGCCGTTCCGCTGGTAATCGACTTTCAACGATGTTCCTGGATTGAGATTGCAGAAGGCGCCTTCGAGCAGAACGTTGCGTGACCCTGGGATGGCGTAGCGTTCGTAAATCTTGGCAGCCTCGTCGGGCGGAAAAGCGTTCGTGAATCCGTAGTTGAATTGTTCTGCCGTAAGCATGATCGCCTTGTGCCGCACGAAGGGATTGCGCAGCAGCGGCCAACTCGACTTGAGTGTAGATAGCGGTAGGTCGAGAACTCCTCGGATAGTTGCCGATTCGAGGACGACGGCAGCGGCGCCATGGCCACGATCGACGAGCAGTTGGGTAAACGCTCCGCCGAACGAATGTCCGATGATGATCGGCGGGCTGTCGAGACCACGGATAATCTGCTCATAGTGGTCGACGATTTGGGCAACGCTCAAACGAGCGATTGGGGACGGGTCGTTGCGCAGTTGCTCGACCTCACCTTCGAGACCTGGCCATGCAGGGGCGAGCACGGTATGGCCCTGTTGTTGGTAGCGATCAATCCAACCGTCCCAACTGCGCGGGGATAGGTATAGTCCGTGGACGAAAACGATAGCCGGCGCCATGGCGGAATGCCTCTCTTCATAAATTCGAACAGTTGGGGATCTGCTTTACGTTAACTCGCACTATGCCAGTTGCGCTCGAACCATCCAGAGTTGCTTTTCCAACTCGCGCACGATTTCGATCAAGACATCCTGCGAAGCGACATCGAGCTCGCCGAGACGATCCATCCGCACGCGGCAGCGCTCGTCTGTTTGCGCGAGGAGTGCCGACAGCGTGCGCACGACCTCGGTATCCTCGATCGGTTCGCGGGCAACTTCGGTCAATTCACTGCCGGCCGAAATTGCCTTGGCCTGACCGTCGGGGATAAAACCGATCGCAACAGCCCGTTCGGCCACGGTATCGGCCAGGTCGCGCCAGGAATCGATGAGCTCATCGAGTTGCAGATGGAGCGGTCGAAATTGCGGACCAACGATGGTCCAGTGCAGTTGCTTGCCAATCAACGTGAGATCGAGCAATTCCACAAGCGTTGCTTGCAGTTCCTTGCCGACTTCCTCGCGAGTATGACCACCGAGAGGTGGTAAATGGGTTTGATTTGCACCCTGAGCCATCATGTCTCTCCTTCTTTCTTTTCTCAACGCCGGCCTGGACGGTCTCTTCAGCCAAGTGACCGTCCAGATGGTACAGATCAGTCCAGGTTGTGCAAGGGCCGGTTCACGGACGCTGGGGGAGTGCGGACGGAAACGCGCCTGGGCAAATCTAGGACTGCATGAATGACAGCAGGTCGGCGTTGAACTGTTCCTTATGTGTGCTCATGAGCCCGTGCGGCGCGCCCGGATAGGTTTTGAGCGTTGCATTCGGAATGAGCTTCACTTGGAGCGGGGCTGAATCCGCGTACGGAACGATTTGATCATCATCGCCATGAATGATCATGGTTGGCACGTCGAACTTCTTGAGATCTTCCGTGAAGTCTGTCTCTGAGAAGGCTTTGATGCAGTCGAGAGCCGCCCGAAGCCCAACCTGCATGCTCATCCACCAGAAGGCATCGCGAACGCCCTGCGAAACGGTGGAACCGGCGCGATTTGCGCCATAGAAGAGCGCGCTGAGATCTTTATAGAACTGGGATCGATCGCTGCTGACGCCGGCGCGAATCTGATCGAACGCCTCAATCGGCAACCCGCCGGGATTGGCGGCGGTCTTGAGCATCAGTGGCGGCACCGCGCTCACCAGCACCGCCTTGGCGACGCGAGACGTGCCGTGCCGGCCAATGTACCGAGTGACTTCGCCGCCGCCCGTCGAATGCCCGATGTGAACCGCGTCCCGCAGATCGAGGGCTTCGACGAGCTCGGCGAGATCGTCCGCGTACGTGTCCATGTCGTTGCCGTTCCAGGGCTGGCTGGAGCGACCATGACCGCGCCGGTCATGGGCAATGGCGCGGAAGCCATTGGAGGCCAAGAAGACGAGTTGATCGTCCCACGCGTCGGCGTTGAGGGGCCAGCCGTGGCTGAAGACGACGGGTTGGCCGGATCCCCAATCCTTATAGAAGATATGGGTGCCGTCTTTCGTCCTGATCGTGCCGGTATTCGAAGTGACTCTCGGCTCAGCAATCATGACCATGGGGAAAGCTCCTGTTCTTGCTCGAAGGTGTGCGGGAAGCGAGGTTCTGAGACTAGGAAAGCGAACCGACAGCGGTGCGGATCAAATCGGCTATCGCTTCCGGCTGGGAAATCATGACGACGTGCGAGGCGTCGATTTCGACTGTGACGCTGCCGGCTCGTTGCGCCATGACGCGTTCGCCTTCGGCGCCGATCACGTTATCTGCCTTGGCCACGGCGAACCATGACGGCAGGGTCTTCCACGCCGCGGGCCCCGACTTTACATCGAACCCGGATGCCGCGGCTGGGCGCTGCGTGTCCGCGATGATCGCGGCATCTTCCGCGGAGAGGTCGGCGCAGAACACTTCATGCACCTGAGCGCGGTCGAGAAAGATTTCGGCGTCATTTCCTATGGGAACTGGGCGTAAGGCGGGAAGAAGTTTGGTCGGCAGGCCGGCGGCGGCGAGATCCTGAATACTCTCACCCTCATCCGGGGCGAACGCGGCGACATAGACCAGCCCAACAGCGTTGGGAGTCTGCGCGCCAGCGTTGGTGATAACGGCGCCGCCGTACGAGTGAGCGACAAGCAGAACTGGTCCTGGGATTGAATTGACCAGGGCCGCGACATAGGCCCCGTCGGAGATGGGACCTCGCAACGGATTCGGGAAGGCGATCGTGTCAAACCCATCCGCCTTCAGCGAATTGATCACTCCTGTCCAACCCGAGCTGTCAGCCCAGGCGCCATGGACGAACACAATCGTCGGTGTGCCAGTAACTGGTGAAGGAGAGGCCTGGTTCATGTTTACTCCTAACTGAGAAGCCGAAGCCGAAAATCGAGAAACTGAAGCAGCCGAAAGCGCACCTAGTGCGCCCGCCCCCGCGATTCGGCCGAGGGCCGAACGACGCGACAACCGGTTGCCGAGAAAGTCTGGAAGAACTCCCGACCGATCCTCACTCATATCTCCACCTCACGTGCGAAGAAAAACTGCCTGGATACCGTTCAGCCGAAAGATGCATTCGCTGCTTGAGTCGCCGGTCACCGGCTTGGTTCCCAGGATGCAATGCGGACCCTTCGCGCACACCGTGGAAACTGCTCGATTGGTTGGCGAGAACTGCCTGGATGGAACCAGGTAGTTTTGCGAGGTTAGTGGAAACAGTGGTTAGTCGATCCCTTGACGGATCGCATAGGCCGCCGCCGCGGTGCGGGATTCGAGCCCGAGCTTGGTGAGGAGGTTGGTGACATGACCGTTGACAGTGCGCGTACTAATGAAGAGTGCCTCACCGATCTCGCGATCGGTCATGCCGGCCGAGAGCAATCGCAGAACTTCGCTTTCCCGATCGGTGAGCCCGACGCGCGAGGAAACCTGTTCGTCGTCCGCCACGGCGCCGACCGGCGACGCATCGGGGTCGTTGACTTCTTGGGTGATGACTGTAGCCAGCGGTGTTGAACGGCCAGACTCCCATTGTTCGGCGTATGTGTCGATATCCAATTCGGCCTGAAGAAGGCTGATTGCTCGCTGATTCATGTCGCGATCAAATGGAGCCAAGGCGATGCTGTTTGCATCGCACAGTGTCTCGACGGCGGCAAAGAGCCTCGTAGCGCGCTCCTTGTGGTCAAGTGCAGCGGCCGCGACCGCGAGACCACTGAGGCTCCCGGCGACATAGCTCTTGTTGCCGAATTCGATGCTGAGCGTCAAGCCCTCAGCGAGCACCTCTCTGGCCCGCACATACTGACCGGCGCCAAGAAGTGCCCGACCCAAGGTGCCGAGCATGCTGGCGATGCCGTGGGTACTCTCGAGTTCGCGGTAGAGGGCGAGACTCTCTTCCGTTCGGGCAATTGCTTGTTCATGATCGCCCGTAAGGAGGGCGCCGTATCCGAGATTCCCGAGTAGGGCCGCGTCACCATCTTTGTCGCCGACCTCGCGTAGGAGCGCCCAGCCTTGTTCGTGCAGTTCCTTCGCGCGCTCAAGCTCACCGCTATAGAGCGCTACACTGCCCAGCCCGTTCAGCGCAAAGCCGGTGACGTATCGATCGCCAATAGATTGAGCAAGTGCCAGGCTTTCGGAGAGCCTCTGGTTTGCTTCATCGTAATTTCCCGCGTCGATCGCCAGAACGCCGAGACCCCATAGCGCCTTCGGTAGAAGATCGGACGAGGCGTCAGTCGCCGCATCGAGCGCCGATTCTAACCAGAGTTTCCCTTCGGCCACGTGACTGTGGTGATCCCAGAAGCGATTGAGTGAACTCGCCATCTGGAGTCCGTTGTCTGGCTCGTGCTCGATCAGCCAGGCAAGCGCAACTCGCAGATTGGCGTGCTCGGCTTCCAGTCTGTCGAACCAAATCAATTGCTGGGGCCCGGTCAGTTCTGGTTCCGCTTGCTCAGTCAGCGCTAAATAGAATCGAGCGTGAGATTGGCGAGTCACTTCGACGTCGAGACTTTCCTCCAGGCGTTCAATGCCGAATTCGCGAAGCGTTTCCAGAATGAGGTATCGAGGATCTGTTGTTTCCGGACCATCAACATGGCGAATCAAGCTCTTCTCAACCAAGGAAACGATTCCGTCGACGACTTCAAGGTCGTGATCGACGGGTGCGACCGCTTCCGCGCCTTCCAACGTGAAGCCACCTTCGAACACGGAGAATCGCCGGAATACGGCTTGTTCGGTCTCGTCGAGCAGGTCGTAGCTCCAAGCAATCGCGTTCCGCATCGTTTGCAAGCGGTTCGGTTGGTCGCGCGAGCCGCCCGTCAGAATCGGCAGCGTTCGTTCAAGTCGCGCCAAAAGGGCGACCGGCGGTAGTGCGCGCACTCGCGCGGCAGCGAGTTCGATCGCCAACGGCAAACCATCCAAACGCGCGCAAATCGCCGCGACAGTGGCCGCATTCTCGGCTGTCAACGCGAACGCCGAGGTCGCCGCTCGGGCGCGATTCACAAAGAGCTGAACTGACTCCGCCACGGGAAGAGGGTTCACAGGAAAATCTTGTTCGATGCTCAGTCGGAGCACGATCCGGCTCGTGACGAGGATTTTCAATTGTGGGCACGCGGTAAGGAGATCGACCAGAATCGGCGCAGCCTCGATGACTTGTTCGAAATTGTCCAAGATGAAGAGCAACGACCGCGAGTGAAGATGAGCCCTCAGCTTCTCCGCAAGTGATGGCGTTCCAATATCACTGATGCCAAAGGTACTGGCGATTGCTGGCAGCACAAACTTAGGATCTCGAAGTGGCGCCAGTTCGACGAACCAGACGCCATCATTGAATTCGCTGGCAAGGCGATCACCGACCTGGACGGCAAGACGTGTTTTGCCGACACCGCCAGGTCCAGTTAACGTGACGAGGGGAATGCTTTCCTGTTGAAGCAGTGCGCAGACCGCGTCGATGTCGTGCGCGCGCCCGATAAGCGGCGTGCGCGATATGGGCAGAGGCGTGTTGAGCGCCGCGTCTCGGTTAGAGGATTCGAGTGGAATGTATTGCCGGGATCGCGGGCGTCCGGCAGGAGATTTGGATTCCAATGCGGGGTTTCTCTCGCCTATTTTGGGACGATTCTCCTCCCATAAGTATGGCAATACAGCGCACTATTACTGCGATCTTAATCGAAAATTACCGATCTCTGTTTTGCGGTCATCCGCATCGATGGATAGAGCGAGGTTCGTGTCGGATCGTCTTTCGTCCTGCGGTGGCAATCCATTGGGCGTTGAAACGTTGGTCGACTAGTCAAGACCCTGACGAACCGCAAGGGCTGCGGCGGCGGTGCGCGAATCGACACCGAGCTTGGTCAGCAGATTCGTTACGTGGTAGTTGACGGTCCGGGTACTAATAGAAAGCGACTCGGCAATTTTGCGATCAGAGAGACCGTCGGTCAGCAGTTTGAGCACTTCTCGTTCCCGCGCGCTCAGGTTAGTGCCGTCGCCATCCTGGGTAATCACTGGCCGGGGTGCAGCTGCTGTATCAATCACAAGGGCTTCGTCGATGGCGGACTCAAGAGGCAGGCGTTCGCCGTCCTTCCAGGCGTTCGCGAAAGCCTCCGCCGATAACGACGCCTGCACGAGGGCGATACCGCGCTCGTGTTTGCGGAGTTGCCACGATTCAATGCCCGCGCCGATCCTGGTCGCGCAACACCGCATTTGCGGCGTAAAGACGAGCGGCGCGTTCTGGCAAGCCCTGCTTTGCGACAACGAACGCTATGCCCGCAAGTGCATTTGCCAGAAACCGGCGATCGCCATGGTCGCGGGTGAGATTAATGCACTCGCGATAACTCGCCAACGCCTGTTGGATATCGCCGCGTTCGCTGGCGATGTCGCCTTCGATGCGCAAGGTGTCGCCAAGGGCCCACGAAAAGCCGAGCTCCCGTTGCCGGCGTAGCGCCTCTTCGACATGCGTCGCCGCCCGATCTGCATCGCCCCGGGCAAGCGTGACTTGTCCAAGATTCGCATAGGCAACGCTCAGGAGTTGTCGACCATCTGGTACGGCAGGTTCCACCGTTTGATAGAGCGCCAGGGACTCGTGCATGCGTGTTACGGCCAGATCGTAATCACCCATGTGCACGCTGACGAGACTGAGTTCTTGAAGCGCCGCTGCGGCATCAAGATTGTCTCCCAACACTCGCGCCGACTCGAGCGCCGCAGACTGCTGCGCCTCGGCTGGCATCGAGATTTCCCTGAAGTCGCGCCAGCCAGCCGGCCGCGCGAAGCGCACGAGTTCGTAGCTCGGACGAGGGTTGCGATGTTCCCTCGAGTGCCTGGTCTAGCCAAGCGTAGCCTTCGCGATAATGACCGCGAACTGCATTGAATCGCGCCATCGCGGTCGCCAACCGCAGACCCAACTCGACCTGCCCGGAGCGATCGGCCCAATCTAAGGCGGCACGGGCATTACCGCGCTCTGCATCCAATCGCGCAAGAATCTGCTCGTAGCCAGGATCAGAGATGTGATCGGATGCCCACTCGGCAAAGTCCCGGATAAATTCGGCGTGGATTGCTCGAACTGACTGTTCGTCCGGATTCTCGGCAAGCTTTTCTTGACCGAACTCGCGGATCATTTCGAGGACTAAGTAACGCGGCTCATCCGCTACTGGACCGGCGATTTGTCGCACGATGCTCGTCTCAACAAGCGCCGTCACAGCATCCAGCGCTTCGATCTGCGTGTTGCCGACCTTTGATATGGCCTCGGCACCGGCGAGATCAAAACCGCCCACGAATACCGATATCCGCTGAAAGAACTGCTGGTCATGCTCGTCGAGAAGGTCGTAGCTCCAGGCGATCGCATCTCGCATCGTCCGCAAGCGATCTGGCTGATCGCGAGCGCCCCCGGTGAGCATCGGAAGGGCATGTTCAAGGCGCGCTGATAGCGCGGCCAGCGGCAGGGCACGGACTCGCGCGGCAGCGAGTCGATGGCCAGGGGCAGTCCGTCAAGGCGGGCGCAGATAGCGGCTACTGTTGCCGCGTTCTCGGCGGTCAAGGCGAAGGTCGGGTTTGTGGCACGGGCACGGTTCACGAACATTTGCACGGATTCGGGGATTGGCAAGGGATCGACGACGATATCGTGTTCGTCAGTGACATGAAGCACGACCCGGCTGGTGACGAGCATTTTGAGGCCGGGACAGGAAGAAAGGAGACCAGCAATGACTGTAGCGGCATCGACGACTTGCTCGAAGTTATCCAGGACGAGAAGCAATGTACGAGGGCGAAGATAGGCAACGAGCCTGCTCTTTGATGGGACGAGCTCCCATATCGGTCAACCCAAATCTCTGGGCGATTGTTGGGAGCACGAGTTTCGGATCGCGTATTGACGCGAGCTCGATAAAGTGAGCGCCATCGGCAAAGACATCTTCGAGCGCGGCCGCGACTTGCAGCGCGAGTCGTGTTTTGCCGACCCCTCCCGGTCCGGTGAGCGTGACGAGTGGAATATCGTCCTCGCGCAGCATATCGACGATCGCGTTGACATCACGATTGCGGCCGATAAGTGGGGTCCGCGGAACTGGAACTTTCGATAGGGCTTCGCGATCAGAAACGCGAGAAGACGGCGCCGGACGGGATGAGTGTTGTGCGGCCGGTGTTCCGTTTTCCATCGTCGGGGTTGTTCCTACATTCCTGACTCTGAACGCGGTTCTTTATGACACTACCGTACACGCACCATTCCCACCGATCAAACATTATCGAACTCTTAAATCGAAACAGGATGTACGTTGTTGGGTGCTGAGTGCACAGACATCGGGTGATCGCCGGGCTAAATCTGGTCAACGCGTTAGGGTGTATTCGTGGCGCACACTTGGCGCCGAGAGAAATGCGCATCTTGACAACGTTGACATGGATTCATAGAGTACTTCTGCCTGACAAATGACAACGTTGACATAGGTCCGAAACGTGCCAAACACGAGACTCAAAGATGTCGCTGTCGTCGCCGGCGTCTCCTACAAGACCGTCTCGCGGGTCATTAACCGCGAAGCGCGTGTCCATCCAGACACGCGCCTTCGCGTGGAAGCGGCAATCGAGGAGCTCGGCTATCGCCCAAATCACAGCGCCCGCAGTTTGCGCCGCGGTCGCACGCAAACACTGCGGTTCATCATGTATCTCCGCGAAACGCACTTGCGGTACGAGCGCTTCCAGGACGAGGTGATCGCGGCCATCGTCGATGCCGGCACCGCGGCGGGCTATTCAATCCTTCTCGAACTCACCCGCGACACCGATTCTCCCTCACAGCTCGCGCGGCTCGGCGATCTGCGCGCCGACGGGACGGTCTTGCTCGATGGCCGCAATCAGAGTCCAGTCGCGTCGGTCCTTGCCGCAAAGACCGCCCCGACCGTGGCGCTTGTTAACCCTGATCTCGATCAAGGCTTCGGGTCGATCGACGCCGATTTTGAAGGTGGAGCGTACCGGATGGTGTCTCATCTCATCGCACTCGGTCATCGCCGGATCGCGCATATCGGTGACGACCCGCGCCTGCATTCATCCCGGCAACGTCGCTTCGGCTATGAGCGCGCGCTGCGCGATGGGGGCCTGGAAGTCGAACCTAATTTGACGGTCATCGCGGGGTACATGCGCCACCACGGCATCGCCGCCACGAAGGAACTGCTCAGCCGCGCGCCCGACTTGACGGCGATCTTTTGCGTCAACGATCTCACGGCTTTTGGCGCTGTGGAGTGCCTGACCACGCAGGGTCGGCGCGTGCCGGAAGACGTTTCGGTCACCGGTTACGACGATATCGCTGCCGCGCAACACAGCAAACCACCCCTCTCCACCATCCACATTCCCTGGTACGAAATGGCGGAGGCGGCGACAAGCGCCGTGATTGCTGCCATTGAGCAAGACGCAAAACCAGATACTCGCGTTTTCTCGGTTGATCAAGTCATTCGCAATACGACTGGGCCTGTTCGCTAGTCCTGAACTCAGTTCGCCACTGATATGGAAAGGAGGGCCATTCAGAATCAAACGAACACATCGGGTGACCACTTGAGTAGCGCCTCGATCTAGAAATCAATTGCGTCGCTCGTAGGCCATTGAACAGCGACACGCATTGGGCTTGGGATCTAAGAGGAGGACTTCGATGACTTCGGATTCGATGATGAAGAACAAGACATCTCGACGTCGATTCGTCCAGGGCGCAGGAGCGCTGGCAGCGGGCGCCGCAGCCAAGTTCTCCTTGCCGAATTTTGTTCGCGCTCAGGACAAGGTGACGATCAGCTGGGTAACCGACCTACCCCACACGGAAGATCTGGCGAAGGTCTTCGGCGAGAAGTACCCAAATATCGAAGTCAAGATCGAGCGCGTGACCTTTCGCGAAGTCTTTCAGCAGAACCAAACCCGGCTGGGGTCTGGATCGGATACGCCAGATATCGTCGCGGTTGATGCCCCGCTCGTCGCCTCCTACGGTAGCCGCGGCTGGTTGTCACCACTAGACAGTGCGGTCACCGGCGATACGCTCGCTGATTTGGTTCCTGCGCTCGTGGATTCCGGGAAATACAACGGTTCGTTGATTGCGCCGCCGATTTGGAACTCAGCGCAATTGCTCTTCTACAACCTCGATCTCTTCGAGAAGGCTGGTGTAACCCCGCCGGCGGAAGACGAGCGCTGGACGTGGGAACAAATTTCAGATGCGGCCGAGAAGCTGACCTCCGGCGATGTATTCGGGTTTCAGTTCGAGCAGTTCAACCGCATTTACCAGCTGCAGCCGCTTCCTCAGGGCAAAGGCGCCAAGGTCATTGGCGATGACGGGCTGACGGTCGATGGCATCATCAATTCGCAAGAGTGGATCGATGCCTTCCAGTGGTTCAGCGATATCCATAACAAGAGCAAGGTCGCGCCACAAGGCAACATCGACATTAACGAGCTCTTCGTCAATCAAAAGCTTGCGATGGCCATTCGCGGTCCCTGGGCAATCCAATCCAACATCAACGCGAACCTTCCGTTCAAATGGCGAGCCGCGCCAAATCCATACTGGGGCGGTGATCTGCCTATCACGGTGCCGACCGATAGCTGGCACGTCGGGCAGAACAAAAACACCAAGCACCCGGCCGAGGTCACGCAGTTCATTCAATGGGTGACGACGGCCGAAGCGGGCGATTTCTGGTACGCGCAAGGCGACAACTGGCCAGCCCAAAACTCGCTGCTCGATAAAATCACCAACGATCCCGGCAACGCTGATTGGCCGGGGAAAGCCTTCGCGATTGCCGCCGCCGAGTCGGCGCACGGCGTGCCGCGACCGCTGACAGTCGGCTATCAGGAGTACGAAGACATCCTTTCGACCAGCTTTCGAGGACATTCGCAACGGTGGCAATGTCAAGGATAGTCTCGACAACGCGGCAAGCCAGATCGAGCGCGAAATGCAGAAGTACCGGTAGGAACGCACGTTAACGTGAGGGGTGGTCCGGCCGGACCACCTCTCACGCTGCTACTCCGCACGAGTCAGGGAGCACGGGAACCATGTCTCGAGGCGAACGTTGGACGCCCTATCTCTTCCTTCTGCCGGCAATGCTCCTCCTGCTGTTCTGGCGAATCTTTCCGTTGATCGCTGGGCTGCGAGAGAGTTTCTACGGCAATGCGCTCGATCTCACGACCGGGCGCCAATGGGTTGGTCTCGATAATTTTCGTTTTCTTTTCGATGATCCGTCGTTTACCAAATCGATCAAGGTGACGTTGGTCTTCAATCTCATTGTCAATCCACTCCAGGTGGCGCTGGCGGTCGTTTTGGCGGTGATTGTCAATCAGAAGGTGCCGGGAATCGGTGTCTTTCGCACGATCTTGTTGCTGCCGGTGGCGATCGCGATCAACATTGCGGCGCTCGTTTGGGGCGTGGCCCTCGATACCAATTACGGACTGGTCAATGGTCTGCTCGATGCGGTTGGGCTAGAGCGACAGCCATTCCTGCGAAGCGCCGATCAGGCGCTGCCGACCATGATCGCGATTGTGACCTGGATCGGTGTTCCGTTCTGGATGCTTTTCATCCTCGCGGGCCTGCAGGGTATTCCGACCGATCTTTCTGAAGCGGCGAAAATTGATGGCGCCGGCCGCGTGCAGACGTTTTTCGGCATCACGTTGCCGCTCCTGCGGCGCGTCATCCTGTTCGTGCTTGTGGCCGACACGGTGATCAATTTCACCCTGTTCGCACCGCCCTATTTGCTGACCCGAGGAGGTCCGTCACAGTCGACGAATCTGATGATGTATGACGCATGGAAGCGCGGCTTCGTCTATGGCGACCTAGGATCGTCGGAAGCGATGGTGGTGGTCCTCCTGGGCATCCTGTGCGTCATCATCGCGTTCCAATTCGCCATTCTGCGGCCGAGAGACTAGGGTGGCGCGATGAAAACCTCTGCCTCGATTGACCGCACGCAAGCGAATCAAGATCAGGTCGCGATGGCCGGCACGATTACCGTTCCGACTACGCACAGCCATCAGAAGACAGGCAAAATAGCGCGCTACGTTGGAATCTATGCGCTGCTCGTCACCTCGGCGATTCTCGTGCTCGTTCCGCTCGAGTGGGTGATTGCGTCTTCGTTCACCACGCGGGAAACGGTCTGGAAGAACGTGCTGCCCTTTAACTGGCACGCATTTATTCCAGAAGTTTGGACGCTCAGCGGGTATCGCCAGATCTTCGATGCGGGCTTTGGCCGGACGATGGTGAACACGTTTGCCATCGGCATCGCCACCGTCATCTTGAGCATCACCGTGTGCACACTCGCCGGATTCGCGTTTGCCAGATTTGAGTTTCGGGGAAAGAACGTTCTCTGGGTCATCACGTTAGTCAGTTTCATGGTTCCGTACGAAGCAACGGTGATCCCGGCGTATACGCTCGTGAACGATCTCGGCTGGATCAATTCCTGGCAAGCGCTGATCGTTCCGGCGATTGCGAACGGAACGGTGATCTTCCTTTTTCGCCAGTTCTTCGCGGAGATACCACAAGACCTGCTTGATGCCGCGCGGGTCGACGGCGCGAATTGGCCGCGGATTATGGCGGGAATCGTTTTGCCATTGACGCGGCCGGTGCTTGTCACGTCGGCAATCATCGTTTTTCTCGCCCAATGGAACTCCTATTTCTGGCCGATGTTGGTCGCGCCCGATGCGAACTACCGGGTCGTCCAAGTTGCGGTCAACATCCTCGGGGTCGATCAGCAAACGAACTATTGGGACCGGCTCTTCGCCGCGACGACAATCGCGGCGGTCGTTCCGCTCATTCTCGTCATCCCGCTGCAGCGGTACTACGTGAACAGCATCGTCAGTTCGGGAATCAAGGGATAGGGATCATGCATTCGGTCGACAAAGGCATTGAAAGGATTCGGTCAATGGTGCGCGCGGAGCCGCTGGTTGACGATGAAGGAACCAAACCTCGGCCAGTGGTGCTGACGACCGACTGCGGGACGGAGATGGATGATCAGTGGGCGATCGCTCATCTCGCGACCAGTCCCGCGATTGATCTCCTTGGGATCGTGACGACGCACGCCCCGAACGTTGCCCCGCCGGCGGCGGAAACCGCGAAAAAGTCGGTCGAGGAAGTGCTCGATCTGTTGAACCTCGAACCGCGGCCACCTGTTTTCGCGGGGAAGAATTCACCGCTTCCGAGCGGTCCGCAACCGATGACCAATCCAGGCGTCGAATTCATCATCGAGCAATCGAAATCGCATTCCAGCGACGACCGTCTGGTCGTGCTGGCGATTGGCGCCGCAACCGACCTTGCCTCGGCACTATTGCTTGACCCCTCGCTGGCTGAGCGGATTGCAATCGTTGCCATGGGGTTCGACGGCTGGCCCGGCGGCAACGATGTTTGGAACATCAAGAATGACATACCCGCCTGGCAAACGGTGATGGCGTCACGCGCCCCACTGACCGTCGGCGATTCCGCGGTCAGCATTGGGCGGCTTGTTCTCACCGGTGACGAAGGCCACGCGATTCTGGATAAGTCAGGCAAGGCTGGGGCATTCCTCAGCGATCTGTTGAGCACGTGGATCGACGAGCAAGCGAGTCTGGTCGTCGACGTTACCGGGCGCAATGCCTGGCCGGTTTGGGATGAGATCGTGGTCGCGCATCTCCTCGATTTGACCAAGATCGAGACCTACCCGCGTCCGGTGCTGAACGCCGACATGAGTTTCGATCACCCCGGACCGAACGAGCGCGCGGTTTCCATCGATTGGATCACCGATGTCGATGCTGATGCCTTATGGACTGATCTCGCCGTTCGCGTGGCGGAGGGTTCGAGGTAACGACGACTCCGCGGGTCGGGCGCGACAGTAACCATCACTTTCTCAGGGAAGGGACCGCGGGATGACCGTTCGCACAATTCTAGACACCGACATCGGGACCGATGTCGACGATTGCCTTGCCGTCGCATTCATGGTCGGGTCGCCCGAGTTTCAGCTTGAGGGTGTGACGACCGTTTACGGCGACGTCGCGCTGCGCGGGGCAATGGTGCGAAAGCTCTTCAAGTTGCGAGGCATCGACGACGTGCCGATCCGGCTCGGCGCCGGGCGTCCGCTGCTCGGATTGCGCGATGTTTATTGGGAAGGGCATGAAGGTAAGGGACTCGTCGAGGCCGGCAAGGAAGAACCGTTTGACGATGAGCATGCGGTCGATTTCATCGTCCGGACCGTCATGGCGAATCTCGGCGAGATTCATCTCCTGGCGATCGGGCCGCTGACCAACCTCGCGTTGGCGATGTTGAAAGAGCCGAGACTTGCGAGCAATCTCGCGCATCTCACGATCATGGGTGGCGTAGTTCGTGATACCGACCGGCTCGATCTGCCGATCGCCGAGCACAACATCGTTTGCGATCCCGAGGCCGCGCATGTCGTCCTTTCATCTGGCGCGCCGATGACTCTCGTCCCGCTCGATGTCACCACGAAATGCAGCATCAAGGCGCGAGATGTCGAGGAACTACGTGGTCGCGGCACGCGGTTTCACGATGCGGTCGCCGAGCAGGTCGAGCGCTATCCGCGATTCGCCAGACAAGGTTATACCTGGCTGCATGATCCGCTGGCTGCCGCTGTGATCGTCGAGCCGAGTCTCGCCGAGTTTTCACCGTGCCACGTCGCGGTCGAAACGGGCGGTCGCTTGACAACGGCGATGACCGTTGTCAACAAGCCCAGTGAGAAATTCCCGGAAAATGCGCGGATCGCCCTGAAGGTCGACTCGTCACGAGCCGAGCGCTTCATCCTCGAGCGGATGCTGTGCTGACGTCGTCCGGCTACCCCCGCAGTCCGGTAAAGGTGATGCCCTGAATGAACGTCTTTTGCGTGAGGAAGAACAGGATCACAATCGGGGCTAGCACCACGATTGAGGCTGCCATGAAGCCCAAGCTCTAATAGAAGAATGGATAGAGTCGTGTTTTTACAATACTTGTGAGGGTGGCATTCTAGGAGTCCGATTGCTCCAGCCTGTAGAAGGGCAGCCTCATCCCAGATCGATACGTTGCGGGCTTTTGCGAGGTTCGCCGCATCGGCAGTGAGACCTGATGGCGCCGCAATCACTGGGTGCCCAATGCCTCCAGTCGGAATTGCGCCTAAGAGTTCTCGTACGACTTCAACACCTATTGAGCGAGCGTGATCTTTACACTGGACATAGATAGCATGTTCGATCCCGACTTCATCAACTCTCTTCGCAATTAGGTCTATGCCCCCATCTCTGCTTCTTGGCGTTCGGTTGACAGCCCATCCTTTGGCCGTAAGGATGGCTAAACATCTTTCCTCCAGCTCCAATCCGGTTCTCGAAGCCTTGGGTAACGGGGTGGAAAGTTGCGGTTGCTCGAGACCAAACAATCCGAAGAGTTCGTCGCGAGTTAGGCGAGAGGCAACGTCGAGCGATACATCATCAACGATTTCGTCAAAAAGATTCTGCTTTTTTTCAAGGATCTGTTCAATGCGTTCTTCGATCGTCTCCTGGCAAGTGTATTTGAGCACTGTCACGGGGTAGGTTTGACCCATTCGATGACTTCGATCCTCTGCTTGGCGTTCGACTGCGGGGTTCCACCAGCGATCGATGTGAAAGACATACGAGGCTTGCTGAAGGTTGAGCCCAACGCCTCCCGCTCGGAGTGAAAGTATCAGTGCTCGGTGTGACTCGTCTTCTTTGAATCGCTGGATAATGGCGTCCCGATCCGCACTCGACATTGAACCGGTGTAAGTAAGCGGACTGAACTCGTTGAGAAACCTTGCTGCTGCCTCTACTCCGAAATGTTCATCAGTGTATTGCGAAAAAAGTAGCGCTCGGTGTCCCTCGTCAGTCAGCACTTGAAGTCGTTCTCGGATGTCTTCAAACTTCGCCGATTCTCCACTTGAGGGATCGAGATTACAGAGTTGTTTAAGTCTGGTAATCAACTCGAGGACGTGCTGAATCCTGATTTCAGCGCCCCGCTCTCGAAGTTGGACAATGCCCTCTGTTTCACTCGCTTATAGGCAAGTGCTTGTCGATTGAGTAGTGGAATGCTGATTTTGATCACCTGCTTGGGGGGAAGCTCGGTAAGCACATCAGCCTTTCTACGCCGGAGTTGGAGTTCCTTGTGCCGTTGCAAGAGTGCCTCACTCGCTGAATAGGTCTTTGAGGAACCGTCTTCGTTGTGATCGACAAACTCAATAATGGAGGCAAGATCGTCAATCTTGTTTTCCAGTGGGGTGCCGGTCATAGCCCATGACCGGCGGCGATTGAGTTTTTTCACACATCGACTGACCTCAGATTCTCGGTTCTTGATTTTCTGAGCCTCGTCGATTACGACAAGATCCCACATCCTATGCGCGGCTCCAGATGGTGAGCTACCGGCGAAATCAGACCGAAAGGTTTCATAGCTAACCAAGGTCACATGAGCAGTCTGCATTCCACTGCCAGGATCTGTCCTGAGCTCCTCCGCGGATTGGAACCAAGCGTAGTTCCGGCGCCCATTTGACAAATTCGCGTCGCCATTGATCCACTAGGCTGGCAGGGACGATCAGTAGCGAACGTTCAATCTTTCTTTGCACGCATAGAAGTCGGATCGCGGCGATTGCTTGCACTGTCTTGCCTAGGCCCATGTCATCAGCTAATAACATGCGGTCCCGTTCGATAAGAGCAGTTACACCCTCAACTTGATAGTCTTTTAAGGCAGTCGGCCACTCGAGCGCTGAATTTTCGCCCGGTAGAAGCATTGAAAGAGGAACGAGTAACGCCGCTCGTAGCCGATCAGCCAACTGAGGCACCGTTGGTGGGATTGTTTGGCGCATTGACTGAGGAAGGACGCCCGCACTTGCGGTACTGGTGTCGCGTCTCGTTTGAATTGAAATGCGTTCAGGGACAGGTTCGACGTTGACGTTGGTTGTCTTATCGGAGACTACAGGTTCCAACTGAAACAAGCGGTCGACTACCGGTAGATAAGACTGATATGGACTCCAAGTCTTGACCTCTTCAGTACGTGCAACACCAGATGAGAGCAAAATTGGTGATTCTGGTCTAGGTTGTCTGCGGCTATTCCAGCGAAATCTTGTTCTGCGTGGCTCACGGTTGCTTCGCCACCAGTTTGCGTCACTCACGGAATGCTTCTTCGATGCCGATCGCTGCCCGTTCGAAAGGCTCAGTCATAAGTTGTCGGTTCTCTAGCCCATCAAGCATTCGGCGTGCTTTAGATTCATTGCCAGGTGGTTGCCCCACCCAGAACAAATGAATCTTGTTGGAGAGAGTTTCCGTCGCCTCAATTGCACCATAAGGCACGTCCGCGCGATCGGAAACACGACATACCGGCACTTCAACGGCCAGGTCCTCAATAAAGAGGTTTGGATGAACCTCGTCCGCGAGAGCAAGTAAAAGCGAGGGTGCCTTGGGACAAGCTTGGAACAAAGATGGGCAACAGTCGCTGTTGCATGACGCCGAGATTCGCCGGTTCGCCAAAGGAACGATGTGGGAGTGTCGATTCGGGAAAAGGAGAATTCAATTGGTTCTCCGCGCGAGTTAATAAGGAATCAGAGCCCCGCGGATTCCCCGACTATTTTCTTCTCCAATGAATCGAAGAAAACCAGCCAATCCGAAGTTGTCTTCTTCTCGCAAGTCCCGAAACGGAACGGGCATAGCTATTCTTCCGCAACAGAGTATTCGCCGAGACTTTCGGACGCCTGCTGTAATTCCGGGCTCTCGGAATAGTCGGTCTTAAGTTCGGTTTCCACAGTGTCGAGTTGCTCGCCAGGATATAAGCGCTCCAAATCCCACTGATTGATCCATCGCCGCACATACGATCGCATCGGACGGGTCAAGGTTGCCGTCATCGTAGGGATATCTGAAGGACTCCAACTGTACGCATCTGAGTGAATTTGCTTCAACGTTGCGTATGTACTTTGCAATCCTTCGTTGTCGGGGCGATCTAGGGGTTTCCATTCTCGATCGATGATGCGCATGCCGGTTTCAGCCCAGCCTCGCCATTACATTGAAATAGTCTGTGTTCCGACTCAGGAGAAAGGGGCCGACAAGTTCGCGATCACCTTTTTGGTAAAGCACTGCGTCTGCAAAGTCGTTTGTGATCGCCGCCACAGTAGTTAAACCAGGGTACTGATCGGCCTCCACTCGACCCATCCATCGAGCGATTTCGGCATATGATTTGGCGCGTTGGAGCCTGCTGTATCGGCCAATGAGCTCTACTTCATCCACTAGAATGACCCAACCACGATATCCGGCAGCGCGGATCAGTCTCGCAGCGAACTTGAATCGCTGAAGCGGGAGATCTTTGGCCGGTACGTTTCGAAGTTGAAAAGCGGAACTCTGACCTATCTGTCGAAGGCCCTCGCGAACTCGGGCAATCGGTAGCTTTTCGCCGGCCCAGAACCCCCGAACCTCTTCGAGCATTTCTTGATCACTTCTTAAGCGCTCATGAAGAAGCATTGTCGCTGGAAAGAACGAGGCCAATCCGCTCTCTTCTGAGTTTGCCCATCGAAAGAACTCCCCATAGGAATCAGCGTTCACGTTTAGACGGAGAGCGATTTCCTTAATTGCATCGCCGGATACATTTGATGCTACAGCCGCCTCTGCTGCCGCAAGGTAAACTTTCGCGGGATCGTAAATCGGAGTTTCTTTGCTAATAACGATCAAACTGCAAACGAAGTTTTGTTCTAGGGCAATATGCTTCAGAAACTCCAACAGATGAGACTTACCCGATCCAAAGTCACCCGCGATCAGTAGCCCTTTGGCTTGGCGATCCCTCTCCGCCGCTTCGTCGACCAGGTCAAGCTGTTCCTTATAACTATCGGTAACCTTATTTTGGCTACAACCGAGAACCCGGACTGCATCGCGGTTCGGGACACCGTTTCTCAAGGCTTCCAGCGCTCTTCGCAGTGTCTCATTCGTCATCGCCATCTGGTTCATTCAGCAATCCTTTGGTTGGAAACGCGAACTAGTGCTCCCATGGGGTTGACCAATCGACGATCGTGAATCTCGTCGTAGACCCGAAGCTTGAGAGCATCGTAGGCCCCAAGTCCTCGGCTCGAAGGATCGATATCCAGGAATTCTGCGGCTGGAATTACAACTATTAGGCACCCCTTCATGCGGTCGGTGGCATCGATAAATTGGCGAAGAACCTCATAAGCATCGAGCATCGCTGGCTTGGTATAGAACAGAAGCTCGTCTCGCGGATTCCGCGCAATGGTTACCCGAGAGGTGTCCCAGGTGATAACTACACCGGGAAAACCCGCGAATCTAACCCAGAGCAATAGGGATTCAAGAAGATGCCGTGCGTTGGTTCGTGTGATCCTATTAAATATCTGGTAGGGTCTAACGGCTGAAACCGACCTGTTACGCCCTGACAACCAATCAGTAATAGCCTCAACCTTCGATTCCCCATCAGGGCCACCAATGAGCACTGCGGAACAGAGATGCGTGACAGCTACGCGGAAGTCCCTTGTCAATGATTGATTGCGAAGAACCGCACTGCCTATCCAGTTGCGAGCTTCGAGGCTGAGCATGTCAGGATCGGTCGAATTTGCGCTTGAGATGCGATGGACCAGCGCTTCCTGTTCACCTGACGGTGGTTGTACAAATCCTTTCTCTCTTGCCAGCTTGACAATCACGTTCTCGCAAAGTTGACGCCAGGGGACTTGATCGGCGATTCGAAAGAACAATTGATCGACCATGTGCACACGAGTATCAGCAGACGACACGCAAGCTGTAATGTAACCACCGCTCCTGGCCCGTTCAGTTATTCCGTCCTCTATGCAACTCCGAACGCTGTCGTCTAATGGCACGGCGAACTTGATCGAAGTGCCGCCGACTTTGACGAAGCCATCAAGATATTCAGCTTGAACAAAGTCAAGCCATGCTTCGGGAGAAATCGTGTTATCGGTCACGCGGCTCCGTCCCTCGTAAATCGAATGCCGTAATAAGTCAGCACTTCGCCATTTGGTGCGACAAAAGTGAACAAATCGCTGATGCTACCCTTTGTCCCGGTGCTAGCGTGCAGCGAGAGACGAGCGCCGGATTTTGCGGATCGAATTCCGCTCTGATCAACCATGAAGATGTCGCGAGCGAAATCGCTCTTGCTGTATTCAGTGGATGCTCCCGGTTGGAGTGTTAGAGCTTGATAAACCTTAGAGAGACGAATGACCGCCCCATCTTTGTCAGCACCTTGAATGATGATCGAATATGCGGCCAACAGGGATTCTAAAAATCTTTCTGGGTGGTATCTTGACTTCTTTTTCTGATTCGCCAGCAACGTGTCAACTAGATAGGAAGGGCGAATAGACGGAACTCTCTTCCGGTCAACGTTAACTGCTAATTCGTTAGGAAGAATTCGAAGCATCGATGGATATGCAAGTAGTCGGTCGTCGCGACTATGGATTTGCAGGCCTCTTTCACTTGCTTCTTCGCTAAGTTCGATCGAGTAACTCTCCTTTAGGTACTCCCTCTCCTCTTGCTCTGAAAAGGGCCAAGATGTTTTCGCATTGGCAACGTCCTGTCGAACTGCGCTTGTTGCCTCGACAAGTTTCTCTGCAGCCTTGCGCAATTTCGAGATGTCGCCTTCTTTCGCTGCTTTTTGCATCGATTTGGCCGCGCTAACAACCGCAGTTCCAGCCTTTGCCGCGACGGCTGCCGAACGCTCGGCATCTGCAAACGCTTGTTCGAATGTCTTTTCCACGCGAAATGAACCTCCTAAGGACAATAGGCCAATTCACCTTCAGTCGCTCTCATTGTGAAATTGAAGTCTACTTTGATGATCGTAAATTTGCCAAAGTTCGATAGCACCCGCTTTTGGAGACCGGAAGAAGAGTTGGACTTGATTTGCATTTCTGTTTACCGACCTTCCCTCTTACCCTCGCAAACCGGTAAACGTGATGCCCTGGATGAAGGTCTTTTGCGTGAGGAAGAACAGGATTACGATCGGGGCGAGGACGACGATCGATGCCGCCATGAAACCGGGCCAATTCACGAAGTGTTGCGCGTAGAAGTTGAACAGGCCGATTTGCAGCGTGTACTTGTTCGGGTTGGACAGGTAGATCAACGGGTTAAAGAAATCGGTCCAGCTATTGATGAAGGCGAACAGCGCCACGACCGCCAACGCCGGTTTCGAGAGCGGAACGATGATCTGCATGAAGACACGCAAATGCGAGGCGCCATCGACCCGAGCTGCATCGACCAGGTCCTGTGGCTGCCGAAGGAAAAATTGGCGGAGCAAGAAAATCGAGAAGGGGTCGCCAAAAAAGCTCGGTACGACGAGGGGTTTGTAGGTGTTCACCCAGCCGAGATGATTGAACAAGATATAGAGAGGGACAAGGGTGACCCAGGTCGGGATCATGAGCGTCGCCAGGACGAGGTAGAAGACGAGATCCCGTCCTTTCCAACGCAAACGAGAAAATCCGTAAGCGACGAGGGCCGAACTGATTGTTGTGCCGACTGTCACCGGAACCGCGACGCGGAGCGTATTCTGCAGGTAACGGGTGAATGGGAAGACGTTGAGGGCGTCGGGGTAATTGCTCCACAAGAATTTTTCCGGCCACCACACGGCCGGTACGCGATAGACCTCGCCGACGCTCTTGACCGAGGTGATGAACATCCAGTAGACAGGTACGACGAAGCCGATCGCAAGCGCGAGCACGACAATGAGCGGAACGACGATCTTCAGCCGTTTTGCGATCTTGCCGCGTTGTCTGAGCTGCACGCTCTCCCGCTTCGGTAGAGTCGGAATCGCTCGTGTATCTGCAACGTTGCTCATGGCTAGCGCCCCTTACCGGAATACTCGACCAGGTGTCATCGCACCTTGAATCATTCGTAATGAACGAAGCGAGTCGACAGCCGCATTGCGCCGAGCGAGAGCGCAAAGATGATGGCGAAAAGGACCCAGGCCATGGCGGCCGCATAGCCCATCCTGAACTGTTGGAAGGCGACGATGTAGAGCTGGACCGAGTACATCAACACGGAGTTGAGTGGTCCACCGGGATTCGCGCCACTTCCTTGGGTGAAGCCGAACATGACGAACGGCAGCGCGAAGACTTGAAGGGCAGCGATGATGCCGATGATGAGATTGAAAAGGATAACGGGCGAAAGCATTGGGATGGTGACGTCGCGAACCATTCGAAACGGGCCGGCGCCATCGAGCTCCGCCGCTTCGTACAGGACTCGAGGCACATCTTGCAGCCCGGCGAGAAAAATCACCATGATCGGACCGATTGTCCAGGTGCTGATGAGGATGAGTGAAGGCATTGTCCAGTCGGGACTTGTCAGCCACGGAATGGGATGGATGCCGAACGTGTGTAAGACGGCGTTGAGAAGTCCGCCTTGCGTGTTCAGGATCATGACCCAGAGCGTGGCCAAAGCGACGCTGGGAATAATGGCGGGGAAGTAAAACGCTGTGCGAAAGAAGGCCCGCCCAGGGATGCGAAGGTTAAGGAGCAGGGCGAAGACGAACGCCACCAAAAGATCGAGCGGCACGCTGAAGAGGGAATAAATGGCGGTGTTCCTGAGTGCCTTGCGGAAGAGCATGTCGCTCGTGAAGAGGCGGTGGTAATTGTCGAAGCCGACATGGATCGGCGGCTGCATCATGTTGTAATTGGTGAAGCTGTAATAAATTGAAGCCCCGATGGGGTAGAGCTGGAACCAAAGAAATCCGATGATCCACGGCAATATGAAAAGCAGCCCGGGAAAAAGTTCGCTGCGGCGCAGGCGCCGCCACCGGCTGCTGCGATACGGTTGTCCAACCTGGACTCCTCCTTGACTGATGTCGGCCTGCATTGCTGGGCCTCCTTTCCGCCACACCATTCACGGACGGGCTCGGGAGGTGCGCTGAGGCAACCTCTCCGAGCCTGAGACCGTCAATTGAAATCGACTGCTTGAGCTATTCGCCTTCCCAGTCAGGGTGCGCCTGCTGGAACTGATCAGTCGCGTCCTTGATCTGGCTCGCCACGTCGGCCAGCGCCTGCTGCGGCGACTTCTTCTTGTAGGTCACCTGATCCACGGCGTCAGTGAGCAGTTGATAGAACTGCGCATACTGCGGCGAGGGGATCGGCGGCACCATATGATCCGCGTTTAAGGTGTCAATCCAGGGCTTGAGCTCAGGCAATTGCCCCGTGAAGGAAGGATCCTGAGCCGCGGCTTTGGTCGGCGGGATGTTCGAGTTTGGCACACACCAGTCGAGCACGGCTTGTCCGGTGCCCATGTACTGAATGAAGGCCACAGCTTCCTTTACGTGTTGCGCCTTTGCCGGCAGCAGGAAAAGGTTGCCGCCGCCGGTCGTAGCCGTTCCCGCCGGGACATCCCCCTGGACCGGCAGTTCGGCGATCCCATAATTGAGATTGAGCTGCTGCTTCTTCAGCTCCTGCGGCAGGAACTCGCCTTCCAGCGCGAATCCGACTTTGCCGTATTGGAAGATGTCGCCATACGTCTTCGGCACCGACGACTCGAGCGCATCGCTCTTGTCGCGGCCGCCGAACTGATCGACGTATTTGAGGAACCATTCGAGGAACGCCTGGTTCTTGGGATCGTCGATAGTCCACTTCCGGTTGGTGAAGTCGTACCAGCTGCCGCCGAAGATCGGGTTCCAGTCAGGTCCGGTGAAGTTCATCCAGGGGATGAAACCGGCCTGGGTGAGGTTTCCGCTTGAGTCGGTCTTGTTGTAGTCGGCGGCCACCGCGTCAAGCTCGTCGATTGTCTTCGGCGCGTCGCCGGCATGGATGTCTTTGTTCCACCAGAACTGGTTGAAGTCAAACTCCTGCAGCAGTCCCCAAATGTGATCCTCGAAGTTGATCAGCGTCCAGGCGATCGGGAAGAAGTCATCCTGTTTGATGCCTGCCGACTGCGCGTACTCATCCAGCGGTTGAATGAATCCATTAGCCGCCCAGGAGGAGACTGGGTTGTAGGTGTAGGTCATGATCACATCAGGCGAGCCGGAGGAGGTCATGGCCGTCGTGTACTGGGTGTAGTCCGAATTTGGGGCCGGTTTGATGCTGAGATTGACTTTGATGTTTTGTTGAGTGCCGGCTCCGGAGTTGAACCCGTCAACCAGCTTCGTAATGATGTCGCTGCCGACGGGGTCGTTGGCCGGACTCCAGAACTCGATTGTCACGGCGTCAGCCGCGGCGGCTGGCCGTAGTCCCGAGAAGTTGACCGGGGCGGCGAGCGCGGCGGCTCCGGCCGCGGTTCCCAGCACAAAATTTCGCCGATTGAGTTTGGTGGATCGCATGCGAGCGCTCCTTTCGTGGCGTCGATGCCAAAACGGTTGGGAGACTCTGACGTCGCGATCTCTATGGACGCCGGCATAGACCGCATTGGCGCCGGTGTGGAGGGCCCGATCGCGTGGCTACTCCTGCTCGGCGGGCTCGCCTGTCGCACCTCCTATCGCCAAATCGACCGCGGTCATGGTCGATCTCAGTCGTACCTCGCGCGTACGCGAGACCAGATATGAGTTGAACAAGCGGTGATAGACGAGAAGTTGGATGAAACGCGAAGGAAATGCAAGCAAACCGCCAGTGAAGCGTAGGTCGGCCTCGCGGTTCATCGAATCCTTCTTTGCCGATTCGGACCGCACATCGTCGAGGGCCCTAGCCTAGGCAAGAAAGCGGATCGGCGCTGTTAGCGCTTCCGGTGAAGTTGCGTGACTTTAACACGTACAACGTCGGAGTCAAGCGCGCCGCCCATCATTTGTACTGTCTACGCAAAATGGCCAGCACCAGGACTTGGCCGCGGCGATCGCCGCGGCCAAGTCCTGGTGCACGTTGCAATTATGGGTCAGGACATTCGCGAATCCGTGCCGTTATGCAACCTGTGCGTTTGCTATGTCGTTTCGTTCAATTTTATCGCAATGGCGTAGACCTTTTCCCCGTTTTCGATCATCAGTTTGCTGAGCGTCGTCGCCGGACCGGAGTACGTCGGATCAGTGTTGAGATAAGCGATCGTGCTCTTGATTTCAGCCGATGTGAACCCACTTGCCTGCATTGCCGCGGTCAGCAACGCTTTTTTGCCTCTCGTGTTGATCCACTTCTTGACCCCGCCCAGGCCGGGTTTGAGCGCGATGTCGTACTTGGTTCCTTTCAGGGTGTTGCCGGCGGCGTACAACGCCGAGCCGTTGTTTGCGATGTCCAGGATCAATTGTTGACGTGCCAGATCGGCAACACCCCGATGGACGAGCGCCCAGGTGATGTCACCGGCGAGTTGCGCACCTTGCAGTCGCTCGATCGAATCGAGATAGCCTTGCGCCGTCACCGACGCGAAGACGGCTTGCTGGGTGCAGACGCGCAGCGGCTCGAGCGCAGGATCGGTGACCTTCGGCGGATTCGAGATGCGCTGCTTGAACACAACTGGCCGGGCGTAGGCCGGCTGTGGCGGATCGTCTGAGATCAAGTCCAGGAAGTCGCCAGCTAAGCTGAGCCCCGCTGCTATCACGCACACAGCACCTTGAAACTCGGCGTCCACAGGTTCCCCAAATGTCGACCAAGCACAGACTCCCCAGAAAGAGTCGGCGTAGATGGAAAAGACATTCGATGCATCATTAGTGAGATCTTTATCTTCGTGACTTATGACGGGGCCCGTTGGCATTGCCACACCGCCGCCCTCGCCTACGACATACGCGGGCGGTTGCTTGAAAGGACGACCACTACCAAGTCCACCTCCAAGCCCACCACTGGGGTCGCCGTGACTACTACCAGGATCGGTCATTGCTCAAGTCTCCTTCTTTGTGATTGTGTCGAACATAGTCAATGTCGCTCCGGAATCGATAGGTGAATCATGGAGTGAGGGAGGAGCGCCCGCATCGGCGGGAGTGCCGAATACGTAACGCGAGAGGAACATTTTGTTCGGTAAAGTTGCCTACATTCATGGAGGAGAAAACTGACCGTAATCACGGCAGAACTGCCGTTCCTTTCGGTAACTTTCGCGACAGTCGAGGTAGCCGCCAGGGCGACGAGGTAAGAGAATTGCGGAATCTCATGACGACAACGTGGTCACCATGATCGGAGACAGCGGTCGAGATTCATCGACTGAGTGGCTGAGTTTGTGTTTTGAGTTTCGCCTGACGGCTTACGGAGACTCGCCTTGAACGTTGCCGTCCCAACCATCATCGCGTCGCGCACGAGCACCGCGGCTTCCCGAGAGGATCGGAAATTTCGTCCAGACGTCGAAGGACTCCGCGCGATCGCGGTCCTCCTGGTCGTGTTCGATCACGCCGGACTCGCCGCGCTCAGCGGCGGCTTCATCGGCGTCGATGTCTTCTTCGTGCTTTCTGGGTTCCTGATCACAGGACTTCTTCTCAAAGAGCTTGAAACGAGTGGTCATGTCTCGCTGACCCGTTTCTATGCTCGCCGCGCCCGGAGATTGCTTCCTGCCGGGTCGCTGGTCCTTATTGCGACGGTGCTCGCATCGTTTCTCTTCCTTGGCGAAGCTCGAGCGCACACAATCGCCGTCGACGCCCAATGGGCGGCGCTCTTCGCGAGCAACTTCCGGTTCATCAATCAGGGGACAGACTATTTCGGGTCGCAACTGCCGCCGTCTCCGATTCAGCACTTTTGGTCGCTGGCAGTCGAGGAATAGTTCTACATGGTCTGGCCAGGGCTGATGATTCTCATCGCGCTCGTTGCCAAACGAGTTCCGATCCGGATCAAGCTCGGTGTGGCGCTGGCAGTTATCATCGCCGGCTCGTTCCTCTGGTCGATCAAGATCACTCCCCAAGATGGCACGGTTGCCTATTTTTCGCCCTTCACTCGCGCGTGCGAGCTTGGCGCCGGCGCGCTCTTGGCTGTCGGGACGACGTGGCTCCTGAGACTTCCGCGCAAGCTCGGTGTCGTTATGAGCTGGATCGGCGTCGCGGCGATTATCGCGACAGGATTCCTCTTTACGTCGACGACGCCATTCCCCAGTTACGAGGTCGCTTTGCCGGTTCTGGCGACGGTGCTCGCCGTCGGCGGTGGCACGATCGCGCAAGGCGGTGGTGCGGAGATTCTGCTGAAGCAGCGCCCGTTTCAATGGTTCGGGAAGCTTTCCTATTCCATTTACCTCTGGCACTGGCCGGTCTTGATCGTCGTTGCGGGCTGGGCGGGGCGCGATCTCACCCTCACCGAAAATCTCGGACTTTGTGTGGTGGCGGTAGCGCTTTCGGCCGCGACGTTTGTGATCCTCGAGCACCCGGTGCGCGACTCCAGCTTTTTGAAGGCGCGGCCCGCGCTGGCGAGTGTCGCGGTTGGCGCATGTTTGGTCTTTTGTCACCTTTGGCTTCTCAGGCTGGATGATTCAATCACACCCGGTGCGCGGTGAAGTGCTGGCCAAGAACGAGATCCCGATGACCTTCCCACGACGGCCGAAGTGCTCAAGGCCGTGGCGGACGGAGTGTCGGTCAAAGATTGGCCGGATCAACCGAAGCGCATCGCAAACCCAGCGTATAGCAAGGAATGCGATGTGACCCGGAAGGACACGACCTCTTCCGTCTGCATTCACGGAGATCAAAACGCGAATCGAACAGTGGTGGTCTATGGCGATTCGCACGCGGCGATGTGGATCCCTGCATTCGATGTGATTGGTAAACAAGAGCATTGGCGCGTCGCGCAATTGACGAAGCCGGGATGCCCGGTCCCTGATTACAAAGTCTTCTCGCGCACACTGAACCGGGAATACACCGAGTGCGACAAATTCAGAGACTTTGCCCTCGAGAAGATTCAACAAATCCAACCTGATCTCGTTATCCTCACTAGCGCCTACAAGTTCGTGCCCATGTCGGTTGATGGCAAACCAATGTACGACGGCTCCGAGGAAGCGTGGCAAGGCGGTCTAGGCGAGATGATCGATCGCATTACGCCAGACACGAAAAAGATCATCGTGCTTGGAGACATGGCCTATCCCTCGAAACCGGGGATCGATTGCTTGAACGACCAGCCCGACAACGTGCCGGCCTGCAATACGCCGCGCGCCGCCGGGGTACAGACGGATCACAACGCAAATGAGAAGAAGGTTGCCAACGCGCATGGGGCGGACTATGTCGACATCATTCCGTGGTTCTGCACGGATAAAGTCTGCCCTGCGATCATCGCGGGGTTGACAGTCCATCGCGAGTCGTTTCACATCGGCGAGAACTTCGCGGTTTGGCTCTCGCAACCGCTCGGAGAATCGACAGGATTAATTCCCGAGGGATCGCGGTTGAAGCCGCAACATGTCGGTTCCTGAGCCAGTTAGGCCGAGAAATGAAACTGTCGCTAGTAACCGTTCGACTTGCCAGGTGGCAAGTATTTTGCTGGTCCGCCCGTGTCATGTGCCCGTGTATCCCTCCTCTCCCGATCCCGCGCGTCCCGGATCGGGTTCGCGAGTTCGCCGATCCATCCTTGGCAGGATCAGCTCTCCCTGTATAGTAGCGACGTCGTCACTCATTTACTGGGAAGGTTTGACACCGATGCCGGTTTGCTGCTAACCCCATCCTGCTTCCGATTCGAACAGTGAAGCGGACAGGTCCATTCTTGCCTCAATCGATCGCGTGTCTCCCAGGAGGGATGCGCGCTAAGTCGCGCTCCGCCCGGCATGCGCGAGGAATCGTTCCCTCGCGCGTGTTGAGCCGATCGTGCCGTTCTTTCTCTCAGAAGAGAGCAAGGAGTGCCTATCATGACAGAACAGCAGCTTTCACTCCTCCCCTTCTACGCGGGTTGGGGGAGATACCAGCAGCGTCTTGTCGCGGCCATCGCGCCCCTCACAGTAGAGCAGCTTGCCTTGCGCACCACGCCGCGCCACTGGTCGATTGGCATGTACGCGACGCATATCGTCGCCAATCGCGCCTGGTGGTTCCATGCGCGGATGGGCGAGGGGGGCGACGATCTGACTCCCCTCGAATTATGGGCGCTGGGAGTCTGTGAGGCGGACGTGGATCCATGCCACACGGCGGCAGAACTTGTTGCCGGACTGGAGAAGACCTGGCAGATGATCGAGGAGACGCTTGCCCGCCTGACCCCTGCCGATCTTGAACAGGTCGTCCCGCCGCTTGGATCAGGCGGGACGTGTGCGCCACGCGAAACTGGTCGAGCCTGCGCTCCAGCCATACGCCCAGATGTGGCTGGATGCGGCGCGGCAGGCTGGAGAAGTGAGGCCCGCAGTTTCGCTCCAGTCGATCATCTGGGGTGTGCTCGAACATGACATCCATCACGGCAGCGAGATCTCCACCATCCTCGGCGTCCACGGCCTGCCAGTCGTCGATTTGGATGACTAGGAACCGGAACGCCTTCAGTTCCTCTCGCTCATCGGTGGCGAGGTCGTAATGATGCGGTCGCTTCAGCGACAAGGGCATCCTTGTCGCTGAAGCGACGTTCCCTGCGCACACGGACCTAAACGGAATGACTGGGCAGAGAGATGCACAGCGCTCGGCATCTGGTCGAGAACTTCTTCTGCAAGCTCAAGTCGTTCCAGGGATCGCCACGCGTTATGACGACACCGAGCGCAACTTCCTGGCCGGCGCCCACCCCGCCGCCTCGGCGATCCGCCTCAACTGAGGGCGCGCCCTAGCGACGGATTGCACGACTTTGTGTTTCGCAGAGTTACCTACTAGCTTTGAGAAAGGCGTATCGCCGCTTCTCTGCAGCCAAGGTCGCTACCAATGCACCTCGACGCGCATCCCGATCTCGGCAAAGTTATAGACGGCGTCGGCATAGGCGGGATCTAACGCGACGCAACCGCCGGTTGGTCCATCGCCGCCAGGCAATAAGTACCCGTTCTCGTCTAGCGAATACGAATGGAAACCGTTGGCGCGGTCGGGATCGAAGCCGACCCAGTCTGCGATATAGGCCTTTCCGTAGTCTGTCCAGGTGAGATCAGCGTTCTTCTCGAAGACGTAATAGGAGCCGTTGGCGGTGGCGTAATAGCCGTCGTCCGTCTGATCCCAGCCCATAGCGGCCCAATACGAGGCAACAAGCGTATCGCCCTCCATAAGATTGACACGCTCGCTGGAGCGATCGACGTCGATCCAGCGCTCGCCGCTCGATCCACCGCCGCCGACGCCGCCGAGATCGAGGTAATCCCCGTAGGCATAGCCTGTGAAGTCGCCGTAGGCGACTTCGTACCAGCCGCCGTCGATCGGACCGTCGAGGACTTCGACCTTTTCGCCCTCATACATTTTCGCGAGGACTTCGCCATCGGTACTGGGCACGTCGCGCAAATTGAGCGCGTCGGTGGCGATGGTCGTTGTATAAGACGCCTGGGCGTTGCCCGGTGGATCGATGGCCATCGGAAGCATCACGGCTGCAACCGCGAGCGTCAATAAGACCATCACCCGAACTCCGGAAACCTTCAGCCTAGGTAACCGGGGCAATGCGCGAATGCCCAATCGTGGGTACGCAACAACCTTGTCCGTTTCCAGGCGCGATCTAAGGCGTGAGTTTTTCGACTCAACGTCTCCTACCATCGAAGCTTCCCCTCCTTCGACTGCGGTGTGTCGATTAGTCATGGTTCTGTGATTTGCAGCCCTTTTTACTACAAATCACGGTAAACGTGCTTGCTCCACATTCCCTGGACGTTGCCTGAGAGTCCCATGGGAATGCTTACGCTGCGGCACGAGTGTGATTTGTCGTCGCTTTGACTACCGAATTGACACCCCTGCAGATTCGCGGGCTGGCTGCCAGCCGATGGCCGGAGCGACTTCGGTGGCGAGGAGCTCGATGGCCTCCAGTGTTTGTGAAAGCGATGGGATGCCGGGCGAAACCTGGCAGATCAAATCGGTGATTTGATCGAGAAGTGGTTCGCGGGAAAGGGTCTCGATGACGGCGTCTGGTGAACCGTGGTGGATGTTGTAGTGGGCAAAAAGTTCGGGCATCGAGAGATTCGCGAGACCTGGATTTTGCCGGACCTGGTTGGGCATGGATGCCTGGATGCCGGCGGTGAGATCGCTGAGGGCGATGTCGGGATGATGAGTCGGATAGACGGATCGGGAGAGACCGATCCGCGGTTCGACGCCTGGGGGAAGGTACTCGAGGTAGCGATTGACAAGAGGGACTTGCACCTCAGGAGTAGGCGTGAGACCGGTTCCGATCGCCACCCGCGAGAGGAGAAGCCCGTTGCCACGGCGGGCGGCCTCAGCGACGCGGTCAGGATGGGCGGGTGATTCCAAGATTCGGTGGCGAAGGTTGGGAGCGGGCGGATTGAGGGAGTCGCCGTCGTCATTGAGCGGCTGTCCCTCAAATGCGGGCATCAGACGATCAAGCGCCGCGTGGTAGAACTCCCGGCGATCGACCCCGTCGCGCCCAAAGGTCGTCATAACCTGAGGACTGGCAAAACCAGTCCCCACTCCCAACTGGAGCCGGCCCGGATAGAGCGCCTCGAACACCGCGGCATCTTCGGCGACACGGATCGGATCTTCGAGCGGCAGGGTAACGACAGCCGTACCGAAACTCAACTGGCGAGTACGCTCGGCGGCCGAGGCGAAGAAGACGAACGGCGATGGGAGACCACCGTGATGGCCGAAATGGTGTTGCGCCACCCAGGCTATATCAAAGCCAAGCTCGTCAGCGGCGACAAAGATTTCCATGGTCTCCGCATAGGTCTCAGCTTGCGGTTTGTTCCCCTCGAGATAGGTGAAGAACCCGAGGCGTAGTCTCCGATCAACCGTCATCAGTCTGTGCTCCCTGCCGCCTTTATCTGTCGTTCCTGTCCCCGGTGCGAAATGTGACTAAGCCGGCGCCGCTTCGGGAATCGTACTTTCCCCAAGCGTTTGCAGTAGCCGATTTGCCCAGGCAAAGATCGCTGCCCCGTTAGTGACGTCCAAAATCTCGAGATCCGTTAGACCGAGGTCGCGAAGCGGCCGGAAGTCCTTTGCGTTGAACCCTGCCGGATCTTCGGTCAGTTTGACGGAGATATCGACAATCGCCCGTTCACGATCTCGCAACTCCGTATCCACGCCGTCATCAAGCAAGCGCTGGATTTGCTCAGTATCGCCTGTTAGTTGATTGTAGGCGCTGGCGTGAACAGCCGCACAGAAGACGCAGCCATTGACGCGAGAGGTCGCGACCGCGGCCAGCTCGCGATCAGACCGAGGAGAACCGCCTTCGTCTTGCATGATGCCATTGAAGAGTCCAGTGCGCTGGCGCAATGGCTCCGGATCTTGGGCAAGGAGAAGATAGTAGGGATTCGACTTCATTTTCGGAACGACATCGTCGATCACTTGCCATTGATCGGGAGTCGACTCGACTTCTGCGATTGTCTCGGACACGGTTGCCAGTCGAATCGATTGATCGAGAACTTCAGTCGTTGTCGTGGGCTCATCGTTCTTCCTCCGCGAATGCGCGCGCAACCGCGATTGCCCGCACTTGATAACCCAAGAATCCGATGAGCTGACCGATGGTAACAATCGCTTTCGGCGTGAGGCCGGCCGCTTTCAATTGCTCGATATGTTCCGGCTCCGCCGAACCTGGAGCAATGGTGACCCGGTCGGTATGCGCGAGGAGCGCTTCGACCCGCGGTTCCAGTCCGGCGCCGTTCGGAAAGGCAACGATCGCATCGATTGTCGCGGCGGATGTTCCGAGCGATTCCAATCGCCGGCGATGCCAGGCGGCAACATCCTCGAAGTTGGTCAAAAGCCCGACTCGAAATGCAATCGCGTGACGCTCGAACAGCGAGACCGTTTCCGGGTCCGCCGGTTCAAGGAGCGCGTCATAGCTGCCTTGAGCGAACTGAACGAGATCGGGTTTCTGGCGACGAAGCTCGGCGACGGACGAGTCTTCGTCAATGCCAGCGAGGTAGTTGATGACGTCCTTGACGACTGTTTCAGTCATGAATGCTCCCTCTGCGCAATTCGTTCTCAGCATGAATCCGTCGCGGTCTGTGGCATTTTCGTCGGGCGAATAGTGCCCGGCGGAATCCAAGCCGGTACTACGGAACATGATCGACAAGTAAAGTATATCGATCCAACGGGATGAAGGAATGCTCTGGACGAACATGGGCCGGTTGATTAGCAACCGGCCCCTCGTTCAGATTTGTCGGATTGCGCGCTGAATCTTTAAAGAATTGGCACGCCGAGGCGATGGAAGGCAGCCGCCTCGAGAACGCTGACGCGGTGCCGGTCGGCGGCTTCGCGCAGCTCGCCTGTCAGGTATGTAGCGAGACCGGGCGGGGGTGCGGCGAAGCTCATTTGCCGTTGTCGTGCTGCGCTTCCAGCAGGGAATGGACCCCAGACAGCAAAGGTTGTTCCCGGCACCTGAACGTTGAAGAAAAGTGTTTGACCGTCCGGAGAGAATGTTGGTCCGGTGACCTCCGACCGAAAGTTTTCGGGAAGACCTTCATCTTTCAGGAACGGATCCGGGAGGTTGTGAAGCGCGAGAACGTAGCTTTCGCCTTCCGGGGTGAACCCGATCAGCCGGTTGACGCCGCCGCCGTCTTCGGCCACCAGCACGTCGCCCCACGGAGTCACGGTGATATTGTCAGGACTCTCCAAGCGCGCGAAGTCGGTTCCGCCGTCGCCGCCCGGCATGCCGGCTCCGTCATCACCCTCATAGAAGAGTTCGAGCGTGTTCGTGCTCGGGATATAGCGAAAGATCTGACCCAGGCGTTGTTCGCCACCATTGGTGTCGCAAAACCAGAGGGCGCCGCCTGAGAAATAGGCGCCTTCCAATCGGTTGAAATGCAGGCAGTCCTTGGCTAGCGCGTCCTCGGTGGGACCTTCGGCGTCGACATCGACCCAAACCACGCCGAGGCGCTGACCTTGATCGAAGAGATCGGCGTCGTTGGATGGTGGGATCTCGACCGCCTTGAGCGCCTGGAGTTTGCCACCTTTCTGGAGTGCGCCTGGACGCTTACTCAGGTCGTTCGGAATGAAGAGATAGAGGAAGCTGCCACCGGTGTCCTTCTTAGGATCGGCGGGATCAGCATCGGTATCGCCATCTTCGGTCAGATAGACGATGCCAGTGTCAGTATCGAAGCCGACGGCTTCGTGAGAAAACAGGCCCATTTCCTTGATCGGAGTCCGTGAGAGCTCATTTTCGGGGTCGTTTGGATCGACCTCGTAGACGTAGCCGTGCGGCTTGAGGGTGGTGATCCCGTCGTCGTCCTTCAGCCCTTGAGACGTCGCTTCCTCACACGTGAGCCAGGTGCCCCAAGGTGTTGCGCCGCCAGCGCAATTGGAAACCGTGCCAGAGGAGGCGACAAAACTCTGGAGTTCTTTCCGATCGGGTCCGACGACAACCGCCGTTGTGCCCCCAAAGACATCCGTCGAGTAGGGATTTTTGCCAGGAACACCGTAAACAGTGGGAATATCGTTGGGTTCGGTCGTGATTTCGTGATTGCGAACGAGAATCGTTGTGCCGTTGGGACCGGCAAACGCATACGATCCATCGTGCCAACTGGGGACAATATCGCCGTTTGTCAGCTTGCTGCCTTCGGGCGAAAGCTCGCGGTATTGGAATCCCGGAGGTAGGGCGAGGCGACCCTTCTGATCGGGCACGAGCGTTCCGAATCCTGCCGCTTGGTTGAAATTTGGGAGTTCGCGCGCTCGCGCGATTCGGGCGCCGGTTAATCCCCAAGACCCAAGGGCGGTCGCCGCAAGCGTGCCGCCCGCAATCCCTAAGAGGCGACGCCGCCCAAGCCGACGATGTTGAATCTCCTCTTGGTAGCGCATGGTTGTCCTCTCCTTCCCTTGCGGTGGTTGCCAGAAAGACACAAAGTTCTGGCAGACCAGAACAAAACCATGCTAGACACCAGGAGCGAGCAACAAATCAACGCTTCGATAACCTATCGAGACCTGTGTAGAGCCTGAGATACGACGAAGCGACGTCGTTATCGTGTGGTCACGAGCGCCTCGCGCATCTCTTCCGCTGCATCGACCATGTGCTCCAGTGCGGGCTCGACCTCTTCCCAGCGCCGGGTCTTGAGACCGCAATCGGGATTGATCCAGACCTGCTTCGGATCGAGCACATCCAATGTCGCTCGGAGGTTGGCCACGATCTCCTCCTTCGAAGGAACGCGCGGCGAGTGAATGTCGTAGACGCCGGGACCGACCGCGTTGTCATATCCGTGGTGGCGTAGCACGTGGAGCAATTCGTTGTCGGATCTGGCGTTTTCAATCGAAATCACATCGGCATCGAGTGCGGCGATCGCGTCGATGATGTCGCCGAATTCGCTGTAGCACATGTGGGAGTGGATCTGGGTTTCGTCGCGCGCGGCCGAAGCGGAAATGCGGAAACAGGCGGTTGCCCAATCGAGATACGCATTCCAGTCAGCCTTGCGCAAAGGCAGACCTTCGCGAAGCGCGGGCTCATCGATCTGGATCGTGGCAATGCCGGCAGCATCGAGGTCCGCAACTTCATCCCTGATTGCGAGAGCGATCTGGAGGCATGTCTCGGAGCGAGGTTGATCGTCGCGCACAAAGGACCAGTTCAATATTGTCACGGGGCCGGTCAACATCCCCTTGACCGGACGTGAGGTAAGTCCCTGGGCAAAGGTTGTCCAGCGGACAGTGATCGGTCCAGCGCGCTGAACGTCGCCGTAGATGATCGGCGGCCGAACGTATCGTGAACCGTAGCTCTGGACCCAACCGTGGCGGGTGAAAGCGATACCTTCCAACCGCTCGCCGAAGTACTGGACCATGTCGTTCCGCTCGGGCTCACCATGGACCAATACATCGATGCCAATTCGATCCTGAAACTCAATCGCTTCTCTGATCTGACCTTCGAGCCAGGTCTCATACGTTGTCTGGTCGATCTCGCCCGTTTCAAATCGATGGCGCACTGCCCGCAGTTCTGCGAACTGAGGCAGCGATCCGATCGTCGTTGTCGGCAAGAGCGGCAGGCCAAGACGCCGTTGCTGTGCTGCCGCTCTGACAGAATAGGAACTAGTCCGGTTCTGGTCGTCGGCAGAGAGACTGCGCGCGCGGTTTTGGACGGCGGGGTTGTGACGCAATGCAGACTGCTCGTGGTTCTCGATGATCTTGCGGTTGGCGTCGAGCTCTGTTGCGATCGATGCGCGACCCTCGTTGACCGCCTTTGTCAGGAGCACAATCTCGTCTAGCTTCTGCACGGCGAACGAGAGCCACGATCGTATTTCAGGATTCAGGTCCGTTTCGGCCTGGACATCGTACGGGACGTGCAACAGCGAACTGGAGGATGAGATCATCAAACGCTCGGAGGAAACGTGCTCTTGGATTTGATCGAGGAGATCGAGTGACGCGCTGAGATCGTTGACCCAGACATTTCTTCCGTCGACGACGCCAGCCGACAGCCACTTATCGGACGGGAACCCATGATCCGCGAGGTGGCTGAGATTTCTCGGGCCACGGACGAAATCAAGACCGATGCCATCGACCGGTAGTCCAATGAGTGTTTGGTGGGCCTCGCCAACGTGCCCGTACATGGTTTGAACGAGGAGTTTGGCGTTTCCCTTCGCACCGGCAAGTGCTTCATAGACTTTCGAAAGCGCTTCGAGTTCGGCCGGTGTACGGTCTTGGACGAGCACAGGTTCGTCAAATTGGATCCACTTAGCGCCCGCCGAGGCCAACCGCGCCACGACCTCTTGATAGATGGGAAGGAGTGAGTCGATGAGATCGAGCGGCGATCCTGCCTCCGTTTCCTTGCCAAGGAGAAGGAACGTGAGTGGACCGAGCAGGACGGGCTTGACTGGGATGCCTTCTTCCTGCGCTTCCGCGAATTCGTCAAATGGTTTGGAAGATGCCAATCGAAATCGCATGCCGGGTTCGAGTTCGGGCACGAGATAGTGATAGTTGGCGTCGAACCACTTCGTCATCTCCATGGCCAACGCCTGACGCTCGCCAGTACGACCGCGAGCCATCGCGAAGTACGTGTCGAGATCGACCGAATCGCCCGACCAGCCATACCGATCTGGGACAGCGCCGACGAGCGCGATCGTGTCGAGCATCTGGTCATACAGCGAGAAGTCGTTGACCGGGAGGAGGTCGATCCCAGCCCCGATTTGCAGTTTGTGATTTGCGCGGCGAACGTCGCGGGCAACTTGGTTGAGATTGTCCGCGGTTTTCTTTCCAGACCAACATCCTTCGAGCGCCCACTTCAGTTGCCGGTTATCGCCGATGCGGGGAAATCCGGGGATGGTAGAGATCGCCATTGTTCTTCGTTCCTCTCGCAATGTTGTGCCCACACCAAATAGAGTCTCATCGCGCGATTTCGTGAGAAAGCGCTGACGTCGATTGTTCCTACGGTAACAGCAAGTCGAGTACCGCGGGGTTGGATTGTCCGGTGTGAAAACGCCCCAGCTGCGTGTGGAGTCGCGTCTTAAGTGCGGCGCTTGCCGCGGGAGACGCGCAGACCGACAAAGGTTGCCGCAAGCACACCAGGCACGGCGAGGGTCACGGGTAGGACGCCGCCGGGGTTGAGACTGCGTTGCGCGCCGACATGGATATGAATGGCGGGGCTTGTGCTGAGCGGTTGGGTGGTCAGAGCGTCAGATTTGGGCAGGATCACGATGTAGGCGGCGACCTCCCCTTCCAGGATCGGATTGACTTTCCAGGTTTTAGTGACCGAAGCGCCAGGTTCAAGCGGATCGATCGCCATCGTTCGCTGCGGTGACCAGTCTTCGGGGTCGATATAGGTATTGTTGTCAAGGCTCGTGAAATTCAAATTCGCGATCAACGGTGGTGTTGCGGTCGAACCATTATTGCTGATCGTCGATGTGAAGGAAAACGACTCGCCGGTGAGCTTGGAGACGTTGGACTCGCTAACCGTTACTACGAGATCGTTTGCGGGAACCGGTGAGCCGGCTCCTTGCGCAGCGGCGTGTGTGACCCCGGAAGCCCGTGAGGAAACCGTCATCACGAGCACTGCGAAAACAAACGCCGGAACCAGCGATGGAAGGCGCCACATAGTCCGTTCCCTTCTCACAGCCGGATCCGCGCTGTGACCACATAGGCCGCAGCAGTCGCGAGCAAGGCAAAGACAGCGGGAGCCACCAGGAAATGAGCTTCCTGGCTCCACGAGTGATTGCTAACGATGACCTTGTCGAGAAAACTGGTTCCCGCTGTCACTGGGTTACTGCGGGTGAGGAGTTCGCCGAGCCAGCCTTTGCCCAATCCGCCGGGGAGCTGCGACGGCGCAACCATGACAATGAAGACAAAGAAGCTGACGGCGAGACTGACCCGATTCGAGGACGAGAGGGTGCTGACGATGATTCCGATGCACGCAAACCCAAGAGCGAGGAGGGTGCCAACCACGAGCCCGGAACCGATTGCGTCGAGAAAGAGACTGCGGCCAGTTCTCAATACCCAGAGATAAGGCATGGAGACCACGAGAATAACCGGCCAAACTGAAAGTGTTGCCAATAGTTTGCCAATGGCGATCTCGCGCGGTCTCAGCGGAGTCAGCAAGAGGGTCTCCAGCGTTGCGCGCTCGCGCTCGCCGCTGATCGCATCGGCGCTGAGGAGCAGGCTCAAGGCGATGCCAATCGCCAACGTGATCTGCATGATCACGTTCACGGAATCTTTCTGATCGAGGAGGTTCAGCTCTTTGTTGGCCGCCGTAAGGTAGGTGAGCACACTGAGCAACAGACTGAACGTCAGCACGAGGATGAGACCGCGACCGGCAAGCCAAAGATCGCGCAGTTCCTGCCCCGCTACCACCGCCCATCCGGCAGCGGGCCTTGAAGTCGCCGGTTGACGGGTTCTTGCTTGGACGCCCGTTGCCGTCACGATGGCTTCTCCTCCGTTAAGGCAAGGAACGCATCGCTCAACCGTCCACCCTCGCGCTCAAAGGAAAGGACCGGGACGTTGACAGTAGTCAACGAGAGCAGGGCACTGTTCATTCCAGGCTGCGGATGTTGATCGAGCCAGCCGACATCGAAGCTCGCGGTCAACCAGCCTTGCTCGCTATCGACCGCGGTGGCGGCCGTGACTCCATCCGCCCGCGTCAGCGCGTTCAACGCGACCTCCTGCAGTTCAGGCGGCACGCGGAGTCGGGTGGTCGCGGGAGCGGCGCGCTGCAAGATTTCGGCGATCGTTCCTTCGGCGATTACTTCGCCTCGGTTCAGGATCATCACCCGCGAGCAAACTTCTTCAACCTCGTCGAGAAAATGCGTGCTCAAGATGACCGTGGCGCCACGTCGCCGCGCCAGGTCACGAATCAATTCGAGCATCTGCCGCTGCCCGGCTGGATCGAGACCCAAGGTTGGTTCGTCGAGAAAGATCAGTTGAGGGTCGTTGACCAGTGCGCGAGCAACGCCTAATCGTTGCCTCATACCCCGGCTGTACTCACCAATCGGCGATCCGGCCCTTGCGGTAAGGCCAACGTCACTCAGGAGAGACGCGGCGACCTCTTTTGCGAATTGCGGTGCATGTCCGAACAGCCGCGCGTAGTACCGAAGGAACTCGCCTCCAGTCCAGGACACTGGATAGCCGGCGCTCTCTGGCAGCACGCCGATTCGGCGGCGAATATCGACTGATCTCGTGTGCGGGATCCCGTCCAGCGTGAACGATCCTCTGCTTGGCGCCAGGATTGTCGAGAGGATGCGAATCGCGGTCGTCTTCCCTGCGCCATTGGGACCGAGCAGGCCGATGATCTCGCCGGACTGAGCGGTGAAGGAGAGCGCGCGGAGGGCGACGACGTCCCCGAATGATTTCGCGATGCCGTCGACAGCGAGAATCGATCTCGCCGTTTCCGTGCGATACATGCCGAGTTCGATTGGAGTTTCCATTGCGGTCACGGCAAACCTCCAAGATCAGTTTGGAGCGTGCACGTTAAGCGCAAATGAAGTCGAGACTTGATCCGAGGCTCAGTTTCAGTCAATCGTTGAATCCCGCGGCGCCATTGCTCCTGTACACTCTTTGTCACACTGGGTTGCTTGCTCATAGCCGTCCAACGACAGTCATGGCAACCATGCTTGATCAACCGATAATTTGCCCGATCATTGTCGGTCGCGATGCGGCCCTCGACGCGGTAGGGCGCTGCCTCGACCAGGCCCGTCAGGGGGCGAGGTTGACGCTCCTAGTCACGGGAGAAGCTGGGATCGGAAAGTCGCGCCTTGTGGCCGACGCGAAAGCGCGGGCACAGCGACTCGGCTTCGAAATCCTTCAGGGGCACTGCTTCGAACCGGATCGCTCACTTCCGTTCGCCCCAACAATCGATCTTCTGCAGTCATTCGCCACCGCATCGGCCCCAGGAGAACTCGCGGAAACGCTGAACGAAACAGCGCCGGCGTTGCTCCAACTCCTGCCCGAAATCGCCGCGCGTTCGCGCGTAGCTGACCTGCCAAACGCATTTGATCCGGAACAGGATCGACGGCGACTTTTTGACGCGTTCGTCGCGCTCCTGCGGGAAATGTCGATCCGCGCTCCTCTTCTCGTCATTTTTGAAGACCTGCACTGGAGTGATGACGCGAGCCTTGAGGGACTTCTTCATCTTGCCCACCGGATCGCGCCGTTCCCGATTCTTTTGCTGCTGACATACCGCAACGATGAGATTCAACCTGCGCTTGCGCATGTGCTTGCCGAACTCGACCGGCGTCGCCTCGGTTTGGAGCTTCGACTCGACCGGCTTTCCGCTGCCGATATCGATGCTATGGTGCGCGCGATTTTCGAGGTAGGTCGCCCTATTCGCGCTGACTTGCTGGAAAAGATATCGACCTTAACTGATGGCAATCCGTTTTTTGTCGAAGAGACGCTGAAAGCGCTGGTTGCTGAAGGAGAGATCTACTTCGCCGACGGCGCATGGAACCGGAAGAACGTGTCGAACCTGCGCGTGCCACGGAGTGTGCAGGACACGGTCCGACTTCGCGTCGAGCGGATCAGTCCTGCCGCCCAGCGACTGATCGAACTCGCGGCCGTCACCGGCAGGGGCTTCGATTTTGGCCTCCTCCAAGATCTGATGAAGATCGAAGAGGACGAACTGCTGGCTGAAATGAAGGAACTGTTGGCGGCGCAACTGGTGGTCGAGGAGTCGGCTGACCGTTTTGCCTTCCGCCATGCCTTGACACGCCAGGCAATTTACAGTGGGCTGCTGGCACGAGAGCGGCAAACGCTTCACCGCCGCGTGGGCGAAGCGATCGAGCGACGATACGGTGTCCAGACAGATGCCCATATTGCAGACCTGGCGCTGCACTTCGCGGAAGCGGCCGATTGGCAAAAAACGTTGGAGTATGCCCGGCGCGCTGGAGTGCGGGCGCAAGCGATGTACAGTCCGCGGGCCGCCGTGGAGCACTTCACGCGGGCGCTGGATGCTGCAGATGCCCTTGGGCTTCCACTCCAACCAGATCTCTATCGGGCGCGGGGGCAGTCCTTCGAAACCCTTGGCGAATTCGAAAGCGCGCGCGCAGATCACGAGAAAGCGCTCGCGGCTTCACGCTCGATAAACGACCGCGACCGCACTTGGCAGGCGCACCTCGACCTGGGATTTCTTTGGGCGTCGCGGGATTACAGTACATCGGGCGAATACTTCGCCGAGGCACTTGCCCTCGCCCGTGAAATCGGAGATCCGCTCAAAGTCGCCTCGAGTCTGAATCGAGTCGGCAACTGGTACATGAATACCGGACATCCGCACGAGGCTTGTCGTTTTCACGAAGAGGCGTTGGCTGCGTTTCGCGAGGCCGGAGACCGCCAGGGGATCGCCGATTCGCTCGACCTGCTTGCGATGTCGCGTGGGCAGGCCGGCGATGCGTCCGATGCCGTACGCACATACGATCAGGTCATCACGCTTTACCGTGAAATCGGCGATCGGCGCGGGCTCGTGAACAGCCTGATCATGTCCGCGCTGTTGGCCGTGCCGCATCCGATCATGCTCGATGTTTCCGCGGACCTGGATGTTGAAGTGGCCCTGGCCAGGGTAGACGAATCGGTCGCGATCGCGAGAGACATCGGTTGGCGATCAGGTGAAGCGTTTGCCCTCCTCGACAGCTCGTATTGCTTCTATGCCGTCGGCGATTACGGTCGGGCGCTGCAAGCGGTTCGCGGATCCCTGCGAATTTCAGAGGAGATTGACCACAAGCAGTGGCAAGCTGGAGGCCAGTTCTCGATCGGCGCGATGGGGAACGAACTCGGCGTGTACGATGCGGCGCAGCGCCAGCTCGAACATGCGGCGGCGCTGGCACAAGAAGTCGGCTCCTTGTATTGGTTCCAACTGATAAACCTCTCCCTCGCACGGGCACATAGTCTGAAAGGCGATCACACGGGAGCCGAAGCGATCATTGACGCAATACATGATCCCGACAAGGTGACTGGTTCCTGGTTCGACCGCCTGAGTTGGTTGGCGAGGACAGAATTGGCGCTCAATCGAGGTGATCCTGCTACGGCGTTTACCTTTCTTAATCACCTTCCATCCGCATCCGCGAAGGAAACCGCCGGTACGAACCCGATGTTGTTGGCGATACGAGGACGGGTGTTGGCGGCGCTTAGCCGCGTCGACGAAGCAGTCTCGGTCTTGGAGCGGGCGGAGCACGAAGCACAACGTCGCCAGGGACGCGCATTACTGTGGCGGATTTATGTCGTCCATGGTCAGGCAGAACTGGCGCGCTCATCTCGCACCGCAGCGAGTGAGGCATTTGCAAAGGCTCGCGCCGTCGTCAGCCAGATTGTCGCGACCATCCCGGAAGAACCGATTCCTGAGCTTGGCATTGCCTCGGCGCGCGACCAGTTCATCGCGGCGACTGAAGCGCTCATGCCTACGAAGCACCTGCCGACCGCGCTCAAGGCAGCAAAGCAGTCGTATGATGGACTCACCGCGCGTGAACGCGACGTCGCATCGCTCATCGCCCGCGGGATGTCAAACCGGGCGATTGCCGATGAGCTGATCGTGAGCGAACGCACGGTCGCTTCCCATGTGGCGAACATCTTGTCAAAACTCAGTTTCTCCTCCCGCTCGCAGGTCGCTGTCTGGGCCACCGAGAAGGGACTAACTCGCCAAGGCGTTGACGAGTCCGCTGAAAGTCCTGCAGGTCCTGTCGTGCGATAAGCTCCGAAAGTCCTCATTTCTACGCAACCAACTCAGTTCGCGAAGGAAATATCCGTAGGCGCTGGCGAAAATCTCGTCACTTTCGACGATGTTGGGCCCGGCCGCTCTCCATAGAGTGACGTCGATGATTCGATGTTACGAAAGGAGAGCATTCTGTGACAGCGGGAATAGCAGTCGAGCCGGCGGCGCTCGACATGGAAAAGGCCGAAGGGTTCTTCGGCAAGGCGATGGGTGACCTTAGCGGAATGATCACCGTCTGGCTCGCGAGCATTGGCGACCGGTATCACCTCTTCCAAAATCTGGCTGTGCGCGGACCAGCGACCGCGGGTGAGCTCGCGGCCAGGGCCGGCATCGATGGCCATTACTCACGGGAGTGGCTGGCTGCGATGGCAAGCGCTGGATACGTCGACTATGACCCGACGACCCAGCGGTTCACCTTGCCGCCCGAACACGCGTTGATCGTTTCTGAAGAGGGGAGCCCGTTCTTCTTGGCCGGCTTTTACCAACAGTTCCGCAGCGTCTTCCGCCTCGGCGACCGGCTGGCAGACGCATTCGGTAGCGGGACGGGAATCCCGATTTCAGCATATGACGACGACTGGTTCGGCGGGATGGGACGCAACACCTCTTCCTGGTTCGACAACTTTCTCGTTCAGGAATGGATCCCGGCGATTCCAGACGCCCTGGCGAAACTGGAGCAAGGCGCGCTGGTCGCCGACGTGGGCTGCGGGCGAGGTGGAGCGCTGATTCGGCTTGCAAAGGCGTTCCCGGCTTCAAGTTTCGTTGGGTATGACCTGGTCGAAGCATCGCTCGCCAGCGCGCGTGAAAGCGCCTCCGCGGAAGGCGTCGGCGACCGCATTCGATTCGAACGTCTCGACATCGAAAACGGACTGCCGGAGACCTTCGATCTCGTAACGGCGTTCGACGTCGTTCATGATGCGGCGCATCCGGCGACGTTCCTCCGCGCGATCAAGCAAGGTCTCCGCCCCGACGGGCTCTTCGTCTGTCTCGATTTCAACAGTTCTGAGCATCTCGAAGAGAATGCCGGACCGGTCGGTGTGTTTCTTCACGGTTCAAGCATCGTCTACTGCATGACAACCGCGCTTGCCGAGGGTGGTGAAGGGCTTGGAGCGGCTGGCCTCCATGAGCCGAAGTTGCGCGAGTTGAGCGCCGAAGCCGGTTTCTCCTCCGTCCGTCGAGTACCCATCGAAAATCCGTTCAACGCTCTGTACGAAATTCGTCCATAGCAACGAGTGCGGAAGTAGCGCTCGTGAAGGAGCATCACGATGTACGGAACTATTGCGCGCATGAAGATCAAGCCAGGCACCGAGGAACAATTACGAAAAATTGGCGAAGAACGGCGATCGGTCAAGGTTGCCGGGATCGTATTCCAGCACGTGTATCGATCTGATCGGGACCCAACTGAAATCTTTCTGGCGGTTGGATTCGAGAGCAAAGACGCCTACGTCGCCAATGCTAAGAGTCCCGAGCAAAACGAGCGCTATCAAGAACTTCGGGCATTGCTAACCGCCGATCCCGACTGGCACGACGGCGAAATTGTCGCCACGTTGACCAACTAGTCAGCTTCGTCCGGGCTGGAACCCCACGCTCGCTGAAGCATGCCGGACCTGGAACCCGAGGTTTCGGGTCCGGACTTCGTCTGGAGGCCGTTCATGTCGAACTCAATCGCCAGGACCAATGCAAAATTCAACTACGATGTGATCGTCGTTGGCGCGCGGTGCGCCGGCTCGCCGACCGCGATGCTCCTCGCCCGCAAGGGGTATCGCGTGCTTTTGGTCGATCGAGTGACTTTTCCGAGCGATACGTTTCGCAACCACTTTATTCAATCCCAAGGGGTGTTCGATCTCAAACAATGGGGCTTGTTGGATCGGATTCTATCGACAGGTTGTCCCCCGATTCGTGACTTCACGTTTGACCTCGGCGACTTCCCGCTGACGACACCGACCCAACCGAATGGAGGGATCGACTTCGGCATTGCCCCAAGACGGTACGTGCTCGACAACATCTTGGTGGAGGCTGCGGCTGAAGCGGGCGTCGAAGTTCGCCAAGGATTTGCAGTCCAGGAGCTTCTGTTCGAGGACGATCAGGTCGTTGGTATCCGCGGTCGTTCCCAGCAAGGCGCTTCGGTAACGGAGCGCGCACGAATCGTCATCGGCGCCGACGGACTGCACTCGCTCGTCGCCAAGGCTGTCAACGCGCCAACCTACAACACAAATCCAATCCTGACCTGCGGCTACTACAGCTATTTCGCGGACATCCCTCTGGCAGGTATGGCCGTTGCGTTTCTGAACGATCGCTTCCTCATTGCATTTCCGACCAATGACGGTCTCGTCTGCGCCGCGGTGCAGGCGCCGATCGGAGAGTTTCCGGCGTTCCGTGGCGATCTCGAAGGTACCTTCTATCGCTCATTCGCTCGGGCGCCGTGGATCTCAGATGTGGTCACGAGTGGCAGGCGGGCCGAGCGCTGGCTCGGCACAGCAGATCTTCCCAACCTGTTCCGCAAACCGTTTGGCCAGGGTTGGGCGTTAGTCGGTGACGCCGGTTATCACAAGGATCCGGTAACCGCCCAGGGGATAACCGACGCCTTCCGGGACGCCCACCTTCTGACCGAAGCGATCGACTCGGGGTTCAGCGGACGGCAATCCTTGGAAGACTCATTGATCGCGTATGAACAGGAGCGCAACGACGCCACGAAGGGCTCGTACGCGGAAGCAGTCGCCCGCGCCAGGTTTGATCCATTTCCGCCAGAGGTGTATGCCCAACGCGCATCTTTCCAAGCAGTCGCTTGAATTCGCCGAACGAGGTACGTAGCTCGACTATGAGTCGGCTTCTTGGAGAGACGCCGTTCACGATCAAATGAGGGAGGGACTTGACAGTCGAACGGGGCATCGCGTACTTGTAGTTCTTGATCCATTTGTATAATACACGAGTGAAAGGGGAACTCGATGCCCGTCCTGCCTGAGTTGCTCGCCGCGAATTCGGACTATGCCGCAAGTTTCCAGAAGGGTAACCTGCCGATGCCGCCCGGCCGTAAGGTCGCAATACTCGTTTGTATGGATGCGCGAATCGACCCAGCCAAGGCACTCGGACTCGAGGAAGGGGACGCCCACGTGATTCGCAACGCCGGCGGCCGCGCCGCCGACGCCCTGCGTTCACTCGTGATTTCGCACGAGCTGTTGGGGACTCGCGAGATTGTTGTCATTCATCACACCGATTGCGGGATGTTGACCTTCTCGAACACCGATATTCAACAGAAACTTGCCGATGAACTTGGCCCGGAAGCTGGTCAAGCCGCCGCCGGTATCGACTTCCTTCCCTTCTCTGACCTCAACCAAAGTGTCCGCGACGACGTGGCCACCATTCGATCTTCACCGCTGGTCCCTGACGACATCCCGGTCACCGGATTCGTCTATGACGTGCAGACAGGGCGGTTGAATCAGGTCGACTGAGTGACTCCTGACGACATCCAAATAACTGTCGATGCCCCGGCCAACTGGCCGGGGCAATTGCGTTGTCGTGATGTTTGGTGTCCGATCGCACAACCGTTCAGCGTCGGTGTCCACAAACAACGAGACCCCGGTTCCGACCACTACGGAACCGAGACCTTTTTAGGCGCATCGGGGACGAGGTCGGGTGCGGAAGGGTGGTTCTGTTCAAGCATGCGCTGGGCTTCGGGAGCGGGCAGGGCGCGGGCGAAAAAGAAGCCCTGGCCGAGAGCACAGCCGAGGTTGCGCACGCGCGAGGCCTGATCGGCTGTTTCGACGCCCTCGGCGGTGACTTGCATGCCGAGCATTGAGGCGAGGCCGGTGACAGCTTCGACGATCGCGGTGTCCTCTGGATCGCGGCCCAGGCCGTTGATGAAGGCGCGATCGATCTTCAGCATGTCGACAGGGAAGCGCTTGAGGTAACCGAGACTGGAATAGCCGCTGCCGAAATCGTCGATTGCCAGGCGCACGCCAAGATCCTTGAATCGTTGCAACGTGGTTCGATTCGATTCGGCATCTTCCATCACCGCGGTTTCCGTGATCTCCAATGTTAGACATTGCGGCGGAAGACCGGCTTCACCAAGAATTCGGGCGACGTCTTCGACGATGGTCGGGTGCTGAAACTGCTTTGCCGAAAGATTGACGCTGATCGCGGGATGATCGTCTGGATTCCGGTCGTACCAAATGCGTCCCTGGCGCGCGGCTTCGGCCAATACCCACCGCCCAAGCGGCAGGATTAGGCCCGTTTCTTCAGCGATCGGAATGAATTCCGCCGGCGGGATGAGTCCGCGCTCCGGATGTTGCCAGCGGACGAGCGCTTCGAGGGCAACGATGCGGCCGGTGTCGAGATCGAGCTCAGGCTGATAGTGGAGAACGAATTCTTGGCGCTCGATCGCATGCCGCAGATGCGTTTCGAGCTCAAGCCGGTCGAGCGCCGCCGTTCCCATTTTGGCGTCGAATACCGCGTGGCTCGCCTTGCCCTTCGCCTTGGCCTGATACATAGCAATATCGGCTTCACGGAGCAGATCAGCTGGACCAACATGTCCTGGTTTGGCGAGCGCGATGCCGATGCTCGCGGTGACGAAAACAGAGCGGCCGCCGAGATCGATCGCCGGTCCGAACAAGGACGCAACCCGGTCAGCGACCGCGGTCGCCTCGCGCTCGTCGGCGATCCCTTCGAGCAAAATCGTGAATTCGTCACCACCCAGGCGTGCCGCGGTATCGCCTGCACGCAAGCAGGAACGGACACGTTCAGCGACCGCGATCAGAAGGAGGTCCCCTGCCTCGTGACCGAGACTGTCGTTGACCACCTTGAAGCGATCAATATCGAGGAAGAGCAATGCGATGCTTTCGCGCCGCCGAGCTGCATGGGTCAGCGCTTGACTTAGACGGTCCATGAAAAGCGCGCGGTTCGGAAGTTTCGTCAGCGCATCGTGGAAGGCTTGATAGGCGAGTTCTTCCTGAGCAAGCTTCCGTTCAGTGATGTCGCGAGCGTTGATCACGATCCCGCGAACGGTCGGGTCGTCGAGCAAGTTGTTTCCAATCGCCTCGACATGGTGCCAGTTGCCGTCGGCGTGCCGGATTCGATATTCGATAGCCTGAGTAGCGTCAGTTGTCGTCAGAATTTCGGCGTGAAACGAACGTGCATTTTCGAGATCCTCAGTGTGAATGAGCGCGAAACTACTCGTGCCAGTGAGTTCATCAGGGCGATAGCCGAGGACACGCTCCACCGAAGGACTGACATAGCGAAAGGTTCCGTCGGCCTCGGTAATGGCGATCACGTCTGAGGCGTTACGAACGAGAGATCGGAATCGCTCTTCGCTCTTGCGGCGGTGCAGATCATCGGCCAGGGCCACGCTTTCGAGCGCCAATGCGGCCTGCGAGCTGAGGGCTTCTAGGGCGCCTCTGGCGCCGTCGGACAGCGCATTGATGTTCGCGATGGCCATGACACCATGCAGCTCTTGTTGGATGACGAGCGGAAAGAGGTATGCGACTTCGCGATTGTCGCTGAAATGAAGCGAACGCCACAACGTCCGATCCTCGCGCCGGGCGACGGCGGTCGACTGTTGAGACGCGAGCGCCTCGTACGCGGAGATCGGCAGCGAATGGAGATCAGTGCTGATCTGTTTCGGTTCGACCTTGAGATCGTCGGAACTAGCCACGACCTGCAAGGAGTTTTGTTCATCGACAAGAATTCGGACTTCGGCGTCTCTGTCACCAACAAGTGTCGGCGCAGCGTCGAGCGCGACTTTGTGGATCTCATCGCGATTCTGGGCTGAAACCAATGCGGCCGCGGCGGCGCGGAGGGTCTGTTCGCGAGCAACGACCGACTCGAGTTTTCGTCGCCCCGATTCGAGTGCTTTGATGAGGCCGCTCATGCGCATGAGCACGAGCGCGAACATGATGATGGTGCCGAACGACGTAACTGGAATATCGACTGGTTCGACGCGAACCCATTGGATAAGGCGAACGACCGGGAGCAAGAGGGATGCGATGGCGAGCAGTCCCAATCGAGATTTGGTGAGCTGCGTTGTCGGGGCTGGACCGGGCTCAGCCACGTCACGCATCGACGGATGGAGGGCCGCGGCGCCCCAGAATGCGTACCAAAGCAACCAGATTGCATCGATTGGGTGTCCACTGTAGTAGCTACCGCTCAGAACTAGTTCGTCGTAGACCACGTCGGCGACGAGCGTGCAGACGATGGCCATGCCGACTAAGTGGAAGGATCGCGGTCGCGTACCTGGGGTGAAAACCAGCCGCGCGACGAGCGCAAGCATGAGCACATCCATGATCGGATAGGCGATCGAAACGATGCGTTGCAGCGTCGTGAGTGATGGGTCTTGCGCGTACGGGACCATCAAGAAGGTCCAGGCGAGCGCGCCCGCGCCGGTGGCGATGATCAGTGCGTCGATCAGACTTCCCGTGTCACCGCCAGGGACACGAATCCGAATCATCATCGCCAGGGCGATGACGACCGTGAAGTTTCCGAGGAGGAAGAACGCGTCGGCGATCGATGGAAACGGAATCTCTTTATGGAAGAGACCGTCGTAACCGTTCAGGATCACGTCGCCTGCGACGAGCATCATTAGGCCAGCGGCGACCGTGTACCAGGGGGCGCTATTAGACGGCCGGTGGCGTTTAACGCCGACAAGAAGTGCGGCGACCGCGGAAAAGCCGATCAGGTCGTACCAGACTCCCTGCGCGCCGTTCGAGAGTTGGAAGTAGACGAGGATGCCTAAGAAGACAACCGCGGGATAGAGTTGCCAGGCGGGGATTTGAATTGGAAGCAGGGCAAGAATCCGGGACAGCGAATTATTCGGCCCCGGTGCGGACGAGCCATTGCTCCGCGGGGAAAATTGTTCGTCCACCAACCACCCCGTTCATCGTCTGACTCTGCGATCTGAAAACGTGCCTTGAGCCAGGAATTCGGCGCCTTTGCCGGTGTTGCATGAGTTTCGTCCGATTGCGACGTGGCGCTGTTCAGCGCGTTCGCTTTCGTCTCACGCGTCTATTGCCAACACGAGTGTTGGCCCTGCCGGGAGGTCCATAAGGCGATGGTAGTGGCCGCAACGCCATCGTCATATCAGCACGACGTCACGTTCTCAACAGGGAGCTTTGATCTATTTCGGTTACGACCAATGAACTATGCGGGAAGGGTGACAAGCACTGAGACAAGTCCACAATCGGTCTTGGAAACACATCTACCTGGGTGTCCAGATCGATCGTGACTGCTGGACTATGGAAGCCAAATCTGGCCATCTCTATCGTCGTCCAGGAAACGGAAATCGCATCGGTCCGCAATTGGTTGAGGTCGACAAGATCGTCGTGCAGACGCGAACTTCGAAGCCGCATGGCCTCCGGTCTATCGCACCTTGGACGGAATTCTTCGATGAAGTCATCTTGGTTGGACTCACAATTTCAAATCAGCGTCGTAACCGGAATTGGCCACGGATCTACGTTGCTTTCTTCCTTTGACGACGCCCTTCGGCGTTGCGGGGTTTACAACTACAACCTGATCCCGCTCTCCTCGGTTATTCCCCCTGGTTCCGAAGTCGTCGATGGATATCACGCCCCAAACGACGAATTCGGTCACCGCCTCTATGTCGTCAAAGCGGAATCTCGGTCCGACGAAGTCGGTCGGGTCGTGGCGGCAGGCATCGGTTGGTATCAGTGGAACGACGGGCGCGGCGTCTTTGTTGAGCACGAGCTCGTCACCACTTCCTGCGAAGACGCGAAGCGGGGCATCACGTCGCTCATTCATTCATCCTTGCGGGATCTCTGTTTCGCCAGAAATGTTCCTTTTGATGAGCGCCGGGTTGGCCACCGTCTTTCAGCTTCAGAAGTCGTGGCTGGTCCAACGACTGCGTTGGTCCTGGCGGTCTACCGAGCGGAGGGATGGTCGACTGTTCCCAATTGACCGGGAGAACTTTCGAGTCACTACGAAGGCCGGCGGCAGGCGGATGAACAGGAGTGAGATGGAAACAACGCTCGAGGATCGGCAACGAGGTCGAACGCTCGACGTTGCCCGCCGCGGTGGGATCGCACTCTTTGCCGTTGGTTCTCTGGCAGTCGGGTTTCTTGTTGGCGAGGTGGCGCTGATCGCACCAGTGCTCTTCTTCGCGAACTGGCTTGGCTTCTTGCCCGGCTTGATCGCGTTCACGAGCTCCTGCGTGATTCTGGGACTCGGCGTTCTCGGCGCACTCGACCACTTCTGGCCAAATCGTGTCGAGCCCGCGAGCAGGGTAGCACTCGAAAAGGGTCCGGTTCGCACCTCGCTGGAGCGTGTAGGTAGGCGGTCGCGAACGTTAGGAGCCCTCGCGGTCGCGTGGTATTGCGGCCCGTTCGCCAGTCCCCCGATTTTGCGGGCGTTTGGCTATCGGGGGCGGCGATTGATGAACTGGGTCATCGTCTCAGGTCTGCTTTTTGGCGCTTTTTGGTTCAGCTTTTATGGCGGAGCGTTTAGTGTGGTCAAGCGAGTCTTTCTGTGAAGCAATCGATCGGCATCCCCCGCTTCCCAACCTTTAAGCGACTGGAGCTCACCGATCGCCTCGAAATCGAACAGGTTACCAGCGCGTTCGAACCATACTCCGATTTCAACTTTGTGAGTTTGTGGTGTTGGGATACCGACGAACAGTGCCAGGTCTCTCGCCTCAACGACAACCTCGTCGTGAAGATCAAGGATTATTCAACCGATGAGGTGCATCTCACGTTTCTGGGAACGCATGCGGTGAAGGAAACGGCGGCGCTTCTTATTGGCCTATGCCGAGCGCCAGGGCGTTCCACACGGACTTCGCTATGTACCAGAGATTGCCGCGGCCGACGATAGGCTCCGGGAATTGCTTGAAGTTGACGAGGATCCGGGCAGCTTCGACTACGTGCTTTCGGTCAGGGAGTGGACTGAGATGCACGGTGGCCGGTTCCGCAACAAACGTAATGCCGTGAACGCCCTCGAGCGACGCTATGCGCCTGAGTTTCGAACCCTGGACCTTCGATCGCGGCGAGTGCAGCAGGACATCATTCGAGTCTTCCTACTTTGGTCGGACAAGCGGCAACGGTTTGGTCTTGACGAAACTCGAAATGAACTGCTTGCTCTCCGCCGCGTTTTCACCATTCCCGCCGACAGCGGTTTGATCAGTTTTGGTGTTTATAGCGAGGATGAGCTTCTCGGTTTTTCAATCAATCAGCTCCTGCCAAATAGTTATGCGATGGGGCATTTTTGGAAAGCCGACCACGAGTTTCCGGGTATCTACCCGTATATGCTGCGCGAGTCGTGCCGGCATCTCGACGCCCGCGACACCCTTTACTTCAATATCGAGCAAGACCTCGGTAAATCGGGACTCGCCAACGCCAAGCGTCTTTATCGTCCCTGCCGTTTGCTTCGCAAGTACATCATCAGACGGTCAGAAGCGCACGATACGCGAACGGTGTCAACCGGCGTTCCGAAGTTCGCGGATCAACTACACACCGCGTTGGTCGCGGATTAGGCGTCATTCCGGCGTTCTCTCGAGAACGATGATGAGCACGGCGTTGACAGCGATGAGCACCTCAAATGCGATTGCCAATTTCGGATAACCGGAATCACTGAGGGCGACGGCGGCGAGCACGAGGATCGCGATTCCAAGAACGAATTTAGGGATAGAGGGAAGCTCAATCCGCGCTTTCGGCGAGACAAAAAGACCCCACACGATCGCCATGAGCAGGGGGGCGCCGATGCCGAGCGCGAAGCTGGCCGCGGTGCTGTCCCCCTTTTGGAACCCCCAATAGCAGAGCGAGGCGAGTGCGCCAAGTTCGAGCAGGAAGCGCAGACCCTTGTTCGCGGACTTGATGGACTCCACCGACCCCTCCTCGGAAGCGTGCTCATAATTCCACCCTTCCAGTTCACGTCCATCTTACTTCCAACGGTGCTTTGGCATTGACGGATGTACCTATTCAGGTTTGGTAGCGCGGGCACATGCATCGAAACTTTGCGCTTTTCGCGTGCAACGGCAAGCAATTTGCTGCGTGCAAAGGATGATGACCGTGTGAGACGAGGAGACTCTGGAAGAACGGAATGTCACATGGACACGAAGAATCCAACCGATCTGGTATTGAAAGCATCGCAGCGGTTGAACGGCGAGATGATCAGCGACTGAACGAACTCATTTACCCCGATGCCAAATTCCACTGGCCACCATCGCTTCCCTATGGCGGGACGTATCGCGGTCGCGAGGCCGAAACAAGACAGGGCCCGACCTGGAGCAGATCTTGGGAGCACCTACAGCCAAGTGACTTCGAGCGACGGATGGACCTACATGTGGTGGCCGCACGTGAAAGCGAAGTGGTCGTACTTTGGCGGCAAAGTGGGATCAGTCCAGCAGGAGAGCAATTTGATAGTCCCGTGCTCGGGCTCTACGAGGTTCGCGATGGGAAGCTCGCGCGGGCGCAAATGTTCTCTTTCGATCCTGAAGCGGCGACCGCATTCTTGCGGCGCGCCAATGCTGACACGACGATGTCGCATTCAGAAGGCATCTCTCGAAATGGGCGGTTAAACGTATCTATGTTTTGCGCCAGTTTGTATTCAGTGGAAGGAAATTGATATGGGAATCCTGACTGAAGAGATGCGGCGGGTCGTCAGCGAGCAGAAGCTCGGCTTCATCGCGACTGTTTGTCCCGACGGTTCGCCCAACCTTTCACCGAAAGGAACTACGGCAGTTTGGGCCGACGACCACTTGATCTTCGCCGATATCCACTCGCCGAATACTGTGGAAAATCTCCGGCGCAATCCAGCAATTGAAATCAACGTGGTCGACCCATTCGTGCGCAAGGGGTATCGATTCAAAGGAGTGGCGAAACTGCTCGACTCGGGTCCGGAGTTCGACCAGGCAGTTGACTTCTACCGCCGGCGCGGCACAACGTTTCCAATCAAAACGATCGTCATCATCGACGTGTACCGGGCACGACCGCTCATTTCTCCGGCGTACGATGACGGATCGCCGGAGGAAGAAGTACGCGAGCGATGGGAGAAGCATTACGAGGCGCTCAACCACGGTGTCGCTCGATCCGGATAGAGCGTCTCGACAACTTGATTGAACAAGGTGACATACCGCTGTCACTCCGCTGCCCTAACCTGGAAATTGAAAACGTAGTCGTCCTAAAGGCCAGTCGAAGCTCGAATCGACTGAACGGCGATCAAGTCCAGAAAGAAGGGTCAAACAATGAAGGTCTTGTTTGTGGCGGGGTTTGGACCGATCTCGAAGGATGAGGCTAGCACCAGTTCCTTCTATATCGACACGCTAGGTCTGGAGATGGAAAAGGAAGCGGATGGTTACACGCACACGGATAAGCTTCCCGGAGTTAACGCGTTTTCGCTGTGGCCGCTGGCGCAAGCCGCGCAGTCTTGCTTCGGAACCGATGCCTGGCCAGACGACATTCCTATTCCGCAGGCGTGGCTCGAATTTGACGTCGAAGACATCGAAAGCGCGACCGCCGAGCTGACCGCAAAAGGCTACAAGCTCCTGGTTTCCGCACGGACCGAGCCATGGGGTCAGCAAGTGACGCGCCTGCTCGGACCTGAGGGAATGCTTGTTGGAATTACCGTGACTCCGTGGATGCGAGACGGCGCGAAGTCGTAAGCAGAGGCGACCGCGAACCGAAGCGATCGACCAATCTGACAGGCCGTCACTCGCCGCGTCATAGTGGTGAAAGTGGCAATCACGGAAATCGAACAATGCGCCAAGGAGTTGACGAGTGGCCCATCTGCTGGTCGATCTGCTGCGGTTCGCGCGGTCCGAACTCGTTCGTTCGTTAGGTGGCGTCACTGACGAAGAGGGTATTCGCAGGTTCGGCTCGATGAACTCGATTAGTTGGATGGTGGGTCATCTTGCCGATCAGGAACAACGGTATTGGTTAGAGCGTCGGGGCGAGCCTCTCCCTACGCCGGGTCTCAATGACATGGTTGGCTACGGTAAGCCGGCCAGCACTCCTTCGCTTTCCGAGATGTGGAGAGCATGGCGAAGCATCACCGCGGCGACTGATCCCTATCTGGACTCGTTGACGATTGACGACTTCCTCGAGTTCCCCACATGGCGCGGAAAGGTCATCGATGAGTCGGTCGGCACGCTGATTTTGCGTGTCAACGACCATTACTGGTTCCACATCGGCGAGTCACAAGCGGTCCGCCAAATGCTCGGCCACACGAACTTGCCCGATTTCGTTGGCGACATCGGCGTCGAGGCGCCGTATCGGCCTGAGACAGTCTGATCGAACAACCGCGCTTAGCTGGTCACTGTAAACAGGGCCGACATTCCAGCAGCGATATGGTCATTGACATGGCAATGGAACAACCAGGTGCCGGGCTCGTCTGGTGTCATGTCGAGGGTTTTCATGCTCATCGGCAACAGTTCGACCATGTCAGTGCGCATGCCCATCCATTCAAGCGTTTCACCGTGCCAATGCGGCGTGTGGAGATCGACTTCGGTGCCGATTCCGATAACATGCCAACGCACTTTCTCTCCAGCGCGCATGCTCAGGCCAGGTAGGTTGCCGAAGACATAGCCATTGATGCTGTGCATCAAGTTGCTCTCATTGAACTCTTCGTCCTTCTTGTCGACGGACGAGGGATCGGCGCAGTGCTCGGCGATGTTGTCGTCGAGATAGGGGCTTGCATTCTCGTCAACCACCGCGAAGAGTGTCACGAACTCGCGGTCGACATCCTGAGCAGAACCATCAGCGCGCGCCGCTTCGCGTCTGCTGACAATAATTGGACCAACCAGACCCGCGTAAGTGTCGGCGATTTCATCTGAATGGGAGTGGTACATCCAAACGATCGAGCTTGGGTCGCCCGGTCCGGGACCACTTCGTTCAGGCACGTGCCAGGTGTAGGTATAAGTGGCGCCAGGTGCCACATTGTCGTCGGCCTTGTCGTCGCCGCTCGTACCGTCGGCATATGGCGCGCCCTCGCTCGCCTTGTCATACCGGACACCGTGCGGATGCACGCTGGTTAGGAATTTCGTGTTGTTCCTGAAGTGAACCAGGACTGTATCGCCTACCGCGGCACGGATTACTGGGCCAAGGAGCCCGAGATGCTCCCATCCCGATGAAATCGGAGCCAGTGTGGTGAAGGTGTTGTCGGTGTAAGCCTGATAGCGAGCCTTCTTATAAATGTGACCAATTCTGTCCGGTCCCGGCTCGACGAACACTTTTGCCTCGTCGCCGAACGCCTCGCCGGTCGTAAGATCCTTGCCGCTCGGCGCATAGTCCCATTCGACCTCGTCCGCGGCGATGAAGTGTTCCCGCGTTTGACCATCCGCATTGGAGGCTCCGACGCTCGTCGCCACGAGGTCGCGCAAGCTGTAGAGCCCGGCGCCCGCGATGGCAACCGAACCGACTCCAAGTAAACCCAATGTGCGGCGTCGAGTGATCGATGTTCGACCTGATTGAGATTCGCGAAGGATTTTTGCGATCGTCGAGTTCTCGACTAATTGCGACATCGAGGTTTCCCTTCAAGTGAAAAAGACGCAGCAAGACTTTGGCAAGCAGCCGAAACTGTGCCCTCGCGACGACATAGGTAGGACTTACAAGTATGAAGACTTGACGAGACAGTTCAATACATCATTTGAGGGATTTTTGATTGCGGTAAGGTGAATTAATCTTACTGTTGCCACAACTTACGGATTGACGCTGGAACCCCTCGATGACCTCGCATATGGGCAAGGATAGTAAGCATGAAAGCTTTTCGGAGATTCTCCATCCCGCGAATTCTGCTCATTGCCTTTGCCTTGCCCCTCATTTCGCTGCGAGGGTGCGAGCTTAGCCTGGCGCAGGCAACGCCGACCTTGTCCGGTGAATCTGGACAAATACTCGCGGAAACTACGGTTGCGACGCTGCCCCCCGCTCCATCGATCGTCGCGCTGAGTCGTCTGACGCTGGCTCCAGACGTCAATATTTCTGATATATCAGTGCCGGGACCGGAGTTCATCGCGGTTGAATCAGGAATCTTGACCGTGAGTGTCCCCGGTGATGATGACGAAGCTGATGAAGTCGAAGGTCGAGTCCGCCGTGGCGGTACGCCAGTCGCTGAAGGCTTGGCGACGCCGACTGAAGGCATATTTCTCTTTACACTGGTTTCCGGAGATAGCCTATTCGTTCCCGGCGACACGCCACACACGGTGCATAGCGTCGGCGCCGAGCCGGCTATTTTTCTGGTGGCGGCGGTGACGCCACAACCTGCCGGCAACGTGGATTCGACGTGGCCGCCAGGGTCATCCGAAGCGTTACCAGAAGGGGCGAGCGTAGAAAGGTTGGACGTCGGGTATGACGTCGCGACCTCGACCCTGGCCCCAGCAACGATCGTGTTACAACGCATTGTCACGAGTTCGAAAGAAATCATCCCGCGACAGCAGGCGGGCGGACCGGAGCTGTTCGTCGTGGAAGATGGCGTTCTCGTGGTCGAAGTCGTGAGCGGAACGATCGAGAGGAGAGACGCTTCGGCAGCGCGCGCTGAGTCTACTCAGGCAGACGAATCAGCCGCGACTCCCACCGCGGTGCAAACCGGCGCGGGGGGAGCCGTGCTCATCCAACCGGGGACAATCGCCGCCATTCGGTCGACGTCTGAATCAATTACGATGCTGGTTTTGACCGTCCTCCCCGCCTGACAAAGCGCGCACCAATCTCTTGCGGGCTTACCGCTACGGTGCGACGTTGTCGATGAAGTGAAGAACGCCTCGCGATCCTGATTGACATCAGGGTGATTGCGGCCACGAAGGTCAGCGACAACCAGATCCGAGTTAAATTGCTGAGCGAAGATCCCGGCGGTTCGTGCCCCGACGAGGCATTGGTCGAGCCGACGATTGGCGCGACTAATGCCGTCTTGGGACCGTGACAGCTTCCGCTGCCGTTCGCCCCCGGAATTGCCGCTGAACCAGCGGCGGGTACAAACTGCCAGTCGTAGCCGTTCGGGTGCAGGATCAGCTTCAAAACGCCAAAACTGGTCCGATTGAAGACTTCCGAGTTTGCCCGCGGTGTGCCCGAGGGTCCGAGATTGCGGCCACCGGTGCCGACAACAAATTCCCGGATACCAAAGGCAGTGTCAAGGTTGCCGTTCGCATCCTGGAGAGAGAATTGCTCATAGTTGTGGTCATGACCGGCCAAGACAACTTCGGCGCCGAAATCGTAAAGATCCTGCCAGATTGCCGTCATGGACGTGTTATTGCCCCACTGACCGGAGCTATAGAGCGGATGATGCCAATAGGCAAGGGTACAGGAGTTGGGGTGAGCGGCGAGGTCTTCTTTCAGCCACTTCTCCTGCGTAGAACCAGCGCCACAGCCGCCAGGGACGTTGCCGCAGTTTGAATTGATGGCGATTACATGCCATGCCCCCACATCGAAGCTGTAATAGCCGGTACAACCGACACCGCATCCGGGATCGAGCGGATGCGCCGACCCGCCGAAATAAGCCCAATAGCCGGGCGCTCCCGGAGCGGCGCCGTAACACGCATTGGTCGGAGTTGTCTGAACGTTGTATTCGTGATTGCCGATCGCGGGGCGGATCGATGATTTCACGCGGCCCCAAGAGGGATCGAAGGAGCTGGTGAAGTCGCTCAATTCGCCGCACTCGTATTGGTCGTCACCGAGCAGCAAGACGACGTTTGGTTGTTGAGCCAAAATCAGATCTGACGTCTTGCCTTGGACACAGGAGCCCCCAGTGCTGGCCGTGCCGCAAGCGATATCACCAGCTGCCATAGCCATTGCATCGCCTGGTGGAAGGGTCGGGATTGGAGTTGGCGAAGGCGTGGGTGTGGGCTGAGGAATCGTCGCTGGACACCGGGCGACGTCGACGCAAACGGTATCGAATCGCACGTTGAAGATGTGTCCCGGCGCGTTTTCACCAAGTTGCGCCCGGCCGATCGGAACCACGCCGAGATTTCGCCCTGAACTCGAGAGATCGGCGACCTTAACGTCGTCGTACCAAATCTCGACCAGCTGATTCGTTACATCGAAGTGGGCTTCGAGTGTGTGCCAGGCGCCGTTCGAGACGAGCGCAGTCGTACTGTCGAAATTGAAGTTCCCCGCATCACTGCGATAGCCCAAGCGACCTTGACCATTGACATAAATACCGCCAATTGATGCGTCGGAGCCCGTGCGGAATTTGAGCAGATAGAGGGTGGTCGCATCCTTGGAAACAATATTGAATCGAGTCCGGTAATAGAGACTCATTTGATCGCAGATAAGAAGGCGACGGGCGTAGGCCCCGGTCGACGCAGTCCCGGTTCCGCTCACGGCCCAAGAGCCAGCATCGACATCTGACTGCTGCGGACTGAGGGCGTTGTTTTGAACCAGTACCCAGTTATTCATGTTCCCCGACTCGAAGCCGTCGAAGAAGGCAGACCAGCAAGACGGAGTCGAAGTCGGCGGAGCGGTTGTCGGGGTAATCACTGATGTTGATGTCGGCGGTACGGTCGCGGATGGAGGCGAGGTGCTTGTTGCGACTACTGTTGGCGTCGTCGGAACAACCGTTGGCGTCGTCGACATTCCCGTAAATGGGCAGCGCGCGATATCGACGCAAACGTTGTCAAAGCGAACGTCAAATGTGCGGCCAGTATTGTTCTCGCCGAGCTGCACCCGGCGAATCGGGGTCGATCCCAGGTTTCGACCATTGCCGCTGAGATCGGCGACCAGAGCACCGTCGTACCAAATCTCGACAAGTTGGTTTGCAACGTCGAAGTGAACCTCCATCGTATGCCAGACGCCATTTGTCACCGAGGTCGTCTGGCTTACGACATTGAACACCCCAGCATCACTGCGATAGGCCAACCGGCCGGTGGTGTCAACATACACGCCGCCTATAGAGTTGTCCGGTGTACCGGTTCGGAACCTGAGCAGATTAAAAGCTGTTGTGCTGCCTTTGCTCAGGATCTTGAATCGTACGCGCCCATAGACGCTCATCTGATCACAGGAAAGGAGATGTCGACCATAGGCAGCGGCGCCGCTGGTGCTTACCGCACTGACCGCCCACGATCCTGTGTCGACGTCAGTTTGTTGAACCGCGAGATTCGTCAGATTCGGCCATTGCGCCAGAGTCCCGGATTCGAAATCGTCAGCAAACGGTGTCCAACAGGACGGCGGTGAGGTTGGGGCAATCGCAGTTGCGGTCGGAATCGGCGTAAAGGTGTTGGTCGGAATTGATGTCGCTACTAACGTATTGGTTGGGACAATCGTATTGGTCGACGTGGCGGTCGAAATCGGGGTAGATGTGGAAGGTATTGCGGTCGGCGTATTCGTTGCTGTCGGGGGCGGAGAAGAGACCATCGCGCACATGCTGGAGTTGACGCAGACGTCGTCAAAGGCGAGGGAAAAGGTCTTGCCCGCCGAGTTTTCGCCGAGTTGAACTCGCCCTATAAGAGCGCTTCCTAAGTTATCGGATTTAGTGAGAATCGAAATTGGTTGGCCGTCATACCAGACCTCGACTTGGCCGCTTGCGCCGTTGACCGTCCCGTGAATTTGGATCTCGTGCCAAGCGCCGACACCGACGACGATCGTCGTGGGATCGGTATGTGGGGCGGCGGCATTGTCGTTTCGATATGCGAGTCGGCCGTTCTCGGTAATGAAGATGCCTCCGATGGAGACATTCGCGGTCGTACGGAACTTGACGAGATAGAGCGTTGTTGCGTCTTTGTTGATGAGCTTGAACCTGACGCGGTAATAGATCGATTGCTGCTCGCAGGACAGCGTTTTCCGGGCGTACCCAGGGTTGCCTGTGCTTTGGGCGAGTGCGGCATTGGCGCCGCCATAGACCTGTGCACTTTGGACAGCGAGACCATCAACCGTGGTCCACTGCGCCATCCCTCCCGATTCGAAGCCATCGTTGAATGGGATCCAGCACTGTGTGGCTGATTGCGTCGGGGTGGACGTCGGGGCTGTAGTCGGTGTGTTTGTGGGTGGGACAGGCGTATTTGATGGAGTTCGCGTTGCCGTCGGCAACGCTGGAGTATTGGTCGCGGTGGGAAGCGGGGTGTTCGTGGGTGGTATCGGTGTTTGCGTATTCGTCGGCAAGGGCGTGTTCGTCGGAACCGCGGTCGGCGTGTCTGTTGGCGGAGGCGCGGTGGAAATAGGCGTCGATGTTGCCTGATCTTGCGCCGACGTTCCTTGCCATGCCAGCAAAATCAACGCAATAAGGACAACAACTAGAACTAGCCGGAACGCTCCTCGGGCCATCCTCGTCTCCCTGGCGCTGACAAGTTTTGGTGAGTGAGGCAGCTACGTGAAGAACGTGAGAAACGCCAAAACTTGCCACGATCTTGTCGGCTTGTGGCAATGTTCAGTATGAGAGTTGAACTAGGAAGGTCAATACAGCATTTAAGGGATATTTTCGTGCCATGAAAGAACTAGATAGCCGAATATGCTTCAGTTGCTGGCCGAGGTCAACTCGCCCGGACTGCGGCGCTTTCCATGATTTCGTGCATATTCCGCGGATTGAAGAACGATTCGGGCGGCATGAGGCCCTCGAACACAAGGTGAAAGTGTCTCGTGGCTTCTGGATTGCCACGGAGTGCCGCTCGGAGGCGCATCACGTCGGGCGGCGGAGCGATGAACTGAGCCGCTGCAAGGTTCTGGTCGAAGTCCGGAAGTGTGGCTTGGTTGCGCCGCTGCTCGAAGCTCGCGAGCGAAGTCTCAAGCGGACTCTTTCCAGCCATTCCGTCATAAATCGCGTCTGACAGCAACTCCGCATCGCGAAACGCGTCGCAGACACCGAGCGCCATCCACGGATCTTTGTGACAACCGGCGTCACCGACGAGTGCCCAGCCCGGACCATACGGCTTCCGCACCACGTTGGGTAAATCGGCCGCGCCGTAAATGCGCTCTTCTCGCCGTCCACCGCGCACGCGTTCGGCTAGCTCAGGAACGAGGTCAATCGCCGCCATCATCTCGTTGTCAACCGCTGATTGATCTCGCGGGTAAATGTCGAGCGCCCAGGCAACAAAGACCGCATAGAGAGCGTCATTCGTGGGGAATGAAAAGAAAACGCGCCTATTCCGCACCGCGACTTCAAGCGCGTCGCCGGGCACGCCACTCCAATAGGAAAAATACCAGCCGGTCAAAGTCGGGAACGATTCGATTTCAGGAGCATTGACGGCTCGTGCCAGCCGGGAATGACGACCATCGGCGCCGACGGTGATTGCCGCCGAAGCGTCGAACGACGAGTTGGTTTTTCGGTCGCGGCCGCGAATGCCGGTTACCTGATCCTCCTCCCGGAGGAATTCTTCGACGACGACTCCTTCACGAAGCTCGGCGCCGGCTTCGACCGCTGCCTCGACAAGCACATTGTCCAAAGCTGATCGTCGCGGTCCGTATCCGAAGGCGACGCCATCAACGGCTAGGTCCGTTCCGACCAAAGGGAAATCCCCAAGATCAACGCTCAATGACGTAATTGGCGGACAGTTCGTGGCGACAACTCGGTCGAGCAATCCCCACGATGCGAGCCGTCCGGGTCCATGTTTGTGGATGAGGTGGCCATGGGCAATATCGCTTGGAAATGTGGCGCGATCCACCAATAAAACGCTGAGGCCTTTGCGCGCGAGCAACATCGCCGTCGAAGCACCGGCGCAGCGAGCACCGACAACTATGACGTCGTAGTGAGAGGAAGTGCCGGTCATGATGTGCCCTCCTAAAGAGGTGGAGAAGGGGTTTGAGCAACGTGATCAATCTAGTCAGGCAAACTCAGCAAATCATCAGCATTTCTGCCGATTTTTGGAGCGTTTGGAGTCTTTTCCGATGGGTGTATTTGGGCTGCAGTCTCACGCAGCAAAGTTCCGCGAACCGCGGCGATTTCAAGATCGCGGAACATGGCGGTACTAATGTTTTTGGGATTGAACGTAGGCGCGGAGAACGGCGTTCATCCTCGTTTGGTAGCCCCGTCCCTGCGCCTTAAACCAGTCAACGATGCTTGGATCAAGCCGAAGGGTGATTTGCTTCTTAGGTCCCAGAATGTCTGATAACTCTAGCCGTTCGGAGGACCGGTCGATGTGACCTTCCTCCTCCCAGTCAATCGAGGCTTCCAATTCCTCTTCAGTCATCGCGTCGACGCGAGCCCAATCGGTCTGATCTTCCCCTCGACGGATCATTTCATCGATCTCTTGAGCTGTGAATCGAACGATATTCTCTTTTTTCTTCATTTCGAGCCCTCCTTGCAGAGATGAGTCGAATATTCTCTTCGCGTTTTGTCCAAACGACAGTGATGAAGTGACCTTCCACTATGCCAATTGAAATAAACCGTTCTTCAACTAGGTACGCGCTGCGCCTGGTAACTTCCAATCGACCATCAAAGACGAGCTTCGCGCGAATAAAGTCAATACCATGTTTGGCAACGTTGCTTTCGCGCTTGGCTTCATCCCACTCGAACTCCATGACTCTATTGTAGCTACAATTGTAGTTACAGATCAATGGTTTTGACCCTTTGGAAACCACAATTAGACAGGCTTGTGAGTGTACAGTGTGATTGAATCTTCCAGCCGGTTTGGCGCCGATGGGCCAACGATTCGAGAGGACGGACGCAGGTGGCGAATCGAAAAGTGATCCCGGTCGAGGCCGCTATGAACCGATTGAGGAAGATCTGCCTGGCGCTGCCCGAGGCGGAAGAGCGGGAAACCTGGGAGACCGCGACGTTTCGCGTTTGGAACAAGATCTTCGCAATGCAAACGAGCGTCGACGGTCGAATCGGAATGACCTGTAAGGCGCAATCGGGCGTGCAGGAAATACTTGTCGGGTCAGATCCGCAGCGATTCTTTGTCCCGCCGTACACCGGTCACAAAGGGTGGATCGGGATTCGACTGGACGATGATGGCGTCGATTGGGACGAGGTCGAAGAACTGGTTATCGAGAGTTATCGAAAGACCGCGCCCAAACGCCTACAGGCACAACTCGAAGCGAACTCATAATTCGACGCTGCGTAGTTGTTTCGCTGGAGATGTGGCTACGAGTTGTCAGTTGAGGCGACGACTGGTTCCATCTCGAGATCGCCGACCGGTTCGTAACTGGCCCGTGCCAACTCAAGAAGCTCTGCATTCGAAAGCCGGCCGGCGAGCCGAAGGTCCGACCAAACTACAGACACGAGCACAAGTGTCGCTCCCCCGGAAACCACGAGCGGTGGGGCGACGAGCGAAATCGGAAGCAACGCAGCGAGCGCTGTCAGCGCCAAAACCCTCGGATACGAAATGTGACCGAACACGCTCCACTTGAAGAGCGCGTGACCAGCCAGGAATAATGCTGGGCCGCCTAGGACAGTAGCGACTAGCGCGGTTGATGCGTCGCCGGTCGGGTGTGCAATTGTCAGCTCATCGCCCACCGCGGCAACGATGACCCCGGCCACCATGGGTATGTGATAGTAGGTGAAGGCCGAGCGGCCAAGCCTCCCTGGGTCGTTGGATCTCGCAATAATTTCAGTGCTGAGCCCGGCAGTGCGATCGAAATAAATCCACCAAAATGCCACGCTGCCCAAGAAGGCAATAACGAACGCTGTGAATACTCCAGCGGTGAGATGTTCGTCGCCGAACGTCGCGCCCATCACGATGATCGACTCGCCAAGCGCGACGATCATGAACAATTGACACCGTTCGGAAATGTGATGGCCATCAATTGACCAATCGCGCGTCGTCGAGTGACCTAACCCAGGCACGAAAAAGTAGGCGATTGGTCCGACGAAATCGACACTAGCTGCCGCAATCCAAAACAGTTCCCGCGTCGAACCGGACGCAAAACCGCCGGCAATCCACAGCGCGCTCGACGCCATCGTCCAGATGGTTACCCGGACGAAGTTTTGGTGCAGCGGCGAGCCGACCTCGGTAACGAAGACGATGAATAGCGACCTTCCAATTTGCATCGTCACGTACGCGGCAGCGAAGGCGAGGCCACGATCACCAAATGCTTCTGGCAACATCGCGCTCATGAAGAGGCTGACCAGCATCACGCCGATCAGCATGATGCGGACAGCACGCTGATTGGGATCGAGCCAATTCATTGCCCAGGCGCTGTAAATCCAAGATGTCCAAACAACCAAGAGCAACAGGGCGGTTTGCAGGGCGCCGTGAATCGTGAGGTGATCGAGAAGCAGGTGAGAGAGTTGCGTCACCGCGAAAACGAAGACGAGATCGAAAAAAAGCTCGAAGTTTGTGACTCGTCCGCCTTCTTTGCTTCGCGGTCGAAGGAGTGACGGATTGTTGAAGATGTTCACCATCTCATGTCCCGTGGGTTGTACCGTGAATTATTCGGAAGCGGTCTCCGACAAGCGGCGTGTTTCACGCGCCACAGCGGCGGAAAGAACGCTCGTCCAAACCGCGCTCAATGCTTTTGACGCGGATGGAAGATAATCTGAACCTTGATACCAGACTCTATCTCTGACAATTTGTTCAATAAGTACGGCGGTTTCTGGTTCAATCTGGTGATTCGCTTCCATCACTTCGCCGGTGGGATTCTTCGAAGCGGCGGCATAGAGTTGCAGGAGCAACGCCGCGACTGCCCACCGGTCGTCTGCCGTCGGACCTTCATAGCTCGGCCAATAGCGATCGAGCCAATCGTTCAGTTCCGGCATGCGATCGATGCCATCAAACACTGGATCGGCCGCCAGAAATCGAACGGTGCCGACAAAGCTCATGACGGCAGCCGATGAGCAGAGTACGCAAGGTTGTTGCGTCGACCAAAGTGTGCAATCGGCCAGTGAAAAATCGGTCTCGACCTCGGCCAGCGCGTTCATTTCCGCGTGGGCGAGGCGGTTCCCTTGAAGAATACCATCACCGCCCGGTTGGTCGTAGACGCGGTTGCGTCCCCGAGCGATGATCTTGCCAGTAGGATCGGTGATCACTGAGCCGACACCGATCGTGCCGCCGACCAACGACCGCCAGGCGAGTTCCATCGCTTCCTGAAACGCTGGATCCAAACTCGCCCAGGCGGTCTGAAAATCCTCTTGGTTCATCGCGGCACTCATGCGCACCTCCTCGATTCATGGGCGCAGTCAGCGCGTACGGCTGCGATGTCCAGTTCAATTTACCAGTGTCTAGGCATTGCTCCAACTGACTTCGCGTTCGCTCTCGATCTTCGCGGGATCTAGTTCCATGCCCATGCCAGGACCACTCGGCACGGTGACGACGCCGTTTACCGGAACGATCGGGTTCTTGAAGAAGTGTTGGAGAATCAGGTTCCACTTGACCAAATACTCGACCAGTGGGCAGGTCAAAGATGGCTGAGCAGCGATGAGCTGAAGGTTGGCGGGCACCGAGTGACCGTGCGGAATTACGGGAAGATCGTAAGTCGTCGCGATAGTACAGATTTTCTGCAATTCGGAAATACCGCCAGCCCAGTAGGTGTCAGGCTGGAGAACGTCCGCGGCGTGCGCGTCCATGAGCTGTTTCATACCCCAGCGAGTGTATTCGTGCTCGCCGGTCGCGGTCGGGACTGGCGACCGCATGCGAATCTCGGCACAGGCTTCGATCTTGTCCGGCATGACCGGTTCTTCGATCCACCGCGGTTCATACTCGGCGACCTGATTTGCAAATGCTAGGGTGAACGGAACATCCCAGCTCATCCAGGCATCGATCATGATGTCGACGTCCGGTCCCGCCGCTTCGCGCAAGGTTTTCACGAGTTCGACATTGCGCGCGATTCCTTTCTTGCCATCCGCCGGACCACCACGCGGGAACCATTTCATCGCGGTGAACCCTTGCGAAACTACCTCTTTTGCCCGCTTGGCCGCGAGTTCAGATTCCAGCGAATAGCCAAGCATGCTGGCGTAGGCAGGAACGGTTTCGCGTATAGGACCGCCGAGGAGGCGATAGACGGGCGCGTTCGCCCACCTCCCCTTGAGGTCCCAGAGGGCGCAGTCGATGACGCTGATCGCAAACATCGCCTGGCCCTTGCGGCCATGAACAGCGTCGCGATACATCATGTCCCAAATCTTCTCGATCGCAAGCGGATCCTGCCCGATCAAGAGGTGACGGAACTGGCGATCGACGAGGAAAGCGACCGTGTGGTCGACTGGGCCACCGAGTCCGGTTACGCCTTCGTCGGTTTCGATCTCGACAAAGACAAGATTGATCCGCGAATGACCGTCATCGATCCTGTAGGGATGCCAATTCGTGACCGATCCGGGTTGGTCTCTGAACTCCGGGTAGACATCGATCGGACGAATCAGGCGCTCCTCCCAAAACTCTCCTTCGTGTTCAAGCGTCCCAGTGAGTTCCCGCAGCTTTATCCCGGTGATCTTCATTGGTATTCCTTCCGGCGCGTCAACGTACCAGCGCGGCATCGATCGATGCCGCGCTAGCCTACCGAATTTTTGCAACTCTGACGCTACCCCTTGATGCCCGACATCCGCACGCCCTGGACGATGTAGCGCTGCATGATGAGGAAGACGGCGATAAGCGGCAGACATGCTACTGCCGCGCCCATGAAGAGCATGGGCAGATTGATCGTTTGTGCGGTGAGAAAGGTCGATATCGCGATTTGCGCGGTCCATCTCGATGGGCTCTGGCCAATGAGGAGTGGCCAAAGGAAGGCGTTCCAGCTATAGATGAAACTCAGTACACCGAGCGCCATCATGATCCCGAGCGAGTTTGGCAAAACCAGTCCGCGATAGATGCCGAAATAGCCGAGTCCATCAAGCCGCCCCGCCTCTTCGATCTCGACCGGAAAATCGAGATAGAACTGGCGGAAAAGGAATGTCGCGAAGGCGTTGAAGAGTCCGGGGACGACAATACCCCAGAGCGTATTCACGCCGTGGAGATGGGAAACGACAACGTAGCTCGGGATGAACGTGACGGCGCTTGGCACCATCAACGTTGAGAGGATTAGGAAGAAGGCGACGCCCCGACCGCGAACATTGATGCGAGCGAGGGCGTAACCGGCCGTCGACGCGAACAAAGTTTGAAAAATGAGATTGACGACGGCGAGAACGGCGGAATTGCGCAAGCTGGTTGCCATCGGTACTTCGGGGTTGTCAAACAGCACTCTGACGTTATTCCACTGCGTGTCCTTTGACCACCAAAGCCAGGTTGGGCCAGTGATCTCCGGCTGCGTCATCAGCGCATTCCGCGCGATGACGTATAGCGGAAAGAGAAAGAGGATCGCCAACGGGATCAGCAGCGCGTAGTGGAGCGCAGGCCACATGAACCGGCGCCACGTCCTCCGGCGGTGATGCGAGACCACAAGAGGGTGAGCTTGTTCGAGCGTGGTCGAAGCGGTGGAAGGCATTGCGGATCCCTCCCTACGTCGCAGTTGATCGACCGAAGCCAAAAATGCGCCCTTGGACGAGCGTCACGAAGATGATGATCGCCGTCAGGATGAACGCGCCGGCGGAAGCCAAGCCGTAATTCTGATTGCGCACGCCGATTTGGTAGAGATAGACAAGTGGTGGGCGCGCCAACGAGATGTTTCCAGCCGAAGCGCCCGAGCTTCCAAAGATGTTGTAGAACTCATCGAACGCTTGGAATGCAGCGATGAGATTGAGCAACAAGACCGCGATCGAGGTGTTCCGGAGCATCGGCAGGGTGATGTCGCGGAACGTGCGCCAACCGGTTTTGGCGCCGTCAACATAGGCTGCTTCGTAGAGATCCTTCGGGATCTCCTGCAAGCCGGCAATGAAGATGATCATGTAGAACCCGACCTGCAACCAAAGCCGGACCGTGATCAGTACCAGCCAATACCACGGTGGATCGCCGGCCGGTGGCGAAATCCAGGAAATCGCTTTCTCGTAACCAAAGACCTCATAAAGAAACGTGTTTGCTATGCCAAAAAAGGTGCCGTTGAAAATCGCCATGCGCCACACAAGCGACGCGATGACATAGGAGATGGCGGTTGGAATAAAGAAGATGGTCCGGAAGAACGGCCGGCCGAATCCGACGCCATTCACCAGCATGGCGAGGCCGAGCGAAGAAACAAAGGTGAGCGGAACGATAAAGATCGTAAAGATCAGAATCGTCCGCAAAGATCGCCGGAACTCGTGGTCGCGAAGAATCTCCTTGTAATTATCTATGCCGACAAAATGGCTGATGCTGACCGTGTTCCGCGCTTCCGAAAGACTCAGGATGAAACCCCAAACGATTGGGAGAAACGTAAAGACTCCGAGACCAATCAGCATTGGCGCCATGAACGCCCAGAAGGCGATGCGGTCTTCCCACTTTCGCTTCTTCCACCAGGGAACATGTGTGACCTGTATTGCATTGGCGCTCACCGAAGGTCTACCTCCGTCGCGTGCTTCCAAGCCTTAAAGAACTGATGATGGCGATCGCCATAATGACCGTGAAATGGAAGATTTCTCGGCGTAGCTGGGGTCTTCACGATGGAAGATTGCCGCGGCGGCGCGGTTTTAACGCGCCGCCGGGCGAGCAAACTATGAGAGGGATGCGTCGAGCTCGGCCTGGCACTCCTGCGCGGCCGCAGCAACTTCAGCGGTTGCGTCAGCACCGTTCTTGACGATGTTGGTGATGTGCGTGTTGAGTTTGGTCGTCATCGCTGCCGTCCATTGTGGTGGCAGAATCTTGCCGTATTGCTGCAAGATCGTGACAGCTTCCGACGCTGGTCCTGTTTTCAAAGGATCGGCCGATGCAGCAGCGCTCAACCGGGGCGGAACGTGGAATCCGTACGACAGCGCCCAATCCTTCTGCAGGTCGGTCTTGTCGATCCAGAGCCATTTGACGAATTTCTTCGCCTCTGCGACTTGTTTGTTCTCGCCTTTCGGATTCACGCATTCAGACCAACCACCCCAGAACGTCGTTGGCGTTCCTTGGTCGTCGAGCTTCGGCCAGGCGACGACGCCGAAGTCCTCGCCCATCGCCTTCGTAATTCCGGGCATCGCCCAGAGACCGGTCCATTGCATGACCGCCAGACCTTGAGTCAACGCCGACGGGTCCCACCAGTCGGTTGGTGAACCGACAAGGAGCGTGCCCGAATCGTTGAGCCCCTTAACTTTTTGATAGGCGAGCACCGTGCGGTCGTTGTTAAAGGTGATCTTGCTTGTCGCCGGATCGAGGAAATCGCTGCCGGCCGACCACGGGGCGATGGTGTTCAACGCGGCGATGCCACCGTCGTTGCCGAGGAACAGCCCTTTGACCCGGCCCGAATTGAGTTCTTTCGCCGCGGCAATGAGCTCGTCCATCGTCGTTGGCGGATTGATTCCCGCGTCGGAGAGTGCGCTCTTCTTGTATAGAGCAAGCCCATGTCATCGATCATCTTGATGCCGTAGAGCTTGCCGTTGATGGTATTCACGGCGAGATTGGCGGGGTTGAAATCCGCTTTGGTCTCTTCGGTCAGCAGATCGTCAAGCGGCTCACATTGACCGGCCTTCACCATGGCGACCGAAGGATGGTCTTCATAGACATCCGGACCGCTGTCGGTAAGAAGAGCCGCCGGCAACTTGTCGCCTTCGAAGTCGCCAGGGACCCAAACCATTTCGACCTCGACGTTCGGAACTTCCTTTGTGTATTCCTCAGCGTAGCGTTGCGCAGCTTGTTGCGTTCCTTCTTCGCCGTACTGGTGGTACCACTGACTGATGCGGACCTTGTCCTGGGCTGCCGCTCTCTCAACTCGTCCATAGCCGGCGAAGACCACAGCTCCGCCTGTAACGAGAATGGATTTCACGAGGTCGCGCCGGGTGAATGGAGCGAGTGCCCACCCCTGCGTGGCGCCGTCTCGAGCGCTAAGATCTTCCCGCTGCATCGCGGCCAACCTTTCCGCCCCAGTGATTGGGGCCCTTCAAGCGGATACCAACTGCTACGTTGTCGAGATTTGAGCCAAGCGAGCTATACGGACACCTCGAATGAGTGTCGATTGTTAAAAAATCGTGAGGAACTCAATGCATGATTCGGGCCAAGAAACGGAGGACGTATCGTGGCTGACCAACCCGAAGCCGGGCTTCCTCTCCTCATCCCGCTCTATCCTGCCGACACCGACCAAGGCGATCCCTTCGTCTTCGTTGCGCCGGTGAATTCGGATTGTCGATTTCAGTTCTACGTCTACACGACAGGCGAGGAACCAACCGAAGGTTCAGCGTTTCCGGTCTACGCCTCGAACGATCTCGCGACCTGGCAGAGACTGGCGAACGCGTTGCGTGTGGAGCAACCTAGCGCGCATTGGGCGCCATGCGTCCGTTACGTGCCTGGCCTGGAATTCCCGTGCGTCATGCTCTATTCACGGGCTCTTGGTTTGGGCGAAGAGGCACATATTGGGCACAAAATTCGTCGTGCGCACGCCAAACAACCGGAGGGGCCGTTCGTCGACACCGGACATGTGCTGACGGAGGATCTCGACTTCGCAATTGATCCCGAAGTCTATCGCCTCGCGAACGGAAGACTGAAAATCGCCTTCGCGATGGATTTCGTGGACGTTGAACCGTATGGCACCGGCATTGTTGAAGCCGATATCAATGAGGAACTAACTGTGATCCTTAGTTCCCCAAAAGTGCTGACCCGCCCGAAGTACGACTGGCAGATCTATGACCCGGAACGCGTGATGCCGTGGAAGGCGATCCCTGGCGTAGATTGGACGACCCAAACCGTGCGCTGGAGCACGATCGAAGCTCCGGTTGGCGGATTGACATCACCGGCTGGTCGCGCGGTTTATCTCTACAGCGCGGGCTGTTTCTTCGATTTCTATGCTGTCGGCGCACTGATTGAGGACGATAACGGTGATCTGGTCGATGTCTCGAACAGTGCGGCTGATTTCGTCATCCAACCCGATCCAGAAAATGGCTTCTACGGCCCAGGACACTGCAGTTGGTTACACGCCGGCAAAGGCGAGGATTTTCTAATGCTCCACGCTCGATTCGGATCGCCTGACAGCACACGCCAAATGTGTTTGTCGAGGCTGCAGTGGACCGAGGCCGACCGGCCAATCGCAGGGCTTTAGGTGGTCTCCAATTAAGTTATTCGCCCGGGCTGAATCCACCAAGAGGGAAGGGTTCGACATCCGAGCCCTTCCTAAGCTCTGCGTTTTGGCGCGTAAGGTGTTGAACCATAGCGGCGCACGGCTGTGCGCCTTCATCATGATTGCGGAGCCTCCAATCTTGAATCCATGCGTTGATGAGCCCTGGCGCACAGCCGTGCGCCGCTACAGAATTGGTGTGCATCTTTCACGCGATCAGTCCGTTTAAAGCGATTTCTGGCAAAGGCCCGGGCATCCGTGCCTAGGCCTATTCTCGTTCGGCCGCTCGTTTTTATGCCTGAACCGAGAAGATGCTCAGTCGCTCACCGGCGCTGATATTGATTGGCTCGGCGAACTCAAGCGTGAGGCGGCCGTTGTCCCAGTTCGTGATTGCTTGGATTGCCTCATCGTTCAGGCGAACGTTGAAATTCCCAGGCCCGACGTCGTCAAGCGCGAGCTTCCGTAGTGAAACTACGCCGTGGGCGCAGCGCAACTCCGCTCGATAGTTGCCGTCGCTTTCGGCGGCGATCGTTCCCCATGCCGAGCCGATGACGAACGGCAATCGAGTCGTGTCGCCAGAGCTGCCAGCAAGGACAGGGGCGAAACGAATGGCGTCCTGGGTGCCGTCGTAGCGGAGACCGCTGATCGCTTCGGTCACAGACCACCCAGCCATGGCACGTGAATAGTGATCGCCACATTCGATCTCGTTGTAGGGATTGCGGCGCGAGCCGTCGTAGCGCCGGCGGAGCGCTTCGAGCAGTCTCCATGCCCTCGTCGACCATCCCCTCCATGATGCAATGGGCGGCAACCTGATATTCGATACCGGTCCAAACTTCGTCGCAGTACCGAACGGGCACTTCTGGTCGACCACCTTTCGGCCACGTGCAAACCAGCAGACCTGAATCGTCGCGATCGGCGTAGACGCGGAATCCGTGTTCGAATCCCTGGAAGCCCTTCTTGAAGTTGTACTGAATGATTGACCGAAGCGTGGTTTTGACGTGTTCTTCCGGCAAGATGTAGCCGAGATCGAGCAGGTGTGCCCACCACTGGCCGAAGAGTTGATCGGCGAGACAACCGTCGCCGAACTGATCTTCAAGCGGTGTCGACTCATCAAGGAGCTGGATGTAATACTCGCCGTTCCACAGGAGTTCATCATAGCGGTCGCTGCCGCGTTCGAACCGATCATGCAGATGAGCCGCGTAATCGTTATCGCCTTCGAGTTTGGCGAGCTCCTCACCAGCCCGAAGCGCCGCTAGCCAAAGAGCGCCGATGTACATGTTGGGCCCGTAGAAGGCGATGTCGTAGGTGTTTCCCTGCTCACCTTGGAGCACGCCGTCGTTATCATCGTCGAAGGTGGCGAGGATGTAATCAAGCAACTTGTGCACGCGCGGCCAGAGACGATGCGACCAGGCGCGATCGCCGCTCTGCCGGACTTCGCGATAGGTCTTCAGCACCGTGCCGAGCATGCCGTCGAGGGCGGGATTTGTCGGACCTCCTATCGGTTGGCCCCAGAACTGTGGCAGGTAGAGCGGCAGAATCGTCCGGTGGGGGATGTAGCCCTCTGGCGCCTGCGCCGCTTCGAGATCTGTTTCCCGCATCGTTTGTTCGAGGCGCGGGAACATTTTCGAAAGCGCCATCTCGTAGTTCCAGACGTGGGTGCAGTTCAGGGGACAGGAACCGCCAAAGGTCGCGTTCCACATGCCGGTCGAGGCGCCGAGCCCGCCTTCGAATCCAAAAAACTTCCCGTCGGCGGTTTGAAAGCAGGTTGGGCTGCGGATCAGGCTCCCTTGCGCGGCGATCGCTTCGCTTAGCCAGCTCGGCAGCGTGCTGTCGCGCAAAAGATCTGCCCAGGCGCGCGAATTGGTTTCCAACTGGTTCTGGTTCTGAATGACATGCTCGGTCACGTCGATGGCGTCGGCGAAGCGGGTGCTGTAGGCGTTGCCGACCCAGAATCGGCTTCGGCCGAAACTCTGGCGGTGGCCGAACTGATCGAAATTGAGATAGCGATTGGGAAAATGCCAGGTCATCATGAACGTGATCTTCGCCGTTTCGCCAGGCGCAATCCAGAACGGCACGGCGAGACCCGCGTTCCACGTTGTTCCGGCGGGACTTGGACCAACAGGCGGCACCGGCGAATTTCGGTATCCGCGCTCCATCGAGTAATCACGACCCGCAAACGCTGTGGTCTGGTTGAACCCCTCGAGGAAGCGGACGAACTGTTCGGGAGCTGCCCAACGCTCGTACGGTCGAGCATCTGGCGAAAGAGCGGCCAGCACCATCTGACCCGCGCCTGGATGGTCTTCGGGGAGCGATGGGTTTTCCATCACGATGACGGTGGAGTCGGCCTTGTGCCGCACGCGATTCGTGTTGCCGCCATACAACGGGCTGGTGTTGCCAATCGCCGGGGTCAAACCGTCCCAGCCGACGGCGTTCTGGAGGCTTGCGGCGAGGCAGCCGTTGACGCCGAGATGCCAGGTATTTGTGACACTGAACGTGAAGATGATCGCAGGCAGGCTGCTCGCCTCCGCATCGAGTGGTACATACGGCGAGTACGCTTCTAATTCGACGGCGACCGGAAGCGCTTCGTCCTCATAAGTCACTTGCGCAAACGGATACGTGCCTTGGAACGTCGTCCGTTGGACACCCTTAGCGACGCTGAGGAGTTCGCGTTGTTCGCGAGGAATGTCGTCGTCCGTGACGAGCGGTGTAGGGTCGGGAGTCCAGTCCAACACCTCGCGTGATTGCAGCAGACGCAAGACGTCGAGCGGCGGTTCGGTCGAGGTTGCACGGATGGCAAAGAAGCTGTCTGGAACGAAACCAACGTGGTTGATCTGGTTAAGCATTTGCCACTGGCGAAGCCCGCCGTCCGCGCCCAACGCAATCTGTCCGGCGCCGATGCCCCCCAATGGCATCGCGACATGACGCGCGGCGAGACCCGTTAAGCTCCGCTCATCGCCGATTTCTCCGAGGGCTGTTCGCCAAGGAGCGGTCGCACTCATGAGTTCCTCCCTCTTCACCTCGAATTGGCAGTTGCGGGCCACTTTAGCGGAATCATGAAACGCTCGCAAGAGATTTAGGTAATTTGTGGTGAATATTCAACAAAAAACGTTGACGGTTTTAGTCGCCCGTGATAGATTGGCGGCCACAACCCCATGGCTGAGACGACAAAGCAAGTTGCGAGGAGGAAGCGATGGACGAGTCGCGTCTAGATCCGAACGACGATGCCAACGGTACGCTTTCCCGCCGGAAGTTCGTCAAGCGCACAGGCGCTGCGGCGGCGGCTGTAGCCGCGGCCGGGCTATGGATTCCGTCGGCCGCAGCAGCGGGACGGAGTCCCTCCATAACCGGCATTCGCTCGGCCCTTCAGGAAGGGCCCCCGCCGGCAGATATCAAGGCCACGCTGACGACGTTCAACTACGGTGATGCGGCGCAGCAAAAGCTCTACAAGGATGCGATCGACCGCTTCAAGCAGAACTATCCAAACGTCACTGTCAAAGACAACTACACCCCATTTACCCTCTGGAGTGAATACGCCAACAAACTCACGACGCAGCTGGCGGGCGGACAGATCCCCGACCTCATCCATGTCGCGATCGAGGGCACACGTCTCGTTGTGTCGAAGGGTTTGCTCGAACCGCTCGACGATCTCATCGCCGCCGATGCGAACATGCAAACGCTGATGGCGAACGAGTTCGCGCAGCCGCTCAAAGACGCGTTCACCGTCGATGGGAAGCTCTATCAGATTCCCGTCGAGTGGAACAACATGGTCATCTACTACAACACGAAGAAGTTCGCCGACGCCGGATTGCAGCCGCCTCAGCTCGGTTGGACATGGGACGATTTCCTCAACGCCGCGATGGCGCTCACGTCAGGTGACGGCGGCAGCAAGCAGTACGGATTCGGGGTACCGTTCTTTACTTTTGGTATCGTGCCCTGGTTCTTGACGAACGGCACCTATCCGCTGACGGACGACTGGAGCGACTCGAACCTGAACGATCCGAAGGTGCTCGAGTCGGTCACGTTCATCAATGATTTGATCAACACCCACAAGGTTGCGCCGAAGGTGCAAGGGACGAACAACGATCAGCTCTTCCCGGCCGGAAAGATCGCGATGGGCGGTTGGGGCCGCTGGCCACTTCCGGGGTTCAAAGCCGCGAAGTTCCAAGATTTCGATATCCAGTACTGGCCGCAAAAGACGGCCGCAACCTCTATCCACGGTATCGGTGGCTGGGGAGTAAGCCCGCAAAGCGAGAACAAGGCGCTCGCCTGGGAGCTGGTCAAGGTCTTCACCGACCAGCAGATTGAAACCGACATCGTCAATGGCGGATTGAGCATCCCGGCGATGAAATCGTTGGCAGAAACGCCGGAATTTCTCAGCTCGCCGCCGAACGCGAAGATCTATTATGAAAGCCTGAACGACACCAAGCCAGTGCCCGCGCCGGCAAACTTCAGCGAATTCGAGTCGATCTTTATTCGCCATCTCGGTGAGATCTTTGCCGGTTCGACTTCACCAGAGGATGGACTCGCGAAAGCGCACGAAGAGCTCACGGCCGCAATGGCGAAGCTCAAGGCTCGTAGCCGTCCTCTCCCGTCATCCTGAGCGAACCCCTCCGTCATCCTGAGAGAATCGAAGGATCTCGCTCTAGCGAAAATAAACGTTGGCTAGGGTGAGATTCTTAACAAGCTCAGAATGACGAACGAGGGGTTCGCTGGAAGACAACGATCGGCTACGAATGAAGAGGAGAACGCTCAGCCCGCGCTCGCAAGGAGGGGACCAATGGCAGCGACGACCACTGAAACGCGTTCGCAGTCGTGGTCGGCCAGACGTTGGCTGGGGAAACAGAGCACACGTGAGGCGATCGCCGGGTATTTGTTCATTCTGCCGACATTTCTCGGCTACACCGCGTTTGTGCTCGGTCCAGTCTTCGCCGCCGTAGGTCTCAGCTTCACCGATTACGACGGCATCACTTCGGCCCATCGCAATGGGCTGGCAAACTATCGCGAACTCATCCATGACCCGCGCCTGCACACGGTCTATCGAAACACCTTTGTCTTTACGATCTTCGCGGTCTTCTTCAACCTTGCGATAGGGCTCGGGCTCGCAGTCTTGTTGAATCGAGCTATGCCGCGATCGCTAAGGTATCTCTACCGCGCGGTCTTTTTCTTTCCCGTTCTCGTCGCTCATGTCTACATCGCCATCATCTGGCAATTTCTTTATTCGACGGATCTCGGAGTCATTAATTACTACTTGGGACTCATCGGGCTTGGCCCATACCCGTGGCTAAGTTCCGAACAGTGGGCGATGCCGTCGGTCATCATCATGGATGTTTGGAAGAACGCTGGCTTCGCCATGCTCGTCTTCCTTGCCGGATTGCAGAACATCCCTGAGGTTTATTACGAGGCTGCGGCGCTTGACGGCGCCGGCGCGTGGCGCAAGTTTCGCAACATCACGTTGCCGCTCCTCTCGCCAACTATGTTCTTATTGTTCGTCATTTTCTCGATCGGCGCCTTGCAAGTGTTCGATTCCATCATCGTGCTGACCATGGGCGGCCCAGGCGATGCGACGCGCAGTGTCGTCATGTATTTGCGGGAAATGGCGTTCGAATCATTCCGGATGGGATATGCCTCGGCAGTCGCGATGACGCTGCTGGTCGTTATCATGTGTTTGACGCTCATCCAATTCCGGCTCAGCCGGCGCTGGGTGCACTATGACTGAGGTACGGCCATGAGCGTGATCACGAAAGAAACATGGCCAGCGCGGCAGGAATCGACCACGACGGCTCGCTTCGGGAGGAAGCTGAAGCGGATCAAGTGGACCGACATCGTTGCCATCGTGATGCTGGGCGTGATCGCGGTGCTCGTCTTTTTGCCGTTTCTCTGGATGTTCTCCACATCGCTGCGTCCGGCCTTTGAATCATACGATCTCCCTCCGGCTTGGTTACCGACGAAGTGGGATTGGTCGAATTACACGGCCGTCTTCAATTCGAACGTGCCGGTTTGGAATTTTGCCTACAACAGCGTCAAGATCACCTCGATCGTATTGGTAGGCCAGTTGATAACCTGCTCGATGGCCGGTTTCGCATTCGCGCGTCTTCGCTTTCCGCTGCGAAACACCTTGTTCATTCTGTTGTTGGCGTCCCTCATGGTGCCAAATCAAGTCACCGTGATCCCGCTCTTTATCCTGATGCGAAAACTCGGACTCATTGACAATCACTGGTCGCTCATTCTTCCTGGGTTGACCAGCGCATTTGGGGTGTTCTTGATGCGTCAGTACTTCATGACCATGCCGCAGGATCTGACTGACGCCGCAAAAGTCGACGGCGCCGGCCCGTGGACGACGTTTCGCCAGATCGCCTTACCACTGGCCGGTCCATCGCTCGCGGCGCTCGCCATCATCAACGTGCAAACGACCTGGAATGCCTACTTTTATCCCCTCATCTTCTTAAATACTTGGGAGAAGATGACGTTGCCTCTTGGTATCACCGCTTTGCGCGGATACATGGGCGGCGGTAGCCCATCGGTTGTCATGGCTGCAGTGGCGATGTCGATCTTGCCGTTGCTCTTACTCTTCCTGATTGCGCAACGTTGGTTTATCACCGGCATAACACAGACTGGGCTGAAAGGCTGACCGCACGTCAAAGATTTGTTATGAGAGGAGGCGCGGGCGCATCGGAGCCCGGGTCATAACACTGCATGGAAACGCGCCGAAAGATCACACTTCAAGATATCGCCGACGCAACCAGTCTCTCGCTGGGAAGCGTGTCGCTGGCGCTCAGCGGGAAGAATGGGGTTTCGGCCGATACCCGCGAACGCGTGCTCCATGCTGCTCGCGATCTTGGCTACGAGCGATCGCCGTCCCGTCTTATCACCAGTCTGCCGACGGTCAGTCTCGTCGTCGAGCGGTTGCCAACGACCCCGACTTCCGACCCGTTCAATCGGCCGATCCTGCAAGGTCTTGAGGCTGCTGCTCGGGAGCATGGCTACCAGATCGCGATGGAGTTTGTCTCTCCAGACGATCATCCAGACAGCGGCCATTGGACGAAGGGCGCAACAGCCGGCGTCATCGTCCTCGGCGGTGGCGACCTCAGTCCGGAATGGGTGCGCGCAGCCGTCGACACTCATCTGCCGGTGGTGATGGTCGATCACTTCATCCCTGGACTCGAGTTGCCGGCGGTGGTGCCGGACAACCTCGGCGGTGCGCACAATGCAACACGTCATTTGCTCGATATGGGGCACACACGAATCGGATTCATTCGCGGACCGTCAAAATATTGGACTCTCAGCGAACGCCTAGCGGGATTCCTCTTGGCCATGCAGCAAGCCGGAATATGGCCAGAGGAAGTCCTGGTGCCGCCTCGCGTATCGCACGCCGAGGAAAAGGGCTACCACGAAATGGCGGGGTTGCTCGATCTGCCGGAACCGCCGACCGCGGTCTTCGCCGTTAGTGACAAAACAGCGGTGGGCGCGTATCGAGCGGTGATTGAGCGTGGACACTCCGTCCCCAACGACATCTCCATAATCGGATTCGACGACATCGAAGTCAGTCGCGCGCTCAACCCGCCGCTGACGACTGTTCATGTCTCTGGGGAAACGATGGGCAAAGTCGCGTTTGAACGTCTTCTCGGGCTGATCGAGGGACGCGAACAACGCCTGGCGCGTAACATCAAGTGGACGATTCCGACCAACCTCGTTGTTCGAGGTTCGGTCGCGAAGCGATGAGGCGCAGCGCAATTCGCTCGTTGAGTCCCCACTTCGGTGGATAAAAGAGTTTGAACGCCGCAGCCGTTGGTTTGAACTTCGATTTGATCCGGCGCCGATTGCTTGACAGTTCTGGGAACGCGACTCTGGCGTATTTATCGAGCTCGCAAAAGAGATTTTGGCAATCGATTGCGTGCAGCGACCGGCCGAAGAGTGATTCGAACCGCAAATCTAGGCGGTCGAACTCAAAACTCTGACGATCCACCATCCATCTGATCACCTCCTGCTTGGACAGTGCGCCGAGGTCGACGAAGCATTTGTCGATGCCTCGAAGCGCGCCCGGTCCTGGCATGGTGAAGTCGTTTTCGTTGAAATCGATGATCTCGCTGTAATTGAGGTCAATCGCCAGCTGATACGCCGTGAACGGGCCGATTAATGGATATGGGATCAGAAGTTCATAGATGTCTCGCAGGCTGTTGGCCTGACAAACTCGGACCGGAAGATCATCGCGAAGCATTAGCTCGATGAGCGCGAGATGGTTGCGGTGTTTTCGGCGATAGCCGAAGGCATCACTCGCGCAGAGAAGGTAGGCGTTTGTGTAGATCGGTTCGCCCCGGCTGAACGCCGCGTCAAGAGTCTGCCCATATCGTTGTGGATCGAACGTGCAACGTGTGACCGGACCGTTGGCCCGTTCCAGCATCTGCCAGGTTGAAATGCGATTGAAGAGGCGAAAGAGGACGATCCGCAAATAGGTATCGGTCGCGTCGAGGCCGGTCTGATATATCACATCGTGAATGAGAAATTGCGAGTGGCGGTCACTGGCGCGGTAGGCGTTGCAGAACTTGTACTCGCGCAGGATAAGGTCATCACTCCAGGGCGGCGCATCGCCGCGTAATCGACGAAAGAAAATCGCCTGTCGCTCGGCAGCGAGATGCCAATAAGCGTCGAAGAGTTCCTGCCGCGGAATGGGGTCCATGTCGCGATCTTAGCATCAAGGAAATAAGGGTTGGCCTGGACCGTGCGGTGACTGAGGTTGATCTTTCGGTTCGTTGCGCCTCAAGGAGAACGTTGAATGTCCTCGCATCGTCCGTTTCGCTTCGGTGTGGTCGCAGCGTCTGCAGGCTCGGGTGACGAGTGGGTCGCGAAAGCACGGCGGATCGAATCACTCGGCTACTCGTCGCTTTTGATTCCGGACACGGTAGGCCCGACCCTGTCGCCGTTCCCGGCGCTTACGGCAGCAGCGATTGCGACGAAGACACTTCGGGTCGGGACGTTCGTGCTTGCCAACGACTACCGGAATCCAGTTCTGGTGGCTCGGGAAAGCGCGGCCCTCGACTTCCTGTCGAATGGGCGTTTTGAATTGGGGCTCGGCGCGGGACGACCAAATGCTGAATCGGACTACCAGAAGCTCGGATTCGCGTTCGAGGCGGGTGGGACCCGTGTGACGCGACTGAGTGAATCCCTAGGCATCATCAAGAAGCTCATGAGTGGCGAGCGAGTGACCACGTCCAGTAGCAATTACTCGATGGTCGACGCCGATGTCTTTCCACGTCCGGTTCAGCAACCGCATCCACCAATTCTCGTGGCCGCTTCAGGCGATCGACTACTCGGGCTCGCGGCGCGTGAGGCGAACATTCTTACTTTGGGCGTACCTCCGACTGAATCCGCCGAGACGTTCGCGAACCGTATAGATCTGATTCGGAGGGAAGCAGGAGAGCGATTCGTGCAGATCGAGCTCTGCGTCAATCTGATCGCTGCCGGACAACAAATGCCGCAATACGTTCAACGATTCGGCCTCGATCTGGAGAAGTTGAAGAATTCTGGGTCGCCGATCGCGCTCATCGGATCGGTCGACGAGATGTGCGAACAACTGGTCGCTCGTCGCGACCAATACGGCATCTCGTACATCGCCGTCGGCGACGAACTTATGGAGTCCTTCGCCCCAGTCGTCGCGCGAATGTCTGGTCAATGAACCACAGCTGATTGCATGACATCGATTCCAACGCCGGGCTTGAACCTTGTAATCCTATCTACTACATTGGATTACAAATGATTGATGTTGTGCGGCTGGATTGGGATGACTGGAGTATCGAGCACATCAGTCGGCATGGAATTGCTCAAGAAAGTGTGGAGCACGCGTGTCACAGTGATCCTGAGTTGTTCAAACAAAGTTACAAGGATCGGCTTGTGATTCTTGGCCCGGACGAGAACGGCCGCGTCCTTGCAATCGTGATTGGACAGGTACCGTTTCAACCCGCCGGAGTCTTTTACGTCTTTACGGCTCGACCTGCTGATGGTTCGGAACGTCGCTACTACCATCAGCAGAAGGGGCAAAGCCAATGAGCGATCGCGAGAAATCCTTCAGACCGGATCGCCGCATACCAGATTTTGCGACGAAGGAAGAGGAAGCCGCGTGGTGGGATACGCACAGCATCACCGACTATCTCGACGACTTGGAGCCCGTGCAGGTTCGATTCGCCAAGAACTTGTCCGATCCGATCGCGGTCAGACTTGATCCAAGTGATCGTGCAGAGCTGACCCGCCGGGCGAAAGAACTCGGCATCGGACCTTCCACACTTATTCGAATGTGGGTGAGAGAACGACTGAAGAAAGGCGCGTAGGGCTCTCTCCCGATACACCACGCCGGCCAGAAAGGGCCGGCGTGGATGAGTATTTGCGACTACGTTTGCAATTGGACCAGGCTGACTAACGCACCGTTTTCAGCATGATCGTTGGTTTGCGTGGTTTGTTGACCGCCTCGATTGAGAGGCGGGCGGCCACGCGTTCGGCGGCACGTTGAAAGGCCCTGGCAGAGGTCGAATCGGGCGCGGAGGCGACAACTGGTAGACCGGTGTCGCCGCCGGTGACGATGCTCGGCTCGATCGGGATCTGACCGAGCAACTCAACGTTGTTTTGTTCGGCAACCCGCTTCCCGCCGCCGCTGCTGAAGATTTCGGTGAGCGTATTGCAACATGGGCAGACGAAGCCGCTCATATTCTCGACGATGCCCAGAATCGGCGTTTTCACCTCCTGGAACATCTTCAGACCTTTGATCGCGTCGGCCAGCGCGACATCCTGCGGCGTGGTCACGATCACAGCGCCGGAGATGGGGATCTTCTGGGCGAGGGTCAGTTGGACGTCGCCGGTTCCAGGCGGGAGATCGATCACGAGATAATCGAGCTCGCCCCAGTCGACATCGTTCAAGAATTGGGTGATGAGCTGGGCGACGAGCGGGCCGCGCCAAATCAGCGCCTTTTCCGCGTCGAGCAGGAACCCGATGCTCATCAGCTTCACGCCGTGCGCCTCGAGCGGAACGATCTTGTTGTTGCGCATTCCTGGTGCGCCTTTGGCGCCCATCATCAGCGGAATGCTTGGTCCATAGACGTCAGTATCAAGTAGGCCGACAGCCGCTCCGGCCTTGGCGAGCGAGACAGCGATGTTGACGGCAACCGTCGACTTACCGACGCCACCTTTGCCCGATGCCACGGCGATCGTGTTCTTCACGCCCTTGATCGGCTCAGCGTCTGACTTGCCGCTGCCGCTCGCCCGCACCCGAGAGGTCCAAACAAAGTCGACTTCGCCGAGATCGGGAACGGTTGTCAACGCCTGACGAACGTCTTCTTCGATTCTGCCCCGTAATGGGCAAGCGGGCGTCGTAAGTTCGATATGAACGCGGATATTCCGGCCGTCGATGTCGACGTTCGGAACCATCCCAAGATCGACCAATCCACGGCCAATTTCAGGGTCATTGACCGGCCGGATCGCGTCGATGATCAAATTCTTGGTCAGTTCTGTCTGACCATTCGTGAAGGTTGCCATGAATACCTTTCCAGAAAGGTGGATGGGGCTTGTGCGATCTCGACGCTATCGATTCGATAGTGCCGAATGCAGCGTAATTGTACCAACGGAGTCGAGATGAGCGTGAAATTTAGGGACTCTTGGGCACTTGTGCAGGAGCGCCTGGCTCGTCTGCATCCTCGGTCGAGTACCGGGAGAGGTGTGCCGACGGGATCCAAATCCGTTCAACGACCGGTATTGCCGCGGCGATCGGCAATGCCATCAGAACGCCCAAAATACCGAGAAGCTCCGAGCCAATGATGACTGAAACGAGGACGGCGAACGAGGAGATTTGCAATGTGCCGCGATAGACGCGTGGCACGATCACATAGTTCTCAACCTGTTGGTAGAGGACATAGGCCACGACCACGATGATAGCGGCGGGAATGGAGACGGTGAGCGCAAGCAGGACCGTCGGAACGGTCGCAATGGCCACGCCGACAATTGGCACAGCATCGAGAACGGCGGCCAGCAACGCGAGGAAAAGCGGTTGTGGGACCCCTAAGATCGACAAGAGCGCGAAGGAATATATGCCGAAAAGCAACGACGTTAAAACCTGGCCGACGACGTAACCACTGACAACGGAGCTGATTTCCGGCATAGCTTGACGGACTTTAGATTCCTGATTGTCTGGCAGATAACGGACTAACCAGCGATAGATACGTTGCCCATCGAGCAGGAGATAAGCTGTGATCACAAAGACGATTACTGTGTCGCTTACTCCTTGAACAATTCCGGCGCCGGCGGCGATTAGTCGCGGAATCGGCACATCAACGGGGATGCCCCCATTCTGCGCCTTTTGTTCGGCGTAATTTCGAAGTCGCTCATAGAGCGAGGGGTAACGACTTTGCAGGAGCCCTTGAGTGTGATCGACATAGTCAGGAAGATCGTCAACGAATTTTCCCGTTTCGTCGACGATCGGCGGGATAAGGATCAAGAGGATCAAGGCAAAAAATGCTAGAAGTCCAAGAAGCACTACAGTAACAGCCACACCTCGTTTCAGGCCTCGTTTCTGAAACCAGGCGACAGCCGGATTGAGCGCTGCTGTTAGCAGCAAACTAATGACAAAGAGGAGAATGATCGACCGCAGGCGAACGACGAGCAGGAGGACGGCGATGGTGAAGATGACCTTGGCAATGGTGCGCCAAGGAAGCTCCATGCGAGCAATGACTCTCTCCGGCTCTTGTTTGTCCCGTACCGGAGCCTCTTGGACAGGTGCTTGCTTCACACTTGAGGAAATGGCGGTCGCTCCTTCCCGTTGATGCATGATACCAAGAGCGGATGGACCGCTTTGAAACTGCTTCGATGCTTCGTGTCCTTGATGATCGAGGAGCACTCGTGACGCTGACGATGGTGGGCGAACTAAGCTGGACCGGCGTTGGTGGTTTCCAACTCAAGGGTCAACGGTACCTGCCCGACGCGCCGCCGAGAGCCGTTGTCGTTCTTGCCCACGGCATCAATGACCATAGCGGTCGGTATGACCATGTCGTTGATTCGTTGGTCTCACATGGAATCGCGGTCTACACCATCGATCACCGCGGGCACGGGCGTAGTGAGGGGCCACGCGCGCAGGTTCAGCGTCTTGACGATCTGGTCGACGACTTTGACCTGGTGACAAAACAAGCGGCGAGCGAGCAGCTCAGCAAGCCGCTCTACGCGCTTGGGCACTCGATGGGCGGACTGATCGCGACTCGATACGCGCTGCGACACCAGGCGAGCATGGCGGGCCTGATTTTGAGCGCTCCCGCGATCGTGATTGACGAAAAAACGTCGCCATTCCAAAGGCGATTATTGCTTGCAATGGCGAAGATTGGACCTAATTTGACGCTGCTACCGGAACGTCACGGGCTCCTGAGCCGTGATCCGGAAGTTGAACGCAAGAAGAAACTTGACCCACTCAACACCAACCGTAAGACGACTCTAGGTTCGGCCAGAGCGCTCTTAATCGCAGGCGAGGAGACTCAAAAGGAGTTGCGTCAGCTTTCGCTTCCACTGTTGGTGATGCATGGCGGCGACGACACGCTGACCTTCCCCAGCGGTTCACGGCTGGTCATCGAACGTGCGGCAAGCACGGACAAGACGCTCAAGATCTGGCCGGGACTGCGTCACGAAATCTTCAATGAACCAGAGGGCCCCGAGGTCTTCGCCTACATGATTGATTGGCTCAACCAGCGAATCGAAACTTGACGCTGATTTTGCCTGTCGACCATCTTGTTTAGCAGACCCATTCGCCGCGGCGCCCGACCGACCACATCCAGGCGGCCGCATTCGCGTTCGCCCAGGGATCGAAGATGTTGGAGCTGGCGAAAGGCGTTGTCGCCCACGTTCCAGGCAGGAACTGGAAGAGTCCGCTCGCGCCACTGTATGCATTGACGGCGTTTGGATCGAGCACCGATTCGCATTGCGCGACCTGGAGCATCGCGGCGCGATTTTGTCCGTAAGCGTCGGCCGCCGCGTAGATGATATCGACGATGGATCCTCCACTACTTGCCGGCTGACTGGTCGAGCCGCCTCCGCCAATGCTCAGATAATCACCGTATGACCAACCTTTGTTGTTTTGATATGAAACCGGGTAGAAGCCGCTCTGCGGATCACCAAGGAGATCGACTGTAGCTCCGTATGGAATCACGACGATGACCGAGTTACCCGTTGATGGTCCCGAACGGAGATTGAGGTCGCTCGTCGTCGTTGCCGAACCAGTCGCATCGCCACTTGGAGTCGTGTCGCTCGCGGCGGGACCAGAGCCCGTCCCGCCTGTTTCGATGTAGTCGCTGAACCCCCAGCCTTCCATGCCGTTGTAGGTCAACTTGAGGAAACCGTTTGAGCTCCGACCGGAAAGGCTTACCGATGCTCCGGTGGGCATGACAGCCAGGACTGTCTCCGACGTGCTTGGTCCAGCTCGGAGATTGAGATCTGATGCGATCGACGCCGCGCCGGATGACGAGCCGCTACTTGCGCCGAAATCGAGGTAATCGCTGTGCGACCAACCTTCCGTCCCTTGGTAGGCGACGGGATAAAAACCGCGGCGAACAGACCCAGTGATGTCAACCGGCGCGCCTTCAGGAATAACGAGCAAGACCGCTTCTTCGAGGCTGGGTCCAGTGCGCAGATTGAGCGCCGAAGTTGTTACCGCGGCAGACGCAGATTTCGCGCGAGCGGGATGATGGACAAACTCGGCGAGTCCAGAAATGAGCACGATCGCAACAAGGACGAGCGTGAACGCTCGCTGAGAAGAGTTATTACGTCGAGATAGGGCGGTCGGCACGGCGGGTCGCTCCCTTGCCCGAGCCTGGCAATTGGCGCCGTCACGCATGCGACAAGCGACCCAACGCCACACGTCGGGATGGCGGCGATCGCGTCGGACGCGATACGCATATTCGTAAAAACCGAGCAACGGTTCGGCGCCTGGTCGTCAGGCGAACGCACCCAAATCTGGTCCCTCACCAGCTGTTGGGCCACGGAGTCACATGAGGGAGGGTTCCTGCAAGAACCACACCATCATCGTGTCTACCGGTGAGCGCGGGTTATCCCACATGTGACAACGAGTCGTCAAATTCGACGGCTAAATTGAGGGGAGGCAAAACGTCACGGCGCCGTCTTGAAATCGTGCTGTAAGCTGGTCACCATCGATCTCGAATGCCACATCGAGCGTTGCATCTTCCTCATAGGCGGTGGCGTCGGCGATTCCCAATTTCTCGTTCGTCTCGACGATGTTGAGGCAAAGTTGGTCAGTCGTCGGAGCGACGGCGTGGACAAAGTTGTACGCCAACTTTGCGGGGAGGTTTGTCGAGACTGTGAAATCCTCAGGTCGCGGATTCGGCGCATTGGTTGCCCTCGAATCGTCTTGAGTCACAGTAGTGGCTGTCCCAGAAGTGATCTGATCGACTGCCTTGACGACGAGGTTGCCCCCGAGGACGGCAAGCTGACGCTCAAAATCAGAGAGGCGCATGCCGTCGGGAACGACGACCGCTTCCCGCAGAACGATGGGTCCCGTGTCGTAATGGTCGTCCATCAGGTGGATTGTTGCGCCAGTCTCGTCTTCGCCCCGGCGAAATGTCCAGAAGAGCGGATCCGGTCCGCGTCCTCGCGGCAGGAGCGAGGGATGAACATTGAGCGCGCCAAGTCGCGGAATGTTCAGCATCTCGGGCGGGAGAAGATTGGGAAAGCAGGCGGTCACGAAGAAAACAGGGTTCAGATCGGCGATTGCTTTTTGTACAGTTGGGTGGTTCAGGTCACCGATCGTGAGCACCGGCGCGCCCGCTTGAACCGCGAGTGCATCAATATCCGACCAGCCCCCGTTCGTGGAATGGATTGGGAGCGAGGAGGTCGCTTGTTGTCGCAAAATTGGGGGACCGAACGGCGGGCCGGGAAGCACAATTCCGGCGATGTCGTGACCCGCTTCGATCAACGCCGCCAGCGGCGGAGCGGAGAAGGCGCACCGCATTCCGAAGAAGACAATGCGTTGCGATTTTCGCTCTGGAGATCGACTGCTCATCCTGAAATCATACGTGAGTTGACACTAGCTACGGCTCTCAACTAGGGTTCCATTGGATTCGGGCTGCTGCCAGTTGCATACATACCACTCAATAAGAGGAAATCGAGAATGGCACGATTGGTCCAGTGCGTGAAGTTAGGCCGGGAATTGCCGGGGTTGGAAGAGCCACCATTTCCCGGTGAGCTTGGACAGCGAATCTACGATCATGTCTCGGCCGAAGGCTACGAACTTTGGCAGCCACATATGACGATCCTCATAAACCACTACGGTCTCAATCCGGCCGATCCTGAGACGCGGAAGATCCTCCGCGAGCAGATGGAAGAGTTCTTTTTTGGTGAGGACGCGCAAATGCCGGAAGGCTGGGTTGCGCCAGGCGCCAGCGCCAAAGGCGGAGCCGCTCCAGCACGTAAAAAATAGGCAATATAGATTCCGCTTTCGTTAGCGTTTGTCCGACCAGACTCTTCGCCAGATGCCTGGATAATCGATGACCAGCCCGTCCGGGTCGACGGGCAATTCGTTTGTATATCCACTATCGACCGATTCGTAGCGAAATAGACCGTCTTTCTCGCGCGGGCGCAGGCAGGTGTAACGTTGCGGTGCGCGAACGACTTCGAGCGACGGTAGTTTGACGTAGGCCATATTGAGCTCGACGGATGTTCCTTCGGACCATTCGAGCCGGCGGATGGGCAAGGTGTTCGTGAACGGCGTGGCCATGATGTCGATGTCGATGCAACCATCGAGATCGGATCGGGGGTTGCCATCCTCGTCAGTCCAATGGCCTTCGCCGTCAGACCGCAGAATGACGGCGATGAGCTCGCCGACATCGCCGGAAACACGCATCTCGCGAACCCGCCAACTTTTGTCGCAATGGATCCAATAGTCGACCCTGATCGGTCGATCCTCAAAGAGCGTCGTCATGATCTCACCGTCGGCGATGATCTTGTCGTCGCCGACGGTGAGGCGCAGGTATTCCAATCCCGGCGTATCCCAAACTGACCACAACACTTCCCGCTTCATCCGTCGTTCTCCTAAATGAACGCTATCGTAACCATGCCATTAGAACGCGGCTACCGGATGTTCGTGGGATTGGGGGAGATGTAATCGAATTCTTCAGTTACAAAGTTGCTGTCAGAGGGATGAGGGCGTCGATCTTGATATCGAGCCGAGCGTGGGCGTCGCGAAGTGCTTGCTCGACCTGGGCGGGAGTTTCACCAAGCGAAAAGATAAAGCCGAGGTAACTGGCGCCTTCGGGGAGAGGTACGATTGGATAGTTGAGTTTGGCGGTGATTTCGAGGCCGGTGATGCCGGGAACGGCGCATGCCTCATCTTGACCGTCAACGGCGCGGAGGACGCCTCCGCGCGGGATCGGGATCATCATGACACCAGCTGCTTCTCCGCTCCGTTCAGTCGATGGAATCTTCATGCCCACCGCGTGACGAAGGATGATTTCTTCCAAAGAAATGCCCGAACCAAATTCGAGAATCGTCGAGCAAAGACCGCCAATCGAGCGACCCGCGAGTTCGATCGGCCAGACGCCCTCCTCGTTGATGCGGAGCTCGGCGTGAACTGGTCCCTCGCGAAGTCCTAACGCGGATGCCGCAGCGGCCGTTGTTTCGGCGATTGCGTCCTGAACTGACTGGGAGTGACGAGACGGGGTGACGTAAATCGTTTCCTCAAAGAATGGGCCAATCAATTGATCGGGTTTGTCGAAAAGGGCGAGAACCCGTAGTCGCCCGCGCGTTCAGGAGTCCTTCGAGTGCGACCTCGTCACCGGGCAAATACTGCTCAACGAGGACACTTGTCTCCTCAGCCAGATGGCCGTCTCCGACAAGGAGACGCTTTGTCCGTTCGAACGCGGCAACGAACTCTTCGCGATTGTCGGCCCGAATCACGCCGCGGCTGCCCGAGAGTTGCAATGGTTTGACGACGACAGGAAATGTCACTTCTGATGCGATCGCATCTGGATCGCGGGAAAGTAAATATCGCTTGAATTCTGGTACTCGCACTCCGCCCGTTCGTAGGCGCTCACGCATCACAAATTTGTCCCGGGCGGCAAGCGCGGACTCTGGGTCATTGTGCGGGAGACCAACGGCGGCACTCGCTAAGGCAGCCAGTAGCGTGGCGCTGTCGTCGATGGCAATGATGGCATCGACGGGATTGGTCGCGACGAACGCAGCCAGCTCCTCGGCGGCGCGGTATGGATTCGTGAAATCGAGTCCAAGTGTCATGTGCCAGTGCTCGGCGAGACTGGATGGCATATCGATGCCGTGTATAACGTCGAGCCCAAGCGCAGTAGCCGCGGTTAAAAAGGAATTACCACGGTAGCTCGCCGGAGTCGTGAGCAGGATGATCCGGCGACCGGTCGGGAAATATTCAATCTGAGTAGGGTCGGAAGCAGCCGGTTCGCCGCTCGTAGTCACGAGGGTTTCCGGCTGCCCGATTGTCACCATAACAGTGGTTGCCTAAATATCAGGTCCGTCCGCGTCCAAACGGGTTGAGGCTGGTTGTGCGACTCGACCGAGACTGCAAATCACGGTCGTGAAGATGCCGCCATGGCCATCGGCCGAAACAGTGATTTCGCGAATCTTGAGATTGGCGTACTGTGTGGTCGACCGGTCTTTGCCCAACCAAGCATTCACCTTGTCCATGGCCGCACCCGGATCGCTGGATGCCTCTGGACTATGAAAGAGAAAAACCCGCGTATCCGCTGCGGAAAGATCGAGCATTCCGAGAGCTCCCACTGTTCGGGCCGGCCACGTACACCGTGGACGCGACCAAGTCACGCGGCACTGCCTCGTCCGCGGTCAAATATTCCGCGCGCTCATGCCGCTGCCGCGGAGTATAGCCTTGCGCTCGATCAAATCCTAGATTCACGTCAATTCGCCTGGGTCGAGAACGAATACGCGGTCACCGACAGACACGTTGACGTCTGGCCCGGCATATGACGCGTAATAACCGCGCATGCCGTTGTTGAGAAACTGTAACGTCGCGGTCACTGTCGCGTCGGGTCGCGCATCCTCTGGGAACTTCATTGCATAGCGGCTGAATTCCACGCAAGGGGTTGCGACTATCACGTTGTGAAATTTGATGAGCGAGCCGGCTGATGACTCAACCGCGAACCCGTGGTTGATGTTCTCCTCTCCGATCAATTGATCTTGCGCGACCAGAATATTTTCGCCGGCGATGCCATCAACAAGATGATCGCCGTATGCCCGGCGCATCTCGTCGTAGTGGGAGAGGAAGCCGATCGAGATGGGATTGTCGCCCGGTTTTTTGACGCTGGATGATAGCGATTGTGGACGTCATCGATTCGCTCGCCCAGTCGCTCCAACCGGTCACACCATCTTTGGTAATCGATAGTTTGGGGACAGCGCGAATGCCGGCGGGATCGTAGGAACGGCGCGAGCGATCGCCGACTTTCAGGCTGGTGGGTTGAACTTGAAGTCGGCAGATCTTGCCGAGGAAATGCATCCGAGATCTCCTATCGGGTCACGCATCCGCGACGCCGCACCAATCGAGGATGAACGCGCTCAACGCTTTCGCCTCCGGCGCCATCGATGTGATATCGAGCCACTCGTCCGCCGCATGGGAGTTGCCTCCGCATGCGCCAAAGGTAACTGCCGGCATACCGTTGAAGACGTAGTACCGCATATCGTTCACGGCCGTTGCAACCGACGGTTTCAAGTTGTTGCCGGTGACACTGCGATACGCCGCCGACAGCTTCTGAATGACCAATTCCTTCTCGTCGACAATCACTCCATCAGTGCGAAAACCGTCGTACGTAACAATCGGAGGATGCTCGCGCAGCCAATTGTCCTCCATGCTGGCGTTGGCGACGGCGTCCTCGATCTTGGCGCACATGGCGTCAACCGACGTACCGGGGAAGAAGCTGGTTCGACAGTGAAGCTCGCACGCGCCCGGAACCATGCTTGGCCAATCACCACCGGTGATCACGCCGATATTGAGGTTGATCGGATGTTTGATCCCTTCCCAAATCGGGTGAACCTCTAGATTGAGGTCATCATTGAGCTTCTCGAGCGCACGAATGACAGGAACGGTTTTGACGATCGCATTCACACCTTTCGAGGCGTGCGCAACATGCGTCGAGCGTCCTTTGATGGCGACGCGGAACCAAATCACGCCAAGGTGGGCGCGGGTGTACTCATCGCAACCTGGCTCAGTGACGATCGTGGCATCGGATTTTTGCCGGAGACTCGCCGCCAACGCGCCGTTGCCCGTGCATTCTTCTTCAATCACGCTGTGCACGCTGAAATCGCCGGCGAGACGGATATCTAAATCGTTGAGCAATCGGGGCAAAAACAGATTCAAGGCGACTCCGCATTTCATGTCGTGCGCGCCACGGCCGTACATGCGGGTCTCCTTAATCTCGGCGGCCCAAGGATCGTGCGTCCACGCCGAGACAGGTTCGGGACTGACGACATCGATATGCCCGTTGAGGATGAGGGAAAGTCCGCCTCCTTCGCCCTGGCGCAAGGCAGTGACATTCGGACGACCAGCAAACGGGACGCCACTGTTGCCGGCATTGGGCAGTGCTTTGATCGAATCGTCGAGATCCCAGGATTCAGTGCTCAAGCCGGAATCGGTCAAATGCTTGGCAACGTAGGCTTGCGCTTCGGCCTCATGACCGAGCAGGCTGGGCCGGCGCACAAGTTCCGCCACTGTCTCGATGAGTTCATCTTGGCGCTCGTCGATCGCCGCCCAAAGTCTCTTCGTTGCTTCTTTGACTCCACGTTCGGCCATGAACCCACCCTCAACTCACGAACAACACAAGGCCGCTATGGTATCCGACCTTTGACGAGCGGGCGCAAAAACTGGAACGCGCTGCCTGCTGCGCCCGACCAATGATCGCGTCACGACCCAGTTGGTGTGAATCTCAACGCAAGGATTGGATAGATCGTCTCACGGGACGCGCTTACTATCGTTTTCATTAGTGGCAGGCTATTGACAAACAATGTGAAAGACCGTGGTCGCGGTAAGGTTTCGTCCGGCGTTTACCCAAGCGGACCTTTGTCAGTGAGCGAATTGGAGAAACGGGTGGCAGTCGCGGGATTGGAAGATAAGAAAACGCGATCAGCGCGGGATTGGCTGGCGCTGATCGGTCCAGAACTCGCGCTGCTGGTTGTCGTTTCACTCTGGGCGTCGACCTTCATCGTTACAAAAGATGCTTTCGACGAGATGGCGCCGCTCTCGTTTATCTTCGTTCGCTTCTTGCTGATGACGATGCTCGCCTTCGCCGTTCTCCTCTTCAGCGCTCGTGGCGACCGATCTCAACTCACGATTCAGCGGTCGGATCTCCCTCGCTTCGTTTTGGTTGGACTGACCGGCTACACGCTCTATCAACTCGGATTCGTCTTCGGCGTCGAAAAGACGTCGGCCTTCTCCTCGGCGTTGCTCATCTCAATGCAGCCACTTTTCACGATGATCATTCTCGCCAAACGGGGCGAGCCGGTTCCGCAATATGGCTGGGTAGGCCTCGGCATTGCCGTCGCCGGCGTCGGGATCTTTTTGCTTGACAAGCGGGGCGGCGATAGTTCGATACTCGGGAATATTCTCAGCCTGGGCGCTGGTCTTTCGTTCGCGTTTTACGGCGTGCTCAACCGTCCGCTCGTCAAGCGGTATCAGCCTGCGACCTACACGGCATATTCCGTCCTGATCGGCACGATTCCACTTCTGGTTATCTCGGCGTACGACGCCTTCAATCAAAATTGGGCCGACCTGCCGGCCAAGAGTTGGCTGGCGATCGTCTATATGGTGATATTCCCGGTGTATTTCGCCTATCAGCTCTGGAACTGGGGGATTTCGAAGCGCGGTGTGGCTGAGGCATCGAGCTTTGCCTTGCTCGTTCCGATTCTCGCCGGGGTTTTGTCCGCGATTGTGTTTGGTGAATCGTTTGGCGCGCTGAAGATCTTCGGCGCGCTGCTCGCGATGGTAGGACTGGTCGCGTTACGGATAAATCGTAAAGAGCCTGCGCGCTAGAACTTCTTGGTCCAGGAAGCTTTGGTGACTACCGGTAACTGCAGCGCGCGTTCTCGTTCGAGATCGAGATTGCCGATGTGGAGCGACAGTGGCGACTGCACCCACTTGTAGATTGACTGCAAGAACAGGCGGACAAACTTGTCGATGTTCGCCTGGAGTTGATCGGCAGGAATTTCGGGAAACATCTCGATGAGAACGTCGCGCATTTCTTCGGGCGCGAGCTTCTCGGCGGCAAAGAGATAGAAACACGCGTCGAGAATCGGGAACGGCATTAACTCTTCTTCGCCGACTTGATCGGGCGCGAGCTCCGGTCCCGCGGGCTTCGCGAGAACCCGCTGAATTCCTTCATAGCCCTGCTTCTCGTAGATGTAATCAAGCAAATACATAACGACCGTCTTCGGCACGTTCGCGAGGACCGCGAGCGCGCCCATCAGGTCGCCGCCGATCGTCGTGTATCCGACTGCCTTTTCACTCATGTTGCCAGTCTGAAGGAAGAGACCGCCCGCCGAGTTGGACCAGTTCCACATTCGCTGGGCGCGAATACGCGCCTGAATATTTTGCTTGGTGATCTCGGAGACATCTTGCCCGTCGTCGAGCATCTGTTTGGCAATTTCGAGTTCACGCTCGAAGGCGTCGTCAATCGGAATGATTTCGAGCGGGACGTTGAGATCTTTGCAGATTGTTTCGGCGCCCAGTCGCGTTTCGGCCGAGGAGAAGCGAGAAGGTTGATAAAACGCGCGGAGGATCTTGCCAGGATTGTCGGAGTGAACCTTTGACGCATACCGGTGCGCGATCAGGAGCGTCAAGAGCGAATCCCGCCCTCCGGAAAGTGACACCCCAATGACCTTGAACGCGCCGGTCTTTTCAAAGTAGTCGCCGATTCCCAGCGAAAGTGCGTCGAGGATGTCCTCGCATAACTCTTCGCGCGCGGATCGCCGGCAGTCCTTGCCAGGAAGAAAGAAACTGCGCTGGGCGGGCACCGGGTATTTCAGGCTCGAACGACTCTCCGCCGTCGAAACCGCATCTACAGCGTCGATAACTTCAGGCCAGGCATCACCCTCGCCGTATTGCTCTCGGTCCAGTCGCCAGGTGGTGTTCTCGGAGCGAAGGCGAGCGGTCCGATCGAGATCGACAACCGCGGTGGCGTTGCCCGCGACAAAGCGTGGAGCTTCGAGGATCCATTTGCCGTTTTGGTTGACGTAGCCGCCGCCGTCGAAGATGAGTCCGTCGTTCGCCCCGACTGAGTTGCAGTAGGCAATGGTCAGTTGATGGTCGGAGGCTCGGGTGGCAATGAGTTCTCGCCGGGTTTGGACAATGCCAATCCGGTATGGAGAAGATGAAATATTGCAGACAAGTTCGGCCCCAGCATAGGCGCGGCGGCGCATTGGTCCCTCCGGCGCTCCAAATGTCTTCGCAGACTTCGACGGCGACCAGACCGAAGTCGAACTGAAAGATGAGATCGCCGAACGGCACGCCATCGAGTATTTCGAATTGGTTCGGATAGCCTCCGGAAAAGGTGCGGCCTTCGTAGAAGATGCTGTACGTGGGCAGTTTTTCCTTTGGAACGACGCCGAGAATCTTGCCGCCCGCGACGACCGCCGCTGAGTTGTAGCGCAACCCTTGATGAGCAACGGCGATTCCAACAACGAATGCGGCGTTGAGGTCCGAAGTCTCTTCAGCGAACCGTTTCAGGTGCTCCCATTGGCGCTCGACAAAGGCCTGCCACTGGATCAGATCTTCGGGGGGATAACCACCTGTCACTTGCTCGGGGAAGAGTCCGATCGTGACATTGTCGGCGGCCATCTCGCGGGCAGACGCGATCACGCGGTCAATGTTGGCGTCGACAGCGCCGACTGTCGGGTTGATGCTCCCAAGCCCAATCTTGATTAGCCGCACGGGCCTTGCTCCTGGCACTTCGCTGGCGCTTGTTCCAATTCACCAGCGTACATGGCAAATGTACCAAGAAAGCAAGATTCAGACCGTATTTGGCGGATTGATTATTCTTCCGCTTCGTCGCGGCCAGGGGCAGGCACAAGCATGACCGGAACTGGTCCGGTGCGAACCAATCGTTCGGCCACGCTGCCCATCACCCATCGCTTGATGCCGCTACGGCCGTGGCTCGTCATCACAATAATGTCGCCATACTGGAGTTGGTGTTCGATCGCCGGAACCGGTCCGCCGTTGATGATGACCCAGCCTCGTTTCGACGCCCGATTTCTTGAGCTCGTCAGCGGCACTACTTAGGTCCGCTTCCGCGGCCTTCTTTTGCTCGGTGAGCAAATCGTCATAAAGCTCGGCGCTGTAATAGACCTCCGATCCCTGGTAGGCCGAAGCGACAACATTCATATCGAGCGCGTGGATCAGCAAGGCTGGCACGCCGAGGTGACTCGCGAGATCGGCTACCACTGGAAGTGCGGCCCGCGCCAGTTCCGACCCATCTAACGGCACGATAAGACGGGTAGCCGTAGCCGCCTCCGGCTCGAACTTTTCATCATCGGGGCGGAATATGAGGACCGGCAGAGGAGATGTTCGGGCCACCGCGTCGGCCACACTTCCGAAAAAGAATCGTCTCATCGCGCCCTTGCCGCGACTTGCAAGCACGATGTAGTTGCAACCATGGTCGACCGCGTACCTGACGATATGCTCTTTCGGATCGCCGGTAGCAGCCTCGGTGTCGAAATCGCCCACAATCGGCTTCCACTTTTCGACCAGACTCGCCATTCTGGCGCGCGTTTCAGTGTCAAAGATCTCCGTTACTTCTTCTGCAGACGCGACTGTATCGCCGAGCAATCCGCGCATCGGCTCTGGTTCAGGCAACACTTCTAGCACGATGACCCGACCATCTTTGCCCGCGACGGCGCGTCCATAAGGAATTGCGTGCTCAGCGAATAGTGAACCGTCGAATGGAACGAGCACTCTGGTAGTGCCTGCGGGATCACTCATTGCAGTTGCCGCCTTTTCACATGCTGCGTAGTTGAGCGTCGAACCTTCACAAGGCGAGAGATTCGCCGGTTTGACCGCCGGTGTCAATGGAACCTGCGGCGGGTGATGCGCGGTGGTAATGCGCAATCATGACGCCACAAGGTTCTGGCGAGGCGCTGGTTCATACGGTAGCCTGCAGCACCATTTGCCGAGACTCGCGGCCGCCGAAGTATTGATCGAGGAGATCGAAATGTCCGCTCCGACGACTGAATCATTCATGTATCAGACGATGCACCGGCAACCCGAGGACGTGCGACGTCTCGTCACCGATGGCTGGGACCAGGCACAACAAGCAGCGGATCTGATTCGAAATGCCAATCGCGTATTCGTGACCGGAATTGGCACGAGTTATCACGCGTCGCTTGTAGGTGCTTGGTTGCTCCGCGAGGCGGGACTCGATGCCCGGGCGGTGCTTTCCTACGACTTTGCGCTCTATCCGTCGGTTGCCGATATCAAGTCAAATGACGTGGTCATCGTGATGGCCCATACCGGTGTCAAGCGCTATTCGGCGGAAGCGATGGCTCGCGCGACGGCTGCCGGCGCGACGGTCATTTCTGTCGGAAGCCTCTCCGCCGAGCATCCAGGTTCGCAATTGGTTCTGCGCACCGTAGAGCGAGAAAAATCGGCCGCCTATACCTCGTCTCACCTCTGCGCGATGACGGTACTTGCTCAAGTTGCGACCTTGCTTGGCGAAGCAGGGAGTGCGAAGGGAACGGCCGATTTTCGCGCCGGGCTTGCCGCGCTCCCCGGCCAGATCGTGGATGTGCTCGCGCGCGAAGGCGAGATCCTGCCGATTTCCCGAGAGGCGGTCGGGAAACTCATCTACGCTACCGGAGCCGGACCGAATGAAGCGACCGCGCTCGAGGTGGTAATCAAAGCACGAGAAGCTGCTCATGCGACGATCGACGCTCTCGCGCTCGAACAGTTCCTGCACGGACCAATGATCGCTGTACAACCGGGGGATGTGGCGATCCTCGTCAATATTCCCGGAAACTAACTGAACGCGTAGAGGGTGTGGCGTCTGTCTTGGAAGTGTATGGACTACAACTCTGGGTCGCCGGCAAAGCTATTTCGGCGACGTCACAGGCTACGGTTTTCGCTTTGCCGGAAATCCCGGAAGCGCTCTCGCCGCTCCTAACCGTCGTGCCGATGCAAATTTTTGCCTACCAAATGGCAACTCACAAGGGGCTCAACCCGGACACATTCCGCCGCGACGACGAGCGGTTTAGCACTGCTCTGAGCTTGGTGAAACTTTGAAGCTCACCCAGCCTTGCTAGGTTGATATAAACGCTGACAATAGAAAGAGTCCATAGTAATTAACTTACCCGGAATCAATTCCCGTGCTTACCTTCGGAAGTCGGAATTTACCGACTCGACACCTCCGCGAAACCGCTTTTCTCCGTAGCGGCGCACGACTGTGCGCCCAGGGTGGTTGAGCACGTGGTTGCCATCTTGCGCGACCGCGTTTACCGCGGGGGCGCAAGCCTTGCGCCGCTACGGAGAAACGCTGCGTCACCCGGAATAAAATCTGCAACCTGCTCCGAGGTAAATCGTCTTTGATGACATCCTTGCGGAGCACGCCGCCTCGTTGTTCCGTAGAGGCGAAAGACTTGCGCCTGCGTGGCGAAAGCAGCCGTCTTAGATAGCAACCTGGGCGATCGACCACCCCGAGGCCTACAGCTGTGAGCCGCTACGGAGATACGCGACGATCTTGCAAACATTTTTCTCGGCTAATCCGTAGAACGTCAGGCAGCACAAAATGACGCACCGCCGACTTAGGCGTCCTTAGCCGGACGAAAATCCGCGAAGGCGATATAGTGCAGCAAGTCAGCGTTGAGTGATCAATATTCCGGCATTGCAGTCGGACACGTCTGTGCGCCGGACTGTTCCGGTGGGTGATTGTCAGCGATTCGTTGCGGCATTTGGAGGAGCAACACTATGGCGGAACGGGATTCCTCTCTAACTCAGGGTCAAAAGTTCGACGTCAAGATGGCTTCGTATCTCAACGATTTGCGGCAGCAGTCGTTGAGCCGGCGCAGTTTGATGCTCAAAGCCGCGGCCGCTGCCGGTGCAGCGGCCTTCGCAACGGCAGGCAAGCCGTTCTTGCCGGGCCTGTCCGTGCTCGCGCAGGACCAAAAGACGGTCACATTCGGTCTCGAAGCAGATGTGCGCGGACTGGAACCAGCACTCGCCTACGACTTCACGGCCAACCCGGTTGTTTGCCAGATCTCCGAAGGGCTGATGATGTTTGACTCCGAAGGTGGGCTGACGCCTCTCCTTGCGGAGAAATTCGATCATCCGGACGTGCTGACGTACATCTACACCCTGAGGGACGGGATAACGTTTTCGGATGGCACGCCTGTAACGGTCGAAGATGTCGTGGCGTCGATCGCGCGAGTTCGTGATCCAGAAGTTGCCGGACCAATGGCCTGGATGTACGACGGTCCAGGAGCCACGGTCGAACAAACAGACGAGAAATCAATCAAGATCACGCTCGCGACCCCGAGTGCGTTGTTCCAGTTCGTGCCGGCGACGACCGCGGGTCACGTGATCCCAAAGGCCGCCATCGAGAAGTACGGCGCAGATCTTCTTCGAAATCCGATTGGTACCGGTCCATTCAAGTTCGTGAAATGGGATGCGGGCAGCGAAATAGTGCTCGAAAAGAACCCAACTTACTGGCAGACCGGCGTGCCCTATTATGATCAGATCGTGTACAAGGTCGTGCCGGAAGGGACCACGCGCGTCACCGGTCTCAAGACGGGCGATCTCAACATGATCACCGCCGTTCCGCCCGACCAGATCGATGCGGTCAAGACGATGGACGGCATCACCTTCCAAGAAGTGGTCGGCTACACAGCCAATGTGGCCGCCATGCGGACCGACAAGCCGCCGTTCGATGATCTCAAGGTTCGGCTCGCGGTCGCGCATGCGATTCCGTATGACGACATCATGACGAACATCGTCAAAGCCAGTGGCGTGCTGGCGCACAACACGACGGTTCCCTCGAACATGCCGGGAAGCGCGGAAGACCAGCTTCAACCGGTGACGTATGACGTAGCGATGGCGAAGCAATTGCTGTCCGAATCGGCGCAACCAAACGGATTCAAGACGACTTATAACGTCATTGCCCCGAACGATGTCTGGATTCCGCAGGCGATTGCGGTCCAGGAGGCATTGAAGGAACTCAACATTGACGTTGAGATCAAGCAGTACGCGTATGCCGACTTCATCACGCTCCAGCAAGCCGGCGATTACGAAGGTTTCATGTCGTTCCAGTGGGGTGCAGACTTCCCGGATGCGAGCGGCAACCTGCTGCCGCTATTCTATTCCAAGAACTTCCCGCCGCAGAATAACCATTCCTATTACAGCAATCCGGATGTCGACAAGTTGCTCGAGGATTCAGAGTCGGAGCTCGATCCGGACAAGCGAAATCAGATGCTCATCGACATCCAGAAGAAAATTTCGGACGACCAGCCGATGCTCTTTTTCGAGCACTGGAAGGCGTTCATGCCGATGAGCACCTCGATCACTGGCTATACGCTGGCTCCGCTTTGGTATTGGGACTGCTGGGGCCGCTCGATCAAGCCGGCCTAACTAAGAAAGCAATCGAGAGGTAAGCAAACGCGAGCTCGCCGGTCGTTCGTAAAGACCGGCGAGCGTCGCCGGAAACTTCATGGCCCGACTCATCATTACCCGCTTGTTGACGCTCATCCCGCTGATGTTCTTTATCACATCGGTGGTTTTCTTCCTTGTCCACTTCATTCCCGGCGATCCTGCCAAGGTTATCGTCGGAAACGGGCGGATCACCGAAGCTAATCTTCAGAACATCCGCCACCAGTATCGGCTCGACAAACCGGTGCCAGAGCAATACGCACTCTGGGTGAAGGATTTGGCGCACGGGAACCTGGGCCGGTCTTATCGCCAGCGTACCGAGGTGCGAACGCTCATCATTGAACGGTTGCCGCTGACCCTGAAGCTAGCGACCTTCAGCTTCGTTATCTCGATTTTGATCTCTTTGCCGCTCGGGATACTGGCGGCAGTTCGCCGGAACACGTGGCTCGACTTCTCAGCGACCGCGTTTTCGCTTGTCGGCGCTTCGTCGCCGGTGTTTTTCACCGCGATCCTGCTGATTTTGCTTTTCGCCTACAAACTCTCGATTTTCCCTGCGCTTGGCGCAGGTTCGGGAGGGCTCGACGAGGTGCAGCATCTCTTCTTGCCGGCATTGACGCTCGGACTGTCGCTTGCCTGCATCACGACGCGGGTGACTCGGTCGGCGATGATCGAAGCGCTCACTCAGGATTACATCGAAACCGCGCGGGCGAAAGGTCTTTCCTCGCGCATCGTCGTGATGAAGCACGCCTTTCGTAATGCGCTGATCCCGATCATCACAGTGGCCGGGTTACAGTTTGGGTTTTTGCTCGTCGGAACGGTGCTCGTCGAATACACGTTTGGCCTCGGCGGACTTGGTTCGCTTCTTATCGATTCCGTTCAACGCCGCGACTATCCAGTCGTGCAGGGAACGACGATCTTCATCGCCGGCGTTTTCATCATCATCAACTTGATCGTCGACGTTCTATACGGCGTCGTCGATCCACGCGTGCGCTACGGCGGGAGGCACTAATCCTTGGCGGCCGAGGTAATACAAGTCGGAGTTGCAGCGCCTGAGGCGCCTTCGACCTGGTCGATGTTCTTCTGGCGGTTTCGGCAAAACAGGAAGGCGATGATTGGCGCGATCATCGTCATCGTGCTTCTTCTCACGATCGTTTTTGCTCCATTGATTGCGCCAATGGATCCGCTCGACGGCACTTTGAGCGACAGCCTGCACGGACCGAGTTCGCAATATCTTCTTGGCACCGACAAAAACGGTCGCGACGTGTTCAGCCGGTTGATCTACGGTACGCGCACGGCGCTCGGCGCTGCGCTCGGGGTCGTGCTGATCTCGGAGCTCATCGGCGTGCCGCTCGGCATCTGGGCGGCCTACCGCGGCGGCTGGATCGACGAAACAGTGACACGCGTGTGGGACATGCTGCTCGCCTTTCCGCCGCTGCTTCTCTCGTTCGCGGTCGTTGCGGCGTTCGGACCATCATTGACCCACGTCGTCATTTCGCTCGGCATTCTCTATGTGCCGTTCATCTCGCGTGTCGTTCGCGGCGTGACGCTCGTCCAAAAAGAGATGACCTACACGGAAGCGGCGCGGGCGATGGGCTATGGCCAATTCCGGATCATTTTCCGGCACATCTTGCCAAACTGCATCAGCCAGATCATCGTCGTTTCATCGCTCGATCTCGCCTATGCCCTCCTCGACATCGCAGCCCTTTCTTACCTTGGACTTGGCGTGCAACCACCGACACCGGACTGGGGCGCAATGCTCTCCGAGGGCCAACTTGTGCTGCTGACCTCTCCTCACCTCGCGCTCGCGGCTGGAGTGGCGATCGTGATTGCGGTGCTGGGGTTTAATCTGCTCGGTGATGGGTTGCGCGACATCCTCGATCCGCGCCAGGCGCAACGATGACAGAACAACAGAGCGCGCCGCTTCTGCAAATCGAGCAACTCAAAACCTATTTCGGCATTCGGATGGGCGATGTACGCGCGGTCGACGGCGTCGATTTGACGATCAATCGTGGCGAAACCGTCGGGCTGGTTGGCGAATCTGGTTCGGGCAAAAGCGTGACCGCACGCTCGATCATGCGCCTGGTGCCGACCCCTCCCGGCAGATACGCGGGCGGCCGCATTCTGTTTCAAGGCGAGGACATTCTCCAGATGTCGGAAAGGGCGATGGAGGATCTCCGCGGCGGTCGCATCAGCATGATCTTTCAGGATCCGATGACCTTTTTGAATCCTGTCTACACGGCCGGCGACCAGGTCGCGGAGGCGATTCGCCGCCACCAAGGGGCAAGCAGGCGAGCCGCGCGAGAACAAGTGATCGAGCTCTTTCGGACCGTTGGTATCCCGAACGCCGACCAGCGGTACGACGCATACCCACACCAGCTCTCGGGTGGCATGCGCCAGCGCGTCATGATCGCGATTGCTCTGTCGTCTCGGCCCGATCTACTGATTGCCGACGAGCCGACGACCGCGCTCGACGTCACGATTCAGGCGCAAATACTGGCGTTGCTGCGAAATCTGCAAGCTGAGTTCGGCATGAGCATCTTGCTGATCACACACGACCTCGGGGTCGTCGCGGAGATGTGCGACAGTGTGGCGGTGATGTACGCGGGCCGGGTCGTCGAACAAGCTCCGGTCGAAACACTTTTTGCCGACCCCGAGCACCCATACACGGTCGGGCTCATGAATGCCATACCGCGAGCCGAACTCGCGGATGTGCCGCCGCAACCAATTGAGGGAACACCGCCCGATATGGCGCGACCGCCATCTGGCTGCCGCTTTCACCCGCGCTGCCAGTATCAAGAGGGGATTTGCCGCGAGAGTGATCCATCGCTCCGGCTTATGTCGGAGGGTCATCATTCCGCGTGCCATTTCGCGGGTATAAAGCGGTTTGCCCGCTTGCCGGTTCCTGGGGCAATCGAAGAAGAAGTCCGGTCATGAGCAAGCAGCCGACGAACGGTGTGCACCCGCCCGATCAGACCAAACCGTTGCTCGAAGTCCGCAATCTGACGAAGCATTACCCGCTGAAGCAAGGTCTCTTCGCAAAGCTCCGCAAAGAACCGCCACTTGTTGTGCGCGCGGTCGATGGCATTGACTTCACGATCGAGCGCGGGAAGACACTGGCGCTCGTCGGCGAAAGCGGTTGCGGCAAGTCGACGACGGGCCGCTGCTTGCTCTATCTCCAGCGGCCAACGTCGGGTGAGGTTCGCTTCGAAGGCGAAGCAATTGACCCGAACGACGAAGGCGCGATGCAGCGCCGGCGCCGGCAAATGCAGATCGTGTTTCAAGACCCGAACTCGTCGCTGAATCCGCGGATGACTGTGAGCCAGACCCTCGAAGAGGCGCTGGCGTTCCACCAGATCGCGGTTCGAAGCGAGCGCCCAGGAATCACAAACGAGTTGTTGGAAACGGTCGGTCTCAGTAAGCAACATCGGAACCGGTACCCGAACGAGCTTTCCGGTGGCCAGCGTCAGCGAATTGGGATCGCGCGAGCGCTGGCCGTCAACCCGAGCCTAGTCGTGGCCGACGAGCCGGTCAGCGCACTCGACGTTTCCGTGCAAGCGCAGATTCTCCAGTTGTTGACGAAACTGCGCGAGGAGCGCGGACTTTCTTACCTATTTATTAGCCACGATCTTGGGGTTGTCCGGCACATTTCAGACGATGTCGCGGTGATGTATCTAGGCGTGATTGTCGAGCAAGCGCCGACCGCCCAGCTCTTTGCCAACCCGCTACATCCATATACCCAGGCATTGCTCGCGGCCGCTCCCATCGCCAATCCGCGATTGCGACGGAAGCGGTTGCTCCTTCCGGGCGACCCCCCGAGTCCGATCAATCCGCCCTCCGGATGCCGATTTCGCACCCGCTGTCCACACGCCGCCGAAATCTGCGCCCAAGAAACGCCACCGCTGCGAGAGATTGAGCATGGACATTTCGCAGCTTGTCACTTTGCCGAACGTGTTGGTGGACGGATTGACCTAGTGCCAGTCGCAGCAAGCTAACCTGTGTTCAATCGTTATGTACCTTCGTCTGCTATCATCGGGCCGCCAGCCAAACTCGATGGGGAAGGTGGCTGAAGGGGCGGGGTAGGTTGAATCCGGCGTGAAGATCGCGCAAGTCTCACCATACGATTTCGGTCATCCTGGCGGGGTTCCAGAGCACATCAATCATCTTCGAACGGAATTCCACCGTCTCGGACATGACGTGGTGATCATCGCGCCACGCCCGTCCAAGGGCGGAATCGAGGTCAAAGACGGCTTTTACGGCATTGGCCGGACTGTTGGCATTCCCGGCAATGGGTCGCGCGTGCGCTTGACCTTTGATGTCACCCTGTACGCGGCGGTGAAGGATCTCCTGCGGCGCGAGCAGTTTGACGTGGTTCATCTCCACGAGCCGCTGACCCCGGTTCTGCCCTATATGGTTCTCCTGAACTCGAACTCGGTCAATGTCGCCACGTTCCACGCGTTCCGCGCAAACAACCCGTGGTACACCGCGTTCAAGCCATATATGCAGTTTGTGCTCGGGCGCCTCGATCGCCGGATCGCCGTTTCGGAACCGGCGCTTGAGTTCGTCTCGCAATATTTTGACGGACCCTATGACGTCATACCCAACGGCATCGATCCTAGCAGTTACGGCGACCAGATCGAACCATTCTCTTGGGCAAACGACGGCACCCCGCGCATCCTCTTCGTTGGACGATTCGAAGAACAACGGAAGGGCTTCAAGTATCTGTTGCGCGCCATGCCGCTCGTGCGCCAGCAATTTCCCAACGCTCGCTTGGTCGTCGTCGGCACCGGCAGACCAGAGAAGTTTGAAGATCAGATGGCGCGCTATGGCATTTGGGGTGTCGATTTCGTTGGTTTCGCGACAGCGGAAGAGAAGCCCCGCTATTATGCGAGTTGCGACATCTTCTGCGCCCCGTCGATTGAGCGCGAAAGTTTTGGCATTGTCTTGCTTGAAGCGATGGCTTCAGGGAAGCCTGTCGTCGCTTCCAATATTCCGGGCTATGCCAGCGTGATGACGAACGAACACGAGGGGCTCCTCGTGAAGCCGCGCGATCCGCAAGCGATTGCGTTGGCCCTGGTCCGGACGCTGGCCGATGCCGAACTTCGCCGCCGTTTTGCCGCGAGTGGATATGCGACCGCGGAGCAATACGCGTGGCCGCGAGTGGCGTCACGGGTGCTCGAATCGTATGAAAAGGCGCAGCGGCAAGCTGTCCATGCGAGCTGGCGCCAGGATTTTGAATGAGTTTGATGAGCTTCACAGCTGGGGTCGACGGAGTGATGGGGGCGAGGCGTGATATCTGAACGCATCGGCAACATGATCCGCGGCCAGATCCTCGGCATCGGCCGTTACCTCGCCAACATTGGACTCACCGCCAACATGTTGACGGTAATCGGGCTCGTTCTTAACGGCATCGTCGCGATCATTATCGGAAGTGGCCACGAGGTTATTGGCGGCTTTCTGTTGCTGGTTGCCAGTGCGTTCGACATGCTCGACGGCGCAGTGGCAAGAGCGACCGGCACCACCTCAAAGTTCGGAGGATTCCTCGATTCAACCCTTGATCGCTATTCCGAAGCCGTCGTCTATCTCGGCGTTCTTATTCTCATGCTGGACAGCGACGACGCAAAGACAGGCGCGATTCTGGTGCTTATTGCGGCGACTGGAGCCTTGCTGATCAGCTACGCCCGAGCACGTGCCGAAGCGGCGGGATACTCGGCCTCGGTTGGTCTTGTCGCGCGTCCTGAACGAGTCATTTTGCTTGGTCTTTGTCTCATCTTTGGCAAACCGCTCTGGGCATTGTGGATTCTCGCGGTTGCGACGCACTTGACGGCTGTGACTCGAATCGTGCATGTCTGGCGATTATCAACACAAGAGCAACAAAGTAGCGCTCCAGTGACTGCGGGCGCTTCACCTCAGCAGAACCCGGATCAACCTTGACCAATCCCGATCCTTTTGAGAACGATGTTGAATCGATCCCAGAGATCCCAGGCGATCCAGAAGATGTCGCGTCCGCCGCACGATCCTGCCTAGTGATTCTCATCGTACTGGCGGCGTTACTGTTGATCGGCTGCGTTTTTGGGGCGGTCGCGATCTTCAAGTAGTCTCCAAGTTCAGCCTTTTCAACCTGATAGACTCCTTGCCGATTTGGCAATTGATAAGGGAGGGACAACCGTTCATGGTCACGCGGCACCCCGTCACGTTTGGCGTTGTCACTGGACAGCATCACTTCACCTGGCCGCGGCTTGTCGAGGCGTGGGAACTCGCCGAAGACCTCGGATTTGACTCGGCGTGGCTCTTCGATCATTTCATGGCTCTGTACGGAAGTCCGGATGGTCCCTGCCTCGAAGCGTCGACGTTGCTCGCAGCGCTTGCTCTGAAGACAACGAAGATCCAGATCGGTGTGCTCGTCTATGGCAACACGCATCGACACCCCGCGGTTCTCGCCAAGGAGATGGTTACCGTCGACCACATCAGCGAGGGCCGTCTCATATTTGGCATTGGTTCGGGTTGGAATGAACCAGAGCATGCTGCCTACAGCATCCCGTTTCCATCTGCCGGGGATCGAGTTGGCATGCTCGACGAAGCACTGTCGGCGATCGAGTTGCTCTTCACTGAACAACGCACCAATTTTGACGGCCGCTTCTATCAATTAAAGGATGCGCCGTTTGCCCCGAAGCCGCTCCAAGCCAAATTGCCGATCATGGTCGGCGGCAAGCGGCCGAAGATGTTGAAGTTGATCGCCAGGCATGCGGATATTTGGGATTCGAGCGGAACGCCGGAAGAGACGCGCGAACGAGGCGAACAGATCAACGAACATTGCCGCGAAATCGGCCGCGATCCAAACGAAATCATATGGTCGGTTTCGCTGGGAGCGGATCGGCTCGAAGACGCGGCGAATTTCGCCGATGTTATTCGCTCCTACCGTGAAGCCGGCGCGAGCCAGTTTCTCTTCGATCTTCCGCTAACACCGGAAGGGCTAGAAACAACAAAAAAGGTCGCGCGCGAGATTATCCCGGGATTGCGAACCGAACTTGCCTAGGACCACAGAAGGGACCCATAGCGTGTCAAGCGAGCTATTAGAGACCGGCGTCATTCAACTTGTGTCCGTGAATGTCGGTCTCCCCCGCGAGATCGGTTTCCATCGCGGACATCCCGTGTTGAGCGCCATTTTTAAGGAGCCGGTCAAGGGGGAAATGCTGTATCTTGACTATCTCAACCTTGAAGGTGACCAGCAAGGCGATCTTCGGGTCCATGGCGGTAAAGACAAGGCAGTCTACGCGTATTCCGCGGACCATTTTCCAGCCTGGACGGAAGAGTTAGGGACCGATCCTCCGTTTGTGCCGGGCGCGTTCGGCGAAAATCTCACCGTTGCTGGCTGGAACGAAGACGGCGTCAACATTGGCGATATCTGGTCTTGGGGTGATGCGCTGCTGCAAGTCGCACAGCCGAGAATCCCGTGCTACAAGCTCGGTATTCGTAGCAACCGGCCCCAGATCCTGAAACGCTTCGTGCAAACTGGTCGCACCGGCTGGTATCTACGAGTGCTCCAACCAGGACAGGTGACAGTACGGGGTCCGATTTGCCTTCAGGAACGCCATCCCGCTGGTGTCACTGTTCGGGACGCGCATTTGGCGCGACTACCGGGAGATCGAACGCTCAGGGAGCGAGAACGTGTAGCGACAGTCGACGCGCTTGCCGAAGGCTGGCGCAACTTCGTCCTTGAGACAATCGAATACGAGATGGTCCAACTCGATCGGAAATGATGGGGGACAAACCGTGGCGGCGAGTGGAAACAAGTCGGGCGAACCTGAAGGAATCGGCAAGCCGGAGATCCTGGAACGCCAACAACGCGCTCGCGCCTTCGCCGAGCAGGCTGGATATGATGCGCTCCTGGCCGTCAGCCGGTCGTTTTATGACCGGCCAGGCGATGTCGCCTATCTGACGAACCACTTTCCGCCTTTCCCAACAACTGTTTTCTCCGAAACGAACCGAGGCATGGGCCACACGTTTTTCTTCCTCCCCGTTTCTGGCGAGCCGGTTTTGATCACCGATGGGCGAAAGCACCGAGCCGATCTCGTTCCGGTCGACGATGTGCGGGCTGCAGCTGATCTCGGCAAAGCGGTTGTCGAGCTGATTCGTGAACGCGGATTGGAGCGGGGCCGAATCGGGCTGTGCGGGATTGACATTCTCCCAGCCGCGTTCGACCGGTATTTCGCGGCCGAACTTCCGGATTTGAAACTCGAACCTGAGAATCAAATCCTGGCGGATTTGAGGGCGATCAAAAGTTCAGCCGAGATTGCGCTTATGCGCAAGGCCGCACTCTGTGCTGATGCGGCACTGATGACCGCGGTCGATGTGATCTATGGCGGGGGCGCCACAGAGCGTGAGGTTTGCGCGGCGGCAATCGGTGCGGCGATGCTGGAAGGCGCGGATTTTGTCCGCTATTTCCGCGTGCACTCCGGGCCATGGTCGGCAGCGGGCTCGCGCTGGCCGCAGGCAATGGACCGGGTGATCGAGCCAGGCGAGATTGTTGCCTTGGATGCGATTGGCGCCCATCAGGGTTACCAGTTCGACGTGAACCGCACAACCGTTTCCGGTGAACCTTCACGCGACAAGAAGGCGCTCCTCGAAACGGTTTTTGAGGCGACTCAACGCGCGGTCGACAGTTGCGTCGCCGGAGCGACGATCTCCGATATCGCGTCAGCGGCCCAGAAGAGCGTTCAAGGGAATCCGCTGGCGGCCAATCTCGGCGTCATGATGGGCCATGGCATCGGGCTCGAAACGGTCGAGCTTCCTTATGTGCAGGCGAACGAGAAAGCGGAGCTTCGGCCGGGAATGGTTCTCTGTATCGAACCTGGCATCTTCGTTCCAGGCTGGGCCGGAGCGTCAATCGAACAAGAAGTGGTGATCACCGCGAGCGGTGCGCCCGAAGTCATCACGCCAACCCCAGGCCGGCTCTGGTAGCAATCCTCTCGCTACTTCTTGCCGACGGGAAGGATATAGAGTCCGGCCAGAATCGCCTGCACCGCCAGGCTCGCTTCTACGCTCACGAACGCGAGTAAGAATGACACCAAATAGGATGGCGGTCCAAGCCGGAACCGGCTTGAGATGGTGTCGATGATCTGCTGATCGGCATCAGCTCTGAACAGGTTGCGATGCTTCCGCACGTACCGCCAGAGCACGTTGTAGGTGATGGCGGTAATGAAGAACCAACCGGTGTAGACGATGGTTGCGGTCCGCTCACCTGACTGCCCAAGATACTCAGCGAGCAAATCAGTCGTGAACGGAATGATCCCAATGCACAGCAAGAGCAAGAGATTGAGCACAATCAAGTTGTGATCGACCTCGGCGATGAACGAGAAAATGCGATGATGGTTCGCCCACATCGTGCCAATCGTAAAAAAACTAATCAGGTAGCCAACATAAGATGGCCAAAGGTCACCAAGCGCGTGCCAGAGTTCATCGTTGTTCGTGATCGTTTCCGTGCTCGGCACCTGAATTTCGAGGACGAGCAACGTGATTGCGATGGCGATCACGCCGTCGCTAAACGCTTCGAGCCGGGTTGCGTCTCGGACGTCGCGACCGGCAAGCGATTGTTGAGATTCTGCCAAGCGTGAATGCTCCTTTGATTCCACTGATTCCACCCAGAACCAGGCAATTGCATCCTTTCCAGCATACCCATACGATCCGCGGCACGAAACACCGGAATGCGCGAGCAGCGAACTAGTCAAGTGGTCAGGTTCGCGAAGGGAGACGAATGGGAATCGCGATCAACGTTGAACGGCTCCACGCGAGCCTGCGCGAGCTTTCGGAAATCGGAGCTACGACAGGCGGAGGGGTCACACGTCTCGCCTTGACCGACGAAGACAAGGCTGGACGCGATTTGCTCCGGCGCAGGCTAAGTGAGGCAGGTCTCGAGGTCCGGATCGATGATGTCGGAAACATGACCGGGCAGCGACCTGGGTCAGAAGATGGATTGCCGGTCCTCGTTGGCTCCCACTGCGATTCGGTCGTCCGAGGCGGTAAATACGATGGAGCGCTCGGCGTGATGGGCGCTCTCGAAGTTGTGCGCACCCTCAATGACCACGGCATCGAAACACGAAGGCCGCTCGCGGTGGTCAATTGGACGAACGAAGAGGGCGTGCGCTTCGAACCGGCGATGACTTGCGCGGGTGTGGTCGCAGGCAGATTCACGCGAGACTATGTCTACGAGCGAACAGATCGCCAGGGGCTCCGCTTCGAAGACGAACTGCGCCGCATCGGTTACCTCGGCGAGGAGACCAATCGCCCGCTCCCGGCCGCGGCTTATCTCGAATTGCACATCGAACAGGGTCCCGTCCTCGAAGACGCTGATCTTTCGGTCGGTATCGTCGATGGCATCGTCGGGATCACCTGGTCGGAGGTCACGATCGAGGGGCAATCAGACCATGCGGGACCGAGCCCGATGCGTTTGCGAAGAGATGCGCTCGTCGCCGCGGCCAAGGTGATCGAGGGCGTGGAGCAGATCGCATTTGAGCGAGACGAGGTCGCGGTCGCCACGGTTGGAAGGTTGAACGTCGAGCCGAATATCATCAACACGATCCCGGGCAAGGTCACATTCAGTGTCGATTTCCGTCACCCCGAACCAGCCGTTCTCGAGTCCCAGTTTGAACGCCTCAACACGCTCGTGAACGATGTGGCTGAGTCTCGCGGTGTACAAGCGACGATCAATCGGTTCTGGACGAGTGAAGCGACGCCGTTCGCGCCGGAAGTGATCGCCACCGTCGAGCAAGCGTGTGGAACACTCGGTCTGCCAAAACACCACATGTGGTCGGGCGCCGGTCACGATGCGAAGTATGTGGCTGATGTTTGTCCATCCGGGATGATTTTTGTGCGGAGTCAGGGTGGACTCAGTCACTGCGAGGCGGAACACAGCATGCCAGAGGACATCGAAGCGGGCGTTAACGTCTTGCTGCATGCCGCACTTGCGCTGACAAATGCTACGTAGCGAGCTCGACAACGTTGAGTGGGCGCCCGCAATTCGACATGGCAGGCTTGGTCAGGTCCATGAATTTGGCAAGTGCGCCTTTCTCGACGTAGTACGTGTTGGCGCAGTACGAAGGAATGCCGTCGGTGTCGTCGATGAGTGCGATGACTTGACCGTAGAGCAGCACCGGCTTGCCGGGGTCGGCGGTTTCTTCAACCGGATCGCTGTTGATGTCGACGAACCGATAGGTATCGTCAAGTAAGAGACGGTAAGTTGAGACGTCGATCTGCTCGACTTCGAGACTTCCTGGCGCGCGCACGAGAACGGCGTCGCCGCCGCTCGTCTGTATCTTTCCGGCGTCGGCGGCCAGCTGCGCAACAATGGGTACGGCGGGGGGTGTAATCGGAAGATCGTGGTAGTCGCCCCAACTCGCGCGGGCAGTCGCAACAAGCACCAACGCCAACGCAATGCCGGTAATGACAGCCGGCGCGTGTCGAATTTGACCAAATCGGAAGTGCTCCAAAGCGAAATCGATGATTGTGAAAAACCCGGACGCAACGAGAATGACAAGAATCGGGAAGACGTAGACGAGCCGCCCGATATGGACATTCGAAGTCAAAAGTAGTGGCAGACTAAATCCCCAAAAACATGCCTGCAGAACCCGATCCTCCACCCGCCGAAAGGCGCCGGTGACCGACTTTGCTAGACCGAGCAAGAAAAACGGCACAAGAAACGTGAAATAGAGACGTCCGTGTGGATTCCAAAATTCGATAAAAGCGCGATGCGTGCCGCGATCGAGCATGAGATTGATCAGATTCCGGCCGTTTTGCTCGACTAGCCGCCAGACAAGCTGCCGCTCGGAACCGATCAGATGACCGGCTGCCTGTTCTTCCGGCGTCGGCTTGAGGTAGTACTTGAAGTTCTCGGGATCACCTCCCCACGAGATCGCTGTCTCGCCGCGTGCGTTGTAGTAGTCCTTAACAGCGGTCTTCGGATTGTGATTTGGAGAATTGTCGACAAACAAAAACGCCGCCGGCAGGACGACAACCGTGACGAGAAAGGCGACTGCCAGTCGCCACCGGTCACCACGGTGAAAGAGGATTTCCACGGCGAAGAGACAGAAACTGATGGGCCAAAGCATGCGAATCGGGGAATAGAAATAGACATTCAGAAGAAGCATGACCTGGACAAGCAGCAGCCAATACCACCGACGCGGTTCTTGCAGCGCTCTCGTCAGAAAATAGATGGTGATGAGTTCTGGAACAACGGAGAAACCGACATTCGTTGCCGTACGCGCATAGAGCAAAAACGCGGGGAGCATTGCCAGCAACACCGCGGCGAGCAACCCAATCCGCGATGAGCACAAACGACGGCCGACAACCCAGGTCAGCGGAACCGCAAATGCCGCGAGGAGAGCACCGGGCAGGCGCAGGGCCACCAAGCCTACGCCTAACGTCTTGAAGCTGATCCACAACAGCGGGGCAAGGACCGGCGATGACGCGGCGTCGGTCATCAGCCCATCATTCACGTCGAAGATCGACGTTGCAGGATGGTCCCACCAATTGAAGAAGCGCCAGGAGGTGTAGGACTCCCAGTTATAGGCGAACGACGGGTGTTCTCCCAGTTTCAAGACGAGGAGTACCGCGGAAAAGAAAAAGAGCGCTGGCCCGACCAAAAACGACCACGCGTCGAGAGTGGTCGTCGCACGATCTACCGCCTCCGCCCGCACAGGGTCAGATCGTGCGGTGGAGTTTTGGGGAAACGGAACTGATTGATCCGCCGACGATGCCGCGATCGGCCTTGATTCCTGGGCCATAGGCGAACGGTACCGCATGCCGTCAAAAGTGACGAGTGCATTCTATTAAATGCCGAGGCACGACCACGATCAGTCGATCGTGGTCGTGCAATAGTGAGAGTCTTAACGCTAGCTCAGGTAAGCGCTGTATGCCCAGCCCTTCATCCCGTTATAGGAAACGGCAACGAAGCCGTTCGATTCGTCACCCGTCAATGTGACCGAGACATTGGCGGGCATGACGGTCAGGATTTGCGCGGACGTCGATGCCTTGGCTCGCAGATTCAAGGCTGACGTTGTTGTCAACGTCGTATCACTGGCGAGAAAGTCATCGAAGGCCCAGCCCGGCAGACCATTGAAATAGACGTAGCGGAACCCATCAATGACCTGATCGGTTGATTCAAGCGAAGACAAGGGCGGCATCACCTGGATCACTGCTTCGCCCGTCCCCGGACCGCGCCGCAGATTCAAGTAATCAGTCGTGACCAACGATCCAGTCACGTCCGGAGCGTCTGTGCCGACGAGATAGTCACGAAACGCCCAGCCCTCGCGCCCGTTCACTGTGACGCGAGAAAAACCATTTGTTTGGGCATTCTCGGCGATCACTTCAGTACCTTTCGGAATCACCCAGCGGATGCTGTGATTGGTGCTCGGTCCCGAGCGAAGATTGAGATCATCCGTGGTGACCACCGGGCAAGGATCACATGATCGGGCCTCGGTCACACGGACGCTGGTTAATCCTGCACTTAGAGCGATTGCGACAATGAGCACGCTCAGACCGACTTTGAGCCACTTTGCTCCAACTAGATGGGCTGACATTTCTATTCCTCTACTTTCCATTGAGTCAATTACCGAAACAATAGGAATCGCATTTCAAACTATGTAACGCAGCACCGCTTAAAGTAGTTACGCGCTCTTTTCGAACTCATTCGGGATACCTTCCCGACCTCTTTTCAATCATCTTCGACCTCTCGTTTCCCTCCATCAGTTGGTTGACGTAGTTTCAACTGAGGTGCTCAGAGCCTTTTAGGTCGGATGGCGTAACTGCATCCGGCAATCACTGCGATACTGCGTAGGTAAAGTCCGGGGTGCTTAGGCAAGGAGGGAGTGCGAACAGCGCAATGCAATCACCGAAGTTGACGTATAAACCGATTCCATTAGCAGAAATCGAGACCGCGCGCGACCGAACCCGGGCCGCGGTTATTCGCTCGCCGCTCGTCAAGCTCGACTATGAGGATGCTCCAGCCGAGATCTATCTCAAACTTGAGTGTCTACAACCGATCCGGGCCTTCAAACTCCGGGGCGCATACAACGCGATGGCGAAAGCGGGCCGCCAGGCACTAGCAGAGGGGGTCTGGACGGCCAGCGCCGGCAATATGGCGCAAGGCGTCGCCTGGGCGGCGCGAGAGCTCGGAGTTCCCTGCACGGTTGTCATGCCGGTCACTGCTCCCGAAACCAAGATTTCCGCCATCAAGCGCTATGGCGGCGAGATCATCTCCGTGCCGATCGACGAGTGGATGCATGTTTTCCGCACCCGCCACCGGGACGGCATGACCGGTATCTTCGTTCACCCCTACAGCGATGAAGACGTCATGGCTGGGAATGGCGTGATCGGACTCGAGATCCTCGAAGATCTCCCGGATGTTGATGCGGTGATCGTTCCTTGGGGTGGTGGTGGTCTCTGTTGCGGCATCGCTTCGGCCATCAAAGCAAAATCGCCATCGTGCAAGGTTTTTGCGTGCGAGGTCGACACCGGTGCTCCGCTCGCGCCGTCGCTCGCCGCTGGGAAACCGGTCGAGGTTCCCTACACGCACAATTATGTGGACGGCATTGGCGCGCCGTTTGTCAATGAAGAAATGTTCGATTTGGCGCGAGAGATCGTCGATGGTTCGCTCGTTGTCAGCACGGCCCAGACTGCCGGCGCAGCACGCTTGATCATTGAACGCAACCGGGTGATCCCGGAAGGAGCGGGCGCTGTTGCGACCGCGGCAGCCCTCGCGGGAATGGCGGGCGCCGGAAAGGTAGTGAGCCTCGTTTCGGGCGGCAACATCGATACGAAGAACTTGATCACCATTTTGCAAGGCGGCGATCCTGCGTGATCGGACGCGAAGGGGTAGGAGCTGTCGCGGCGATCACCGCGACGTCGATTCTCGGCAGTTCAGTCGCAGTTTCGAAAGTCCTGACCGACTATCCCCATTACACCGGTCAGGCGATTCGCTACGGCGTCGCGGCGGTGGCGCTTGCCATATTGCTGAAAGCCCGAGGAATGGTGCTGCCGCGGCCTGATTTGCGTTCGTTCGGCTTGCTCATTCTTGTGGCGCTGACCGGTCTCGTTGGGTTCAACATCCTCATGTTGTTAGCGCTGCGCGAAGCGGAACCGGCGGCAGTCGGTGTGGTCGTCGGCTGCGTGCCAATTCTTCTTGCCACTATCGGACCCCTGATGAGCCGCCAATCGCCAAGTCGACGGGTGCTCATTGCATCAGTCATCGTTGTCGCCGGCGCGGCCGTCGCTCAAGGCGGCGGCGCAACCACAATGAAGGGATTTTTACTGTCGCTCGGTATCCTCGGATGCGAGGCCGGATTCTCGCTCCTCGCGGTGCCTGTCCTGCCCAAGTTGGGCCCGCACGCGATTTCGTTTTACGTGTGCATCATTGCCACGGCAATGCTCGTTGCCGCGGCGCTGGTCGCCGATGGCGCCAGCGCGATTCCTCGTCCAACTACTTCAGAGATTGCCGCAATCGTCTATCTCGCCCTGGCAGTCACTTGTGGCGCTTTCATCTTCTGGTATGAAGGAATCTCTCGGCTCGGCGTCGACCGGGCGGGTTTGTTCGCGGGTCTCATCCCGATTGCCTCACTCGTCACCGCCGCGCTCATCGGCGAAGGCGGTCTCGGGCTTTATCAAGTGATCGGCGTCCTTCTCGTCGCCGCTGGTGTCACGTTTGGCGTGATGGGGAGCACAACGCGAGTGAGTGGAAAAGCGAAATCTCCGGCCACTGCTTCAAAGCAAGATCAGCTCACCCTTGAGGTATAGATACTTCATAGGATGAACTACGCGATCGGAGAGATTGGGTGCGGGTCTGCTTCGGAGCCCGCACCCGACATTACCTAGGGGAGGTCTTCGCTAATGTCAGCACCGCTGATTGTCTCGTAGTTCGTGGTTTCGTCATTGACACGGGTCAGCGCCGAGGTCGCTGCGTCGAGGTAGGTGACTGATGTCTCGATGAGAGAAGGATCGAGATTGTTCAGTCCTTGATCGAAGTACGTGGCCGTTTGGTCCATGTTGTAGAGGTAGTCGAGACACGCTTGATGATAGGCGGCGAGACGGGTCGGCGGGGTGAGCGTTTGGATCTGCTGCCAGTAACTGTGGAAGGCCTGAAGCTCGGCGTCCATCTCATACCAGGCGCTGACATCAGTCGAAAAGTCGGTGCGCTGGGTGATGTCAACGATGGCAAGTGCTGAGACTACCGCCGGTCCCATGATCGCTTTGCTGGCGATGAGATATTGCCGCTCGTCAGAGGTCATCCCGTTGTCGGCGACTGGTTGCTCAATCTGGCCGTCCTTGAGTCTGTTCGTTTTTGGCCTTGAGCTGTTCGTTTTCAGCTTTGAGATCCTCGTTTTCGGCTTTTAGCTCGACGGTTCTGTGTTGGTAGTAATCGCGCTTCTTTTTCGTCTTGGATAGATCCGACTTCAGTTTCTTGATCTGTTTATTCAGAGCAACTATTTGATCCTGTGGTGTAGGGGTTTCGTCTTGGGCCAGGGCGTGAATAGGGGCGATCAGAAAACACATGAGAGCTAGTGCGAAGAGCCAGATTTTCCAAGATCGATTCATCGATAGTGCTCCTTCTCGCGTCTCGGCCGGGGCACCCTTGCCCCGCGATTGACTCGGACGCACTGATGTATTCCGATTGAGATCCGCGTTTTCGACGGTGTACATAGACGCGTTGTAGGGGCGCGAAACTGTCCGTGAATCTGCTGGAAACGAAACGTCAATTTCCAGCGTCATAGGTGCAGCAAGGACGCGAATACTTGGGGCCGAAATGCGAGTCGATGGGACACGGAAATAGTTGACGTAATGGTTCAGAAGGAGATCAAGATGTACTCGTCCAGCGGAAGTGGATTCGGGACACGATTGGTTGGTGGGGCTTTGGCTGCGGTAGTGGGTTTGATGTTGCTTGGGTCAGTTGCGGCGGCCCAAGGAGCAGGCAATCAAGGCGGTGGCGACGTTCAAATCGCCCAGGGCATTACGACGCGCGGGAATGGTGAAGCATCAGCGCCGGCCGATTCAGCAATCATGCAGTTCATCGTCAGGCACGACCAGTCGAAAGCGGTCGCTGATATTGGACTGGATAACGCGGATATGGCGCTCGCGCAGGGTCCTTCATCCGGCGATGTGACAGCCGGCGAATTGGCGTCGCTGGTGGAGGCGGCGAAATCGAACGGTATCCCCGCCGAACGGATTGACACCGTGATCGTTCCAAATTTCGCGTTTTCGACGGCGTTCGGACCTGGCGTTGGTGTATTGGTTCTACAGCTTGAAAAGGGAGATCTCAAGCACCGGGTGAAGATCGCGAATGCAGTGACCAAAGCCGCCACGGACTCCGGACTGACTTTCGATCAGATTGGGGTGGCCTTTATTGTCGACGACTGCCTATCGTTGGATCACGCCGCGATTGCGGATGCCGCCAAGGATGCACACGACCAAGCCACCATGATGGCTGAGGTAATGGGCCTGACCCTTGGGGATCTGATCGCGGTTGAGAAGCAGCCGTCGTATCAAGGTTATGGTGGCGCGAGCGGAAGCGCCTGCGAAAATATCCCAACGTTGGACACGGCGAAGGAGACATATTTGAATTCCTTCGATCCCAACGCTAAGCCCGAGCAAGAGATCTACGAGTATCTGACAGTAACCTACGCTATCGGATAGCGACGCAAGGCGATCAAGAGGGAGCGCGACGCGTCCAGGCACTTGTGCCTGGACGCTACTGGTTCAAGCCGTCTGGGCTGTGACGATGGCCGGTTCGGCCGCGTCGACCGGAGGCGGCGGAACGCGAAGATCGCGAACCGGTGATGCCCAAATCAAATAGATGGCGATCGGCGGCCCAATTGCGCCGCAGACGATCGCGGCCCGTAGACCGAAGTAATTTGCGATCACTCCCCCAGCGAGCGCGCCGAGCGGCACCGTTCCGCGAATGAGCACTCTCAAGCTGGCATTCACGCGGCCACGGATCTTATCCGGAGTAATCGCCTGGCGCAGGCTGACCTGATTCACATCATATGAAGGAGCGCCAAAACCCTCGAGAAAGAGCGCGGCGACGACGAGCGGAACAGCAACCACATTCGGTCCAGTAGCGAACACATAAAGAATCTGCGAGAACCAAATGACTCCCATCGCAATCAAGATCGCCGAGCCAAGACCGAATCTGTTCGATGTCCAGGATGGCAGGAACGCGCCGGCAAAATAGCCGATGCTGCCAAGCATGAGAACGATACCGATGGCGGACGGTCCGAGATGCAAGACTCGCGTCATAAAGAGGATTTGAACCGCGAAACGGACGTTCTCGAAGAAGTTTGAAATGCCGGTGGCGAGGGCGAGCGTACGCAAGATAGGGTCGTGTGCGACCCAACCGAGACCCTCGCGAATCTCAGTCCACATCCTTCTGCGTTGATCATGGCGCGGAATCTGCTGCTCATGGCTGCGAATGCGAAGGAGAAGTAGACCGGACGCAACAAAGGACATGGCGTCGAGCAAGATCGCCAACGGAGCGCTGACGAGCTTGATGAATGTTCCCGCAATGCCCGGACCCGCGACCTCGGCAGCCGACGCACTAACCATGACTTTCTGATTCGCTTCGACGAGCTGGTCCCGCCGAACCAGGGTGGGAACATACGATTGCCGCGCGATGTCGAAGAAAACCGAAAGCGATCCCGTCAAAAATGCGACAACATACAGCAATTCCATGCGGAGACTGTCGAGCCACCAGGCCAGGGGAATGAGCAGCAAGAGTGCTGCTCGGCCGAAATCGGCGGCAATAAGAATCGGTCGCCTGCGCAGGCGATCGGTCCAGACTCCGGCAAAAAGACCGAGAAGCAGAATCGGCGACGTGCCCGCGGCCAGCAAGAAACCCATTTGGATGGAGTCTGCGCCAAGAGAAATGGCCGCTAGGAGCGGAATCGCGAGTAACGAAACCTGGCTACCTACCGCGGAGATAGATTGCGCGGACCAAAACTTGACGTAGTCATGGTCACGCCAAAGTCCGGTTCGCTGTGGTGCATGCAAAAACGGACGCGCGAGGCGCACGAAGCCTCCCCAGGGAATAACGGTGAGTGACGCTGAACGATTGTAATGCTTAGCCGCGAAATTGTGTTTTTGGCGACTGCGCATGATGGGGATTCTTGAGCGGAGGAAACTCAAAGATGCGCAAGTGGCGTACACATAGCATCAACGCCCAAAGAAAATCGAAGGATACGGAGGGAACCGGCCCGCTATCCGTACGTATATGGTCAACTGAACCGGTAGTGCGTGACCATACCTTGTTGTGTTAATGAATACTCGGAGATTCGCACCTCAAACGTGGGACCCCGGAGAGCCGCAATGATGCGGAGGTGGTCCCTGAGAACTCGATTTGTCGCCGCGGCATCGCTCTGCATGCTGCCCCTGCTGGCGGTTGTCCTCTTTGTCATTGATCAAAGTCTGGAACATAGTCGCAACCAAATCATCGAAACAGAAACCACGATGAGCGCAGTCGTGGCTCAGGGGATCAGCGAAACCCTCAATGAAAACCAGATGGTCCTCACCGACCTTGCCTCGACCGAACAAATTCGATCGATGGATCCCTCAGCCGCCAAACCCGAACTCGCGCACTGGCGGCGGGTTCGGCCAAACATGTACTCGCTTGTGCTCACTGCGCCTGATGGGAGCATGCTCGCGGTAGATGGCGTCGATCCCGAACCCGCAATCTCAACCTATTACGAATCGCTGAATATGGCGCTCACGCTTGGCGAGACTGGCGTATCTGGCACAGTGCCGATGCCCGGTGGCGACCAGAAGGGCATTGCGATATTTGTACCGGTCAAGGCCGAGCCGAGTACCTCGACTGAAGGCAAGGCGATCGGGGCGATCGGCGGACTGCTTTCTGTTGATCGCCTCAAACGAACGTTTTTACCGGTGTTCGGTCTCGGTAGCGGTGACACCACGATCGCGATCGTGGCTGACGGGAATCCCATCGCGGTGCAGCGTGGACCAGACTCCACCAGCCAGAGCACGTCGGAAGACCTTGCCAAGCCAATTGCCGCGGCGACCGGCGGCAAAAGCGGGACACTGACCTTTTCTGACGCGAAGGGCGCCGAGCGCCTTGCTGTCTATCGCCCGGTCGAGTTTGGATTTCCAGGTACGAATTGGTCGGTTATCGTGACGAACCCGTCACCGGCAGCGGTTAGCCCAAATCGCTACTTGCTCGAGCGCGGGTTGCTCGCGCTTGTTGTGGCCGTCGTCATGTCTTTAATATTGGCGGTGATCTGGGGTGAGCTCGCGGCCAGACCGCTGCGCCAGCTCACGAAGCAAGGTGTGGCTATCGCGGACGGCGATTACAGCCAAACGCTACAACCGGTCGGCCGCGGCGAAGTTGCAGCCCTGAGCTCAGCGTTCGCGCTCATGGCGGACCGGCTCACGAGTCAAGTTCGCGATCTTGAAACCGCGCGGACCGAGTTCGAAGAGCAGGCCGAACTTCTCCGCGATCTCCTTCGCCGCACCGTGCGCCTGCAAGAGGACGAGCGGCGGCGGATTGCGTCCGACATTCATGATGCTGTTTCTCCATTGATTACTGGCGCGCTTTATCAGGCCCGAGCCGTTCGCCTGACAAGCAACGGCAACGGTCATGGCGACGACAATCAAGACACCGAGAGCCTGATTGCCATTACCGATCTACTTGAGCGGGCAATGACCGAACTCCACGATGTCATCTTCGCCTTGCGGCCGCCGGATCTTGACGATCTCGGTGTTGTCGCGGCCATCGATCGCTATGTCCAGCAGATTAATCGGACGGGCCTGCCGTGCCGGTTGGAAGTCATTGGCGACCAGCCCCGGCTCTCGCCGGAGGCTCGTCTTGGTATTTATCGCATCGTGCAAGAAGCACTACACAATGCGCTCCGGCACGCCGATGCCGACGAGGCGGTGGTGAAACTCGAGGCGGGAGATGAGCTACTTCGCGTCACGATCCGCGATAATGGCTCGGGATTTGATACTGAACAAGAGACGCGCCCCGCGTCGCTTGGGCTGCTCAGTATGCGAGAGCGGGCGGCGGCGATTGGCGCTCGCCTGGAAATCGCGTCGCGGCCTGGCGATGGCACGGTCGTGATTTTGGAACGGCCAACCAGGGGAGACCTGCCGGCCGAGCTAGAAGAAGTTGATATGGAAGAACTACGCCAGCTTGCGCTCGAAGCGCATTCAACCTCATCTGAAGAAACGTATGAAACGCCCGAGGTCCGAAGCGCGTGATCTCGGTTCTGCTCGTTGACGATCATCCAGTCGTTGTCGAAGGTTTGCGCAAAGTGCTTGCGACGGCAGGCGATATCGACGTGACCGGCGAAGCCAATGATGCGGCATCCGCCATCGAACGAGCCCGAGCGCTCAAACCCGATGTGATTCTGCTCGATCTCCGCATGCCCGGAGCAAGTGGCGTCCATGCGACGCGGAGGCTGCGAGAGCAGGGTGTGTCGTCGGCGGTCATTATTCTGACCTCGTACGGCGACCAAAACTATGTTCGTGAAGCACTCGAAGCGGGGGCGGATAGTTACCTGCTGAAGAGCACCCCGCCGGAACAATTGATCGCCGCAATCCGCAACGGCGCTCGCGGCCGGCGGCAGCTGAGCCCGGAGTTGCTCGACGGAGTCTTGGCCAATCTCAGTGGCTTGGCGCGAGAACAAACGCGACGAGACGCCAATCTTTCGCCCGAAGATCTCGAAATCTTGCGACGCGCTTCACAGGGCGCGACGAATCGCGAAATCGGCGTAGCAATGGGCCGCAGCGAGATAGCAATCAAAAAACGCCTTCAGGTCATCTTCTCCAAGCTTGGCGCATTCGATCGCGCGCACGCGGTCGCGGAAGCTATCCGCCGTGGTCTTATTTAGAGGACGAGCGCGAACGTGCCGGTTTTGGTATCCATTCGTAACGCCACATAGTCACAGGTCTTCCGTAGGATCACATTGACAGCCGGTCCAATCGCAATTGGTCCGACTAGATCGGGCGCTCGCAAAGTGCCCGGTGTTTTCATCGAAGTCGGTTCGGCATTGCCAGCCACAATGGCGAACAAACCCCTTCCCTTCCAGGTTGGCCGCGACGCTCGCCCGAGCATCGCGGCCAAACCGCTTCTATGCCCAACGCGTTGAAACCATGCTCATTTTGTCGCGTCTGTAGGCAGCCGTCTTGACTCGTTCCTCGTAGATTTGAGTACGGGATGTGTCACGAGGATGTGAGACACTGCGAGCGCTAGTTGGCTAACAACACGCAGCCTTGCTCAAAGTTCTTGCTAACAAGGAAAGGGCCTTCCATTGAAAATGCCCCGCACGTTTTTGGTTCTTCTCGCCTCTTTTCTTTTGATCATGGTTGGAACATCGACTCAGTTTGACCATCTGGCAAGCGCCCAAGACGCACAGGGCGATATGACACCGGTCGAGGTCGTCGATAAGGTTGGACCTGCTGTCGTCACGGTGATTAACGAGCAAACAGTTGGGGGACTCGGCGATCAACCACAACCTGCCGGCTCCGGAACCGGTTTCATCATCGACAACGATGGTCACATCGTGACGAATTGGCACGTTGTAGACGGCGGCGAGAAATTCCAGGTCATCTTTTGGGACGGCAAGACGGTCGACGCCACCCTAGTTGGATCAGATGAGGTGAGCGATCTTGCCATCGTGAAGATCGAAGATCAAGTTCCGGGCGTCGTCACGCTTGGTGACTCAGACTCATTGAAACCCGGCCAGACCGTGTTGGCGATCGGATCGCCGCTGGGCGCGTTCACGAACACTGTGACGGAAGGGATTGTGAGCGCGCTTGGGCGATCGATCCCGGATGCTCCAACCTATAACAACTTGATTCAGCACGACGCCGCGATCAATCCCGGCAATTCCGGGGGGCCACTGTTTGACCTCAAGGGTGAAGTCGTTGGCGTGAATACGCTCGGCATTAATCAAACGCCAAACGGCGAGATTGCCCAAGGACTCTTTTTCGCGATCCCGTCGAACACAGTGAAACAGATCGCCGCCCTCCTTATTCAGGACGGGAAGGTGGTCTATCCATTCTTCGGCGTTTCGACTGTAAACGTCACTCCCGCAATTGCGGCGCAAGCCGACCTCACGGTGGATCACGGTGCCTATGTCAATTCCGTGACGCCCGAAGGACCGGCAGAGGACGCTGGCGTGCAGGAAGGTGACGTGATCGTTTCGATCGATGGCGAAGAGATCACGCAGAAGACTCCGTTCATCAGCGTGCTCTTTAAACACAAGCCTGGAGACACCGTTGACGTCGTGCTGCAGAGAGGTGATCAGCAGGAAACGGTGCAGGTAACTCTGGGCGAACGACCGTAAATCCAACTAAAGGAAGCGATCAAGTCAGTCAGGCGGCCCGCGAATGAGGGCCGCTTGTTGACTTTCTGGAACAAGAGTGCCTGAGGAATTATCCGAAAGAGCGTATGTGTCCGTACATAAGCAAGTAGGCTCTGTACATACGTGTTATCCGCAAGCTGTCAGGCGGGACAGCGTTATTCTCGTCCAGCCATGGGTGGGCCGGTCAGGAGCATCCGCACGTGCCAGAGGAATACAACGCGTTTGTCGTTGCACTCTTTTTCATGTTGCTCATTGGCAGCTGGGTGATCGTCAACGCGCTGATTGATCTCGCCGCGAAGCGATTTCGCACCTGGGTTTCCGGCCGTTGGCACGGACATATGTAACGCGGGCAGAATTCGCTTCTCGGTCTTCGAGTTACCCGTCGAAAATCCCTGCTTTTTTTTCCGATTTCAAGTAATTCGTATAGATTCGCGGTCGACGCCTATCGCCCGCCTCGGTTACGTGCGACGTTTGCCTGATCGCCGCAACTAAGAGCGCTTGCGGAGAATCGGCCGGGGCGCCGACGTCGGCTCGGGTGCTTCCCACTTCTTGCCGAATACGAACGGCGCGGAAATGACGAAGAGGGCGCAAAAGAAGACCGCAAAGCCAGCGAAGACCCAAAGCCCGGCGGTAATCGAGAGGATGATGATGGCGCCGAAGATCACCATCAAGCCGATAAAAATAACTCGTGCAGCAGTATTCATCCCTGGAGGATATCGGCAATATTCGGTGGGGCGTATCCAACTTTCGGACTAATCGAGCTATCTCCGGCCGCCTACCTAAGTTGTTAGGCGGTAACCGTCTGATGGTCCGCCGCGAAGCGGGCAATCGCCGATTCGTCGACGGAGATGCCAAGACCCGGTCGATCGGGCACGGTAATCAGGTCGCGGTCATACCACGTCACCGCATCCGCTATATCCTCCGCGATCATCAACGGACCGCCCATTTCGACCGTTTTCACGTTCGCCAGCGCGATCGAGCAATGGAGACCGGCAGCCGAGGCGATCGAGCTTTCGACCATCGTTCCAACCTGCGCGAGGATGCCGGCGGTCTCTGCGATCGCATTGAGCTTGACAGCGTTGATCAACCCGCCACACTTCATGAGTTTAATATTGACGATGTCAGCCGCACGCAGCGCGACGATACGTTGCATCTCGCGGGGACCATGGCAGCCTTCGTCAACCATGATTGGCGCCCCGGTTTGGCGACGCACTTCGGCAAGTCCGTCAAGGTCCCACCAGGCCACAGGCTGCTCAATGTAGGCAGGTTGACTCGGCAGAATCGCGCGTATGGCGGCGATCGCTGTGCCAGCTGTTCCCCAGCCCTGGTTGACATCGACCTTGATGCCGATGTCCGGGCCGACTGCTTCTCTCACCGCCGCGATCCGCGCGACATCATCCATCGGTCGCTCGCCGTCGCCGACTTTCACTTTGACTGTCGAAAAACCAGCGGCGACGTGTTTTTGGGCGTCAGCCGCCATTTCTTGGGGTGTTCTCATGCTGACGACACGGGAAATCTGGAGGTGCGGTTTGCTCCGACCCCCGAGCAGCGCCCAGACCGGAATGCCATAAGCCTGGCCGACCAGATCGTGAACCGCAATGTCGAGTGCGGCCTTCGCCGCGGGACGGCCTTCCACCTGGCGGTCGAGCTTATGAGTGGCACGCTCACGGTCTCGGGCATCGTGGCCGATGAGGACCGGCGACAGGTCTCGTGTAAGCGTAGCCACCGTGCTGGCAAAGGTCTCACCAGACACGTTGGGATCAGGAGTCGCTTCACCCCAGCCAACCGCGCCGTCTTCAGTTTCAACGCGGACAAGGATCGTGGGCACATCGGGATAGGTTGCGTAAGAAATAACGAACGGTTCAACGAGCGGCAGTCGCACTGGGTAGATATCGAACTTCGCGATCTTGAGCGCGCCGCTCACGAGTTCATCCCTTCAGACTCACTTTCGCTCAACGAAATACGCCGATAGTCCACGTTCCCGGTCAAGGTGAGGCACGAAATCGGTGATCGCAAGCCCCGCCCCGAACGCGGCTTGCAGGTCTCGCCGTAAGCTGAGCCTCCATTTAAGCGCGTTTGCTGGATCGCTTTGCACAATCTGGTCGATATCAGTTGGAATCATGATCGTAGCGCGGTCAACGTCCGGCCTTTCGGCATCGAATTGGTCGAGTTCGGCGAGATCGAAGTCGAGAGGTGGATTGTCGCTTCGCAGGAGATGTTGCTGAACCGCCGGTGACGAAATCGGCCATGTAACCTGGATCCGATCGGAGGGTAGACCACCATAAATCGCCTCGCCGTAGCCGGTGCCGTAAAGGTTCTCGATATATCGATTCGTGTACGCCCGCAATTTACCAAAATTGAGCCGGGCATTGGCCGACCGGAGAGGATCTACGGTCCAAACAATCTCTTCGAATCCACGCGAGATCGCGAGAGCGGCCTGGAGGCGTTTCATTGCTGCGCCAATCCCGCCAGAGCGTGCCCATTTCCGCACAGCCATGAAATCTGAAACGACCCTGGGATGTCCGCCGACATAGCCGCCCCAACCAAAAAGGCAACCGACGGCCTGCTCCGTTCCATCCTCTTCCAGAAATGCGCCAATCACCTCGCCGCCGGTTTCGTGAACGACGATCAATTCTCCTGCAGCAAGCAGATCGTAGTCGGTGAGGCCAAAGACATCGCGTTGCAGATCTTCGGTAACTGCGAGCTCGGCGAGCGTGCGCAGCAGGCGAAACGTCACGCTTCGATTGCCCAGAATCTGCGTCCAAGCTGATGTCTCAGAGGGACATTCAGCGGAAGCGACAGGCTGGAAACCAAGCGATTCTGGATTGAGGATCGATAGGGGCTTCGTCTCCGGCGGAAGGTTTGTCATGGTCAGCATTGTCACGTTCGGTGGCCTCAGACGTCAACGTGATGCTTTTTGAGGTGGAAACGGTCTATTCGTGCGGTAATTCTGCCGATACCGACGAGGAGTCATCTACGTGATCACGTAGTCACTCAGTAACATCACGGAGACGCTTACAAAAAACCGAATCCTCGCGATTCAGTGAATCTCGCGATGTTCTCAGATCTGCTTCCAGGCACGATCTATCTATGCCGAAACGGAGTTCGGCAAGATTGATCGGAGAGGAAGTACATAATGTCTCATCCTACAGTTCTACTCGCACCTGGACAACGGTATTGTTCGCCCGAAGCCGCAACCTGGCGCGCGGACCAGCAGTTGACCATTCTTCTCGTCGAACGAAACAAGGAAGGCGACCTGATGATCAGTTATCGCATGAGCGGTGGTCCAGTGATGACCGCGGGCGCAACCCAACTCGAGCGGGCCATCGCATCCGGTGAAATCGTTCCCGTTTACGGCGCTGGACAAGTCGCTCGTTGCTAGATCGAGAACTGTCTTAAGAATTTGTCGGAGATGGAGTAGCTCCAGGAGCATTTATAGTAAGCGGGATATTGAACGTAAAGGTTGTCAGATAGTCGGTTCCGCCAGCTTTCGTCTCGATAGAACAGGGTAAGTTGTCTGAACCAATCGCTAATGTAATATCGATTCGTTCACCCGTTTGCGTTGTGTCGACGATCTGGTAAGCCTGACATGATTGGTTATTGACAATAATGGTTCCGAGTGGTTTGGCGTTCCGCTCACGTTCATCGTCGGAAAGTCCCGCGTAGAGCGGTTGAACTGGCGCCATGAGCGCTGCGACCAATTGAGACGCCGGGCTTTGCGGATCGACGGCAGTGATGTCGACTTCGTTCCAACCTCCTGCCACCGGTGTTGATGGCATCGAGATCACTTCCGATCCGCGGGAATAGAGTTTGCCATCAACGACCAAATATTCCTCTTGAACGGTTCCATTCATCGTTGTGACCTGGTGCTTCCGATCGGGCATGACGATGTCAGTCGTTACTTCAATAATCGACGCCCCAGTCGGAGTGCCTGCTGGCGCAGACGCTTGTCCGATGCCACCCTGCCCCCCCGAAACCGTGCGATAGCTCGTGACCGATGACCACGCCGCCGCGATCTGATCCGCGAGACTGCCAACAGTTGGACCAGATTGTTCCGCCGAAGGTGCAGTTGGAGGCGAAGTTGGAGTCGCATTCGGTTTGTCGTCAGAACCGCAGGCCGCGAGGGCAATTCCAAGTGATAGACAAGCAAGCCAGGCGGCGGTACGAAATCGTCGCGTCATGAACATCCCTTCCGTCGATGACTCGAAGCATAACGGCAAGAGATGTGATTTGTCTTAGGTCGAAATAACTGCGAGAGGTCATCTCACGCCGATTTTAGGTAGCCAAAAGATCGTCTGAAAGCGTGTTCAAATTGCTCCAAAAATTGTCTCGATTTCGTCTAACAAACGGCGTGCAGAGACGTTGTATAGGTGGAAGCGAAAACACTGGGAAGCCGGCTCGGTGAATCGCTTAAGGACGTTGAAGCACTGGTGGTTCGATGTCGGAATGTCGCAGCGGGCAGTGGTCCGAATAGCGACGCGGAGGGTGAAATGACGATTACATTTGGACACCGGCAATTGATCGTAGCACTCGTTGGCACATCTGGTCGTGTTGGTAAGTTGATCTATCCGCAATATGTGAACGCGTCCGATAGTGAAGTCGTGCGTTTCGCGACGCGGCCGGACTCGGCCGAAGAAAGGCGTCGAAACGAAGCGAATATTGCGCTGTATGGTGGTCTTTGGCGGTAGTTAGTAGTTCATCGATGATGGCCCCACGTGGTGTGGACTTTCGACTTTGCATCCACGCATCACAAGAAAGGCAACCTAGTGAGTTCTGCCTTGGTTCTGATAAGCGTCTTTATTGTCTCTTTAATTTTGCTCGACATTCTCGCGCTGCGATTCGGCGTCAACAGCCATTCGCCGAGCAGCGATCAAAAGGACTGGTGGTAGGAAATCCCATCCAGAGATGAGCCCCACTCATCTCTCCTCCGCCCGTTCCCTCTTCTTCCCCTCCTCCCGAGCCGCCTCAATTTGAGGCGGCTCTTTCCTCATCTCCGAAGTTGTTGGCTACGCTACAACGCTCTTTCGCGCTGGTATATGGAGTGCATAAGAGGGGCTCGGAAGGGAAGGCTGGCAAAGGATGCCGCGGTGTCACTTTGTCAGAGTCAACGGTCTTAGTCACAACGGAAGGAAGAACTTATATGTCGAGCGGTGAAAAGCCGCGCGGCGACCGCAAGATGCGATCGCTCGTGGTAATGATGTTGTTTGTCTCGCTCCTTGCATTGGTCGCGGGCCGCGCATCGACAGTGAATGCGCAAGACCAAACAGAACAAGATGCGACGTTCAGAGTGGTGAACGCCTCTCCGGGCGCGCCAGATCTCGACGTTATCGTCGATGGCGCCGCAGTCGCCAAGGGTGTGGCATTCGGTAAGGCAAGTGAATACGCATCGGTCTCGGCTGGGGACCATCAGGTGCAGTTCGTGCCGGCAGGCGAAGGCGCGGATGCGGCGTTGATCGACAAAAAGATCAGTTTTGATAAGGGTGAAGCGCACATCCTCGCCGTGGTCAACGATCTTAAAGATATCGATGTCGAGGATTACAATGTCGACCTCGATGCCGTGGATGAAGGCCAAGCCCGAATTCGTGGGATCAATGTGACACCAGACACCGAGGGTTTCGCGGTTGCGATCACTGGCGGCGATACGCTTTTCGATGGTCTCGATTTCAACGATGCGAGTGATTACAAAAATCAGGATCCTGGAACGTATGACTTCGAAATCAAAGAAGGTGACAACGACACACCGATCGCGACGGCTTCAGGCGTGCAATTTGACCAAGGCAACGTTTACGACCTCTTCATTATTGGATCATCCGGCGGAAGCGATGTCTCAATTCTTTCGCTGGTGACGAACGTTTCTCCGACATGCGCCGCACTCCTCGGCGTCGGGAGCGCCGAAGATGCGTGCGTGCGCGTGCTCAACGCCGACGCCGGTTCCAATCAAGTTAACTTCCTCGTCAATGATTCGGCAATCGCAACCGATGTGAGCTTCGGCACGGCTTCGGATTTCGTTGCGGTGCCGGCGGGTGACGATCGTAAGATTGCCGCCGCGCCGTCCTCCGGACAGCAAGACCAAATGCTTGCGGACGCCACTCAGTCGCTGCAGGCTGGACAAGCCTACGAGATTGTCCTTGCCGGCCGAATTGATGATGAAGATCTCCTCGTCAACCAGATCGACCTCACGCCGCTGCCGGAAGGTCAGGCTCGCGTGCGACTCATTAATGCGTCGCAAGACGCCGATGAAGGCGACCTCGTGATTGCCGACGGTGACCAACTCTTCGGCGGCGTCAGCTATCAGGACGTGACTGACTACAAGGTCATCGATGCCGATACGTATGACCTTCAGTTCAAGAAATCAGGCAGTGATGAGGTGATCGTAGCCGCTAACAGTCTCGCGTTGAAGGAAGGCATGGCCTATGATCTGGTGCTGATCGGCAACCAGAGCGACAACAGTCTCAAACTCGTGCTGCTCGAGGCGAATGCCACCTTGCGTCAAGGCGGCGCCGCGACTCCAGTTGCAGGCACGCCCGGCGCTGAAGCGCCCGTCGTCACCCCTGAGGTCGTGGGCACCCCAGTGAACCAGGACTAACTGGACAAACGCGCAAAGATAATTCCCGGTCCGGCAAGCGCCGGACCGGGAATTATCGTTTCTTGAACGATTGTCCGAAATGCTTTAGCCGCGAGTTCTGAGGACATCGTCGAGTGTGCTAGCGAGGGTCGCGAGCGCAAGGTAAGCGGAGGACCCTGGCAAGAGCTCTTCACTTGGTGTTCGCGCCAGCGTGCGCGCGAGCGCAAAGACTTCAGCTTGCAACCGGTTTGGGTCGTATGCCGGGGCGCCCACATCGTCGGCGGCCTTCGCCAGTGCTTGTCGGGCCGCTCTTCCGCCTGTTGCCGCATCTGCGACAGCGGCTAAAAGAGCGCCAGCGTCGACGGTCAGTGGTTCTTCCAACGGGCGCGCGGCGCGCAGCTCTGCGATTGCCTCGGCGGCTATGACACGATCGTCTGGGAGTTTCGCGGCGCGAAGCTGACGCGACAGACGCATCGCTTCGTCGGCTGAGAGGTCGTCGTCGACAATGGCATCGCGAAGCGCTTCTTGTTGCGCGGGCAGCAATCCCTGCAAAGCCCGGCTCTGCTTTTCACTGAGTCGCCCGGAGCGGATATCGTCTTGGATCGTCTCGGGCAGCTTTTCGGTGCCGAGAAGCTGAAACAGGCGGCTGCGACGAATGCCGACCGCCTCCGCCACTTGGTCCCATGGCACATCGCCGAGTTGACACTTCAATCCACGCAATGCTGCCGCGCGATCAACCGCATTGAGATCGTCACGGACGATGTTTTCCATCAATTGCTGCACGAGCCGGCGATCTTCAGGCACATCGCGAACGATGGCCGGGATCGCAAAAAGCCCTGCGTCTTGAGCGGCCCGCCAACGCCGTTCGCCATGGACAATGACGTAAGTGTCTCGGTCTTCGTCATACCGCACGACGATCGGCTGGAGGACACCTTCAATCTTGATGCTCGCGGTCAGTTCTCCGAGCTTTGCCGGGTCGAATGTGTGGCGCGGCTGGAGAGGATCGGGCAGGATGCGATCGAGGCGAATCTCTTTTGCGGTTGGCAAATCGCTTACGCCAACTGCTTGCGGCCGGTGGTCCGTGAAGAGCTCGTCGACCGTGAATCGCCTGCGGCCTCGCGCGGCGGATGCGCTCTCCGTGTGATTGGTTGCGACGTCGATAGCGCCCCCGCTAGACATGAACATTCTCCTCCACGCTGGCGACAGCGCCCACGGCTAGGCTCCGGTCTTCAATCCACGCGCCAACATCCCGATATGCTGCCGCGACCGATGAGCGGGGCATGTACTGCAAAATGCTTGTGCGCTCGGCGGCCGATTCCGCGCTTTTGACCGACAACGGCACGACCGGGAGTTGATCGAAATCCTGAAACTCCTCTTCAAGCGTCGCCAACATATCGGCGGCGAGACGAGACGAATGGTGCACCTTTGTCGGCAGGAAACCGAGGACCTGGAGGCGAGGATTCAAGCGACGAACGCGGTTGATCGTCTCGAACAGTCTGCGCAGCACCATCAGCGACAACGGGTGCGGCTCGATGGGAATAACGATTTCATCCGCCGCCACCAGAATATTGACGGCAAGCACATTCAAAGCGGGAGGCGAATCGATCAGGACGTAATCGTATCGCGAGAGATCGGCCGCGCGGAACCGGTAGTCGAGCTGTCGCTCGCGCTCAAGCACATTGAGCAACTCAAGCTCGGCGGCCGCGAGGTCAGGATGTGAGGGAACGAGATCGACACCTGGCACGGTCGAGCGGATGGTGATGTCGGCAAGCGGTAGCGACTCGTCGAGCAGCAGATCGTAAACAGAGTAATCGAGGGCGGCGATATCTACGCCAACGGCCATCGTGAGACTGGCTTGGGGATCGAGATCGACGGCGAGAATGTGGCGCCCGCGTTCAGCCAAGGCGGCGGCTACGTTGAGTGTGCTCGTCGTCTTCGCGGTGCCACCTTTTTGGTTGAAGAACGCGATAATTCGGGTCATGGCTGGCCTGTCCTCTTCGGGGGAAGGAGCCGGATGCCTGCATGACCGACGGCCCTGGCAGGTGTACGTACGGACCTCCCGAGCATACCATGTTCGTTGCCAGTTAGGCAACACGAAACTCCACCTTTGACGATGTTTTAGGAGCGATCGGCAGTGAGCAACGACCGACCCGCAAGCGATGTTGGCGTTGTCGTTCGAGTGATCGAAAGCGATGCGGACCGGGAGTGGCTTGCCGCGGTTTGGCGCGATGAATGGGGCGGCGAGACGATGGTCTCGCGTGGCGTCGTTCACAAACTTGCCGACCAAGCCGGTTACATCGCATGGCAAGGGGGAGTTCGGGTCGGTTCGGTGACTTGTTTTGCCGGTGATAGAGCCTGGGAGGTGACCAGCCTGAATTCATTCGCAACGGGTCAAGGCATCGGAACCACGCTCCTGCGGGAGGTGGAAGAGACCGCGAGGGCGACCGGTGCGCGGCGAATCTGGCTGATCACCACCAACGACAACGTGCACGCATTGCGCTTCTACCAACTGCGTGGCTATCGCTTGGTCGCACTTTATCCCGGATCGATTGACGAAGCTCGAAAGCTCAAGCCTTCGATCTCGCAGATCGGCAACGATGGCATTCCGATGCATGACGAAATCGAACTCGAAAAGCGTTTTGATTAGGAAACCGTCGGGACGCGAGTTGAAAAGTGATGATCCCCGACAATGTTTGCCGGGGGTCATCTCGCATGAGTCTTATGAGGCGCGACGCTTCGTGCGGCGAATAACCAGACCTGCGCTCAAGAGGAGAATCGCGATAATCCAAACTCCATTTTGAGGACCATCTCCACCGCGAAGGGGCGCGCCAGTGTTTGGCAGATCCGTCACGCCACCGGTCGCGCCTGAAGTGGGCGTGGGCGCTTCCGCTGTAGGGTCGCTCGGTTCCTCGGTCGGATCAGTTGGAAGCACGGTCGACGTTGCTTCTGCGGGAGTCGTTTCGGTCGGCGCCGGCGTTGACGGCTCAGTGATCGTGATGGTCACCAGGGCGATAGGCTTTTCGATGCCAGACGACTGAAATCCTTCGGCCACTAAGAAGTTATCGACGACTTCGTACTCGAAGGTGTCGATCCCGACGTATCCAGAAGCAGGCGTGTAGACAAATGAACCGTCCGCCTGGATGGTGACAGTACCGTGTGAAGGGGAGGTGAAAATATCGAAGACCTCGAATGGGTCACCATCGGGATCAGAATCGTTTGCGAGAACGCCCGGCGCGGCTACCGAGAGCACCGTGTCCTTTTCCGTGGAGTAGGCGTCATCGGCCACCACCGGCAAGTTGTTGATGACTTCGATGTATGCCGTGGCAATCGCTATTGCTCCGGCGCCGGAGACATCCGCCGATTGCGCGGCATTATTGTTGAGCTCATAGATAAACGAAGCAAACCCGACAAAGCCGGTTGGCGGCGCGTACGAGAAGCCGCCATCGGGATTTAGGGTGAGCGTTCCGGCAGGACCCGAGACCAACTCGGCGTGCCAGGGCGGTTGGGAGTTGGGAAGCGTGTCATTTGCCAAAACGCCGGTTCCCGCGTCGATGGTCAGCGTCTGGTCGTGGACCATTGAGTAGTTGTCATCGACCGCAATCGGGATTTGCGGCTGACCCGCGTTTACCGTTGAGACTGCGGCCAGTCCGAAGAACATCGTCCCGACCATGAGCGCCAGAACAAGACGTCTCGCAATGGCCAGGTTGTTTCTCCTGAATCCCAATTTGTACATTCTCTCTCCTTTGTCCCGATAGCTCGATCGAGGGATTTGCGGGAGCTACGAAGCCCGGCGCCATCGGTGCTTGCCGGCGGCGCTGGACTGCCATTGCCTCAGTTGTTAGACCTTCTTCCCACTCATGTAGCGAACCGCGCCCGCCGGGCCCAACATTGCGACGATAACGAGGAGAGCCCAACGTAAGCCGCCGTCACCGCTCGTCGAACCGGAACCGGTATTCGGTAGTTCTGAAACTCCACCGGTGGTCCCAGATGTCGCTGTCGGCGCAGGTGGAAGTGGGGTTGACGTTGGTTCGCCAGGGACAGTCGTCGCCGTCGGTTCCGGCGTTGAGGTCGGCTTCGCGGCTGTCACTTCGATGGTGACTGTCGCCGAGCTATCGACGCCCGCCCCAGAAACGTCTGACTTCGTGAGCGCGAATTCGTCGTGGAGGAGATAGACGAATGAATCGGTGCCGACAAATCCTTCATCAGGAACGTAGGTGAATGCGCCGGAAGCCAAATCGAGATTCAAGGCGCCATGCGTGGTGTCGGTGAGGATCGATTCGATCGAGAGCGGATCGCCGTCACTATCGAAGTCGTTTCCGAGCACACCAGGAGCGACGATGGTGAGGGTCGTGTCTTGGGGAGTGGAATATGAATCGTCAACGGCTACCGGTGGAGCGTTGGTGACGGCGATCGTGACCGTCGCAGAGGTGAGAAGTTGTCCTCCGGCTTGGCCGGAACCCGTCACGTCAGCTGATGCCGGACCTAACGTAGGTGTTGGCGGATTCTGCGGCGCAAAGATTCCATACGTGAAGGAATCGAAGCCCACGAAATCAGTATTTGGCGTGTAGGTGAAACTTCCGTCGGCGGAGAAGAGCAACAGGCCGTTAGCGGGACCAGAGAGCTCGACCACAGGGAATGTTGTCGAAGGGTACGTGTCGTTTGCGAGAACGCCTTCGGCCGCATTGACTGTGAGCACCTGATTGTGCCGGACGCTGTAGCTGTCGTCATTAGCGACGGGTAGCACGGTGGTCAGACCGACCGAGGGTGAGCTAAAGATTCCAGCGGCCAAAACAATCATGACCGTTGCCAGTGCAATTCGACCCGGTCTCAACGAGCGATTGTGCGCCAACGAACGAATCAATCCGAGCTCCTTTCCTGAAGCGTTCCATCGATCGCGAATCAAAACGGGCCGGTGCGCTCGACAGTTGTCGAGCGCACCGGCAAAAGCTCACTCGTCGTTCTGCCTCTTCCCGCGTAGTGCCAGGCCGCCGCCGGCGAGGGCCAACAAGAACATCATCACGAGTGTCAGTTCCCCTCCGCCGCCCAAGGCGGAGCCAGACCCCGTATCAGGGAGATCGGTCACTCCTCCGGTGGCCTCGGAAGTGGGCGTGAAAGGAACCTCGGTCGGCGCCGCTGACACGATTGTCGATGTTGGTTCCAGAGTGACGGTTGGGAGCGGCGTTTCCGTCGGAGTCGCAGTGGGGACCTCGATCACGGTGATCGTGACCACGCCGCCGGCCGGAACGCCTTGCGCATCGAAACTTGCGCCTGCGACAAGGAATGAGTCGATGAGTGAGTAGGTGAATGTGTCGGCCCCGAAGAAGCCAAGATTTGGTGTGTACGTGAAGCTTCCGTCTGGATTGAGTGTCAAGGTTCCGTTGGCCGGCGGAACAACCACGGAATCAACTTCGAACGGATCTCCATCGGGGGACGTGTCGTTCGCCAGGACGCCAGTCGCGGGGACGGCGAGCACCGTGTCCTGCAAGGTCGAATACGCATCGTCGACGGGCACCGGGTCGACGTTCGTGACCGTAATCGTGACTGTGGCGAACGAGAGAGGCGCTGGTTCGCCTTCACTCCCGTTGTAAATCCAATACTCGAATGTGTCAGTGCCCACGAAATCGGCATTCGGGACGTAATCGAAACTTCCGTCGTAATTCACCGTGAGGGAACCATTCGCGGGGAGAACAGTTCCGTAATTGACTCCCCAGGTGGGTCCCGCCGGCAACAGGTCGTTGCTAAGGACACCGGTCAAGACGTCGACGTTCAGCGGCTGGCCGTGGATGACTGAATAGGCATTGTCAACTGCATCAGGAGGAGTGAGAACCTGCGTATTGGCAGAAGCGTGTTTTGCATAACCGGAGATCGCGATGACGATGAGCAAAGCACTGAAAACCTTGCGCGATCGGCCCGCAACGAGTCGAGACCCCTGAAATAACGGCATCTGTGTCCTCTCTCCATCCTTCGATCCGGCGACATGACATCGAGCCGCGTCACGTCTCGGATTCGTTGTGTCTAAGTCCCCGTGCCGGGCGCGAACGGTGCCGATCGCACGGCGAGTCACGCAAGTGCTTCCTGAGTGCCCACGCACGTTCGAATGCACGCCAGATCTCGCCCAGTGGCAGGACCCTAGCGTGAGCAAGCGACGACGCACAGTGACCCGGTGGCCAGGACAGCAGCAATCGCCAACCGATTCGAACGAATACGATGCCCAGAAACCGCCGGGCAGGGAATCGGTCTTGTCTGTGCGCTCAGGTGCGGAGTCGCCCCGAGCGGTTGTTGGTATGACCGTGCGGAAAGTATAGGTGAATAGTCCTAGTTCGTATAGACGCCAAATGGCGCGCATCACTATGCCGTTCGGGCAGATTCTCGGGACGAGTAGATCGCGGGAGCGCGTAACAGATCAGCCGGCGCAAATCTCCGCGCCGGCCTTTTGCTTTCACCTTGGGTTTGGACTATCTGCTGGAAGGTCCTGACTTTTTGCCACAGATTTAACAGATCAAGAGAAATGGTTGGACATCCTCCAGAATAGGCAAGAGCTGCGGCAACTAGACAAACGGTAGGAGGTTGGCGAAATCGCCAACCTCCTACCGTTACTTCGATCTGAACCTAGTGTCCGTCGCAGCCCTCTCGATTAGCGCTCTCTCTGAAGCGATCGTCGTCGCATCAGAAGTCCGGAGCCCGCGAGTACTGCGGCGAGAAGAATTGCGACAAGCAATCCCGAGCCGCTTCCGCCATTGGCCGGCGTTGCTCCGGTGTTCGGGAATTCGATCGGCGTCGTTGCCGTTGGATTTACGCCATCAGGCGTCGACGTGTTCGTTGGCGTGGCGTCCGGCACTTCAGTTTCGCCCTTGATCGGGATCGTCGCCGTCGCTGTCGCCGTGTTCGTGGGTGTTGTGGTTGGCGTCTCCTTTTGTCCGCCTACCACGGTTCCGGTCGCGGTCGCCGTGTTGGTCGGCGTGTCGGTCGGCGTGTCGGTCGGCGTATTTGTCGCTGTTGCGGTAGCTGTCTCCGTTGGCGTGTTTGTCGCCGTCTCTGTTGGAGTATCCGTCGCCGTTGCTGTTTCTGTCGGAGTATCGGTCGCTGTGGCCGTCTCGGTCGGAGTAGCAGTCTCGGTCGGCGTATTTGTTGCCGTCGGTGTGTTCGTCGGAGTTTCCGTCGGCGTGCTGGTCGCCGTTGCCGTTTCGGTCGGCGTCGCGGTAGCGGTATTGGTTGGTGTGTTTGTCGCGGTCGCCGTGTTCGTTGGCGTGTTCGTTGGCGTGTTCGTCGAAGTTGCCGTCGGCGTATTTGTCGGTGTCTTTGTCGCCGTTGGCGTTTTGGTCGGCGTCTTCGTGGGCGACGGCGTCTTGGTTGGTGAAGGGGTCTTTGTGGGCGACGGCGTCTTCGTCGGCGAAGGAGTCCTGGTTGGGGTCTTGGTTGGAGTATTTGTCGCCGTCGGCGTATTGGAGGGCGTGTAAGTAGCTGTTGCCGTCGCTGTTGCCGTGTTGGTCGGCGTGTAGGTAGCAGTCGCCGTCGGCGTGTTTGTCGGTGTCTCCGTCGGAGTGGCTGTGTCGGTCGGCGTATTCGTCGCCGTGTCCGTTGGAGTCGGCGTCTCAGTAGGAGTATCCGTCGCCGTTGGTGTGTTGGTCGGCGTGTTGGTCTCCGTTGGAGTGGCCGTATTAGTCGGTGTCTCCGTGGGGGTGTCGGTTGCTGTCGCCGTACTGGTTGGAGTCCCGGTCGGTGTGTTGGTCGGTATGTCGGTTGGCGTATTGGTAGCAGTTGGCGTGTAGGTCGCCGTGTTTGTTGGCGTATTGCTTGGCGTATTTGTCGGAGTCTTCGTTGGTGACGGAGTCTTTGTTGGGGTCCTGGTCGGCGTGCAGCCGTAGCCGTCGTTGTAGCCCTCGATCTTTTTGTCGCCGTAGTAGTCGTTCGGCGGACCGATATGGGTCAGGACGTCGCCCTTGGCCAGGTCGATCTGGAAGAAGCAGTTCGGCAAGTAGACCGTCAACGTGATCGAGCCGGAGCAGTCCTGCCCGATCGTGAGGGTTTTTGTCTCGTAATCGAAGACCGTCTGATCCTCATTTGGGTTGTAGGTGGCGCTCTGTGTTGTGTAGCTCGCGAGCGTGAACTTCTGGGACGAACCGATTGGGCCGTGGGCGGTGATCGTCACTTGCAGGGAGCCACCGGAATGCGCGCCCGAGAGACCTGGCGAATAGGAGTAGGTGAAGGTTGGATATTGCGCGCAAGGCACCGGCGTCTTAGTTGGTGTCTTTGTCGGGGTGTTCGTCGGCGTCTTGGTTGGGGTTGCCGTTTCGGTCGGAGTCTTTGTAGGCGTGTTTGTCGGGGGGACTGGGGTGTTGGTCGGCGTCTTCGTCGGTGAAGGAGTTTTCGTTGGGGTATTGGTGGGCGGAACCGGAGTGTTAGTCGGCGTATAGGTCGGTGGCTTTGGTGTTTTGGTGGGTGTGCTGGTTGGCGGAACTGGAGTGTTGGTAGCGGTTGGCGTGGGCGGCGCAGGGCATGGACCGTGTGAAAGGTTGAAATTTCCGCCCCAGCCAGAATAGATCGTCGTGCTGGCGGATGTGACAGTGGAGTCCAAGTTGGAGGCAGTCGAGTAGTGGGCGACGCCGCCTGAGACTTTCAACAGCGGAACAGTCTCCGCTCCGCCGTTCGCCCAGGTGACGTAAATGGAAGCCGGTGCTTTTGAAGCATCGGAAATTTGGTTAATCACGAAGTGCCACTCGCTCGAGTTGCACTCGTAACCTCCATAGACGTTACCGGCGCTGATGTTCTGCGAGCCGGTCGCGTCGACATTCGTCGGCTTGACCAGCACTATTGCCACCAGGACGAGCACTGTCGCGAACGACAGAATCGCCATCATTGACTGTCGAGACCTCTCAGAGAGCCTCATACCAACCGACCCTTCCGCCTAAAGGTTTCGCCCACGCACACATCGGGAATCGACAAAAGTCCTATGTGCCGAATGACTGTTAGTCATTTTGACTGCTGTAACAACAGCACGACACAGCCCGAACCCGACGGCGCGGCAAACAATGCCGGTTCGACGAGCAAATGGGACCCACGACGCTCATTTACGGCGGCCTACTGACCGTAAATCACCGACGCAGCCAACGCTATGCACTATTGCGGGAAATTCGCCTTTTCCCGCCAGGCATAATGGGCTTTGACTGGATATTACACGAGATAGTACTTTCGGACAACTCGATATTCCTAGTATTTGGGCATCAATACGGTACCTCTGCTTTGTGCACCATCTGACCTTTGGGTTGAGGTCATCGTGATTTGAGCGTATGGCCGGGCTGGCGAGCGAGGGCGCAGATTCGAATCGCGGTGACAGTCACTTCTCAGGTTGATCTCTACTTTTTGGGGATCCGGCGCCAGGAACTGAGGTTCGGACCAGTGGCGAGCTGAGCGAGCTCGGATTGCAGAAGAGGACGGGGCCGGCACATTGCCGGCCTCGTTTGAATCACGGGTATTTTCGATTTGGAATCTGTCTTGACTCCTTCGCTTAACGCTCATTTCGCGTTGCGCGTTTGCGGAAGAGAAGTCCCGCGCCCGCGAGAGCCGTTGCCAGGATCACGGCGACCAGCAGACCGGAACCGCCGCCCGAACCGGGGTTGGAGCCGGTATTCGGAAACTCGATCGGCGTCGTCGGGGTCGGGTCAGTCGCTGTGCCCGTGTTGGTCGGCGTGGCATCCGGCACTTCGGTTTCGCCCTTCGTCGGAACGGTCGACGTAGCGGTCACCGTGTTGGTTGCCGTCGGAGTCTCCTTACCGCCGCCGGTGACCGTGCCCGTTGCTGTGGCCGTATTGGTCGGCGTATCCGTCGGCGTGTCAGTGGCTGTTGCCGTATTAGTCGGTGTATCGGTTGGAGTTTTTGTTGGCGTCTCTGTCGGGGTGTCAGTCGGCGTCAAGGTGCCGGTTGGCGTATCAGTCGGCGTAGACGTCTCCGTTGGCGTATTGGTGGGTGTGTTTGTTGGCGTCTCTGTTGGCGTGTCCGTTGGAGTATTCGTTGGCGTGTTTGTCGGGGTGTTCGTTGGGGTGTTCGTCGGAGTGTCGGTCTGAGTGTTGGTCGGTGTGGCTGTCGCAGTCTGCGGGCAGGGCCCATGGGACAAATTGAAGTTGCCGTCCCAGCCGTTGTAGATCGTCGCCGACGCCCCCGTGACTGTTGAATCGAGATTGAGAGTCGTTGCGTAGTGAGCTACTCCGCCGGTGAATGCTGTTCGAGCAACATCGGCTGTCTGGCCGTTTGCCCACGTTACATGAATAGAACTGGGAGCATGCGACTGACTATCAATTTGATTAATGACGAAGTGCCATTCGGCGCCATTGCATTCGTATTCGCCAGGCACGTTGTGGGGATAAATCGTGTGGAATGTAGCGCCTGTAAAATCGCCGCCGCTATCTTGGAGGTTCGCCGATAGCGAGTTGTTTGTCGCGGCGGCCGATTGATTCGGCAAGCCAATGAACGACGGGAACGCGGTGACCACGCCCAATAACGCGATCACTATCATCACCGGAATGATCTGGACCCATCGAGAATGCTTCATAGCTACCCGACCTTTCCACCTAATGAACTTGTGCACTCGCGATTGCGCCGAATTGACAGTTGTCCTACGTAGCGATTGCCTTTTAGTCATTCCTCGTGCTGTTTACATGGCACAGCACTCTCCGTGCTTGTTGATCCGACAAATGACTGACCGACGAGAGTTAACCTCTGCAACGCCAATCTGCGATGTCCCGGCAACCGCAGAAGTGCGTCGCAGATCTTCCGTATTTCGGGCATTGGGAATAGAAGTTATTCCCGATCGGCATAGAAAGCCGTGGGATCATCGTACTCCTATTAGTACTTTGGGGCAAGCCCTTTCGGCTCATAGAGTGGCCGAATGGCGGGTACTGGCTTATTTCGGTACGTACGTACGCTTAATAGATAAAAAAATAAGGGACGCTTCGAAGTCTTAGTACGCCGTCTGACGAACGAGTCGACTCAAAAGAGCGTGCCTTTTTGTCAGAGTAGCTTCTGAATGCTCAAGCTCGGGTACGCACTCTCAGGCACAGATCAGAGAAGAAGCGAGCATGACCAGCGTCTGGTTTATGTCGGAATGGAAACGTCGCGTTATGCGCGACAGTCGAAGACGACCTTGACGGCGCCGTGCGATCCGCGGCTGAGACTGGCGGTCATCGCGTCTCGATACTGAGTCAGCGGGAACTTATGGGTAACCATTTTCGGAAGTGGATGATCCGGGTGCGCGGTGAGAAGACGAATTGCGATTTCAAATGTATGTGGCGCGTCGTCGCGAGATGATTCCTTGCCGTACACGTAGCTGCCTGAAACCTGAATTTCCCGCGCCCAGACAAAGCTGCAATCGATATGTGACAGTTCCCCTGCGCAACCGACCATGAGCACACGTCCGTGAGGACCTGCAACTCGCAGGCTATCGTCGACGCTTCGCGTCGAGCCGACGCAGTCGTAGATCCAGTCGAAACCGCCGGCATAGACCGGTTTTCCTTTGATGGGCTTGTATTTCTTTGCGCCGGCAATCGCAATCGCGGCATCACCGGCGGAAGAACCGCGCAATACGCGAGTGGCCCCGAACTCGGTGGCTAACTTTTCCTGGATTGGATGTCGCGCGAGCACCGTGACATCACTCGTGTGTCCGAGAAGGCGTATCGCCGCCAGGACGAGCAAACCAATCGTTCCGCTACCGATAATGAGGACCTTGCCGTCGGCGGGTGGAGGCGATTTGAGCACCGCGTGCAACGCCACGCTAAACGGTTCGATGAGGACTGCCACGTCGTCGGAGATCGATTCCGGAATAGCGAAAACCTGACTGCGGTGAACGACCATCCCCTCAGACCAGCCTCCTGGAAGGTCGCGGCAGAAACCGATCAACATTCCCGGTGAAAGCGAGCCCTCAGCGGTGTTGAGGCAGAGGCCGGGTTCATCGGCTTGGCAGGATCGACAAGGTTCGAGTCCGCGCATCTCGCAGGAAATGAGAGGGTTGATGACGACCCGATCGCCGGTTGCTATGCCTGTGACTACAGCTCCGACCTCTTCGACATCGGCCACAACTTCATGTCCCGGAACAACTGGGAAGGATATGAAGGGCGTCATCGACGAGCTGCCACGGTTGGTCAGCATCGAAATGTCGCTGCCACAGACTCCGCAGAGGCGAGGTTTGACCCGCAACCATTCGGGGCCGGGGAGGGGAATTGATTCGGTTTCGATCTGGGAGAGTCCAGGGACGCGGCCCGACTCAAGCAATCGTAATGGCAGCCTATCGGCTGCCCGGACCGCCAGGAAATTCGGGATCGAAAACTGGTAGCGAATCGCTTTCATGGCTCTCCCCGGTTCGCATTCAGAGCGCCGGCGCAGGCCCGGGCTAAAGTCCCCGGGCTGAACCTACAAAGCCGGCTAAAGACCAGCTGACGAAGATTCTTGCAATCGGACAATGCTTATCTTCTGCCAAGCTCAGTTGGAGCAACTCATAAATTATGCGCGAGGCGGTCGCCTCGCGCATGAGTTGTTTCATGGCTCGCGGCAAGACTTGCGCGCTTAGCTCATCGGAACCTGGCGCAGGATTTTGCTTTCGACGCGGTCGAAGATTTCGTCGAGGCTCTCGCCAGTGATCGGTCAAACCATGGTTCTTCAGACCAATTACCGCGTGGTCGGGATCATTTTCTCGACGGACCAGCTCGGCAACGGCTGAGGCGAGCTCATAGGTGCCGCACGGGAAATTGATGTGGGTCGAAGGAATGCCTTCCATCCAGGCATGGACGTGCAGAATCGCGCCGACTTTCGGATGCTCACGATAGATCATAAAATGCTCGATCGCATCGACTGAGACGCGTCGGGGCGTGATATTCGGCGGGACGCTCAGTCGCATGGCTTGCTTTTCAGGGATGTAATCGGTGACAAGAAGAATCTCGGTGCCAACTTTTTCGAGCCTGCTCTTGTCGACGCCGCTGGCGCTCATCCAAAAACGTTCCTCATCTTTGCGCGCGCTGAGGTTGCCGTAACTGAGACCGCCGATGTTGAAGAGCTGCTTCACGTGCCGAAAATCGCGCGGGGAGAGAAAGTCCTCCAGAGGGAATGGGGACGGAAGTAGATCGAGCTCGTCCAGTCGCCGGCCGGCACGGGTAATCGATTCGGTGACCTCGTCGCCATTCCAGAGGTCCTTTGGCAGGTCCGGCACGAATTCGTTCTCAATGATGAGGTTCGATGTTGCGAGCGGCGCGAGTCGTTCTACCACGAGGTTGAAGAATGCTTCGTCGTCACCTTCATGTGGAATCGCGTAGAACCCTTGCTCAAGCGTAAAGAAAAATGCTTCCGGTCCGCCATACCGTCCATTTTTCACAACCAGGATGAAGAGATTGGCGAGGGTGCGGAGTAAGAAGGGATAGCCCGTTTTGAGCGGCTCGGTTGGCGGTTCTTCTGCCTCGCCGATGCCGACAACGAAAACTGCGCGATTTTTGCGCCGGAAACTGCGCGGACCGCTGGGCTCGATTGGGTGGAGGATGATGCCACCCTCATCCGACGCCACGTCCTCTTCGACGAGTCGGTAGCCATTCTTGATAATCGCCTCTCGCAAGTGTTCAGTGAACCAACCTGTGAGGGTTTCGCCAGACGAGCGGGCGACGATCGTACTCTCCACTTGTCGAACCTCCTAAACCTGTCGCGAGCCATCCATCAGACGGATCGTCTAATTCCCGGCGCCAATTGGCGCGCTAGAACCGCCGGAGCTGGGTATGCGGCGAAACCGCGGAGCGGCTGGAAGGACGCCGTGCGACTTCAGCATTCGTTAAATAAGCATAACGCAGATTTGGCCCCGCTGACCTCAGACTCGGTGCTATCATCCTGCGACGCAGTCGTCATTGGATTGCCGAGGCAAGTGACGGCGTCGTTTCTAGAGATACGTCGCGTACAACGTGGAAGGTCGGAGGAGCGGCGATGTTGAATCGTGGTGGATCAGACCGAGCATCTCTTCGCGTCGCGGCAGTACAAATGAACTCGCGAGAAGACAAATCCGCGAATATCGAAACCGCGTTGCACTTGATTGACCGCGCCGCGAGCACAGGCGCCCGTCTTGTTGGCCTTCCCGAAGTGTGGGCATATCTCGGTCCACAAGAGGGAAACCGAGATAGCGCGGAGCAGATACCCGGGCATCTAACTGATGTGCTTGCCGATCGAGCTCGTCGCCATGGGATTTACCTTCATTGCGGTAGCTACTACGAGATCCGTGAGAGCGATCCACGGCTGTTCAACACCGCAGTCGTGATCAACCCCGATGGCGATATCGTCGCCAAGTACAGCAAAATCCACATGTTCGATGTCGTTCTCGATGGCGTTGCCTCGTATCAAGAGTCGGCGACGGTTTCGCCCGGCGACGAAATCGTAACGGTGGACATTGATGGCGTGTCGGTTGGGCTCGCGATTTGTTACGACCTGCGCTTCCCCGAGCTCTTCCGCATCTTGGCCCTGCGCGGCGCAGATGTGATTTTCCTCCCGGCGGCCTTCACCATGACGACCGGCAAGGATCATTGGGAGGTCCTCATTCGGGCACGCGCAATAGAAAACGGTGTCTTCATGGTTGCGCCGGGACAGGTCGGGTCGTATTCGGGCGGGAATTGGTGTTATGGCCGGTCTTTGATTGTCGATCCGTGGGGAACTGTTCTCGCGACGGCGCCCGATCGAGAAACCGTGATCACCGCCGACTTGGATCTGGAATTCCTCGAAAAGATTCGGCGTCAGGTACCATCGCTGGCAAACAGAATGCCCGACCGCTACGTTTGGCCAGACCAGCCCGCGTTGGTCCGGTAGCGCCATGAGCAAATGATTCGATCACATTCCTTGAAAACTGTTGCGTGCGCCGCCGCCCTCGCGGCGGCGCTCCTCATTTCTTTAACGTCATGCGGTGGTGGTGGGGAAGCGAAACCATCGCCGACGCCGAACGACGTCATGATGGTCGTGACTCCCACGCCCGGTACACCTGTGCCAGACACCCCGACTCCGAGCACCGGTCAGCAGACCTACACCGTACGCGAAGGGGATAGCCTCTCCGGTATTGCCGCGCGGTTTGGGATCACCGAAAAACAGCTGGAGCAGGCGAACAACATCACCGATCCGAATAGCATCTACGCCGGTCAGGTGCTGGTTATCCCCGCACCGTAGACGAGGGACTCAGATCGAAAGAATGCCCCGCCGCGTGGCGATCGTGACTGCTTCGGTGCGACTGCCGGCGCCGAGTTTTGCGAGCAGTGAACCGACGTGAAATTTCGCGGTATGCTCGCTGATGCCGAGTTCACGCGCGATCGCCTTATTGGGCAGACCAGCTGCGACGAGTTCGAGCACTTCGCGCTCGCGAGCGGTTAGCGCTTCACCCGCAAGCGGGTCGGCGGGTTGCGCATGGCCGTGGATATGCAGTCCGGCCGCCGTCATCAACTCGGGATCGAGTACGGTAAACCCGTGGGCGACCGCCTTAACCGCGGCCGAGAGCGCGTCGGCGTCAATGTCGGAGGCTAAATACGCAACGGCCCCCGAAACAGAGTTCACGCCTTCTGCGGCACTGTCCGCGCCTATCAAGACAAGCGGCGTGGAAGGGTAGAGTTCTTGTATATCGTCAACTGCTTCAGGAGTTCCCGAGGCATCGACGACAATGACATCAAGCGAATTTTCCGATTCGGCGACGATTCCTGGGACGGTTTCGATGACATTAATTTCGGGATCGCGCGCGAGCAGAGCTCCAAGTCCAGCGCGGACTGACGGAAAAGCAGCGACGACCAGGGTCTGATAGACCCTGGTCGTCCGTAGATGTCGCTCGGCGCCCGATACGCTCACGCGCGCTCGGTCGGAACGACGGTGAAGCTGCGCGGTTCACCACCTCGGAGGACGTTGATCGTAACCGCCTCTCCTGGAATCAGCCGAAAGACGGTTGCCGGAACCGATTCCTGGTCGATCACCTTCGCCTCTCCAATGGCGGTGATTACGTCGCCGATAAAGAGACCGGCGCGGTCGGCCGGGGCGCCCTCTTCAACTTCCGTGAGGAGGAATCCGATCTCCTGCTCGGGCCGATTGAGTTGAACGGCCGTACCGGTGATGCCGAGGAACGCCCGCCCGACGCCGATCGCCTTACCCGCGACAAACGTTTCGGCAGCTTGGCTTGGGATCGCCAGCGAGAGCTGACCCGCCACCATCGTGTTGATGCCAATCACCTCGCCAGCTGCGTCGACGAGCGGACCACCAGAATTTCCGGGGAGCAGCGTGACATCAGTCTGGAGTAAATCTCCGGTTCGCGGTCCACTTTCGGAGACTGCTTGGCCCGCCGCGACGATGATCCCGGCAGTCACCGCGTTTCGCATCCCGAGCGGATGCCCGACCGCAACCGCGATCTGACCCGGTCGAACCGTGGACGAATCTCCAACCGTTACCGCGGGCAGGTCTTCAGCCGGAATTTGCACAATCGCGAGATCATGCTGCGGGTGACGGGCGGTGACGCTGCCGTTAAATTTGCGACCGTCGGCGAGGACGACCTCGACCTGGTCACCCGACGCGACGTGACTGTTCGTGACGATTTGCCCGTCGGAGCGCCAGATCACGCCGGCGCCGTTCCCGCCCCGGTGGTTGATCACTACAACAGACTTCTCGACCTGCTTGGCGATGTCCGCCAGTTCGCCCGCGAGAAGTCCGGTCGAATTAAGCACTGTAGCCATTTGAGGACTTCTGCCCTTTCATCGTTTCATCTTACGCCCGAAGGCAAGATCTATTAGCTCGCCCGCTCGGCAACATTCACGGTTACGCTGTGGGCGTTGCCGCCACGGATCAAATTCAGTTTGACGGCTTGACCGACAAGATCGTCGGACAGAATGTCCTGCAACTCTTCGACCGAACCAACAGCGCGGTCGTTGATCGTCAAGATGATGTCGCCGATCAAAAGGCCGCTCTGCTCTGCGGGCGCACCTGCTTCGATCGAAACGATCACCAACCCAGTCTCCTGGCTGGTTCCAGCGGCAGATGCTAGCGATGCAGAGATCGGCACTGCTTGTGCTCCGATGCCAAGGTAACCGCGTCGAATCTTGCCGTGGGTCTTCAGCGAGGCGACAACTCGGTCAATGACAGCCGTTGTGATCGTCAAGCCTCCGCCCCGTCCGAAGTGGGACGAATTCAGGCCAAGAAGATGACCGCTGGCGTCGACAAGTGGCCCACCGGAAAAACCGGGAAGCATGGCGACGTCGGCGCGAATGAACTGATCGTTTTGTTCTTTGCCCCACCGGCGGTTGAACGGGCCAACGACGCTTATGACGCCGAACGACGCCATCGGTCCACTCGGTCCGGGCCGCCCAATTGCGAGCGCGAGATTTCCGGCCCGAGGTTCATCGGTCGCGCGAGGTGGTATGGGGAGATCACCGGCCTCGATCTTCAGTAGTGCGAGATCGGAACCCGGATCCCGACCGATTAGCTTGGCGTCAACTGTGCGGCCATCAGACAAACCGACCTTAATCTCTTCGTCGAATTCGACCACATGATTGGCGGTGACGATCAAACCGTCCTCGCTGAGAATAATGCCAGTTGCGGGAAATCGACGGCGTGCATTAACGGTGACCGTCCAGGCGCCGGCTTGCTCGACCGCATCGGCGAGGTTGTCCGACAACTGCTGCAATGCGGTTGTCGATTGAATCTGGTCAGACATTTGAGTCCCCTCTTTGTACATCGAGCCTGTCGGCCCGATAAAGCTGTATGGACGCAAGCCTACGGTGAGCACGACAACCCGCCATCGCCAGAGTGATGAGGGACGATACTCGCCATCCGGCTAGGCCGTGCATCGGGGTAGCTTGACGCTTGCCTGTCAACCGCCCATCATCCAAAGCAGTACGCGCCACATAAGCTGATGACATCGAGAAGGAGTTTCCCGGTGAAGATCGAGACGTTTGCCCTTGAGCGATGGATGTCGACGTGGGAAGTCAAGGTCGAATATGACATCGCCGAGAGCGGCATATTCCCTATGTCAACGCGCGAACTTCTCGATTTCGAACCGCCTGCCGAGCGTGATCAGCTGCTTTCGCGCCTCTTGGATCTGCGTCTGGGGTATAGCGAGGCGCGTGGGACAGAAGAGCTGCGGTCGATCATCGCCGCAACCTACGAGAACACGAACGCAGACGAGATTCTCGTCACGACCGGCGCGATCGAAGCGAACTTTCTTCTTTTCAATGCGTTGCTTGAAGCGGGCGATCACGTCGTGGCTGTCTATCCCGCGTATCAGCAACTCTTCAGCGTTGCTCGCGCCATTGGCTGCGACGTGTCGCTGTGGGAGCTTCGACCCGAAAACGATTTCAAGTACGACTTGGACGAACTCGAACGTCTCGTGACGCCGGAGACGCGGTTGATCGTCATCAACACGCCGCACAATCCAACTGGCGCAATGCTTTCTGCGGAGCAGGTCAAGCGAATCTACGATCTCGCGGAGTCGGTTGGCGCCAACGTGTTGAGCGACGAAGCCTACCGCTGGCTCGAACTTCCCGGAGGGGATGCGTTCGCGCCTCCAACGCGAAATCTTGGTCCCCACGGCATCAGTGTCGGCACAATTTCGAAGCCCTTTGGTCTGCCCGGCTTGCGCATCGGGTGGGTTGCCGCCTCTGCCGACCTCATCGCGAAGTGTTGGGGGATGCGCGACTACGTTTCGCTCAGCCCCGGCAAATTGAACGACGCGCTTGCGGTGCAGGCATTTAAGCACCTCGATCGTATCGTGGAGCGAACGCACGCGATCGTCGGTGAGAACATTCCGACCGCGGCGCGATGGTTCGCGGAGCACGCGGATCTCGTTTCGTGGACGCCGCCGCGCGGGGGATTGCTGGCGCTCATGCGTTACAACCTCGATGTGCCGTCCAAAGATCTCTCCGACAGACTCGCCGCGGAATTTAGCGTGATGCTCGCTCCGGGATCGGCGTTTGGCTATGAGGGCCATCTCCGGCTGGGCGTCGGACAGAGTCCGCCCGTTTTCGCCGAAGGCTTACACAGAACCGCGCTGTGCCTCGAGGCGCTTCGCATGAGTGGGTTTGATCTCGCAAAAACAAGCTAGTGGCAAAGATCGGTTCGAAGCGGCTACGGCGGACGCATGCAGGATTGGATATCTCAAGAACTCCATAACCTCTGGGACTGGATCGCGAGTGCCGGCGTCCAGTTCGTTTGGGGGGTCGTCGTCATCCTGGCGATTCTTTTTGGGTCGCGATGGGTAAGACGCCGCACCAAGGACGCCGCGCGCAAACGTCACTACAACCCGAACGTCGTCAGCCTGATCGACAACGTCACCAAAGTCATCATTTATACGATCGTGTTCATCGTTATCCTCAAGTTATTTGGAGTGAGTACAAGCTCGCTCGCGACGACAGTTGGTCTTGTTTCGGCCGCGATCACGCTTTCACTGCAGGACGTTCTCAAGAATTTCGTGTCAGGTCTCTATCTCCTCGCGGAGCAACCATTCTTGGTTGGAGACAGGATCGAAGTTGCCGGTCAACGTGGCGTGATCGAACGCGTCGACATTCGCACGACGGTTCTCAGGGATGAAGCAGACGAACTCGTACTCGTGCCAAACTACATCGTTTTTTCTCAGATTGTGCTCAACCGAAAAACCTACGTGGATGCGCCCGACCGGTTCGAGCTTGAATGGGTGAAGATGCCTCCCGAGGAAGCCCGAAAGGTATTAATCGAGATTTTCGCTCAGCAACACGGAATGGCGAAAAAAGAACCGAAGATTGAGATAGTGCGGGCTTCAGCAGAGACGTTCGATTACGAGGTTCAGGTTTGGTGGCGACCGGGTGAGTCAGATCGATTTGCACTCGTGAGTTGTTTACGCGAGCATTTTCCAGAGGCTGTCATTCGACGAGTGACGAATGCGAAAACAGGACCGTAGGCGATCATATGAAAAAGCAAAAAATGCGTTGCCGCTGGTACACTAAGCGCTTGACTCTTCTGGATTTGACGGCTGCGTCCGGAGTTCAATGACCAACCTCGCCGTTCCCGCGCCAATTACCGTACCCGTACCGGCCGATGAGCCGCGTCCATCCGTCATCGAGACGAAGGGCCTCCGCAAGACCTACGGGGGGGTCGTCGCGTTGGAACGGCTGGACTTGTCTGTGCCGCGAGCGGCGGTCGGATTGCTCGGCGCGAACGGCGCCGGTAAGACCACCCTCCTTCGACTCCTCCTCGGTCTCTCCCGGCCTGATTCGGGTAGCGCGACGGTCCTCGGCTTCGACACGAAAAGCCAAGGACTCAAGATTCGCGAGCACGTTGGCTATATGCCCGAATCAGAGAGCTTGCCACCAGGCACAACCGCGGCCGATTTCGTCGCCCACATGGCGGAGATGAGCGGTCTGCCGACCCGCGCGGCCCGGCAGCGGGCGGCGGATGTGCTGTATCAAGTCGGCCTCGACGAAGAGCGCTATCGGTTGATCAAGGGTTTTTCGACGGGCATGAAGCAGCGTGTCAAGCTGGCCCAGGCGATCGTGCACGATCCAGATCTCGTCTTCCTCGATGAGCCAACAAATGGTCTCGATCCCCAGGGCCGCGACGAGATGCTCGATCTCATCATTCGCATTCACAGTCGTCTGGGGATAACGGTGATGCTCTCTTCGCACATCCTTTCCGACATCGAGAAGGTCTGCGATCACGTTGTGATTTTGAATGGTGGGCGCCTGATTCTGTCCCAACCGATCGGTGGCCCAACAAGCGATACGGGGGATTTGATTGTTCGGGTCGAAGGCGATCCAAATCCGTTCATGCAACGATTGGCCCAGGTAGGTGTCCGGGCCGAACTGAACGAAGAATCGGTCGGCTTGCCAGGCGAAATGATCGTGCACCGCAACGGCGATCAGGTGTTCGATGCAGTACGGGACGCGGCGGCAGATCTCGGTTTGCCGTTGCGTGCGATGCGTACGCGCGCGCCATCTCTTGAAGATCTTTACCTGGGCAATGTCGCGGCGGACGACGCCGCGATCGAGCAAGCGAGGCAATCGAATGGCCGGGTCTAATCCGCCGACTCCAGCGCCGCTCGGGACCGCGCCCACATCTCGATACGGCGAGGTCTTTGATCGCGGCTATGCGCGATATGACGGACCGCGGCTTGGCCGTCGCGGAGCCTACAAAGCACTCGTGCTCTATTCGATCAAGCGCGCGCTCGGCATCAAAAAGAGCTGGACGGCCAAGATCATCCCAATTTTTCTCTACGCTGCCGCGTTCATCCCGGTGGTTGTGACAATTGGCATCCTGGCGTTCATGCCGAACGCTGACGTGATGAATTACCCTGATTTCTTTGGGCTTGTCTTCGGCATCCAAGGAATCTTCGTCGCGACGATTGCGCCGGAAATGCTTTGCGGTGACCGGCGGGAGAACGTGCTGCCGCTCTATTTCTCGCGAGCCATCAAACGCTCGGATTACCTCTTCGCCAAGCTTTTGGCGACAGCGATTCTGACGCTCACCATCTCCACGGTCCCGGCTATCATCCTGTGGCTTGGCGAGCAGTTTTTGGACAACAAACCGTTGTCGGCAATGGTGCATCACCTTGACGATCTCGGGAAGGTGCTCATCGTCGGGACGACGATTGCGTTCTATCTCGGCGCGATTGCGTTGACGGTTTCAGCGTTCACGGGTCGCAAGAGTATCGCGGTGGCGGTCATCGTGATCGGCTTCGGGTTGTCAACGACACTGGCGTTTGCGCTGAACGATGCGCTCAGCGACAACGCGAACCGGCGTTTCCTTGTCTTCTTGAGCCCGGCCAATGTCATGGACAACCTTTCAAATTCGCTCTTCAATGTCCCTTCAACCGACTTGGCGGATTTTCCAGCGAATGCGTTTGCAACCTGGGAATATCTCGCGGGCGTCGGTGTGGTCGTCGCGATCTGTCTCGCAATCATGTATTGGCGGTATGTGCCCGATGAGTAGCACCGCGGTCGTAGAAGCACCAGTGCCCGTTACGGAGGTTCATCTTCCGGGCGTAGTTTTCGGTCGAGAGCCGTCGATCGTCATCGACCACGTTTCGAAATGGTATGGGGACATCGTCGCGGTTTCAGATGTCACGTTTGGCGTTGCGCCAGGCGTGACGGCCTTGCTCGGACCGAACGGCGCGGGCAAGTCGACGATCCTCAAAATGATGAGCGGCTTGACTGGGTCGTCTTCGGGGAAGATCACGATCGACGGCCAACCACCTCGCGGCAAGCCGATGGCGTACAAGCGCCTCGGTCTTGTGCCAGAGCAGGAAACGATTTATCCGTTCCTCACCGGACGCGAATTCGTGCGCATGAATGCGATCCTGCAAAAAGTGCCGGATATCGATCGTGCCACCGATTGGGCGATTGGGCTCACGCAAATGGAAGAGCCTTCGAATCGAAGGGTCGGCGGTTACTCAAAAGGGATGCGTCAGCGGATTAAGGTCGCGGCCGCGCTTGTCCATGATCCGTCGATCGTGCTGATGGATGAGCCGCTCAATGGCACCGACCCGGTGCAACGAGCAGGTCTGATCGCCCTCATTCGTTCGCTTGGCGAATCGGGGAAGACGGTGATCGTCTCCTCCCACATTCTGTCCGAGGTTGAGCGCTTCGCCGAGAACATCATCGTCATCGTCAATGGCAAGCTCGCGGCGGCCGGCGACTATCGCGCCATTCGCGAAAAAATCGACAACCACGATCACGCCGTCAGCATTCGCGCAAGCCAAAGCCGGCGACTCGCGGCGGCGCTCATTAACGATCCCGCCACTCGGTCGATTCGCCTGGAAGGAGAGGATCGCATCATCGCAGAGACGAATGACGTCCGGGCGTTCTACCGCGCGGTGCCATTCCTTGCGAAGACTCAAGATATCCGACTTTTCGAAGTGCAGCCTGCCGACGAATCGCTGAGCTCGGTCTTCGCATATTTGGTGGAACGATGATCGACGCCCTTTTCTGGCGACCACTGCCAGTTGTGACGCTCACCGTGCGCCAATTTATGGGTGGAAAGGCTGTCAGAGTTGTTGCCGGACTTTCGGCCATTCCGTGCATCTTCGCCCTGATCTACATTATCAATCCGGATGTTGAAGTCGCATCACGATTTATGGTCAACACGATCTATCGCGGGGCAGTTATCGCCACGCTTCTCCCTTTTACCGTGTTGATCTTGGCTACGGGAGCTCTGGGCAACGAAATCGACGATCGCACGCTTCCCTACCTGACATTGAAGCCTATCGGCCGGTTACGGATTGTCGTTGAGAAGTTGATCGGCTCAGTCATCGTTGCCGTGCCGATCATTCTCGCCGGGCTCACGGTGACCTACCTAATCGTTTTTCGCGGTAATTCAGGCGATCAACTCCGGATGCTTTGGGCCATCTGCGTTTCCGCCACGGTGGGAACAATCGCCTATTCCGCGATCTTCATTCTGATCAGTCTGTTGATCAACCGGGCGCTGGTGGTCGGGATCATCTACAGCCTTGTCTGGGAAAGCTTGCTCGGTCAATTTTTGCCCGGTTTGCGGGTTGTCAGCGTCCGCCACTTCACCACGTCGATCTTTGTTGGTGTGCTGGACGATCCACGTGTCACGTTGAGCCACGCGACCGCAGTCGGAAGCGCAATCATCACGTTGCTTTTGATCAGCGCTGTTTCGGTGGTGCTCGCGACCTGGCGATTGCGCCGGATGAGCCTCGACTAGGTTTCAGTTAGACAGGGAAGGATTCACAGCGAATGACCGTTGGCGCAGAGACGTCGAAGGCCGAACGAGTGGTGTTTCCGACCGGCCGGTGGCCGGAATCGAAGCGACAGATGGGAATCGGGTTCATGGCCCCGATTTCCGACCTGAGCACCTTTGGCGGCACGCCTCGCTTTCGTGACATTCTCGAAATAACCCAAACCGCGGAATCGGTTGGCTTTGACACCGTTTGGATTCCAGACCACTTCATTATGCAATTGGAACACGAAAACAATGTGATTCGTGGAGTCTGGGAGGGGTGGACGACGCTCGCCGGACTTGCCGCGGCGACCAAGACGATCAACCTCGGCGTGCTCGTGACATGTACCGGTTTCCGCAATCCAGCTGTCGTTGCCAAAATGGCAGAGAACCTCGACGAAATCAGCGGCGGCCGGTTCATTTTGGGGCTTGGCGCCGGTTGGCACAAACCGGAGTACGACCAATTCGGGTTCCCATTCGACTACCGAGTGAGCCGGTTTGAAGAGGCGGTCAACATCATCGCCCCGCTTCTGCGCGAGGGGAAGGCAGACTACCAAGGCGAGTTCTACGGGGTGCACAACGCGGTCAATTTGCCTCGCGGCCCGCGCGGCGCTGAAGGCGGCCCGCCGATTCTGATCGGTTCGAATTCACCACGCATGCTGCGTTTGATCGCGAAGTTCGGCGACGCGTGGAACTCAGATTGGGCCCGCGAGGCCAGTGTGCTCGTGCCGCATTTGGAGCATCTCACCGAAGCCTGCCTCGAAGTTGGACGCGATCCCGCAACAATCGTAAAGACCGGCAGCAGCAACATCGCGATGCCGGGCTACCTCGGCGTGCGGCTTGATCCGATCACCGGCGAGAGCGAAGAGATCGCGGAAACGCTTTCAGGGTTTCGCGAACTCGGTCTGCGCCACAACGTCACCGGACTCGATCCCTGCACGCCAAAGAGCATCGAACAGTTCGCTCGTGTGCTCGAGATCCTGGACCGGACTGAGTAAAAATTAGGGTTGCGGTTCGTCGAAGATGTCCGGGGCTTAATGCTTCGACGCGAACCCCGGTCTCCGTAGCGGCGCACGGTAGTGCGCCCACCAAGTTAAAACGGCCGGGCCCAATGGCGCACCGGTCGGATGCGATCGAAGGCGCACAGCCGTGCGCCGCTACGAATCGTGCTCCCGAAGTTCTAAATTCACTATTTGTCGGCCAAATAACGGTAGCCGGCTTCGTTTCGCGCCCAGCTTTCCTCGAAGATCTTTTGTAGCTCAGGAGAGAGAACTGGCCGACCTTCCAACCATTTCGCTCGACTTCCGCCTTCGGAATCGTAACAACATAACTATTGCCTGATTTGCCCAATTTTTGGATGATCATTTCGAAATAGCCTTCACTCAACAAACTATGCCGCTCGTACGCGGCTTGCCTACTTGCCTAATAGAATACCTCCGCAATCTTTACGATGTTCTGTTCGACGCGCGAGAGGACACAGATGGGCACGGACCGGAAAAGACCACTCAAGATCGGGATCATGTTGCCGGAGTCCGAGCGCGAGATGGCGGGCGAGACCGCGGGCTGGCGCGATTTTCTCGCAATGGGGAAGCGCATCGAAGCGTTGGGGTTCGATTCCCTCTGGTTTGCCGATCACCTTTTGATGAAGGTCGAGGGGCATGAGATTCAGGGCGCCTGGGAGAGTTGGTCGATCCTGTCTGCGTTTGCCGCGACCACCTCCCGCGTTGAACTCGCGCCGTTCGTCTCGTGCACTGCCTACAGAAATCCGGCTCTGACGGCCAAGATCGCGGAAACAGTTGACGAAATCAGTGGCGGCCGCGTGATTCTTGGTCTGGGCGCGGGCTGGGCGGAACCGGAGTATCGAGCGTTTGGCTTCCCCTATGACCATCGCGCCAGCCGGTTCGAGGAAGCGTTTACGATCATTCGATCGCTGATTCGGACAGGCAAGGCTGATTTCGAAGGTGAGTTCTACTCCGCTAAGGACTGCGAATTGCGGCCGCGCGGACCTCGACCCGAGGGTATGCCGATTATGATCGGCACCTTCAGTGGCGAGCGCATGATGCGGCTGACGGCGCAGCACGCCGATCAATGGAACGTCTGGGTGAACTCGACTGGCAATCGCGCGGCGGGTGTGCCGGCGCTCCGAGATCAAATCGATGCCATCTGCCGCGAGGTGGGGCGCGATCCGGCGACGCTCGAGCGGTCAGCGGCCGTATTTATCGATTTCGAAGGCGCCTACGGGAGACCAGGTCAGGCGGTGCCATCGCTGAGTGGAACACCCGAAGAGCTTGCCGAGGAATTTCGCGCCTACGCGCGCGAAGGCATATCGCACATCCAGCTCTATCCCGATCCTTGCACCGTCGCCGGGATCGAGGCGATAGCACCGGTGCTGGAGATTCTGGATCGAGAGGGCTAGCTTCTGCGTTCTTCGTCGTGGCGCTGCCACAACGTGCGCAGCCAATCGGGCACCGTCGCGTCCGCGCGCAGTTCGTCGCGGGGAAAGTATCCTTTGATGTCCAGCACAGGTGTTCCCGGCCAGGCATCGATCCCGATCACGACAAGTTTGTTCTCCTCGCGCCGGAGCAAGCGGGGGCAGGAGATGCCGATTGGGTTTGGCCGCTTTGGGGTGCGCGTGGAAAAGAAGCCGACCGGCGGCAATTCCTCGCGCAATTCCGCCGAGATCTTAGGTTTGACCGCCCGCAGGCGCGGCATTCGATCAAGCCAAAACAGCACGACAAGATGGCTGAAATCTTCGATCCCTATGAGACCGTCGGCCCATCTGGGGAGAACTTCGATGACTGTTTCCTGATTAGGATCATAGAACTCGCCGGGAACCGGATCGCTCGCGCCTGGCCGTCGGACATAGCCGATCGGTTGCACGCGACTCCATTTGACCGATTCGCTCGTTGCCACGGTCGCTATGAAGCCTCGGCGAACGTGTGCTCGGCTCGAAGCTGACCACAGGCAGCGGCGATATCGACACCGCGCGAGTAGCGAACGGTCGTCGGGATTCCGGCAGCTTGCAGCGTCGCGGCGAAACGATCGATGTCCTGTGTCGAAGGTCGCTCATATGGGAGTACATCGACGGGATTCAAGGGAATCACGTTCACATGGCAGAGCATGCCGCGCAGCAGGGCCGCCATTTCGCGCGCGGTCTCGTCGCTGTCGTTGATCCCCTTCATCAGCGCGTACTCGAATGAGACACGACGTCCTGTCTTTTGGATGTAGCGTTTGACTGATGCAATCAACTCAGCGACCGGATAGCGATTGTTGATCGGGACGAGGCGGCTGCGCAGCTCGTCGTTTGGCGCGTGGATGGAGATCGCGAGATTGACTTGGTAGGGCTCGCCGGCCAGGGCGTCGATCCGCGGCACGATACCGGAGGTTGAAATCGTCATTCGCCGTGCGCCGAAGTTGAGCCCTTGAGGATCGTGCAGAATTTCGACCATCTTCATCGTCGGCACGTAATTCTGCATCGGCTCGCCCATGCCCATCATGACCATGTTCGTCAGCGTCCGGCCTAGCTCGCGAGCGCGCCTGGCGGCATCCACAACCTGCTGCACCATTTCGCCGGCGGTGAGATTTCGCGTCAATCCTCCCAGCCCCGTCGCGCAAAATGCGCATCCAACTGCGCACCCGACCTGGCAGGAAACGCAAACCGTCGCCCGATCGGGATAGAGCATAAGGACAGTTTCGACAAACTGATTGTCGGCGGTCCGGTAGAGTGTCTTGAAGGTATCTCCGCCGTCGGTCGCGATTTCTCGGATTGGCGTCATGACGGCGATCGGAAGCTCGGCGCCAAGTTTCTGACGCAATTCGGCCGGCACGTTGCTCATCGCGTCATAGTCGGCAGCGAGTTGCGAATAGAGCCATTTGTAGATCTGCCGCGCGCGATAACGAGGCGCGCCGATTTGCTCGATGTGCGCTTCGAGTTCGCCGAGCGTCAAATCGTAGATCGACGGTGGGCGCTGCCTTCGCGACGGAGCAAGACGGATGGTCGGCGCATTGTCAGCGGTGGTAGCAGAAGGTGGTGCGGGACGCGTTTCCATAACGCCCGAAGCCTACCACAGCGGCTAGCCGCTACGACGCACGCTTCCGGGCTATCACGAGCAGATACTCATAGCGATAGGTGGCCGGACCGTCTGGCGGACCATCGTTGGCATGAACGGCGAAACTCAAGAAGTCCTTGTCGAGTGCTTCCCGCCGTTGAGGGTCGCCAGCCAACATGTCATAGAGGGCGATCACCGGCCCAAAAGTGGTCTTGAACAAATCGACATAACCTGATGGATCGCCTGGAACCCCTTCAACGTACGAATGGCGCGTCATGCCGAGGAGGTCGACTCTGTCGCCGAACAACTCGCGGACGTGATCCTCGCTGCCCCACATAACGGGCGACACCGATTCCGGCGATGGCGGCATGTAGGGCGCGAAGGTTCCAAAGAAGTTGCCGCCCAGACCTTCCGGCGTGAAGTTGATCAGGCCGATCGTGCCTCCGGGCCGGCAAACCCTGAGCATTTCGTCGGCTACGGCCTGGTGGTCAGGCGCAAAGATCGCGCCGAGGCAGGAGGTCACGACGTCAAATTCGCCGTCCTTGAAAGGCATCGCCTCGGCGTCTGCTTCGACCCATTTGAGCTCGACGCCTCGTTCACGGGCCTCCTCCTTGCCCGCATCGAAGTTTTCGGGCGTCAGATCTGATGCCACCACTTGCGCGCCTGTTTCCGCCGCGCGAATCGCGACGTTCCCGGTGCCGGCGGCGACATCCAGCACTAGTTGTCCCGGACCGATATTGCACGCCCTGACGAGAATCTCGCCGAGCTCCCAAACCGTCTGTTTGGCGAACGCGTGGTAATCACCCCGCGCCCACATCGCCCGGGCGATCGCTTTTCGATCATTCGTGATTGGCTGACTGGTCATGTTCATCTCCTCGATCCGCGCAGTCGCCGCGAGCTCAACCATGAATCGCCGCGACAAGAACTCGATGTTCATGAAGACCAAGGTAGCGAGAGCTTTCGGTCATCGCATCGCCAGAACCGGTCAACTATTCTCGGAGTCTGTGCTTGCCAGACTTGGTTATGCCGTGGGTGTTTCGAACAAACCTGATTGAACCGCATAGGCTGCGGCGGCAGTTCGGGAAGTGAGATCAAGCTTCCGGAGGATGTTGGTGACATGACGGTGAACAGTGTGTTCGCTGACCGAGAGCTGATCGGCAATTTGGCGATTCGTCATCCCCTTGGCTAGCAGACGCAGCACATCGAGCTCGCGGCTGGTCAGCTGGGGGATCGCCGGGGCGTTGCCGGATGGCACGGCGCAGGCACAGAGAATCCGTTTTGAGCGCACAATTCCAAACCTGGCCCCAAGTTGGGCAAAGGTTTGCCGCGCGTTCGTCGCCTCTGACTTCGCGTCGTCGACGCGGTTGATGGCAAACAGGGTCGTCGCAAGTTCCAAACGCGCGTTGGCTGTTTCAAATGGAGCGCCACATCGCTCGTACCGAACCACGGCATCCTCGAGCCGAGTCCGCGCGCGTTCGAATTCACAACTTGCGGCCGCCAGCATGCCTTCGGCGAGGTCACAACTTGCTTGGATCGGAAGTGTTCCAACAAGTCGTTCGAGCTCGCGGTACGTTTCAAGTGCCGTGGCAGCCGCCTTGAGATCGCCGCGCGCAATGCGCGCGTGGATGAGCAATTCAAGTGCGCGGGCCCGTTCGAGTTTGACGCTCGATGGCAAATGGCGGAGTAACCGTTCAGCGGTTTCGGCCGCTTTGAGCGCCTCGCCTTGGTCGAGCCACATGCGTCCTCGGCAGACCTGGCCCGAGCCTGTTTCTCCGACTTGGTCGAGGAGAGCGGACGCCTCTCCAAATCTGCCTTGCCGGCGGCGGAGCTCGGCAAGTGCCGCCGCCGGTGCGCCAACCCACGCTGGCCGGGATGATGAGAAGTCAACCATCGATGCCGTGAGAAGCTTCTCTGCCTGCGACCATCTCCCGCGCCATAAATGAATGGCGCCGTATTCGGCCCGGCAGAACGCAAGCATGTAACGGCTGCCGTATCGGTCCGCAAACTCTGCGATCCGGTCGCACCACTCAGCTGCCCGTTCGTAATCAAAGGCGGCCGCGCAAGAGGTGACGAGCAGGCAGCATGTCCAGGCGCCAGAAATGGGGATGGTTGCTTCGGCGTCGAGCGCGATCGCGGTCGCTTCGTCGAGACAACGCATACCTTCGGCGATTCGCGCTCGGGCTACGAGTGTCGCCCCTTCGAGGGCAAGACCAAGCATCTCGAGATCCGCGACCTTGCACCGGCGTCCAATTTCCGCAGCCTGAGCCGCGAGTTCTTGCGCACGCTCGATCTCACCGCGGGACTGAGCCAAGAAGCCGTCGTGGAAGGCGAGCCAACTGTGGGCGGGTCCAGGTTCAAGTGGTTCGAGCAACCGGTGGGCGCGCCGCAGCCATCCGTTCGCCACAGCCGCCGCTCCGTGAAAATCGATTTCATCGGCGGCGAGCCAGGTCGCCATACGCGCTGCACTTGCGGAATCACTGGCGCGCAAGTAGAGATGAAACGCGCGTTCCCGGGCGGAAAACAGCGTGTCGGCATCGTCGAGCCACCAGGCAGCCCAACTCAGGCCCTCCTGCGCCTCCGGACTGTTCCGGAGAAGGAGCGCTTCTTCGAACCGTTGCCGGGCCAGTGTCCATTGCCCGGTGCGGAGATTTCTCCAACCATCATGGATGGGATCGGCATCGGTCGAAACAAGGGTTTCCATAACGTTCGTAGCCTATCACAGGGTATTTAGGGGACCGGTTCTCCGCGTATGATGATGGTGGGAAGTGGGAGTCTTAAGGCGGAGGACAAGCGTGGCGTTGCGAGTGCTGGTGGTTGGCGGGGGCGGACGGGAACATGCGATCGCCTGGAAGCTCGCGCAGAGTCCGCGCACGGCTGCAATTCTCTGTACTCCTGGCAATGCTGGCACGGCTGAAGTCGCCGAAAATCTGCCTGTGCGCGCGACTGACGTTGAATCAGTTGTTGCTATTGCCACCGAACAGAAAGTCGATCTGGCAGTCATCGGGCCTGAAGAACCGCTTGCCGCTGGCATTGCGGACCGTCTCTTCGAAGCCGGTATCCCAGTGTGCGGACACAGCGCCGCCGCCGCGCAGATCGAGACGAGCAAGGCGTTTGCCAAAGAGGTGATGAGCGCGGCAGGTGTCCCCACTGCGCGTTCGTTTGTGGTTACCGATCTCGTCAGTGGTTTGTCTGCATTAAGCGATTTCGATCTTCCCGTCGTGCTCAAAGCCGATGGACTCGCCGCGGGTAAGGGTGTGGTCATCGCACCAAATCGCCAGGAAGCACAAACGGTGCTAACCGCGTTTCTCGAGGATCGAGCGCTCGGGCAAGCTGGTCAACGAGTGCTGATTGAAGAATGTCTGGCCGGCCAGGAAGTTTCGGTGTTTGCGCTCACCGACGGTGAGACCGTTGTCACGCTCCCGCCGGCATGCGATTACAAGCGGGTCTTCGACGAGGACAAGGGACCGAACACCGGCGGAATGGGTGGATATAGCCCACCGCCGTCAATGAGCGAAGATCTCACCGATCAAGTCCGGCGAACGATTCTTGAGCCAACAATCGCGGAAATGAAGAAACGCGGCACGCCTTTGCGAGGCGTGCTTTATGCGGGATTGATGCTTACCGCTGACGGCCCGAAAGTGCTCGAGTTCAACGCTCGATTCGGCGATCCGGAAACGCAATTGATCTTGCCCATCTTGGATGGAGATCTCACCGAGCTCCTGGATGCGGGCGCCCACGGAAGACTTGCGAATGCAGAGCCGGTTGGGGCAACACAAGGGGTGTCGGTGGGCGTCGTGTTAGCGTCGGGCGGATATCCGGGTCCGTACCAAACCGGGTTGCCGATCGATGGGCTCGACTCGGTGCCGGACGACGTCATCGTCTTTCACGCGGGGACCAGTCGTGATGAAGCGGGCCGCTTACTGACGTCTGGTGGCCGCGTGATGTCGCTTGTCGGAATGGGAAGCGATCTTGGCGAAGCACGAGCGCGAGCCTATTCCGCGGTCGGAGCAGTGCAGTTTCCTGGCAAGCAATTTCGAGGGGATATCGCCGCCAGGGAGCTGAGCGTACGTTAGTCATCAGAATGCGCCGACGACAACCGCCGCGACATTTTCTGCCTCAGGCGAGATCAGGCGTACATTCCGTTCGATGGCCGCGAGATGCGCCAAGACCTGGTCTTCAGTCACACTTGCGGGCGCATAGATCGCGAAGAGCGCAGCCGTAGTATCTGGCGAAATCCTTGTTCGCTGATCGGTGCCGAGGATAACGCTTGAAATGATCCCCTGCCCGTCGCGCATCAGCATGTCTCCAGTCGGCGGCTCCCGAGTGGTTCCATTTGCGAGCGGTATTTGGTCGCCCACTTTCGCGATATCGACCGTGACGGGAAGCTGCACGAGATCGAGATCATGCCCTGCCGTCAGGATTTGCGTTTCCAACTCAGCCATGAACATCGCTTCGACGAGCGCAGCCCGACGCGGAATTGCCTTGCCCTTACTCGCCACCGATTCGACCTGATGTTGGACGTGATAGGTTTGCCCGAACCCGCGGTAGTAGCGATCGTAGGCAGCGATCGGTTGCGTTGCGCGTAGAGTCGGGCGATCCATGGCGCCGAACCGGGCACGAAGATCCACTTCAAGTTGCTCCCGCGCCTCATCGAGAGCAGGGTGATTTTCGGGGTTGCGCACACCGCGAAAAGCAAGAACGGCGGAGATTGCGCCCGGATGCCGCGTTTTCCATTCTGGAGTGGCTTCAAAGAACGTGATCGCGTCGGTCATTTTGATCAAGCAGTTCGGGGAACCTCGATGCTTGCGTAGTTCTGCGGACCAATCTCGATCCAACCGTTCTTGACCGCGAAGAGAACGGCTTGCACCCGGTCGTTGACATTCAACTTCCTGAGCACGGATGTCATGTGATTTTTGACTGTCTGCTCCGTGACAAAGAGCGCGTCGGCGATCTCTTTGTTGGACAATCCCTGCGCAACACAGTCGAGCACTTCGATCTCGCGAGAGGAGAGTGGTAGGGCGCCATTGGCGATCACCGTATCGGAATCGGGGTCATTGGCAAGGGCGCGGAACTCGGAGAGAACGCGCCAGGCAAGTTGCGGACGGGTGAGGACGAGCTGGTTGATGAGGTTTTCGCCAGTCGCTACGCGGAGCAGCGAATCAATCAGAGTTTCGGCATCGGTGTCCTTGGTGAGGTACGCGGCCGCGCCGGCCCGGATCGCTTCAAACAATCGTTCGTCGTCAACGTGCATTGAGAGAAAGACGATTTTTGCGTTCGGATTTTGCTTCTTCAGCACCCGCGCGACTTTTAATCCGGTGACACCAGGAAGCTGAACATCAATCAGCATCAGATCTGGGTGGTAGATATCCGCCTGATGTATCGCCTCGTGCCCATTCTGTGCCTCACCGACAACGGTGAACCGCCCTGATTCCTCGAGCATTCGCCGAAGGCCCTTGCGGAACATAGGATGATCTTCGACCAGTAGTACTCGACGCTTGAGCATGATGCTTACTCCTCACGTGTTCGCCAGTGTCCGCGACTTTCCGGTTACTGCCGGGAGTCGCGCACGACGTGAGTGGCGGTGGGGGCGCAACCCGATGACAGGACGACCTGGACCCAGGATTTCTGGGTCTCAGAATAGCGGATGCGATAGCCGAATGGTATAGGGTTTTAGGGATGTGTACGGACATATCATGGTCCCTTGGTGAGAGTATCAAAGTACATTGCGAATAAATAGCTGCAGCGAATATTTGCCGCAAAACATTTAGCGGATAATGTCTTAATGTGACTGTGGTTACGCTCACGGGCGAAGCGGCACGAGTCCCGCAATAAGCAGCGATACGGCAATTATTGTCTTCGCATCGCGCGCTTGGTTGGGCCCAGGATCTAGGAGTGTTGGCGCGTCCTGTACGGGTACAAGAATCACTTCATCGACTTCATCGGGCGCCAATTCACTCGATGTTTGATGACATCCGGTAGCGACCAGAAGGGTGATGCGCTCGTCGGAATAGCCGGCGCTCGAGTAATAGGTGTGCAGTTCGCGAATCTCAGCCTGCGCGGTAGCCGGTCTCTTCGAGCAGCTCGCGATCGGCCGTCTCGATGGGGGATTCGTTCGGTTCCCGGGTACCGGCCGGAATCTCGAGAAGTGAACCATCAACTGCGTACCGATATTGCCGGACGAGGATGATTTGCTGGTCCTCAGTAATGGCGAGAATCGCGACGGCGCCGGGGTGCTCGATGATCTCGCGGACGGTTTCACGACCGGACGGTAGCCGAACTTGATCGACCCGAATCTTGAAGAGATGACCCTCGAAGACTTGCCGAGAAGAGATCAGTTGAGGGGATTTGGCTTCCTCTTGTGGCATGTGTCTGCTCCTGGCGGAGACAAGAACGGCACCCGGCGGAGGGTGCCGAATAGAGGCGCCAGGCGGATTCGAACCGCCGATCAGGGTTTTGCAGACCCGTGCCTTACCGCTTGGCTATGGCGCCAGGGGAACGCGTCGAAACGACCCGCGTGGACGAGAGTTTACCACGCGGTTTTTGTCCCAATCAGTTACTCAGTCGGAAATAGGTCCCGTCGGTGTTGCTTCGATTGGGCGCACCGTAATGCCGAAACCGAACCGACATTCGTCTAACGGACGTGCAATATCCCCACCATCCCGGCCTGGCGGTGACCCGGGATCGCGCAATAGAACTCGTAGTCGCCCGCTGGGGCGTTGATGGTCAACATCGCTGTTTGGCCAGGAACGACATCGATGCTGATATCGAGCGAATCGATGGTGAAGTTGTGAAGCGCTACGCCACCGTTGTGGAAGGTGAGCGCGACGTCCGTGTTCGCCGGGATGGTGGCTTCGTTCGGCTTAAAGGCGAGATCAACGGCTTCGATCATGAATCCGTTCGGTTGGAGAGCACAAGGATCGGGTGTCGCTGAGACAGGTGATGCCGCGACGACAAGCGGCGTGCTTGCGGCGATCGGTGTCCCAGAAACCGGAGAACCGCAGGTCGGCGTCGCATATCTTGTGATTGGAGAAACTCCACCTTGAGCACTCGCGATTGTACCAATGCCCAACAATAGGACGACAGTAATGAGGGCGACGAGAACACGACGCATCGAAACGACCTCCGAAAACCACCAGATAGACTAGGGCGATGTGATCGTTCAATCACATCGCCCCATCTTCACTATCGAACGACTGTTAGTCGACTGGCTTTTCGGCTTCGGCGGCTGCATTTTGGCCCGCAATGTGGCCGTAAATGAGCGCCGGGCCGATCGTGCTACCGCCCGACCAATACGCCTGACCTGTCGGTGAGGCGATGCAGTTTCCGGCGCCATAGAGACCCGGAATCGCGTTGCCGTTGATGTGTTGCACGCGCGCACCTGTGTCAATGACGGGTCCGCCCTTGGTGTCGAGGGTCGCGCCACCAACCAGAATGCAGTAGTACGGGCCATCGCCTTTGAACGCCGCCATCGTCGGATTCTTGAGCTCCTTGAATCGCGCGGTGCCGCTGCCCCAGGCAACTTGGATCGGCGTCGACCCGCGGCCGAAGTCCTCGTCTGTGCCGGACTCGGCGAAGCCATTGAAGCGCTCTACCGTCGCGCCGAGCTTGTCGACAAAGTTATCGGCGAGCTTGACATCGTCCCCAACACGGGCGGCAACGCCTGCTTGACCGCGAACGCTATCCAGTCGCTGGCTTATGTTTGTCGCCAACTCTTCCCAGGTTGCGCCCTTGATAACGTAGTCGGCTTCTTGACCTGGCATCGGCACCGGGAAGCGGAACGGGAAGTTGGTGGGATCTTGCGCAACCGCGTCGTCATAGATCATGAAGGTCACGAGGTTGCTGAATTCGGTCAACGCCGGATTCCAATAGTGATGAATCTGGCTGCGCTCGTTGTAGACCATCTTTTCGGTGGTGACGCGATCGCCATACTTGTTGACCATGATCATGCTGTCGCCCCAGGGCATCCAGATGTCAGCGCCGGGCAAACTGGTGCTCTTAAGGGCGAGCTCCAGCGGCAGCTCGAGCCAGAAGGCGTTGTTCATGTTGCCGAACTTTGCGCCGAGCGCGAGCCCGATGTCGACGAAGTCCCCGGTGCAGGTCGGCACGCCGCAGCCACCGAAGACTGGTCCGCGCAAGAAGTTCAGCGATTTGGTTGGATCCTGGGTGAATCCGCCCGAACCGAAGATCACGCCCTTCTTGGCGCGGATCGCGAGCTGGGTTCCCTTGTTCTCGACCTGAACTCCGACGACCGCGCCGTCACTGTTCTGGAAGACGCCTACGACCCGGTGTTGGGTAAGCACTGGTATCTTCTTGGCGTCCGTCCACTTCTGCATTTGCTGCGGAATCGTAGGGAACTCTCCGCGTGTCGCATCGGCCAGGATCAGGCGGCCAAAGGGAGCCTTATTCTCCGGAAGATCGGCGTGGTAATCGGGATCGCCGATGTCAGTTGGTTTTCCGCTGTAGCCGAAACCTGGCTGGATCGCCGAATAGAGCGCCCCCCACTCCTCGTAGGTATCGACCATCGGCGCGCCGACATCGTAATAGGTGTCCATGAGATCGTAGTTCAGCTGGGAAAGTCCAAGTGTTGGTGATTCAGGATCATAGAGCTGCGCGAAGGAGAGCCGCGCCATCAATTTGAGCGCGTCCGGCTTCGGGTCGGTCAGGCCCTTCGCCTTCATTTTCGAGTTGTTGGGAATCCAGTAACCGTTGCCAGAGATGAGTGTCGTTCCACCGGGATTCTCGGCTTTCTCGAGAATGACGACGTCAACGCCAGCTTGAGCAGCGGTGACAGCGGCGGAGAAGGCGGCGGCGCCAGTGCCGACGACAACGACGTCAGTTTCACGATCCCAGGAGGTGGGAAGATTGGTGGTCACCAGAGGGCCTGCGATAGGGCTCGCGCTCGGGGTCGCTTCCTGAGCGTGAGCGAAGAGGGGGGTGCCGACAGCGAGAGCGGTGCCGGCGCCCGCCGCGCGGATGAGTCCGCGGCGGGAAATACTGCGTGATCGCGAGATGCCGTCAGAGTCAGACATGGGATAGTCTCCTCATGATTACGCAATTCGGATAGTGAGTGTTGAAATGTCGCAGCCGATAAGGTACGACTGCCCTCCTTTCGTGTGTGACCAATCCGGACGACACGAACACGTGCGGATCTGGTATTAGTTAGTTTATTATAACAAACAATCAAGGATTTGTTAGCCGATGGCAACAAATAATCCACGCGCGGGACAAGGCGGTAGGCCGCGCACGTTTCAAGACGATGACTTCTTTCGCGCGTCCACGCGAATTCTCTCTGCCCTGGGCTACGGGGGACTCACGCTCGAAGCGGTCGCGCGCGAACTTGGCTGCACCGGCGCTGCGGTCAGCCGCAGATTTGGATCAAAGCGTGGTCTCGTTCGGGCCTACTTGGACTGGACGCTCGAGGCGATGGAAGGCCGATTTCGCTCGGTGCGGGAGAGCCATACCTCTCCGATCGAAGCGCTGCGCGACCGGGGCTTGATTCCGGCCGACCAACGCACGGAAGAGATCGGCGACCCGTCCGTTCCTGATCATCTGGCGAACATGGCCACCTTTTGGGCGCAGATCCGTAGCGACCCTGAGTTCCGATCACTTTATTTGGAGCAAGTTCGATCGGCCGAACACGAAGCGATCATATTACTCGGTGCTGCTCAAAGGGCCGGCGAACTCGATCATGGTGACCCGAGTGAATTGGGCAAGACGTTGACTGCTGCCTGGATAGGGACGACCCAGACTTGGCCCGGCGACGGGCCTGATGGCACGCTTGTCGAGCGACTCGGTCAAGTCTTCGACACGATCGTTGGGCCGTATCGAGTGAAATCGAATTAGAAGGGCCGTGGATCAGTCGTTACGATTCTTAGCGGGCTGCAAAACTTCATCGACAATGCCGTAAGCCAGCGCTTCATCAGCACTCATTTGTAGTTCTTGAGCGGCATCGCCCTTGACCTGCTGTAGCGGCTTGCCTGTATGTATTGATAGAAGTTCCAGAGGCTTTTCTGCGATCTTTCGCAGGCTTTCCCAATCCTCGTTGGTTAGCTTCTTCGAGTCGCGAACACCAATTGAGCCACTATCCAACACTACTTTCGAGTTCGGCAGTGCATAACGTTGGCCGGAAGTGCCGCCTGCGAGGAGCACCGCTGCAATGCCTGCTGCCATGCCCATGTTAAAAGTCCAAACATCGGGCTTAATCATCTGCATCGTATCATAGATGGCTAGCCCGGCATAGACACCGCCGCCCGGCGAATTGATGTAGAGCCGGATGTCTTGGTCCGGATCCTCATGCGCCAGGAACAGCATCTGGGCGATGATCGCATTGGCGACCTGATCGTCGACGGGCGTGCCCAAAAAGATGATGCGATCTTTGAGCAGCCGCGAATAGATATCGTACGAACGTTCGCCCAGGTTGGTCGTTTCGACCACCATCGGGATCAAACCCATGACTGCCTCCAAAATTGTTCAGCTGGAGATTTGCTATCTGACTGGATCGTAGCACGGCGCCCGAGGTTAATTCTCCTTGGTCTCGACGGTCATACCGTCGTAGGCGACTTCGATACCAGGCGACAATTGCTTTGTCGCTTCCTCATGGCCGAGTTCGTGGCTAAGGTGGACGAGGTACGCTTGACGAGGCTTTAGCTCTTCGACTACCGCAACCGCTTCCGAAAGACTGAGGTGGGTCGGGTGCGGCCGCTCCCGGAGCGCATTGATGACCAGAATGTCCAGTCCTCTTAATAACTCTTTCGAGGTCTCGGGGATTTCCTTGGCGTCGGTGACATAGGCGAGCTTGTCGAAGCGAAATCCGTGCACGATTGAGCGACCGTGTGGCACGGGAATCGGGATGATTTCGTCATCGAACGGTGTAAATGGTCCGTCGAACTCGTGAAGGATCAGATCTGGTTTTCCGCCATAGAACGGAAACAGATCGGTAAACGCATACGCGTAGCGCTCGCGGAGTTGCGAGGCGGTTACGGCGTCCGCGAAGAGCGGCAAATGCGCCTGATTCGAGCTCGTTGAACCTGCGGAGATCGTCGATGCCGGAGACGTGATCGGCGTGGGCATGGGTCATCAGCACCGCGTCGATGTGCTTTAGTCCGGTCGTGATCGCCTGAATCCGCAGTTCGGTCGAGGTATCGATCAAATAGGTCTTGTCGTGATGAGAAACAACTGCCGATGTGCGTGAGCGCTTGTCTCGTGGATCTGATGATGTGCAAACAGCGCAGTCGCAGCCGATGATCGGGATCCCGCTCGAGGTCCCGGTCCCGAGAAATGTCAACCTGGTCATAGTGCTCCGAGGAGAAAGTCGAATCGGCCAATTCTCCCGTGCGGGAGTTCATTCGGAGTATAGCCTGGGGTGCTTTCGGCGCTCGACAGGTGGCTGACTGCAAGACGATCTTCCCGCGTTTGGGACCATCGGTTCACAACGCCTCCTTACGCCACCGAGTGATCGCTGAGTAGGATGACGAAGCGAGGTAATCGGCAAACTATCTCTTCGCAGGTTGCCCGCATTTGCATTGGTCTGCCGGCAATTGCCGGCTTTCGTTCAGGGCATCGTACTCGGATGCGCGTTGGGGGACCTGTGGTTTCAGCATCCTCCCTTCCGCTGCACTACGAGCCGGTCCCGCCATTGGAACGAGTGCGCACTGTGCCGCCGGCACGTCGTGCCGACGAGATCATCGCCGAAGGGCTACGAGCAATTGCCGCTGAGGTAACGATCAGCGGGATTGATCGAGCCGTATGTTCCCTGGCTGGTCGGCTGCCGGGCGTTGGCGGAGTGGCAATTCTCCGGTCTGATGACCGCGGCTTACTTCGGGTTGCGTGGTCGCACTCGAAGTCTCCGCTGGCGGCCGAACTCGAGCCGGTGGCCGAGGCTTCGTTGCATCAGCGATGGATTGCTTCCCACGCGCCGGATGCGTCCGTTCTCGCGTTCGGACCTTATGTCGTCGAAGAGCATTCGAAGGTGCTGATTGCGCCGTTCGTGCAAGGCGATCACCTCCTCGGTGGACTGGTGATGGCTGGTAAGGGGGAGTCGGCGCCTTGTGACAGCCCAGCTGAACGGATCAGTGTTGGCGCGATCGCGGTTGTCACGGCTCAAGCGTTGGAGACGGCCCAACTGCGGCTGCGCGTCGATCTCTCGGTTTCGCGAAGCCAATACGAGGAAGAACTCACGTCGTTTCGCAAGAATGTGAGTCGAGATCTCCACGACGGTCCGACGCAGGATTTGGCGCTGGCAAGCCTCACGCTTGATCGATTGATTGGCGCGATGGGAGCGGAGCAGGCGGCTTCAGCGGACGCGCGACAAGCGCGCGATCTCATCGATCGCAGCGTCGAGGGAATGCGAAAGATTATTGGCAAGGTTCGGGCGCCGAAACCGCCCGCGCCGAGCATTACCGGTCCGTTGCGGGCGCTCTTGGCGGAGATTGCGCCGGCGGCGCCGGACCTTCAAGTCGACTTTCAAGAGGTGAGCGGCGTTTGCCTTGGTCCCGAGGTAGAGCGAGCGATGGTCGGAATCGTTCGCGAAGCGCTGCACAACGTCCGGAAACATGCACAGGCGGACAGCGTTCACCTGGAAGTGCGCCGAGTCGATGGCGCAGTGGAAATTGCCGTGACCGACGACGGCGTAGGCATACAAGGCGACACGCCGGCCGGACATTTCGGATTGGAACAAATCCGAGAACTGGCGGAAGAGACCGGCGGCAACCTTGCGATTGAGTCTGCAACTGGCGCAGGAACGACGGTGAAGGCACGAATTCCGTTGCCGAAACCGCTCACAACCGATGTGCTGGGTCGATCTCCGGAGCCGGGGCAAATGGCCTCGGATCGCGCGTGATCCGTCTTCCCCGCGGTGAAGCAAGGGGGTCAAGCCGGAGGTGACAAGTTTGAGCGACTTTGGAACCGAGTCTCCACTCGGTCGAGGGACATCGGGTGGGCCGGCTGTCGCGACGCAGATGCTGCGGGTGCTTCTGGCCGACGACCATCATCTATTTCGCGAGGGTCTGCGACAACTGCTCTTGAGCACTGGTGAAATCGAAGTCGTCGGCGAAGCGTCGAACGGCGAGGAAGCTATTCGCCTTGCCAAAGAACTCGAGCCGCAAGTCGTGCTGATGGATATCAACATGCCGCTCATCGATGGCATCAGGGCGACGGAAACAGTGACGCGAGCGTGTCCGCGAACGAGCGTGATCGTGTTGACCATGTTTTGGGAAGACGATTATGCGATTCAAGCGGTACGAGCAGGCGCAAAAGGTTATCTGCTTAAGAACGCGCGATCTGACGAAGTCATTCGGGCCGTTCGCCTGGCGGCCGCGGGAGGGTCGGCGATCGATCCGTCACTCGCGCCAGTTCTTCTTCGTGAATATCACCGAATGCTCAATCGAACTGGCGAGGAAGGACAACGCGAGGGTGGCTTGACGCAACGAGATGTCACCCTGCTCAGACTGCTCGCCGCGGGCTACAACAATCGCCAGATCGCGATCGAACTTTCACTTGCCGAGAGCACGGTCAAGAACAATCTCTCGGCGCTCTTCCAAAAGATAGGTGTGCGCGATCGAACGCAAGCGGTCTTGTATGCTTTTGCCGAGGGCCTTGTCCCGCGCCCCATGGCGAGCTAGCAGCCCCGCCGTCATTCATCGCAACCCTAGAGAGGATGCCGTCTAGCGCTGGATGGCGTCCTCTCTTTATGAAGTATGAAATTGGCGACGGAATTCGCGAATGCATTGTTCGATCGCGCCGACCGCGTGGATGTCAGGAATTGAGATATCCCCGCATCCGTCTGGAGATGGTCTCGAAGCCGAAGGCTTCGTAGAAGGCAATGGCGCCTTCGTTGAATTCCCAAACGTCGAGCCAAATCTCGGTTGCGCCTTGGTTTGTTGCCCAGTCATTCGCAGCGGTCATCAGTCGTTTGCCGATGCCGGAGCGGTGATGGTCAACGCCGACGACGATCTCTTCCACAACGGCAATTCGAGTCGAGACAAAGGGAGGTGGACGATCGCGAAGCGTAACTCTGACGAATCCCGCAACTCCGTCTGCCGATTCCGCCAGGAGAAGAACCTTCGTCGGATCGGCAAGAATGTCAGCGAGGTAGGCACTCGTTCGGGCGGGCTCGGCCGGCGGCGCGAAGACGTCGGGAACGGCTCGGTGGTGGAGCGCATCGACTTCGTACCAGAGCGCGCTGAGGCTGGGATGATCGCCAATCATCGCTTTGCGGATGGTGATTTTCGGCATTGATGTTCATACCTACGAGTGCGTTTCGCCAAGCGGTCACAGTTTCGTGACATTCTATTCATCCATTCGCGAAATTCCTGGTGCATTCTTTCACCTTGGGACCGCGTTCTCGCGAGTCAAAATCATGAAGCCGGGGCTCGCAAAGACAGAGAAACCGGCGATGCGTCTCATTGGAAGTGGGCGGCGAATCAAGTCGCAGTGAGACAGAGAAAGTTGAGGAGATTGTTAGATGTTCGGTAGAGGTCGGAAGAACGAGCAGGACTATCAAAATAACGATGGCTACATGATTAATGCGCAAAATGTAATCAAGACGTATGACACCGGCACAACCCGAGTCCAAGCACTTCGCGGCATAGACTTCGCCGTCAAGCGAGGCGAGATGGTTGGGGTCATGGGACCGTCCGGATGCGGAAAGACAACTCTTCTCAACTGCCTGTCTGGTTTAGACGACATCGATTCGGGGCAGATTTGGTTGGAAAGCAAAGATCTGGCCGAGATGAAGGACAAGGTCCGCACCGACTATCGAGCTCGACGCATGGGCTTTGTCTTCCAGGTCTACAATCTCCTGCCGGTCCTGAGCGCGGCCGAAAATATCGAGCTTCCATTGCTGGTTTCCGGCGTCAAACCAAAGGACGCCCGCGATAAAGCGATGCGGGCGCTGAAGACTGTTGATCTTGAACAGTGGGCCGATCACCGGCCAGCTGAGCTGTCCGGCGGTCAGCGGCAGCGGGTGACGATCGCGCGATCGCTAGTCAATGATCCCGCGATCATTTGGGCGGACGAGCCGACCGGCGCGCTCGATTCAAAGACAGCGGCTGAAATCATGGATCTTATGCGCGAACTCAATCAGCAGAATGGTTTGACGTTCGTACTCGTCACGCACGATCACGGTGTCGGCGAGCGCTGTGATCGAATCGTGCACATGCGAGACGGCGTTATCGTCGGTCAAAGCGAACCCACCATCACCGTGCAGGTACAGGAGCCGGTGCTGGTCGCTAGTTAATTGAGTTGCCTAGTTTGATGAAAGTGGACTTCTGTTTCGGATCATCGTGGCCGGCTCCTCCGCTCCGGGAATGAATGAGGCCCTTCCCCGCTCAGTGACGGAAGTCGATTGCAACCGACTGGGAGTGATGCGCAAAAACCGAAACGGTTGTCCAATCTCATCAACTTAGGGCTCACGCGAGAAGGCCTCAGAGAGGCTTCCACTTGTCAGCAGAAACGCCTTCTGCGCAATTTTGAACCTGGTGACCGCGCCGGGAGGTAAGAGACCTTGGACGAAATATTTGGCATACCGATGACGTCGATCATGATCGTCTTGGTGAGTTTGCTTGCCCTTTGCTTGCTTTCCGTCGCGTGGGTTGCGTGGCGGCGACCAGTCATTTTCAAGCTTGGCGTTCGCAACATCCCGCGACGTAAGGCGCAAACCATTCTGATTGTCGTTGGGCTCATGCTCTCGACATTGATTATTTCAGCGGCACTCGGCACCGGCGACACAGTTGACAATTCAATCAGCAGCGTTGTTTACGACGGATTGGGTCGAGTCGACGAAGTCGTGGTGTTCAGCAAAGACCAAGACGCGAACATCAACAATTCGGTGACAAACAAGATCCCGGCGAGCGCCTATGACACCGTCGCGAGCGCGGTGAAGGACGATCCGAACGTCGATGGAGTCGGCAAGGTCTTATTCGAACTCGTCCCGGTCACCGATCCAGCCAGCGGCCAAGGTGAGCCGGAGGTCGGTCTCACTGGATACGATCCGGAGACGATCAAAACCTTTGGCGGATTAAAGACACCGGGTGGCGGCTCGATAGATTTTGACGCTTTGGCCCCCGATGAGGTTGTCATCAGCAAGAAAGCCGCGGACAAACTTGACGCCTCTGTTGGTGACCAGCTCACGGTCTATTACCAAAATCAACCGATCACGATGAAAGTCGCGGCGATCGCCGAAGACTCGGTCTTGAGCGGCGTCCTCGATGTCGACACGCCAGGCATGGTGATCCCGCTTTCGCGCCTGCAACAAATCACCGGTCAGACCGATCAATTGAGCGCCGTGATCGTTTCGAACAAGGGCGGCGTGCGCGGCAGCGAGAAGCTGAGTGACGAAGTTACGGCGACCTTGGATCAGGCAATCGCCGGTCAAACACTTGGTGTCTCACAGCTTAAGAAGGATTCGGTCAACGACGCCGAAACCGCCGGGCAAATCTTCTCATCGCTCTTCCTGGTGATCGGGCTCTTCTCGATCGCGGCCGGCATCCTTTTGATCGTGTTGATCTTCACCATGCTGGCAGCTGAGCGGCGGCCCGAGATGGGCATGGCGCGCGCGGTCGGCACGCAGCGGAGACAGCTCATCCAACAGTTTGTTAGTGAAGGGTCGGGCTATGCCATTCTCGCGGGATTGGTCGGTTCGTTCTTCGGCGTGCTCGCGTCAGTCGGCATCGCCTTCGCCCTCGACGCACTGTTCGGCGAGTTCTTCACGATCCAGCCATACGTCAGCCCGCGCAGCATGGTTGTCGCCTACTGCCTGGGAGTCGTCATCACGTTTATCGCGGTGGTTGGTTCTTCGTGGAAGATCAGCCGACTCAACGTCGTCGCGGCAATTCGTGACCTGCCAGACGTTTCAACCAGCCGGCGCAAGAAGAGAGTTCTAGCTTGGGGCATCCTGCTCACACTCGTGGGCGGTCTGCTGACGATGGTCGGCGTGAGCAGCGGTTCCGCCTTCCCGTTCTACATGGGCATGTCCTTGATCCCATTCGGCCTGCTCATCGGGCTCCGCTTCTTCGGCATCACCGGCCGCGTCATCACGACAATCGTCGGTATCTCCATTCTGCTGTTCTGGTTGCTTCCGGATAGCGTCTTTTCGAAGATCTTCGGTAACTACGATGGCGGTTTCGAGATGTTCTTCCTTTCGGGCATCTTCCTCGTCGTCGGGGCAACGATTGTCATCGTTCAGAATACCGATGTCCTTCTCGCGCTGGTGACGAAGCTCGGCGGCCTGTTCAAATCGAAATTGCCGGCGGTGCGAACCGCGGTTGCCTATCCTGGCGCTGCGCGGGGCCGCACCGGTCTGACCATCGCGATGTTCAGCCTCATCATCTTCTCGCTCGTGATGATGGCGACGATGAACAAGAACTTCAGCGCACTCTTCCTCAGTGATGAGGCAAATGCGGGTTGGGATGTTGTGGCCAGCACTGGTCCCGCCAATCCGATCGACGACTTCACTGGCACCCTGAAGGCGAAAGGCATCGATACGAGCGACTTCAAGGCGACCGGAACGACCTACGCGCCGAATGACGGCAGCGTGCGTCTGCGCCAGACCGATGCGGCAGAGTGGAAAGACGGCTCACTGCAAGGGATGGATGACAACTTCATCAAAAACAGCGAGATCATGTTCACCCAACGGGCCGAAGGTTACGACTCGGATGAAGCGATCATCCAGGCGTTGCTGACTCAGCCGAACGTCGCGATTATCGATTCCAGCGCAACGGACTCTGGTGGATTCGGCAATGACGGCTTCAAGATTTCTGGTGTTAAGTCGACCGACAAGACCTTTGCGCCGGCGACAGTGCAGGTCGAACTGCCAAATAGCGACACGCCTGCCACGTTCACGATCATCGGAGTTATCGACAGCAAGGTGAGTACGCTGTTCGGTTTGTACGCAAACGAGCAATCGGTGGGCCAGGTCTTCACCGGTGCGCCATATACGAACTACTACATTTCACTGACCGATCCCGGCAAATCAAAAGCTGTTGCGGAATCAATCGAAGCCGCGCTCCTTGCGAACGGTGTTCAAGCGAATTCGATTCGGGATCAGCTCAAGGACGATCAGAAGCAAGGCACGTCGTTCCTGTACATCATCGAAGGTTTCATGGGTCTCGGTCTGTTCGTTGGTATCGCGGCGGTTGGCGTAATCGCCTTCCGGTCAGTGGTCGAGCGGCGGCAACAGATCGGTGTGCTGCGCGCGCTTGGTTACCAGCGCAGCATGGTGTCGCTGAGCTTCATGATCGAGACAGCGTTCGTCGTCGGCATGGGCGTGATCTCGGGGACAACGCTCGGCATCATCCTGGCGCGCAACCTGTTCGCCAGCGACGAAGTTACAACCTCGCACGTCAACTTCACGGTGCCGTGGTTGCTCATCTTGGTGATCCTCACACTGACGATCGCCGCAGCGCTGGTCATGACCTGGGTACCTGCTCGCCAGGCTTCTCGAATCGCGCCTGCGGAAGCACTGCGCTACGAATAGCGTCTGCAAATGTCAAACTCGTTCAGCGGCGGCTCCGAGGAGCCGCCGCTGTCCTTTTCGGGGAAAATCACTCGGCTTCTTCGCAGATGTGATCGAGGATCCACTGGCCAGCTTTGGCTGGAGTAAGTTCGCCGTCGATGAGTTTCGTGGCGAAGACGGCGGCGGCCCGGCTGAGTTTCCCATCGGCCGATTCGGGAGGATCTCGACCCAAGGTTTCGCCCGCTATGCGCGTAGCGGTTGCTCCGAATCGCTCGACACTAGCAGCGATCCCCGCGAAATGGCGCGCTTGCCCCCGCGATTCGTCATCGAACTCCTCTCGGAAACCGACGCCAGCAATAACGTTTTCTCCTCCGTGGGCGAGATCGATGACGCCGGAAATTCCCGGATCAATATCAGCGACGCGATGGGCAAGCTCCCGGATAAACGGGCGCGGTTCGATGTCGGGTCGCTCTGCGACGATCGCGTCGGCGGTCGATACGAGCCCCTGGCAGCCCTCTTGCTTTATATGTTCGTGCGACGAAGCGTTCATGTCTGAATTGTGCGAGATGAATAGGGCAACCGCCGAGTAAACCAACTAAACATGCGGTATGCGCGACCTCCGGCAACGGATGACGTCACATGGAAAAGACGAACCGCGAGTTTTCGACCAGACTCAAGCATGGATGCAGTCATTGATGACGTCGCATATAGTGACCATCAAGTTATCGAGATCGAATCGTGATGCGGGGGCAATCGATGGAGCTTGCCGAGCCTGACGGATTGATTCATCACCAATATCAGGTCTCGACCGGCCTGACGCTCCACGCTGTCGAGCGTCCGGGTGAAGGTGAGCCGATCTTTCTCCTGCACGGAATCTGGGGAACATGGCGTTCCTGGCTTCCCCTTTTGCAAGCTCCCGCAGAAGGTCCGCTCGCCCGTCCGCTAATCGCGCTCGATCTTCGCGGTCACGGATTTTCTGACAAACCGCAAACGGGATACACCCTGAGCGACTACGCGGCTGACGTCGTCGGATTGTTCGATTCCCTTAGTATCGACAAGGCGACGGTCATCGGGCATTCACTCGGGTCTCTGGTGAGTCTTGAGATCGCGGCGACCAACTCCGAAAGAATCTGCGCGCTCGTTCTCGAGGAACCAACGCTTCCTATTCCAGAAGGAACTGACAATCTCGAAGGTTTTTGGGAGTCATTTGTCGAAGCGCTCTTCGGACTCTTTCTCCTCAAACGCGAGCCGCTTGAGGTTATTGTCGATGAGCTAATGGTCGCAGCTGAGGGCATTTCTCGACAGGCCGCCGAGGAAGGCGCTTATTCCATTGCACACACCTCGGACGGCGTCTTCGCCGATGTGATGGAAGGCAAGATATCGACCAGGTCGTTTGACCATCTCGCGCAGCCTCTCCAGATTCCCACACTCATATTTCAAGGATCGCGCAGCGAGGATCGGGCCCTGAGCGACGATGGAGTCGAAATGCTGCGCCGGATCCTCAACGAGCCTCGATTCGTCACACTCCCTGAAACAGGGCACACGATCCACAGCGCTCAGCCCGAGGCGTATCAACAGGCGTTGGCAGAATTCCTCGACCGCTAATTAAGTCGATTCAACGAGCCTGTAGAGACCACCGTTGAGGTCGACGACATAGATCTCGCCATTCCGATCTTCGCCGAACGAGCTGACCGCTAGATTGGTCTCGACTGGGTCAGACATGATCCAATTGCCATCGGCGTTCCGCCCGAGCGCCCACATGAGTCCAGAGCAGTAGTCGGCGAAGAAATAGAGCCCGTACAGCGTTTGTTGATTGTCTCCGCGATAGACATAGCCGCCGGTTACGCTGCAACCGAAATCATGGGTGTATTGGGCGACGGGCAGAGTCAGACCGCTTTGATCACAATCGGTTCCGCCGCCGTAGCACTCGTTCCCCTCCATGATGACCCAGCCGTAGTTGAATCCACCACTTCCGGCGGGCTCGAAGTTGATCTCCTCGATCGCGGTTCCGCCGACATCGGCGATGTAGAGATCGCCGGTTTCGCGGTCGAAGCTAAAACGCCACGGATTGCGCAGACCGTAGTCCCATACCTCGGGCGCGGCGTTGGGGTCGTCAACGAACGGATTGTCTTTCGGAATCGCGTATGCCTTGTCACCATCGGTGTGATCGACGTCGATGCGAAGAATGGAGGCAAGCGGTTCTGACAGGTTCTGCCCATTCCCGTTGGGGTCACCTTGCGAACCGCCGTCACCGAATCCGATGTAGAGATAGCCATCGGGACCGAACTCAACGAGCCCGCCGTTGTGATTCTCGAATGGCTGGTCGACAAACATGATTTGTTCAGCGCTGTTGGGATCGGCAACATTCGGATCGTCCGCCGAAACTTTGTAGCGAACGATGTTGGAGTCTCCGTTGACGTCGGTGTAGTCGACAAAGAAGGCGCCATTGCTCTTGAAATCGGGGTGGAACGCGAGACTGAGCAGACCTTGCTCCGAGCCACCACTTACCAAACTTCCGATGTCGAGGAAGGGCGTATCGAGCAGTTGTTTGTCGTGATATATCAGCACTTGCCCGGTTTTCTCGACGATGAAGAGACGTTGGCTGCCATCATCGGGATCGACGAGGTCGACTGGTTGATTCAGCCCGGTAAGCACCTCGACGAGTTTGAATTTCGCCGTCGTCGGATCGGCGGGAGTCGCGTTTTGCGCCACGGCGCCAGTTGTCACGAGTGCGGGAATCGCAACCACGAGCGCGACGAATAAGGAAACGATTCGAGCCAGTCGACCTGACGACATACTCACCTTTCCTTCGCCGCTGGTGCGACGAGTGCTTACGGATGAACACCAATGCATGCTATACATGCTCGAAATACGACACGGAGCCGGTAAGGGTTCGAGTCCCTGCCCAATTCGATTGTCCACAACCTGCTGGATATGGACGATCCCAAGTTTCGTGCCAGGTCATGCCAGGGAACCGAGACTACCGTGACGGCGTAGATGAAACAGACCTTGCGAACGGTGACGTTGAAAGTTTAGGTGGTAAATGGAATCCGAAGAACCTCAGATTCTTGAAGTGGCGCCCGAACCAAAAAAATCGTTGTCACGTGGCGTTTCTGAAATCTTTAAAACCGCTTTACTTGCAATCCTCATCTTCACGTTGGCGCGCACCGTCGTCCTCCCTTACGAGGTCGAGGGGTCGAGTATGTCGCCAAATCTGCAAAACGGTGAACGAGTGCTCGTTAACCGCAGCGTCTACTATCACTTCGATCTCAATAGCATCGTCAATCTCGTTCCGGGCGAAAACCGCCAAAGCAGCCATGAGATTTATCTATTCCACAAGCCCCAACGCGGCGATGTGGTCGTACTCAATCCGCCAGTCGCATCGGACAAGCCATACATCAAACGCAACATCGCGGAAGCCGGCGAACACATTTCGTTTCAAGATGGTTACGTCTACATCGATGGCGAAAAGCTCGACGAGCCGTATATCAACGGGGCGATTACCGACTGCCGCGGCCGATATTGCGACATGACGGTTCCCGATGGGTACGTCTATGTGCTCGGCGACAACCGCGAGAACAGTCAGGACTCGCGCTATTTCGGTCCAGTCGCGATCGAGAACATCATCGGCAAAGCGTGGTTCAGCAATTGGCCGGTGGACGACTTTGGGCGTCTGCCCCACTACCGGTACGATCTCGGCGGCTAGGCGCTTCGATTCCTCGTAGCAGCGCACGTTTGTGCACCTGGGAGCGAGGACCACCTTGGGTCCAATTTTGAATTGGCCAAGTTCACTACGCGGGCGTTCGCCAAACGCCCCTACTGTTCAGCCGCAATCTGAACCGATTCGAAGGATTTGACCACTCGCTCCCCGGCGTTCTCACCGGAAGCGATGCAATCGGGGATCCCAACTCCGCGCAGCGCATTGCCAGCTAGGGCCAATCCGGGAACTGACTCGAGTGCGCGTTCAATCGCGGCGATGCGATCGAGATGACCGAGCGTGTACTGCGGCATCCCGTTTGGCCAGCGATTGACGAGGGTCATCTCAGGTAGCGCGGAAATCCCCATCGTCGTGCGAAGTTCCTCGCGCGCGATGTCCACGAGACCGGCATCGTCCAGTTCTTGCGCCGACTCCTGACCTGCCCGACCGATGAACACCCGAATGAGTGTTTTCCCGCACGGCGCGCGGTTTGCCCATTTCGAGGAGACCCAGGTACACGCGAGTGCTTGGCGGCCCTCGACCCGCGGGATGACATAGCCATGTCCGTTTATCGGTTGGTCAATCTCCGAGGACTTGAACCCAAGCGCGACGGTGGCCGTTGAGACGAAGGGAATCTCGCGAAGCTGCTGGGCTGCCTTGGGAAGAAGCACCTCAAGTAAGTCAGCGGTCGCGAACGCTGGAGTTGAAAGAACAACGGCGTCAGCGACGATGTCGGGTTGACCGTTGACAATCAGGTGAAACCGACCGTGATCGTCGCGCGAAACTCGATCGATTCGCCGGTCAAGCAGAATGCCGACCCCGGCTTCCTGAAGTCGCGTGACGAGCGTGGAGACGATAGCGCTCATGCCGTCGACAGGAGACAAGAAAGGCGATAGGCGAGGCGCGTTGCCGTTTGGCTGCGGAGCAGTGCGGCGCGCGGCGAGTACGCCCTTGATCAGACCGCCATGGTCGAGTTCGCCCCTTCGCAGTTGTGGAAACGTGGCGGCAAGCGAAAGTTGGCGACCGTCGCCGGCGTAGATCCCTGCCATCAGCGGCTCGACCAGATTCTCGTAGACCTCGCGCCCCAACCGGCGCTCGATGAACGAAGCGAGCGTCTCATCGCCGCCGTCCTTCTTGGCAGGCAAAACGTAATCAGCTGCCATTCGCGCTTTGCCAATGGGCGAAATCAGGCGGGTCTTTGCCATGGGACCGAGCTTGGTCGGAATGAGACCGGTGAGTCCTTCCGGTAGGTCGTAGAGCCGGTCATGACGAAGAACGAAGCTGCGCCGGGTTGATTCGGTCACGCCTTGGAGTTGGCCGTCGATTCCGAGCTCGCGACAAAGTCCGATGCCACGCGGTTTGTAGGAGAGAAACGAGTCGGGGCCGCCTTCGATGGTGTACCCGTCAAGACTGTCGGTCTTGATCTTCCCCCCGAGTCTCGATTCTGCCTCGAATAGCGTGACAGCAACCGCAGGGTCGATCGTGGTCAGGCGGTATGCGGTCGCGAGTCCGGCGATCCCGCCCCCAACAACCGCGATTCGGCGTTTCTCGCTCAAAGCCATCCCACTTCCGCGGCTTTTGCGCAGACCAATCCCGCCAACCCAGCCATCATTGCAGGATCGTCGTTAACCATCTCGATCCGTTCGAGCTGCATGCCAAGCGCTTCCGCTTGCTGTTTGAAGTCGATGTCGATGTCGTACAAGATTTCGACGTGCTCACAAGCAAAACCGATGGGGGCGATCAGAACGTGTCGCTTACCTTCCGCATGCAAGCGAGCGATCACTTCGCCGGCGTCAGGTCCAAGCCACGGATCAGGCGTCATTGCTGCGCTCTGGTAGGCAAATTCATACGGCTGCCCGTTGAGGCGCGGACCGAGTGCTTTGACGGTTTCTTGGAGCTCCCGCGGATAGGGATCGTCCCATTCGAGAATACGCTCCGGCAAACTATGGGCGGTGAAGACAACCGAGACCTCCGACCGTACCTCAGCGGGGAACTTCTCCAGCGCCGCTTTCACTCGTGATTCAACCGCGTCGAGATAACCTGGGAGCAAGTGCCAGCGATCGACCCTCGCTATCTCGATCGACGATTCCGCTTCCTCGACCTTCTTGAAATAGGCGCCTATGCTCATCCGCGAGTAGTGCGGGGCCATGACCACACCGACCGCCCGTTCGATGCCGGCTTTTTGCATCTCGGCAAGGGTGTCTCTGATGAAAGGATGCCAGTGACGCATGCCGACGAATGCTCGCCACTCCGTGACATCATCGTCGTCTTCGTTCAACGCGTGTTCCAAACCAGCGGCTTGCGCTTCGGTCAATTCGCGAATAGGGGAGCGGCCACCGATTTTCTGGTAGCGCTCGGTGATCTCGTGGATGACCTCGGTCGACGTTGGACGATAGTTGCGGACATCGAGCAGATATGGCTCGACATCGTCGAGTTTATCCGGTCCGCCATAGGCCATAACGAGAACGCCTAACGTCGATGACATGCTTCTCGGTACCCTTTCTCAAATGCTTCCCCGGCCGGCGCTTCATGCAATGGGTACCACATTGAGGCTTTGCGTGACTAAGGGAACGAGTAGGGGTGCAGGAAACACTGTCGTCGAACTCGTCCTAGATTGCGGTCCAACCGCCGTCGGTGGCGAGCGCCTGACCAGTGATCAACGACGACGAGGGATTCACAAAAAAGAGAACCACCGCGGCGACATCTTCGGGTGTGCCTAAGCGTTTGAGCGGTGTCCGGCGCAGAATTTCCTCACGAAACGATGTTTCGGCAAAAAGGTGACGGTTGATTTCGGTTTCGACGAACGTCGGGCAAACCGCATTGACCCGAATCCCATAATCGGCCCATTCGATGGCCAGAACGCGGGTGAGGTTCACGACGCCGGCTTTGCTCGCGCAATACGGCGCTCGGTTGAAATAGCCGACCAAACCCATGATGCTCGCCATGTTGACGATGCAGCCCCCAGCCGGTTCTTGCTCGCGCATCACTCGTCCAGCTGCTTGGGCCATGAAGAAGAGACCTTTTAGGTTGACATCGTGGATGCGGTCCCAATCTTCCTCGACAACCTCGAACGCGGGTTTGGCGATATTGAGACCGGCGTTGTTGACGAGTATGTCGATGCGGCCCGCGTGTGCGACGACCGAGTCAACCGCGGATTGGATAGATTGCAGGTCGGTGACATCGAGCGAGATTGGAAAGGCGTTTCCACCTTTGGCGGAGATTGAAGAAACTACGAGCTCCGCCCTGTCTTCGCGACCAGGGAGTTCTGTTACCGCGACAGTTGCGCCATGCGCGGCCAGAGCGCGAGCGGTGGCCATTCCGAGCCCGCTGCCAGCGCCGGTAACGATCGCGATCTTGCCGCCTAGTTCGTTGCCGCTTTCGCCCACCTGATTACTCCAGCGTGAACGTGATCACTCCAGGTGATTCCAACACTCGATCCTAGCATTCCTTCGTAGTATTAAGAGCGAAACCTCCACAGGCAAAAAGTGGGAAAACAGTTTTCTTGCGATATCTACAATGGTGTTGACCCACATCAACCACTGTGCTACCGTGCTTACCAGGTCAAATGCGCACAACAAAGTTCCGATAGTCGGCAGGCTCCAACTGCCAGGAGCGGCTCTCTTCATCAACACGGGGTGGCAGACCGTGTAGGCGCGCTGTGCGGGCGCGTAACGCTGGAATCACTACCCTTCGGCCATTTCTCGTTTGGGCTCTCTTACCTGAGAGCGTATCTGTTTACCTTTGGCCTCGATATGCCTCGACGCCCACCTGTGGGCCTGCGCCGAGATTACGTCATGCGTGCGCGACCTCAGACGGCGTTGAGGTGCAGTTGTTATACGGGGCGCTAGTGCGCGGGCGCTGGCTGGAGTGTCTTACCCTCGAGAATGGAGAGGATCAGACAATGGATGAGTCGATTCAGCGAAGAGTGGACGAAGTCAAGGAGCTCGTAGCCCGACCCAAGAGCCGCAAGCAGGTTCGCGAAATGGTCGACGGTATTTCCCGTCGTGGGTTCATGCAAGGCGGAGTCGCAATCGGCGCGCTTGTCGCGGCCGCTGGTTTCCGGCAGGGGATGACCCGAGCCGAGGCGCTCAACAATCTCGGTATTCTTCCCGACGATCTGCCGGCGAAGAAGTACCGCGCGGCAACCGTTGAAGTCGGCGCGGCGTCGACATGGGTGTCGCACGGGATCGAGACCTGCGCGCTCTTTGGCGATTTGCTTGGCGTTGAGGTCAAGTCGTTTGACGGCGAGTTCTCGATCGACAAGCAGTTGCAGGCGCTGCAAACGATCTCGTCTGAGGACTGGGATTTTGTCGCCCTTCACCCATCGGCTTCCGACGCGCTCAAAGACGGTACTGATGCGATCATCGCCAAGGGCACGCCCCTGGTCGTTATGGACACGCGGGTTATTCAAGATCCAGCGGCCTTCGCTGATTACGGGCATCTGACATTCCTCGAGCCCGACAACATCTACATGGGCGAAACGTCCAGCAAGCAACTGTTCGAGGCCATCGGCGGCGAGGGCAAGGTCATTCATACGCAGGGCCAGCTATCGCACACTGGCGCTCAAGGTCGCGCCCAGGGCTTCCACAACGTTCTCGCGCAATATCCGAACATCGAAGTTGTCGACGAAACGCCTGGCGACTGGCAGGTTGAAAAGGTTGCCAGCCTTTGGCAAGACCTGCTTCAGCGCTACCCTGACGTCAAGGGCGGCTTCTTCCACAGTGACGACATGGCGCTCGCCGCGCGAGCGGTTGTCGAAGCGGCCAGCATGCAGGATCAGGTCAAGATCACTGGCGTCGATGGTCTGCGGAATGTCTGCGAGGCGATCATCGCCGACAAGATGACTGCTTCGACCATCAACCCGTCGGGCCGCATTCACGGCGGTGCGATCTGGGCTGGCTACCTGACCATCTCCGGCACCGACAAGTACAAGAAGGACTACGGAGACTTTCCGAAGTTCATCCGCACGGACGGCGGCCCGATCACGAAAGACAATGCTCCTGGCTATATCTGGCTCGGAGACAACCTGCTCTACTAACAGGCTCGCGAGTCCGTTTGAGCGCAAAGGGATGGAGTGCGAGCACTCCATCCCTCGTGCTTGACCGGACGACTCTTAACGGTCTGGTGCGCCTACAAATGACGGAACACGTTGAAGAACACGTTGCCGGGCAGCCGGCCGCGCCCCTTCTCGCACTCGCCGGCGCAACAAAGCGGTTCGGCGGGGCGACGGCACTCGATGGTGTCGATTTCGATCTCGCGCCCGGTGAAATCCACGGCCTAGTTGGCGAAAACGGCGCTGGTAAAAGCACGCTGATGAAGATCCTGAGCGGCGTGCATTCACCGGATGAAGGCGAGTTGCTCCTTCGCGGTGAAACGATTCGATTCAACTCGCCGGCTGATGCGAAGGCGCGCGGTATCGGCATGATCTACCAGGAACTGACTGGCATGCCCGCGCTGACCGTCGCGGAGAATGTCTTCCTGGGAAGGCAACTGACAAACCGGGTTGGGTTGGTCAATTGGAAGCGGATGAATCGAGAGGCCGCTTCTCAATTGCGATCACTCGGGATCGATCTCGATGCCAGCGAAAGGCTGAACAAGTTTTCGCTTGGTTCCCAGCAGCTTGTGGAAATTTCCCGGGTCGTTTTCTCTGGAGCGGACATCATCATCCTGGACGAGCCGACCTCCGCGCTTTCCGCGCCCGAGGCCGAGCGCCTCTTTGGGCTGATGCGCCAACTCAAGGCACGTGGCAAGAGTTTGATTTTCATATCCCATTTTCTGGAGGACGTCGTGGCGGTTGCCGATCGGGTGACCGTACTCAAAAACGCGCGCAAGGTCGCGACATTGCCGATCCAGGGTCTGACCAAGCACCGCTTGATTGAGTTAATGATCGGTAGAGACGCAAGTGTGCTCGCGGAGAGCTATGAAGGTGACGTGCAACTTCCGCCGCCGGTCGACGGTCCAGAAGTGCTGCGGCTCGAACAATTAACCGTACCCGGCGCTTTCATCGATGTGTCCTTTTCGGTCCGTTCGGGCGAGATTCTGGGGATGTTCGGGTTTCTTGGGGCTGGAATGACTGAGGTTGCACGTTCGCTGTTCGGCCAGGTGCGGCCGCGGTCGGGCGGGATCTACCTTGATAACCGTCAAATTCAGCCGAAAACGGCCCAGGAAGCGAAGCGGCTCGGCATTGCCTATCTCACGGAGAACCGCCGGGCGACATTGTTCCCCCGGCACGAGATTTACAAGAACATCACCCTTGCCCACCTCGATGACCTTGTCCCGTCACTGTTCACACAAAGGTCAGAAATCGGGGTCGCGACTGATCTCGTGAAGCGCACCGGCGTGCGACCAGCCCTCCCCACGCTGAAGGCCGGATACCTCAGTGGCGGCAATCAACAAAAGGTTGTCTTCGCCAAGTGGCTCACGCAGCAACCGAAGTTGCTCATCCTCAATGAGCCAACGCGCGGGATGGACGTGGGCGCCAAACGAGAAGTTCTCGACTTGATTCAGACACTAAAGAGCGAAGGGGTCGCGATCATCTTGATGTCGACCGAACCCGAAACAGTCCTTTCCGAATCAGATCGAGTACTGGTCATGTCTAAGGGACGAGTGACCAAAGAGTTTGCACATGAACGCGTTTCAAAGGATCTGCTCTTGAGCTTCGCGTAGCTCCTTTCAGGCTCCGCAAATGGTGGAGCGCCACCAGATGATCGGTGTTGATCGATTGTGGTTTGAAGCGTCGATGACCGACGCGAGACGGTTGCAGGGAGAAGGTTCATGGCACAGCAGATTCCTGAGGGGCTCGCACCGGGGATTGGCGGCGACCGGGCTTCATCAAGTTTCGGTCAATCCACGTTGCGTTGGGGCAGCCGCCACGCGCGCATGCTCGCTCCGCTTACCACTCTCGTCTGCATGTTCATCTTTTTCAGTCTTGTCACTGACGTTTTCCTGACGACGCGCAACCTGCAAAACGTCGTCACGCAAATCGGTCCGGTCGCCGTCGCGGCGACTGGCGTCACCTTCGTGCTTCTCTGCGCCGAAATCGACCTGAGCATCGGGTCAATATCGACGTTGACCGGCGTTGTCTGCGCGGCGCTCTTTGTCGGTGAGAATTGGCCTCATCTCGGTTCCTGGGGCATCCTCGTCTCCGTTGCCGTCGCGACGCTGCTCGGACTTCTGAATGGCTTTATGGTCGCCTATGTTGGCATTCCATCCTTCATGATGACGCTGGCCATGCTCACCATTGCTCATGGGTTGTCTGTTTACGTTTCTGAGGGCAAGCCGATTGGGAAAGTCCCGTCTCTTCTCAGCCACCTCGGGGGCGCGGGCGACAAGGTGCTCGGGATTCCCGTCATTGGGCTCGTCGCTCTCGGGTTCTTGGCAGTTGGCGACATTATTTTGAGCTACACGAAATTTGGGCGATACGTGTACATGACCGGAGGCAACCGCGAGGCCGCGGAGATGTCAGGTGTTAATACGCGGCAGGTGGTCATGATGTCGCTGATGATCTGCGCGTTAACAGCAGGCTGTTCCGGGCTCTTGTTCGTCGGCCGCTTACATAGTGCGAACCCGGCGGCGGGCGGTGACCTCCTTCTGTCAACTGTGGCGGCTGTGGTGCTTGGCGGCACTTCGCTGTTCGGCGGCGAGGGTGGCATCAAGAACACCCTCATCGGTCTGTGCATCTTCGGCATTCTGTCGAACGGGCTGAATCTCTTGCCGAATATCAGCATCTATTTCAAAGAGGCGCTCCAGGGCATCATTCTTCTCGCGGCGCTCTTACTGAACGTCCTCGCCCTCCGTCTGGAAAAGGTCCAAACGCGCACCGAATAGCGAACGCCACTTTGATTCTGGCGACTCGATAGAGGAAGGACTTGCGCTCTGGTTGCCGGTCAAGAATTCCCATGAGATTCTTCCAGCACAGCACCAAGCCGGGAGGGCGCGTTCCGGCTGCAATCGGGATCAAGGAGTCCGCGTGTGACAACCTCGAATTCCGGGTCTACAACAGGACTCGAGTCGGTCGGCGAACTTCTGGCGAATTCCGAGCTTGTCGACCTCACCGTAACGCTGGCCGAGCGGCTCCCACCTGCCTGGCCGACCCACATGCCGTTTCAACGCAAGGTCTACAACTGGTACACGAACCGGAGCGATCAGGTCCAACCGCTCCACGGCTTTCGCGGCCCGTACCACACCGCGTGGCTCACCCTCGACGAACACTGCGGGACACATTTCGACGCACCGGCGCACTTCATTCCGCCGCCGGATTCAGGCCTGCCACATGCCAACGAGCATGGTCTGACCACCGGGGACAAAGTCGAACTCGGGAGGCTCATTGGGCCAGCGGTGGTTATCGATGTCAGCGAGTTGACTGACACCGGCGAGCCTGGCGTCAGTCCGGAGATTCTTCCGAAGCACATCCAGCGGTGGGAAGCTGAGCACGGCGATTTGCGGGAAGGCGAGATCGTGCTGTTCCGCAGCGACTGGGACCGGCACTATGTCGATATGCCGGAGGGCCAAGCGTACATCACCTCCTCGTTCGTCCTTCAACGTGATCCCGGTTGGCCGACACCGGACGAGCCCGCGCTCGAATACCTGCTCGGCAAAGGGATCACCACGATCGGCATTGATGGCGCAAGTATCGGTTCGTCGCACAACGGACCATCGGCGCATTGGTATGGTCTCGGCCGCGGAATGCTGTATATCGAACTGCTGACCAACCTGGTCAGGTTGCCGCCGCGCGGAGCGCTGTTCATGTTTTTGCCTCTCAAGATTGAAGGCTCATCGGGCGGTCCCGGGCGAGCGATCGCATTCATTCCTCGGGGATGAGCGCCACAAATATGGCACTCGAAACGACAGATGTTGGGAAGGAACTATGGCTGACGATCGGTATCTGGTAACTGGAGCGTTTGGTTGCATTGGCGCATGGTCGGTGAAACGGCTTGTCGCGGAAGGGGCGGCAGTCTACACATATGATCTGCCCGGAAATCCTCATCGGTTGAAGCTGATCATGGACGAGGCATCGCTCGGCAAGGTCAACATCCTCGAAGGAGATATCACCGATCAGGAGCGGTTCGATCAGGTCGTGACCGAAAACGGAATTACGCACATCATCCACCTCGCCGCTTTTCAGGTTCCATTTGTCCGCGCCAACCCGGTGCAGGGTGCGCGAGTAAATGTCGTTGGCTCGGCCATTGTTTACGAGACTGCGCGCAATCACGCCGACCAGATCAAGGGGCTCGTCTATGCCAGCTCGGTTGGAGTCTATGGTCCGTCGGCACTCTATCCGCCCGGGCCGATCGCTCATGATGCCCCGCTGATTCCCGCATCACTCTACGGCGTGACCAAGCAAGCGAACGAAGGCTACGCTCGAATCTATTGGCAAGATTGGCAAATCCGGAGCACCGGCCTGCGGCCCTTCTTCGTCTATGGACCAGGCCGCGATCAAGGAGTCAGCTCGACGCCAACAAAGGCGATGCTTTCCGCCGCGGTTGGAAGGCCGTATCGCATCTCGTTCGGTGGTTCGGCGGTCTACCAACATGCCGACGATGTGGCAAAGGCATTCATCCACGCCGTGCGCACACCGCTCGACGGCGCGCCTGTCTTCAATCTCGGCGGCGCCACTGCCTCGATCGACGATGTCGTGGCCGCGATCGAAGCGGCGACTCCCGACATGAAAGGCAAGATCACCCACGAAACCAAGCCGATCGAGGTCCCAGATGACGTCGACAGCTCTGCGTACCAGGCAGCGCTTGGTGACAACGGTTGGCGATCACTCAAAGATGGAGTGCGCCAGACAATCGAGGACTTCAAGAAGGCGGCCGCAAACGGCACACTCGATATCGAGCGCGCGATCGCGTAATAGATTCGGGAGACGAGGATGTCAGACTACATGTCCGGCGGTCTCGGGCGCTTGAGCGGCAAGATAGCTGTCGTAACTGGGGCCGCGTTTGGCATTGGGCGCGCGACTGCAACCGTGTTTGCCCGGGAAGGCGCGAAGCTCGTCGTGACAGACGTTCAGGAGCGACCGCTCCTCAAGTTGATGGATGAGTTGGCCGATCGCGGAGCCCAGATCGAAGCGGTCGTTGGTGACGTCTCTCTCGATGCCGATGCCAAGCAGATGATTCAGGCGGGCGTCGATCGTTGGGGCAAGATCGACGTTCTCGTGGCAAACGCCGGCATCATTCCCTTGGGCGCGATCACTGAATCAACCGGCGATGATTGGGACAAGGTGATGGCGATCGACGGCCGCGGCATGTTTCTCACCTGCAAGTACGCCATCGAGGCAATGCTTCAGACCGGCGGCGGGTCGATCGTTTGCCTTTCGTCGATATCGGGCATGGCCGGCCAGAAACGTCAATCGACCTACGGACCGGCCAAATTCGTGGCGACCGGGATCACGAAGCATCTTGCTATCGAGTGGGCGGATCAGGGTATTCGCGTCAACGCGGTAGCGCCAGGCACGATCAACACGGAGCGAGTCCAGCGCCTACCTGAAGAACCAGGCGGCCTCGAATATCTTGAGGCGATCAAGAAGGCCCACCCAATGGGCCGCATCGGCGACCCCGAGGAGGTTGCCAAGGCGATCCTCTTCCTCGCCTCTGACGATGCCTCCTTCATCACCGGCGCCATTTTGTCGGTCGATGGTGGGTATCTGGCGCAATAAATTCGGACGTGAACGGCGCGTGACGACCCACCGATGAGTTTGATGCCTGAGATGAGTTATATGGGTGAGCGCTAAATTCGGCGCAACGCTACGATCGCTCATCAGGAGATCAGACGTGAGACAGGTCATGGTGCGCTATAAGGTCAAGCCCGATCAGGCCGCCAAGAATGAGGAACTTGTGAAGCAGGTCTATGAGGAACTTCGGCAAACCGCGCCAATGGGCATTCGCTACGCTACCTTCGTTCTGGAAGACGGCGTCAGCTTCGTACATGTGGCGGCGAACGAAGCTGAAGATGGTCAGAACCCACTGATGGAAGTCGCGGCCTTCCGCGCATTTCAGCAGGATATCAACGATCGTTGCGAGGAACCTCCCATGCCGGTCCAACTGCGCGAAGTCGGCTCGTATGGTTTTTGGAGCAGGTGACTCGTATTCGAGAGACCTCGGCAAAGAGTAATCCTTGAGCAGGAGGAGGCATGCACCCCAAGCGAACGCCTCCTCCTGCGGCCGAATATGAAAAACCTTGAGGATAGAGAAGATCGTCGACGTTGGCAGAGAGCTTGAGATGGAACGTCTCGCCGCGGCGGCCGCGGGAGATAAGCATGCATTCGAAGAGTTGACGCGACCTCTCCAACGCGAGGTCCACGTCCACTGCTACCGGATGCTCGGAACCATCGACGATGCGGATGACGCCCTCCAAGAGACACTGATGCGGGCCTGGCGCCAGATCGATCGCTTCGAGCCGCGCGCTCCGTTTCGCGCCTGGGTCTACCGGATCGCCACCAATGTCTGCCTGACCGTATTGACCCGGCGAACTCGACGAAGAGAGGTCATCGCTGTTTCTCTCAATGATCGAGCGAAGGATGGGCGGTCCCAAGGTGAGCAGGTGAATCTTGACCCGTATCCCGACTTTCTCCTCGATGAATTGAATTCAAGCCAGTCGGGTCCCGAAGAAACGATTGAACAAGCGGAAAGCGTTGAACTCGCCTTCGTCGCAGCGGTCCAGCTGCTCCCTCCTCGTCAGCGCGCCACACTCCTACTTCGCGATGTCATTGGCTATTCGGCGGCGGAGGTAGCGACGATGCTGGCGACAAGTGTCGCCGGCATCAACAGCACGCTTCAGAGAGCCCGAGCCACGCTTGAACAGGAGCGAATCGCCGCGCGCGTTGCGCGCATTCACTCAGGCGCCAGCAGCGCCACCGAACAAGCTCTCGTGCGACGGCTAGTTGATGCCTGGCATACAGCGGATATCCCATCGATTGTAGGCATATTGACGGAGGATGCTGTCTTCACTATGCCGCCGCTGCCCGCGCGCTATGTTGGGCGAGACGAGATTGGGGAGTTCCTTGCCACCGTACCGGGAGGTGGCCGCCTAGACCGGTTCCGGCTTGTGCCGATACGAGCGAACCGGCAGCCGGCGTTCGCCGTCTATTCCCGGGAAGATGACGTCGGGGCATTCGTGGCTCACGCGGTACTCGTCATTGCCATCGAACATGGTGCAATCGCATCGCTCACGCGGTTCACAAACCCAGATCTGTTCGGACTCTTTGGTTTGTCGAGGAAGTTCGACGATTAGTTGTACATCATGTGGTTCGCGACCTGGCAGTTTGGTCGACCTCGAAGCGGTCGATGTTGTCCGCGTGGGAAATGCTTTTTCGAATCCCTAGTGTGTTGAAACGCTACCCCGCCAATGACCTCGCAATCACGATTCCAAAATAGCACCCGATCAATCCCAAGGCGTTGCTTCCGACGATGTAGATGAAGGCGCGGGCGGCTTGGCCCTCCTGGAACAAGTTGATGGCTTCGAATGTGTAACTGCTGAACGTGGTGTAGCCACCAAGGAAGCCCACGACGAGAACGAGTCGCCAAGCTGGATCGGCGATCCAGCGCTCGGTCAATAAGGTCATGATGATTCCAATGAGCAACGAACCCGTGATGTTAATCGTAAATGTGCTGAAGGGAAAAGAAGACCCGGCGCGATCGGCGATTGCCCGTCCCAGGATAAAGCGAGCATTAGCGCCTACCAACCCACCCAAACCGACCCAAAGGTAGTCCATACCCGTCCTTACTCAATTGATATTGTCGATATTGGCCTCGTGGCCCGGAAGTATACGGGTGACGGTGTGGGGCCGGTTGGAATCTTTCAGGTTGGGCGGTGGTATATACTGCCTTAACGACTTGGTTCTGATTTGTGCGAGCGAACCAAGCGTCAACCGGCCGACATGACCTCCCTTGGGGGACGGGGAATCCCGTTTGAGGTTGGCAATTCGGCCGGAGCCACGGCAACGTGGATATGCGAAAGGTGTTCGGCATGAGCCGCGAGCTACGCCGGCCCCTCTTAGAAGAGGAGCCAACGGCGGAGCCGGGGCGCTATGGGTGTCCGATGTTGTCGCGCTTGCGACTCTCATCCTCGTTTGAAGCGGACGGGCTGACCCCGTTGCGATGCTCACTTGGTTGGGCGGTGCGAGGAGAGCAGGATGCGGCACGATGCAATGCAACGGAGTCGGTTGGGAATTGTTGGAAAGTTCACCCAGAACGCGCCCCCGTCGCCGTCCTACCGGCGGCGGATGACCAGGAGATGAAGATCGGCGCCGATTGATCCGATAACACTCGCTGGCATCGAGCCCGTCGCACAAGACTCAACATAGCCGCCCCGGACAATTGTCCGGGGCGGTTTTTGTTTCGCACGATTCTCATTGGGTTAAGTTTGTGGAGCGTGTTCCTTGATGAAGGCTTCCACGTCCTCCGGTTTGTGCTCGCGGAGGTCGAGGGCGGGGTATTTCGGATTATCGGGCAAATAGAGGTGGAAGGTGAATTGAATCGGTTCAATGCGCTCTTGCTCTGCCCACCACTCGTAGAGTTTCGGCAACCAGGAAAAACCGGTCGCGCTCACGCGCCAAAGTGCGACACCGGCGCCCCGCTCGTACGCAAGCGCCTCGCCGAAGTAGACCTTGGCATCCCTACCCGCTTCGATTATTTCGAGCACATCATCATAATGCCGTGGCGAGCCCTTCAAGCTGAATCGCCATCCACCTGGCAACAACGTCGGTCCGGACGCGGCCACGACGGACTCTTTTTTCTTGCGACCCAGAAGTGGACTCATTCCGACGGTTCCTCCGCCCCGCTCAAAGTTAAACACCGCCTCGCATGGCGGACCAGCGTGCATTGTAACCGAGCCGAATCGCTTGGCGATGGCGAAACCTAGGCGGTTTCCGCATGCTGAGTTCGGAGCACCGAGCCCGCGCCGGAAAGGATGAGGAGCAAGGGTCCGCCAATCCCAACGATCAGTCCCGAGAGACCAATCGTCACTGCCGCTCCGATATGGGAGGTTGACCAACCGACCACGGCGCTCGCGATCAGGGAACCAAGCACCACCATCGCTGCCCACGTCGCGTAAACCCGGCCGCGAAGCTCATCCTCGACTGCCTCCGCGAGGAACGACTGATAGGAAATCACAGCCCAGGCGTCCGTAAAGCCAAGCAAGAAAAACAGGATGAAGATGAACCATGTGGGCGGAGTAAACATAACGGGAACGATAAACAGCGGACCGAGATAACCGACGATCATCAAGCGCGCGCGACCGAAACTTGCCTCGACCCGATGAGCGATGAGCGCTCCAATGACCGCGCCCGCACTTATCGATGCGACGAGCAGGCTATACACCGTGCCGGCACGGTCTCCGAGATTCATCTCCTCTTCGGTAAGAACGACGGTGGCGATGCTTAAGGATGCTGCGATCAAGCTCCACAGGGCCTCGGTGCCGGTGATCGCGCGGACCACGCGGATTTGCCAAACCGTACGCAGCCCATCGATGAAATCGCGCCAGGCAGAAGTAAAGAAGCTTCCAGCGGGTCGCAGAATCGTATTCGGAATGTGCAATCGATAAAGGAACATGAACGATCCGAGGTAGACCAGCGTCTCGATGGCAAATGCCGGCCGCGCACCGACAACGCTGAAGATGCCGCCGCCCGCTGCCGGTCCGACGATGCGAATGATGCTCCACGAAACCTGGGATAACGACAGCGCAGGGACTAGATCTTCAGGAGGAACGAGTGTCGGCACAGTCGCAAGTTCTGCTGGGCGCGCGAAGGCGCTCGCAACTGAGACGAGAACAGCGATCACGGCGACCTGCCAGACCTCGCTCGCGAAGCACATGATCGCAAGCAAGGCTGCTCGCGTGAGATCGCAGGTCAGCATAATCCGGCGCCGATTGAAGCGATCAGCGACCACCCCGGTGATTGGCGAAACGGCGAGCTGCGCCGCGCGTTGCATGGCGAAAACGAAACCGAGCAGCCCTGCGGATTGGGTGAGGTTATAGACAAAGAGCGGCAACACAACCTGTGAAAGTGAGTCGCTGACTGAGGCGCAAAGCTGAGAAAACCAGAGCAAGCGAAACTGCTCGTTCTGAAGGACACGACCATATCGGCCACCGCTGAGGCCACGAGATTTATGCCGCCGTCCGGCTGGGGAAGCGGTCGTCCGCTCAGTTGTTTCGGATCCTGAAACCATATCTTCCCGAAGTTTTCGGTTCGCAATCAAATAGCCGGCTTGTTGCAACCAAGTCGGATTTCATCAAAGGCGTTGCGTGAATGCGACCTCGGCCATAGAGTGTAGCCTTTGGCGAACGAAACCGCTGTGAACGAAATTGAGCAAGGAGATTGGATGAAAATCGGCGTGATTCTTCCTCTCGGCGAACGTGAGGATCTTGGCCAGCCCTTTCCCTACAGCCAGATTCGTGAGATGGCGCTTCGGGCTGAAGCGGATGGGCTCGATTCTGTCTGGGTCTACGATCACCTCTTTTATCAGTTCAAAGATCAAGATCCGTCGGGAGTGCTCGAGGGATGGACGATTTGGTCTGCTCTGGCCGATGCCACGTCACGCGTTGAACTCGGCGCGCTCGTGTTGTGCACGGCGTTCAGAAATCCGGCAGTGTTGGCCAAAATGGCGGTAACCCTCGACGAAGTAAGTGGGGGCCGGATCATTCTTGGGCTAGGCGCCGGGTGGCACCAACCAGAATTCGATACCTTCGGTATCTCATTCGCTAATAGGGTCAGTCGCTTCGAGGAAGCGCTCGAAATCATCGTGCCACTGGTCAAGAAGGGCGAAGTAGATTTCACCGGCAAGTATTATTCGGCTCCAAAGTGTCAGATGCTGCCCCGGCCGTCCCGCGCAATCCCAGTTCTGGTTGCCTCTCGCCAGCCAAGGATGCTTGAACTTACGGCGAAGTTTGCCGATAGCTGGAACACCGCGTGGCACGGCGAAGTTGGTGACATTGCCGAACGGCGCGCATCGATGGACCAAGCTTGCACTGAAATCGACCGGGATCCAGCAACGCTCGAAGTCACCGCTGGATTGAACGTGGCATTTCCCGAGCTTGGGTCAACGCCGGACAATGTCGGCGATGCGACGAAGTTTATTGCCGGTGGCGTTGCCGATGTCGCAGCCGGGCTCAAAGCCTACGCCGACGCCGGTGTAGGTCACGTCATCTGCAATCTTTATCCGCTCAACACCGCGTCGATCGGTCGATTGGCCGAGGCTGCGAAATCGGCGCGCGGCTAATCTCGTCGACAGGCTGATACGCGTTTGGATTAGTATGCTTCCAGGAACTTCTAATCAGTCGAGTGAGCACAGTTGACTGGAGGCTGTCATGACGGAAGCGGTTGAGCGAAAGGGAGCGGGCCGGCTTCTGGGTGAGCGACAGCTTCCAGAAGAACGCCGCGCTCCGGCGAATGGAATTGAACTCAGCTATTTGGAATGGGAAGGTCCCTCCGCGCCAACTCGGCCGCCGGTGGTCGTTCTGCATGGCATCCTCCAAACCGGAGAAGGGATGGCAAATCTCGCTGCCCATTTGGCGCGCTGGTCTCGGGTGATCGCACCAGATCTTCGTGGCCGCGGCGGCTCGGGTCATCCAGATGACGGCTACGATCCCAACACGATGGCTGATGATGTTGCGGGCCTGATCAAAGAGATCGGGCTGGCGCGTCCTGTCGTGATCGGCCGCATGCATGGTGGGTTGGTGGCCTATCGCCTCGCGGCTCTGCATCCAGATGCGATCTGTGGACTTATCGTCGGAGACACTGCGCCCGAGGTGAACGAAGCGAGAGCCGCGAGACGGATCGAACTCGCGCAGACCATCCCGCCGACGTTCGCGAGCAACGAGGATGCGGTTACCTACTACCGTGAGACCCTGGGTCTGTCGTTGGAACGAGCGCGCCATGATATGCCAATCGATCTCATCGAGCAGGAGGATGGGAGCGTTCGCTGGCGATACGACCTCGACATCGTCGAGCGAATTGCGGCGGCGTCCGTTCCCCGATCCGATTGGGATGTGTTGGCGAGAATCGAGTGCCCGACGCTATTCGTTCGAGGTCAACGCGGAGATATCCCGCAAGAATTCGTCGATCGTCTGAAGACGACGATGACGAAAGCTCCGCTACGCGTCGAGACAGTCATCGGGGCACGCCACGACGTTTTCCTGGGTCCCGGAACGGAGCAGGCATTTGCTGCCGTCGATCTGTTCATGATGGGTCTTGGCAGGAGCCGGAATGGTCGTTCGGCGCAATTGCCGCTGACTGGGACGCAAGATATTTCGGCTCCATCCCAATTGACTGGACGACCCACGGAAATCGTCGAGCAGATGATTAGGGCGATCAACTCGCGCGACCCAAGCGTGATAGATACGTTGTTCACGGCGGATTGCCAGGTGAAACAGTATGCCGAAGGCGGGCTCGTGCGGGAGGGAGGGCCCGAAGCTGTACGAGCTGCCTTCGACGCAATTTTCGAAGCTGAGCCGAGCGGATCAGGAGAGTCCGTCGACCTCGTTGTGGATGATGGGGGTCGGGTTGCGTTTGTGCTTTCGATCCAACGTCCGCCCGACGCGACCGAAGCGCCGCCGCTCCTCGTGCCTATTTTCTTGGCGCTACAAGGTGATCAAGTTTCCGAGTTCACCGCCTATCGCATCGGGCTTTGAAACAATTCAACGAGGAGTATTTGGGCGGTGAGACACCGCATTGATATTGTGCCTTTGGTTGACGACCAAATTACCGAGGCTTCGAAGGCGTGCGCGCGAGCGTTCCACAATGTGAATCTCATGGAGTCTCGTTCTGCCGGATGAGGACGAACGAGCGCGACTTGCGCCGCTTATGTTTGAGCAAGGGATTCGCTATGCGAAGCTGGTCGGTAAGGTCTTTGTCCCTGCGAAGGAACCAGTAGGGCTTCTCTACGGCTGGCGGATGCCCCCTGCTGAGCCTTCGGTCGAGCGAATGATCGAAGCCGGACTGCAGCCGCTCCAAGTGATCATTGGCGAAGAAACAGTTCATCGGTTCGAGGAGCTGGTGAATCCTATTGAAGAGCACCAGGCTCGTCTCGTTCCATCGCCGTGTTGGTATATAGGGTTACTTGGGGTTGATCCGGCTGAACAAGGCACAGGAATTGGGTCTGCGCTCGTACGCGTGTTTTTGAAATGCGCCGCTGAAGATGCGTGTCCTACTTGCTTGTGGACAACGACTGAGTCGAATGTCGAGTTCTATAAGCGGTTGGGGTTCGAGGTCATCGCGGCTGACGTCTTGGCCGGAAGCGACCTACCCTACTGGATCTTCCGCCAAGAACCTGCGTGAGCCGAACCCACCTAGCCGTTGAGATCTGCTCGCTCGCCAGGCGACCGCTTTCACTTCAATTTCACGGTGACACATCTGGCAGCACTTCCATGCCGCCAAAGGAGCCGCCTGTGCGATAAACAGTCGCATGACCTCGCGGGCAGCCCCAGAGCTGGCGACGGACCCGTTTTCCGTGCGAGTCGAGGTCGTGATGGGTCGCCAGGATAACCAGTCGCTTTTGGCACCGGGGACAAACTGGTGGCCGGTCGTCTTCGGTCGGTTCAATCCGACCAATCGTCGTTTTATGAATGAGCCGGTCCTCTTGAAGGCGCGGGCGATCGACTCGCATCGGTGAGCTCACGGGGCTTTGTCTCTCCGGTTCGTGACGGACTCGCGCGACGGGTCCTCTCGTGGCTCACCGGCGGGACCGCCACCGCACTCGGGTGAACATTGCTCGGGGCTTCGCGTGTTGCCACTATGATGCGGGTATCTTGCCGAATCCGCAATTGCACGCGACTCCCACTAAGTCCTGTTGGCTGGTAGGAGGCACGTCGATTTCGGGACTGACTAAACTGGTTCGTCGGTACTCATGTGGGACTGGCGTCGCCAGATCATGTTAGGAGTGTGCTTGCGGCGGTTTCGAACAGGTCTTTGGTCGCATAAAGATTTCGTTCGATTGTGGTCAGCGGAATCAATATCCCTATTCGGGTCGCTGATCACTCGAACCGCTTTGCCATTCGCCGCGATTCTGACGCTCGATGCGAACGCGTTTCAGATAGCCCTCCTAGGCATCGCCGAAATGACACCCGCATTTCTTTTGGGCTTGTTCGCCGGGGCGTGGGTCGATCGCTTACCGCGAAGACCGATCATGATCGTGTCTGATCTGGCGAGAGCCGTGCTCGTGATGACCGTCCCTGTCGCCGCTCTCTTCGATGAAGTTCGAATGGAACTCCTTTATGTGGTTGCCGCGCTCGTGAGCGTCTTCTCGACGTTTTTTGATGTCGCCTATCAGGCCTATTTGCCGAGCTTGGTGCGGTCAGATGAGCTCGTCGAAGGCAACGCCAAACTCGCGGCGAGCGCGGCGATTTCCGAAACTGCTGCGTTTAGTTCTGGAGGATGGCTCGTCCAATTGCTCTCCGCGCCTGGGGCGATGGTTATCGACGCCGTGACATTCCTCGCATCTGCCTATTTTGTCCATCGCATCGAGTCGCCAGAGCCTCCCGCCAAGCCGGTCGAGGAACGGAAACACATCCGCGAAGAGATTACCGATGGACTCCGGGTGTTACTCAGAGAACCAATTCTCCGAAGTCTGGCCGTCGCCAATGTCATCTTGGATTTCAGTTTCCGGGTCAATGGTGTTGTCTACCTGCTGTACGTGAATAGGGAATTGGGATTCAATCCAGGCGCGCTCGGGGTGATTTTCGCGGTCGGCGGAATCAGTTCGCTTGCCGGTTCAATCCTGGCCCAAAAGGTCACGCTTTGGCTTGGCCTGGGACCGGCCATGATTGCGGGATTGGTGGTAACGGGCGCTGGCCAAGGGATGATCGCATTCGCAACCGGCGTGACCGTATTTTCAGTGATCTTGCTCATCGCGCAGCAATTGATCGCCGATGGAGCGGCGACGGTCTACATCATCGATGAGATCAGCCTCCGCCAAGCGATTGCACCCGCCAACGTATTGGGACGAATCAATGGCAGCATGCGCGTTCTGGAGTTTGGCGCGATGTTGATCGGGGCAGTCGTTGGTGGCTGGATGGGTAGTTCGGTTGGGTTGCGCTTCACGGTAGTTTTCGCGAGCACCTCGATGGCGCTTGCCGGCGTTTGGCTGCTACGGACGCCGGTTCGCCATCTACGCAAAACGCCGTCGCCAGTTGGAGAGCCAGCGACCGAAGTGCAACTTGCCGGCTGAACGCCACCAAACAGATCAGACAAATGGCTTGGAACGTAAGTTGCCTTAGAGGGGCGGGACTTTGGTTTCTGTCTCGATCACCTGGAAAGGCATTCGCGATGTCGCGATGGTTTACAAAGTTTTCATCACGGGTCGCCGAACTCAGCGGTAGCTACGTTGCATTTGTGGGGGCGCTAGGAATCATCATCATCTGGGCACTCTTGGGTCCAGTGTTCGGATTTACCGACACGTGGCAACTCGTGATAAACACTGGAACTACGATCGTTACATTCCTGATGGTCTTCCTCATCCAGCACACTCAAAATCGAGATGCGCTCGCGACGCATCTCAAGCTCGATGAGATCATTCGCTCGATAGAGTCAGCGGACAACGAAATCATGAATGCCGAAGATCAATCGGACGATACACTGCATGAGCTGAAGCAAAAATATCAGAGCCTCTGCGAGCAGCATGAAGAGCTCAAAGAGCAGCTAGAGAAGATCCAGAGCTCGAATGGGCAAGAACAAGCGAAGGCGCCGGCCCAATAGCCCGGCGCCGCTTTGTCTTATCTTCGATCAATAGGTCGTTCGGCCGCCAGAAATGTCGAACACGGCGCCGGTCGAAAAGGTAACTTCCTCTGAGGCAAGGAAAGCCGCCAGGGTTGCCACTTCTTCCGGTTGACCAATCCGGCCCATTGGAATCCGGCTCAGCATGTAATTGATATGTTCTTGACTGATTTGCTTCAGAATCTCAGTCTCGATCGGCGCGGGCGTAATCGCGTTGACGAGAATTCCCTTTGTCGCAACTTCCTTGGCCAGCGATTTGGTCAGCCCGATGACGCCTGCTTTTGCCGCGGAATAGGCCGCCGCGTTTGGGTTCCCCTCTTTTCCAGCCACAGATGAGATGTTTACGATCCGTCCATAACCAGCCTCGATCATGTGTGGAACAACCGTGTGACACCCGAGAAAAACCCCGGTCAAGTCGATTCCGATGACCTGGTTCCATTCGTCGAGCGAGTAATCCCAAACCGTGGCGGAACGACCAGCGATGCCGGCGTTGTTGACGAGGATGTCGATTTTGCCCCATTCGCTCATGGCGCGATCAACAGCGGATTTCCATGAAGACTCAGATGTGACGTCCATTTTTTGCGCGATGACTTGATCGCCAAGCTCCCTCGTGGACGTTTGTGCGGTCGCCTCGTCGACATCGGCGATCATGATCCGTGCGCCTTCGCTCGATAAACGTTCGGCAATCGCTCGTCCGATGCCGCGAGCGCCACCGGTCACGATCCCTGTCTTCCCTTCAAAACGCTGCATTCAACACGCCTTTCAAATCAGATTTCTATCGAGATGGAACGAACTTTTCCAAGTCGGGACGCAACACCACACTCTCTTGCTCGTTCGGATCGGTGCGCGCGATCACGGCCGTCGCGGATACGCTGTCGCTTGGGTTCGCCGGCAAATGAGGGATCCCTGCCGGAATATAAAACATGTCGCCTGGTTCCATGACGATGTAGTGCTCGAGTTGATCGCCATACCACGTCTCGGCTTGGCCGCTAATGAGATAGATAGCGGTTTCGTGATTCTCGTGCAGATGGGCATGTGCCCGGGCTCCCGGCGGCATCGTGAGCAAATGCATGCAAATCGCTGATGAGCCGACGGTTTCAGTGGAGATTCCCTCGAAGTAACTCAAGCCCTGCGCGCCCTCATATGTTGAACCGAGTTTGACCAGAGCACAGGTCGCGCCGGTGTTGGATGATTCACGGGTAGCCATGGTCCCACCTCTCTTGAACACGACCCGGTCACGGCAACATTGCCGCGCGGACGGTTCGATGAACAGGTCAGATTGTATCTAGGCAAGCACTGGTTAGCGATGCTGAGTTGCCTCGGTCTATCCGACGCCTTGCAATCCGATCAACGACCGGGCGTGTTCAATCTCGCCGAGATGCCGGCTACCGTGATAGGCGATGAAGACGTCGAGCATGTCGCCCAGATAGACCGGGCGATCGCCGACGACGAGATCGAGAAAACCACCTTTGAGTGGATTAGGCATCGTTTCGAACACGATCTCATCCCAGCGCTCGTCGGCGAGTTCCTCAAGAGTTTGCTCAGTGAGGTCGAATACCGCGGATTGGTAACCCAGCCAGGATTCGTAATCGCCAAACTGCAAGGTCTCCGCGACCGCGATCGGCGTGCCACGGGTCACCGATGGAACCGTCGCGCCGACACGCTTCTCCCAACCGCCGCTCTCCCAAAGAGGCGCTTCATTGAGGACCCGGCGCGCGATTGATTGATCCTCGACAAGCACAAAGTGATGCAGCGAAAAAGCGATCGGCAAGACGCCTTCACGTTCGTGGTGGTTGACTTGATTGAGCGTCAGGTCATGCGTCATTTGATTCCATTGCGTGTGCATCGCAGTTACGCGACGGAGCATTCGTGCCCATCGGGTTTCAACCATTGTGAAATCCTTACGCTACTCGGTATTTGTCAACGACATCCATGTTCAATACGATCCCTAGTCCCGGTCCTTTTGGAATAACGATACAGCCGTCATCGTCGAGCTGAACCCGAGGATAGACGAGATCGGTGTTCAGCTCCGAACCTTCGCCCGGAGCCGGAGTTTCTTGAAACAGATGGTTCGGAATGGCGGCGTTGACATGAACAGAGACCGTGCCGAGGATGCCGCTGCTGTAGTGATGCGGCACAATTGGTTTGGAATAGGCGTGGGCCAGCGCGGCGATGCGCACGGTTTCGGTGACCCCACCCGCCCGCGAAACATCTGGTTGCAGAACGTCGATGTGTCCGCGTTCAATAAGTTCACGGAATTCGAAGAGTGTAGCAAGTTCTTCGCCGGCCGCGATCCGGACCGGGGAGCGGTCTGAGAGTTCACCGTAGCCGTCCATATCGTCCGGATGGAGCGGTTCTTCCAACCAGAAGACGTCGTACTCGGCGAGCATGTGAGCGCGGCGTAGAGCGGTGGCAACGTCCCAAACCGGACCGCCGCTATCGTACGCCCAACCGACATCGACCATGATCGGCATGTCAGGTCCGACGGCGTCGCGAATCCCTACGACGTGCGCGCGGTCGGTTCGCTCCGCCTTGCCGAAGTCCTTCCAACCAAACTTGAACGCGGTGAAACCGGCTTCCTTGAATCGCGCGGCCTTCTCCCCAGTTTCTTTCCCATCGCGTCCGAACAACGCGGAGGCATACGCGCGGATTTTGGCGTTGACGCTACCGCCGAGGAGTTCACAAAGCGGCAGCTTTGCAGCTTTGCCTTTGATGTCCCAAAGCGCGATATCGATGCCGCTGATTGCATGGATGACAGCACCGCGTCGCCCGTAGTAGATCGACGCTTGATACATCTTGCGCCACAGACGTTCAATGTCGAGCGGATTCTCGCCGATCAGCACTTCTTTGAGACCAACCATCACCGAATGGGAACGCGGAGCTTCGACGATTGCCTTCACGACGAGCGGAGCCGAGTCCGCTTCGCCGATTCCTGTTATGCCCTCATCGGTATGTACTTGGATGACCGCGCAGTCCTGCGTGCCGTTGGCTTCGAGCGCGATCGAAGGGAGCCTCAGGTACGTGACTTCAACATCCGTGATCTTCAACCGGCCGCCCTTCCAATAGTTGCAACGACGCGCGTAGGCGCATTCTATCAGCCGCCGGACGAAGAAATTCGTCCGGAAGAATACCTACGAAGATCTCGTAAACAGGCGCAATGGACGCTAATCAACCATGCGTAACTTGGCGGGTGTTGGATCAATCGCGGTCAGCACCGGGCGGTGCATGTGCGTGAAACTGACGATCGCCTGACCGGGCGCGAGACCTGGAAGTCGAGTCCAAAGGCTTTCATCGATGCCACTGACCGACTGCTTCAAGGTGGTTACCACGGTTGTGTCGCTGATCTTGTGGATCACCCAATTGTTCACAAGTCCGATCACCTGGTTCGGAAGATGTTGTGGAAGTTGCGTAACGAACACGAGGCCCAACCAGCGTTTTCTTCCGCGCTTGGCAATTCTGGCGACCTGAGCGAAGAGGTGAGGCATCTTGTCGATCCGCTCTTTCGCGAGAAATTCGTGCGCTTCCTCGATGATGACAAGGGTGCGCGGGATTGCATCGTGACCGCGTTCGGCCTCGGCGTAGAGCCGCTCCTGTTCCTTTTGGATTCCGCGCAGAATGGCCGTGATGACGAGGTTATTGAGATCAGGTGACTCGGTATCGGAAAGATCGATCACGCCGACGTTGCCCGCTTCGAGCAGCGTCCCATAATTGAGCGACCGGGCATTGGCGCTGTCAAACGCGCCGAGACGATGCAGCCGGCGCAAGCGACCGATCAGGGCCAGCCAGCTCACTGGATGGGATGTTCGCTCTCTTTGCGCGCTGACCTCGCGCGTCAATTCAGCGCCCTTCCGCTTGAAATCGGCCGAAATGAAGGACGCGTCTGATTTTTGAAGCGCGGCGTGAAAAGCACTACAGACGTCGATCATGTGATCGAGCCGCATGCCGGGATATCCCCCTTCAAACTCATCGATCTCAGAGTCGTCGACGGACGGAACGAGATTCTGTTCTCTTAATAGCTTCTTCGTTGTGTCGTATGCGAGTTGGAAACGCTCCTGTTGCGCGTCGGAAAGATCGAGAATCTCAATGACCGCATAAGGCGAGAGGTCCGAAAACTTGAGAGTGAATGGCTTCGGATTAGGATGGTGCGGATTCGCCGTTTCGCGGCCTTCGAGGTGATAGAGCGTCATATCGGTCACACCTTGTGGTCGCCCACCGATCTGACCGAGGCGCGCGATCATAGTCTTGTCGTCGGTCGGCTCATCGAGAAAGGTGTATTCGCCTTCGACGTCAAGAAGCACGACGGCGAGACCGGCTTGCTGCGCCTTAGAGATGAACCCGGCGACAGTTGTCGATTTTCCTCCTCCAGTGGTGCCGATGATCGCGGAGTGGCGAGGAAGCACAGACTTGCTTGTTGAAGGAATAGCAACCGGAACCTTCGTGTGTCCGACCGCGAGACCGAGGCGGATGTCGCCCCGCACGCGCAAGACATCGATCGTTTCAGACTCGTCGAGGACAAATACGGGACTGTTCGGAAGCGGTCGAAACTGCGGCGGTTGGAGAACACCTTCAATCCGCTGTCCGAGTAGCTCCACCTGTACTCGACCATGGTGGCTCGGCATGAACATGCCACCGTGGATTGTCGTGGTAATCACGAGATGAGAGTCGGTGCGGAGACCATCGGGTTCAGCGAATGGACCTTTGATGACGACGCCGAGATATTCCCGTCCGTCCGGTCGACTGACGATGCGGACGAGAGCTTGCGAGGGAGAGCCTGCAGGTTGCCGTGCGGGAGGAGCACGGTGATCGAGTTGTCCTTCGCTATCTGGAGCGTCGAACGTCGTCCGGCCAACCGAGCCCTTGAATTCGACAGGCTCTTGCCATTCACCGCCAGCGCGCGCTATGTGGTCTCGCAATCCGTCGGTAGGCGCATCGAGAACGGCATCTTGCTCACCGTCCGCCATCACTCGTCCCTCTCCTTATCGACATAATTATTATCTCGAACCGTATTCTTGATGAAAATCATATGGTTGACCAGCGCCGGCGTATGCGTCGCGAAGTGTGGCGACAAAATCGCCCGCGCCGAAGCTCGTACGGCAGATTTCGCCCGCGAGATCGAGTAAGACTGGAAAGCCCCGGTGCTCTTGCAGGCGGCTGTCGGCCAGCGCGATCTGTGCAGCTTCGTGCGCGTGATCAACGTGGGCATAGAAGATACGCGCTGGCCCGATCTCCGACGCCCGGTAGCAGCCAAAGACGAGTTTTGGCCCGATCTCGTTGAACGCGCGGAGTTGTTTCGCGATCGCGTTTGAGTAGTGTCCGGTGTTCACGATCGACATGAGTTGATCGGTCGTCGTGCCGATGACCGCGTATTCCAGTGGCTTCAATGCATCGCCGAGCATGAGGTATGCGCGCTGCGCGAGCGACGGCGAAACGAAGACGAATGTTTTGCAGTTGAGAATCAGACGCTTAAGCATGTCGATACTCGCGAGGATGACGTCGGGGCTGCCGGAACCGGTCAACAACTCATATGGCGCGGGATGGCCGATGCCCATTTTCCAGGGCGCCTCGCTCAATTCGACAAGCGTTGCGCGTTCGGCGTACGAGCGCAAGCTTCGGCGCGACAGCTCGCTCATGCGGATACCGGCCGATTGATCGTCGCTTTCGTGGCGATGACTGCGATTGATCATTTCCTGAGCAAGCGATGCAGGGTCACTCACCGTTTCCCGCAAGTCGCGCCGATAGAGGCGATGAACCCAGGATCCGCGGTCGGCGCGGTACGAGACCAGGCAGACGCCGACTTGCGTGATCGACAGAGTGAGCGATTCATGCGCCACGACCGTGCCGTTTGCGGCTTCGACCGCGCCGTTGAAAAGAAGGCCGCGCTGGGCCGATTCGATATCCTGCGTGGAGGTCTTGTACAGGCCGGCGCACGGAAGCTCGCTAACGAGCTCCTTGAATCTGGGAAAGACCTCGGCCCGAATCGACTTGCGGGCGCCGCAACTTGTTCCTGGGCGCTTGCGATTTCCTGCTGAAGTTGGCCATACAGATCGCCCAGACGACCCGCCTCGCGCCAGGTGGTGAGATCGAACGTCCGGCTGATCGGCTCGCCAAACGCCGCGAGAAACGCGTCCTCAATTGACGGACTTCGGTTGGCGACGGAGTCGGACATAGCATTTGCTCGCTAGACGAGACGGATGAGCGGTTGCGGACCAAAGTGGGCGCGAGTCCAGCGATCGGCGTATTTCGCGGCCTCGGGAGCTGGCAGGCCGAACACGCGAATCAATTCGTTGCACAATTCGGCGGCAGAAATCGATTTTCTCGTACCGATGCTCGAGTTCTTCGTCTGGAGCCAGCAGCTCCCAAGCGAGGAGATCAGCACGGCTCTCGACGGACGCAACGTGTCCCGTTTGATCCCGCCGATCGAGCAAATGGCAATAAAGACCGAGTGAGCAATTCTTTATAGCAGCATGGATACGTTCGGATTCTGTTGGCGGCCGCAGACAGTCGAGGACTTGGAGAATGGAAGGTCCGAGTAAGGAAATCGCCCGCACTCGCGGGAGGCGGTAATCGAGCAAGAGGTGGGCAATCTCGTGCGCAAACGTAAATCGACGTTCGGCATCGCTATCCGCGCCGTCGATGAAGACAATCGCGCAGCCTCCGATTGCCGTCAGACAGCCCCGAAGGCGTCGATCCTGCTCGGGGAAGTCGATCGCGCACTTACGGCTGAGAAACCACTTTTGAATTGAACTGACCCGCAGTCCGAGGATGACTTGCTCATCGAGAACAAACGCGCGCAGTGCAGGCAGCGTGAGGTCGCGGGGATAGGTTGCCGGCGGGTCCGTCTGCGCCCAGAAGTAATCCGCGGCGTTGGAGAGCCAACCGGCAATCATTGCTCGTCGTCCGGCGCCGGCTCTTCTGAACCGGTCTCGTCTTTCTCGACGTCGTAAGGTTCTGGCCTGTCCTCAGCAATATCACGTGCGGCAGCCAGCAATGAAGCGGCAGCCACGTCGGTGTATTCGCGGAAGCTCGTGATTGCCTCAACCCTACGGACCAATCGCGCGAGCGGTTGTTGCGGGATGCTGAACCGATCGGCGAAGGTCTCGAGGTCTTCTGTGAAGAGATTTTCTCGTGGTCTGCCGCAAATTGCTAAGTGATAGAAATCGTTGGCGCTGATTTGGAGGATACGTTGAACTGAAGCGTCGTCAACGTGCTCGATTTCCTTGTACTGGTCGATTACCCACGACATGGTTTTCGGTGATACGGCGAGTTTCGCGGCAAGCATTCGAGTCATTTTTGCCTGCATCTCGTCGTCGAAAGGGATTCCCATCACTGGTTCTCCTGGACGAACCTGCTGTGCGCCCGCTGGAGACACTTTTTGATTCGGTCCTTCGCATTCCGGAGCCGTTCCGTGCTCTCCGCGCCCTCGGGCCATCCAAGCGCTTCCAGGCACTTGCTGGTCTCGCGGACCTTGTCGAGAAGAAGTTCGTAAATGATGCGGTCTTCGTCGGTTCTTACGCACTGGCTTCTCAATTTCCGCACAAGTTCGCTATCGTCTTGGTCGATGACCTCGTCTTCAAAAGACTGAGCGTCATCGTCTGCATACTTATTCCAGACTTCATCTTCAATTCCGACACGTAGTTGCGGCCTGCGTTTTCGTTTATCGACAAGATTGAGGAAGTCACTGAGTGCCGACATGTTGAGATAGCCAAGCAGCGATTTCAGGTCAGGATTGAACTTTTCCGGTTTGTCGAAATACTTGGCAAACGCCTCGGTTGCTGCATCGATGACCATGTCTTCATCTGGCAGATGCTCGCCATTTGCGCGTGCCTGCGCTCGAATGTGCGCGCTCACTCGATCGCGATAGGCAATATAGATGGCGCTTGCGGCATCCGGGTCACCTCGCAAGAGCTGCTCATGGAGCGATTTTCCAGTTGCCCGATCGTCTCTAGCAGTTGTCATCGGCAGTGATTGACCTCGCTGCTGATTGATATGTGGCTGCGTTATGCCATTCAATCGTATCCACATGTGACCAGCTGGATACGTTATTCGCTTTTCTCCCGTTTGGGTGAAACACATTATACGGGAGCAACTATCACGCGCATTACAACGAGCGAGCCGGCACGCCGGTTAGGGCGTGCCGTATTCGACCTGAATCAAGCCAAACGTTTTACGCGCCGTTGTACTTCGCGAAGACCGCACAGGCGTTTTGGCCGCCAAAGCCGAACCCGTTGGCGAGAGCGACGTTGATGTCGATTTTGCGTGCGACATTTGGCACGTAGTCGAGATCGCAGGCCGGATCAGGATCAGTCAGGTTGATCGTTGGCGGCACTATCCCTTCGCGATCGCCATCACGCAGGAGAGCGACGAGACCGCTCCGGCCGCGCCCAGCAGATGACCGACCATCGACTTGTTGGCCGACATCGCCATCTTGTGCGCATGATCGCCGAAAGCGCCTTTGATCGCCTCGGTTTCGGCGATGTCGCCGATCGGGGTCGCGGTCGCGTGCGCGGCGACGTATTGCACGTCGCTCGGTTCTAAGCCCGCCCACTTGAGCGCGCGCTTCATCGCGAGCGCCGCGCCTTCACCGTTTGGATCGGGAGCTGTGATGTGAAACGCGTCCGATGTATAAGCGCCGCCCTTGACCTCGCAGATGATTTTTGCGCCCGCTCAAGGGCGTGCTCTTCTGATTCGAGGACCATGATTGCCCCGCCCTCGGAAAAGACGAATCCGTCGCGCCCGCTATCAAACGGCCGGCTTGCGCCCGCGGGATCGTCGTTTCGCCGTGAAAGCGCGCCCATATTCGCCAGTCCGGCGATGGCAACCGGAGTGATCCCCGCTTCAGTTCCACCGGTGATCACAATGTCCGCTTCGCCACGTTGGATGATATGGGTGGCGTCGACAAACGCCTGGATTCCAGATGCGCAGGCCGCCGCCGATGTACTTGATGGTCCGCGAATGCCGAAGGCAATCGAGACCTGACAACTGGCCATGTTTGGGGCAAAGATCGGGATCAGGAAGGGGCTGACGCCGGCTCGGACCCTTGTCATGCATGGTCCCGACTTCGTGTTCGATAGTTGGGATGCCGCCCCCGCCTGTGTTGACGACGACGCCGACCATTTCGCGATTGTCATCGGTAATCTCGAGCTTGGCCTGCTCGATTGCTTCTCGCGCCGAGGCGACTGCGAATTGGGCGAAGCGATCCATTCGACGAGCGGCCTTCGGATCCATGAAATCTTTCGCCGCGAAACCGGGAACCTCACCAGCAATCGTAACGGGCAGATTAGAAGGGTCGAAGCCTTGAATGTGACGGATACCAGAGCAGCCGGCCTTCGAACCTTCCCAGTAGGCCTTCGCCCCGATACCGAGTGGGGTCATCGCGCCCACACCCGTCACAACCACCCGTTTCACCGAATTAATCCCCTTCCCCAACACGTGATCGTTTGGTTTGATTCGCCAGTTGAGTCAGCCAATTGTGCATTGAATCGTGACCCGGCAGTCCCAGACGCACCGGCGAATGCAAGGGAAGTTTACGGGATCAGAACGATTGCGCGCATTGCTCGCCTACGAGGGTCTTCCCAGACTCGGCAATTCGAGTCCAAGGTCGGCGATAGTGTACGTTGGCACATCGGCCGTAATGCGCTTCACTAAGCCAGAAATGACCGCGCCGGGACCTATCTCGACAATCGTATCGATGTGTAGATCGACCATGGTTCGAACCGAGCCAGTCCAGTTCACTGGCCGCTCGATTTGATACGAAAGCTCGGTTCTGATCTCATCGACAGTCTGTAGCGGTCGGGCTGTCACGTTGGCAATCACTGGAATTTTGGGTGCTTTGATTGGCGCAGCGGCAACGACCTCGGCAAACTGTTTCGAGGCGTTTGCCATGAGCGGGGAATGGGAGGCGATTGAGATGCCCAGACGCGATGCTCGTTTTGCGCCCCGCTCCTTCGCCAGTTGCATTGCGCGCTCAAGTGCCGCGATTTCACCGGATATCACGATCTGCCCAGGGCAATTTGCGTTTGCCACCACCACGATTCCCACGCTGCTTGCCTCCTGACAGGCAGCGGCAAGCGCCTCGTCGTCGAGCCCCAGGATCGCTGCCATTCCGCCAGGAGATTCCGTTCCTGCCTCTTTCATCAGGCGGCCGCGCTCGCGCACGAGTGTGAGGGCCGTCGGGAAGTCCAGCGATTCCGCCGCGACGAGGGCCGTGAACTCGCCGAGCGAGTGTCCGGCGACAGCAAGAGGCGTGATCGTCGCTGATTGGGCGGTGAGCCGTTCGTGGAGTGCTTCAAGCGCCGCAACGCTGGCGGTCAGGATCGCGGGTTGCGCGTTGATCGTATCTTCGAGGACATCGGCTGGACCCTCGGCAATGATCTTAGAGAGGGGAAACGCAAGGATTTCGTCTGCTTGCGTAAACACTGCCTTGGCGGCTGGCGACACTGATTGGAGTTCAGTCGCCATGCCGACGAATTGGCTTCCCTGACCGGGAAAGACCATCGCCACGTTGCCTTCGATGAGTTCGGTTGTTGCCATGAGGCTCCTCGGTCAGTCGATGCACACGATCACTCGGAGGAAATCGGGGCCGATGATAGCACGCGAACTTTGAGATGCTGATTGCGAGTGAGTGTTCAGGCGAGTCCCAACAACTCGGCAATGGTCATGCCCAGAAATACAGTTGAGAGTGTGGCGACGACGATTACGGTCGTCCAAGACACGATGTTATAAGCCCGACTATTAGTATGGCTGCCCATAACCACTCGATCGTTGACCAACAGCACGATAGCGACGAGCACGACCGGCAGAACCAGACCGTTGAGCAACTGAGTCGAAACGAGCAAATCGATTATGTTCAGGCCTGGAATGAGCGCCGCGATTGCGCCAAGTACGATCAATCCTCCAAAGAGTCCGTGAAACACTGGCGCTTCTCTAATCGAGCGGGAGATACCTTTCTCAAATCCGAACGCCTCGGTCACGGTGTAGGCAGTTGCGAGCGGCAGGACTGCCGCGGCGAGGATTGACGCCCCAAAAAGTCCTGCGCCAAAGATGTACGGCGCGGCGCTTCCGACGATAGGTTCGAGCGCCTCGGCCGCGTCTTTCGCCGATTCGACGCCCACACCTTGCACAAACAACGTCGCGCCAGTAGCTATGATGATCGAGGCGGCGATGAAGTTGGAGAATATTGCGCCCGCATACGCATCAATACGAGCTTCTCGCGGATCGGTTCGACTGCTCTTTTCCGCGACCGCCGACTGCAAATAGAGCTGCATATATGGCGTAATGGTTGTGCCGATCATCGCGACTAGGAGCGTGAGGCGGCGCGCGGAAAACTGAAAATCGGGCCATACCATGTGTCGAGCAACATCGCTCCAATCGGGATCGCTGAGCACTGCCGCAATTGGATAGGCGAGAAAGACAAGCGTAAGACCGAGAAAGATCTTTTCTACGCCAGCGTAGGACCCACGCACGATCAAAAGCCAGAGGAGCGCGGCGACCACGGGAACGGCAAGGTACCGAGAAATTCCGAAGAGTTCGGCGGCCGCCGCGATACCGGCAAACTCAGACACGACCAATCCGGCATTGGCAATGAGGAGCGTGCCCATCACCAATGCGGTAATCCTCACGCCAAATTGCTCACGAACAAGATCGGAAAAACCTTTGCCGGTGACCGCGCCCATGCGCGCGGCCATTTCTTGGACAACCGCCAGACTGATCGTTATGAGAACGATGGCCCAGAGAAGTTCATATCCGAGATCGGCGCCGATCGACGAGTACGTCGCGATGCCGCCGGCGTCGTTTCCCGCGCTAGCCGCGATGAGCCCGGGTCCGAGGAACGCCAGCGCCGCCAGGCGTCCGCGTGGACGGATCGCGCGAACATTTACGAAATTGACGCGCTGGCGTGCGCGGTCGAAACGAGACGCCACTAGTGAAAGAGCCGGCCAGTGAGTCGCCGCGCCCACAGTTCGGGCAAGAGGATGTCCATCGCGTCATCGACGTGGACAGCGCCTAGGATGCACCCGTCTTCGTCGACGACCGGGATAGTTGCCAGATTGTATTCCGACATGATTTGCGCGACTTCCCGGGACGGTGTGTCCAAGGTGACTGTTGGGACGGTACGGTCGGCCTGATCACTCAGTAATGTTTCGGGGTCTGAAAGCACGAGATTGCGAAGCGAAACGACGCCCACAATGTGCTGGCGATCGGCATCCGCCAGATCGTTCTCCACGAGATAGAGGTGGAACAGAGGATCGGGTGGATCGGGCAATTGCCTCAGTGTTTCCAATACTTGGCCGGTTGTCAGCGTTGGATCGAGCGTGACGATGTCGGTCGTCATTAGGCTGGCTGCGACATCTCCGGAGTGGCGCTTTGCGAGGATGAGAAGCTCCCGCACGTCTTCGGATTCGTCTGGTTCCATTAAGCTCAGGAGCTCTTCAGAGTCAGCAAGTCCCATTTCGGCGAGCACATCCGCCGCGTCGTCGGGGGCCATGTCGTCGAGAATGTCAGCCGCTCGTTCGGGGTCGATCCCTTCCAAGAGATCGGCCGCATCATCGGGATCGAGTTCTTGAACCGCGTCCGCGGCAGTTTCATCGTCAAGCGATTCCAAAATCTCTCGACTATGAATAGGCGAAAGGTCGTCGAGCAATTGCGCGATTTCTACCGGATGCAAACGCGCGACACGTTCGTGGGAGGTTCTCAGGCGAACCATCGGCACGTCAGTCGCGAACGATTCGACGTCCGCCCATTCGATAAGGCGGCGCCCGGTTGCCTCGCTCGTGAAACGCTGGGGCGCGAGTCGTCGCCAGATGCCTTGGATACTGACATCGACGCCGACGAGGCGAACATCGGTTCCCGTCCGAGCCAACAAGAGATCATTGGCGCGCACGACCCTGCGTCCGTCTACATCGATGAGTTGCTTGTCGAGAATGTCGCGCCGCAGGAGCGCCTCACCATCTTGGCGAGAGAACGGGCGCAGATCGACTTTGAACGTGGCTAATTGGGCGCCTGTGCCGGAAAGCTCAGCCACTTGCTCCCAGTCGACATAAAAATCCCTTCGACCTTGGCGGGCAACAAGTCCGCTTACCGGTGGCATGGGATCTACACCGAATCGCACGACGATATCTTCAATCCGCGCGATCTGTTCGCCTTCGGTGTCGACAATCGGTTTGCTCAGTACCCGGGAAAGGTAGAGTTCGGTAGCGGATTGCTGCGCTATGGACTGTGGTGTGGACATAACTTTTGCCCTTGTGGCGAAACGAGAGGTCATCTGCCTGCGTATTCAGTGTAGGGGATGCGAAACGTCGAAGCGGTAAGTGATCCGCATCCTGCGACTGATTGTCACGGTTCACAGGGGCTCAATGATGGTCATGGTCACGAGGTGACCGGAAAAGAATGTTTGAATAGGTTGTTTGCGGAAAATAATTAGCCAGTTAGACCTTAAAAGGTTGACTTAATCTGGAAACATAGTAAAACCTAGAATTGGGCCCCGACCGTCTTCGATGGAGGAATGACCATGCGGGCGCGATTACTAGGACTTGCAGCGGTTTCTGCGCTGCTGATGGCACTCATAACACTTGCTGGTCCAAGCGGCCCCGCGTCAGCGCAAGACGCGACGCCAACCGCCGGCGCTTCGACGCCAGTCGCGACGACAGGCGGCGGTATTGTGACCTTAGTCGGGTGGTACACACGGGATTCTTCTGGAGACTTCCTTACCATCGGGCCAATCGACATCAACGAAAACATGGTCGCGAAAGCGGGGGAGGCCACTGGCGCCGCGATTACCGGCAGGCTCGACTTTGACGATCCCGGGAATGACGACCTGCCTAGGATCAGGATCGGAAAATCGATCCTCGATGCGGTTCCGGTGAACCCGGATGACCCAAGCACGACCCAGCGTTGGACATATTACAACGATGATCCCTCCCTTCGGCCCTCGACTCTCGTGATGCAGGTCAAGGCGGTGGGTGGGCCCTATGTGGGGGCGCGCGGTACCGCCACGCTCGTTTCCCGCAGCGAGGACGGCTCCGGAGTGATCGTGATCGTGCTGAATCTGAGATCTTCGTAGCGGCGCATCCAACGCTCCAGAAATGCCCAGCGGGTAGCCCAGGATGGCTACTCGCTGCTTCTTTTGAGTGTTCGCGCACTTACGTCGTCAAGGCTGCCGCGCGCGCCGTTGGCAGCGGCGACATGATTGCATCCGGATCGAGGCGATTCAGCAAATCGAGCCCAATCTTCGCCCGGCGCATGCGTTCGCGGGTGAGCGAGACCGCGGTCGCTTCGAGGTGCGTCCCGGCGGGGTAAATGTTCGGCGCGTTGCGTAGTCCGAATTTGAGATAGACCGGCGCCGCCACCCGGGTAATATCGGCAATTTCGTAATGTCGGATGAAGCCGCCGATGTCATCTGGCACTTCGATGTAAATGTCGAGCGGCATCGTCGTTGCCTGACGTATCGCTGCGATCTGGGCCAAGCTGAGATCGGTCGGGATGTTGAAGGTGGTCAGACCGAGCCGCTCGAGCAATTGGATCGACGCGGGATTTGATGCACCGAGCATGACCGAACCTTTGAGAATCAGCTCCTCGGGCAGCTCGCCAGTTTTCTTCATCTCGCTTAGCACCCAGAGAAGTCCCTCATCGGTCACGAGCACACTGGTGATTCCGTGTTCGCATGCTCGCTTGACGTCATCGACAGCTTGAACGAGCTGGTCCATGCCGCGGACTTTTGGCGCGACGATTCGTCCGGCCGTGGAATAGGCCATGGCGCCCGTGTCCCAGCCCGCGCGCGGACCGACGAAAAGGCTGATTTCAATCCCTCGCTCGGCGCCAATCGCCGCCATCTCGTCGAGCTCGGCGTCGGTCAGCAACATGACGCCGCTTCCCTGACTGACGCGGTGAACTGGCACACCAAGCGCGTCCGCCTGCTCGAAGACCATGCGCAACGCGTTCGGACCTTCTACCGACGGGATCTCGATGCGGTACTGCCCACCATCTGGGAAGCGAAGAGTTGAGGCGGGGAGATCGTTCCGATCGCGTTCGGGCAAGCCAAGTCCGCTGACGAAGCGACGTGTTTGATCAATGGTGCTCATTTGGCGCCTTTCCATGGTGAGAGCTTTCGGACTTGAGTAGACCGAACTGCACCGCGGATTATCGCGGATCGGATGACGACGCTCAAGAGAAAGGCCTTTTCCTATCGTGCCAGGACAGCGCCATTGTTGACATCGCCAGGCTCGCCATATATGATCATTCAAACTTAGTTGAATGGTGAATGGAACTTGAATGACCGAGTTGCAAAGTAAACAAACTCCACCGATACAGGCGACGTGCGACGCTCATGGTGACGTTCTCGTTGTCACGGATTTGGAATTACTCCGACTAGTGTCTGATCCATTTCGCATCCAGATTCTCGAGTTGATGCGAGAAACGCCGCGCACGGTGAAAGAACTCGCGGCGGAACTGGATATTCCTTCCACTCGCCTTTACTACCACATGAACTTGCTGGAATCGCACAGGCTCATTCGCGTCGCGAGCACGCGAATAGTGTCAGGCATTGCCGAAAAGCGATACGAGCTGACGGCCTCACGACTCTCGGTGGATCGATCGCTGCTCTCCCCGGGTGATGGTTCTGCGAGTGGGCTTGATACGCATCTCTCCTTTGTGCTCGACGAGGCAAAAGCTGAAATCCGGCGATCACATCGCGCCGGATTGGTCGATGCTTCGAGCCAACATCTTGCCGATGGTGGTCTGGTTCTAGGAAGGGTCTGGTTTCGGCTGAAGCAAGAGCAAGCCGTGGAGCTCGATCAGCGTCTCGGTGAGTTGTTGGAAGAATTCAAGTTGAAAGCAGCGCAGGAGGATAGTCCAGAATTGATCGACTACGAGTTCTTGGTCGGGCTTTATCCGTCGACGGGAACCGTTATCCCTCCGGATGACCCGTCCGACAACTAGTCGAGGAATCGCCAGCTCGCTCGATAAGGACAACAGCAAAACAATTGGCGCTTAAGGGCAAACGTCTTTAGGGTGGAGATTCTATGTCCCAGGCAATCGGAAACACTTCCAATTCTGAGCGATTGAGTTTCGATTTCTGGAAATTCTGGGCGGGCCAGACAATATCCAATCTCGGTAATTCGGTCACGCTCTTCGCGTTGCCGTTGCTGATCTTCAAGCTCACCGGTTCCGCGTTCAACCTCGGACTAATGAGCGCCGCCCAGTTCATTCCGTACTTGCTGTTCGGGTTGGTCCTCGGGGCGTGGGTCGATCGAGTCGATCGCAAGCGGCTGATGATCAGAGCGGATATTGGCCGTGCCGCGCTCATCGCCACGATTCCGCTGATGGCGGAGATCGGTGAACTGCGAACCTGGTGGATTTACGCCGTCGGTTTTTTGATTTCAACGCTAACGATCTGCTTTGACGGCGCGCAATTCGCCGCAATCCCGAGTCTCGTCAAAACCGATGATCTCGTATCAGCAAACGGTCGCATTCAAGCGAGCTTTTCCGCAGCTTCGGTTGTGGGTCCGATCATTGGCGGTGCGCTCATTGCGGTGATTCCAGTCGAGACTGTCCTCTACATCGACGCGTTCTCCTTCGTGCTATCAGCCGGTTCGATCGCCTTGATTCGCCGGTCGTTCAACATGTCAAACGATGAACTCCAGCCAAAAACGAGGCTTCGAGACGACGTGATGGAGAGCCTGCGCTATGTCCTGGGTCATCCGGTCCTGCGAAACATCTCGATCATGATGGCGTTGATCAACTTTGTCGGCGCATCTATTTACGCGCAACTGGTGCTGTTCGCGAACGATCAACTCGGGGCGACCGATGCGCAGATCGGCTGGCTGTTTGCGGCTGACGCGATAGGTGTTGTTTTCTTTTCGCTCGCGGCCGGGACACTGCGGAAGCGATGGTCGTTTAGCAAAGTCGCGTTGAGTTCTCTGATGCTCGGAGGAATTACCATCGCGATCTTCTCTCAACTGACGAACTACTGGTTGGCGGTCCCGGTACTCGCGGTAGGCGCGGGTCTCGGCATGATGTTCAACATCAATACCGGAAGCTTGCGCCAAGCAATTGTGCCCAACCACATGCTCGGCCGGGTCATCAGCATCGCGTCGGTGCTGGCCTGGTCGGCGATTCCGCTCGGGAGTCTGCTTGGCGGGATCGCGATCGAACGAACCGGAAATGTGGCGCTTGTCTATTTTGTCATTGGCGTGCTTCAGTTCGGGATCGCGCTCGTTTTTTCACGGACAGCGCTCGGTCACGCCGAGGATTTCCTGCCGCTCGAACCGGTGGCGGCGTCGTCCGATTTTGTGATGCCAGAGTCTGGCGAATTGCGGACCAACCAAACAAGCCGTTCCCAGGTCACGCCGTAACAGATCCCAGCGGCCGTCAGGAGCGTCTCAGCCGCGGCCCGCGACCCGGCAATCCAAACACCAAATACAGTGACGCCGACGATGGCAAGCTCCAACATCAGCCTTACGTAACCGTTGACTCGGATGACCGAGAACGAATCGCGTAGCGGATCGTCAGGTACACCGAACATGAGCCACAAAGCACAGGCGAACGCGCACAGGATGATGGCCAGAAGCACACCTGTTGCGCCGTCCTCAACTTGAAGACCCCAATACGCCAATCCAAAGACGACGAAGAGATCGACGAGCAAGCGGAATCCGCGAACGGTTGCCGGATAGTGGGGAATCTCTGTTGGCTTGGGTTTATCGCTCGTCACCTTAGGCTGGGGCTTTGCCCAAGACCAGAACCGCGTTTTGGCCGCCGAGACCGAACGAATGTTTCGTCATGACCTCGAATGAAGCCTTTCTCGCTTCTCCATGAACGATGTCGAGGCCGATCGCCGGGTCGGGATTGCGATAATTTCGCGTGGGCGGAATAACTTGTTGGGCCATCGTGTAGGTGGCGACGACGGTCTCCAGCGCGCCAGATGCACCCATGCAGTGCCCAAGTGCGCCCTTGATAGAGGTGACTGGTATGTCCGTTGCTCGCTCTCCGAATACCACCCTGATCGCTTCTGCCTCGGCGAGGTCACCTGCGGGGGTAGAAGCGGCATGGGCATGGACATGCCCGACTCGGGAAGGATCAACGCAGCCGTCTCTTAGTGCTTCCGAGATCGCCCGGGCCGCACCAGCTCCTTCAGGATGGGGTGCGATTGGGGTGGTACGCATCGTTTGACGTGCCGAAACCGAGAATCTCAGCGTAAATTTGAGCGCCGCGTGCCCGTGCATGTTCGAGTTCTTCGAGGATCACCATTCCCGCGCCTTCGCCAAGGACAAATCCCGCCCGCGTTGCGTCAAATGGTCGGCTGGCAAGGTCGGGATTGTCGTTGCTGTCGGTTGGCAGTGCCCGCATCGCGGCGAAACCGGCAATGAACAGTGGATGGTCGGTCAGTTCGACTGCGCCGCCGACCATCAACGGCGCCTTTCCATATTTGACGGCGTGGAATGCGTCGCCAATTGCTTGGGCGCCTGTCGCACAAGCGGTGACGACGGTCGAGCTTGGTCCACCGAGGTTAAACCGCGACTGAATGGTGTACGCGGCGAGATTGTGCGGAAACATGACATGCAGGTGAGGCGGTACTCTGCCCGGCCCTTTCGTTTGAAAGATGTCGTACGCGGGCAGAAGATCGTCGTATGTCCCACCGACGCACGTTCCTAGCAACGCGCCGCCGAGACTCAGATCTGTGTTTGGCTGCAAGCTTTCGTCGAGCAAGCCGGCGTCGATCAGCGCCTCCCCGGCAGCTTCAACGGCGAGCCGGGAAAAACGCGAGGTGTTTCGCGCCGCTTTCCCTTCAAGAAACCGATTCGTGACGCGAGATTCGTCGACATCGCCGCGGAGCAGGCAGGGATTCGTGGCGGGATCGAGATCGGGAACGCGCTTGATGCCTGTTTCCCCGGCCAAAACACGCGTCCACGTTTCGGGCGCGGTCGGTCCAAGACAGCTAATCGCGCCGACACCAGTTACGACAACACGGTACGTGTGTGAAGCAGGCATACTGTCTGCCAAGCGACTAGCGCAATGCATGCAATAGCTCGCGGAAGCGGGATTGCTTGTGCCGCAACGTGAACATTCGATCGATGGTTGGCCGTTTTCGTTCATGGAATCCTCATGGTAGAGCAGCATTGCTCCGCCCTTGTTAACACTCGTAGTGACCTGTGATTGAAAGCCGGAACTGCCCTCGACATCAGTATACAAACGATAGCGTTGACTGCCGAATGACCGTAGGACAACAGTACTAGCCCTATTGGTTCACTTGAACCTGGACTTCGGTCCGGGGAAAAGATCTCCCCAAATCTATGCAAAATAGCCTAAAAGTAGAGTATCGCATGAAGCGCGAATTGCCTGAGATAGTCGGAAAGTAGACACTCCGAGGGAGACTGCCGCGATGCTCAAACGAAGGATCCTACTCGTCGACGACCATCCGTTGTTTCGGAACGGTCTGCGACGCATCATCGAGCAGGATACACGGCTCTCCGTTGTCGGAGAAGCGACCTGCGGCCACGATGCGTTGCACATGGCGGACATTCATCATCCATCGTTGGTCGTGATGGATGTGCAGCTACCTGGAGTCACCGGTCTGCAAATCGCGTCAGCCATGCGCCGCCAGCGACCCAACACAAGCATTGTTTTTCTCTCGATGCACGTCGATGACGATCGACTCTTCGCCGCGATTCGCGTCGGGGCCTCAGCATTCCTGACCAAGGATTCCGATCCGACGAAAATCCTCGAGACGGTCAACTCGGTTCTGCGAGGCGAAAATCTCTTGCACCAGGCGGTTCTGACTAATCCCGAACTGGCGCGGCGAGTGCTCGGCGAGTTCCGATCGCTCAGCGATGGGAGCACCGGCGGGGCATCCGATGTCGCGCTCTCGCCTCGCGAGCTTGAAGTCCTCGACTGTTTGGTGATGGGGCGGTCGAACAAAGAGATCGGCGATTCGCTCTTTATCACCGAACAGACTGTCAAGAATCACATGACCTCGGTTCTGCGCAAGCTCGAGGTCGACGATCGCGTGGCCGCGCTTCGATATGCGGTCCAGAAAGGTTGGGCGGAAATCGGTCCGCAACCGTATGCCGCCGTCGAACGAGCTGCCGCGCACGAGAACGCGCAAAAATCTACCGCCGCATAGTTTACAGATTCATCAATTAAGCACTCATTCGACGGGCGCCCGTATGGGCGCCCGTCTCAGTCTTCGACGATGAGCACGTCTTCTCCGCCATCATTGGCGACTGCGTGAACGCTTTTGCTGAGTTGAAGCGCTTCGGATTGACTAAGGAGCAGTCGGAGTTGAGGGGGGCCATCCGCTGGTCCGAGGTCGAGGACGACACCACCGCCGGCCCGGGCGCGAACGACCGCCGCGCCTATCGTCCGGCCGGGTTCACTCGAATCGACATGTTCGAGACGCATCGCCGCTCCTCTTTGGCAAGCCCAACCGGGCAACAGCATCGACTCTGAATCGGTGGTCAATGTTCTCAGCTAGGAATCGATTCCCAAGGATTCTGGCTGCGAGCATTCAGTTTGCGCCAACGACGAATGCTGCATTCCGGATTTTAGTCTATAGAGGGGCGTAACCTTGGGAAGATCAATGCCAACACACAGCCTTAGATGCGTTATCGCCGGTCTCCAGACATCTAAACTTTCCGATGTTGAACAGAACAATGCATACAGTGAATCTCGCTTTGAATCCGCACATGTGGCGCGGGAAACGTTTTTGGAGAAAAAATCGACAATCTGATGATGAAAGAGAACGAACTTTGGCCTTGTCGCATATTCTGAGAGCGTATAGACTCACTTTGGAATGTGAATCATTCGTCTACCATCTTGATGAACCTGGGACTTGGAAGCTTCGTGAAGGTAACAACCTCGCGTATCTTCCGCAGAAGGTGAGGAAAGACGATGAACCAAATAGATTCGATCGATGAGCGCATCCTAGCCGAGCTTCAGGAGAATGGGCGGCTGACTATGAAGGCGCTCGCCGAGCGAGTCGGCCTGTCCAGTCCTGCCATGATTGAACGCGTGCGACGCCTCGAAGATCGAGGCGTGATCGCCGGTTATCGTGCGATCGTCGCGCCGGACGCCCTTGGGCGACCCATTACCGCGCTTGTTTCCGCCGAAGTCGACCGAGCCAACTACGATCCATTTTTGGATAGGGTCAAGAGCGATGCGGCGGTTGTTGAATGTCATCGCACGACGGGCGACGCGACGTTTCTCGTCAAGATTCACGTCGCTGACACCGCATCCTTAGAAGCGTTCGTCGATGACCTGGGTGCGGCGGGAGCTCACTGCTCCACATCGCTGGTCCTCTCTTCTCCGGTGCCTTGGCATGAGATCACACCCCCTGCCGGTACAACCCAGCAACGAACGAGACTCAATCGCCGGCGCCGCCGCGGCGTATCCGCTACTGATGATGGCGAAGGAAGCGATGGTGCGCCACGTGCGCGCCGTCCAGGTCGACCTCGAACTAAAAGACCATCGTAAGCAATTCGCCATTGCATTGAGTCCAACGATAACTCTGAGAAAACCAACCCTCACCGAGCGGCGACGCGTCCGGGGAGGGTTGGTTTGTGATTACCTTTGAGCCTGCCACATTTATCGCTTTGGCCCGCCTGGTGTTCAATGGCCTTGACTACAACGTCCTTGCCCATGCAGGGATCCGCAAATCCGCACCCATCAGACAACCATCCCCGTCATCTTGCGCGCTCCCCTTCCGTTATCCTGCGCGCCACCCCTCCGTCATCCTGAGCGGAGGCGGAGCCGGAGTCGAAGGATCTCGCTCATCGCAACCGGGCTTTCTCGCAGGGCGAGATTCTTCGCTTCGCTCAGAATGACGGTGGGGAAGGGGCTCAGAATGACGGTGGGGTTGCCGCGCTCCGAATTTGTTCGGCAACCACCATCTGAGTCGTCACTTGACTGAAATCAATCTGCTCTATGGCCCGTTGCGGGGTTGAATCTGTGGGGAGTCACCTCGGAATTGGCCACGACCAAAGCCGCTCGAGCTGTAGCCGACGGCTTCAGCGTATCGGCGGATACTGTCCGCAGCGCCTCGTACATATTTGTCGCCATGCACTTTGAGGTCGGCGAGCGCATCTTGCAGGACCTTGGCCTGATAGGCGTTGATCTGATCGCAATCGAGCGCGGGCCCCTCGTTGCGAACTAAAAGATCCTCGTGCGATTCGAATCCACTGGCAGCCTTACCACCGGTGGCGACGCAAACATCACCTTCATAGATATCGGCCGGACGGGGGAATTCCTTCGGCATTGGATTGCCGTCTGGACCGAGAAGGTATTGCGACCACTGCGGATTTTGATGGATCTCCAGCATCATTTTTGACCAGATTGGCCCCGCACCTTGAATACCATCGAGTTCTGGAAGATCTCCCACGGTCGAACCGTCGCCAGTGGTATGCCCGACCCAGACACCGATTGCAAGATCGGTGGTGTAACCCATGGTCCAGATGTCTTTCCAGTTATCGGTTGTTCCGGACTTCGCGGCCGTTGGTCGTCCAAGTTCGTCTTGTGTCTGCCCGAAGAGGTTGTTTGCTCCGAAGACCATTGAGCGGGATTTGTTGTCGGTGAGAATCGAGGTGATCTGGTACGCGTATGCCGCCTTGAGCACTTGCGGCGTATTTTGCCATTCCTTCGCCGGGTTTCGCTCATAGAGTACGTTGCCTTGCGAGTCGGTTATTTTCAGGATGGGATTGGCGGCGACATATTTGCCTTCGTTGGCAAAGCTCGCATACATATTGGTGTGTTCGACGAGTTGCACTTCGGGAGAACCGAGCGCAAACGACAAACCGTAATTCGCCGCGGAATCCGTCAAGCTTTGCTTGTATCCCATGGCCCTGCGCCAGGTCCATGACATGTTGAACGCCGGTGTATTTGATTGCTCGAACTGCCGGGATATTCAGCGAGTTGCTCAAGGCGGTTCGCACGCTCACCGCGCCATAATAGTTTCCGGTGTAGTTTTGCGGTTCGTAGTATGGCTCAGGAGAGTTTGGAGTCGGTTCTTTGAAGGACGAGTCGATAACGACCGTGCCCGGATTCCAGCCGTCTTCGAAGGCGGCAGCATAGACTATGGGCTTGATTGATGAACCGGGTTGAATGGGCGCGACGGCGTAATTCACCTGGCCGCCAATCGTTGGATCGTTGAAATCCGCCGAGCCGACCATGACAAGGATTTCGCCACTCCAAGGCACCATCGCGACCATCGCCGCGTTGTTGCGATTCCACTGGGCCAGATCTGGCAGCTGACCGCGGACGATTTCTTCGGCGCGATGTTGCAGCGTTGGATCGAGCGTCGTGTAGATGCGAAGTCCGCCTTCGTTCAGCGCGTCTTCGCCGTAGTGCTGGACTACCCAGTCCTTCGCGTAGTTCGTGAAATGCGGCGCATCCTTGATTTCCGCGTTACGTTTATGGGCGGCGGGAGTGTCCGCATAGGCCGCGTCCGCTTGATCTTGGGTGATGTAGTGATAGCGGACCATTTGTTTGAGCACGTACTTCTGCCGGGCTTTGGCTTTGTCGGGGAAGGCAGTCGGGTCGTAGTTCGACGGCGCCTGCGGCAGGCCGGCGAGCAACGACGCCTCGCCAAGGGTTAGCTCGTTCGCGTGTTTCTGAAAGTACGTTTCTGAGGCGGCTTCGATGCCGTAGGAGTTTTGCCCGTAAAAGATCTGGTTCAGGTACATCGTTAAGATGTCCTGCTTTGAAAATTTGTTGTCGAGGTAGACCGAGGCCAGCGCCTCTTTGATCTTGCGGGTGTAGGAGATGTCAAACCCAATTTGATCAGGATACAAACCGCGGGCAAGCTGTTGGGTGATGGTTGAGCCACCCGAGGAACCTTCGCCGCCGTAATTGATCAACGCGCCGCGGACGATCGCGCCCGGCTCAACGCCGTAGTGACTCCAGAAGGTAGAGTCCTCAGCCGCAACGGTGGCGTTGATGAGATCAGGCGATATTTGATCGAGTGGCACAAATGTGCGCCATCCGTTGTTTGGATTCGCAATTTCCTGGAGGACTCCGCCGTTGCGGTCGTAGATGATGCTGTTCTCAAAGGTATCGCCAGCGACGACTGCGGCGTTAGGCAAATCTTTATTGACTTCGCGATAGGCGTGGACAGTGCCTGCGACCGCGGCAGCCGTGCTGATAATCATCCCGGCGGTAAAGAGGACGATAAAGCCTAGAAAGACGACAACAACGCTGACGAGAATCCCATTGCGCTTGTTTGAGCTCTTCTTCTTACGTCCAGTCACGCCCGGCAGCAAGTGCGGCGGCATAACGTATCCGCGCCGCGCTCCTACTGTCCGCCCGTAGCGCGCCATGCGCCGGCGGGCGGCGGGAGTTCGACGATTGGCGCGCGCGATTCTTCCTTGGCTCATGGAAAGTTCAATCCTCCGCGGAAGCTGCAGGGTGGGATCGGGTCAGCATTGCAGCCCTGGTTGTTCGGGAGGCGAAATTGAGTGCCTCGCAAGTTCATAACGCACGACCGCCGGTCATGGTAACACGGCGCCCGGCGGAAGGTCCGGCCGAGCGCTACGAGGTGTGATTGAACGTGTTCGTTTCCGCAACTCACGCGGTTGGGCGCACGAACGTCGCGAGATGGGCGGTGATCTGCTCCTTCTTGAGATCGAGATCCTGAGTTGTGATGTGACCGAAATCGCGCAGTTCCATCAGCGCGCGCAGGCGCACGCCGGATTCGCCCAACGCGACAAGCCGGGCTTTGCGCTTGCGGGCCTCGTCCATGGTCAAATCACCATTGGCGGTGAGTTCGATGAGCGCTCCGAGCGCACTCGATTGGAGAGACGGAGACGGAAGTGGTTCAGTGATTGCTTTCGCCGGCCGGCAAGCGACGCGATCATTGATCGCTCGCAGCACCTCGCTCAGCACCGCGAGGCAACTTGCTTCATATTCTTGAATAGTCAACGACGCCTTAGACGATTGACTCGCTGCCTTCATTGTTGCTTCGTCGAGTTCCTGTTGCAGGACGGCGAGTGATGCGGTCGCGGGAGGTAACGACGATGACAGCGGTTCGGTCTGCGCGTTGGTGATTGACCAATCTGTTGCCAATTCATAATCACCGAGCGCCACTGTTCCTCCAGCCACTGCTTCTGATTCATCGGCTCCAGCAAGCTCAGCAAGAACCACGTCGGCAGATTCTTCGGTTTCCGACCCGGGCTTTGCCACTGGTCCAACATGAATCGGTTCCTCATTCACGTCAGAGGAGTCGGTCAGGACCATTGGAGAATCCGTGACGAGTTCAGGTGTCTCTTCAACGGTCGAGAATACGTCTGCGCCGGCGTCAACTGGCTCTTCGAGTTCGCGCTCCCAGCAATCGTCAACAGCTGGCTCCGGCTCCCACGCTGGGGCCTGTGAGATTGAAACTGGCTCATCATAAGTTTCGTCGACAACTCGTAAGTACGGAGCTGGCGAATAGGTTTCGGGCCATACCGCGTCTGAGACATCGAAGAGCTCGAGATCTCCATCCTCTTCTTCTTGGGCAAATGAATCCGCCCAGGTTGGTTCCTCGGCGTCGACCATATGACGAGACACCATTTGCGAAATCGACGTGCGGCGCCGCCTACGCAATGGGCGCTCCATCGTCGGCATTTCCTCAGTGTCTTGGGGGAGCGTTGGTTGTGAAACAACGGGGTGATTTGTAATCCGCCACGGTTGGTAGAGTGGCATTGGCGCGCCCAAGGGAATGCCACGAGAGCGGAGTCCGACCAGAAAAGCGCCCCGCTCACGCACATTTCGTTCGGGGTCATAGCGGTCGAACAGGAAAGCGAGATCGAAGCGGCCGGTCGTTTCGTCCCCAAAGGAAACGTAGACCGCAGGCGTTCTTTGGCGATCGCTCACTTGCGCGGTGATGACATCCTGCAGCAGCTGCAAAGGAACACGATTGATGCCGTCACCGCCCGGGCTCCCCCAAATCAGTGACTTCGTTGTAAGCCATACATCCGCGGGAGACGAATCGAGACCGACTTGGAATGGAGCAGTGGTGGATCCCGTCCAAACCACATTTTCGAGTTCGAATTGGCGGGTCTGGTCCCAGGGAAAGCGGAAGTTCGGCTCAATCGGAGCCTCAATGCTAAACCGCTCGTTCATGCCAAGAGTCGTCAGGAGATTGAGCGAATGCTCGGCTCGCCGGTGCGCGCGCATCGAGAGTCGACCGCCACGAAACCGAACCGTGAATAGTCGCGGGCACGCGCCATCTTTGTAGAAAACGCGCAATCCTGGTTCGTCTCGCTGCTGGAATGGGATAACGACTGCTCCTTCAAGCCAGGAAATCGGAAGTCCGAATCCTCCTGCCTTACCCTCGTCGATGAGGATGAAGCGGTCGGTGATCCGGAGTTGCGCCCCAATGTACATGCCTCCACGCTGAGCGAATCCAGGGAAACCTCCGAACAAGTCGCAGGAGACTTCGTATCTGATTTCGCCGCGACTGGATTGCCAATCCTCGGCAAACGCAGTCCGGTGGATAGATTCGACGGAATAGACCGACCGCGAGTCTCTTGGTCGAGTGATACCGATCACCATGGCCGCACATCCCTCCTTGTCCCGCACACTCGGCGACCCTCCGGCGTCGCCTGAGGTTGATTCGTCTCGATCAAACGCGCTGTTTTTGGCTGCGGAAGCCAAGGCGGGGCCGCGACGGTTCAATGCGTGAACAGTTCGGTTCGGATCGCCGATTTTCGCGGTCGCGATAGCGACATCCTAACGCAAAATCAGGTGTACGTACAGTAGTTGGTGCGGGCAATCTATGGATTTATCAATGTCATCTCACATAACGCACGACCGCGCGTTGTACAGTTGTGGAAGGAGATCGACGCGGTTGGGGCGCGTCGGATTTCACGGGGGAACGGTAACCGGAAATGCACGGGGCCATCGCCGCCGTTAGGGCGGGTCGGACGGAGCGACGGAACTCGATGATGCAAGCATTGGCAACCGCACGAGTTGGGGCGCTTGACGAAGCGCCACTCTCAGGCATGCCTGGCACGCAACCCGTGACATTCGAGGATCTGCTGACGAGGCACCAGTCAGAGATTTATCGATTTGTGACGCAGCTTACGCGAAACCGTGCCGATGCCGACGATCTTTACCAGGAAACGCTCATGAAGGCCTACCGTGCCTTCGGACGGCTTGATTGCACGGCGAACTACCGGGCCTGGTTGTATAAGATCGCGACCAATACCTTTTTGTCGGACCGCCGGAAACGGAGCCGAGAGGATCCGTTGATGGACGGGGCGGAAGAGTTTCTTCCTGCCGCGACGGTCGATTCCGTTAGCCAGCTCGACGCCCGGGATTTGCTTGCAGAAGTTGAATCCTACGTACTGAACCTCCCACCAAAGCAACGCATTGCTTTGGTTTTGCGGAAGTATCATGAGTTGGGATACGACGAGATTGCCGCGAATCTCAATTCAACTGAGGCCGCTGCCCGTGCCAATGTGCACGAGGCGCTCCGAAAACTGCGGGATTGCTTCGGCGACCGCTTGTAGACCCGGGCGGCCGAAGCTTCGGCCGCCCGGCGGCCTATTCGACCCGCCGTATGATGGGAATGCTGAATGGACGCAGCTATGACAACAACGAATCCAAGAATGACCCAACGAACCAAGTCAATTCGTCGCCGTGTGAGCGCGCCGAAGGGTCTTGAAGTGACTGATCCTGGCCCCGCGCTCGCGGTCACCGCAAATCAGCCGGGCGTCGACGCGTGCGATCTTTGCGAAGAAAATATGCCCGGCTATGTCATCGGCGATTTGACTTCCCCTGACCAATCCTGGCTACTCACCCACACCGGAACGTGCTCATATTGCCGCGGCGAACTTACCACGTTTGAGCGCGTTGACGATCTCCTCGAACGTCTTGGCGAAGCAACAATTTCACCCATGCCGCCGTTACCGCCAAAACTGCATAAACTACATGCTGCCTATGCCAAGATAGAGAGTCCAATCGGGCCGTTGTATATTGCGGTCTCGGAGAAAGGACTCGTCGAGATTGGCTTTGGCAAGCGGTGGTCGGAGGCCGAGTTTCGCGCCGGACTTGAACACCGCGGGTTTCGTGCCGTCGCGGATCTGAAAGCGCCGTCGATCGTAACCCACCAACTCAAGGAGTATTTCTCTGGCAAGCGCCACCATTTCGATCTGCCGATCGATCTTTCGGGCCTTCCTCTTTTTACTAAGTCCGTTCTGATCGCGACCGCCGATGTCCCCTTCGGGCAAGTACGCTCCTATCAGGACATTGCCCGTACCGTCGGAAATCCGGGCGCAACACGCGCTGTCGGCAACGCGCTTCACCGAAATCCAGTTCCTTTGGTCGTCCCTTGCCACCGTATCGTTCGCTCTGACGCGACGTTAGGTGGATACGCAGGCGGACCAGAGGTGAAACAGCAACTCCTCAAGTTAGAAGGCGCCTCACTCTTCTAAGATCGAAAAAAATCCCCAAATTGCTCAGCACATCTCTGTGCACCATGATTCCTTAATGATTGACTAATCCATTCCTGGATACGCCGAGTTAGCAGACCACTACGGCAGGTTTCCGCTATCCCATTTATCCTTCTTGGTCTATTTGGCCAGGGGATTGGACGTTCAATGGGGCGGGAACACGATCCGAAACGGTTTGACATCGCCGATGGGGCGATGCTCTTCACGGTCGTGGTTTGGGCAGCGAACAACATCATCGTCAAACGGGCACTCGACCAGATTGATCCAAAGGCATACGTCTTCGGTCGGTTCGCCATCGTGGTGGCGCCGATTTTTGCGTGGTTGATTTACCGTCATATCCCCCTGACGATTCGGCGCGAAGACTACTTACTCTTCCTCTTCACCGGCGTAACGGGCTACGCCGCCTATAACCTCCTATTCACCATTGCCCTCGATCACACGACTGCTTTTTCGACTTCGATCCTCGTCTCACTCGGTCCGGTTATCACCATGCTCTTCGCCGGGTTTCTTGGTTTTGAGCGAATTGGAACGATGCAATGGGTCGGCGTGGCTTGTTCAACGATCGGCGTCGCGGTGTTCGTCGGCGAGAAATTGGCCGATGGGAAGCCAGTGTACGGCGACTTGTTGAGCTTGGCCGGCGCGATTTGTTTTTCTGCCTATAGCCTTGCCACGCAACCGCTTGTCCGGCACTATGGCTCTCCGGTTGTAACCGCCTGGTCGGCGCTGATCGGCTTGGTCTGCTCGCTACCACTCACGCTGCCAGCCGTCCTCAATCAAGACTGGGGCGCGGTCAATGCGTCGGGGTGGGCGTCGCTCTTTTACTCCTCAATCATGTCGATGCTGGTCGCGTACACAATTTGGGGATGGGCAATCGAGCGCCGCGGAGTTGGGCGGACAGTGCCATACATGTATTTAATCCCGATTTTGGCGGGGATCTTCTCGGTTTGGGTATTCAATGAATCGTTTGGACCACTCAAGCTAATTGGCGGTGCGCTTGTACTCTTCGGTGTCGCCCTTGCCCGACGTTCCTGGTCGCGGGCAGTTCAACCTCCCGCGTCTGCGCCGCCGCAACCTCAACCGCAGCCACAGCCGTCATTGCAAACTCCGCAATGATTCATTGGCAGTTCGGTCGCAGCGATGTCGACCCAGACTCGTGATTCGCAGGCAGAAGAGGAGCGCCGATGAGCTACGTCGTGCAAGTGCCGCCGGGAAAATCGGTCAGGCTCAGCAAGATCGCAAGTGACGAGACAGGCGGGCTCGATCGCGAGACGGCGACAGCCAAGTTCGAGGCGCTCGCCCTTGAGTTCGGGGAACTGCAAGAACTGCTTTTCGGCGCGAAAACCCACGCCTTACTTGTCATCCTCCAAGGTCTCGATACAAGCGGCAAAGACGGCACAATTCGGCACGTCTTCAAGGATGTCAATCCGGCAGGGATCAGAGTCCAGCCGTTCAAAACGCCGACAGAGGAGGAACTGGCACACGATTTCTTGTGGCGAATCCACCCGCACACGCCGGGGCGCGGCATGCTCACCGTTTTCAATCGATCCCATTACGAAGATGTCCTCGTCGTTCGAGTGAAGGCACTTGCACCGCCATCAATTTGGCGAAAACGTTACGGGGAAATCAATGCCTTCGAGCAGCTCATGGTCGAGAACAAGACGATTGTGGCCAAGTACTACCTTCACATTAGTGAAGATGAACAAAAAGAACGGCTTTTGGAACGAGAGAGGGATGTGGAAAAAGCGTGGAAGCTCTCCGCGCAGGATTGGATCGAACGCCGTTCCTGGAACGAATATTGGGAGGCGTACGAAGATGCCTTGACTAAATGCAATACCAAGGAGTCGCCTTGGCGCATTGTCCCGGCCGACCGGAAATGGTTCCGCAATCTCGCCATCGCCGCCGATCTCGTCAAGATCCTGCAACCCTATAAGAAAGGCTGGCTAGCGGCGTTGGAAAAGCAAGGAAAACGAGAGCTTGCCGCAATTCAGGCAGCGCGTGAGGCTGGAGAGATCACCATTTAGCGAAATCTCGCGACCTTCACAACACGTTGGGAAGGAATTGGCCATCGAAAACAGTGATCTTGTGCACCAAGTAAATGTGTTTTACAGATGACTTCCGGGTGTTCTATCCTCCCTGTTGCTGGTTGCCAGGAGAATAGTGAGAGTTCATGACGTTGACGAGTGACACAGTGATTCCCGCAATTGATGAAGAAACAGCGAACCGGCGCGCGACATTTGTTGAGGCGATGAGTCATGTTGTCTCTGGTGTCACTGTCGCCACAACAGATGGTCCTGCAGGCCGGTTTGGATTGACGGTGAGTTCGTTTTGCTCGCTCGACGCCGATCCGCCCATGGTGCTCGTTTGTATCAGTCAGCGGAGCCCAATCGCCCGCGCAATTCTGGAAAACGAGGTCTTGGCCATCAGCGTGTTGAACGAAGAGCACGCCGATATCGCCGACACATTCGCCGGGCGGCCACTTCACGGCGCCGCCTATGACTTCGATCATTGGTCTTGGTCGAACGGAGAAACAGGCTCGCCGATGCTCGATGGCGCCGTCGCCCACTTCGATTGTGAACTGGCGGAGAGCTACACGGCCGCAACCCACGTCATCATCACGGCCAGAGTCCGGCACGCCGATTACGAAACGGCTGTACCGCTTCTCTACACGCGCCGGCGGTATGGAGCGCCCGCTCCATTGCCGGCGGAACTCGGAGCTTTGGCTGCTGATCCCGCGCCCCGCGAAGACTTGGAGTAGGGACCGATGATCCGAACGGGCGAAGAATATCGGGAATCAATTCGCGACGGTCGGGACGTCTGGATCAACGGTGAGCGTGTTGCCGACGTCACCGTTCACCCCGCGTTCAAACCAGTCGTCGACATTCGCGCGCGAATCTACGACATGGCGCGAGAGGCCGAAACACGCGATGTGATGACGTATGCTGACCCGTCGACTGGAGAGAGGTTTGCCGTCGGACCAAAACTGCCGCGCAGCCGCGAGGACTGGCATGAAAAACGACGAGCAGTCGACACCGTACTGAACGAAGTCGGTGGCGTCGTCACTCGGGTTGGCGATGAAACCGTTGGCGAGATGTGGTCGCTCTATGATGGCCAGGACTTGCTGAACGAAGTCGATCCGCGCTTTGCCGAGAACATCCGTCGCCATGTCGAACGGGCGGTGCAAGCCGATCCGTTCCACGTTTCCGCAAACACTGATCCAAAAGGTGACCGTTCTAAACGACCGCAGGATCAAGATCCGGACATGCTGCTGCATGTCGTGCGGGAAACTGATCGCGGCATCGTCGTGCGCGGGGCAAAATACGAGACAGCGGCCGCTTATGCCAACCAGGCGTTCGTCAAACCCACAATTGCAAACTGGGGCGACAGCGAACTCTCGGATTTCGCGGTCGGGTTCATCGTTTCGATGGGCGCTCCGGGCATCAAGCACATCTGTCGAACCGGGTTCGCCGGTCATGGTTCGATCGAGGACTACCCACTGTCGAATCGCTTTGATGAGATCGACACGCTGGTGATCTTCGACGACGTTGAAATACCTTGGGAAGATGTTCTTTTCTATCGCTTTACGCGGGCCGCCGCTTACATCCGGGCAACGCTGCACCGCTATAGTGCGTTCCCATACACCCAGCGTGTACTGAAACTGGCCGACATGATGATCGGAGCCGCGCTTTTCAACGTCCGGCAGACCGGACTCGAAAAGCAGCAAGCGGTGCAAGAGAAGCTGGCCCAACTCGCCTGTTTCCGCGAAGGGATCAATGCGCATCTCACCGCGGCAATCGCTGAGGCGGAAGCGAGCCCAGGCGGTCTCATAATGCCGAACCAATCGCTGCTGTACACCGGAAGAGTGTTGGCGTCATCGCAATTGCCGGCGATGATGCACATCGCCCGCGAACTTTGCGGCGGACAAATCTGCGTCACGCCCGATGTTGCCACGTTCGAAGCTCCGGAAACCGCACCCTGGATGGAAAAGTTCTACACGATCAATGACGACTGGGTGGCCAGCGACCGGCGGAAACTTCTCGCCTTTGCACGCGACTTGCTGAATTCGGACTATGCCGGACATCGATTGACCTTCCAGCTCTTTGCGCAATCGCCGCCATATGCGAATCTGGCGGCGGTCTATCGCAGCTTCGACTGGGAGGGACCCCTCGAATTCGTGCGAAAGTCGGCTGGCTTATCAGATCGCGTTTTGCCAGGCACAGGTAAACAGACGGCGCCCGTTCATTCGACATCCTGAGCTGCGCAGAGCGTGGAGTCGAATGATCTCACTCTGGTGGAAACGCTCTGTAGCGCAGACGAGATTCTTCACTTCGTTCAGAATGACGAGAGCGCGCAGAATGACGGGACGCTCAGTGTGGCGATGAAGAGGTCAGGCAGATGAGCCACCGGAGAATCCGGAAGTTCAACACCCGCGACACCTACCCCAATCAACAACTCGACAACGACCTTTGCCAAGCAGTTGTGGCGGGGAACACGGTTTACCTGCGGGGCCAAGTCGGACAAAACCTCGATACCGCGGAATCGGTCGGTGTTGGTGACGCCGCCGCCCAAACCGAGCAGGCAATGGCCAACATCAAACAGTTGCTCGACGAGTCCGGCAGCGCGCTTGAAGACATCGTCAAGATCGTGATCTACCTCGTCGATATCCGCCATCGCGAGCCGGTCTATCAGGTAGTCGGGCGATGGTTAAAGGACGTCTATCCGGTTTCAACTGGAATCGTTGTCTCTGCGCTTGCCCGTCCGGAATGGTTGGTCGAAATTGACGCCACGGCTGTGATTCCGGCCGACCGTCTAACCGCGCCATGACCTTCTCACTTGCCGCGCGTTGTGCGCGCACTGGTTATTTCGGCATCGTCATCTCATCGTCGAGCCCAGCAGTGGCGTCCCGTTGTGCTCACGTGCGATCGGGCGTTGGCGCCGTCTGCACCCAAAACATCACCGATCCCATGCTTGGACCGCGCCTGCTCGATATGATGGAGCAGGGCGCTTCTGCGTCCGCGGCTCTGTCAAAGCTCGTGAGTGAAGAGGTACTTATTCAGTATCGTCAACTGACAGCAGTGGATCGGCTCGGGGAAACGGCATCGTTTTCTGGAGGTCGAACCCTGGGCCGCTATCACACTGTTGAAAGCATCGATGCTGTCGCCGCGGGCAACATGGTCGCGGTGCCGGAAGTGCCGGATGCGATGATCGATGCGTTCTCGACCGATCCCGATCTTGATCTCGGCGACCGCTTGATCGCGGCGCTCCAGGCAGGTTTGCGGGCCGGAGGAGAGGAAGGGCCGGTTCACTCTGCCGGGTTGCTGGTCGCCGGTGAAGCTCCTTGGCCCATCGCCGATCTGCGCGTCGACTGGTCGGAAGACCCCATCGGCGAACTTGCATCGATTTGGGAGATTTGGAAACCGCAAATGGCCGACTACATCGCCAGAGCGCTCAATCCAAGTGGCGCTCCGGGCTATGGCGTTCCCGGCGACCCCGAAACTCTATAGGGACTTATTCGGTCCTTGATGCGATTCACCCTCCGCCAGCTACAACTGTTTGTCGCGACCTGTGATGCGGGAACAGTCACGCTCGCGGCGCAACGCGAAAATCTCTCGCAATCAGCGGTGTCGGCGGCCCTTGCCGAACTCGAACGATCGCTCGGCGTCCAACTTCTCATCCGGCATCACGCCCACGGTGTGGCGCCGACTCCGGCCGGACGCCAGTTTCTCATCCACGCCCGCGGACTTTTACAGCAGGCCGCGGATGTCGACCAACTCGCCTATGAATTTTCTGACGACATTGCGGGCAGGATTGCGCTCGGTTGCCTGGTCACCTTCGCGCCAATCGTCACCCCGCAACTTTGCCGGCAGTTTGTGCAGCGGCATCCGAAGGTTCACATCGATTTGCGCGAGGGGGGTCAGGACGAACTCTTCGCGCTCCTCCGCCAAGGCGAGCTCAACCTCGCTCTCACGTATGATCTCGATATTCCCAGCGACGTCTCGTTCGTTCCGCTCGCGGAACTTCCGCCGATCGTGCTCCTGCCGGCAGACCACGCGATGGCGCAGCGCGAATACATTGATCTCGTCGAGCTTGCGCCGGAACCATTCATCCTCGTCGATTTGCCAATCAGTCGCGATTACTTTCGCGCGCTTTTCATCGCAAAGAATCTGCAACCAAATATCGCGATGCGATCGCCGCACATCGAAACCATTCGCACGCTCGTCGCGAACGGATTTGGCTATTCGCTACTCAACGTCCGTCCCGCCCTCGATCGCGCTCTCGACGGCCTCCCGCTCGCGGTTGTTCCGCTTTCGGGTGAACACCGGCCCATGATCCTCGGCGTGGCCACACTCTCCGGAGCCCGTCAACCCCAGGCCGTTGCCGCCTTCCTCGACCACTGCCGGGAGTCGATATCGAACACGGACATACCTGGGATGAAGATTTGATTTCTCGCGACAGCGCCAGCTCGCCGCGCAATGAGGAGGATCAGTATGGCTAAGTTGATCTATTCGTCGATTTGCTCGCTCGACGGCTACATTGCGGACGAACATGGGAACTTCGATTGGGCGGCCCCCGACGACGAAGTGCACGCCTTCATCAACGATCTCGAGCGCCCGGTCGGGACCTACCTCTTCGGACGGCGCATGTACGACGTCATGGTTTGGTGGGAAACAATGGACACTGATCCCAGCCAATCGGAAATTGCCCGAGATTTCGCGGAGATCTGGCGCGCCGCCGACAAGATCGTGTATTCCTCCTCGCTTAAATCTGTTTCAAGCGCAAAAACGCGGATCGAACGCACGTTCGATCCTGATGCCATCCGGCAACTGAAAACACAAGCCGACCGAGACATCTCGGTTGGTGGTCCTGATCTGGCCGCCCAAGCGATCAGGGCCGGCCTTGTCGACGAGTTTCAGTTCTTCCTTTCACCAATCGTGATTGGCGGAGGCAATTCGTCGCTGCCCCGCAACGTACATTTCGATCTGGAATTGCTCAACGAACGCCGCTTCGGCAATGGCACGGTCTTTCTCCATTACCGGTCAAGAAATTGAGACACTGGAGCGTGCTTCTCTCCATATTTGCCGGTTAGCGGCACGAACTCGACGTCATAACCGAAGGCGGCCGGACCTACCACGACTAGAGCCGCAGGTGACTTCAATTGTTCTGGGGCGGGTATACCGAGGACGACGACCCGAAGTCCGTAACGAATCACTTCCGTGGTGATCGGATCGGCGGTGTCGGCATCGACAAGACAGATGAGATCGGGAACGACGGCGAGCACCTCGCCATCACCGGCGCGAGCGATGAGGTATTCGTTTTGCAGGTCGATCGTCAGTTGCCGTCCTTGGTCGCCGCCAATTCCATCGATGCTGACCACGCCGCGCGCAAAACCGCCTGACAACCGGCGCTCAATGTCGACGACCTTGCCTGCGAAAAGTCGCCGACCTCCCGTGACATCAAGTACCGCCGCGATTGGATCTTCGTGACATTGGCGGGCGCTGAGCACGGCATCACCGACTGCCACGGCAAGTGAAATCGTATTCGGTATTGCAGTGCGCTTGACGTCGGCGCCACTCATGACGGGAAAGGCGTAACCTGCGGAGCCGCCCAATTCAATCGTCACCGCGCGGGCATAGCGTTCGAGCACAACGGGATCAGAGAAACCGTCAAAAATCGCAACGTGACCTCGGACATCGCATATGGCGGCGGGCGCCGCGGGAATACCTTCCATGCTGAAGGTATCCATTTGCAGCTCAGGAAACGCCCGGCCCATGCCGTCACCGTCGACGATAGAAAGTCCGCTTTGGGCAGCGACGATCATCGGATTGATTGCATTCGCGCCACCGATCTCACCCGGAATGACGTGCGTGAACGACCGGCCGATGTGCCGTTCGAGCGCGCGCATTGCATTGAGCGCCTCGTCTCCTCGCTTGAGCCGCTCGATGCTGATCACGGGGCGCCCATCCCGCCGACCGACGTCACGAGCGCGTCTTCTGGCACTTCGTCGACGCTCGCGACCACGACGCGTTGCCCGGCGCGCAGAAGTTGGAGCGCGTGGAGTTTTCCGAGGTAAGGATTCCCACCGCCCCCAGTGCCGAGAATTCCGGCTCCGATCGCGAGGCGTTCCAGAGCCGGTTCGTCAACTTCCCACATCGCTGCCTCCAACGTTGTGCCAAGTTCTGCGCCAATTGTCTCGCAGACTAGGTCACATTTGAATCTACGGCTTGACAAGATCGGCGAAACCACGGTGAATCACCCGGTTGCTGATCGACGGCGCGGGAGCGCCTCGCGTAAGGGTGAACATGACCGCATTTGATCGATTCTTGACATTGGACGGCCGGCAGTTCGCGGCGGACGCAACGGCCACTGCGACTCCCGCATCCAATGCAACCCCTGAAGAACCAAAGAAAGTGGAAGAACCGGAGAAGCCGCCCGTTGTCACCGAGCATGAAGTCAAGGTCCGTGGAAAGACACTGAAGTATTTCGTCACCACAGGAACGATGCCGATCAAGAACGAAAAGGGCGAGACAGAAGCGGAACTCTTTTTCATGGCGTACACGTTGAACTCGCCGGAAGGTGACCCGAAACGGCCATTGATGTTCTCGTTCAACGGCGGTCCTGGTTCGTCGTCGGTTTGGCTTCATTTAGGAGCGCTGGGTCCGCGTCGTGTGGTCATGGAGGCCGAAGGGTGGATGCCGGCGCCACCATTTGAGCTGGTCGACAACGATGACACGTGGCTCGATGCCACTGATCTCGTCTTCATCGACCCGGTCGACACCGGCTACAGCCGAGCGAAGTCCGATGACCTGGCGAAGAAATTTCGGGAGGTGCAGAAGGATATCGAGTCGATCGGCGAGTTCATCCGCCTCTATCTGACTCGCTACAAACGCTGGTCTTCGGCGCTGTATTTGGTTGGGGAGAGCTACGGCACATTCCGCGCGGCCGGGCTCTCCGGGCATCTCATCGAGCGCGGAATTGCCTTCAATGGCATTGTGCTCGTCTCAAGCATTCTCAATTTGCAGACTGCGCGCTTTGGTCCAGGCAATGATTTGCCCTATCTCCTCTATGCGCCCACGTATGCCGCCACGGCCTGGTACCACAAACGGCTGCCCAAGGAACTGCAGAAGCTGAATCTCAACAAGTTCCTGGATGAGGTCGAAGCTTGGACAATCAATGAGTACAACGCGTTGCTGGCGAAAGGCGACACGCTCACCGATAAGGATCGGGCGGCATCAGTCACCAAATTGTCGCGATATATCGGTCTCAGTGAACAATACATAGAAGACAGCAATTTGCGCGTGGAGATCCACCGCTTCTGCAAGGAGCTGCTTCGCTCCGAACGGCGAACAGTGGGCCGCTTAGATAGCCGCTACACAGGCATTGACGAGCGGAATATCTCGGAAACGCCCGACTTCGATCCGAGCATGGCCGCGATTCGACCGCCGTTTACGGCGATGTTCAACGATTACGTCCGCCGTGAGCTCAACTACGAAAACGACGCCGAGTACCACATCCTTCGCGGTATCGAATGGGATTGGGGCAAGGCCAGCGATGGGCAACCCGATACGAGCGAATCGCTGAGAAGCGCGTTCGCCAAGAATCCATATCTCAAGCTTTTGGTCGCATCTGGATACTACGATCTCGCGACGCCGTACTTCGCGACCGAGTACACCCTGAGCCACATGAACCTCGATCCGTCGCAACGGGCGAACATTCAGGTCGAAGAGTACGAGGTTGGTCACATGGTCTATCTCGAATCAAAAGCATTGACCAAACTCAAGTCCGATGTCGTCAAATTCGTTGATAACGCACGGCGGCGATAGGCAAAACGCCTGTGATCTATTGCCAGCAATGCGGCAACGAAACCGCGATGAAACCGGTCGAAGGAACGATACGTCCGGTTTGCATCGTTTGCGGAACGGTCACCTATCTCGATCCGAAGCTTGCTGTCGCGGTCGTCATCGAACGCGACGGCAAGCTGCTCTTCGGAAAACGAGGTGCTTCGACGCGAGAGCCCGGCAAGTGGAGTTTCCCCGCCGGGTTCGTCGAGCGTGGCGAACAAGTCGAGGAGGCAGCCCGAAGGGAAGCGAAAGAAGAAATCGGTCTCGATGTCGAGATTGGCGATCTCCTCGGTCTCTATTCTTCACCCGGCGAGACAGTTGTTCTCGCGGTCTATATCGCGTCAGCGGCCGCGGGCGAGGCGGTCGCGGCGGACGATTTGACAGAGGTCGCGTGGTTCTCACCTGACGATCTTCCGCCCCTCGCATTTGCGCATGACAACCGAATCATAGAAACCTGGCGCAGAGCAACCAAATAATCGGCGGTTCAATTCTTGATACACTGCCGTCCATCTTGAGTCTGGACGGCGGTTTATTGCCGCCTCCGGTAGGGAGGTCTACATGGAGTTAGTTGGGGAGCACACGTTCTCCGCACCGCGCGAAACGGTCTGGCGCTTTCTGCTCGACCCGGAAACGCTCCGTCAATGTCTGCCAGGTTGTGAAAAACTCGAACAAACCGGAGAAGACGAGTTCAACGCGACAATGAAAATCGGAGTCGCGATGATTCGTGGCACATTCAATGGCAGTGTCAAGATCACCGATAAACAGGAGCCCGAGCGTTACACCATGGCGATCGAGGGAAGCGGCCCGCAAGGACAAGTTTCAGGTGTCGGCACGCTCGAGTTGGTTGAACAGGACGGCAAAACGCTCGTTAAGTACAAAGGCGATGCCAATGTCAGGGGTACGCTCGCTCGGGTTGGAGCGCGCGTCATGCAGCCCGCGGCGAAAATGATCGTCGGGCAGTTCTTCAGTTGTCTCGATAGTCGAGCGGGGAACGCCTAGCCTGAACGCAACCGCCAGATCCTTGCACTTGTGATTCGGGTCGCAGTTGCGTGGCTCGTTCACATTGGAATCGCTCAACGAGGGAGAACGAAGTCTTGAACGTCTCTGTCAAAGTGACAGTTAACGGCGCCGAGCGAAGTGCCGAGGTTGAACCGCGTCAGTTACTCGTCCAGTTTTTGCGCGATACGCTCGGTCTCACCGGCACCCATGTCGGTTGCGAAACGAGTCAATGCGGCGCCTGTACCGTTCTTGTCGACGGACTGGCAGCGAAAAGCTGCACGATCCTGACAGCGCAAGCTGACGGCACTTCCGTGACGACGATCGAAGGTCTTGCTCCGCGTGGAACGCTCCATCCAGTGCAACAAGCATTCTGGGAAGAACATGGTCTGCAATGTGGGTATTGCACTCCAGGCGTAGTCTTGTCGACTGTGGCGCTATTAAGCGACAACAGCAATCCAGACGAACCTGCAATTCGCCACGCGCTTGAAGGAAATATCTGCCGCTGCACGGGCTACCACAACATCGTGAAGTCAGTGCAATCCGCGGCGGCGAAGATCGCGGCCGGAGCGCAACCGGAGCCATTTGAATCTCGATAGTCGTGAGGGCTTGACGCCCAGCCACAGGAGAACCAACGGTGTTTCCAGCGCCCTTCGAATACCACAAGGCAGAAAGCGTTGCAGGAGCCATTGGGCTCCTGCAAGAGTTCGGCGACCAGTCCAAGTTGATCGCGGGCGGGCATAGTCTCTTGCCGATCATGAAGCTTCGCCTCGCCCAGCCCGCTCACCTCATCGATCTTGGCCGAATCCAAACACTGCAAGGCATAAGCGCAAACGGACCGGGGATACGGATCGGTGCGATGACTACGCACAGGCAAATCGCAACGGATCCAACCATTCGCGTTCAATGCCCGGTATTGGCGGAGACCGCGAGTGTCATTGGTGACGTCCAGGTGAGAAATCGTGGAACAATTGGCGGCGCACTGGCTCATGCCGATGCGGCCGCCGACTACCCAGCGGCGATTCTGGCGCTTGAAGCGGAAATGGTTGCCCAAGGTCCAAACGGTGAGCGCACGATTCCCGCTGCAGACTTTTTCGTCGGCTTCTTGACGACGGCCCTGACTCCCGACGAGATCCTCACCGAGATCCGTATTCCTTCACAGCCAGCTAAAACTGGTTCGAACTACCAAAAACTCGCCAATCAGGCGTCTGGCTATGCCCTGACCGGAATTGCCGCAATCCTGACCCTTGGTGACGACGGGAAGTGCAGCCAAGCCAAGATCGGTATCACCGGCGCAGGCGATGTTGCGGTTCGCGCCGGCAGTGTCGAACAAGCGCTCATTGGAACATCGCTCGACGAAGCATCGATTCACGCTGCTGCTGCCCACGCGGGCGATGGAATCGACTTCCTCGACGACATCCACGCCTCGGCCGATTACCGCCGCTCGGTGACGATCGGACTGACCCGACGGGCGATCCAAGCAGCGGCTGAAAAAGCGCGAGCGTAGGTGAGAGCCCTAGGTTGAAAACCTAGGGCTGACCAGAGAAAGCCTCTCCGAGGCTACAAATCCGTCTTTTCGTAAGGAAGCATGCGTCCGCAGGGTGAACGCGGCCGTCTCCGATGGCAACCAGGTGGACGACGATCCTGGGCGCACAGCTGGGCGCCGCTACAACAGGATGGATTAGTGGGTCGTGTCGCGGGTCAATCGTTACGGCGCCGGTGTGGTTGCTGACATAGCTTCCATTGTCGGGACGAGGATTACCGTGACAGGTTGCGCTGGGTCCGTCGTCGGGCAAGGGGTTGCGGCGCCACTGGCGTCCATGGAATAGCAACTTCCCTCGTCTGAACTGAAATAACCCGAAGCTCGCCATCATCGTATCACCGCACATCGGCCCGCAATGGCAGCGCGTTCAATTCCCAAATGGAAAAGTAAACGGAGCCCCGTATCCTAGCCCTCAGTTGGGGTTACCGTTGATTCCGAAATTGGTATGTCGCTCGGCGTCACGGTGAGCTCAGATGTCGGTGTTCCCGTTTCCGTTGGCGCTTCCGTCGGGGTCTCCGGCACCGTCTCCGTCGCCGTTTCACTCGGTTCGAGAGTTGAGGTTTCGGTTGGAATGTCCGTTGGAGCAATCGTCACTGTTTCTGGGGGAACGGCCGTCGCCGATTCGGTGGCGGCCTGGGTTGGCGACGGGGTAGGACTCGCGGTCTTCGTGGGCGACGGCGTCACGGCCGAACCCAACGCGCTGACAATGAACGAACTCGACACGAAACTTCCACGCGTGCCTTCAGCACTGATTGGATGACCGCCGAGTGCGGCTCGCAAAGGGATCGTCACCGTCGATGTGGCGCTGCCGTTCACCGAAATCGTTTTGGTTCGCAGGAGCATCTTTGTCGAGCCGTTCAGCAGGTACACCTTGACCGTCTCGCCCGCCACAAATCCCTTGAGCTCGAGAGATGCGTTGGAGCCGGATTTGCCGGACGCTGGATTGAGCCGCACGCGCGGCTTCACTGCGAATGTGGTCGTCACGGAACCACCGCTCGCGGGATCTGCTTCGATCTTGTGCCCACCACGATAGGTCGTCGGCACGTAGTACTTCACATTGGAGCTTCCGCTGTTCGAGGTAACGATTGAACCCAGCATCCGCCACGACGAACCGTTGTGCCACCTGATCGCAACTTGTTGGTGCGGCGAGAATCCCCGAAGTGACACTTCAAAACCCGAACCAGGAATTCCCGAGATTGGAAGGATTCTGATGCGCGGGGAGACGTGCAACGCGCGTTGCACCGCGTATGTGTGCGAGATGACGGTGATCACGTGATCACCCTTGGGCGCGGCGGGAACCTTGAACGCCAGGTCGGACGAACCGCTGCTCGTGATCGAGCCGGATTGAATGATGGCCGAATCGAGCTTGATGGTGACTCGCTCGCCTGGCGGAAAGCGATTCAGACTAATTTTGACGTTTTGATCGACCTGAGCCGAATCGCGAGAGAGCGACATCGATGCTGCATAGGTATGACCGCTCGCGTTAAGGACGCCTTCGTCGATGCCGTCGCGATCACCGTCGAGATGGACGCGCTCGCGCATGGCAAGTAGCCCAGCCTTCACCGCGGCAGGTCCTACTCGACCGTGTTCGACGATATACATTGCGGCTGCACCGGCAACGAGTGGCGCGGAGAAACTCGTTCCGCTACTCGGACCGAAATCGCCGGTTTCGTCGAATGAAACGACATCGACGCCTGGCGCCGCGATATCGATGTTCGCGCCGAAATTGCTGAAGGTCGCCATTGCGTCGTCTTTGCCCTGACTGTCGGTTGACGGGGGACCGAGACCACCTGGCCCTCCGTCGGTGTCAACCATGGCCGAGACGGTGATGACCTCCGCGTACTTTCCTGGCGCGATCTGGGACGAGTTCCAGCTTGCATTCCCCGCGGCGACCGTGATGGTCACGCCGGCATTCGTCGCTGAGCAGATCGCGAGGTGTAGGGCCGAGCTATCGCAGTTCGACTCTGGATCAGCGTCGTACCACGCCAGGCTCATGTTCGCGACTTCAATTGTGTTCGCGTGCGCTGCGACCCAATCGACCCCGCAAACGATGTAGCTATCGGGAACCCAATTACTGTTGATCACCTTGATTGACCACACGCGCGCGCCCGGCGCAACGCCGGAATGGCCCGAGGAATTATCTTTCGCGGCCGCAAGACCGGATACGAAGGTGCCGTGTCCGCGTTGGTCGTAATACGTGCCGCTCCCGGAGCAGTCATATCCGCCAGCGATGCGCAACAGTGGGTTCGGCGCAATTCCGCTGTCGATAATTGCGATGTCGACGTTCGTGCTTGGATCGGTGATGCCGTTGATCTTGGCGTATGGGTTGAGTTCGGCGTTGACGCGATCGATACTCTCGCCAACGCTCGCTTCCGGCATGTAGATCAAGCGGTCGGGCTCGACCGAGGCGACTCGTGGATCGTTCTTGAGCTTCTCGGCTTCCTTCTCAGTCATTTCCGCCGAGAATCCGTTGAATGCGCTCGTGTACTCCTGTTTGACCTTGACGGTCTTCGACGCCTTGAACGATGCCGTCACGTCGGCCGCGCTGAACCCGTCATTCCGCAGAACGACGATGTAATTGTCCTTGATGACCTGAGCGGCTTGAATCGGTTCTTGCGCGATGGACGACGTGGGTACTCGGGCCGTGGCGGGTCGTTGCAACGCGATTGCAGGGACCATCCCAAGAACAAGCAGTACAGCGAGCGTCTGACGAAGGTTGGGCCGGTACCGTGTCATTCGTCGCTTCCTAGTTGAACCTTCGCTTGGCGCATGCTCGCGAGGTGAAGGCGAATCCGCATGACTCTCACGGCAATTGAACTGAAGTTGGATCGATTGTGACAGTTTGCCACAGGTCGTTTGCGGCGACGAGTCGTAGGTGGTTCGAAAAACAAAAGGGAGGCGTCGATCCCGCCTCCCTTTCACCTTTTGCCTTTTGACGCCGGACCCTACGGAGTCGGCGTCTCCGTAGGCTCAACTGTCGGAGTTTCCGTCGGTTCCTGAGTCGGCTCGGCGGTTGGTGTATCTGCCGGCGCTTCGGTTGGAATCCCGGTCGCCGTCGCCTCCGGGGTGGCAGTCTCGGTGGCGATGGCGCTCGGTTCCTCCGTCGGCGCGGCGGTCGGTGACTCCGACACAGTCGGTATGGGCGATGCCGTCTCCGTCGGCGTCGTAGTAGCAGTCGGCGTTGGTGACGGTGACCCGGCGGAGCTGCCAATTGACGTCACGTTGTAGCTCGACGTCGCAATGCTGCCGGCGATTCCTTCGGCCGAGATTACGTGCGAACCGAGCGTTGCGCTGACCGGAATCGTCACGGACGACGATCCGCTTCCACTGGACGATGCCGTCAGGGTTCGGAGCAATTTCTTGGTTGATCCGTTCAGGAGATAGACTTTGACCGATTCGCCCTTTACGAAGCCCTTGATCTCAACCGTCGCGTTTGATCCGGATGCGCCGGCCGACGGCGTGAGTTTGACGCGCGGCTTGACCGCAAATGCCGTTGAAACTGCGCCGCCAGAGGATGGAACGGCCTCAACCTTGTGACCGCCCCGATAGGTTGTTGGGACGTAGTAGTGGACGTTCGCACTTCCAGAGTTTGACGTCGTGACCGTTCCAAGGGAGACGTAGCTGGAACCGTTGTACCAGCGCACGGTGACATGCTGTTGTTTAGCAAATCCGCGCAGCGAGACATCGAATCCGGAGCCCGGAATGCCGGAGGTCGGCGTGATCCTGATCCGAGGCGAGACGCTCAACGACGTCTGCGCGGCGAAATTGTTTGATGAGACGGTGATCGGATGGCTGCCCTTAAAAGCTGCCGGCACCTTGATTGAGACTGTCCCGACTCCACTCGAGTTGACTTCGGTCGTCGTGAGAACCGTCGAATCGAACTTGATCTTAACTATTTCGTGCGACAAGAAACCGCTTAAGTTGACAGCGACCGCCATGTCAACCTGGGCGGAATCTCGTGAAAGCGTCACCCCTGCCGCGTTTCGGCCGCTCGCGTTCAAGATGCCTTCGTCGATCGTGTCGCGGTCGCCCGGCATGTGCACCCGTTCGCGTCGCGCCAGAAGTCCGGACCTGACTGAGGACGGAGTGACACCAGGATGCTCGACGATGTAGAGCGCGGCCGCGCCCGCGACCAGCGGCGAGGAAAAGCTCGTGCCGCTGCCTTCCTGGTAGGTGCTGTAGGGACCTAAGGAAATGAGATCTTGGCCTGGAGCCGCGATATCAACCACCGAACCGTAATTACTCCAACAGGCGAGACTATCATCTTGCATATGACCGCCACCGTGCAGATAGAGATCACAGCCAGGCTCGTCCATTGCCGTCCCGAATCCACCGGGTTCACCGTCCGAGTCGGCAAGCGCTGAGACGGTGATGACCTCGCTGTATTGTGCCGGGATGTAGTTGCCAGCGTTCGATGCGTCGTTTCCCGCCGCCACGACGACCGTCGTTTTGGCGGCGACCAATTGCTGAATCGCCGTGTGAAGAACAGAATTGGAGCACTCGAAATAGGCGGGCGGACAATACATGCCCAGACTCATGTTGACGACTTCGATTCCACCGTGATTCTTCACCCAGTTGAGCGCGCAAACTACATCGGCGATATCACTATTGCCGAATACGTCGAAGACGCGAAGCGCCCAGATCCGCGCACCCGGCGCAACACCCGCATACGAAGTGTTGTTGTCAATCCCCGCCGCAAGCCCGGCAACGAAGGTGCCATGATAGAACTCAGGCGCCTCTCCTCCACCGCCATCACTGTAAGTGCCGCCGCTGGCGCTGCAATCATGGCCACCGGCGATGTTGAGCTGCGGGCTGGGACCAACACCCGTATCGACAATCGCAATGTCGACGTTGACGTTGTTCGGAGCACCGTTGATTCCCGCGTATGAATTTAGTTCGGCATTGATGCGATTGACGCCGATGTCGTACGAGCCACCACCATCGAGATGGACCTTTCGGTTCGGTTCGATGGAGGCAACGCGAGGATCATTGCTAAGTTTTTCGACCTCTGCAGGACTCATCTGACCTGAAAAGCCGTGAAAGACGCTGTCGTACGTGTGCTCGACTTTGACGTTCTTCGCGACGCTCGCGGTGAACTCGCCTGCCGACGCAGCGCCGATACCAGAATTTTTCAGCACGACGATATAACTGCCTGGAACGACATCCGTACTCTGGAATGAACCGCTTTGTTGGTTGGTCAAATGCGCCGCTGCGGACACTGGAGCAACCGCAGAGATCGACGGCAGCAGGACAAACAACAGCACGGCCACCAGGGCCGCGCGACAGTTCTTCCAACGGTTCGGCATTCGTTTGACCTCGCGAGGCGCCCGGGCGTCAGGCATCGGGCATCAGGAATCAGACAGTACAAATACACGCGCCGGCGCGCACAAGACCACGCCAGCCTCGAGTTCTCTCTTCGCCTCGTCCCTCATGGGATTTGGATTGTTCCAATCAGTTTGCCACAGGTGGGATGCGAGAACGACCGGAATTGGTCCCAAATACCGGTAGCCCTATCACGCTATTCAGGGTGAATGCGATTACTCGATCGCTTTGCCTTCGTGGGCCATGACGAGCATCGCGGTCGCGAATTCCTTGCGCCGGAAGAATTGGCGGATCTCTTGCCAGAGGGCGGGATCGTTTCGACCGATGTCGAGAAGGCGCTCGGAAAAGACGACGTCTCCCCTGGCGCGTTGTTCAGTCATGAACTCTGTCGAGAGAAGATCGGCCAGATAGATTGGCCCGAGATCGGAGAATTTTTCCCAGTAATAGGCGCGAAGACGGCTGATCTCTTCCAGCGTAACGGGATTGCCTTCGGCGTCGACGAATGTTGATCGCCAATCGACTGCGGACAGCGACTCGCTGAGCAGATCGATCTTCTCGCCATCCTTCACGCGAGCGAGCAGCTCGTCGACCTTCGCCCGGTCGTATGGCAGTTCGTGTGGTGTTTTGGGAAGATCCCCGAACTCATCCCCGAAATTCACATTTGAACCCGTCTGATTGTTCATCCCACGCCCTCTCGTCGTTCGAAGGCGAGTATATGCAGTTTGTGCCTCAATAGACGACAAGCGCAACGTAAATCACTGCCCGGTGTTCCGTAGCGGCGCATGGCATGCGCCCTTTTGGTGAAGACGGCGGTTGCAAACGGCAAACCTTGGAGTTGGAGCGCCAGGCGCATGCCATGCGCCGCTACGGAGTCCTATCAGGTGGGCGTCTCACCAAGCGATGGCGTGTCGGTCGGTGAGACCGTTGATTCGGGTGCCGGCGTTTCCGTCGGGATCTCGGTTGGCGTCTCGGTTAGGACGGGTGTGGCCGTGTCTGTCGGACTTTCAGTCGGTGCCACTGTTGCTTCTTCTGTCGCGGTATCGGTTGGCATGGCAGTCGCGACGTCGGTCGGTACTGCGATTGGCGTTTCAGTAACCTCGGGTGTCGGAGAGACATCGGCAGTTTGAGTGGCTGTTGCGGTCGGAGAGGGATCGGAGGACTGACCAATCGCAGTCACTGAAAAGTTCGAGGTGACATGGCTTCCTTGTGAACCTTCGACTGCGATCGAATGGGTTCCAAGCTCGGTGGTCAGCGGAATAATTATGATCGAGCTCGCGCTACCGGCTGTTGAAACAGTCTTGGTACGGATCAGCTTTCTCGACGCTCCGTTCACCAAATAGACCTTGACCGATTCGGCACTCGCGAAACCCTTGAAGGTCAACGCCGCTGATGTTCCCGACGCGCCGGATATGCGAGAGAGTTTGACGTTGGGCACGACCACATAGGACGTCGACACTGATCCTCCCGAGGACGGTACGGCAATGATCGCGTGACCGCCCTTGTATGAGGATGGGACCGTCAGGTGGAGATTTGCGCTGCCGGTATTCGAAGTGACGACTGAACCCAACGTTATGCTCGAAATGCCGTTCAACCACTTGATCGAGACCATTTGCTTGCGGGCAAAACCACGCAACGAGACATCGAGTCCAGCTCCGGGGGAACCAGAGTTGGAGGAGAGCCTCAGTCGCGGGGAGATCGTCAGCGGCATTTTGATGAAGAAGTTTCGAGAAGCGGCCGTGATCGCGTGGTTGCCCTTCGTCGCCGCAGGAACTTTGAAGGACACAAATCCGGCGCCACTCGCGTCGACCATGAACGTCATTTTCACTGTCGAATCGAACTTCAAAGTGACGGTCTCGCGCGGTCGAAATCCATTGATCGCGAGTGTCAGCGTTTGACCAACTTGGGCTGATGTTCGAGAGAGATCAAGTTGGGCAAAGCTGCGACCGCTCGCATTGAGAACTCCCTCGTCGGCGCCATCAGCGTCGCCGGCAATGTGGGCCGGGTCGCGCTGTGCAATCAAAGCGGCGCGAACAGCTTGCGGTCCAACTCGGCCATTTTGGACGATATATGCAGCCGCCGCGCCCGCGACGAGCGGAGCCGCGAAGCTGGTGCCGCTCCCGCACCCGTAGTAGGGCGAGTAAGGCAGAATCGAACAGACTTCGACGCCCGGAGCCGCGATATCAACGGCTGGACCGTCGTTGCTTTCGGACCAGAAGTGATCGTCGGCGTCGCCGTCAATTGACGGGCCAAGTCCTCCCGGTTTGCCATCGGAATCCGCGATCGCCGATACCGTGATGACCTCACTGTAGCGCGCGGGAATAAAGCTATACGCGCTCATCGCGAAGTTTCCGGCCGCCACGACCGCAGTGACGCCGGCATTGACCATGCGACAGATCGCGGCGTGCATCAGGGAACTATCGCAATTCGGTTCGTTGTAAGGATAGGGACCGCTAAGGCTAATGTTGGCGACTTCGATTGTGCCGGCCATCGAGGTCACCCAATCGACTCCACAGATGAAGTCCGACCACGTGCCCGCGTTGCCGCGCATGACTTTGACCGACCAAATGCGGGCGCCTGGGACGACGCCCGGATGCCCGTTCGAGTTATCGAATCCCGCCACGAGGCCGGCCACAAAGGTACCGTGACCGTTTTCGTCGTTATAGTTCGGGCTATCGGTGCAGTTCTTCCCGCCCTCGATGTCGATCATTGAGCTGGGACCGACGCCGCCGTCGATGATCGCGACATCCACGTTCACTCTCGGGGAATTTACTCCGTCGATATGGGATTGAGGGTTGAGGTCGGCGTTCACCCGGTCGATGCTGTGATCGAAGCTTCCGCCTGCCTGGAAGATGATGCGATCCGGCACGACCGATGCTACTCGCGGATCGTGCTGGAGCTTTGCCGCTTCGCTGGCTGACATCTCTGCCGAGAATCCGTGGAGCGCGCTCTCAAAGTGATGCTTGACGTGGACTGCGGTCGAGAACTGGACCGCACCACCTGCTGAGGCGGTTACGACGGCGCCATCTTGCAAAACGACGATGTAGCTACCTTGAACCACACCGCCAGTTTCGAAGCCAATGTCAGGTTGGGGAAGAGCAAGGGGTGAGGCGACGGCAGGTCGAATGCTGGGCGTTCCCGGCAGGAGACTGAGAAGAATCATCGTCGCGATGGCTGCGCGGGACCTCAGCCAATGGTTGCTCATCGTGACTTCCTTGATTGCTCGGTTCGCGGGCACAACGAGATCCCAACTGGAAAGCGGGGCTTGCCAGACGTCTCTGAATTCGGTTGTGGCGGGCGGATCGAACCTCGAATCGCTAGAGGTAGTCTGAAGGTGCTAGGACGTTCAGGCTAGAAGCGCAGGTACTATTTATCGCCGGGGCTGAACGTTCGGCTCTTTGTGCCGTGACCTCTGTCCGCGAGAGGTTGATCTATAGCATGCCGCTTACGAAGCAGAGTCTCGGATGCCGAGTTTGACCCCGCGTCGCTGCTACACTTATGACGGACAGGGATAGGGAGCTGCATGAGCATCTTGACATGGATTGTCTTTGGCGCCATCGCGGGGTGGATCGCCGCTAAGCTCTCGGGAAATGCCTCCGAGCAGGGCTGTCTCACCAACATCGTTGTCGGCATCGCGGGCGCGGCGATCGGCGGCGGAATCTACAAACTCATTTCCGGCAACAGTTGGGATTTTGATTTCTTTGACCTCGGCAGTTTCCTTGTCGCAATCCTCGGTTCACTTCTGCTGCTCATCATCCTGAACGGGATCAGCCGGCGTGCCTAATTTCAAGCCAAATCCAGCGTAATTGCGGAAAATTCGACTGCCTGAGGAAGAGGGTTCCTATGCTATACTCTCGCCGATCGCCGGACACGAATCTATGCGTGCGCCGTCGCACCCTGCCTTGTCGTAGGGTGAGGATTACAACGATTGCGTCTGGGTTCATGACTGCGCCGAAGCGCGGTTTTTGGGTGGATGCCCCAGGCCACTCTGGAGGTCCCCTCAGTTGATACGTCCCCTTTCCGCCCTCTTTGGCTTCTTCAGCCGGGACCTGGGAATCGACCTCGGCACGGCCAACACCCTCGTCTACGTCCGCGGCAAGGGGATCGTCATCTCCGAGCCCTCGGTCGTCGCCATCGACACCAAGACGAAGCGCGCTCTTGCCGTCGGCGTCGAAGGAAAAGCGATGGTCGGCAAAACACCCGAAAGCATCATCGCCGTCCGCCCCCTCAAGGACGGCGTCATCGCCGACTTCGACACCGTCGAGATGATGCTCCACTACTTCATCCGCAAGGTCCATCTCCAACGCATGATGGCCCCTCATCCCCGCGTCGTCATCGGCATCCCAAGCGGCGTCACCGAAGTCGAGAAGCGCGCGGCGAAAGATGCCGCGCTGTCCGCCGGCGCGCGCGAGGCGTATACGATCGAAGAACCGATGGCGGCGGCGATCGGCGCCGGCTTGCCGATCAACGAACCGGTCGGCAGCATGATCGTCGATATCGGCGGCGGCACCACCGAAGTGGCGGTGATCTCGCTCGGCGGCATCGTCGTCAACCACTCGATCCGCGTCGCCGGCGACGAAATCGACGACGCGATCATTCAGTATGCCCGTCGCGACCACAACCTGGTGATCGGCGAGCGCACGGCCGAGAACGCCAAGATCGCCGCCGGCTCGGCCTATCCCGCTGGAAGAAGAGATCCGCGTCACCCTGCGCGGCCGCGACCTGCTGACCGGGCTGCCGAAAGCGGTCGAGGTCAGTTCGGTCGAATTGCGCGACGCCATCTCCGGACCCCGGTCAACACGATCGTCGAGCTGGTCAAGACGGCGATCGAGGAAACGCCGCCGGAGCTGGTGGCCGACATCATGGAGAACGGGATCACGCTGGCCGGCGGTGGCGCGCTGCTGCTCGGTCTCGACCGCCGGCTTCAGCACGAACTCAAGATGCCGGTCCGCCGGGCGGAAGACCCGCTGACCTGCGTCGCGCGCGGAACCGGCCGCGTCGCCGAGGCGCTTCATCTGTATCAGCGGGCGCTCGCAGGCGGCCAAGAACTGCGTCGCGCGGGCTAGGCTCACGTTGTGCTCCCGTTCGTGCTTGCGATGACTGCCGTGCTATCCTGCTCTACCCGCTTGGTCGAACGGTCTGCTCGAGCTGTTCGCAACCAAGGTCAAGTTGTCGCCCTGCGTCGTGAGGTAGTCCGATGACCATGTTGAGTCCCCGGCAAACCGTGTTGCTGGTCGTACTTTTCGTGGCGACGAGTTTTACCTTCATTGCGCTCGACAACAACAAGACACTCGATCCGCTCAAATCGGGACTCCATGACTCCTTGGTGCCGGTGACCGACGCGTTCAACAAGCTCGGCAACCGCGGCGAAAGTGATTCCGAGTTGGCGAAGGAACTCGAGCAAACGAAGAAAGAGCGAGATGCGTTGCTCGCTGAGAACGCGAACCTCAAGGTGACCGCGAGTGAGGTCAAGCAACTTCGCGATCAACTCAACGTCCAGCAGGAACATCCTGAGTGGCAATTGCTGTCCGCTCGGGTGATCAATCCCGATCCATCAAGCCTGGAGAAGTTCATCACGATCGACAAAGGCTCGAAGGATGGGATACAAGTCGGCATGGCCGTGACCGATCCCAACCTCTTCGTCGGCCAGGTGACCTCGGTCGAGGAACACTCGGCGCGCGTCACGTTAGCAATTGACATGTCGTTCAAAGTCGGCGCGAAACTTTCGGATACTGGCTCCGATGGCATCGCGTACGGCATGTGGCAAAAGCAGGGCCGCATGGAAATGCGGCATGTCGACCGGGACGCCAAACCGAAAGATCAAGAGGTGGTCGTGACAGCGACTTCGTCCGACGTCAAGACCGCGAAAGTGCCCGGTGGCTTGATTATCGGCAAGGTCGACGGCGAACCGGTGCTTGACAACCAAACTGATGATCTGACTATCAAGATCCTGCCGTTGGCGCACTTCGATGATTTGAAGGTCGTTGCGGTCATTCTCAACGGCGAATCTTCATAGGACTGCGACGCTGATGGCTGCGACCCAGCGACCAGACCCGCGCCTGAGCGCGGCGATCGCCGCCGCGAAATTGACCTCGTTTGGGATCCGGCGGCTTGGTCGCGGTGGTGGCACGGCGGCGCCGGGTCTCGTTGCCGATCGAATCGATCCCACCCTCCTGTCCAAAATCGCTTCTCGGCTTTCCTCTGGCACGATCGTTGTCGCCGGCACCAACGGCAAAACGACGACCTCGCGCATGATCGCTGATATCTTCGAAGCGTCTGGCAACCGCGTCGTCCATAATCGCTCCGGTTCGAATCTCGTTCGTGGCGTTGCCGCAGCCTTTGCGGACACCGCGTCGGTCTCTGGGCATCCCGGTGGCGACATCGGTGTGATCGAAACGGACGAGGCGGCATTTCCGGAGATTGTCCGCCTGGTCAAGCCAAAGATCGTATTGCTGAACAATCTTTTTCGCGACCAGTTGGATCGTTACGGTGAGCTCGATACCATTGCCAAGAAGTGGCAGTCCGCCATTTCGCTCCTTCCCGCTGATTCCACGGTTGTGGTCAACGGAGACGATCCTTCACTCGCCATGTTGACCGATGGAATCGTGGCCAAACGCATAACCTTTGGTCTCGATGATCAACGCCATCGCTTGCAATCGCTTCCGCACGCGGCCGACTCCGCGACCTGCAAACGATGTGGCGCGGATCTTCAATACGAAGCTCTCTATGTGTCGCATCTCGGCGATTGGCGGTGCCCATCATGCGGCGCATCGCGTCCCAAGCTCGACTTCTCGGGTCGGAACGTGGAGCTCAATGGAGTTGACTCGTTGAGCGTGACAATCTCGATCGAACAAGATGCGCTGCTCGATGTTGAGATCGGCGTGCCCGGTCTCTACAACGCCTACAACACGGTTGCCGCCGTAGCCGTCGCCCGATCGGCTGGAATTGAGGACCAGACGATCGCGAGATCGCTGGCTAACTTCCGCTCGGCGTTTGGACGAATCGAACGAGTCGAGTTACGAGGTCGTCGTCTAACCCTTGCGCTCGTTAAAAACCCGGTAGGGTTCAACGAGGTCATCCGGATGCTGACCACGGCCACTGACGGCCTGACCGTACCAACGCTCATCGCGATCAACGACCTGCACGCCGATGGACGGGACGTAAGCTGGCTCTGGGATGTCGATTTCGAACTTCTGGCGGAAGGTTCGGCGCCTTTGAGCACAACCGGCATTCGTGGTCCGGACATGGCGAATCGACTCAAATACGCGGGCGTTGCCGAAGACCGGCTCAAGCCGCTGCCGCAAGATCTCCGAGCCGGTCTGAACGCGTTCGTCGATTCGGCGCCAGAAGGCGGGGCGGCCTACATTCTTCCGACCTACACGGCTATGCTCGAGCTGCGGGATATCTTGTCCGGGATGGGTGCGGTTGAATCATTCTGGCGGCAATAGCGGCCACCCATCATGGTGAGCTTGTCGACGCCAAGTCCTGAGCGCAGCCGAAGGAATCTCGCTTAGGTAACCCGTGCGATTGGAAGGGGGAGATGCTTCGCTTCGCTCAGAATGACAAGCAAGGGAGCGCTCAGAATGACCGATTAGGGAGCGCGCACGATGACAAGTGGGGGTGTGCGCACAGGATGTCATGTGGCGGAGCATTCGGGGCGAAGAAGGCGCAAAGGTGACGATGAAAATCACGATCGGCTGGCTTTACGGCACGAAGATGAACATCTATGGGGACCGCGGAAACGTCATCACCCTCGCCCAGCGGGCAAAGTGGCGTGGCATCGAGCCCAACGTCCGCGAAATCGGGATCGGCGAACCGATCCCCGAGGACGTCGATGTTTTCTTCTTCGGTGGCGGGCAGGATCAAGAACAAATCGCTGTTTCGAAGGATCTGCAAGGCAACAAGGGGCAGTCAATCAAACAAGCTGTCGAGGACGGCGCGGCGCTCCTTTCCGTCTGCGGCGGTTACCAACTCCTTGGACATGAATACCGGCCGCACGATGCCGAGCCCTTGCCCGGAATCAGCCTTTTTGACGTTGTTTCCGAGGCGGGGCACGAGCGCTTCATTGGCAATGTTGTGGTCGATAGCCAGTGGGGTCAACTTGTCGGTTTCGAGAACCACAGCGGACTCACCCATCTTGGTGAAAACGCTGTGCCGATGGCGCGCGTCAAGGTCGGACATGGCAACAACGGGCGAGATGGCACTGAAGGTGTGATCTATAAAAATGCGCTCGGCTGTTACCTCCATGGTGCGCTGTTGCCGAAGAATCCGCACTCGCCGATTGGCTTATCGCGCGGGGATTGAGTAGACATGGTGATCAAATCGAGCTGAAACCCCTAGACGACGGAACCGAGCGCGTCGCCCATGCGACGGCAGTTGACCGCGCTGTCAAAACTAAATGAAGATAAATAGCCCCATTACCGGTTTTTGCGCAGAATAGTAAGCACTGTTTGACAATCAGACATTGCCTATACGCGCTCAATTCCCGTGGTAAACTGCATTCACGTACTCAATGGCTCGACTGGTCCCGTTCAGTGGGCACAATTGAGAGAACGTACCCGCGGTTCGCCGCTGGTTGACCAAGTGGTGATGCTCCCCCGCGGCACTAGGCTGCAGCGCATGCTGCATGGAGGCCGCTGGATGTCCCGGCCGGCGATCGACCGCGCTACCGATTCGCTCTCGCCCATCGCTCCCGATGGCAAAACCTATGCGATTCCCACGTTGCGCGACGTGTACCACGCCCGCAATGTGGTTCAGCGCTTCTTGCCTAGAACACCGATGCTTCGTCCAGAGGCGCTCGCCGAGCGACTCGGCTTCGATATCTACCTGAAATGTGAAAACCTTCAGCCGATTGGCGCGTTTAAGATTCGGGGAGGGATTTATCTGGTTAGCCAGATGACCCCCGACGAACGCGCGCGAGGCTTGTACACCGCGTCGACCGGCAATCATGGCCAGTCAATTGCCTATGCCGCGCGAGAGTTCGGCGCGAAAGCCACAATCTTCGCGCCGGAAGGCGCCAATCCGGTCAAAGTTGCGGCAATGGAGCGGCTAGGAGCCGAGGTTGTCTTTGCGGGGCCCGACTTCGATACGGCTCGGCGTGAAGCCGAAGAACGTGCGATTCGAGACGGGGCCCACTTCGTCCATTCGGCGAACGAGCCTCATTTAATCGCTGGGGTAGCAACCTATTCGTTGGAAATGTTGGAAGACGTACCGGAACTCGACGTTTTGGTGATACCCGCGGGCGGTGGAAGTGGGTTAAGTGGTGCCTGCATCGTTGGCAAGACGATCAATCCCGCTATGCAAATCATCGGAGTCCAAGCAGCCGGCGCTCCCGTCATCGCCGACTCGTGGAAGCAGCGTAGGTTGCTCTCGTACGAGCGGATGGATACCTTTGCCGAGGGATTGGCAACACGTGAGGCATTTGCGTTGCCGGCCCAGATTTTGTGGGATCGCGTTGATGACATATGTCTTGTTACCGATTCGGAGCTTCGGCGGGCGATGGTGACCTTGCTCGAATCCACCCGAATTGTCGCGGAAGGTGCTGGAGCGGCATCGCTCGCGGCGGCCTATAAGCTTCGTGATCGCCTGGCGGGCAAGAAGGTTGGTATCGCGCTCTCCGGAGGGAACATCACGTTTGAGGCGTTCAAAGACCTGGTGAACGAGGAGCAACCCTGGTGAGCAGGCTCAGCAGTTGGTTCGGCGGTCGCGGGCGATACGACGGCAACAGCGCCGTCGTCATGCAAATCGCGCGCGAAGTGGTCGAACGGCGACGCTCCGTGCAAGGTGCGCTCAATGAAGTCCGCCACCCGGCGGTTCTCGATTCACTGTCTGATGAAGATTTTCGCGTGCTTGACGAGATGGTCGAGGACAACGCCGACTACGATCCCGAGTATGCGATTGTCCTGGCGCGCCTCACACATGCGGCGGCGCGGGCAAAAGGTTTCGATCGGCAAATCGTCGACGCGGCGCTAGGCCTTGATGCGCTTCTACCGCCCGACGATCCGAGCCGAGAACGTGAGCAATTGCTCCGTGACGCCTACGTCATTGCCCAACGTGCAGGTTACGTGCGTGGTGGCCGTCTTGCGTTGGCCCGGCTCGGGATGCGGGCGGCCGAGGCAGACGAGTTCGAACGAGCGCGAATCCTGTTGTCGCAACAACTCGATATCGCAGACGAATCAACCGATTCAGCAGCGGAAGTCGATTCGGCGCTGCTCCTGGGCGACATTCTCAAGCGGGCAGGCGATACGATTGTCGCCCAGTCGTACTACCGTCGCGCCAGTCGCTCTGCCGCTCGGCTTGAATACCACCGGGGCGTGGCGGAGGCGCTGGTCCGACAAATCGATCTCATGGACGCAAGTACGAGTGACGAGACGATGGCAGCGCTCCAGCGCCAGGCGCTCGACGCGGCCCAGCGTACCGCCGATCTAAGCTTGCAGAGTCGAATCGTTCTCGCTCTCGCAGAAACGCTTGCCCGAAGTGGCCGCATCGAGGAGGTCGTGCCACAACTCGAAATGGGCGTGTCGATCGCACAGCAAATCGGCGATCTCTCGACCGAGAGCCGGTGTTTGATGGCCCTCATCGCGGCGGAACGACGTCTTGGGCGAATCTACGCGGTTGCGGAACACCAACGTCAACTTGTCGATCTCGAAGAACGTCTTGGCAATCGGTCGGCCGCGGCGACATGGTCTATTCGATTGGGGACCTCCTATCTTGATCTCGGTCGCCCAGATGAAGCGCTGCAGGCCTTCTCACGGGCGCGCACGATTGCAACCTCGCTGAGCGATCTCAAGCTTGAGCAAAGGTCGCTAGGCGGAGTCGGCGCGGCCTACACGATGGTTGGACGGCCGGCGGATGCACTCGACAATTTGATGCAGGCGCTCGATCTCGCTCGTCGCTCAAGTGACCTCGCGTATGAAGCGCAATGGTTGGCGAGCATCGGACAGGCTCTTTGGAAATTCAATCAACCGGAGGATGCGCTGCGCGCTCTGACCGAGGGTCTCGGCATCGCCCGGCGAATTGATGATGGCGAGTTGCAGTCGAGCATGCTCATGTTGCTCGGGCAAATCTACACTGCAGAAGGTCAGATTCCGCGTGCCCGCGAGTGTTATCACCGCGCTCTGGAACTCAGCCGCCGCCTCGGGCAAACGAACGAAGAGATTCATCTTCTTGGCGCACTGGCAGGTCTTGCGTTGGACACCAGGCAAATGAGCCAAGCGACCGCACTATACGATCAGGCCTTGCATATCGCGGTTGAAACGGGTGATCGGGTCGAAGCCGTGCGTCTCCATGGCCGGCTGGGTCGGATCGCCCAAAATCAGCGCGATCTTCAGGATGCACTTGACCATTACCGCCGAGCGGTCGATTTGGCCGAGACCGTCGACCAAACAAAGCTGCTTGAGCAATCGCTGCTTCACCTTGCGACTGCGCAGCATGCCGTCGGCGATCATGGGGCGGTTCACTCTTACCGCCGGTCGCTCACGATTGCTCAGCAAACTGGCGACGTACGATCCGAGGCGATCATACGACTGAATCTTGGCTTAATTCTGACCGCGGATGGCAGCCGGGATGAGGGACTTAATTATTTGTACCGGGCGGCGGCCATCGCGGCGGAGATGGGACCAGACGGCGCCGAACTCGAACGACAAGCGGAAGACGCGATCGCTGAGTATGCCGACGTACATGTCGACGTATCTCCCAACTGGTCCGAAGCAGAGACGGCATTTAACGAATTCCCGATTGAGGACGAGTACGAACGTGACGATTACTTCGAAGATGATGAGCTCTATGAGGAGACCACGCTCCCGCCTCACTAAGAGTGGAGTGGGCTTCACCCGACTGTAGTAACGGTAACAATGCGGAAAATAGATCCTCCAAATGGCGCGTACATTATGTAGACGTCCGTACATCATGCGGATATACTGCGTTCCACCGGCAAAAGAGCCCCGAAGCACAAAAAATCATAAGAAAAACGGCGGAATCTTACCAACCCTACCCAGTGTGTCTCACCTGCATTCGCTGCGTTACATTAGAATAGCGTAACGTCGCAGACAGGTCGTGCAAGATGAAACGCGGAGAGGCGCGGTACAGGTGAGCGAAGCCGCGTTTGATCACATGGTTGAAGAAACTCCACCCGAGCCGGCTCCGCCTCGCGGGCCAGCCTTTGGTGAGTTTCGTCATGACGCCTCGGGCCGCCATCTTCTGGTGATGGTTGAGCCGGTCGCGATGACTGCCGCCGCGCACGATCTCGCGCTGAGAATTGTCGAGGCGGCTGGTTCTCGTTTTCGCGCGCAACCCCTGATGGCTCTTCGAGATATCGTCGTGGACTGTTGTGAAAACGCGACCCGGGTGATTGGAAGCGCCATTACTCCGGCAGCGCGCCACGCAGGAGTGGTCGCCGCGATTATGGATGGCGAGCAGCTCGTTATTGCGCGGGCCGCGCCGGGCGCTGTTCTGCTGGTGCAGGACGGCGACGTATTCGCCCAACCCTCGCTGATCAAGAAACCACATGGGAAGCACGACGATCGCTCCCATGCCGCGCCCGACGATGACGATTACGCCCTTCTGATTGTGAACTATCAACCAGGAGACCTCTTGGTTCTCTGCTCGTCGGCGCTTCATCACGGGTTGATCGAGGCCGCGTCGGCCGCGAAAGCCGATCAAGCCGCGCTTGCGACCGGTCTTCTCGGTAAGCTCAATGATGTGCTTGCCGGATTCGAGGAGATCACGGCCGAATACGAGTTAGGCGCCGGCGCCGGGGCCATTCTCTATTCATCGGCCAATGACAACGCGGTTGTCTGGAAGCCAACTCACTACATACCGCCGACGGAGGTAGACGATCCTTCGCCAAGCGTGTCGCCCATTGTTTCGATCCACGGTGTCCAGACCAATTCCAAGCCTAAGGCTGAAGAGGGTAGCCAACGAGACGAACACACGACGACAAACTGGTCGGTCGCGCCGTTTGAACAACTAGGCGTCGGTTCGCACAGTGAAAAGTCAGGAGACTCGCTTTTCGAGCGATTCCACACCCGGGTGTTGAACGCGTTCGAGGCGTACTCGCCGAAGCGAAATGCGCTGGCTTCTGCGTTCGGCGGACAGGCGGCTTCAAGTGTGCCACTTGGAGCGAGAAGTGTTCGTGTCTACCGAAGCATGCATGATGGTTCTTCGTTGATGGGGCTCCGCTCGAATCTTCCGCGTGGTCCCCGGGTTCACATTCCCACGAAGATCCTCAGCATTGTTCTCGCGCTGATTGTGCTGGCCGCGAGTGTCGGATTCCTCTACAACCGGCGCGAAGCGCGCGCCAACGCGGCTTCGTCTGCCCTCAATGCTGTCGACGTCCAATTGGCGTCAGCATCATATGAAACCAACCCAGTGACCATCGCGGCTGAGCTCAGCCTCGCCGAGCAAGCGCTGGCGAGAGCTGAGAAGAATGGCGCCTCAGCCAAGGTGCTCGACTCACGGCGCCGGGCGCTCACGTCCGTTCGGGATCGCGCTTCGGGGATTGTCCGACTGACCAACGTTACGCGAGTTGGCACGATTCCGGCAGACGTCGCATCCAAGAAACCGCACCTCGTGCGAAACGGAGAGGACGTTTATCTCGTCGCGGGTGGCCTTTACCACGTTGATACCTCGGCAAAGACCCTCGACCTTATGCTGCGACCAAATAAGAAAGTCGCGGGAGGAACCGTCGGCAATCTCGTCGGCGCATCAGTCGACAGCGATGGCATAACGCTGACCGACGGTCTGGCAATTTTCCGCACCGGAACGACCGGAAAGTGGAAACGCTTGGAGATTGGCACAATCGGAAAAGACGCCCCGTGGGACGCGGCAATCTGTGGCAGCTTCGACGGAAGCTTCTACTTGCTCGACCCGGGGAACGGACAGATTTTGAAATTCGACAGCGAGCATCTCGTAGCAGTGCCCGATCCCTGGACAGAATCAACCGCGAGCGTCGAGCTCAATCATGCCCGTGATATGGTGGTTGACAGCTCGATCTTCGTTCTGCTCGACGATGGAAGAATATTGAACTTCTATCGGGGAGCACTCGATTCTAACTTCTCGTCTGACGTGCCCAATGGAGTCTCCGATCCAACCGTTCTGTACGGATCATCAGACACAAACAACACGAACTTCTTGTACCTGGCCGACAGGGGAGATGGATTCGGCCGCATCTCGCGGCTCGACCGCCAAGGAAAACTCTCGAAACAGTATCTGCTTCCCAGTTCAGAGCAAGACGGCTATGTGCCGGGAGCGGATGCCGCGTTTGCGCATATCGACGATCTTGTCGTCAACGAAACCAACGGTCAAATCGTCATTTTGAGCGGCAACCAGATTTGGTCCGCGACCATTCCGAACGAGTTCGCCGGGACGACATAAGACCGCGTTCTCAGGGGAAGGGATGTGAAGAGGGGACGCGGTGTTCACCACCGGCGTCCCCTCTCGCATATCTGTCGGTCCGAGACTACTTGCTGAAATAGATCTTGTTCATGGGGATAAAGGTCGCCCATTGTTCGGGCACGTCATCCTCGAAAAAGATCGCTTCCACCGGGCAAACTTCAGCGCAAACACCGCAATCGATGCATTCATCAGGGTTGATGAAATACTGATTGGAGTCGTCGTCTGAGTGGATGCAGTCGACCGGACAAACTTCGACGCAGGATGCGTCTTTCGTGCCAATGCACGGCTCAGTGATGACGTACGTCATCGCTTGCTCCCTCCTTCCCAGGCATGGGAAGCTGTCACACTGCGATGCGCTTGGCCCGCTGGAACCTGCACGGCGCTCGTCGGTGACGAACTCGCGGACGCTGAAAGTATAGCAGCCACGTGTAGCCCTTCTTCACGGGTCGGACGCACAATGGATAGAAGGTGGATTTGTCCGTTCATTACAGAATGTTGGCACGCTGAAATGCCATTTACCGCAGAGAAACGGGATCGAGTGTGACGCAGCAACTCGTGTGTGATCGCTGCAACTGGACGATTGTCGCCGCCGGTTCGGTTTGGCGATGCGCGAACTGCCAAGGTCCATTGAGCTGGATTGGGCCTAAAACGTTTTCACGTTCGATGATCGTCCAGTCGATTCCATCACTGTGGCGATATCAGGCCGCGTTGCCGGTTGCGTATGACCAGGCGGTGAATGTAGGCGAGCACATCACACCGTTGATCGAGATCGAGTTTGACGGCGTTCCGATTCACTGGAAACTCGATCACCTCCTGCCGAGCGGGTCATTCAAAGATCGCGGCTCGACCGTGCTCATCTCGCATTTGAAGAGATGCGGCGTCCGCCGGGCCATTGAAGATTCCTCGGGCAATGCCGCGGCATCGATCGCCGCGTATTCAGCTCGGGCAGGAATCGAATGCTCGATCTTCGCGCCCGCATCCGCGTCTCGTGGAAAGCTCGTCCAGAGTGCGGCATATGGCGCGACCGTAACGTGGGTCGAAGGAAGCCGCGATGATGTCGCCCGAGCCGCGATTGATGACGCCACCGCTAAACCTTCGGCCGTATATGCCAGCCACAACTGGCAACCGTTTTTCATCGAGGGTGTCAAGACTTGGGCGTTCGAGATGTGGGAGCAGTCTGATTTCCAGGCGCCTGAAAACATCATCGTCACCGTCGGCAGCGGCAGCATGTTGCTTGGGGCATGGCGGGCGTTTGACCAATTGTTGGCGGGCAGGGAAATCGATCGAATGCCGCGCTTGTTTGCCGCGCAACCCGCGGCGTGTGCGCCGGTCCACGCGGCGATAACATCTGATGCGGACGACGTTCAGCCATACGATCGCCAACCGACTATCGCCGAAGGAGCATCGATAGCGATGCCCGTCCGCGGCCGCGAGTTGCTCCAAGCGATCCGATCGACAACTGGCGGGAGCGTTGCCGTCAGCGAGCAGGAAATCGCAAGAGCGCAGCAAGATCTCGCGCGATTGGGGATGTACGTCGAGCCCACATCCGCGGTCGCAGCTGCTGGGTGCCGCCAGTTACTTGCCGGCGGAGACATCACACCGGGCGAGCGAACGGTCGTGTTGTTGAGCGGGAACGGTCTAAAGGCTACGGAAACGATTCAGCGGTTGCTGGGTGAAAGCGGGGCAAATTAGCAGCCAGTGCCACCGACTTTTAGAGTTCCCTCACCCGGCCCTCCGGGCCACCCTCTCCCGCGCACGGGAGAGGGAGCGGCTTGCAGATCGATGCTGGAGCGATTCGTCGGCTGAACACGGACGCAGCAAACGGTTTGCCCTCTCCCGTGCGGGAGAGGGGATCAAGGGATGAGGAAAACTCTACCTTAACCCCAACTGTTTCCAGTGGTTTGGCATTGGTCCGACGGGGACTTCGATGAGGCTCGGTTCGTTGGCGTTGAACGACTCACGCAATACCGTGAGCAGAGCTTCGGGTGTTGTGACGCGGTAGGCTCGGATCCCGAAAGCTTCGCCGAGTTTCAGATAATCTGGATTGAGCAGATCTGATCCGAGCACTTTGCCTCCAAGATCAACTTGCTGAATTCGTTTCACATTGCCATAGGCGCTGTCGTTGAAGACGATCGTGGTTGCGGGGATGTTGTGCTGGACCGCCGTCGAGAGTTCGTTCAAGGTGAATCCAAAGCCGCCGTCGCCGTTAAATGAAACGACCGGGACGTCCGGATTTCCGACCTTTGCGCCGAGCGCGGTGGTGAACCCGAATCCGAGCGTGCCCTGATATCCCGATGTGATGTAGGTACGCGGTTTGTAAACGGGGAAACCGATATGCGACCAGTAGCCGACCTGGGTCATTTCGGAGACGGCGATGCCGTCGTCAGGAAGCTCCGCCCGAATCGCGAGACCGAAGCTCGCCTGCGGCAGGACCCCGTTCACTCGCTCCTTCACCGCTTGCTTGAGCGCCGAAAGCTCGTCGTTCCGGGAATCGCGCTTGATATTGTGTTGTCCCGCAAGGTCGATCAGCCGGCCAAGCGCGGCTTTGGCATCGGCTTGCAGGCGGACGACGTCGGCATAGTTGCGGCCGATCTCTTTTTCATCGATATCAATCTGAATAACTGACTGACCGGTCGCGAACGATCGCGCGCTGTTGTTGCCATCGACGAATCGAGTACCGACCGCGAGGATGACATCTGACGCAGATACAAGTGCGGGTTCAGCGAGTTGGCCTTGGGCGAGATAGTGACGGTCGCTGATCGCGCCTTTGCAATTCCGCGTCATGATCACCGGCGCTTCCAGCATTTCGGCCAGCGTGAGCAATTCGTTGGACGCTTCCGACGCGATCACGCCGCCGCCGGCGAAGATGAGCGGCGCTTTCGCCTCGCCGAGCAGTTTGGCGACCTTTGCCAGCGTGTCTGGATCACCAGGTGAACGCTCGGGCGCAATCACCGCGGGCACGAGCGTAACGTCTCCGGAGGCGAAGAAGACATCTGGCGGGACTTCCATCTCGACTGGTCGGGATCGACCAGAGAGCAACTGGCGGATCGACTCAGAGAAGACAGAAGGTATCTCTTGTGGCGCCATCGCTCTGGACGCATGTTTCGTGGCTGACCTGACCATGCCGAGCTGATTTGGGATTTCGTGGAGAAGCCCGCGCCCAAACTCGATCATGTTTGATTGGATTTGGCCGGTAAGACAAAGAACCTGTGAATTGCAGGCGTACGCGGTCGCCAGGCCGGCGAGCGCGTTCATCAATCCTGGTCCGGGAACGACGAGACAGGTTCCAATTTTGCCGGTCGATCGGGCGTAACCGTCGGCCATGTAGGCTGTTGCTTGCTCGTGGCGGGTGTGAATGAGACGAATTTCATTTTGGGCGTCGTAGAGGGCGCTGAAGAGGCCGTCAAGTTGAACGCCGGGGAGACCGAAGATAGTGTCGATGCCTTGACGTTTCAACATTTCGACAAGAGCTTGGCCACCAGTCATGGTTTGCACATCGGGGCCAGTTGCCGAGTCAGGCTCGCTATTTCGCGTCGCTACCTGTGCCACTTTGAAGTACTCCCTGTGATCGATCGCCGGCCCATCTTTGCGCCGTCCATTTCAAATGCCGCGCGGGAATTGTACGGCAGACGAGGCCAAGTAACCGGTGATTCGGATAGGTGGCAGTCGCGTGGTAGACTCGGCGTGCCCTTCATGGCGGATCCGCCCGCCGGTTTCCGGAGACGTTCATGTATTACGAAGATTCTCCGCTCGACTTTTGCCCCGATCCAGATACAACCACAGAAACACAGACAGCATCGGAGAGAGGCCGTGGAGTTGATCGGCGCCGTCTCATGACAAGACTTTTGCCGGGTGCGATTGCCGCCGGGATGGGCTTATCGGCCGCTTCAGCCGCCACTTCAACGGCGGAGGGCCGGGCACTCTGGGTCAACCGTTTCGAATACACATCTCCCGAGGACATCAGGCGGATCATCAAGAAGGCAGGCGACGCCCACTTTAACGTCATCTACTTCCAGGTTCGTGGCCAGAGCGACGCCTATTACCGCTCCGCAATCGAGCCGTGCGCGGTTGGACTGTGCGGACAGCTCGGCGGCGATCCACCGTACGATCCGCTTGAGGTCGCGATCACCGAGGCAAAGAAGTACGACATCGAGATCCACACCTGGTTGAACGCGCTTTCGGCGTGGCCTTCGAGCGGACAGGACGTCTGCAACCTTCTCGAACAAGACAATGGAGCGAAACCGAAACACCTGCTTCTTGAGCATCCCGATTGGGTCATGGTTAATGTCGACGGAAAGGAGACGACGTGCCCAAACAATGATGAATACGTCTACTTTTCACCGGCTTGGCAAGGCATCCGCTCGCAGTTGGCCCGCGTGACAAAAGATTTGGCCACGCGATACGAGATCAAAGGGGTGCATCTCGACCGCATTCGCTATCCCGGCGCCGCCTGGTCGTACGACCCCGCGAGCCTCAGGGAGTTCGGCAAAGATCCAGATGATTTCGCCGACGAATGGGACCAGTTCCGCCGCGATCAGATCAATCTCATGGTGAAGGCGGCGTATCGCGCATTGAACGAGGTCGATCCGAGACTGACGTTGTCAGCCGCGGTTTGGGCAATCTACAAGGATGTGTTTGGCTGGGACGCGACGAATGGCTACGGCACATATTTCCAGGATGCGCGAGCGTGGGCGAGGGATGGGTACCTCGATGTCGCCGCGCCAATGACGTACGAGCCGATGACGCCGCAGCTCTGTGGGCGAGTCGATTGGGCGTGTTTGCTCCCAGATCATCTCAAAGGAATCCAGGACGCAACCGGACGTCATGTCTACATCGGCATGTACGCAAAAAACGGGGTCGATGAAATGTTGCGCGCCATCGATATGGCTCGTGACCAAGGGGCGAAGGGCGTTTCGATTTATTCCTATTCGCTCGTCGATCAGGTTGGACTTTGGGACAAACTCTCAAACGGTCCGTTCAAGCTACCCGCCCAGGTTCCGCCGCAGCCATGGAAGAAGATTCCAGCTTCGGGAGACGGAACCGAAGGACCACCGGCAACGCCTGTGCCCCATATCGAAGGGTAGGGCACAGGCACTTATTTCGCGCTAGTCGTCGCGAGCTTTGCTGTCGCCTTTGACTGTCATGATCGGTCGCAGCGTGTGCACGATCTCGATCAGGTCCGTCTGGCGAGCGATCACCTTCGTCACATCTTTGTACGCTTGCGGCGCCTCATCCAAAACTCCTTTTGAAGGTGTCGTGAACGTGCCCTTAAGCGCGGACTTCAAGTCGTCCTCGCCGATAGTTTTCTTGGCCTGGGTGCGGCTCATCCGGCGGCCGGCGCCGTGCGAGCAGGATGTGAAGCTCTCTTCGTTACCGCGCCCACGAACGATGTAGCTTGGCGCGCCCATACTGCCTGGGATGATGCCCAACTCCCCTGATCGAGCGGAAGTCGCGCCTTTGCGGTGAATCACCAACTGCCGGCCCTCGTGTTCCTCGATCTGCGCGAAGTTGTGGTGGATGTTGATGATCGCCTCGCGACCGCCCACGTCCTCCACGCCGAGATCGAACGCTGCAAGCATCGCTTCCAGCATCCGGTACCGGCTCTCGAGCGCGAAATCGGTCGCCCATTCCATGTCATGCGCGTAGTCGTGGGCGACCTGCTCATCCAGCGACAATGACCACAATCCAGGCGGTACCTTTATGCCGCGAAGGTCCGACAACGCTTTGGCAAGATCGGTGTAGTGGCTGGCGATCCGGAGGCCGGTGTGACGGCTTCCAGAGTGGACCATAAACCAAATCTGTCCAGTTTCGTCCGCTTGCGCCTCTAGGAAGTGATTGCCACCGCCCAGCGTGCCGAGCTGTACCGCCGCCTTGCCGCGAAGCAGCATCTGAAGCGGCTGGGCGCGTAGTGTTACGTCGAGACCATCCCAACGCTGAGGATGCTGGTGAGTCGCAAATCCGGTCGGGACCGAACGGTGGAGTGTGTTTGCCCACTTCGTCCAGAACCGAGCGTTCATCTTCTTTGGATGGAACTTGACGCCGGTCGGGACTGCGCACATGCCGCAACCGATATCGACGCCGACGGCGGTCGGGAGCAGCGCGTTCTCCGTTGGCAAGACGCAACCAATCGTCACCCCGTGACCGACGTGGCAATCGGGCATGACGGAGACGTGCGGACCGACATCTGGATGACTGGCCGCATTTTGCAGTTGCTCGAGCGCGCCTGGCTCTATTTCGCCCGGCGGTAGCCAAGATTTGATCGGAACACGCTGCGATGTCGACTCAAACACGGTGTACATTGCGAAGTCCTTACCATCTCCTTGGCGAATGACGTAGTTGATCGAGGCCCGGCTGGCCAACGGGAGATTGAACGCGCCAAATCGAGATGTGTGAGAAGCGTCTCGAAACGGCCGGTCCCTTGGCAGCTAGCGAAGTCAAGGTTACTCTGCCCAGCAAAGGGAAAGGATGACGTGAACATGATCGGTTTTCCAGGAACGTCGTTAATTGATCAACCATGGGAACGACGCCGGGAGGCGCCGTTTTTTGCGGATGGGGGAATGGTCGGGGCCGCCCATCCACTGACAACGGCCGCGGGCGTCGCTGTTCTTGAGAATGGTGGCAATGCGGTCGACGCTGCGATTGCAGCAGGTCTTGTGGCGGCAGTCGTCATGCCCGAAATGTGCGGGCTCGGCGGCGATCTGTTCGCCATCGTTGCCGATTCAAATGACGTTGTCGCCTTTCACGGAAGTGGTATCGCTCCGCGATCCGCGTCGATTGAACTCATGCGGGCGAACGGCGACGACGGCGGCAAGAAAATGCCGTACCGGGGGCCACTCGCGGCCGGCGTCCCGGGGATGGTTGACGCGTATTTTTCGCTGCTCAAGCGATTCGGTTCGAAATCGTTTGCCGAGCTTGCGGAGCGCGCGATTTGGTATGCCGAGCATGGGTTTCCGCTCACCCGCGATGGCGCTGAATACATAGCGCAGAGTCAATCGCTCCTTGAGCAATTTCCCGCCGCCGCCGCCGTCTTCCTGCCGGGTGGCAAAGCACCCAAGGTCGGCGAGATGCTAAAGCAAGAGGACCTTGCCAAGACGTTGAAGGTTATTGCCGCTAAAGGCGTTGACGCCTTTTATCGTGGGGAGATTGCGGAACAAATAACGAAATACATGTCGGCAAATGGCGGGGCGATGAGTTGCGAGGACCTTGCCGGCCATAAGACTGATGTATCGGCGCCAATCATAACGACCTATCGCAACCATACGGTCTACCAAACCTCGCTGCCGACACAAGGGTTGATTCTCCTCGAGGCGCTCAATCTGGCGGAGCAGGTCGATCTGGCGAAGATTGGGCCGTGGTCAACAGACGGCGTTCACCTGCTCGTCGAAGCGAAGAAGATCGCCTATGCCGATCGACTCGCCTACGCGTGCGATCCTGCTTTTGGCAATGTGCCGCTCGACAAACTCCTTTCGAAGTCCTGGGCTAAGCAGCGATACAAGCAGATCGATATGAGCCGATCGGCTGACGATATTCAAGTGGGCCAACTGCAGGACGGCGACACAACCTATCTCTGCGCGATCGATCGCAATGGCATGATGGTGTCACTGATTCAATCTGTTTCCGCGAACTTCGGTTGCGGCGTCGTGATCGATGGGACCGGCATTGTGCTCAATAATCGCGTTGGCCGTGGATTTTCGCTCGTAGAGGGGCATCCCAATATCTACGCCCCGGGCAAAAAGACGATGCACACGCTCAACTGCTATCTGATTGCCGATCAGGATGGAGCGCCGGTTCTCGTCGGTGGCACGCCGGGTGGTGACGGCCAACCGCAATGGAATTTGCAAGTTATCGCCGCACTCGTCGATTCCAGTTTTGACGTTCAGGCCGCGATCGAATCCCCGCGCTGGACGAGTTGGCCGGGGACCGATCCATCGACACTTGACAACCCGTTCGAGCTCCGAGTCGAGGGTCGACTGCCGGAAGAGACGATCAACGGACTGAAGGAAAAAGGTCATCGCGTCAAGCGAGTGGGATCCTGGGGCGGAGGCGGTTCCGTGCAGGTGATCGCTCGCGACCCGAAGACGGGCGTGCTGGCTGGTGGGTCTGATCCCAGAGTTGAAGGGTGTGTCAGCGGATTTTAGGACGCTTCAAGGTCGGCCAGTTGGATGTTTTCCGATCAGCATGAGCACGCCGGCCATGATCAAGCCGAATCCGAGCGGTCCTCCGAGGAACAGGAGGACAACTGACAATGTCGAGCCGGCGGAAATGCCGATGAAAAAGGCGAGCAGAAACGCCGTGATCCCGGCGAAGATCAGCAGCTGAGGCGTCGAACTATGCTTTCCGCCCATTTGCCTCCGAGTCGGAGTGAGCACGTTTCGCGGATTCGGGAAGTTTCGACCAGAATTCGCGCGATACGAGTCGGGAATGGGCGACGGTTCGCTTTGTTGTTTTGCGCTCGGAGCGCGGGGGGCTGCGGAAGATCGAGGATCCACCGGTTGTGACTTCGCGGTTTCTTGAGGTCTCGACGCTGCGACATGCCGGGCGGACTCTGCGAGCTGAGATGTTGAGTGCGCAGAGTCCGCGGGTTGCGCATCAGGCCCCAACTCGGTTGTGGCAGTTGATTGCGGAATTGACTCTGTGACCTCGTCTGATGCTGAGATCACGGTGGTAATGGGCGAAGTCGGGGATTCGTAAGCTGCCAATGAACCTAGAGCTGGCGGCGAAAACGTTGTATTGGCCGGGTATTCGATTTGGAGCGAGGGTGAATCGATCGAGGTTGTTTCGATTGCGCCGGATGGAGCGCGGTAGGCAGCGAGTAACGCGCCACAGGACTGGCAAAATTCCGCGTCTTCTGGATTCGGCGCCCCGCAACGTCCACATTCGGCGAGAGTCGCGTTCAACCAATTCCTCCAATATCTCCTCAGTTACCACGTGATACGTCAACAGTCTATTGGCGGTTGATTCAACGTCAAGTGACGCTCGACTCCTATGGTATAAGTCGGCGGGCGTTGCTTTCGCCGCCTTTCCCGTGAGATCAAGGATTTCTTTGTGACGACAGACGATTCATCGCCTTTAGAGCGTGGTGCAGAACTCAAAAGTGAGAATGGACAGAGTCGATCGGCGCTGATCTATTGCGGTCTTTGCGGCGCACTCAATCCCTCGACGAATTATTACTGTGCAGCGTGTGGCACTACACTCGTCGATGCGTTTCACGCGACTGAAGGATTGCGCGTCTTCGAGCGGCCCGACGCGGCATCGCGCCTAATCGAGATCGTGCCCGCAGGTTCAGAGCTCAATGTGGTCGAGGATACAGACGCGCCCGCTGATTACGTCCGCGTACGTTTGAATCAGGGTCGACTCGGATACGTGCGACTCGCCGATGTCGAGGCGCTGGTCGGCGCTGGTGGCCCCGCAAATGATCTGTCTGCTCCAAACATCAACACCAATGCTCGCGGTTGCGTTACCCAAACTGGAGCACTCGGGGCGCTCGTTCTGCTCGTGCTGGTTTCGTCACTTGGTTTTTATTTGCTTTCGCGGACAGATCGCGCCGATACCGGTGTCCTGGCGCTCGTTTTCTGCTTTGCGATTGGTCCTTTGCTGCTTCTGACGATTGGACTCTATCTCTATGCCCGCGAACGCGAGGAGCGCATGGAAGAAGAAGAGGACGAATAGTCAGGAATGGAGATCGAGGGAACGCTTGAGGGATTGCAGCCGTATACGATCCATGGCGGTCGTTACGTCCGGGTCTTTTACAGCCACGCCGACGACTCGGAAACGATCCTGCAATGTCAATTGCCGGACGAAGCGATCGACTCGGCATTGAAGCCGGGCGATCCGATCGTTGTCACTTACTTGTTGAAGACGGTCATGAGCATCGGACCTCGTTCTTGAACGAGGCGTCAGACCGGATGCTCGGCATCGTAGACCTGCCGTTGGATCTGTAGGTGACCAACGTGCGTTGCCGTATGTCCCACAGCGTGCAACAGGCGATCGCCGAGGAGAAACGTCTCAGAATGACCGTCAGCAGTAACCTCTCGTTCCAGGTCTTCAAGCGTTAGTCCCGAGAGCACGTCTCGGCAATCCACGAGCCATTTGTCGAACCGGGCATGGATTTCGTCGATAGATCCATGTGCCCGGAACTCAGCCGGACGATCTCGATTCGTGGGTTGTCCACCTACGGCATGGAGTGTCCAGAACTCGCCGGCAGCCACGAGATGAGTGGCGAGCGCGAAAAAGGTGTTGATGTCAGCGAGATCCTGTTTTGGTTTCCACGAATTCAGATCGTCGGCGGGCACACCGTCCAACGCCTCCAGTGCTTCGCCGACCAATTTATTGAGATAGCCGTCGACCGCCGCAAAGAATGGAATCATGTATCCCCCTTCCGTTTAGCCAGTTAGCCGGCGAGATCTCGATATTGTTGCAACCAACGCTCATTGCCGATGGTCGTTGTCTTACCGTGACCGGGATAAACGACGACATCAGGCGGGAAATCGACGAGGCGGGCCAGGCTCCGTTCCATTGTTGCCTGATCCGTGCCAGGAACGTCAGTTCGACCGTGGCCGCCGGGAAAGAGCACGTCGCCGCCCAGAAACATCAGATCTGGCTCGGAATAAAGGGCGATATGAGCGGCGTCGTGGCCCGGTAGATGCAGCACCGTGAACGCGTGCTTCCCAAGTGAAACCGTGTCCCCATCGTGCACGAGGCGATCCGGAGAAACCGGAGGAATTGGCGTTGGAAGGTCGAAAACAACGCTGCCTGGTTCAGCCAAGCCAGGCGCGGCGAGCTCATGCGCGATGACGGGCGCGCCAGTCTTTTCTTTCATCTCGGCCGCGTCGCCGATGTGATCCCAATGAGTGTGAGTGATCACGATTTGGGTGATGTTTGCCTTGGCTTGCTTCGCCGCGTTGATGATGGCGTCGGTGATTCCTTCCGGCGCGTCGATAACCATCGCCTCGCTCGAATCGGTGTCGACGACCAGGTAGGCGTTTGTCTCGATCGGTCCGCCGGGAAACGTGCCAATCGTGATCGTCATGCTTCGCTCCTTCTCGACCTCGCGGTTGTTCGGCGAGCAGCGTATCACGGAGATAAGTTTTAAACGCCTCCAAGGCACAAAACTTGCGCAAATCACGCCAACTCGACAACGCCACGCAAGGCGGGGAGATGGCCGGTTGACTCAGCGTATTGTCTTGGTGGTAGATGATGAACGGTGCATGGTTGATTTGATCGCCGACGTGTTGGAGTCCGAAGGCTTCGTCGTTAAACGCGCCCGCGATGGTCTCCAAGCATTGAAAGTGATTAACCAGAGTCGCCCGGATCTCGTGATCACCGACGTTTTGATGCCAGGATTGGACGGCATTTCACTAGCCCGGAAGATTCGGGAACAAAACCAATCGATTCCAATCATTCTGATGAGCGCATCGCGCCGGCAATTGCCCGAATTGGATGTTCCATTTATTGCAAAGCCGTTTGATATCGACGACTTGGTCGCATTAGCGCACAAACAGGTCAAGGATACCCAAGAGGTTGTGATCGCGCACTAGGTCGTGACAGCGGCTTCCGCGCTGGTTTTCTGCGCCTCCTCAGTTTTCGGCTTCCGTTCTTCTGGCTTTGCCGCAAGCGGATCCATTCCTCGTTCCCACACAGGATCGTTCGGAACTGTGACCGGCAACCCAAGACGGGCCAGGAGACCAGCGCACCACGCGGCGCGGTATGGTCGTGGGTTGACCGGCTGATTCGGCGCATGCGAATCAGAACCGCAAGAGATGAGCAGACCGCGATCGATCGCCAAGCGCCGATAAAGCGCGGTTTGCGCATCCGTATATGAACGGTAATGTGCTTCGATACCATCGATTGGGATCACTGCCAGAATCCGGTCGAGATCAGCCTCCGTGACCGCTCCGACCGAGTCACTCCGTCCTGGATGGGCTATCACGCAGACCCCACCAGCTTTGTGGGCAGCGCTAACCGTTCGACCGAGCGCAACATCGGCGGTAAACGAGCCACCGAGCTGGGTGACCAGATTTGCGGCTTCGGTCAAGTTTTTGACGTGACCTTCCTTGATGGCCGCGGAAAGGACGTGGAACGGCCACATCGGCCTGCCGGCGACGATATCTGGCAGCGAAGGCAAGGGCTTGCCCGAAGCTTCAATCCGCTGGCGCGCGTCTTCGGCCTTCGCCTGCAATTCGGCATCGAGTTCCGCGAGAACGCCGAGAAAATCGGCCGCATCCTCGTCCGTGCGATCGGGCCTGATCCCGTAAACGAGTACGTGCCACTGACGTCCCGACCAGTTCGTGGTCACTTCAACTCCGGGCACGATGTGCACGCCGAGATCGTCGCCAAGCTGCATCGTCTCGAGCACAGATCGCTGGGAATCGTGATCGCAAACGGCCGCTACACGAAACTTGTTGGCGGCGAGGTAATGCACGAGCTCGCTCGGTGTCCAAAAACCATCGCTAGCGAGCGTGTGTAGATGAAGATCGACGGGATCATCAGGTCCGAGTCGAGGAGGAACGGTTGCGGGTTGTTCAGCAATCACCAGGCGAGGCTCCTTTGAAGTCAAGCATTCGCGGCTTCGGGCGCACGATGCAATGGAGAGTCTACAGAACTGTGCGAAAACATGGCGAATTCGGGCCTCGTACATCTCTTGCGATGAGGTCGCTGGCATGACACTCTACGCTGAAGCGCACGATAAAAGGGGGAGGTTAAGAGGATGAGCGAAGCGAATCAAAATGCAGTCATAGCCTCGCTGTTCAAGGCCTACGACATTCGGGGGGTTGTTCCTGACGAACTAACGCCCGACGTCGCCTACAAAATCGGGCGAGCGTTAGTCGCTCACCTGCGGGCCGAAGAAGTCGTAGTCGGCCGCGATATGCGCATTTCCGGCCTCCCACTGGCAACCGCGTTGATCGACGGTATCCGCGACCAGGGCGCGAATGTGACCGATATCGGACTCGTTTCGACCGATGCGCTCTATTTCGCGGTCGGGAAATTTGGCTTTCGCGCCGGCGTAATGATCACGGCTTCACATAATCCTCCAGAATATAATGGGTTCAAGATCTGCCGGGAAGAAGCCAGGGCGCTCTCGTTGGACGAGGGGATTGGCCAAATTCGTGATTTGGTCATCGCCAACAACTTTCCGGCGCCGGCAGGGAATCGCCGGGGAGATCTTTCCCAACGCGACATTCTCGATGCCTATGCAGAACACGTTTTGAGCCTGATTGACCGCGCAAAGATTCGACCGCTGAAAATCGCAATTGACGCGGGAAATGGCATGGGCGGCGAGATCGTGCCGCGTGTTTTTGAGCATCTTCAATGCGAAGTCGTGCCGCTCTATTTCGAATTGGACGGCACATTCCCGAACCACCTCGCCAATCCGATTGAGCCAGAGAATGTCAAAGATTTGCAACGGACCGTCATGCGACAGGGGTGCGATCTCGGCGCCGCATTCGATGGCGATGCCGATCGGGTATTTCTCATCGACGAACGCGGTCAGTTCATCGGTGGAGATATGGTGACGGCGATGGTGGCCGTGTCGATGCTGAAACGGCAGCCGGGCGCGACGATTTGCTACAACCTGATTTGTTCTCGTTCCGTGCCAGAGACGATCGAGCGATTAGGCGGGAAGGCAGTTCGCACTCGGGTTGGGCACTCACTGATCAAAGCACAGATGCGCAAAGAAGATGCGATTTTCGGTGGCGAGCATTCCGGCCATTTTTACTTTCGGGACAACTGGTACGCGGACTCCGGCATGATCGCTCTCCTCACGGTGCTCGAGCTGGTGTCCGAGGCAAACGAGCCGCTCTCAAGGGTTTTGGAGCCACTCGATACGAGATTTCGCTCGGGCGAGATCAATTCAGAAGTCGAAAATGCGGTCCAAATAACCGCGGAGATTGAAGCGAAATACGCGGCGCAAGGCGCTGAGATCGACCATCTCGATGGGCTCACTGTCGAGTTCCCGACCTGGTGGTTCAATCTGCGGTCGTCAAACACGCAACCTCTTCTCCGGCTCAATGTCGAGGCGGACGATCCTGAACTGTTGAATGTCAAAACACGCGAAGTGCTGCAGGCGATTCGACCGGAGAAGATGGACCAAGCGCCTGAACATTCCGCGATTCACTAGGTCATGAACTCGCAAGAAATCTGGCCACAATTGGCTGCTGGAACGCCACTAACTATCGTCAAGCTCGACCCCGCCGGCTGCGAGGTGACCCGATATCCCGGTGTCGTTATAGACGCTGGCGAACCGCATCCCTGGGTTCCGGTTCAAGCTAGGTGGGTAAGCCGAGACTATGACCTTAACGGGCTGTTGTTCATCGCGGGCGACACGCTCCACGAGTTCTTCTCGCCCGCCGACTGGTTCAACGTCTTTTCGGTTTTCACGCCTGAGGGTCAGCTTCGTGGTTGGTATGCGAATGTAACCTTCCCCGCGCGCCTCGACATCGAGAGCGAGCCAGCCACGCTCTTCTGGCACGATCTCTACATCGACGTCGTGGGCTTGCCAGTCGGCCGACTCGTCGTGCGAGACGAAGACGAGCTCGATCAAGCCGGACTGGAGACCACTGATCCGGAGCTACACGCCAAGATCGTCGCTATGCGCGATGAGATCATGCGGAGATGTATGGCGCGCGACTTCCCTTTCCACGAGACGGGCAAGTCGATCTAGAGGGACTCTGAGTCACGACGAAAACCACTCTCGAAGTCGCTCCACCGGGATCGCTTCGACTGTATTGCCGTGGATACCAGTGGTCGTTGTGGCGGCGCATAGCGAGTTGATGACGGCTTCTTCGGTCGCCTCAACTGTTGCCGCGAACAAAGTATTCATTTCGTCATCCCGTACGAGTTCGACTGTGTACGTCAATCCTTCTGTCGGATATTGGTATCCGGTCGAAAAGGAGACGATGATTTCACCACTGCCATTACCTGCGAACGAACCAGTTCGGCCGAGGCCGAGACCCGCGCGCTTCGCAAGGCGGTTGAGTTGGTGATTGGTGAGCGGCGCATCGGTACCAACAACCACGATGCATGAACCTTGATCTTCGTCGGTTCCGCCGTCGTAGACTGGATCTTCCACTGGCAACCACTGGCCGACCGGTTTGCCAGCTATGGTCAATCGCGGTCGGCGGCCGAAATTGCTCATCACCAGCACGCCAACGGTATATCCGCCGTTTTCGGCCGGCAGCACGCGGCTGCTTGTGCCAATGCCGCCTTTGAACTCATAGCAGATCATCCCGGTGCCGCCGCCGGCACAGCCTTCGACGACTGGTCCTGGGGTTGCGCTCGATAGGGCCTCATAGACATGTTCAGGCTTCACGTGGAGTCCAAACGCATCGTTGAGATGTGAGTCGTTGCATTCACCGACAACAGGAATGAACACGTCACCCGTTGCCAGATGATCCGGATTGTTCTCAATGAGGTAGGCGCAGGTGGCGTGGTAGACCATTCCGACCGCGAGCGTGCTTGTTAGCAAGATCGGAGTACGGATGGTGCCCAGTTCATGGATCTCTTGTAGCGAGGTCACTTCGCCGGTCCCGTTCAAGATGTCGTATCCGGCGGGAATCGAACTTCCAAAGGGAAATTCCCCGGGCCAGATCGCCGTGACACCAGTCCGCGCTGGACCTTGCAGGTGACCACCAGGTGGGTCGCCCCAAATAACGGTTGAATGACCGACACGAACACCGGTGATATCGGTGATCGCGTTTAGCGGCCCTGGCTCGAGGAGTCCGATCTTGATACCGAGGTCGCGCGCCCTGGGCCGGGTTTCCAAGTAGTCTGTCCTTTCCAGTTCGGATTTCGAGTCAGTGGGACACGCAACAAGTCGCGTTTAGCCGTCGCGCGCCAGCGAGACTCCACGGGTTGTAGTTCGGGAGTGTCATTCGATTCCGAAGCGAGTGCGACAAGGGCCGCGATGATGGCGTCGCGCTCCTCGGCTGTGGGCTCGGGCGTGATTTCGATGGTTAGATAGGGCTCGATCACAACGGGATATTTCCATGCTTGCGTGACGGAGTGCTCACTCGTTTCGTTCGGGCGAGATCGAGCGCGCGGATCAGCCACGGTCTCGTTTCGCGCGGTTCGATCACGCAGTCGATGTATCCCCGAGACGCGGCCTGATAGGGACTGGCAAAAAGATCCTCATAGTCCCCGACCAGTTCGTCCCGTCGAGCCACCGGATCGGCGGCTTCGGCTATGTCGCGCCGAAAGATCAGCCCAACCGCCGCATCCGGACCCATGACCGCGATTTCTGCGGCCGGCCAAGCGACATTGAAGTCGGCGCCAATGTGCTTTGAGCACATGACGACGTAGGCTCCGCCGTAGGCTTTACGAGTAATCACCGTAACTTTCGGCACGGTGGCCTCGGCGAACGCGTAGAGCAGTTTTGAACCGTGGCGGATGATGCCCGCGTACTCTTGCTGCGTTCCCGGAAGAAATCCAGGTACGTCGACGAAAGTCACAAGTGGGATGCCAAAAGCATCACAGAAGCGCACGAACCGGGCGGCTTTGACGCTCGCGTCGATATCGAGCGTCCCGGCAAGCACGCTCGGCTGATTGGCGACGACACCGACGCTATGACCATCAAGTCGGCCGAATCCGCAAATGATATTGGTCGCGAACTGCGATTGAACTTCGAAGAATTCGGCGTCGTCGAGGATTGCGGCGAGGACATTGTGCATATCGTACGGCTTCGTGCTGACCTCAGGCGCCATCGTATCAAGCGCAGGATCCGCGCGATTCGGATCATCGCTCGGTCTGAAATACGGCGGGTCGTCGAGATTGTTTGCCGGGATGTAGGACAGTAGTTGGCGCACCTGATCGATCAGATCATCCTCGTCGGCCGCCGAAAAATGGGCTACGCCGCTTCGATGGTTGTGGGTCGATGCGCCACCCAGTTCTTCGTGGGTGACTGTTTCGCCGGTGACCGTTTTGATGACATCGGGGCCGGTGATGAACATCTGGCTGGTGTGCTCGACCATGAAGATGAAATCGGTCATCGCCGGAGAGTACACGGCTCCGCCAGCGCACGGACCAGCGATAATCGAGATTTGTGGGATCACGCCTGAAGCGCGGACATTGCGCAGGAAGACATCGCCGTAGCCGGCCAACCCTTCGACACCCTCTTGAATGCGAGCGCCAGCGGAATCGTTGATGCCGATAATCGGGCAGCCGTAGCGCTCGGCGAGGTCCATGAGTTTGACGACCTTCTCGGCAAACGCCTCGCCTAACGAGCCGCCGAAGACTGTGAAATCTTGGGAAAAGATGGCGACGCGACGACCATCAATCTCGCCGAATCCAGTTACAACTCCATCGCCATAGGGGCGGCTTTTGTCCATGCCGAATTGCGTTGCCCGATGCCTGACGAACGGATCGAGCTCTTGGAACGTGCCTTCGTCGAGCAGCTTGAGAACACGCTCTCTCGCTCCGCGCTTTCCGCGCTTCGCTTGCTTCGCCGAAGCCGAGTCATGCTGCTTCGCAACCTCGCGATTGATCTCCGCCAGGCGTGCCGCTTTGTGACCCATTTCAGGTTCGACAGCTTCCTGTTCAGGTTGCTTGTTCGCCACGCTGATTGACGCTCCTACCGGCTCGAATGTTTGTCGGACGGCGATTGTACATGGCGCGGCGCGGCAATTGCGCTTGTGCATCCCGATTGAACGAGGAATTCGATGAAGAGCGCGATCGAGCAACGGTGGGACGTAACTCCAGAAGAAGCGAGGTCAATTCAGCAGGAGCTCGCCCCGCGCGTGAGTCTGGTTGATGCGGTCAATTCTGTGGAAGTTTGTACCGTCGGCGGCGTCGATAACGGGTATCGTGAAGCAGGATGACCGTTCCATCGGCTTTGCTGCGGTGGTCGTCATGAGTTATCCGTCTTTGGAAGTCCTTGAAACGGTGATTGGCAGCGCGCCGATGACGTTCCCGTACGTGCCGGGATTGCTGACGTTTCGGGAAGCGCCGGCGATCCTGGAAGCCCTCGGCAAATTGAGCGCTGATCCAGATGTCTTGCTCTTTGACGGACATCGATCGCGCATCCCGGCGATTTGGCCTAGCCGCGCACATGCGTCGTGCTCGATTGGCCATCGATCGGCTGCGCAAGTCGAAGCTAACTGGTCATTTCAAGGAGCCGAGACGACACTTTGGGAGCGACTTCTCCGCTCAGAGACGGGAATGAGGTTATAGGAACGGTCGTACGCTTGCCGACCACTTCACTCACCACTTTTTGTTTCGCCGGGGCACTTGATCGAGTATCCCCACCGCGACCAGATCGCGCTCGCGTGTTGTGACGGCAAAACGCTCATGCCACGCCCGACTCAGGCCGCCCACGATGCCGTCGCAGAAGCGACAGCGCCTCTTCGCCGCAAACGATAAGAACCGACTCAGTTCGTTGCGCGATATTCGCCGAAAACCGCTCTGAGCGCGTTCGCGGTTTGACCGAGTGTCGCTCCGGCCAGAAACGCGTCTTTCATCAATGGGAGAAGATTCTCTGTACCCTGTGCCGACTCAGAGACTCGAGCGAGTGCGGTGTCTAAAGTTTGCTTGTCTTGAGCAGCTTTGTAGTCCTTCACCCGGGCTATTTGGCGGGCAGTTGTTTTCTGGTCGATTCGCTGAATCGGTACCGTGGCGTGGTCTGTCTCCTGGTACTTGTTCACGCCAACCACGATTTCGTCACCAAGTTCTCGCGCGAGCTCGCGTTGGTAGGCGTTCTCGGCGATGGCGTCTTGCATCCACCCACGCTCGATTGCCGCTACCGAACCGCCGAGTTCGTCGATTCGATCCATCCATGCCTGTGCTCTTTGCTCGAGTTCGTCCGTCAAACTCTCGACGAAATAGGAACCGGCGAGTGGATCGGCGGTCTCGGCGACGCCTGTTTCTTCCGCGATGATCTGTTGCGTGCGAAGGGCGATGGTCGCTGCCTGTTCCGTTGGTAGGGCGAGGGCTTCGTCGAATCCGTTGGTGTGGAGACTCTGAGTGCCACCGAGAACCGCGGAAAGGGCCTGATACGCGACGCGAACCACGTTGTTGAGTGGTTGCTGGGCGGTGAGCGTCACGCCGCCTGTCTGGGTGTGAAAACGCATCATCTGCGATTTCGATTCGGTCGAGCCAAATCGTTCGCGCATGATCGTCGCCCACATCCGGCGCGCTGCCCGGAATTTCGCGGCCTCTTCAAAGAATTGCGAGTGGGACGCAAAGAAAAAGCTGATTCGGGGCGCGAATCGGTCGACTTGAAGTCCCGCGTCGACCGCTGCCTGAACATAGGCAATCGCATTCGAGAGGGTGAATGCGATCTCCTGAGCAGCCGATGAGCCTGCCTCACGGATGTGATAACCCGAGACCGAGATCGTGTTCCACGACTGAAGGTGGTCGTTGCAATAGGCGAAGGTATCAGTCACGAGGCGCATCGATGAGCGCGGCGGAAAGATGTACGTTCCGCGAGCCGCATACTCTTTCAGGATGTCATTCTGGATTGTGCCACCGAGTTTGGATGAATCGGCTCCACGTTCCTCGGCCACGATTTGATACATCAGCAAAAGCATCGAGGCCGGCGCGTTGATCGTCATCGATGTCGTAACGGCGGCCTGATCGATACCGTCGAACAGGCGGCGCATGTCATCCAGCGTGCTGATCGGTACGCCGACTCTGCCGACTTCGCCATACGCGCGCTCGTCGTCCGAATCGAGTCCGAGTTGTGTTGGCAGATCGAAAGCGACGCTTAGTCCGGTTGTGCCGCGTTCCAGCAGCAATCGATAGCGACGATTGCTTTCTTCCGCACTGGAAAAACCGGCGTACTGGCGCATGGTCCAGCGCCGGCTCCGGTACATGGTCGGGTGGATGCCGCGTGTAAACGGATATTCACCGGGATCGCTGTGGTCGTCGGAGCCATTCCTATCGCGATAAACCGGGAGGATTTCGATTCCCGAATCGGTCACGATTTTGTCGGTCTTAGTCACCACGGCTTTCTCCCGAGATAGGAACTGAGTATGCTCGGGAAAGTATGCCTTAGTGTGCGGACCGTGCGTCGTTGACCGGTTGATCTGCCGGAGCTGACGAGCGTGTATGAGCGACCTGCTCCGTAGCGGCGCACGGCAGTGCGCCTTGGTGTGAAAGAGACGGTTCGGTCAAGGGAACCCGCCGTGTTCACCAGACGGGCGCATGGCCATGCGCCGCTACGAGATAACACAACTCGGCCTGGGCGCCCAACGCGACAAAAACTGCTTGACGGACGACTGAGTGTGCGCTTAGTCGACCTGGACGAGCTCGGTTAAGACGCCGCAGCACGATTCGGGATGGATGAAGGCTACTTTCCAGCCGTGCGCGCCAATTCGCGGTGCTTCATCGATCAGACGAACTCCGGCCGCGGCAAGGCGATTCAATTCATCTTGGATGTTCTCGACGCCATAGGCGATGTGGTGCATGCCGTCGCCGCGCTTATTCAGAAAGCGGGCAATCGCGCTTTCGGGATCGGTGGGCGAGATGATTTCGACAACTCCCGGACCGGCTAGAAACGTAACGAGGATCACGCCTTGGTCTGGCATCTCCATCCGCTCGGCTGAAGGGAAACCGAGTTCTTCATACCGGCGGACTGCCGCATCGAGATCGGCGACGACGATTCCTAGGTGATGGAGGTCAAAACGGGAGAAGTCCGCGGTGGGCACGAATAGCTCCTGATTACGACGAACCCGCGCGGATAGCGCGGGCTCACAGGTATCGTTATTGACGCCAAGGACGCTCGCGCTAGTCGTCTCCTTGAGGCGCTGCTTGACCCGGTGCTAAGACTGCGTCGTTCTTCGGTGCTGGCGCCTCCGGACCAATCGGCTTCTTGTCTTTGCGCAGAACAAGACCGCGGTCGCGCTTCTTCTTGATTTCGAAATAGGCGCGCATGACACGATCAGCTACAGGCACTGCGTACGTGGCTCCTTCGCCGCCACCTTCAAGGAAGACGGTGATCGCGATTTCGGGCTCGTCAAATGGGGCAAAGCAAGTGAACCATGCGTGCTGGTCGTGGTATTTTCCGTTCTCATCGACATTGCCGTACTCGGCCGTTCCGGTCTTCCCGGCGATAATAATGGGATCCTCACCTGCCGGATTCGTTAGCCGCCACTTGGAAACAAAAGCGCCTGTGTCTGGGTTTTGCGTCTGGTTTGCGGTGCCAGTCGGGTTGTTGACGACTCGGCGCATTCCTTCGCGGACGATATCCAAATACTTCTTATTGACCTTCATGTCTCGTTTGAGGTCGACGGATATCCGCTTAATGCGTTTCTTGTTATCGTCGACGAATTCACGCATGAGCAGTGGACGATAGACCTTGCCGCCGTTTGCGATTGCGGCCGTATTCAAACAGAGTTGCAGCGGGCTTGACTGAAAGAAGCCCTGGCCGATGCTGACGTTGATCGTATCTCCCGAAGACCAGCCGCGGTTGTAATTCTCGAAGACATATCGTTCGTCCGGAACACGCCCGGGATCTTCATACGGGAGATCGATGCCAGTAGCAGCGCCAAACCAAAATCGTTTGCTCATATTCTTTTGGATGAGGTCGATCCCTAGACCCTTGAAGTAATGCTTATCTCCGCGGCTTCCATTCCCAAGCAGATCGTAGTAATGAAGTTTGTCGGCCTCTCCTTCCGGGGTCTGGTCAGGAGTGCCAGCATTGTAGAAAAAGACATCACAGGACTGCTCGATGGCGTCATAAACGGTGAGCGATTTATGCCCCTGAGCATTCCAGCAAAAGTAGTTGCTCCCTTTCGTCACATCCCAGGTCCAGGGAACAACGATCGCGCCGGTGCAATAAAAGGCAGTGTCTTCGTAGATTTTCTTTTCGCGCAAAGCTGAGGTCGCGATGAACGGCTTGATGGTCGATCCGGGCGGGAAGGAGCTACCGGAGGCGCGATTGAGCAATGGCGCATTTTTACTCTTGTCGAGGTATTCGGCGTATTTACGGCGCGAGATGCCGGAGAGGAAGAGACTGTTGTCGTAGTGCGGATAGCTGACCATGCCGAGAACTTCGCCGTTCCGAGGATCGATCGCGACCACAGCTCCTGAGCCGAAGTTGTAGTCCCGCAGGGGAACGTCTTGACCGTTCGACCGAGCTCGCTCGTCGGCGATTCGACGGTTCTCGTTTGAGAACTTGATGCCGTCTTCCAATGCCTGACTGATGAGTGCCTGAAGCTCGAGATCGATCGAAAGCTTGATGTTTTTGCCGTTGGTCGCATCGATCTCAGTGCCGGGCACTGTTCGCATCGCGACGCCGTGACTATCGACCTCGACTCGCTGGAAACCCTTCTTGCCGCGAAGGTAGGTTTCCATGGTCATTTCGAGACCATCTTTGCCGATCATGTCATCGAGTTCGTAGATGTGCTGCCCACCCTCGGTGAGGTTTTCGGAAGCCTCGTATTCCTTCTTGTCGATGATCCCGACATAACCGAGCAAATGAGACATCACTTCACCGCCGGGATAACTGCGCTGGAAAGAAGAATCATCGAGCACGACACCAGGCAAATAGAGCGAATTCGATTCGAGCTTGCGCGCGATTTCCGGGGAGACGTCTCGCTTGACCGAAATCGGTAAGCGCTGATCTCCGGAATTCCCGATCAGGTAGTCGAGATAGTTCATTACCTGGACACCGGGAAGTTCCTTCGCCGCGGCGCGGAACATCGCCGCCTGATCGGGCGTCATCTCTTCGACGAACACGAGATAGTTTCGTGTTGCTTCGTCTTCGATGGCCTTGATCACAACGTCGGGCTCCGGGGATTTCAACAAATCGACCACGCGCCGGTAGACCGTGGTTTCGCTACCGGTCGGCACCGCGTTTGGATTGACGGTCAGCACGTCAGGCAGTCGAAGCGCAGTGATGAGCGTGTCTTTGACGCGTTGCAGCTCGATCTTGTCGGTTGGGAGATCGCCGGGAACGACCCGGACTTCCCAGGAGCGATAATTCTCCGCGAGAACCCGCCCGGTGCGATCGAAGATCATGCCGCGCGCGGCTTTGATGTTCTGGGGCCGCTGAACGTTTTCGTTGGCCTGCTGCTCGTAGGTCTGCCCTTGCACGATTTGCATGTAGCCGAGGCGCGCGGCAAAGGTCAGAAATGCCGCGGAAATCGCGCCCTTGATCAGCAGCATTCGCCGGGTGAGGAATATCTGGTCAGACCGCATGGGAGGGCGACGATTGCCCTTCCGTTTACGGGCTCCAGGCGGGTCATATGGGATGCGTTTATGCCGTCTAAACATCCTCTCCCACCCACCGGTTCATGCCACTCAAGATCACGTAGATCGGCGGCACGAGCACAGCGTTCAAAAGTCCTTGTAAGAATGCGATGCGGAAGACCGCGGAAACGGGAATCCCAGCACTCGTGTCACTGCGCAGCACCAACAACACGAACGCATGCAGCATGGTCGCGAAAACGACCAGAAGCATCGGGAAGACCATACCGCTGTGCAGCAGCCGGCGGCGCGCCGGACCCGCCATCAACACCACGACCAACAGCGCCAGACCGTTCGTGCCGAGCGGATCGAGCCCGAGAACATCGAGCAAGATGCCCACCGCGAAGGCCCAGATCAGCCCTTCGGCTGTTCCCCGCAGCGCGCTCCACACGAGCAGCAGAACAAGCACGAGATCGGGAAGCACGCCTAGCACATGAAGTGACGGCAACGTGACAGCTTGTATCATCGCCGCCGTGAAGAGCAGCAAAGCGAAAAGAATTCGTGCCATGGTGTAGTCGTGCTAAGCGGTCTGCCGTCAACAGCTCGCCTTCAACTAACAAGCGAAGCCAACCACGCAAGCAGAGCGGAGCGACCGGTGAGCCAGTTTACCACGGTGCCTTCGAATGAGGCCTCACGCGAGGTAGCCCGTCCCACGCAGTTATTGACTCTGCCAGCCTCCACAGGCTACCCTCTCGTGGGCTTTGAATCACTGCACACATTGCCGGGGACCGCATGATTTCGTTCCGAGAACAGCTCAACGCAGTAGCGCGAAGGAACGGAAGTCTCGTTTGTGTCGGGCTCGATCCCGACATGAACAAGTTTCCCGCCGCACTCGCATCTCTTGCTCCGAAGCAGGCGATTGTTCGGTTTAATCGCGCAATCATCGAAGCAACGAGCGATCTCGTGTGCGCCTACAAACCGAATCTGGGCTTTTACGCCGCGTATGGTGTGCCCGGGATCGAAGCGCTGATCGAAACCAAGAAAATGATCCCCGCCGGCATACCGGTGATTCTCGATTGCAAAGCGGGTGACATGGCGAATACTGCCGCCGCCTATGCACGCGGATACTTCGAGACCTGGAATTTTGACGCAGTTACGGTCAACCCATATCTTGGCGAAGATTCGCTGGAACCATTCCTTGGCTACCCAGGCAGGGGCGTCATCATCCTCAGTAAGACAAGTAATCCTGGAAGCGGTGACCTGCAGGACCTCTATGTCGAGACCGGCGAGGGCCGCGAACCCCTTTATATCAATGTCGCCCGGCGAGCGGCGGTCTGGAACGACCGATACCCGGCCGACATCGGACTTGTTGTCGGCGCTACTTACCCGGCTCAACTCAAAACCCTGCGTACGATCTGTCCGACGTTGCCCATCCTGTTGCCAGGAGTCGGTGCGCAGGCGGGAGAGGTTGAGGCTTCGGTTGCAGCTGGCATCGACGCTGATGGTGGGTCGTTGATGGTCTCTGCATCTCGCAGCATCCTCTACGCAAGCAATGGGGAAGACTTCGCCAAGCGCGCTCGCGACGCAACCTTGGCCCTGCAGGAACAGGTTCGGGTAGCGCTTCCCGTCTGAAAATCTTCATCGAGGGAAACTGAATTCCAATCCCGCGCGTATCTGGTTTTGGAGGCGGGAATAGGACTGGCAGCTGCATGGTGGATGGCGAAGTGGGCATTCGCATGATAAGGTACAAGTGAAGCGTGGACCCCGCCGCGGCGAGTCACGCTTCTTCTTTTTGGCTTTTTGGCGACGTGAAACACCCCTCCAGGCGGAGCGAGAACGCATGATGAGCTTCCCGATGAAACACGTGATCCGCAGGGCGAGCAGCCTCGTCGTTGGGAGTTTGACCGCAGTCACGTTGCTTTTGATGGTGGCAATCAGTCCGCAAATCGGACCACATCAGGCGGCCGCACAAGACAATTCCAATCAATCAACTGACGCCGTCAATCAATTTGCCAACGTCATAATCCCCCCCGATGTGGGGCAGACGTCGGTCGACGCGTATGTCTCGCGGACTGGGCACACCATTCGTGGCGCGATGCTTGACTACTGGCGGGCGAATGGCGCCAAGGCAGTTTACGGCGACCCTATCACCGAGCCCTTCGCCTCGACGAACGGCTATTACAGTCAGGCTTTTGAATCCGGCATTTTTCAATATCGCCCTGAATTTCAATACACCGCCGATCCGATTGTGCGCTTGATGCCGGTCAGTGCGGACGTGCTGAGTCATCGAGTTGGCAACGTGCGCCGCGACGGTCGCCGCGCATATGGCGGCGGCGATAGCCGAACTTACGCCTGGCGCTGGGTCGATCCGAACGGCGGTGCGGCGCAAAGAGCAGTGAACTCCGGCGGAGAATATGTTGGCGATACCGGTCACACAATCGTCGGGGACATGCTCGATTGGTACAACGCACACGAGGGGCCGTATTATCTTGGAAACCCGCTTACGCAGCAAGTGAATGAGCGGGGTATGACCGTCCAATACTTCGAGGGCGGCTTGGTCATGAAGGGCGACGGCGGCGACATGTACCTGGCGCCGATCGTCAAGGAGAACGCCAAGGTACTTGGGCTCGACACGAAGCGCGTCGATCAGGCCGGACTGCCAGAGTTTGACGAGTCACTCTTCTTCACAGGGGCGAATCCCAATCCGATGGGCGACCAATCCGCGCCCGGCCGCAAGCACATTGAAGTGAGCATAAGTCAGCAAACGCTGTGGGCATACCAAGGGGCTACCCTCGTTGCCCAGTCACTCGTCAGCACGGGCATCGAACCAAACCACACGGAGAAGGGCGATTTCCACGTCCGGTTCAAAGAAAAATCGGAAACGATGACCGGTTTCACCAATGCCACAGGAGAAGTTGTCGGGCTTGGCGACGGAACGGGCGATCAGCACGGGATTCCCTACGAGGTCAAGGACGTTCCGAACGTCATGTACTTCGATCTCGACGCGGAAGCTCTGCACGGCGCCTATTGGCACAATAATTTTGGGAACCCGATGAGCCACGGCTGCATCAATCTCCCGCTCGATTTCGCGCAATTCCTCTTCGGTTGGGCTCCACTCGGAACTGAGGTCTGGGTCCACCAATAACACGGCAAAACATCCACCACAATTCAGCATTTTGAGGCTTCCGGCGCTCGCAATTGCGAGCGCCGGATCGTTCTTCTCCACGCGGTTGAATGCAAGTGATTTCACGTAGTCAATGGTCGATCCTGCGAATACCTGAAATTGCTGATGTTGCTGCAACCCAAATGAGAGAGGATGTGGTTGGCGATACAGGATTCGCCGCCGGTCGATTAGAACTAAGGAGAGTTTTAAGAAAATCATGGGAAAACTTGATATGGAGAAGGATTCGTCAGAAGTGCAGTCGGTTACTCGTACACGCCAATTAGCAGAGGTTGCAGGACGCAAGATCCGTCCCGGGCTTCGTTGGATGGCAGTCGCCGCGTTTCTCGCGCTCGGGCCTGTGGGTGGATCCATGGCGGCAGGCACAAGCGATGTCCCGTCGCAAATTCAAGCACAGGTAGTCACTCAACAGGATTCGTCACCCGGCGAAACCTTGCACGTGCGCAAGAGCGGTGGTGATCAGCAGGAGTACCTGGCAATGCGCAAGGCTGGTGGTGAAAAGGAGATCATCGCCGTCTTGTAATCGGTCGAGAATCAGGCTCTTGTGCGACTCATCAGTTGAAAGACTTCGGCGCTCACGAATGTGCGCGCCGAGACGAATCCAGTCTGACGCCGCGAGTCACCCACAAATTGCCTGGAATGAAGACAGCTCAACGGTCGCAACTTGCGGCCGTTGCCTGTTTCCAGTCAACCGGGCGTGCTACCATGATTCGCTAAGGATGGATCTCCGGCGCGGGTTCAATGCAGACTGTCAAGATGGGCAATGCGTTCATGACGCGAGGTGTAACAGGCAACCATTGAGTGCAGGCTCGACAACCGCGACGCCTGAGGCGGCGAGAATGGCTGTAACCATCGCCCTGGCGAACCAAAAGGGCGGTGTTGGCAAGACCACGACCGCTGTCAATTTGGGTGTCATCCTTTCCCGCTCTGGACTCCGTGTTCTCCTCATCGACATCGATCCCCAAGGCAACGCGACCTCCTCGCTTGGCGTCGACAAGTCAACGCTGTCTGCAACGACGTACGACGTTCTCGTCGACCGATATCCGATAAATCGCGCGGCAATCAGCACCGACCGGGCGGGATTAACTTTGATCCCATCGACGCCGATGCTGGCCGGGGCCGAGGTCGAACTCGTTAACTTGCCTGAGCGTGAGCGCAGACTTGAGTCGAGTCTCGGGCCAGCGGCGTCGAATTTCGATGTGATCCTGATCGATTGTCCGCCGTCGTTGGGATTGCTGACGGTCAATGCGCTGACCGCGGCGCGCTTTGTCATCGTCCCGATCCAATGTGAATTCCTGGCGTTGGAAGGGGTTGGTCAGCTCGTTACGACGATCGATCTCGTCAAACGGCAACTCAATCCACCATTGGACATCATCGGCGTATTGATGACGATGTACGACGTGAGAACGCGTCTCTCGGCGAATGTCGTCGAAGAAGTGCGCCGCTTCTTCCCACATCGCATTTTTGAGACAGTCGTGCCGCGCTCAATTCGGCTGGCGGAAGCCCCGAGCTACGGACAATCGATCTCTGAATACGACGCTCATTCACGTGGAGCTCAAGCATACGGTGAGGTCGCACTCGAATTGAGCCGGCGTTTGCGTCTTCCGATCAATTCGAATGCATCTATCGTCGCATCGGCATCGATCAATCCGGCAGCAGAGACAGTTACGGTCGGATCCTCGTTTCAACGGTAACGGCCGCGACCGCCGGCCCAGGAGTGAACAGATGAGCATGACCAGTGAGCGCGATTTGAAGAACATTATTGGTTTGCATCAGAACGGCGCCACGGAGAGCGAGATGCGCTCGGATAAGTTCGCCGGTATTGGTTTGACGTTCGATGATGTCCTGCTCTTACCCTCAGCCTCCGACGTACTTCCAGCTGACGTCAATACTGGAACTCGCGTTGCCAAAGGAATCACGCTCAATATTCCGATCCTTTCCGCCGCAATGGACACCGTGACAGAAGCGCGGATGGCTATTGCCTTGGCGAGAGAAGGGGGTATCGGCATCGTCCACCGCAATCTCTCGATTGAGGATCAGGTGGCCGAGGTAGATAAGGTCAAGCGATCCGAATCGGGGATGATCGTCGAGCCGGTGACGCTCGGTCCCGACAACCAAGTGCGTGATGCCCTCGCGGTTATGGAGCGGTACCACATCTCCGGCGTGCCGATTACGGAGCCTGATGGACGCTTAGTCGGCATCCTCACGAATCGTGATCTTCGCTTCATCCAAAATGTCGATCAACCGATCAGCGATGTGATGACCAAAGAAAACTTGATTACTGCGCCCACCGGGACGACGCTCGATCAAGCAAGCGCGATTCTGCATAGCCATAAAGTCGAGAAGCTACCAGTCGTCGATGCGCACGGTTTCCTGACCGGTTTGATTACCGTCAAAGACATTCAGAAGAAGATTCAGTTTCCTTTCGCGACCAAGGATGAGCAGGGCCGACTCCGAGTTGGAGCCGCGGTTGGCGTCGGTTCGGATGCCGAAGAGCGAGCGCAGGCACTGGTCGAAGAGGGAGTTGATCTCCTCGTCGTCGACACGGCGCACGGACATTCCTCGTCGGTTTTGGCGATGGTGTCGAAGCTGAAAAAGCGCTTCGGTGTGCAGATCATGGCTGGAAACGTCGCGACAGGCGCGGCAACCGAAGCGCTAATCGATGCGGGCGCGGATTCGGTCAAATGCGGAGTGGGTCCCGGCTCGATTTGCACGACACGAGTAGTTGCCGGCGTCGGTGTGCCGCAGATCACCGCGATTTACGAATGCGCGCAGGTCGCGAGCAAACATGATGTTCCATTGATCGCGGATGGTGGTATCCAATATTCGGGTGACGTGGCGAAGGCGATTGCGGCCGGCGCCGATGCGGTCATGCTCGGCAGTCTGTTGGCCGGTGTCGACGAGAGTCCGGGCGAAGTGGTTCTCTATCAAGGCGAGCGGTTTAAGGAATACCGCGGCATGGGCTCGTTGGGCGCGATGAAAGCGCGGTCATTTTCCAAGGACCGTTATTTCCAGGAAGAGATTGGCAATATCTCGAAAGCTCGTACCGGAAGGGATCGAGGGCCGGGTCGCGTACAAGGGACCGGCGAGCAACCTCATTTATCAGCTCGTTGGCGGGCTACGGTCGGCCATGGGCTATGTCGGCGCGGCCAATATCGAATCGCTTAAGCGCGATACTCAGTTCGTCCAAATCACCGCCGCGGGATTGCGTGAGAGTCATCCGCATGACGTGATGATCACCAAAGAAGCGCCCAATTACCGCGTCAGCAACTGAAGAACTGCGTAATTTTGCCGATGCAGTCGCCGGCCGCGCCTCCTAATCTGGATTGGAATTCGGATGAGGAGGTAGTGTATGTCGAATTCACCATTATCGGGAACGATTGAGCAGATTGTTGGAGACATTGGGCCGTTTGTCGAATTCTTCTTAAATTCGAAATGGGCGAGGCAAAAGGGTCAGCCGGGCATAAATGATTTCGTCGTCGGCAATCCCCACGAAGCGCCGGCGCAAGGGTTTGTCAATGCCCTGCAAACCTGGTCGCAGCCACAGAGCAACGACTGGTTTGCCTACCAGATGAGCGAACCGTACGCGACCGAAGTTGTCGCGGCATCGCTGCGCGCGAAACTAGGTGTGCCCTTCGAACCGCACCACATCACGATGTCAACCGGCGCGATGGCCGGGCTTATCGCGGCGATCCGCTGTGTTTGCGATCCCGGCGATGAAGTCATCTTCGTCACACCGCCATGGTTCTTCTACGAAGCGATGATCATGTCGAGCGGGGCGAAGGCGGTCCGCGTGCCTGCGAGGAGCGATGACTTCGATCTCGATCTGGACGCAATCCAGGCGGCGATAACGCCTCGCACACGAGCGATCATCATCAATTCACCGAACAATCCCACGGGCAGAATCTACCCGCCCGCGACGTTAACGAGCCTGAGCACGTTGCTCACTGAGGCGTCGGCAGCTAACGGGAGGACGATCTATCTCATTTCGGATGAGGCGTACAGTCACATTCTCGTGCCTGGAGCGGTGTTCCACAGTCCGATAGAGATCTATCCCGCCACCTTCTTGATCTACACCTATGGCAAAACCTTGCTCACACCCGGCCAGCGGCTCGGTTACATCGCCGTCTCGCCGGAGATGCCGAATCTGGAGCAGATGACCATCGGGTTGATCGCGACGATGGTCACGAGCGGCTACGGCTTTCCCAACGCGGTCCTCCAACATGGGCTCGTCGACATCGACAAACTCTCGATCGACTTCGACCTTCTCAACGCGAAGCGGGAGCGCATGCTGTCCGCGTTGCGCGCGATGGGTTACGAGATTGTCACGCCGGAAGGCACGTTCTACTTGCTCGCGAAATCGCCGATCGCGGATGTCGCGGCGTTTGCCGATCGACTTGCCGAGCGCGACGTCTACATCCTGCCAGGTAGTCTCTTCGAGATGCCGGGATATTTCCGCATCTCGTTGACGGCCACGATGGAGATGATCGAGCGCGCCCTGCCGGTCTTTGCCGATGTAATTGAGGAGCTCGAAGGCTCGTTGGTCGCCGCGAGCGCTGATTAGATCCGGCTCACCAATCGCCTCGGAACCGTTGGCCCGCTCAGGGCTGACAACGTTCTCCGTAGCGGCGTACGGCTGTACGCCTTCGTGACAATAGGTACGTTGCCCGATTGCAGCACGGTGGTCGGCAAGCCCAGGCGTACAGCCGTGCGCCGCTACAAAACGACGAGCCAGCGCCCGGGCTTGTGAGCCTTTAGGACACCCAATACCACTGGGCGAACTGGACGGTGAAGAAGATCAGGAAACAGGTTGAGACGATCGCCAGCGGTATCCCGACTTTCCGATTCTTCACGATCAATGCGATTACCACGAAGATTGGAAAGAGGGTCAGTCCAAACCTCGGCATGCTCATCAGTGGGTGAACTGTTGAAGGACTGAAGAGCGGGATGACCAGACCTGGGATGAGATACGCACTCTGATAGAGCGGCAGAAGTTTCAAGCCCAAAACCGCGATCACGAGGAAGAGCACCGTTGAGATCAACTCGAGCGTGTCGCTGTTGGCGACCTTGAGCCGATACGGTTCGCTCGTGATGTATGACCAATGCGGATGATGAATCGCGTCGCCGATCCAACTCCAATCGGCGGCGTCGATCCTCATCAGGCGCCGCTTACCATATTGCGTGAGCCATATCTGACAGCCGTTCACGGCGCAGTCAAACGTCTTGATGGGATTCGCGCTGGTCCGATTCCATTGCGATTGCACGTCGATGAACAAACGCCAATTTCCTCGAACCTGATTGAGGTGCCAGCCAAATATCGCGGGACCGAGGGCTGGCAGCGCCGCCGGGATCGCGTTTGGGAACCAGCGACGGACAGCGAATCCATATTGCTGCAGGAACAACACGGCGAACGGAATGAACAGGAGGACGCCGTAGGAACGGGTCAGCGCGGCTAGCGCGCCGGCGATTCCCGCCAACCACCAGTTGCCCTGCCTGCCCGCGAGGAGCGCCCCAACCGCAAGCATCAAGAAGAGCGATTCGGTGTAGACGGCTGAGAAGAAGAGCGATGTCGGGAAGAGCGCGACGACCCAAAGCGTGCGTCGCGCGACGCGTGAATCGAAATCCATCGCGATCAGGCGATAGAGCAGGATCAACGCACCGAAGAAGCTCAGATTGGCAATGATCCAACCAACCGTTTCTGGGGCAGCGCCGGTGATATCGTGGCCAATTCGCATGAGCCACGGGAAAAGTGGCCAGAACGCGGCATTGGCGTCGGCAAATCCGTAGCCCTTCTCCGCAATCAGCTTGTACCAGAGACCGTCCCACAATCGAAGTGGCGCGACGAGATCGCCGACGAACCCGGACATGGGTTGCTCGGCCCGATCTGACCGTTGAAGGGCGCTGAGGTGGCCGTTGGTGTTCCGTAATGGAATGCCAGCGACGCGGAAATCTGGACGATCAGGAAGTGGACTGCACCGACCAATAAAGGAAACCGGAGAGGAACCGACGAGTGTTGTGTCGCGCGCGGCGATCTTCATCCGGCTCCGCGACACACTGCGTGGCGTCGTGAGCGGGACGGTGTCTTGATTCGGATTGACAGCTGTGCGACCCCGTGTCGGATACGCCATGCGCGATAGGATAGGCCCGATGACCAGAATCGCGCTACCTGCATGTCAACTAAGCTTGAAGATCGAACGTCGCCTAGACAACGCTGAGTTGTGCGTGTAGCACAGGTTTCATCTTGACTCGTCTGGTTGCTAGAATGACTCAATGGCATGATGTCGATGTTCACCAGAAAGGTTGCGCATGGATCTTGGTTTGACGGGAAAGGTCGCGATTGTGGCAGCGTCAAGCAAAGGGCTCGGGCGCGCGGTGGCAACGACCTTCGCGCGAGAAGGCGCATTGATCACTGTCAATGGTCGAGATGAATCGACCCTTGCTGCAACGGCCAATGCAATCCGGTCAGAAACCGGTGGCGATGTCATCGAGATCATCGGAGACATGACGAACCCGGCGGATATCGAGCGCTTGTCGGCGATACCGTTGCCAAGCGCGGCGGTCTGGATATCGTTGTCTGCAATGCGGGTGGACCGCCGGGCGGCGATTTCTTCGCATTTCCCACTGACGAGCCGTGGCTCAACGCAGTGAACCTGAACCTGATGAGCACGCTTCGGCTCACGCGTGCTGCCATTCCTCACATTGAGTCCCGGGGCGGCGGCAGTTTGACGAACATCGTCAGCACGTCAGTCAAGCAACCGATACCGAATTTGATTCTGTCGAACACTGTGCGCACGGCTGTAGTTGGACTTGCCAAATCGCTTTCAAATGAATTGGCATCGAGGAATATCAGAGTCAACAATGTGTGTCCGGGGCTCGATGATGACTGATCGCATTCGGTCGTTGGCAGCGATGCGAGCAGAAAAGATGGGCAGGTCGGCCGAGGAAATCTTGGAAGAAGATGCCAAAGCGATACCGCTCGGGAGAATCGGCGACCCACAGGAATTTGCGAATGCTGTGGTTTTTGTCGCGTCGCCCGCCGCGTCATATATGACCGGTGTGACATTACAAGTCGATGGTGGGGTAGTCAAGGGCCTATCGTAGGAGCGACGATCATGGAAGATTCGGTCGCCGAGTTCGGTCCGCAACTTTCCGAGCTGCGACAGGCGCGCGGCTGGTCGCAGGTTAAGCTTGCCCAACAAGCTGGACTTGATCCAAGCACTGTTTCGCGTTTCGAGGCAGGCTCACGCGCTCCTGAACGTGACACCGTTCTCAAGATCGCGGATGCGCTGGTGCTGCCTGTCCTGGACCGTGAACGACTGCTCGCGGCCGCTGGATTTCGCTCAGAAGCGTGGGACGATCCAATGCTCGCCGAACTTGCCCAGCTCTTAAACGATCCTGCTCTGTCCACCGAAGCGTCGCAGGATCTGCGCACGCTTCTACGTATCGCCATTCAACATGGTCGCCGCGCTCGCGAGTCAGGACTGCACTAGTCGTCACGCGATCCTGCCGAAACGCGGATAATGCATCGCTGTAATTCATTGGACGCAAACAAGCGATGGGAGATGCATCTCGATGACAACCCGAGAGCAGATCAATGTTGAGCAATTAACGAGCGATGCCTTCGCCCACCTTGTCTTTGGAAATATCCACCAAGCCGATCTGCGCGATCGTGGTCCCAACATCTATGTCAAAGGCGAAAGGGTTACGCTGACCGATATCAACGGCAAGACCTACCTCGACATGATGAGCACGCATACCCGGGCGAATTCGCTGGGGTACGCAAACCAAGAAATCGCCAAAGCGATCTACGACCAACTTCTGAAAGTTCACTACGTCGGGACAACCGCGAATATTGCCCCGCCGACAATTCAGCTTGCGACAAAAATTGCTTCGCTCGCGCCGGGCCGGCTGGAACGTGTCTATTTCGTCAACGATGGTTCGGAGGCCGTCGAAGCCGCGCTCAAGATTGCCAAGCAATACCATCAGAACCGTGGCAACAAGCCGCGGGCGTATAAAATCATCTCGCGCTGGAATGCGTACCACGGTGCGACGATGGGCGCGATCGGGGCGACCGACTGGCTGGGAACGAAAAACGCGTCAGAACCAGGCGTTCCGGGATTCTCGTTCATTCCTGGGCCGATGAATTATCGCAATCCACTTGGAATGGATCCCGAAGCGTACGCCGATCTCTGCGTGACTTTTCTCGAGCGGCAGATCGTTCGTGAAGGTCCGGAGTTGGTGGCCGCCTTCATCGGCGAGCCGATTATGCAGGCGAACGGCGTCCAAATCCCCCCTGCAAATTACTGGCCTCGTGTCCGTGAGATTTGTGACAAGTACGGCGTGCTTCTCATCATCGACGAGGTCATTTGCGGTTTTGGTCGGACCGGCGCCTGGTTCGCGAGCGAGCATTTCGGTGTCGAGCCCGATATTCTGACGATGGCGAAAGCGTTGACCGCCGGTTACATCCCGATGGGTGGCGTCATCGCCAAGGCTGAAGTCGTCGACGCCATCCCGACCTTCCGCCACATTCACACCTTCAGCGGTCATCCGATCGCCGCCACCGCCGCTAACACCGTGATCGCGATCAAAGAACGGGACAATCTGATTCAGCAAGCATGTGACAACGGCGCATATTTCCTTGATTCGCTGAAACAAGCACTCGAACCGTACCCGATCGTCGGCGAGGTGCGGGGCAAAGGGATGTGGCTTGCCGTCGACTTTACACGCGATAAGCAAACCAAAGAGCCTTTCGAAGACGACACGCTGCAATCAATCGTTCGCCGGGCGTATAACAACAGGTTGATCGTCAGTGCGATTGGGACTGCAATCGAAATTGCCCCGCCGCTGATCACCTCACGCGCTGAACTTGATCAAGCGACCGAACTCATGCGGCAGGCGGTCTGTGACATTGCGGCAGAACGCGGGCTCAGCTAACATCGAACAAACGCAACTTTTTGCAGTCGGCCGCGTTGCTCTACATGGACGATTAGTCTGAAGCAATATTGTGCCCCGTGTTGGAGGATTGTACGTGCCGGTAAAGTCGAACGGATTGAACCCACTACGCGTCATCGTCGCAATCGTATTCATATTTTTCGCCCTTCTCGCGCATATTGTGGCCCTCACCGGGCGTGTCAGTGCTCAAGATGGCGTTCCGACCCTTGAACCCCCGAACACGGGCGCTCAGGCGGTCTATGCGTTCGACTACACCTCCAACACCGCCCTTTACTCACTGAACGCGGACGAACATCGCGAGCCGGCGAGTCTCACCAAGATGGCGAGCGTGCTGGTCATCATGCAGCATGTCGATCTCAACGAGCAGGTTGAGATCATCCAATCCGACATCGTTCCCGAGGACCAATCGCGAGTAGGTTTTCAGGCTGGCGATGTCGTCACCATGGAACAGTTACTTTATGGGATGCTCTTGCCATCGGGGAACGATGCGGCCCATGCGGCAGCTCGTGTGATCGGATCAAAAATCGCGGGGACCGATATCGACTCAGAGGATTCCGTAACCGCCTTCGTCGATGAGATGAACAAACTCGCGGGCGACCTTGGACTGGCGAACACGCAGTTCATGAATCCAGTCGGTCTCAACGAAGAAGGTCACTATTCAACCGCACGCGATCTCTCCGTGCTTGCCGCGGAGATTATGAAGCAGGAAAAGTTGCGATCGATTGTCGCGACCCCGACCTATCAACTCGACATTGGCGGACCCGCCGCGAGATCGGTCCAACTCTTGAATACGAACAAGCTCCTCGGCGTTGACCAGCGAGTGCTCGGGGTCAAAACCGGCTCGACTGATACCGCCGGCGGTTGCTTGGCCGTCGCGGTTAACGAGGGACCGGGCAATCAAGTGATCGTCGTCGAGCTCGGCGACGAAGCACCGGTTTATGACGACGCCGGCAACACGTTGAGCGATCCTCGTTTCGCCGATATGCAGACGATTCTCGACGGGATGGAAAAGGACTTTATCTGGATCGATCCGAGATCCGGAAACGACATCACCGGTCTTCCCGATGCGATGGCGGCCTGGCAAGTTGGTCTGAAGGATGGCCCGGCCATCGTCGTGCCGCGCGCGGAAACCGGAAATCTCCAATTTCGCCTGCGGCTCGGACCCGCAGCGCAGCCGGGGCAGGAAGTTGGCCATCTACTCTTCTACCTCGGTGAAGCCCAAGTTGGCGACTGGATGCTCTATCAAACGCCAATTTCCTAGAAATCCTCAGAGGATTTACTTTCGCGTCGATGAACTGGCCGTGTCCCAAAGCCTTCCGTAATCCTGAAGGTCCTCCCGGTCATCTTTTGCGCCATCCCTCCGTCATGCTGAGCTTTCCATCTTCGTCATCGTGAGCGTTCCACCTTCGTCATCCTGAGTAGTCTGTCCCGCGAGATTGGTCGCAGTGGAGGAACGCCCGTCGCTGCGCACGGCGGGCGCATGCCGTGCGCAGCGACGAAGCACGACAACCGCGCCGCGAACAAGGCATATGACGCGGGACAGACCACTGAGCGCAGGCGGAGCCGGAGGCGAAGGATCTCGCCAGGCAGAGAGCCGGGGTATAGCTGAGCGAGATGCTTCGACAAGCTCAGAATGACGTTAGGCGGGGTTCGTCATGATGCCGGGGAAGGGTTCAGCATGACGGTGGAGAATGTTTCGTCATGGCGTGAAAAAACCGGACTCATTTTGCGCTCGCTAGATGAGTCGTTTCATCGCTCAGACCTCCTCCATGCTGCCGGTTTCGGTGACGTTCTCGAGTTCGCTGACGCCGTCAGCGGTTTCTGTAATGCGCCAAGTCTCGTTCGTTGCGAGCTCTTGCCGGACATTCTCGACGTGGCTGATGATGAAGAGTTGACGGAATGCCTCGGCTGTTCCAGACAGCCGTTCGAGCGTTTCGATTAGATGTTCGCGCCGATCGCGGTCGAGCGAGCCGAAGACCTCGTCGAGCACGAGGAAGCTAATTGGCCGGCGAGCCTGGCTTCCGACGAGGCGCGAGAGCGCCAACCGCGCACAGAGCGCGATCACATCTCGCTCGCCGCCGGAAAACTCTTCGAGCGGGTAGTGATCATTACCGTCGAAGACACGAATGCCGTAGTTGTCGTCAAATTCAATCTTGTCGTACTTTCCGTCGGTGATTTCGGCGACCAGCGCGCTGGCGTGACCGGCAAGCTCCGGCGTGATTTTGTTGGCGACAAATTGGTCGAAAAGGGTGAACTCGCGATACATGCGCGCAAGTTCGTCGGATGCCCGCTGCCGTTCCTCCGCCTTGAGTGAGAGTCCGTTAATTCGTTCCTGATCAGAGAGCAGATTCTTGCGCGCGGATTCAGTTTCCCGCTGTGCCATCGTGGCATCGTTCGTGGCCTCACGAGCCGCCCTTTCGTCGTCAAGCGCAGCTTGTTCAGCGACTACAGCGTCTTCGAGTTCTTGTTGAACGAAGCCGAGCGCCATTCGATCCTTTTCAACTCTGGATTTCTCTAGGTCGAGACGCTCGATCTCTCGTTTGGCATTCGCATGGTCGGCCTCAAGCTGAGGTCGGCGCGCCAACTCACGATCGATTTGCCGGATCGTTGTCGCGGCCTCGGTCGCTTTCGCGAGCGCGCTATCGGCCTGGGCGTGAGCGGCTTCGTCGTATGAAACGGTTCCGAGGGCCGCGATATCTTTTTCAGCAGCCTCATTTTCGCCGGCAAACTGCTTGATGGTCGCGCGCAATTGGCGAACGACTCCGACTGCGTTTTGCACTTTCTGCAGAGATTCAGATTCTGAGCGGGCCGCATCGACTTCTACTTGCGTTGGAGGTTTCTTGAGGCCATGTTCTTTCATGGCCTTGGCGAACTCCGTCGACTTTAGCGCCAACTCTTCTCGGGCGGATTCAACCATTGGCTTGCCCTGGCTGATCCTGCCTTCGAGAACATTGACTTGCTCCATCCGTTTGAGCGCGGCATTCCGCGCGAGTTCGCAGTCCTTTGCTTTGCGCTGCGCCTGTTCTTCACCGAGCTTCAGCTCTGCGAGCTCGGCGTCAATATCAGCGATTCGATCCATCAAAGACGCGATCGTAAGCGGCGCTTCGTGCTCCTCAAACGGCCGGCCGCATGTTGGGCAGACACCTTCAAAGTTCTGCGCCTGAAGATCGGACACGACGTTTGCGATCAGGCCGCGATTTTTGAGCGTGCTGGTGGTCATCGAGCGCTGTTGTTCGGCCAGCACGAGGGCGGACTCGCGCTCCTTGGCCGCGAGCTCCGCCTCGTGCGATGGATCGCTTCCCGCGACCAGCGCCTCTCGCTCTGCCTCAAGATCGCGCAGTCGATCTTCGAACTTCCGAAGTTTTGACTCCGCCTCTTCCTGCTCCCGCGCGAGCTGGTTGCAGGTCGCAAGCGCTTCGAAGCGGAGCCTCGATTTTTGGGGATCGACGCCCTCGCCAACACCTACCAATCGTTCTACGGACACAATCGGATTGTTGACATCTGATGGCCGAATTATCCAGTCCGGCACAAGTGGTGTTGTCGAGCTTTTCACGGTTTTTTCGAGGTCAGCTACTCCGCGCGTGATGCCTTGTTGCGCTCGTGAGCTTTGTTCTAAGAAGTTCACAAGATGGCGGTGACGATCCTGCTCGCGGACAAAGGCTTCAACCGTCGTTCGAAGGGCCGCTTCCTCACCCGCCACCTGGGCGAGCTTCGCGCGCTGGGATTCTGATGCCGCGAGGTTCTCGAGTTCCTGGGTTGCGAACTCGCGAATGGCAGCTGCCTCACGAATTCCGCCGCTGATGCGTTCGATTTCGCGCAAAAGGCCGGCATTTTTTCGTTCGAGGCCCTGCAGCCGCGAAAGATTGCCCCGAGCGGACGCGAGCGAAGCCGAGGCGGTTGTCAGTCGCTCAGTTGCCTCAGAAACCGCGCGCACACTATTCGCAATTGCCTCATCTTGTGCTTCGAGTTCGGCAGCGAAATCCCGTCCCTTGCTTTGCTCTTCGTATTGGCGAGTGAGCCCAAGCGACTCTGCTTCAGCCAGCCGGCGCTCTTCCGCGATCAATTGTTGGGCATCTCGAATCGTTTCAAAACCGAGAAGGCGGCTGACTTCACGTCGCCGGTCAGTGACGCCGAGATCGCCGAAAAACGACAGTTCCTTCTGCCGGGTGAAGAAGGTCGAGACGAAAGCGCGGTGGTCAAGACCGATCAATGTCTTAGCGACGTAGTCAGTAACCGGCCGTGATCCATGGACGATGCGCGACTCAGATTGATCCTCGCGCCAGATTTCGGCAGACACTGCCGCACTTTTGAGTTCGCGTTGAATGATGTATTTCACGCCATCGATGGGATCTTGCAGCGTGAGTTTGACGCGTGGACGTCCCGCCTTGCCCCGTGGCCGCAACTCGTCGTTCGGGATTTCACGCGGGTTGTAGAGGCACCATTCGATCGCCTCGAACAGAGTCGTTTTGCCGGCCCCGTTTGGACCGATGATCCCGATCACACCATCTTGCGTCGGAGCGAAAATGTGCTTACCGGTGAATTGTTTGTAGTTCTCAAGCTCGAGTTCGCTGAGGATCACGCTGCGGAATCCTCCGACGTACCCTTTGCTTCACTTGCGCGGATCGCGTCTTCGAGCGCTCGTTCACCACGAGCCTTAAATGCCGCGGCAAAGGCTTGATCGTAGTCTCCGCGCTGGGTCCGCTCGTTCACAAAATCGGTGAACAGCGAACGAATGTCCAAATGTTCGGATTCACCTTCACGTTCGGCAAACTCGAACGGGTTTTCGCCGGGCGAAACGACGACTAAATGCCAAACGAGATTCGCGGATTCGCGGCGGAGGATCGAATCCGCTTCGCGCCGGATCGGTCGTGGGGCTTTCGCGATAGATACGCGGGCCACCGCATGAGGCGAATTCAATTTCTTGAGCTTGGCTAGGACTTTGTCTGCGATTTCGCGCGCGTCCAATCCGTCGGCGTTGAGTTCATCCAACGTCTTCATCGGTCGTGCCGGGGCAGGAATGTGTTCGACCTCTGGCGGTTCACCGGGGTCGCCAAGTTCGACAATCAAATAGCCTGGATCGACATCCTCGTCGCCAAATCCCATCCGTTCGGTCGACCCGGCGTACCAGGCGTTGTGTCGTTGCTTGCTCCAAACGTGGTAATGACCAAGCGCGACGTAATCGAAATGCATGTCCAACAACGAATCGCTGACCTCTTCTTCGCCTGGCTCGCGGTGGCCGCGCAGGTTCATGCCCGGAACAAATCCATGGGTGATCATCACGTTGCGTTTGCCCGGTTCAGGTTGGGTGTACGGTGGCAAATGATCGGCCAGCTTTCCGTGCGGGACCGCGACGACGTGGGTGTTGAACGATTCGTCAAGCGCCGGGAACTCCTCGCTGTAACCGGTTACGAAGATCGTCCTCGGCAGCGCGAGATCGAGCACTGAGTAGGCCGATCCGCTCGTTCTGAGACGTGGCGTGTCGTGATTTCCACCGATCACAATGATCGGCAATCCTGCTTCCTCAAGCCGCCGCGTTTGCCGGATGAAGCAGCGCAAAGCGGGCCACGATGGCCGGGTGTGGTGGAACACGTCGCCACTGTGGATGACGAAGTCAACGTTCCTGGTCAGTATGTCAGAGACAGCAGCCTCAAACGCGTGCTCGATATCGAGCGAACGCTGGTTTCTGCCGGTTTCAGGATCAGTCTTGAAGAGCGCCCGGTACCCGAGGTGGGTATCGGATATGTGGGCGATTCGAAGTCTCTTTTTCAACCCCGGGCCTTTCTGATCATATCCAGGGCCATCATCCATGCCGTCACCCGCGTTGCCGCCGATGTGCCTCTATTCTTTTCGCATCGTGTCTCTACCGTCTGCGTGATCCAAACAATCTTTTCAGACGTCAGGCCCTCGACTTCGGTAAGGACCTCATTTTCGCGCGGACATTTGTCGCCCATCTCTCGTTTCAGCATCTGATAGAGTCCACGACCCGCAGAGTTGAGCACCACTACGGCGGAGCGGCCGCCGTTGAAGACGCGACTGCCGACCTGCCCAGGAATCGTCGGCGGCATGGGAAATGAACCGAAAAGCGGCGCTCGGAAATGGGCGTGGCGAACCAGGAGCCGGCCCTTTTTCAGACCGAGCAGTTCCTTTTTCGCCGTTTCGGATAGTGACCGGTACGCGGTGTTTGCGATCTCTTCGTCGCCGAGTCGACCGTAGAGTGACGTGCCGCAGTTCCCAAGAATTTCGTCGTCGACTTTGGAGCGGAACTGCTGCGCCCCAAACAGCACGACGTTGAGGTGACGACCGCGGGCGGCAATGTCGACGAGTGTATCGCGCAGCGCGCCTTGGCCACCGCCGGGCGCATACTTGTTGAGCTCATCGACGAAAATGATGACCTTTTCCACGCCGAGTTCGTCTCGTTCCGCCTTCTTCCACAGTTGATTGATCGTGTTCGTAACCAGCATTTCCTGCACGTTTGAGTTGCAATGGGCAATGTCAATTACGCGAACTTCTTCGTCGCTGAATTCGCTGTCAACGCGTGGAAGCGATCCGTAATCGACGATTCCGTCAGTTACCAGGCCCCCGTATTTCGAAACCAGTCCGTTGAAGCGATTGCGAGCTTTCGAAATGGTGAATTTGTGGTGCCCGTGCCATTCAACTCGAGAAGAATCTTCTTCGAAGTAGTGTTCTATTTCGGCGAAGAGGTTTTGAAGTTGGATCAACGATCTGATTTGGCGTTCGTCCCGGACTTCGGCGATGAATCCATGGAACTTATCGTCGAGGTCGCTATAGTCGAATACCTTGTGGGGATTGAAAAGCAAGTCACCGAGAGACCACAGCACAGGGTAGACACAACTCACCTCAGATGGGTTTGAACGAAGCGTGTTGAGTTTCGATACATCACGGTGAGAACCGAGTGAAACCAAGCCTGATGGTCCGCTTCTGTCTGCCTTTGGCTCTTGTGTTGGCTTGAATGGCGCGAAGACGCGGAAGTTGCCAAATGGTTCTGCCTCCAATCCAAGCGCGGCATAGGCCTCAAGATCGTGCTCAGAGAGCCCACGATAGCCGGCCGCGCGATAGATCTCGTCAAGGGCTGACGATTCCGGGACGGCAGGTTTGTCAAGCCAGAGGAGGTCGGCGTTCTTCACATTGAACATCAACGCGGCGACGCTTTTCTTTTCCCGCCGCATCGTTTGGAAAACCGCGCTCGTCAAGAAAAGGGCGTGACTAGTTTTCGTGGCGAGACCGGATTGCCCTGTCCAGTTGGCGTGACCAGCTTCGGGTCCAAGGAGATAGTCCTCGTCCAGCCAGATAGGCGCGCGCTGGAAGACCACGTTGCCATTCTCAACGTGTTCGACGCCGTCTTCGTCGCGCTCGGCATTGCCGTTCGTGTGCATGAGCGCCGGAATTGCCGCGCCGGTGAACCCTTCTTTGTCGAGCGCGAAGGCGATCGCTTCTTTTGTGGCGTAGTAAACCGGGCCAGCCACAGGTGGGCGATGAGAGTCGACGTCGTCACGAACGTGCTTGGTTGCCAACACATTGACGGCGAACACGAGGATTTCCGGGCGGCGAGTTGGGGGCTCGTCGGTGAGTGCAATTTCGAGGTGTCGATCGTAGTAGTCGTCGAGGAAACTTTGCAAATCGGAGTACCGGCGAGGTTCGTCAATCACGCCAATGACGATGGCTTCTTCGGAAAATGTGGCAACGATGTGACCGACGTCCAGCGAGCGCGCCTCGTCTGAAGCCCAAATGAAAAACTGATGAGCGCCGGCCGGCTCGCGTTCGCTACCTACGACCCTCCCGATCGCGCCCGAGCGGAGATCGATGTATTCAGCGAAATAGTCTTGAATGTCTGACAGTTCGTGGTCCGGCTGATCCGGGCCCAGATCACGCCCGTTTGTCGCAATCTCAATTGACGAGATCTCGACGGGCGTTTTAGAGGTGAATCGCGTCTCGTCGCTCATCCTACTTCACCACCCTCGCGACAGCGCCAAGCTCGCGATCAACATATTGCTTGAGGATCCTTTCCAAAAAGTGCACTGGGTAAAGAAGATTCGCCCACCTTGCGTCGGCACTCGCCCGCGGTCGCTTCTCCGTCAACAACCATTGAGAAAGCTCGTCGATCTCATCGGAATCGGTCACGTTGGGGCTCGCTTCGATACGGATCAGGCCGCGACGAGCATCATCGCCGGTCGCGTCATGAAGCCGCATGTACCAAAGGGTTCGCGACTTTACAGCGGCGCCGAGTCCGTCCAAATCGAGATCGCTGCGATAGCGATCTTCAGCTTGAAATGCTGAAGTCCGATGGCCCACGGGCAGATCGTAGAGCGTTGTCGCCTCGGATCCAGTCAGGTGCTGCCGAGTAAATGATTTGACGAGTCCGATCGCGCGTGGGGCGCAGACCCTGAGCGCGCCATCGACCACAATCCAACCGGGATCGTCTCTACGTTCGGGTTGACTCGACCATGCACAGAGGATGTCGCTTTCGAGATCTGCTCGCGCTTTCTTGGCCGCGTCGAACGCCATATCGATGAAGTGACTGTAGTCGGCTAAGGCGATTGCGTAGGTTTCCTCGTCTTCGTAGCGCTCGAGCGGGTCGACGATGGTCATGTTCTGCTCTTTGATCCGCTCGACAAAATCAGGCAACGTCTGGGCGCGTTCAGGAATGAACCAGGTGTGTCTCAGTTCCAGCGTACCCGGCACAAGACTGCTGTTGCCAAGTTGATCGCGTTGAAGGATGCCAGCCGCGGCGACGGAGTAAACAATTGGGAAATGTCCGTGAATGTAATGATTGTAGGTTCGCTGGCTGCCATCCAAAAAATATCGAAATTGTGAAGGCATATTGGCAATCGAAAGCGGTCGAGAAGCTATTTTCCCTTCGAGGCGATAGATAGCCGGCGGGGATGGCGGACCGTCTAGACGCTCTCCGTCAATTTGGGTGATCTGCTGCAGTTCGAGCGGTGTTCTCGCGCGAAGGTTCATCCTACCGCTGCGCTGGATAAACCTGACTGCGCTTCGACCCCCCTGGCTCGCCGATCGATTGCCGGTTCGATCCAACGCGATCTCCTCCAATTGCCGCACACACTCGGAATTCGCGATCAGTATGCGAACGTGCGTGCTAATTTTGCTAGTATACCGCAGGCGGGATGTACGTACAGTTTACCTCCCCCTGCAAGATCATTCTTCTCTCGAAGACCATATTCCGAATCGCGGACCGTTTTTCGACGCCACAGGTTTTACACGCGCAAAAGATTCTGCGATGAGCAATCCCGTGATACTGTCTCGGATGCAGGAACAATGCTGATCGGCGTGGAGGAGCCCCGGATTGAATCGCGTCCGTTCAAGCCAAGCTGCGTTTCGGCTTCTTCGTGCCGGTGCCCAAGCCAACTACATTCCGTTTCTCGTGGCCACGGCTGTTTCGACAACGCTGATGCTCCAGGCTACCCGCGTTTTTCTTTCCTACATGGTCTTCTCGGTCGGCCAGAGCGAGCGCGAGGCGCTCGCCGCGATTACGCTGGCGGTGTTTCTCGCGTTTGGTATGTGTGGAGTCATCGTTCGCGTTTCTGGGCCGAGGCGCGCGTTACTTATCTCGGGGTTCGCGCTCGCGGCATCTCGCCTCATGTTCCAATTCTGGCAGCAACCGAACGCCCGACTTGTTCTGGGCGCGATCGCCGTCATCGCATGGGGCTGGGCGCTGCCTCCGCTCCTTGCTGTCGGACGGGAAGCGGCCGCGTCGGGGGTGGGAATCGGGTTGGTCCTCGATCTCGCTTTGCGGACGCTGTTTCAATCGGTCGATCTTCCGTGGATGCCGGGATTTTGGGCTGATATCGTCACGGTCCTCCTGCTGGCAGTTTTTCTCGCCAGCCTTGCCCAGTGTGCTGAATTCGCAGGTCTCATTCCTTGCCGCGAACCGATCTTTCTCGACTCCGCGCCACTGATCGGTGTAGGCGCTGGTCTCGGCCTATACCACCTTATGACGGGAAATCTCGGTCTGGCGAGTGCGCGAATGGATACGACGATTGGTCCTGGAGCCGGACTTTTGGGTCTGGGACTCATCTTGGGGCTGTCATGCGTCGTCTTTCTTTTCAGCCGGCCGTTGGCCGCTCTCCAATATCCCGGCGCGATGCCGCAGTGGACTGTTCTATCCGCGATCATCGGGGGACTCGGGCTGTGGCTGCTTTGGTCTGGTGACGACTGGGCGCAATTTGGGGCGAGCTCGGCGGCGCGGGGACGATGATTTTGCTCATGACTTGTTTGCTCACGACCTGCCGCGGACGTTCGCAGCCCGGAGTCAGTTCGACCAGCTTCTGGTTTACCGCGGGCATGCTGATTCAAGCGATTCTGCTCTTTGCCTATTTTTCCTTCACCGGTTCGGGCGAAATCGTGACCCTGCTGTTCCTCGTTCTGGCGGGATCTGCGCTATTTGGCGCATGGCGGCAGCGAGTGACGCTCACGTTCCAGCTCAGTTGGCTCGGAAGACCGCTGGTTGTGGCGTTCGTGCTGCTGGTGATTGCCTGTGTCTGGGAATCGATTCAATGGTCAGCGCCTGACGTCGAAGGCCCGTTGGCCACCGATTTCACCGTCATGACCTACAACATTCAGTCGGGGTTTGGGGCCGACGATACTTGGGACCTCGAACGAACCGCGAATGCGATCGAAGAACAGCAACCTGACATCGTGATCTTGCAGGAAGTCAGCCGAGGATGGCCGATCACCTCGAACGTAGACCAGGCAGCATGGCTGAGTCAACGTCTCGAGATGCCGGTCTATTTCGGCTCGTCGTCGAGCTGATGGTCTGTGGGGGAACGCAATTCTGACGAGGGCGCCAGTGTCGTCGGTTTCGATACGACGCTTCGATTCGACCGAAAATCTCAGGCGATCTGTAATCAAAGTCAGAGTTGATACGGTTGCGGGTCCGGTCGATGTGTACGGCACACACCTCGACGACCCGGCTGACGCGGTTGAAGTACGCGCCGATCAAGCCGAACAACTCGTCGAATTCATTGGTGGCGCCCATCCGGCGTTGCTCGGCGCCGATCTCAATTCTGAACCTGACTCTGAGGTTCTTCATGTGCTCGAACAAGCCGGCTTTCGAGACGCAGGTCCGGAAACGGGCGTCACATCTCCGAACGGTGGCCGCCGCATCGATTTCATTTTGGTGACCAGCGACATTGAGGTCCGGGATGCGCGCATCCCGGAGAGTGAAGCGTCCGACCACAATCCCGTTGTGTCCGATTTGAGTCTGACGTCACCTTAATCGGGATCACGTCGTCTGGAGTTTGGTTCCGACGTCGCCGACGACGGTCTCGAGGATTTCGACGTCAGCAAGGGTCGTCGCCCAATTGTCGAATGCGGCGCGAATCGCAGCTTTGCCTTCCCAGGTCGTTCCGGTCACGAAGGCGCGCCCGTCGTCTTGGATTGCGGCTACCGCTGCGCGATTGAAGGCATTCGTCGCTTCGTTATCCATTCCCGCGGGCGCGAACCGAAAACAGACGCAGTTGAGCGGTGATTTCCGCATTCGCTCGGCATTCATAAGCTCGAGCTCGGGCATCGTCTCGACCCATCGCGCGAAGGACGTGGCGTTGTCGACACAACGTTCCACAAGCAAGCGATAGCCTTCTCGACCATATGCCTTTAAGGCGCACCACGCGGCGAGACCACGGAACCGTCGCGACATCTCCGGGCTGAAATCGTCTGCGTCCCAGCCGGCGCTACCAGACGTGTATGGTCCCTTCGCGGAGAACGCGGCGCGCAGCGCCTGCTCGTCGCGCACAAAGCAGAATCCGCAGTCGTACGGCACATTGAGCCACTTGTGGCCGTCCGATGCGACGGAGTCAGCAGCCTCGATGCCGTTCACAAGGTGCTTCAGCTTCGGCGAAGCAGCGGCGAACAGGCCGAACGCCCCATCAATGTGAAGCCAAACATTCCCCTCGTGGCGCTTGCAGATATCGGAAATGGCCACAAGATCGTCGAATTGGCCGGTGTTCACCTCTCCGGCGTTGGCGATGACGATGACCGGCCCGTCGATTGAAGAGAGCTCGTCCTCGAAGGCCACGAGATCGATTTTGCCTCCGGGCGCCGCAACCTTGTGAACGCTGCTCCGGCCAAGGCCGAGGTTTCCTAACGCCTTAACCGCGCTCGAGTGGATCGCCTCACTGGAGACGACAGGAATCGCGGGATGACCGCCGAGTCCATCGACCGCGGGATCGAAGCCAAGTTCCTGTCCGGCCCACTGGCGAGCAGCGGCGAGCCCGACCATGTTTGCCATGGTCGCCCCGCTCGTCAGCACGCCGACCCAAGCAGGGGGAAGTTCAAAAAGTTCCTTCAACCAGCGGATGACAGTAAGTTCGGTTTCAGCCGATGCGGGACTGGCCGGCCAAAGTCCGCCGTTTTGGTCGATCGCTGATGCCAACCAATCTCCGGCGAGCGCGGCCGGAGTCGCGCCGCCAATGACGAATCCAAAAAAGCGGGGTCCGGGCGAGGCGACGATGCCAGGTTCTGCGCGCCGAAACCAGTCTTCTACTGCGGCAACAGGATCAGACTGGTGCTCAGGAATTGGTTCGTCAAAGGCCGAGGCGAGGTTCTCGGGCGTGACGAGTTTGCCGACTCTGCGGGTCGGCAACGATTGAACATACTCGCGCGCGATTGCATGAACGCGGTCCAACGCGCGGACAGATTCGTCGTAAGGATTAGCCGCCATGATTGCATCCTCAATAATCTGCTCAATCGAATGTCCAGGTCAACGAATCCACATTCTAACCAAACTCGATTTGGTGAGTCGGCGCTCGGCGGGCTCGACAAGGGATAATGACGGCTGTGATGGCTATTTCTTTTGTGCGAGTGGAAGGGCTTCGGTGAGATCAACAACGCAATCGGCGAACACGAGTGGCGTGGCGAAGGCATGGAGTGGGCGGTTCGCGGAAACCCCTGATGCCCGTCTTGAAGCGTTTAACGCGTCGGTCACGTTTGACATCAGGTTCATCCGAGAAGACATTCGTGGGTCGATAGCGCACATTCGAATGCTCGGACGGCAGGGCATCGTCTCGACCGGAGAAGCAGAGGCAATTGAAGACGGGCTTTGGCGGATTCTGGCCGAAGCTGATGCCGGTGAGCTTCAGCTCGTCCTGTCTGACGAAGATGTCCACACCGGAGTTGAGCGCCGGTTGCGAGAGCTGATCGGTCCAGTCACAGGAAAATTGCACACGGGCCGCAGCCGTAACGACCAAGTTATCAATGATGTGCGGATGTGGTCCAAGGGCGCAATCCTTGCGCTTGCGAGCGGTGTCATCGATCTCGCGACAGCACTGACCGACGTTGCCGATGCCCACACAAACGTCGTCATGCCCGGTTACACCCACCTACAACGCGCACAACCGGTCTTGTTGGCACACCATCTCCTTGCCTACGTTTCGATGCTTGAGCGTGACCTTGATCGGCTCCAGGATGCATACCGCCGGACCGATGTGCTCGCTCTAGGTTCGGCGGCGCTGGCTGGTTCCGCCTATCCAATCGATCGCGAATTTGTCGCGGCGGATCTTGGCTTTGCCGCAATCTCAGCGAACAGCATGGACGCGGTATCGGATCGCGATTTTGTGCTCGACGTGCTGTACGCCAGTTCGCTGATAGCTCTGCATATTTCCCGATTGAGCGATGAGATCATTTTTTGGTCTTCGGGTGAAGTGCGTTTCCTTGAGCTGTCCGATGCCTTCTCGACCGGCAGTTCGATCATGCCGCAAAAAAAGAATCCGGACATCGCCGAGCTTGCCCGCGGCAAGACCGGCCGAGTTTTCGGTCACCTTGTCGGGATGCTGACGGTCGTCAAGGGCCTTCCGCTCACGTTCAACAAGGATTTTCAGGAGGACAAAGAGGGTCTCTTTGATGCGGTTGATACCGTTTTGGCGATTCTCGATGTCTTTCCGCCGATGCTCAAGACGTCCACATTCAGAGAAGACACGCTCGCGGAGGCGGCCGTCAGCGACTTCTCGTTGGCCACCGACGTGGCGGATACGCTCGCGAAAAATGGTGTTCCGTTTCGGGAGGCCCATGAAGTCGTTGGTCGACTGGTTCGCTATTGCACCGAAAATGGCAAGACGTTTGCTGATTTGAGCGACAAAGAGTGGAGCGAAGTTCACCCGGTATTCGCTAAGCTGCGGCCACCGCTGACGGCGTTGGAAAGTGTCCAGGCACGCAATGTGCCGGGAGGAACTGCGCCGGCCCAAGTTGCGGCGGCGCTCGTCACCGCGAAACAGCGAATTGCAGAGAAGCGTTCTTGGGTCACGGAACGAGAAGCGGCAATGGCGACGCTCTTCATTCGCGATCGACAACCCCGGAGTCAATGACAGTTCAGCACGACACTGCTAATTACGACATAGTTGACCAACTCGAGGTCAGATTCGTCGAGTCCGCCGACGAGATGACCGTCGTGCGGGAGATTCGCCGCCGAGTCTTCGGTCTGGAACAAGGCATTACCGATGCTGCGGACCCCGACCCCGACGATCCTCGATCGCTGCACGCAATCGCTGTCCTGCCCGAAGGGGCGGTCGGTGTTGGTCGTCTGACACTGCCGTCCGCATCGGAAAACGGCGCGCAGATCGCGTGGATAGCAACGCTTCCCGAATTTCGGCGCCGCGGCGTCGGAGGCGCGATCATGCGCGCGTTGCTAGCTGCTGCCGATAGTTCGATGACCAATTTGGTCGTCCTCAGCGCGCAGACACACGCGCTCGATTTCTATCGCCAGTTCGGATTTCTTTCCTTCGGCGATCGCTTCGTGATGCGTGGAATCGAGCATCAACTCATGTATCGCTGGCGCCCCGGTAGCTCGCTGGCGCAGTCCTAAACCAATGCTTGAGTAGGTTTATATCAACCTCTACACTGATGGCGACGGTCGTATTAATCCAATTAATTGATTCGTGGGTAATACATGCCTCGATTATCCAAAAGTCAGGCCGAGGCGCGGCAACGGGTATTGCAGGCTGCCGAGTCCGGTCTTTCCCCAACTCGACTTGCTCACCAACTGGTTCGCGCGATTTCGAGCGCGGTTCATCTTGATGGCTACAGGTTATTCGGGATCGATTCGTCGATTCTGCTGATCAATCGTACGTTTCGGGTTCGAGATCGAACTCGGTGTAGACAGTCTGGTTAGGGGAGAGCGGCGCAGTGTAGCCGTACCATTGCATCTGGTTCAGCTTTTCCTCAACGTCTGGGGTTGGCGTGCCGGTGTGCATCGCCATCTCCCATTCCACGACTTGGTCAGTCGTCCAGAGTTCCGACGTTTTGAAGAGCACGACGTGGTGCGATTGGGCGCTGTCGTTGGTAAATTCCAGACTTGCGATCCAGACGCGAGAGTCTTGTCGATACCGGTGTACGAGAATTCGCCCATGGTGATATTGACCGTTGCTTTCGGCGCAGCGGCGTCTGTATCGTAAGCGGTGATGTGCAACGGATAGAGCGCAGGAACTTCCTCTTCTTCGCCCTTCTGTTGCGTCCCGCCGATGTACCAATCACCTTCGGTCAAGTGGACAATGAACGTCCCGTTAGCGCCGTAGCCTGATACTGACCCGCCTGCGAAAATCCAACCATCGGAAACGATGTCATCCCGTGCAGCCGCCAAGAACTGCTCGTTCATCTTGTCAGTCGTCAAACCACTGGGTGGCTGAACAAACTCGACATAGATAAAGAGATCCTCCGTCTGTTCGACTGTCGCGAGGTAATATCCTTCCTTGAGTTCTGCTGGTGGATTGACGAGCCCATTACCGTCGTCGGTGAGATGAATCTCGGGTAGACCGTAAGTAGACATGATTTCGTTCGAGAAGCGGCCCATCCTGGGCAAACGCAGAACCAACTGTGCTCTCCAGCAATCCCACGAGCGCGGCCATCACGACCACTAATCGACGCATAGCTATTTACTCCTCTTATTTCGTTGCCCACATATACCGGCAACCCACTACACAATTGGTCCGGCGCAAATCGCCCAAAAACCAACACTCCGAGGGTAAAGCCGGAGCTTCCCTCGGGGCGACAAAGTTTTCCTTGGTTTGTTCGGGAGGTTAGAGATGGAAGTGGCCCTTGGTTTATCCTAGGGCCACTTCGCGATCGGGTTAGTCCGCGGCGCCTGAAGCCGGCTGGCCGCCGTTGCTGATCGCGCGCCAAACCTTCTCCGCCGTGAACGGCATATCGAGATGGTGAATTCCCCAAGGTTCGAGGGCGTCAATCACCGCGTTGGCGATCGCCGGAGTCGAACCGATGGTCGCCGCCTCGCCAATGCCCTTAGCGCCAAGCGGATTGAGCGGCGTGGTCGTCGTCGTGTGGTGCGTCTCGAAAGTCGGGAAGTTGATTGCTTTTGCCACGGCGTAATCGTTCAAGGTACCGGTGATCAATTCACCGTTTTCGTCGTAGTGCACCTCTTCAAACAATGCCTGGCCGATGCCTTGAGCGAGACCGCCGTGGACCTGACCAGTGACCAGCATCGGGCTGATAATCGTTCCACAGTCGTCGACCGCCACGTACTTCAGGATTTTGACCTGACCGGTGTCTGGGAAGACCTCGACCACGGCGATGTGCGTCCCAAATGGGAACGTCTCGTCCGCCGGCTTGAAGAAGCTTGTCGTTTCCAGGCCGACGTCAATGTCGTCCGGCATGTCTCCGCTGTAGGCGAGTTTCGCGATATCGGCGAGGGTCACGCCTTCGCTGGGTACACCCTTGACCCGGTACTTGCCCCCAGAAAGCTCGACGTCTTCAATCGCGGCTTCGAGCTTGTGAGCGGCAATGCGAGCCGCTTTCTCTTTGATCTTGTTCAGCGAGAGCACGAGAGCGCCACCGCCGACGACCAGGCCCCGGCTGCCCATTGTGCCATTGCCTTGTGGCGTGTTTCCGGTGTCGCCGTGATGAACGACAACAGAATCGAAATCGGCGCCGATGTAGTCCGCCGCGAGCTGCGAGAAGGTTGTTTCCTGGCCCTGACCGTGCGGCGAAATGCCGGTAAAAATCGTGACGGCGCCGCTTGGCTCAACCCGTACTTGGGCACTGTCGTATGGCCCGAAGCCGCAAATTTCAACGTAGGAAGCGAGACCGACACCAAGGTAGCGACCCTGTTCGCGGGCCGCGGCTTGCTCCTGGCGGAGCTGATCGTATGACGAAACTTCGAGCGCCTTATCGAGTGCTTTCTCATATTCACCGGTGTCGTAGACCTCGCCAGAGTGGGTCGTGAAGGGGAACTGATCGGGTTGAATGAAGTTCACACGTCGAACTTGAACCGGATCGAGACCGCCTTCATCGGCGATCAAGTCCATGAGCCGCTCGATGTAATAAGCGGCCTCCGGACGGCCCGCGCCACGGTATGCGCCGTTCGCCATCGTGTTTGTGTAAACGCCGGTTACTTTGTAATCCAGATTGGCAACTTGATAGCAACCCGTCGACATGACCCAGGTGCACCACGCGAGGTCGAGCGCCCACGGATATGCCCCGGAATCGAGAACGACTCGTGCTTTCAAACCTGTTATTTTGCCAGTCTCGTCGGCAGCGACCTCGAACTCTCCCCACTGGTTGCGTCCATGGTTGGTGACGAGGAAGCACTCGCTTCGAGTCTCGATCCACTTGACTGGCCGTTTGAGGACGGTTGCCGCGGCGGCCGCGACGAATTCCTCTTGGTAGGCGCCGATTTTGCAGCCGAACCCGCCGCCGACTTCTGGTGCGATGTAGCGAACCTGGTTCTGACTCAGGCCGAGTGAATCCGCAATTGAATTGCGATTCCAGTGCGGCGCCTGGGTGGAGCCCCAAACCGTCAAACCGCGAGTAATCGGATCCGGGGTGGCGAGAACACCGCGCGTTTCCATCGGCATTGGATGGACTCGGTTCGATCGAAGCTTGGCCGACACCTTGATCTTCGCTGACGCGAACGCCGCATCGACATCACCGTCAGACGTCTGCTCGACGACCGAGATGTTGTTTTTCACGTTGTCGTAGAGCTGAGGGGCGCCGTCCTTTTGCGCCTCATAGGGATCGGTAACCACAGGAAGCGGTTCGTAGTTGACATCGACAACGGCGGCGGCATCGACCGCCTGCGCTTCCGACTCGGCGATGACAGCGGCGACCGCTTCTCCGATATAGCGAACTTTGTCCTTAGCAAGCGGAAGAATTTTTGGAACCGGGATCGAATCTTCTTCAATCGACTCTTCCGCAGCTTCACCTGATTCTTTCGTCGCATCAACTGGATAGACTCCAGTCGTGACGGCATCAAGCTCGGCCGCGGTGATAATTTTCACGACGCCTGGCATGGCCAACGCTTCAGAACTGTCGATGCCTTTGATAGTTGCGTGGGCGTAGGGGCTGCGCACAAAGACCATGTGCAGCAAACCGGGGATTTTGATGTCGTCAACATAGGTCGACGAGCCCGTAATGAGACGCGGATCTTCCTTACGTCGTACTTGTGCGCCGACGTAGCTGCTCAACACCATAGCGTTGGACTCCACCTTCCCGCGAAACGCATCGTTGCCGACGGCTTGATGTCTATGTCTAAAGTAGCGGCATTGTACCCGGCTCGAAGCGAGAGGCAAGATGAGAAGTCAGGAATGCAAAAGGACGCGCCAATAGACGCGCCCTGAAGTATCCAGATTTGGTTTGTTTCGACCGACTAGCGGGCCGAGCGGTCTCCAGCGGGAGTAGCGCTATGTGTCACGGTTGTGTGGCCGTTCGTGTCGTCGATCGATAGCCAGCCGCGGCGCAGCGCAGTTACCACAGCTTGTGTGCGGTCGTTGACGGCCAGCTTGCGCAAGATCGAGGTCACGTGGTTCTTGACGGTCTGGGCGCTAATTCCGAGCGCGTATCCGATCTCGGCGTTTGTCAGTCCATCACTGACTTTTTTCAGAATCTCGAGCTCGCGGTCAGTCAACGGCGCAAATGCGCTCGTCGGAGCAAGATCGCTCGTGGTCGCCGATCGGAACTGTTCGAGGACTCGGGCGGCGACATACGGCTTGTCGAGCAACTGCTCGTTGATCACATACTCGCCCGTAGCCGATCGCTTGATCAGCGCGATCAGCTTGTCTTCAGGAATGTCCTGGCCGCAATAGGCCGAAGCGCCAGCGCGAATAGCGGCGAACAGTTCGTCGTCTGTTTCCTGCGCGGCCACCACAATTGTCGCGATTGCCGGAAAACGGCGGCGCATCTCAGTTGCGGCCGCGAGACCGGGCGCATCGACCAACGTCGTACCAACGAGGATAACGTCCGGAACCGTCTCGTCCGTTTCCCGGTAGCCCTCTTCGGCCGTCGACGCGGTGCCCGAGACCTCGGTCAATGGCTCAGCTTCGAGCACGGCGGCCAATCCGCGCCGGAAAAGCGGTTCGTGGCCAACGATGAGTACTCGAATGACATCACTCATTGGGGTCCCTCCCCCTCGTCGTTATGATCAAAAGGACAAACGGCGGATTTCCGCGGTGCCCAAGCCATGAACGTGCGCCCTGCAAGACGCGATGGTCTCGAATCAGCGTAGGTAATGCGATGTGGGTCTTTCAACCCTGATCCAAGTGTAGGCGTCGCAACCTTCATGCCTCAACGGCTCAAAGGTCCTATCGTTAGCGATAGGACAATCGGATGAGATTGCGTCGTTCAATTGTCTCACACTTTGAGACATGCGCCACGTTCGCAAGCGGACGAATTGGATAGCTAGTTTCCGAGGAGGTTGTCCATCCCATAATATCCCGGCGGCCGTCCGACGACGAACCGCGCGGCGCGAAGCGCGCCAAGTGCAAACGTGCGCCGGCTGAGAGCGCGGTGTCCAATCCTAATTTCCTCACCCTCATTCATAAAGATCACTGTATGCTCGCCGGTGTTCCCGCCGCCGCGAATCGAATGCATGCCTATTTCGCCGGTTCGGCGTGGCGCGAACCCCTCGCGTCCATGAACTAAGGGTGGATCTTGGCCGGCTTGTAAAGCTTCTATAAGTGCGAGGGCTGTACCTGAGGGGGCATCCACTTTGTGCCGATGGTGCGCTTCTACGACTTCAATGTCATATCCGTCGAGCGCAGTTGCGAGCCCGGGGAGAACGCGCGAAAGTGCACTGATGCCGATGCTGAAATTACGAGAATAGAAAACAGGAATCGTTTCGCTGATGCACAGAAGTTGATCGGCTTGCTTGGCGGACAAACCGGTGACGCCGCTAACAAACGGGATTTGCTTCCTTGCGCACGCTTCAGCGAGAACGATTGTCGACTCCGCGATCGTGAAGTCAATCATGACATCCACTCCGCTCACATCGTCGAGGTTATCCGAACGGGTCAGACCGGTTTGAATAACAAGATCAGGTTCGATCTCAGCGGCGGCCGCGACTTCTTTGCCCATCCGCCCGTTGATCCCGGCGATGGCGATGTTGATGGTCATGTTCACAAGTCCTAGTTTTGAGGTCGGGCGTTGGCGGGATGTCGCCCGCCAACGCCCGATTCACATCGATTACGCGGCGACCGGTGTGGCGAGGCCGAACGCGTGCAGTGTCGTCGCCAGCCGCCGGCGATTCGCTTCTCCCATTTCGGTGAGCGGCAATCGGAGTTCGTCGAGCACAGACCGAGCATTCCCGCGGCAGTCTTGACGGCCGTTCGGGTTATTTTCGATGAACATTGCGCGGCAGAGATCGAAGAGCGATGGTGGGTCGTCCCGCGCCAGTCCGAAGTCGCCGCGAAGGCAGGCTCCAGTGAGCTGCGCGACCGCGTGGGCCGATATTGGCGACCACGGAGACGACGCCGCGGCCGCCGACGCTCATGATCGGCAATGTCAAGCGAATCGTCGCCAGATAGCAGCATGAAATCAGAGGGCGCTGTCTCAAGCGATCTCGCTCACCTGATCGAGATTCCCGCTCGCCTCCTTGATCCCGGCGATCGTCGGCTCTTGGGCGAGGTCGAGAACGGTTTCAGCCGACATATTGACGCCTGTGCGGCCCGGAACGTTGTAGAGGATGAGCGGCAACTGAGTCGACTCGGCGATCGCGCGATAATGGCGGATGAGCCCCGTTTGAGTCGGCTTGTTGTAGTAGGGTGCGACAACAAGCGCGCCATCGGCGCCCGCGAGCGCGGCTCGCTGCGTTCTCTCGATCGTGATTGCCGTGTTATTTGTGCCGGTACCGGCAATAACTGGGACCCGACCATCAACGCGGTCGATCACGATCTCGATGACCCGATCTTGTTCGGCTTCGGTCATCGTTACTGATTCGCCAGTCGTGCCACATGGCGCCAGCCCGCGCGTGCCGTTCTCGATTTGAAAATCGACGAGCCTGCGAAGCGCGGATTCATCGATTTCACCGTTTCGGAACGGCGTGATCAGCGCGGTCAACGAACCTTTGAAAAGCGATGATGTTGAAATGGAGCGCATTGGATTCTCCTTGAGTGCAAGTACTTGTGTTCGAAGTGGGCAAGTTGGAGAAATCGCAAATGGCGCCGACGGCCCTTGGCCGTGGCGCCTAGCGCTTGGAGCGTTCTTGAAAAGTCGAGGCAATGAGGCCGAAGCCCCGAATATCGCTCGTGCAAATCGACTGGCTGGTCTGCATGGTCACCTCCCGCGGGCATGCGGAACGTGACACCAGCTTTGGGGGGCGGAACACAAAAAAGCACCGCCAATCCCCCAATTGGGGACGAGCGGTGTCTTGCCCGTGGTACCACCCCACTTCACCGCCGAATTGCACCACCGGCGGTCTTTACCCATGCATCTTTCAATGCGTGGCGACTCTGTAACGGGAGTCACTGATCCAATTGGATCGCCCGTTGCCGCCTATTGGGACCACCGTAAGCGGTCTGTTCGGGGCAAAGCTCCGAGGTCTTCTTCCCTGGTGCGCGAGGTCCCGCTTCGCAGCTTCCGCGGTTCTCTGCACCTGCCAAACCAGGTACTCATCCTCATCATCACGTGCTCTTCAATTTGAAATGAACGTATCAAGGCGTGACACCGGTGTCAAGTGGCAGAAAGAAGCGACTCTTCTGTAGGAGCCTCAGTTTCGACCGCGCTTGTGGTGTCAATTGGCGCGAAACCGAGTGTGAGTGATTGCTCGACGATGCCGCGGCGAAGTCAACCGCTCGCCTGTTGCAGGGTCCAGCGGAGCGCATGCTCAGGCATGACGTCGGCCAGCATCTCGCGAACCTGGCGCATCAGGTCGATCGTCTTGTTGAAGGTCAGCACGAGGTCGCCTTCGGAGAGTTCGATCACCTCGCCGATCTCGACCATCGTCGACCGCGGCACCAGGCGCGGGCGGCGCCGTAGAACGTTGCGTTGTGCCCTTCGGAGATGTAGAGCCCGTTGTCCCGCTCTTCGCCGAGCACGGCGTGCTCCAGGTCTTCGAGACGGCGGCGCAGAAGGACGAGTTGATCGGAAGCGTGAAGTGGTTCGTGTACCGGAAGTCGCGATCGAAGCTGAACCAGGAGAAAACCTCGGCCAGATCCTCCGGAGCCAGCCGGTCAAGCAGCCGCGATCGACCATCTCGCAGAGGATCAGCCCGTCGTTGTCGAAGATGTCGGCGAGCATGTCGGCCTTGGCGGTCGGGTACCCGCGGTAGAGATAGCCGAAGCGATTCAGAACCTCCCGGATACCACGGATGACACCGCGGATCCGCGATTCCTCCGCCTCGGCCTCGCGTGCCAAGACCTCCTCAAGTGCTCGCCGTTCCTTTTCGAGCCGGTCGATGCGGTGGAGATAGTCGCGGTGCTCCTTGCGGCGCGGGCAGGATGGCAGGGATGCTCCTCCCGGAGTCCTGGAGCATCGTTGACTTGAGCGCGCGCTTCTGCCGCGGCAGCCTTGAGCCTGCGCCAGTTCCTCCGACAACGCGATCCATCTCCCGTGATCCGATGCTCCTGCGCCATCGCGTCGAGGTCAGGCAATCCCAACCGCTCGACCCGTCGCCAGAGGCTGTCGAGCTCCTTCTCCGGACACGAGCTCGGTCGCATCGGTAGCCTCGTCCGGTGGTTCGATCAGCCTTCCGGAACCCGGACGATCTTGCCGTCGGTCAGGTAATCGATCTGGCGGTACTCGTTGACAGCTCGGATTCGATCCGCCGAAGAGGAAGAGTCCGACGCCGCCGCGCCCTTGCCGACGTAGACACCCCAACCATGCTCGCGGTGATGGGCGATCAACCCGATCGAGCGCGTAGCGGAACGCCCGCCGAACGCTTGCCGACCGGTTCCGGCCAGGGCGGCGCAAGATCGCGGCGCGCTGCACTTCCGCGCAGCTCCGTCTTGATCGGCGCTCCTTCTGTTGCGCGGTCGTCAGCGTGCCGTTGACGTTGCGGTAGTCCTCCAGCAATTCGTCGCCGGCGTCGAGTCCGATCAGGCAGCCCTTCGGGACCCCGGCGATGTCGCCGCCGATCTCGATGATGTCGTCTTCAAGTTGGCGAATTCGCTGGCTGCGTCTGGAACTGCGCCAGACTCTGTTGGAGCATCGACGCGCACGCGCTCGCCGTGCGGCGGGTCCCAGAGATTGAGCACGGTGTTGTAGCGGACCGCGAACGCGAGCGGACCGGTTCCACGGTCCGGTCGCGATCTCCAGCATCTCGCGGAAGGCGATCCAGGGCGAGTACGGCACGACGACGTGGCCATAGACGTCCATGCCGCGCCGCCCGGCGCGCCCGGCCATCTGCTGGAACTCATTCGGGATCAGCACGCGGCGGCGGCGGCCATCCCATTTGGTCATCCGGCCGATCACGACCGAGCGCGCCGGCATATTGACGCCCAGCGCCAGCGTGTCCGTCGCGAAGACGACCTGCATGAGCCCCGCGCTGAACAGCACCTCGACCAGCTGTTTCAGGACCGGCAACAGCCCGGCGTGGTGGAACCCGATTCCCTTGCGGCAAGGCGAGCGATGAGCCGGACCTGCTCGAGTTTGTGGTCCTCCGGGCGCAGCGCGTCGATGTAGGTCTCGAGCGTCGACTCGATCATCGCGAGCGTGAGTCGCGTGACGAGGTGCGGGCGCATCACGGCGAGCCGCTGGGCGAAATCCTGGCAGTCGTTGCGGCGAAAAGGAAATAGATCGCGGGCAGCATCTCCTGGCCGCCAGCGCGTGAGGATCTCGCACGGTTGTGGTTCGTCCATTTCGGGCTTCGCCGTTCGGATTCGGCGCGGGCCGTCCGCCGCGACGCCGCTTGCCGCCGCATCTCGCCGCCGGTGTGCGGAAATCGCCGACCGATCGCCGGTATGGTCGATCGACAGCCGCAGCTTCTTGTCGAGGAAGTAATACAGCGCCAGCGGGATCGCCCGCTCGGTGTGGGTGATCAGGCGGATCGGGCGGTGCGTGCGGCTATCCAGGCGGCGATCTCTTCGGCGTTCGACACCGTCGCCGAGAGGCAGATCAACTGGATGTGCTCCGGGCACAGGATGATCGCTTCTTCCCAGGTAGTGCCGCGTTCCTGGTCCGCCATGTAATGCATTTCGTCGAAGATGACGCAGTCGACCGTGTCAAGTTCCCACGGGCTTTGCAAGAGCATGTTGCGCATGACCTCGGTCGTCATCACGATGATCCGGGCGTCGCGGTTCTCGGTGACGTCGCCGGTCAGGAGACCGACTTCGTGCCGTAGATCTCGCGCAGGTCGCGAAATTTCTGGTTGGAGAGCGCCTTGATTGGGGTCGTGTAGATCGCTCGACCGCCGCGCCGGAACGATTCGAACACCCCGAGTTCGGCCACCACCGTCTTGCCCGTGCCGGTCGGCGCGGCGACCATGACCGAGTCGCCGTGGAGAGTATCGATGGCGTCCCGCTGAAATTCGTCCAGCGGGAAGGGATAGAGGGCCGAAAACTGGTCGATCTGAGCTTCGATGAGAGGATCAAGTGGAAATGAAAAAGGTTGACCAAGGCCGGTCATATCAGCGGAAGTCGCTTGATCGGTCGCGCGGACGCAGGAGTACGGCTTGTCGCCGTCTTTCGCGGGGATTTTGAACGACGCCCTTCGGCCGGTGCTCGCGTTCCCGATGTCTGAGTCAAACTCCTTGATCGTCCTTCATCGATCGCGCCGACAAGACGGCGCGTGGGCAAAATTCACCCAAGAATATCATGATGGTCTGTACCGACCGGCTGTACGCTGGTTTCCTCAACGTACAATCCTCTTAAGATTGGCGTACTTGTGGCATGAGGAGAAAACGTGCGGGTACGGGATCAATGCGCTTTTGCTCAATCAACATTCGGGATACCGGCGGACTGGAGTTAGCCGGTACATCGATCGCCTTTTGCGCGCCTTGCCCGAGGCGATGGGCTACGATGAGTTGCGAGTGTACGTTGTTCGTGGAACGATGTGCCTGAGGAAATGACCGGCCAATCATCGCGAGCCTCAGTGATTGGTGCGGATCATCCAGCCGCGCGCATTGCTTGGGAGCATCTTGCTCTTCCGGCGCTCACGAGACGTGATCGGCTCGACCTCTTTCATGGCACGGTGAATGTGACGCCACTCGGACTGCCGTGTCCCTCGGTGGTAACGATTCACGATCTGGCGTTTCTGCGATTTCCTGAGCAAGTGACCGCCAAGCGATATCGCTACCTTTCGCGCACTGTTCGCAGTTCCGTCAAACGAGCGACTGGAGTGCTTGCGGTCTCAGAAGGGACGAAGCGCGATATTGTCGACCTTCTCGGTGTCGAGCCCGGAAAGATCGTAGTCACTCCGCTGGGCGTTGATGAGCGATTCCGCAGAATCGACGATGCGGCGTTGACCCATTTTCGCGAGCAAGCTGGCATCGAGCGGCCATTCGTGCTGTTCGTCGGCACGTTGGAGCCTCGGAAAAACCTGCCTCGACTCGTTGAGGCATTTACGCTGATTGCCAAGGACGTGCCGCATGATCTGGTGGTGATTGGTCCTGAGGGTTGGTTGACGAGTGAAATTCATGAGTCGTCGGCTCGCTTGCTCGATCGCGGGCGAATTCAATTTCGTGGGTTCGTGCCCGACGGTCAGCTTCCTGCCTGGTACAGCGCGAGTGATCTCTTCGCCTACCCCTCACTGTACGAAGGATTTGGACTTCCCGCGCTCGAAGCGATGGCATGTGGCGCGCCCGTCCTGACATCGAGCGTCTCGTCAATGCCGGAAGTGGTAGGCGATGCTGGTTTGACCGTAGATCCGCTCGATTCGCAGGCGATCTCTGACGGGATGCTGAAAGTGCTTTCTGAGCCGGGTCTTCGCGAGGACCTCCGGCGACGCGGTCCGGAACGAGCAAAGCGGTTCACCTGGCATCGAACCGCGGAATTGACGGTCGCTGCCTATCGCGAGGCAATTCGGCGATGACGCGAACGGTGCGCGACATCGGGGAGTTCGGACTCATCGCAGCCTTGCGCGATGTGTTTTCGCCCCTGGTGAAACACGGACCAAATTTGATGGTGGGCATCGGCGACGATGCCGCGGTCTGGACTCCAAAAGCTGGCGAACGAGTCGTCATCACGACTGACAGTCTGGTCGAAGAACATTCATTTTCGGCTCGATTGGACGGACTGGCGGAGTCTCGGTCACAAAGCCTTGGCGGTCAATCTATCTGATCTGGCCGCGATGGGCGCGGTTCCAAAGGTTGCGACCATCACGCTTGGATTGACTGGAAACGAGCGTGTCGCCGATCTCGAAAACCTCTATCGAGGTGTCGATGCCCTTGCCGCCCCGCACCACGTGGTGATAGCTGGGTGGTGACATCGTTTCTTCCCCAGCTGGTCTCTTCATCGATGTCACCGCCCTGGGCGAAACCCAGAGTGGGAAAGTTCTGACGCGCGCTGGGGCGCAAGTAGGCGATCTCATTTGCGTCAGTGGCACGCTCGGCGCCTCCGCCGCGGGCTATCACCTCCTGCTCGAGGGACCCGACAGACCTCGCGCAAGGCGTTCATCGTCCGAGCTTCTCATCTCAGCACATTTGCGACCGCAACCGCGATTGGCACTCGGGAAGCAGTTACTCGACCAGGGCGCGACCTCGGCTATGGACCTGAGCGATGGGCTCCTCTGGCGATCTTCCGAAAATCCTTGAATTGAGCGGTGTCGCCGCTCGAATCGAACTCGGCAAAATACCTGTAGCTCCAGCCGTGCGCGCGCTCTTTCCCAACAACTGGCTGGAGTTGGCCACGCGCGGCGGAGAGGATTACGAGCTCCTCTTCACACTTTCACCTGACGCTTTCGACCGCATCTCGACAAAAGCTGAGGAAATCGGCGCGACCATTTCCGCGATTGGCGAAATCACGCCCGCATGCCAGGGCAATCCACTAATTATGTTGATTGATCTCGAAGGCAATGTTCGGCTAGCCGAATCGGGGGCTTCGATCACTTCCGATCGAACGACTAACTGCTTGAACTTTGCGAACTGTTTACTTTACTAGGAAGGTAGTGCGGCTAATCCCGCTTGGGAGCACTGCTGGTCCTGTTCGCCAGATCCACCGCTGCAACCCACGGCCCCGATGACGGCCTGACCCGACATGATCGGGTAACCGCCTGGGAGGAGTGTGATATGGGGCTCCTTCAGGATCGACGCCATGACGGTAGCGTCACCGCTTACGTTTTGCGCGAACTGATCGGTCGGGGCATGGAATGATGCGGAGGTAAACGCCTTATCGATCGCGATATCGATGCTCGTATTTGGGGTACCGTCCATGCGCGCAAATGCCTTGAGATTTCCCGCGGTATCGACGACAGCGATCACTTCGGGCACGTTGATTTCCTGGGCCTTCGCGAGCGCCCCCTGGACAACCGCCAATGCGCCTTCAAGCGTCAACACGGGAACTTGAACGACGGCTGCGCCGGCGGTCGGCGTCGCATCTTGAGCCGAGACCGCTGATGATGCGACAGCCAGTCCCGCCGCTCCCACTGCCACTCCAGCTGCCGTTTGCAGGGCTGCTCGGCGAGAAATCAACCGATCGTTTGCTGCGTTTTCCATGGGAGGGGTTCCTTCCTGATGAGGGCGCGAGGGTCCATTGTTGAACCTCTCGCGCACCTCACCTCTGTCGAGAATCGGACCCGAGGATGCCGCTAGACGGCGATCTTACTCAGATTCTGCGCCAGATAGTCGGTCGCATACCACGCGTGCGTTTCGATGGTGACCGTTGGGTTGTAGCCAGTAGTGCTTGGCCAGTTCGACCCGCCAAGGATCATCAAGTTTGACGCCTCGTGGGACAGACCGTGCTTGTCGACGACCGATGACGCGGGATCGTCACCCATCCTGGTGCCACCGTACGCATGCGAATTGATCGGGATGTTTGCTGGATCAGGATAGGACCACGTCTGTGTGGCGCCCATCTCCTTGAGCACAGCCTCCAGCTTGGGATTGATATAGGCATTGGCCTTCTTCTCGTTGTCGCCGAGATTGAAGGTGAGGCGAACGACCGGCAATCCGAGCTCGTCCTTCTTTGTCTCGTCGAGATCGATGAAGTTGGTTTCGTATGGCAGCACCTCAAGTTGCGTGCCGAAACTTGCGATCGACATCGCTCCGTCATGGATGAATTTCTTGTAATCGCTGCCCCAACCGGGGACGCCAGGGGCAAGCATGCCCGAACGTCCGATCGGAGTCGCCTCGGACATCGAAACGTCGGCGATCGCGCCGCGAATGAACCCGAGACCGGTGTGATCGAAGTTATCGCCGTTGAGATCGTCCATGGCGACCGCTTGCGAATAGGTGCCGGAGAGCAGGTTGAAGTTATCCCCTGGAAAGAGACCGTACGCGCCGCCGTAGGAGTGAGCCATATAGTACTTGCCCACATTCCCGCCGTTGTTGCCAAGCCCGTTCTTGTAGAAATTGGATTTCGACAGAAGGAGCAGGCGGGCGTTTTCGTAGACATACGTCGCGACGATCACAACGCCGGCGGGTTGCTCTTGTTCCACGCCCTTGTCGTCGATGTATTTAACGCCGGTTACTTGCCCATTGTCGTTCGTCAGGATTTCTGTGACCCGGCTGTTGGTCCGGATTTCCAGCTTGTTGGTTTTTTCAGCCTCGGCAATCGCGGAAACGAGCGTGCTCGACTTGGCGTCGTTCCAGCATCCATGCCCCGTGCAGTACCCGCAATATGTGCAGGCAGCTCGACCATTGTAGTCCTCGCTGATGATGCCGGCCGGCTGCGGGAAGGCGTGGTAACCCGCGTCGTTTATCGCCTTGAAGGCGAGATCACCTAGGCCCGAGCGCCGGAGCGGTGGCAGTGGATAGTCATTCTTGCGCGGCGACTCGAACGGATTCGCGCCCCCTTGGCCGGAGACGCCGATCAGCTTTTCCACATTCTCATAGTACGGCTCGAGATCGTCGTAAGTGACCGGCCAGTCGGCGACCGCGGAACCGGCAGGTAGGGCAGACGCTCCGTACTTGTCGACCGTGGTCGAGCGAATCTTGAAATCGTCAGTTCGGTACCGCCACGCCTGCGCTGACCAGTGGATCGACGTCCCCCCGACCCCGTTCATCATCACAATTGGAGGAACAGGTGGCGCCTGAACAGGCGATTTCGCGTCGGGCCGCCAGGTTGGAATTTCTTTGTTCGCCTTTACATCGCCGAATACATTGCCAAACGGATAGCCGTTGAGCTCGTCGTAGTTAGCGAGGAATTCTTCTTTTGTCCGGCGCGGACCGGCTTCCAATGCCACGACATTAATGCCAGCCTTCGTCAGAACGTAGCTGGCTATGCCGCCCGCGGCGCCTGTGCCGACGAGGAGAACGTCGACTTTCGGTAAGGGATTAGCCATTACGCGGACCCTCCAAATTGAGCAACGGAAATGTGCTCGGGTTTCGGGGTCGAGTTCACGCCCTGGTCTTCAGCGGACCAGACGAGTTTCACTCCCGGATAGCCCATCAAATCCCAACCGGCAAAATTCACATTTCCACCGTGGACGGGATCGGCGAACATGCCAACTCTCGTATCCGAGAGGAGCGTGGCGAAGAAACCGCCGGGGTCACCGGCGAGATCGCCAGATTCGGCGGTTTTCAGGATTTCGTCCTGCTTGTCAGCTGAGAGGGCTGCGAAACCGCCCGATCCGGCGGCGGTGTCGAGGGCCGCAAAGCCCTTTTGATAGAGCGGCAGACTTGCCGCCGAGCGTCCGCCGAGCGCGCGGTCGATGTAGACGAACACGCCCGCTTCGTTCGCGCCCGGTCCAAGTTCATCGTTCGGGATGATCCGGTCGAGCGCGGCTTTCAATGTGGTGAGCTCGGCGGAAGTCAGATTTACGGCGACATAACTTTCGAGATCGACAGGAGTCGCCAGCGGAGAAGCAGCGGGTGTCGCGATTGGGGATGGGACGGGAGAGCCGGTCGGGGTCGCCTGGGTCAGGACAACGGTCGGGGAATTCACGGTCGCCGCGCCAGCTGACGCCAGTTCAGGGACGAGAACGCTCGCTGCTACTGCGCCTCCGGCCAGGCGTGAAGCGTCCTTGATGAGACGTCTTCGGTCAATCACGCGCTCGTTGTCGGTGGGCGCAGACTCTTGTTCAGTCATGACAGAATCCTTTGCATTCGCACCATACAGAAACGAATGACACTGCGCATATTGGGCTGGATCGTCACCTCCGTTCGTTCGTTGGACTGGGGTTGGGATTGCGCGTATAGGACGGCACCATGAGCAGAAATCAGACCCCGATCCGAGAAAAACAACAACATGTTGTTTAATTGGCGCGAAGGATATGCTTGTCGGAAGAGGGTGTCAACAGGTTTACTGCAAGTAAAAGCAGAATTGATTCCCAGACGAGACGGAGCGAACGGTGGGTTTGGATCCTCGTGTTGAGCGGACTCGAAATCAATTACGGACCGCGGTCCTGGAACTCGCCGAAACGCGAGATCTCGGATCGTTGACCGTGCACGACATAACGAGAAAGGCGGGCGTCAACCGGGCCACGTTCTATCAACACTATCGGGATCGGGATGAACTGCTTGAAGAAGCGATTGATGAGTTGCTCCATCGAGCTGTTTGAAGGCTGCGCGCCGGTATTAGCCGGAGTCGATCGCTTAACCCCGGATGTGGTCCACCCATCGGTAGTCCACATGTTCGAGCAAGTCGCGCGGCGGGCCGTTCTCTATCGGCGATTGATAGGGCACGGTGGCTCGGCCTATTTCATCCGGCGTTTCCAGGCTCGAAACGAAGAGCTCTTTCTGCAGGTTTGGAAATTCATGGAAACTCCGCAGTCAGTCAGTCACATACCAGCCGAAGCCCGGGCCTGTTTTGGCGCCTCGGCCACGCTCGGTATCTTCAGTTATTGGCTGGAAGAGGGCGAGGCGGAACCACCGGGAGCCATAGCAGCTTGGTATTGGCGGCTCGTCCGACCGGTTTGGTTCGACGCGTTTGATGACGATTTGATTAGCGCGGTGGTCGTCGAATGATCCTTCCTTCCTGCAACGCAGGATCGCCATTCGCTTGACGTCTCGAATAAAGGCTCGCTAGCATAATTCCGAGACACACGGTCGGATTTAACTCAACCATTCGAATAGAGGCTTACCGGAGAGATACGTGGAACCAACGACAATTGAGCAGGATCCGGCGACATCGCTCGCAGGAATGGACGTGCTTGAAGCGATTCGTACGCGTCGCAGCATCGGAGCGGTCAGCCAGGAGATACCGCCGCGCGAGTTGATTGAAGAGATTCTAGAGGCCGCAACCTGGGCGCCGAATCATCGATTGACCGAGCCCTGGCGGTTCACCGTTCTGGCTGGCGCTGCGCGTGCGGAGTTTGGCGAGGCGATGGCGAAGAGCAAGGTTGCGCGTCTTGTCGAGGCCGGAGAACCGTGGGAAGCCGACTTTGCGAGGACGAAAGCGAAAGCAATGCGAGCGCCGGTCATTATCGCGCTGGCCGTCGAGCCGCAAATCGGTCCCAAGGTTGTCGAGATGGATGAGATCACGGCAGGAGCATCTGCTATTCAGAATATGCTTCTCGCAGCTCACGCCTTCGGTCTCGGTGCGATCTGGCGAACAGGCGACGCATGCTACAGCTCCGAGGTGAAGCGGTTTCTCGGTCTAGACGACTCCGCACATCTGCTCGGGTTTGTTTATTTGGGGTATCCCACTGCCTCGTCGATCCGCGCGAAGCGAACTCCTTCGGCTGAGCTTACGCGCTGGATCGGCTGGGATGAGGCAACGTCGACAGGTCAATGAATCAGGTGTCACTCAGCCTCACGACCTCTAGTGAGGCCGAAACTCGAGCTTTAGGGGAGAAGCTCGGGAGCGTACTGCGCGCAGGAGACGTTGTGCTTTTGCACGGCGATTTGGGAGCCGGCAAAACGACCTTAGCCCAGGGAATTGCCAAGGGACTCGGGATCGAAGAGTACGTCCAAAGCCCGACCTTCACACTCGTCGCCGAGCATACCGCACGGTTGCCTTCGGGTGAACCCTTGTTCCTCCACCATATTGATCTCTACCGCCTCGATGATCCTGGTCAGCTCGAGAGCTTCGGTTATGAGGATCTCGTCACGCAGAACAACGGCGTAGTCGTCGTTGAGTGGCCGGAACGCGCCGGTGGCGACCTGCCTGACGATTACCTTTTGATCGTCATCGAGCCTTCCGGACCGGATGAACGCCAACTTCAAATTAGCGCCGAACCGGCAGATGGTTCGAGCCGAGCGTTAGTCGACGTCTTGCGAGAGGCCCAACCAAACGGATGAGAAACGAGACCGATACTGCCGGTCTCGTTTCACCTTCAACGATATGGGTTATTGGAGGTTCTTCAATTGGTCAGCACTGTCCAATAATGGAATCCGCGCTGTCCACTCGATGCGAAACAGATTCCTGCGCTGGCGGCTGAGCTGGACGCCACATTCGCGATCGAGATAGACCGTGCCACGCACGTCGAGCAAGTCGATCAACGCGCGCTGTTGACTGATGCTCGCCGCGTCCAGGCCAGCGCGTATCTCAGCGGCGAACGCGCGCAGCGCCTGCGCTTCATCAGTGCTCAGACCAGCAGCAGGGCGCAACGCCAGCAGGTCGTTGCGCTCATCGCTGAGCGTCGCAATCGTCGTTTCGATGCGCGCCACGTGCTTCATGATCAGCGCGTTCGCTGTCAGACCAATACCGTCGCTGAGCGAGTCAGTGATCAGTTGGTCAAGCTCGCGTTTGAGCTTCGCGATCTGGCGATCAATCGTCATCAGACTTTCGGCGCGGCGTTGGTCGGCGTCTTGGTGCGCGGCAAGACTCGTCGCGAGCCCTTCGGACAAGAACACCGGATCGAGCAGCGTCAGCGACAAGATGCGCCACAGTTCGGTTTCGATGCCACTGCCATGCACGTCGGGGAGCAGGCATCGCGCAATGCCACGCTGTGCAGCGCGTGACGGCCAGCGACATCCACAGCGATAGGTGCGAGAGCTGTCGCTTGACGTGTGCATCGCGCAGCCACAGTGACCACAGGTCAGCCGGCTGCGCAGCCGATAGAGATCGTCGTCGCCAGTTAGCCGTCCACGACGAGCAGTGCAGCGACGAGCGAGCGCGCGCTGCACGTCGTGCCATGTGTCCGGGCTGACAATCTTCGGGACGCTCACCACGACGATGCCGGCATCATCCGGCTTGACGTGGCGATGATTGCGACCGTAGCGCCACTCGCCCATATAGACGGCGTGGCGACTCATCCAATAGATCGTATCGGGCGTCCAGCGCGCGTGACGCGGCGCCTGGATGCTTTCTGCGTTCAACATCGCTGCAACGTCAGCCACGGAACGATGACGCAGCAGGTCGAAGATACGCACCACAACAGGCGCCGTCAGCGGATCGGGTTCAAGACCAATGACGCGACGCTTGCCTTTGGGTGTCAGCACAGACGTATAGGTGTAGCCATATGGTGGCGTACCCATGCCAACCACTTCGCCACGCTCAGCTTTCTCGCGACGACCACGTTTTGTGCGCTCTTTGTGATCTTCCAGCCAGACTTCGCGACCAAGCGTGTAGGCCATCATGATGAGCCGTCCAGTCGGTGAATCGTCAAACTTGCCCTGGGACACCGACTCTAATGCCGTGTGGCCAGCCTCCAGATCGCTGTAGAGCCGATACGAATCCTTGTCGGTGCTCGCCCAGCGATCGAAGGAATTGACGACGACCGTGCTGATTTCACCCCGACGAACAGCGTCGCGGAGTTGCGTCAGCTTTGGCCGATTGAGTGAGAAGCCGCTCGCCACCTCATGGTAGACGTCGGCGACAACGTAACCCTGGCGCTCAGCGTAGTCGCGACAATTCTTCTCTTGGCTGTTGAGGCTGTAATTATCCTCCTGGCTCTTGGTGCTCACCCGGCAGTAGATGGCCGCGCGTGGGGTCGGGCTAGTGTTTGTTAGACTCATTTGGTCTCCTTCCTGTTTGCGCAGGAGTGGGACATGCGTCGCGGTCTAGCTATCACCTAGGCCGCGATTCCTTTTCCCGCCGCAATCCGTGCGTCCCAAAACGCCTGCGCGTCGCTCCCCAGAATGCGCCACCCGGCGCGATTCGATATCAGGACACCCTGGAGTCTCCGGAGTTCAACCACAGTTTCACGGTCTTCGCATGAACCCGGAAGATCTCCGCGATCTCCTCTGCTGTGTACAACTTCGTTTGCTCAAACACCTGTTGCCTCCATGTTTCCGCGCGATATCTCCATGTTCCAATATACACCATTTCGTCAAGATATCAGCCAATATGTCTTGACAAGTAACGTAATTTGTCGTAAGCTATTGGCATGAGGAAGTGATAGTTCCTCAGACGCAAGAACAAGGAGACCAGAACCATGACGATCTCACCCGCAACCGCAGCCCGCATGCTCGAGAAGGCCCAAGCCGACGAGGTCCAACTCCTCGATCTCGGCGATGGCACATTCCACACCCGCTCGAAGCTCACCAAGCCCGGCATGTTCTATCTGACGACCGTTGATTCCTGCACCTGCCCAGCCGTAGCCCATTGCAAGCACATCGTCGCCGTGCGCAACCGCGTCGCCTGTGACGAGGCGGCGTCTCAGTCTCCCCAAGAAGGCGTCACATCCGGCACAACCGGCACAGACACAGATCCCCAAGTCGTTCAGGTTGGCTCCGTCGAATGCCTGAAGTGTCGCGGCTGCGGTTCGATAGCCTGGCGCGGCAGCATCGTCTTCGACAAAGATCCAGACGCCGCCTACTGCTTCGACTGCAAAGCGGTCGAAATCAAGCCGGCTGCCGTCAGTTGGATTGAGTCGACGATCTTTCCCAAGGCGAAATCAGCCTAAACGCCAACAGGGGAGAGATATCTCTCCCCCACGCTCCGCCCCGCTACCTATTCGAACACTCGAACACGTGAAAGGCATCACCCATGGCAGACCGCACCGCGAACACCGCATTCGACCCGACAAAGTACCTGATCACCGTGAACGGTGGGCAATATCTTGAGTGCAAATGGCGCCTGGTTTGGCTCCGCTCCGAGCATCCGAATGCCGAGCTCGATACCCAACTGATGACGCATCCCAGCGAACCGGAAGCCGTGTTTAAGGCCACCGTCTCAATCCCCGGTGGCGGAAAGGCAACAGGATGGGGCAGTGAAACGATAGGCGAATTCGGCGATTACCTGGAGAAAGCGGAGACGAAAGCGATCGGGCGGGCGCTCGCCGCCCTGGGGTATGGCACGCAGTTCTGTCCCGATCATGAGTTTGGCGCCGGCCGCGGCAAGGTGGTCGACGCACCGGTGAGAACAGTCGCGGCCAGCAATGGCGCGCAGAGGAGCAAATAGAGATGCAATCTAACACCAACGAACTTGTTCACTTTTCAACCGTTGCCGAGAAGCACGAGGCGCAAGTCGCGCTGCTGCATGACCCGCACGCATTCGCCCAGCGCGTCTATGGATGCCTCTTTGAGAATGCATTTTCCGCCCTGTTGTTGTCTGAGGAGATGATGGGGCGCTCGGGCTGGGAGGCTGGGCAGGAATACGTCAAGGCAACGGCTGACGCCGGGGGCGATGTTATCGAGGCGCTCCGGCAGACGAGCGATACCGCGACCAACATGCTGTGCGCGATGGAAGTACAGGGAATTGCGCTGGGTGTCGCCTTCGAGCAACTGCGCCGAGGGTTGCTCCAGGTCATCACCGAGATCGAGCACGAACCTCGTCTCGACGGGCGCGATCGCGCGAATATCGAACAGATGCTGCAACGGCAGCGCTCGCAGCCGTTCGGCGACCAATAAGGAAGGATTTGCGATCATGAAGCCAAACCCGAAGAATGCACGAGACGACATGCGCACGATGCGCGCCGAGGGAACCCTGAAGGACCGGCTGGCCACTGACGACCGGGCCACCATCGTTGCGCGAGTCGAAGTCAAAGCTGTTATGAACCCGGACGGGGAACGGGCCGTGCTGATCTTCGACCGCCTGGGACCCGACGAAATCGCGCCTGGCGTTCCCGCGCGTCACGAGGCCGGCGAGATTTGGCTCCAAGCAGAGCAGGTGAGCCGCGTTTTTGACATGCTCATGCAGAAGACACCGTATCGACGGTGGATTGACGATACGGCGGCGCATCCGCTGGCGCCGGACCCGCGCCCAATACTTGAGGACTGACCTAACCATCTCCAACGCAACGGTCTCGGGCATCACGCTCGGGGCCGTTTGGTTATCCGGTCTGGGGCAACGCTGCTGTCTGCCTCATTGCGGCGTCTTGTCGAGTTCGCGGGCAATCACCCGGAGGACGGCGTCCAGTGAGAGGCCAGAATCGGCCCACTCGCGTTGCCCGCTTGGCTAGCGATGCCAGCCCGGAGTCGTATTCGCGGCGCGACCCACACCATCCGTCTGACAGATTGCCTCAGGCGGGAAGCAGACGCGAGCCGATGGAGCGCCACCGCAACACATATCGCTCGTCACGTCGACGCAGGTTCCGCCTGGGCCACAATCTGCGCTTGTATCGCATGGCGGCGCGGTGCATTGGGCGAACTCACCATTGACACAGGCGCCATCCCCCTCGACCGAACTGACACAGAAGCAACCCGCAGCGCAAGCGCCGCCAAGACAACCAGACTCAGGACCGCAGTTTGCCGGCGGTTCGCACTGACCAGTGGCGAAGTTGCAAAACGTGCCGGCCGCGCAGCAGGTCGCATCGCCAGTCGGCCCGAAGCACGGTTCGGTCCCCTCGTCGCAGCAAACCCCAGCACCGAAGACACAGAATGTCCCAGTCGGGCAGCAGGTGATGTCGGTTGGACCGAATGGTCCAGTCCTTGGTGCAGACGCGATTGAAATCGCCGCCGCATGCCTTACATGCCTTTTCGCAGGCTTTCTCTTGCTTTCCGGGCAACCCAGCGCAGCCAACCTTGCAGGTTTTCGGTTTGGGCTTGGCTTGGGCAGTCTCTCGCCCAAGCGCTGCCATGACGGCCGCAAATGAACTGCCAATCGCTCCACGGACGAGGTTACGACGAGAGATACCGACCGCCAGAGTTTTCGTGAGTTCGTCGAAGCGGCGTCCGTCCATTTCTTCCTCCTTGAGCGTTGGCCTTACGATCGCAGGATACGAAGGGACCGGTACAGGAGACTGGCTAAAGTGGAATCGGCATCAAACAACGTGAACCCACTCTGGGCCCAAAAAGGGGTGACCTCAAATGAACGGACACGTACCGAAGTCAATACCACGAGAAAAAACGACGCGGCTGCGGGAAGCCGTGGTCCCTGCGCTAAGATGGCGCTGGCCCAAACCGCTACCCCGGTTCAAAGCCATCAGCGCCGCGATGGGACGGCGCCTCACTACGCCCTCATTGGCGGCATGACGGGTGTCCCGGCCGCAATGCTGTATTTGATTTTCATGGCGAGTTAACAAAGCGAGTGGACCCGCGAAGGCGCAGTTGTCGAAGGAAGCCCAATCGTTCTGGGCTTCCTACAAACTCGACGTGGAGCGCAAGGGTGGCGAACTGCTGCGATCGTTGGAACTGCTGAACGGTAGACCGGAGAAACGGTACCACGTCGGTACCGGTACCACGACGGTACCGTTTCGTCTTTCTGACCTTGGTGTTGATAAGAAGCAGTCGTCGGCGTGGCAGCGGATTGCCGACATACCGGCGGAGGAGTTCGAGCGATTTAAGACCGAGACGCGGGCCGAAG